>DEVL01000003.1:0-281 GCA_002363385.1 Stenotrophomonas maltophilia
GAAGCGCGCCTCAAGATGAGATCTCCCGGGGCACAAGCCCCCTGAAGGAACCATATAGACTATGTGGTTGATAGGTCAGGTGTGTAAGTACAGCAATGTATTGAGCTAACTGATACTAATGATCCGTGTGGCTTGACCATATAACCTCAAGTTGCCTTGGCCGACATGACATGTCGATAGATCCCAAGTGCACGCTACGTCACAAGACTTACGAGAGGCAGGCGCCTTATCCGTTTCTTTAGGATGGCGACGCTCCAACTGTCTCCCTGGTGAAATTAGCG
>DEVL01000003.1:504-773056 GCA_002363385.1 Stenotrophomonas maltophilia
TCATCGCCAGGGTTTTTACCCCAAAACCCCGCTGCTCACGCAGCGGGGTTTTCCTTTTGTTCTTCGCTCAGCGGCTGGGAAATGCTTCCTTTTAAGGGCCATCAGCAGATCGCCTGGTCATACGAGGCGGCGGTGTAGTCCATGCGCAGCGCATCTGGATCTGGGGGTGTCTCCGCTTGGGTCTTCCGCGAGCGTAAGGGCCCCTCGGCAAATGTCCCCCCGGCCGTCGCCGCAAGGCGGCGCCCGGAGGCGTCGCCGGCAAGGGTATCGTGGCCCAACGCCCGACCGATCCAGCCGCGCCCCCCACGCGATCAGTCAACGCCTGCCGCGGTTCGGCCACGCTGTCTGCAACGGTGCGCAATCTATCTGGAATGGTGTGACCGCATGGCACCCAGGCACCGATGCCGCGCGTAGGCCGCGGGCGGGCATGCGGTCACATCGGATTGATCAGTGCTGTCGCATCAGCTGCTGTGCGCCGGCAGCGACGTAGCGTCGCTGCAACGGCTCATGGACCAACGCACCGTCTGCCGTGCAGATGCCGTCGGGCTGGACTGTGGGGGCGTTCGCTACCGACCGGACTGCCGGGGCCTTGGGTGGCCAGGCGGTCGAGACGATCGCCGCCTGGCGGCTGCAATCGCCGTAGCGTCTGCAGCTTGAATGTCAGATCAGGCCAGCGCAGGCTGGCGCGCGGTCTCACCCCGGTGGCGGAACACCGCCACCGCCTGGGTGAGGTCGGCCGCCTGCGCTTCCAGCAAGCGTGCGGCGGCACTGGCTTCCTCAACGAGCGCTGCGTTCTGCTGGGTGGCATCGTCCATCTGTGCCACGGTCTGGTTGACCTGATCGATGCCCGCGGCCTGCTCCTGCGAGGCCGATGAAATCTCGGCCATGATGCCGCTGACGCTGGCCACGCTGCTGACGATCTCGCCCATGGTCTGGCCGGCGTCCTGCACCAGGCGCGCGCCCTCGGCGACCTGCACCACGGAGGCATCGATCAGGTTCTTGATCTCCTTGGCCGCATCGGCCGAGCGCTGGGCGAGAATGCGCACCTCGCTGGCGACCACCGCAAAGCCGCGACCCTGCTCACCTGCGCGTGCGGCTTCCACGGCGGCGTTGAGGGCAAGAATATTGGTCTGGAAGGCGATGCCGTCGATCACGCGGGTGATGTCGCCGATTCGGCGTGATGCAGTCTGGATCCCATCCATGGTCGTTACCACCTGGCTGACCACGTGGCTGCCGCGCGTGGCGACGTCGTGTGCACCGTGGGCCAGTGAGCTGGCCTGACGTGCATGTTCGGCATTCTGGCGCACCGTGGAGGTCAGCTCCTCCATCGAGGCCGCGGTCTCTTCCAGGTGCGCGGCCTGGCGCTCGGTACGCTCGGACAGATCATCGTTGCCACTGGCGATCTCACTGGCCGCCAGCGAGATGGAGCCGCTGCACTGCTTGATGCGCTCGACCATCGCGGTCAGCTGCTGCGCCGTTGCATTCGCGTCGCGCTGCATGGCCTCGAACGAGCCGTGGAAATCGCCCTGCATGCGTTGATCCAGATCCCCGTCGGCCAGCGCCGACAGCATCCGGCGGATCTCACCGACCGTGCCGCCCACGCTGTCCAGCAGTTGGTTGATGCCGCCGGTCAGGCCATTGAGGAAGCTGGCGCCGCCATCGGTGGCCTGTAGACGGCGATCGAGATCGCCCTTGCTGGCGGCGTCGACGATGCCCGCCACCGCGTTCTCCAACAGCAGCTCATGGGTGCGGTCATGCCACTCCACCGCGAAGCCCTGCCGATGCCCCTGCGCATCGAAGACCGGCGTCACCACCTGGGCGAAGTGCACCGGGCCGATCCGGACACGGCCATGGTGGGTGGCCATCAGGGTATTGAGGATGGCGCGGATGCGGTCCGGATTGGCATGGAAGCGATGGATGCTGCTGCCGACCAGACGCTCGGCATCGAAGTCCGGAAAGGCCTCGCGCAGGCTGGCCTGCTGGTTGCGCAGCAGGGTCACCACCGACTGGTTGACGTAGCGGATCACGTGATCGTTGTCGGCGATCATCATCGCGGTGCGCGAGACGTCCAGGGCCTGGCGGACCTGGCTGTCGTTCTGATGGACGACGTCCGCGGCCTGGCGGCGCTGCGTGAGCTCGGCAACCGCCAAGATCGCGCGTTCTTCAGCGCGGGCCAGCGCCAACGCCTGTCGCCGGGTTCGCGTCGCCAGCACCCACAGCAGCGCCGCCCCCATCGCGAGCGGCAGCACGGACCATGGCTGTCGTTGCCAAACTGCGATGACCAACGAGACCAGCAACAGCGCACCTGCCGCGAGTAGATACACCGTATCGATGCGGAAGGCAGCGCGCAGCGCGTGGTCCGGCGGACGGGGCGGGGCATGGGAAATGGCGGACATAGCGACTCCAGGATCAGTAGAAAGCAGGGAATCCGTCGCGCGCAGACGCACAGGCGGATGCCACCCCAGACACCGGCAGTGCGGTGGGCGTGGCAGCGGAATGAGAGGGGTGTGGGCGCAGCCTCGGTGCGCGTGGATGCATGCGTGCCATGGCGGCAGGTGCCACCGGCACGGCGCGGCCCGGTGGGCAGTGGCGCGGCCAATCCGACATTGCTTACGACCTTCCCTGGAAGCCCTGATGGATACGCGGCTTCGCAACGGCGGAGCAAGCGGCGGTGCAGACCGCGCATGCCGGGCTGCATCCTTGGTATCGGCCTGGAAACGGAAAAGTTGAGTGGCGTGACATATGCCGGTCAACACACGCTGCTACAGGGACACGCGCCGGACCGTCGCGATGTGGCGCCTGACGTGCGCCTACGTGAAGCGTGTCATTCGGCGAGGAAGCGCCTGATTACCTCGCCCACCACGTCTGGATGTTCCATGTGCAGATGATGCGTACCCGGGAACACCGCCAGCCGCCCGTCACGCAGCAGACCGATGCGTTCGCTGCGCAACGGTTCGGGGTAATACGACTGCGCCGGTGTCGCGTAGATCACCTGGGTGGGGCACTCGATCGCCGCCAGCAGGTCGTCGATCTGCGCTTCACTCAGGCGCATCGCGGTCGGCAGCATCAGGCGCTGATCGCTGCACCAGCTGTAACCGCCTTCAACAGATTTGACGCCGCGCTCGACCAGCAGACGCGCGCACGGCTCGCTGAGTTGGTTGGCCATCATGCGGGCGCGGATCGGTGCGGCCAGATCGGGAAACACCCGCAGCTTGCGGGTGGACAGCGCACGTGCGGCGCGCACGTGTTCGCGCAGGCGCTGCGCGGTCTCATTCTCCGGACCACGCAGGCCGCCGAGTGCCTCGATCGCGATCAGGCGCTCTACCCGTTCCGGTGCCGCCGCTGCGGTGAGGCTGGCGATGCCGGCGCCCATCGAATGTCCGAGCAGCACGAAGCGGTCCCAGCCCAGCGCATCGGCGACATCGAGCACGTGGCAGATCGCACCGGGCGTGTTGTATTGCGTGCCCGGTGGCAGGTGCGCGCTGTGACCGTGGCCGGGCAGATCGATCGCCACCAGCTCCAGCTCCGGCAGCTGCGGCGCCAGCGGCACGAAGCTGGCGGCGTTGTCGAGCCAGCCGTGCAGCGCCAGGACACGCGTGCCACCGATCTCAGCCGACCGCAGGCCGGCCACGGCGGTGCCGGCGACCGACAGCGAGAACGGCTGCAGCGTCATGCCAGCGCCGCGATGCTCAGCCGCGACAGCGCCAGTGCATGCGCCTGCGCGTCGTTGAGGCAGGGGATATAGCGCATCGTGGCGCCGCGCTCGGCCACGGTTTCGGTAAAGCCCATCGCCACTTCTTCGAGCGTTTCCAGGCAGTCGGTGGCAAAGCCGGGGCAGACCACGTCCATGCTGCGCACGCCGTTTTCGGCCATCGCCCACAGGGTGGGTTCGGCGTAGGGCTGGAGCCATTTCTCACGGCCGAAACGGGATTGGTAGGTCAGCTGCCAGGCGTCGTCGGCCAGCTCCAGCGCTTGGGCGATCGCGTGTGCGCTGGCTTCGCAGCGCTGCGGATACGGATCGCCAGCATCGGCCAGGCGCTGCGGAATGCCGTGGAAGGAGAACACCAGCTTCTCGCCACGGCCGTGCTGCTCCCACCACTGGCGGATGCTGCCGGCGACGGCGGCAACCCAGTCCGGATCGACCGCGTAATCGCGCACCAGGGTGACGGTGACCCCGGGGTGTCTGGGCTGCCATTCGCGCACCTGATCCTCGATCGAGGCGGTGGTGGTGGTCGAATACTGCGGATACAGCGGTAGCACCACGATCCGTTTCATCCCCTCGGCGGCCAGCCGGTCCAGCTCGGCCGGCAGCGCGGGAGTGCCGTAGCGCATCGCATGGCGCACCCGCAGATCGGGCATCAGGCCCTGCATGGCCTCGGCCAGGCGCCGCGTGTAGACCATCAGTGGTGAGCCGTCCGGCAGCCAGACCTGGGCGTACTTGGCGGCCGAACGACCGCTGCGCAGTGGCAGGATCAGCCCGTAGAGCAAGGGTTTCCAGAACAGCGGCGGAATCGCGACCACGCGCGGATCGCTGAGGAATTCAGCCAGGTAGCGACGCACCGCCGGGGCGGTTGGCGTCTCGGGCGTGCCTAGATTGACCGCCAGCACGGCGGTGTCGGGTGCGTCGAGCATGGGGGCATTCTCGCAGGTCTGCGCGATCGGCGGGATGGATTTGGACGATGAACGCGATCCAGCATGCATATCGATGGCCCGGATCACTCATTGCGGATTCATCGCAAGCCTTCTAACGTCGGGCAGTTGCTTTATCTTTGTCTACGTAGACCTTCTGGAGCCCACCATGCGCCGTCTCAGCCTTGTACTGCTGATCTCCGCCAGCCTGCTGTCGACCCAGGCGATGGCCGGGCCACAGGAGGATCAGCGCGCCCGCAACGCGGTGCGCGTCCTGAACGAAATCCAGGATATCCCCGAGCAGGGCATTCCGGACAAGCTGCTCGACGAAGGCCGCGCAGTCATCGTGATTCCCGACACGATCAAGGCCGGTCTGGTGATCGGTGGCCGTCGCGGCCATGGCCTGATGTCGGTCAAGAACCCCGATGGCAGCTGGTCCAACCCGGTGTTCGTAAAGCTCACCGGCGGCAGCATCGGCTTCCAGGCCGGTGTGCAGTCCTCCGATGTGGTGCTGGTGTTCCGCAACGACCGCAGCCTGGACAATCTCGTCAACGGCAAGTTCACCCTGGGCGCCGATGCCGGCGTCGCCGCGGGTCCGGTCGGCCGCAACGCCGCCGCCGCCACCGATGGCCAGCTGAAGGCCGAAATCTGGTCCTGGTCGCGCGCCCGCGGCCTGTTCGCCGGTGTCGCGCTGGATGGCGCGGTGCTGCAGATCGACGATGCCGCCAACCTGGACGCTTACGGCAGCAACACCACGCCGCGCATGGTCTTTGAAGGCCGTGTCGGCGAGCCGCCGTCGGCGGACGTGGTCGCCTTCCGGGATCGCCTGGAAGAAGCCACCTATACGGCCCGGGAGAAGCGCGGCACCGCGGGAAATGCCCCAGCGCCGGCCGCTGCGCCGCGCGCCGCCGTTGTGCCGGTTCACCCTGAACAGGCACCGGCCCCGGCTGCCGCTGGCGCGACCACCGCCCCGCTGCAGTCCGTGCCGGCGCAACCGGCACCACAGCAGGGCTTCCAGCCGGTCGGCGACGGTGAAGTCCGTACCGAATCGCTGGACGGCAACTGACTTTTGTCACGCGCGCCGGCTTACCGCCGGTGCGCTATGCTCAACCGTCTGATCACTACGTAACGCGAGCGGCTCATGGGCAGTTTCAGCATCTGGCATTGGTTGGTCGTGCTGGTCATCGTTCTGCTGGTGTTCGGCACCAAGAAACTGACCAGCGGCGCCAAGGACCTTGGCAGCGCCGTCAAGGAATTCAAGAAGGGCATGCGCGACGAGGACAAGCCGAACGCGCAGCTCAGCGACAGCTCGCGTCCGCAGGACTCGACGACGACGTCGCAGACCGAGCACGACCGCGACCCGCGCTGATCCGGGCGGCTTGGCGTGTTCGATATCGGTTTCAGTGAACTGCTGGTCATCGCGGTGGTGGCCTTGGTCGTCCTCGGCCCCGAGCGGCTGCCCAAGGCAGCCCGTTTCGCCGGGCTGTGGGTGCGCCGCGCGCGCAACCAGTGGGATTCGGTGAAGCAGGAGCTCGAACGCGAGCTGCACGCCGAAGAGATCAAGCGGCAGTTCGACGATGTGAAGACCTCGATGCGCGATACCGAGTCGCAGCTGCGCGCCAGTGGCGAAGCGGTGCGCCGCGAGGCCGAGCAGATGCGCCAGGACGTGGCGCAGCATGGCGATGGCATTGCGGCTGCCGCTGCGGAGGACGAACCGGTGATGACCGGCCCCGCACCGGGTTCCCCGGCCAGCGTGGCCCAGCATGTGGTGGCCCCCGAGGCGGTCGAGCCGCCGCGTGATGCGATGGCACCGCCGGGCATCGATGGCAGCGCGCCGCGTGCGGACGTGCCGACGGCCCCGCCAGCGTCAACGGACACCGCGCCACCGACGCCTGCGCCCACGCTGCCGAACCAAGAGGCACCGCGATGAGCGAGCATGAAAGCAGCGAGAGTTCGCTGGTCGAACACCTGATCGAACTGCGTGCGCGCTTGGTGCGCGCATTAATCGGGCTGGGCGTGGTGCTGCTGGGCCTGATGCCGTTCTCGCGGCAGATCTACACGATGATCGCCGAACCGCTGATCTCGCAGCTCCCCAACGGGCAGACGATGATCGCGACCAACCCGGCCGGCGCCTTCTTCGCGCCGTTGAAACTGACGTTCTTCGTGGCGGTGTTCATCGCCGTGCCGTGGCTGCTGTTCCAGCTGTGGTCGTTCGTCGCGCCGGGCCTGTATGCCCGTGAAAAACGCCTGGCGGTGCCATTGCTGGCCTCGTCGGTGCTGCTGTTCTATCTGGGCTGCGCGTTCGCGTATTTCCTGGTGTTGCCGGCGGTGTTCCACTTCCTGACCACCTTCCGCCCGGAGGTGATTGCGATCACGCCGGATGCGACCGCTTACCTGGATTTCGTGCTGGCGATCTTCTTCGCCTTCGGCACCAGCTTCGAGCTGCCGGTGGCGATGGTGATCCTGGTGCTGCTGGGCTGGATCACGCCGCAGCAGTTCAAGGAAGGTCGCGGCTACGCGATCGTCGGCATCTTCGTGTTGGCCGCGGTACTGACGCCGCCGGACGTGGTCTCGCAGCTGATGCTGGCCATTCCAATGTGCCTGCTCTACGAGCTGGGCATCCACGCCGCGCGCTGGCTGGTGCCGCGCCCGGGTGGGAAAGAGCAGCCGGAGTAAGGCACAAAAAAAAACCCCGGCCTAGGCCGGGGTTTTTTGTGTGGATCAGGCCGCGAACACGTTGTTCGGGCCCGGCATCGGCGGCGGAGTCTGCGGACCCTGCTGGCCGAACATCTGCTTCCACGCCGTGTAGATGGCACCGGCGAAGACCGGCATCACCACGCCCATCAGCAGCAGCTGCGCCACGAACAGCGCGAGCATCGTGCCGCCGATCAACTGCGCGATCAGCGCGACCAGCATCACGCCGAAGTAGATCGCAAACACTGCCACGAAGGCGAGCAGGAAGAACACCAGCATCGCCAGCACGTTGTGCAGGCAGGCGCGCAGGCTCAGGCGCATCGCCTGCAGGCCGTTGCGGTGCTCGAACATTACCTGCGGCGGCAGGGTGAACAGCGCCAGCGCCATCGCCAGGAAGGTCACCACCACCAGCGCCAGCCACAGCAGGATGCGCATCGCCGGCAGGCTCGCCATCAACTCTTCGATCTGCGCCGGGTCCGGCTGCGCGCCGGACTGGCTGATCGCATTGAGCTGCACCATCACCTCGCTCAGGTGCTGCAGGCCGCTGCTGCCGATCAACACCAGCAACAGCACGCCCAGGAACAGGCCGGCCACCAACTGCGGCAGCAGCGAGGCGAGCAGGTTCAACGCGCGGCCTTCATGCAGGCCCTGCAGCAGGTGCGACGGCTGCGCCACGCGGCCCTGGTCGACTTCGCGCACGGCCCAGACCAGGCCGCCGAAGAACAGCGGGCCGGCCAGTGCCATCAACAGCTGCGCCAGCGTGCTCAGCGCCGGGCTGACCATCGCCAGCGACATCACCAGCAACGCGGCCACGGCCCAGATCACGCCGAGCAGCCCCAGCGCCAGCGGCGCCTTGCGCAGCAGGGTGAAACCCGACACCAGCCATTCCGCGCCGGCGGAGGCCGGCAGCTTGCGAATCTCGCTCATAACATTCCGGGACAGGGGAGGAGGCGCGAACGCCCGATTGCGGTCGATTATCCCTGTTTTCCCGGCGCGTGACCTGAAGGCCGCCCTGCACGGCGCGGACGCTGCGTTGCGCCCGGATGATGTCCCCGCGCCGGCCTCAGGCGTTGCGTGCCTGGCGGACGAAACGGCGCAGCAGCTGGCGCGCCAGTGGGGCGGCGCTGACCTCGCGGGCGACACTGCGCGCGCACCCGCCGTGCTGGCGGATGCACTCGGCGCGGGCGCGGACGTAGCCGCGCATGTGGTGGGTGGCGAACTCCGGATGGAACTGCACGCCCCAGGCATGCGCGCCCCAGCGGAAAGCATGGCAGTTGTCCTGCGCCGAGCGCGCCAGGATCGCGGCACCTTCCGGTGCGCGCAGCACCGTCTGCAGGTGGGTGGCGTGGGCCGGGAAGCGTGCGGGCAGGCCGCCGAACAGCGGATCGTCCACCGCCGACGGATCCAGCGCCAGTTCGATCGTGCCGGACTCGCGCCCGGCCGGGTTGTAGGCGACTTCGCCGCCCAGCGCGTGCGCGAGCAGCTGGTGGCCATAGCAGATGCCGAACACCGGTCGGTCGTCGTGGGCGGCTTCGCGCAGCCACTGCGCGCTGCGTTCGCTCCACTCGGCGCGATCGGTGACGTAGGCGGCCGAGCCGCTGACGATCACGCCGGCAAAATCACGGTGGCTGGGCAGGGCGCCGCCATGCTCGACATCCACCACCACGGTCTCGTCGGCATCCAGCCCGGCCGCGACCCGGATCCAGTGCGAAAACCGCCCGTAGCGGCGCAGCGAGGCGACGGGTTGGCCGGTTTCAAGAATCAGGAACGGGGCGGAATTCATCCGGGGGAGGCAGGACCGAGAGGACTTCCTCGATTGTAGTCAGCCCTGCCGCTACCTTTTCAAGCCCCGCGCGACGCAGGGTTCGTACCCCTTCAGCACGTGCGGCACGGTTGAAGGCGGCCAGATCCATGTCCGCGCGGATGTGCCGGCGCAGGCTGGAACCTAATGGCAGCAACTCATACAGGCCCACGCGGCCGAGGAAACCGGTGCGTCGGCAGTCGATGCAGCCGACCGGCGCATATGGCGTGGGCGCCTGAGGTAATGCTGCATCGGCATCAGTCAGCACCGCCCATTGCTCGGCCGAGAGCACCGTGGGCACCTTGCAGCGGGTGCACAGGGTGCGCACCAGGCGCTGGGCCAGCACCCCGTTGAGGGTGGAGGCCAGCAGGTAATGCGGCACGCCCAGATCGAGCAGGCGCGTGATCGCCGAGGGCGCATCGTTGGTGTGCAGGGTGGACAGCACCAGGTGGCCGGTCAACGAGGCCTGGACCGCCATCTGCGCGGTCTCCAGGTCGCGGATCTCGCCGATCATGATGATGTCCGGGTCCTGGCGCAGCAGGGTGCGCACGCCGCTGGCGAAATCCAGGTCGATGTTGGTCTGCACCTGCATCTGGTTGAATTCCGGGGCGATCATTTCGATCGGGTCTTCCACCGTGCAGACATTCACGTCCGGGGTGGCCAGCCGCTTCAGCGTGGAATACAGGGTGGTGGTCTTGCCCGAGCCGGTCGGCCCGGTGACCAGCACGATGCCGTGCGGGCGCTCGACCAGCGCGGTCCAGCCGGCCGCCTCCTGCGGGCTGAAACCGAGCTGATCGATGCTCTTGAAGGCGGCATCCGGGTCGAAGATACGCATCACGCACTTTTCGCCGAACGCGGTGGGCATGGTCGACAGCCGCATTTCCACCTCGCGCCCACCGGGCGAGCGGGTCTTGATGCGGCCGTCCTGCGGGCGCCGGCGCTCGGCCAGATCCATCCGGCCCAGCACCTTGATCCGGCTGACCACGGCGGTCATCACCGCCGGCGGCACCTCGAACACCTTGTGCAGCACCCCATCGATGCGGAAACGCATGCGCCCCATGTCGCGGCGCGGCTCCAGGTGGATGTCCGAGGCGCGCTGCTCGTAGGCGTACTGCAGCAGCCAATCGACGATGTGCACGATGTGCTGGTCGTCGGCGTTGACGTCGCCGGCGCGGCCCAGCTCGACCAGCTGCTCGAAGCTGGGCAGGGCGGCATTGGCCTCACCCCGCACGTCGCCACGGGCACCGCGCACCGAGCGCGTCACCTCGTAGAACTCCATGGTGTAGCGGTGCAGATCCAGCGGATTGACCATCGCCAGCTCGATCCGCCGACGGCTCAGGTGCTGCAGGTCGCGCAGCCATTCCTGGGCCAGCGGCTCGCTGGTGGCGACCAGCACGCGCTCGCTGTCCACGGCCAGCGGCAGGAAGCGGTGGCGGCGGGCATAGGCGTGGGACACCAGGCCGGTGACCGCCGAGACGTCGACCCGGGTCGGGTCCACCCGCAGGTAGCGCACACCCGCGCGCTGGGCCAGCCACTCGCTGAGGCGCTCCAGGCCGAGCTCGCCACCGGCGCTGGCGCCCAGCTTCAGGTTGGCCAGCAGGACCAGTGGATGGACCTCGCTGGCGTTGCGTGCGCCCGGGGCGGAGAAGCGGATGCGCTCCAGATCGGCGGCGGCGACCAGGCCATCGGCGACCAGTGCTGCAGCGACCTGGTCGAAATCGAGGCGCCCGTGTGGCAGGGGGAGGACCCCCTCAGGGACGCTGGCAAACGCCGCTGGCAGGCGTGGATCCATCCTCCGTTTCCCCAGGCACGGAAGGCCCGTGCGGTCGGTCGCTATACTAGCGCACCCCTTCTGCAGGCAAGAATCCGCCGCATGTCCGCGATCCCGAACGTTCCGATCACTTTCCAGGGCCTGATCCAGACCCTCAACCAGTATTGGGCGCAGCAGGGCTGCGTGCTGATCCAGCCGCTGGACCTGGAGGTGGGTGCAGGCACCTTCCACCCGGCCACGTTCCTGCGCTCGATCGGTCCGGAAAGCTGGAATGCCGCGTATGTGCAGCCGTCGCGCCGCCCCACCGACGGCCGCTACGGCGAGAACCCCAACCGCCTGCAGCGCTACTACCAGTACCAGGTGGCGATGAAGCCCAGCCCGGACAACATCCAGCAGCTCTACCTGGATTCGCTCAAGGCGCTGGGCATCGATCCGCTGGTGCACGACCTGCGCTTCGTCGAGGACAACTGGGAATCGCCGACCCTCGGCGCCTGGGGCCTGGGCTGGGAAGTGTGGTTGAACGGCATGGAAGTCACCCAGTTCACCTATTTCCAGCAGGCCGGCGGCCTGGAGTGCAAGCCGGTGCTCGGCGAGATCACCTACGGTCTGGAGCGCCTGTGCATGTACCTGCAGAACTGCGACAACGTCTATGACCTGATCTGGACCTACGGCCCGGATGGCACCCCGGTCACCTATGGCGATGTGTACCTGCAGAACGAGATCGAGCAGAGCACCTACAACTTCGAATACGCCGACGTGGACGAAATGTTCCATCGTTTCGATGCCTGCGAAAAAGAAGCGCAGACGCTGGTCGATGTCGGCCTGCCGCTGCCGGCGTATGAGCAGGTCTGCAAGGCCAGCCATGCGTTCAACCTGCTGGATGCGCGCCGCGCGATCAGCGTGACCGAGCGCCAGCGTTACATCCTGCGTGTGCGCGCGCTGGCCCAGGCCGTGGCCAGGCTGTACGAGGCCAAGCGCCTGGAAGCTGTGGCCGCCAAGGAGGTACAGGCATGAGCACGATGCAGCCGCTGCTGATTGAACTGGGGACCGAAGAACTGCCGGTCAAGGCGTTGCCGGGCCTGGCCCAGGCCTTCTTCGATGGCGTCGTGGATGGCCTGACCAAGCGTGGCGTGACCATTGAACGCGGCGATGCCAAGCCGCTATCGACCCCGCGCCGCCTGGCCGTGCTGCTGCCCGGCGTGGCGGTGGAACAGCCGGAACAGCACAGCGAAGTGCTGGGCCCGTACCTGAACATCGCGCTGGATGCCGAGGGTCAGCCGACCAAGGCGCTGCAGGGCTTCGCGGCCAAGGCCGGGATCGACTGGACCGCGCTGGAGCGCACCAGCGATGCCAAGGGCGAGCGCTTCGTGCACCGCTCCACCACGCCGGGCGCGCGCACCGCGACCCTGCTGCCGGAGATCCTGCGCGAGGCGATCGCCGCGATGCCGATCCCCAAGCCGATGCGCTGGGGCAGCCACACCTACGGCTTCGCCCGCCCGGTGCATTGGCTGGTGCTGCTGCACGGCCCGGACATCATCGAGGCCGAGGTGCTGGGCCTGAAGGCCGACCGCATGAGCCGCGGCCATCGCTTCATGCATGACAAGACCGTGTGGCTGAGCGCGCCGGAGGACTACGTCGCCTCGCTGCAGGCCGCCTACGTGCTGGTCGATGCCGACGCGCGCCGTACCCGCATCGTCGAGCAGGTCAACGCGGCGGCCGCGCAGGCCGGCGGCCAGGCGCGCATCACACCGGACAACCTGGAACAGGTGGTCAACCTGGTCGAATGGCCGGCGCCGGTGCTGTGCAGTTTCGAGCGCGAGTTCCTGGCGGTGCCGCAGGAAGCGCTGATCGAGACGATGGAGATCAACCAGAAGTTCTTCCCGGTGCTTGATGCCGGCGGCAAGTTGACCGAGAAGTTCATCGGCATCGCCAACATTGAATCCAAGGACGTGGCCGAAGTGGCCAAGGGCTACGAGCGCGTGATCCGTCCGCGCTTCTCCGATGCCAAGTTCTTCTTCGACGAAGATCTGAAGCAGGGTCTGGAATCGATGGGCGACGGCCTGAAGACCGTCACCTACCAGGCCAAGCTGGGCTCGGTCGCCGACAAGGTCGCCCGCGTGGCCGCCCTGGCCGAGGCCATCGCGCCGCAGGTGGGCGTCGAGCCGGTGCTGGCCAAGCGCGCCGCGGTGCTGGCCAAGAACGACCTGCAGTCGCGCATGGTCAACGAGTTCCCGGAACTGCAGGGCATCGCCGGCCGGCATTACGCCGTGGTCGGGGGGGAGTCGCCCGAGGTCGCGCTGGCCATCGACGAGGCCTACCAGCCGCGCTTCGGTGGGGATGACATCGCGCTCTCGCCGCTGGGCAAGGTGCTGGCCATCGCCGAGCGTCTGGACACGCTGGCCGGTGGCTTTGCCGCGGGCCTGAAGCCGACCGGCAACAAGGATCCGTTCGCGCTGCGCCGCAACGCGCTGGGCCTGGCGCGTACGGTGATCGAGAGCGGGTTCGATCTGGATCTGCGCGCGCTGATCGGCACCGCCATCGCCGGCCTGCCGGCAGGCGTGCAGCCCAGTGCGGAGCGCAAGACCGAGGCGCTGCCGCAGGAGCTGTACGACTTCGTGATTGATCGTCTGCGCGGCTATTACGCCGACAAGGGCGTGCCGGCCACGCACTTCAACGCGGTGGCCGAGCTGAAGCCGGTCTCGCTGTATGACTTCGACCGCCGCATCGATGCCATCGGCACCTTCGCCGCGCTGCCGGAAGCCGAGGCGCTGGCCGCGGCCAACAAGCGCATCCGCAACATCCTGCGCAAGGCCGAGGGCGAGATCCCGGGCATGATCGACCCGGCGCTGCTGGCCGAGCCGGCCGAAAGCGAACTGGCCGAAGCGGTGGAAGCGGCCATCGATGACAGCAACGCCAGCCTGCACCAGAAGGACTACGTGAGCGTGTTGAACCGGTTGGCGCGTCTGCGCCCGCAGGTGGATGCGTTCTTCGATGCGGTGATGGTCAATGCCGAGGATCCCGCGCTGCGGGCCAATCGCCTGGCGCTGCTCAAGCGCTTGGGCGACCGCCTGGGCAGCGTGGCGGCGATCGAACACCTGTCCAACTGACGCGGCGGGGCCGGGCGCCCCGCGGTGGACCAGAAGGCGCGACGGCGTGGGCCGTTCGCGCCTTCTGCGTTTCCGGGAGGGCGGCACCCTGCGAGATTCGTGCTGGACGCGTCATTTGATGCCGCTGTTGTGTCGCGGACGCTTCTGTCCGATGACGTGTTGTCATCGATCACACCGCCTATGACACAAGCGACTTTCTCGCGGAATTTAACGGCGTCTTCACTGCCTTTCTGAAACAGCCACGCCGATTTCGCATGCTCGCGATGGGCCGTTATGCTGTCGCCATGCAGCCAACGAAATTCGCCCTTCCGCTGATGTTCCTGTCCCTTGCCACCGTCTCGGTGGCACATGCACGGGGGACCATCGAGAAAGTGGACATCAAAGGATTGGACAAGGGCGACGATGCCGAGATGATCGAGAACATCGAGGTCTCGCTGTCCCTGTACGACACCATCGGCAAGGTCCAGGGCGAGTCGCGGCTGGAGTATCTGCTGTCCCAGGCCGAGCGCCAGACCCGCGAGGCGCTGGAGCCGTTCGGGTACTACAACCCGACCATCACCGTGGAAAGCCCACGCGAAGGTGAGAACCTGCGCGTGGTGATCCAGGTCGAGAAAGGGCCGCCGACCCTGGTCCGCCGCGAGCACATCGACATCACCGGCCCGGCCCAGCTGGATCAGTACCTGCAGGAAGACCTGGAGAACTTCAAGCCGCGCAAGGGCCAGCGTTTCGAACACACCGAATACGAAGCCAGCAAGATCAAGGTGACCCGCCGCCTGGCCGAGCGCGGTTACTTCGATGCCGACTTCACACAGCGCCAGGTGCAGATCACCCGCGCCGAGAACGCCGCCGACGTCGATCTCACCTGGGACAGCGGCCGCCGCTACAACATGGGCGAGATCCGTTTCCACCAGGATTACTTCGTCGACAAGCTGTTCGACCCGCTGGTGTACTGGGATGAAGGCAGCTACTTCCACGAAGGCAAGCTGGACCGCCTGCGCGAGTCGCTGACCAAGCTCGATTACTTCAGCGTGATCGACATCCAGCCGCGTCCGGACCAGGCCGACGAGAACGGCGATGTGCCGGTGGACGTCAACCTGACCCGGGCCAAGCGCACGATCTACACCGCCGGCCTGAGCTACGGCAGCGAGAGCGGCGCCGGTGTGCGCGGCGGCCTGGAGCGGCGCTTCCTCAACAGCCGCGGCCACAAGATGAACACCCAGCTCGACTATGCGCAGAAGCGCAAGAGCCTGGTCACCAGCTACCGCATCCCGGGCTTTGCCTGGCTGGACGGCTGGTATGCGTTCACCGCCAGCGCCTATGACGAGCAGACCGATTACATCGACCTGCGCAACTTCAAACTGTCGGCCAGCCGCAGCGGTGAAATCAACGAGTACTGGACCGCGATCGCCTCGATCAACGCGCTGCGCGAACGCTGGCGCTACGCCTCCGGCACAGAGTTCACCGATGCGGTCTACAACACGTCCACGCTGGTCTACCCGCAGTTGGTGGCCGACTACGTCAACGTGGACGATGACATGTTCCCGCGCCGCGGCATCAGCGGCAGCGCGACGCTGCGTGGCGGCGTCGAGGGCGCTGGTTCGGACACCAGTTTCGTGCAGGCCAACATGGTGCTGCGCTGGTATGTGCCGATCGGCGACAGCGACCGCCTGATCCTGCGCGGCGAAGGCGGCACCACCTGGACCAGCGATCTGGTCGCGATGCCGCCCAGCCTGCGCTTCTTCGCCGGTGGCGACCGCAGCATCCGCGGCTATGCCTTCCGCGAAGTCGGCCCGCGTACCGCACCGCCGGACAAGTACGCGCTCGGCGCGAAGAACCTGGTGGTCGGTTCGGCCGAGTATGAGCATTACTTCAAGGGCGGGCCGTGGGGCGCGGCGGTGTTCGTCGATACCGGCAGCGCGTTCGACAACACCATCGACCTGCATACCGGCGTGGGCTTCGGCGTGCGCTGGAAATCGCCGGTGGGCCCGGTGCGCGTGGATATCGCGCATGGCCTGAACAACCCGGATTCGCAGTTCCAGCTGTACCTGAACATCGGAGCGGACCTGTGAGTACGCCGACGCCGTCCGCACCTGCCACGCCGCCGCCGCGCGTGCGTTTCTACCGCAAGCGCCGCTTCTGGGCGTGGTCGGGTTTCACCGTGCTCGGCCTGGTGTTGCTGGCCCTGCTGCTGGTGTACTGGCTGCTGCAGACCGTGGCCGGCCGTGATGTGCTGCTGGCCCAGGTGGTGGCGCGGTTGCCGGTCGGCGCCTCGCTCACCTGGAGCAAGGTGGATGGCCCGGTCGCCGGGCCGCTGGTGCTGCACGACCTGGACTTCCGTTACGACGACATCCATTTCACCGCCGAACGCGCCTACCTGGATCCGGACATCCGACCGCTGCTGGGCCGCAAGCTCCAGCTCGATGCGCTGCAGATCAAGAACGCCACGTTGAACCTGGCCAAGAGTGATGAGCCGTTTGAGCTGCCGTCGTGGCCGGACTCGCTGCCGCAGATCGAAATGCCGCTGGCGATCCAGGCCGACACCATCATCATCGATGGCTTCCGCATCACCCAGGCGCAGCAGCCGCTGATCGACATCGCCAAGGTGCGCGGTGGCCTGGAGATCGCCAATGGCGAATTCCGCGCGCGCCAGCTGATCGTGGACAGCAGCTACGGCGATTTCCGCGTGGACGGGCATTATCTGCCACGCAGCGATTACGACACCGACATCACCCTCGGCGCGCTGATGCCGGCCCCGCGCGGGCGTACCCCGGCGCGCCTGGGCCTGGTTGCACGTGGCGACCTGGGGCATATGGAAGTGGCGATCGCCGGCAACGCGCCGGCGCCGCTGCAGGCCAGCCTGGTCTTTGATGGCCGCACCGACCCGGTGTGGAAACTCGCTGCGCGCAGCAAGGAACTGGACCTGGCGCTGCTGGTGCCGGGGATGGACGCGAGCACCAGCACGCCGATGGCGCTGGATGTGCAGGCCGATGGCAAGGGTGGCCAGGCCAATCTGCAGGGCAGCTTCAAGCAGGGCGACATCGCGGTGGAACTGGCACCGTCCAAGGTCGGCCTGGCCGACCAGGTACTGACCGTGTCGCCGCTGCAGGTGAAGGGCTTTGGTGGCCAGGCGCGGCTGGAAGGCATCGCTGATTTCACCGACAAGGAAAACGCCAGCCTGCGCTTCTCCATCGTCGCCAACGACCTCACCTTCGTGCCTCCTGCCGATACCACCACCCCGGGCGCTGCCGCGCCGGTGCCGGTGACGCTCAAGGAAGCGCGCATGGGCCTGGCCGGCACGCTCAAGGCGTGGGCGGCGGTCGGCCGTGCCTCGGTGGACCGCGAGAAGCAGGTGGCCGATCTGCAGTTCGACGTGCGCGGCAATGACCAGGCCGCGGTGATCAAACAGCTGCAGGCCAGCACGCCGGGCGGTTCGCTCGACGTGACCGGGCAGGTGGCCTGGGCGCCGCAGCTGGATTGGGACGTGGCCGCCAAACTGGCCGGCTTTGATCCGGGCTACTTCGCGCCGGGCTGGGACGGCAAGCTGTCCGGTTCGTTTGCCTCGAAGGGCCGGCAATTGCCGCCGCCGGCCGGCAGTCCGGCGGGTACCGCTGGCAGCTACGAAGCCACCGTCGATGTGCCCGGCATCAAGGGCACGCTGCGCAAGCGCGCGCTGGATGCACAGGGCAAGTTCGCGCTGCGCGGCGAGCAGGGCGAGGGCAACCTCCGGCTGGCGCTGGGCACCAGCCGCCTGACCGCCAAGGGCTCGGTGGGTGACCGCCTGGATATCGATGCGCAATTGGAGCCGGTGCAGCTCGCTGACCTGCTGCCCAACAGCAGCGGCAGCCTGCGCGGCCACGTGCTGATCAAGGGCGCACGTAACGCGCCGGACATCACCGCCGATCTGGTTGGCAGTGGCCTGCGCTGGGACGACTGGAGCGCCGAGGCGATCAGCATCAAGGGGCGCCTGCCGTGGCAGGGCGACAGTGGCACGCTGGCGGTGCAGGGCAGCAAGGTCCAGGTCGGCATGCTGCTGGACACGCTCAACGTCAATGCCCGCGGCAGCCTCTCCAACCTGCGCCTGGATGCACAGACGAAGAACGAGCTGGGTGCTGTCGCGCTGGAAGGTGGCGTGCGCCAGCAGGGCCAGGCCTGGCGCGGCGATCTGACCGCGCTGCGTATCGCACCGGTCAAGGGCGATGCCTGGAGCCTGCGTGCACCAGCCACCTTCAGCGTGCAGGGCAGCAACGTCACTCTGAGCGATGCGTGCCTGGGGGCCGCCACCGGCGGCGCGCTGTGCGCCAGCGCGAACTGGCCGCGTGAAGGCCTGCTGGTGCGGGGCGATGCCTTGCCGCTGTCGCTGGTGCAGCCATGGCTGCCGCCGCAGTCCGGACGCCGCATCTTCCTGCGCGGTGAAGTGAATCTGGATGGGCGCATCCGCCCGCGCGGCAACGCGTGGGAAGGCAGTGCCTCGGTCACCTCGCGCGAAGGCGGGGTACGCCTGGGCGACAACGCACGCGGCGAACTGGTGCGTTACGACCAGTTCTCGGTGAACCTGGAGATGACCCCGCAGCAGATCAACGCCAAACTCGGTGTCGGTTTCCAGGGCGACGGCTTCGTCGATGCCAAGGTGCAGACCGGCTGGGATGCCAACGCACCGCTGACCGGCGAGCTGTACATGAACATCGCGCGGCTGTACTGGCTGGAGTTGTTCTCGCCCGACATCGTGCGCCCGACCGGCCTGATCGAAGGCCACGTCAGCCTGCGCGGCACCCGTGGTACGCCGTCGCTGGGTGGCGAGGCCACGCTGAGCAGGTTCAACGGCGAGTTCCCCGCGCTCGGCCTGACCTTCGCCGAAGGCAAGGGCAGCTTCACCGCGCAGCCGGACGGCTCGGCCAAGATCACCGCCCAGGCCAACTCCGGCAAGGGCACGCTGTACGTCGATGGCGGGTTGTCGTGGTTCGGCGATGCACAGCCGCTGCAGCTGCATATCCACGGCGAGAATGTGCTGCTGGCCAACACCAGCGAGCTGCGCGTGATCGCCAATCCGGACCTGGATTTCACCCTGGCCGGCAGCGCGATGCAGCTGCGTGGCACCGTGCACGTGCCCGAAGCGGATCTGGACCTGGAGCGGCTGGACCGTGGCACCTCGGTGTCTGAAGACGTGGTGGTGCTGGACCCGGTCGATCCGGAAGAGGGCCCCAGCTCGCCGCTGGACATGGACCTGACCGTGAGCCTGGGCGACAAGGTCAAGATGGCCGGGTTCGGCCTGAAGGGCGCGCTGACCGGCAAGATGCAGGTATGGGCACGCCCGGGGCGGGAGATGACCGCCAACGGCGGGCTGGAAGTCAGTGGGCGCTACAAGGCCTACGGACAGGACCTGACCATCACCCGCGGCAACTTGAACTGGAACTACAACGCGGTCTCCGATCCGCGCATCAACATCCGGGCCCAGCGCACGGTCGGTGATGTCACCGCCGGCATCGACGTGACCGGGCGGGCGCAGTCGCCGCGCGTGGATGTGTGGTCGGAACCGGCGATGTCGCAGTCCGAGGCACTGGCCTACCTGGTGCTGGGTCGCAGCCTCACCGGTGCCAGCAGCGATCAGGCCCAGCAGGTCAACGCGGCCTCGGCCGCGCTGTCGGCCGGCAGCGGCCTGCTCGCCTCCCAGCTGGGCGCCAAGCTTGGCCTGGACGACGCCGGCGTGAGCCAGTCGCGCGCGCTGGGCGGCTCGGTGATCGGTTTCGGCAAATACATCTCGCCCAAGCTGTACATCGGCTACGGCGTGTCGCTGGTCGGCAGTGGCTCGGTGCTGACGCTGAAGTACCTGCTGCGCCGTGGCTTCGATGTGGAGCTGGAATCGAGCACGGTGGAGAACCGCGGGTCGCTGAACTGGCGGCGGGAGAAATAAGCTGCGGCCGGTGGTTCAGGTGCCCCTGACCAACGGCCGTTGCCCTGCGGGGCCTCAGTGGCTAAGGTCTCGGGCTGTTCTGACGTACCGGATGTGCCCATGTCTTCACGCAAACCCCTCACCGCCGCGCTGGCGCTTGGCCTGACCCTCGCTGCCGGCGCCCATGCCGATGAAGGCATGTGGATGCCGACCCAGCTGCCGGACCTGGCCAAACCGCTGAAGGCGGCGGGCTTCAAGGGCAACCCGGGCGACCTGGCCAACGTCACCGCGCCGCCGTTGAGTGCGGTGGTGCGTGCGGGTGGCGGCACCGGCTCGTTCGTCTCCGACGACGGCCTGCTGCTCACCAACCACCATGTGGCCATGGGCGTGATCCAGTACAACACCTCGCCCGAGCACAATCTGATCAACGACGGCTTCATCGCCATGGGCCGCAGCGATGAGCGCGCGGCCAACCCGGATTTCCGCGTGCTGGTCACGGTCGGGTTCGACAAGGTCACCGATGAAGTGCTGCGCGATGCGCGCGGCAAGACCGGACGTGCGTATTTCGATGCGGTCGACCGCGCCAGCAAGCAGCTGGTGGCCGAGTGCGAGAAGGAGGGCAACATCCGCTGCAGCGTGGCGGACATGTACTACGGCACCGATTTCTATCGCATCCGCCAGCTGGAGCTGAGCGATGTGCGCCTGGTCTACGCACCGCCGCGCGCGATCGGCAACTACGGCGATGAGATCGACAACTTCATGTGGCCACGCCACACCGGTGATTTCACCCTGCTGCGTGCCTACGTGGGCAAGGACGGCAAGCCCGCGCCGTACAGCGTGGACAACGTGCCGTACCACCCGCCGGCGCACCTGAAGATGGCGATCGACGGCCCGAAGACCGGCGACTACGCGATGCTGGCCGGTTACCCCGGCATCACCTACCGTCATCGCACCGCCGCGGAATTCGCTGGCCAGATCGATGCCGTGCTGCCGCGTCGCGTGGCGGTGTTCCAGCAGATGATCGACACCATCGAAGCGGCCAGTGCGAAGGACGCGCAGGCACGCACCCGCTACGCCTCGCAGCTGCAGTCGCTCAAGAACAACCGCAAGCGTGCCGCCGGTGAGCTGGAGGGCCTGCTGCGCAGCGATGCCAAGGCGCAGCGCGCCGCCGATGAAGCGGCGATGCTGCAGGCCACCGACGCGAAGTACCGAAGCGACATCCAGTCGCTGCTGACCTCGCTGTCCAGCGGCGCCTCGGTGGGCGAACGCGATCTGCTGCTCGATCTGCTCGCGTCGCAGAGCCAGCTGCTGCGCTCGGCACTGACCCTGGAGCGGCTGCGCATCGAATCGGCCAAGCCCGATGCCGAGCGTGACACGGGCTACCAGCAGCGCGATCTGGCGCTGATCGAAGGCGTGCTCAAGCAGGTTCAGCGCCGCTACGATCCGGCCATCGAAAAAGCCCTGCTGACCACGCTGCTGACCCGCTACCAGCAGCTGCCCGACGCGCAGCGCGTGCCCGAGTTCGACGCGGCCTTCGGCCGCACCCCGGCCGCGCTGGCCAAGACCTTGGACACGCTGTACGCCAACACGCACCTGGGCGACGAAGCCGAGCGTCTGTCGCGCTTTGCCGCGGCGAAAGAGGGCAAGGCGCTGGCACGCGATCCGCTGATCGATCTGGCTGGCCCGCTGGTGGCCGCGCAGCTGCGCCTGGATGACGAGCGCAAGACCCGCGAAGGCGAGCAGCTGCGTCTGCGCCCGGCCTACATGCAGGCGCTGTTCGCCTGGCGCGCCAAGCAGGGCCGCGCGGTCTACCCGGATGCGAACCGTACCCTGCGCATCAGCTACGGCAAGGTGGAAGCGCTGTCGCCGCGCGATGCAGTGCATTTCGACCCGGTGACCACCGTGGCCGGGATCGTGGAGAAGAACACCAACGCCTATCCGTTCGATGCGCCCAAGCCGCTGCTGGCCGCGATCGCCAAGGGCGATTTCGGTTCCACCGCCGATCCGGTGCTGAAGACCCAGACGGTCAACTTCCTGACCAACCTGGACACCACCGGGGGCAACTCCGGCTCGCCGGTGCTCAACGCCAAGGGCGAACTGATCGGCCTGAACTTCGACAGCAACTGGGAGTCGGTCAGCGCCAGCTGGTGGTTCGACCCGCGTTTCAAGCGTGCCGTGCACGTGGACATGCGCTACCTGCGCTGGCTGCTGGCCAAGGTCTACCCGGCGCCGGAGCTGCTGAAGGAAATGGGCGTGCCGGCGGAGTAAGACAGGTCGGCGGCTCCCGTAGCGCCACGACCAACGGTCGTGGCCTACACTGCGGGCTGCTCTCGCGGAAACAACCCTGTGGTTTCTAGCTGGATCCTGCTGCTGGTCTCGGTGGCCTACGCCGCGCTGCTGTTCGGCGTGGCGTGGTGGGGCGACCGTCGCCCGATGTACCCCGACCGCCCGTGGCTGCGCCCGGTGGTCTACAGCCTGGCGCTGGCGGTGTACTGCTCGTCCTGGACCTTCTACGGCGCGGTCGGCACGGCGGTGCGCAATGGCGTGGGCTACCTGCCGATCTACCTGGGCCCGCTGCTGCTATGGGTGTTCGGCTGGCGCATCATCGAGCGGCTGGCGCTGATCGCACGCAGCCAGAACGTGGTGTCCATCGCCGATTTCATCTCCTCGCGCTTCGGCCGCTCGCGGCGGCTGGCCGCGCTGGTGGCGGTGATCGCGCTGATCGGCATCGTGCCGTACCTGGCCCTGCAGTACAAAGCCGTGGCGATGAGCCTGCAGGTGCTGACCGGCAACGTCGGGCCCACCGGCTTCTTCACCGATCCGGCGCTGTATGTGGCGCTGTTGATGGCCTTGTTCGCCACCCTGTTCGGTACCCGCCAGGTGGATGCCACCGAGCACCACCACGGCATGATGCTGGCGATCGCGCTGGAATCGATGATCAAGCTGATCGCGATGGTCGCGCTGGGGCTGTTCGCCTACCTTTGGCTCAATGACCGCACCGATGCGGTGATCGAATCGGCGCACACGCTGTTCACCGGCCTGCCGCCGGTCGGTTTCATTTCGCAGACCCTGCTGAGCTTCCTGGCCATCATCTGCCTGCCGCGCCAGTTCCATGTGGCGGTGGTCGAGTGCGGCGACGTGCGTGACATCCGCCGTGCGCGCTGGATGTTCGGGGCCTACCTGGTGATCATTTCGGCGATGGTGATTCCCATCGCCACGGCGGGCGTGACCCTGTTCGGCACCGGTGGCAGCGTGGCCGACGACAGCATGGTGCTGGCCCTGCCGCTGGCCGAGGGCCGCAAATTCCTGGCACTGGTCGCCTACGTCGGCGGCTTCTCGGCGGCAACCGGCATGGTCATCGTGGCGTCGATCGCGCTGGCCACCATGGTCAGCAACGACCTGGTGATGCCGGTGCTGCTGCGCCGCAACGACCACCACGAGGACGCGGCGAACGTCGCCTCACGCGTGCTGTGGATCCGGCGCACGGCGATCCTGCTGCTCGCCCTGGTGGCGTACAGCTACTACCGCGGCAGCAGCAATGACAGCACGCTGGCCTCGTACGGATTGATGGCGTTCGCGGCGGTGGCCCAGTTCGCGCCCGGGCTGATCGGCGGACTTTACTGGCGCGGTGCCAGCCGCCGAGGCGTCGAGGCCGGCATGCTGCTGGGCTTCGGCACCTGGGTCTATACCCTGCTGCTGCCTGCGCTGACCCATGCCGGATGGATGGATGCGAGCTGGCTGGTGCAGGGCCCGTTCGGTATCGACTGGCTGCAGCCGCAGCACCTGTTCGGAATGAGTGGCTGGGACCCGCTGACCCACGGCACGTTCTGGTCGCTGCTGGTCAACGTGGCCGCGATGGTGCTGGTCTCGGTGCGCTGGCGTCCCGGTGTGGACGAGCGGCTGGGTGCGGCACCCTTCCTGGATCCGTATGCACAGCGGCCGTCGGTCGCCGGTGCGTGGCCGGGCCACGTGCATGTGGGCGACCTGCTGGCGCTGGCCGCGCGCGTGGTGGGTGACCGCCATGCACGGCGCTCGTTCTTTGAGCAGGCGCAATCGCTGGGGCGCGAGCTGCAGGCGTCGGCCCCGGCCGACCGTGCCTGGGTGCAGTTCACCGAACGCCTGCTGGCCGCCTCGATCGGTGCGGCGTCCGCACGTCTGCTGCTGACCAGCCTGCTGCGCGGCTCGGGCATGGATCTGGGCGAAGTGGTGGCGGTGCTCGATGAAGCCGGCCAGGAACTGCGCTTCAACCGCGAGATCCTGTCGACCACGCTGGAGAACATCAGCGCGGGCGTCAGCGTGGTCGATCCGGACATGCGGCTGACCGCCTGGAACCGCCGCTACCAGCAGATGTTCGGCTATCCCGATGGCATGCTGTACGTGGGTCGCCCGGTCGCCGATCTGATCCGCTACAACGCCGAGCGTGGCGAGCTGGGCGAGGGCGAGATCGAGGTGCAGATCAACCGCCGCATCGGCTACATGCGCGCCGGCTCACCGCACATCTTCGAGCGCACCCGCAGCGACGGCAAGGTGATCGAGATGCGCGGGCAGGCGCTGCCCGGCGGCGGTTACGTCACCAGCTACAACGACATCACCGACTACAAGCACGCCGAGCGCGCGCTGCTGGAAGCCAACGAAACGCTGGAGCAGCGCGTGGCCGAGCGCTCGCACGAGGCGGAAATGGCGCAGCAGTCCAAGACGCGTTTCCTGGCGGCGATCAGCCATGACGTGCTGCAGCCGCTCAACGCTGCGCGCCTGTTCGCTTCTGCGCTTCGTGAGAGCCACCACAACAACGAGGAGCAGCGGCACCTGGCCGAGCGCGTGGATGCGTCACTGCGCGCCGCTGAAGAGCTGCTGGATGGCCTGCTGGACGTCTCCCGGCTGGATGCCGGCGGGCTGCACCCGGTGATCGGCGATTTCGACGTCAGCCTGTTGATGCGCGAACTGGCGGCGCAGTACTCCCCCGTCGCCGCCGGACGTGGCCTGCGCCTGGATTTGTTCGCGCGGCCGGCGTGGGTGCGCAGCGATCGCCGCCTGTTACGCCGCGTGCTGCAGAACTTCCTGGCCAATGCGCTGCGCTATACGCGCCAAGGCCGCATCGTGCTGGCGGTGCGGCATCGTGGGCCGGAGGTGGAACTGCAGGTATGGGATACCGGCCCGGGCATTCCCGAACACCACATGCAGCAGATCTTCGATGAGTTCCATCGCTACCAGCAGCCCTTCGACTGGGGAGAGCAGGGGCTGGGGCTGGGGCTGTCGATCTGCCAGCGCATCTCGCGTCTGCTCGATCACCGCCTCAACGCGCGCAGCCGGGTCGGCAGCGGCAGCATGTTCTCGATCCTGCTGCCGCTGGTGGCCGCACCGGCGCTGCCCAGCGTGACGGCGCTGCCGGCACCGAACCCGGTGACCCGCACCGATTCACTGGCGGGCATGCGTGTGCTGTGCGTGGACAATGACCAGGAAATCCTGGACGGCATGCGCGCGCTGCTGGGCCGTTGGCAGGTGCAGGTGATCACCGCCAGCACGGTCGACCAGGCACTGGAGAAAGTGGTGGAACGGCCGGATGTGATGCTGGTGGATTACCACCTGCACGACCGCCTGGATGGGCTGGATACCTTGGTGGCCCTGGGCCAGAAGGCCGGGCGCGCGATCCCCGGCGCGCTGCTCACCGCCGATGGGCGCGATGAGCTGAAGCGGATGGCGCGCGACCGCGGCTACCGGTTGCTGACCAAGCCGATCAAGCCGGCCTCGCTACGCGCCTTCCTGGCCGCCTTCCACGACACCCGCGGCGATCTCTAGCCGCGGGCTGGCGGCGGTCGCAGTGCCCGATCAGGCCACGGCGCCGCTGAGGTGTTCGTACAGGATGGTCGAGCCGATGATGATCAGGATCACGCCACCGATGATCTCGGCGCGCTTGCCGACCATGCCGCCCAGCACGCGGCCGAGCATGATCCCGCAGGTGACCATGGTCAGCGTGCACAGGCCGATGACCAGCGCCATGACGCCGATGTGCACGTCGAGGAAGGCCAGGCCGATACCGACCGCCATCGCGTCGATGCTGGTGGCGAAACCGGTCATCGCCAGCCGCCAGAAACCGTGGTGCTTGCTGGTGTCGTCTTCCTCTGCATCCTCATCGGGGCGCAGGCCGTTGATGATCATGTGCACGCCCAGTGCGCCGAGCAGGCCGAACGCGATCCAGTGATCGAAGGCCTCCACATACTCCAGCGCAGCGCGACCGAGCAGCCAGCCGATCACCGGGGTGATGCCTTCGATGACACCGAAAATCAGGCCGGCGCGCAGCGCGTCGGAGAAACGTGGCTTGCGCATGGCCGCGCCTTTGCCGATCGCCGCAGCGAAGGCATCGGTGGACATGGCAAAGCCGATCAGCAGGATCGAAACAGGAGACATTGGGGTACGCGGCAGGTCGGGCGATAGCGAACAACGGGCCGCGGACGCGCCCAACCTGTCGTTGCGCACGCGGACCGCTGGTCTCGCCAACCAAGATGGTTGCCCGCACCACGGCGCACTGGCCGAGTATGTTGACGCGGGCGATTCCTTCAGCAGGAATCCGGCTACTCCCCAAGGGGACGCGAAGCTTAGCACCGGGCCTGCAGCGTAGAGCGTTTGCGGCGAATTGCGCAGGTAACGCTGGAATTCATAGCTCCGGCTATAACGGACTACTCTTCTTCGGGCGGCAACACGATCTGTTCGTCATCGATGGCCAGCTTGCCGGCCATCAGCACTGCCTGGGTGCGGTTGGTGACGCCCAGCTTGCGCAGGATCGCGGTGACGTGGGCTTTGATCGTCGCTTCGGAGACGTTGAGGTCGTAGGCGATCTGCTTGTTGAGGCGGCCGGCACCCAGCATCTGCAGCACCCGGAACTGCTGCGGCGTCAGCTCGCGCAGGCGCTGGCCGATCTCGCGTTCCTCGCGCCCGGTCTGGGGCACGTTGTGCGCTTCCGCTGGGGCCCAGGTCTCGCCATCCAGAATGGTGCCCAGTGCATGACCGATGGTGTCCGAATCGGCGGATTTGGGGATGAAGCCAAAGGCGCCGTGGTCGAGCGCGCGGCGCATCACGGTGGGTTCCTCACGTGCGGACACGACCACCACCGGCAGCTGCGGGTGCAGGGCGCGCATATGCACGAGCGCGTTGAAGCCCTGCGCGCCGGGCATGTTGAGGTCCATCAGGACCAGGTCGGCGTCGGTGTGCTGGTCGGCCAGCTGGTACAGCGCTTCCACGCTGTCCGCTTCGTACAGTTGTACGCCGGGGATGACGCGCTGTACGGCCCCGCGAAGGGCTTCACGGAACAGCGGGTGGTCATCGGCAATCAGGAGGGTCGTCATGGTGGGGGCCATGTTGCGGAGGCGTGCAGCGACGCAACGAAAAATTCTATCGGGATGACAGCCCCCTGAGTCAGGGGGCGGCCGCGAAGCGGCGGGGTGTGGGTGCTGGTGAGGCGGGGCCCACGATCCGCGTGCGGATCGTGGGAGCGACAGCGCGAACGCGATGACGCGGCCCCATCCTGCGCCATTACGGCGAAGGGTTACTTCACTTTGCGTTCTTCCACCAGCGAGGCCACCACCGACGGATCGGCCAGGGTCGAGGTGTCGCCGAGCTGGTCCGGGGCGTTCTCGGCGATCTTGCGCAGGATGCGGCGCATGATCTTGCCCGAGCGCGTTTTCGGCAGGCCCGGAGCCCATTGCAGATGATCGGGCGCGGCGATCGGACCGATCTCCTTGCGCACCCAGGCCACCAGCTCCTTGTGCAGTTCATCGCTCGGCGTCTCGTCGGCGATCAGGGTCACGTAGGCATAGATGCCCTGGCCCTTGATGTCGTGCGGGAAGCCAACCACAGCCGCTTCGGCCACCTTCGGGTGCGAGACCAGCGCGCTTTCCACTTCGGCGGTGCCGATGCGGTGGCCGGAAACGTTGATCACATCGTCGACGCGGCCGGTGATCCAGTAGTAGCCATCCTCGTCACGACGGCAGCCGTCGCCGGTGAAGTAGCTGCCCGGGTAAGTGCGGAAGTAGGTGTCGATGAAGCGCTGATGGTCGCCGTAGACGGTGCGCATCTGGCCCGGCCACGAATCGCGGATGATCAGGTTGCCTTCGGTCGCGCCTTCCTGGATCTCGCCATCGGCGTTGACCAGGGCCGGCTGCACGCCGAAGAAGGGCAGGGTGGCCGAGCCCGGCTTGAGATCGACCGCGCCGGCCAGTGGCGAGATCAGGATGCCGCCGGTTTCGGTCTGCCACCAGGTATCCACGATCGGGCAGCGGCTGTCGCCGACCACCTCGTAGTACCAGCGCCACGCTTCCGGATTGATCGGCTCGCCGACGCTGCCGAGCAGGCGCAGCGAACTGCGCGAGGTGCGCTTGACCGGTGCATCGCCTTCGCGCATCAACGCGCGGATCGCGGTGGGGGCGGTGTAGAAGATCGTGACCTGGTGCTTGTCGATCACGTCCCAGAACCGCGAGGTGTTCGGGAAGTTCGGCACGCCTTCGAACATCACCGAGGTGGCGCCATTGGCCAGCGGGCCGTACACGATGTAGCTGTGGCCGGTGACCCAGCCGACGTCGGCGGTGCACCAGTAGATGTCGTCCTCGCGCAGGTCGAACACCGCTTCATGGGTGTAGGCCGCGTAGAGCAGGTAGCCGCCGGTGGTGTGCAGCACGCCCTTGGGCTTGCCGGTGGAACCGGAGGTGTAGAGGATGAACAGCGGATCCTCGGCGTTCATCCGCTCGGGTTCGCACTGCGCCGGCTGCGGGTCCACCACATCGTGGAACCAGCGGTCGCGCGGGGCCTGCATGTCCACCGCACCACCGGTATGGCGGACCACCAGCACCGTTTCCACGGTGGTGGTACCAGGCAGCTTCAGTGCGGCATCCACGTTGGCCTTGAGCGGAATTTTCTTGCCACCGCGCAGACCTTCGTCGGCAGTGATGATCAGTTTGCTGCCGCAGTCGATGACGCGGTCGGCGATCGAGTTCGGCGCGAAACCGCCGAACACCACCGAGTGGATCGCACCGATACGCGCGCAGGCCAGCATGGCCACGGCGGCATCGACGATCATCGGCAGGTAGATGGTGACCCGGTCGCCCTTCTTGACGCCGAGGTTGCGCAGCGCATTGCCGAGGCGGCAGGTGCGCTCATACAGTTCGCGATAGGTGACGCCCTGTGCCGGTGCATCCGGGCTGTCGGGCTCGAACAGCAGGGCGATCTTGTCGCCGCGTTTGTCGAGCTGCCGATCCAGGCAGTTGACGCTGGCGTTGAGCTCGCCATCTTCGAACCACTTGATGCGGAAATCGTCGAGCTGATAACTGACGTTCTTGATACGGGTCGGTTTCTTGAACCAGTCCAGGCGCTCGGCGGCCTTGCCCCAGAAGGCATCCGGATGCTCCACCGATTCACGGTAGAGCTGCTGGTACGTGTTCTTGTCGATCCGCGATGCCGCGGCGAACGCGGCGTCGACGGGGTAAAGATCAGCCATGGCACCCTCACTTGCACGTTGACTTGGGTTGTGCGGTCGCAACATAAGTGACGACCTCTCCCCCTCAGTTTGCCGCATCCACCCGCCTGCGCGGTGTGGAGGTGGTTAGACCTTGGTCGAACGCCGACTATCCGGATATGACATGGCAGCAACGTCGGTAGCTCACGACCGTTGGTCGTGAGGCAAGGCGTACCGACCAACGGTCGGTACCTGCGCGGTGCCTGCGGCACCTGCCGGTCGCCGTGGACGCCCGGGTCGTACTCGCCCCTGGCGGGCGAGTACGACTAATGGCCAATAGCTTCGGTGCGTCAACGCGCCGCACCCTCGGGTCGACCGTGCCCCATGCGCGGCATCACCTTGCCACCCGGGAGAGAGGGCAACATGAGCCACCGTTTGCTGAGGACGACACGCCGGCCGTTGGCCGCCGCCATGTTCGTCGCACTGATCGCGCCAGGCATGGCGTTCGCCGAAACCGCAAAAGAAAAGGCCCTGGAAGCACGCGTCGTCGAACTGGAGCGCCAGGTCCAGCTGCTGCTGAACAACCAGCAGCAACAGCAGGTCCAGATCAGCCAGGCCCAGACCGATGTCACCGCCGTGCGCACGGTCCAGGCGCAGCAACCGGTGGCCGCCACGGTGCCGGCAGGCAAGCAGCCGATCCAGGTCACCACCATCACCCCGGGCGCCGCGCCGGGTACCACGGTCAAGATCGGCGGCTTCATCAAGGCCGATTTCCTGGCTACCCAGACCGGCGATGGCCAGCTTGCCGACGATGCCACCGGCCGCGCGCTGTATCTGCCGGGCCAGACCCCGGTGGCCGGTGCTGGCGGCAGCGGCAAGCGTTCGGACGTGGACTACAACGCCCACGCCAAGTTCTCGCGCTTCAACCTCGGCATCGACAACGTCAGCGAAGGCGGCAACAAGGCCGGCGCGTTCTTCGAAATGGACTTCTTCGGCAACTCGCTGGGCAACCAGACCGCGACCAATACCTACGGTGTGACGCTGCGTCATGCCTACATGTACTGGAACAACTGGATGGCCGGCCAGACCTGGTCGAACTTCATGGATGCCGCCTCGATCCCGGAAGCGGCCGACTTCGTCGGCCCGACCGACGGTGTGGTCTTCGTGCGCCAGGCACAGATCCGTTACACCCAGGGCGGCTTCAGCGTCGCGCTGGAAAACCCGGAAACCACGCTGCTCACCGGCACCCGCAACCCGGTCACCGGTGCGTGGACCAACGCGGCCAGCAATTCCGACCGTGGCGCGCTACCCGATCTGACCCTGCGCTATGGCTGGAAGGGTGACTGGGGCACCTTCGGCGTGGGCGGCGTGGTCCGTCAGCTGAAGGTCGACAACCAGACCACCGGCGCCGATGCGGACAAGATCGCCGGCGGCCTGACCTTGGGCGGCAAGTGGGTGATGGGCCCGACCGATACGTTGCACTACCAGGTCACCGGCGGTGAAGGCATCGCACGCTACATCGGCCTGGGCGTCACCGCCGATACCGCGTATGACATCGCCCGCGACGAACTCAACCCGACCGGCGTGCTGGCCGGCTACGTCGGCTGGCGCCACGCCTTCACCCCGAAGCTGCGCACCAACCTGATCTATGCGCGCAGCGATTACGACAACGACGGCAGCCTCGGCCCGCTGGTCACCAAGAGCGTGCAGAGCATCCGCGGCAACGTGTTCTATACGCCGATGCCCAAGGTCGATGTCGGCGCCGAGCTGATGTACGGCGTGCGCGAGATCGAGGATGGCCGCAAGGGCGATATCAGCCGCCTGCAGTTCACCACGAAGTACAGCTTCTAAAAGAAAAAACGATTGCCGGTGAACAGCCGGCACAACACCACGATTGCTTCGGAGGGGAAGCGTCCCATGTCAACAACACCTGCACCGGCGAAAGCCCAACTTACCCAGGGACACAAGAAGGTCATCTTCGCGTCCAGCCTGGGTACCGTCTTCGAGTGGTACGACTTCTTCCTGTACGGCTCGCTCGCCGCGATCATCGCCAAGCAGTTCTTCAGCGGCGTCAATGAAACCACGGGCATGATCTTCGCCCTGCTGGCGTTCGCGGCCGGCTTCTTCGTGCGCCCGTTCGGCGCGGCCTTCTTCGGCAGCCTCGGCGACCGTATCGGCCGCAAGTACACCTTCCTGGTCACGATCCTGATCATGGGCATCTCGACCTTCCTGGTCGGCGTGCTGCCCAACTACGCCTCGATCGGTTTCGCCGCCCCGGTGATCCTGATCATCCTGCGTCTGGCCCAGGGCCTGGCGATGGGTGGCGAATACGGTGGTGCCGCGACCTATGTCGCCGAGCATGCACCGGCCGACAAGCGTGGCCTGTACACCAGCTTCATCCAGTGCACCGCGACGCTCGGCCTGTTCATGTCGCTGCTGATCATCCTGGCCTGCCGCTACTTCCTGGGCAATGAAGCGTTCGAAGCCTGGGGCTGGCGTATTCCGTTCCTGGTCTCGATCGTGCTGCTGGGCATCTCGGTGTGGATCCGCCTGCAGCTGAGCGAATCCCCGCTGTTCCAGCAGATGAAGGCCGAAGGCAAGGGCTCCAAGACCCCGTTCCGTGACAGCCTCAAGGACGGCAACCTCAAGCTGATGCTGCTGGTCCTGCTCGGCGCCGCAGCCGGCCAGGCCGTGGTGTGGTACGGCGGCCAGTTCTACGCGCTGTTCTTCCTGAGCAGCATGCTCAAGGTCGACGCCACCACCTCCTACCTGCTGATCGCCGCAGCGCTGGCGCTGGGCGTGCCGTTCTTCATCTTCTTCGGCTGGCTGTCGGACCGTATCGGCCGCAAGAAGATCATCCTGGCCGGCTGTCTGCTGGCTGCCATCACCTACATCCCGATCTTCAAGGGCCTGACCCACTTCGCCAACCCGGCCATCGAAGAAGCGCGCACCAACTCGCCGGCGCTGGTCAATGCCGATCCGAACACCTGCTCGTTCCAGTTCGATCCGGTTGGCCTGCGCAAGTTCACCAGCTCCTGCGACGTGGCCACCACGGCCCTGACCAAGGCCGGTGTGCCCTATGAAGTGAAGCCGGCACCGGCCGGTACGCTGGCCACGGTCAACGTCGGGACCACCGCCGTGACCTCCTACGAGGCTGCTGGCCTGACCAAGGACGAGCTCAAGGCCAAGGGTGATGCCTTCGGCGGGGAGCTCAAGGGTGCATTGAGTGCCGCGGGTTATCCGGCCAAGGCCGACAATGCGCGCATCAACATCCCGGGCACGATCTTCATGCTGTGGCTGCTGGTGCTGTACGTGACCATGGTCTACGGCCCGATCGCCGCCTACCTGGTCGAACTGTTCCCGACGCGTATCCGCTACACCTCGATGTCGCTGCCATACCACATTGGCAACGGCTGGTTCGGTGGCTTCCTGCCGGCGATTTCCTTCGCGCTGGTGGCCGGTACCGGCAACCTCTACTACGGCCTGTGGTACCCCATCATCATCGCGTTGATGACGGTCGTGGTCGGTGGCCTGTTCCTGCATGAAACCAAGGATGTGGACATCACCAAGTAACGGTGATTCACACGGCAGGACGAAGGGGCCGCGATGCAGATCGCGGCCCTTTCTCTTTGCGGGGTAGTGCCGGCCGCTGGCCAGCTCCCGAAACCTGCGGAGAAGCGTGTGAGGCTGCCGGCCAGCGGCCGGCACTACCGATCCCGCCATCACGCAGCGTGCCGCTATAGTCGGCCCATGAGCGATGCCCACACCGATCCCGCCGCGCTGCCCGCGATCCTGCAGACCCTTCGCACTGCCTGGCAGGCCAACCGCCCGACGCTGGAACAGCGCCGCGATGACCTGCAGCGCCTGCGCGCCGCCCTCAAGGCACGTCTGCCGGACATGGCCGCGGCGATCTCGGCCGATTTCGGCCACCGCTCCACCCACGAATCACTGATCGCCGATGGCATGACCGTGCTCGGCGACATCGACCACCTGTGCGGCCATCTGCGCGGCTGGATGCGGCCGCGCCGGGTCGGTGTCGGCTGGCGGTTCTGGCCGGCGCGCGCACAGACCCGCCCGGTGCCGCTGGGCGTGGTCGGGGTGATCTCCCCTTGGAACTACCCGGTCAACCTAGCGCTGATTCCGCTGGCCACCGCGATCGCCGCCGGCAACCACGTGATCCTCAAGCCGTCCGAGCACACGCCCCGCACCAGCGCATTCCTGCACTCGCTGTTGGCTGACGTGTTCCCTTCCGATCGCGTGGCGGTCGTGCAGGGCGATGGAAACCTCGCCAGCGCCCTGGCCGGCTCGCCGCTGGACCACCTGGTGTTCACTGGCTCCACCACCATCGGCCGCAAGGTCATGGCGGCCGCCGCCGAGCACCTGACCCCGCTCACGCTGGAGCTGGGCGGCAAATCCCCGGCGATTGTCTGCAGCGACTACCCGCTGGAGAAGGCCGCCGCGCGCCTGGCCACCGGCAAGTTCTTCAATGCCGGCCAGACCTGCATCGCGCCGGACTACGTGCTGATCGACGGCCATCGCCAGCGCGAGCTGGTGCAGCAGCTGCAGACCCAGGTGCAGGCGCGCTATGGCGATTTCAGCGACGCCAACGATTACACGCGGATCATCCACGACGGTCAGTACCAGCGGCTGCGCGGCTATCTCGATGAGGCCCGCGCGCGGGGCGTGCCGGTGATCGAACTGGCCACGGTCGATCCCGAGCGTGCGCGGCGCGAGCGGCTGATCGTGCCGACCATCGTGCTCGATCCGCCGGCCGATCTGGCGCTGATGCGCGAGGAGATTTTCGGCCCGATCCTGCCGGTCTGCGCGTATCCGGATCTGGACGCCGCCATCGCGGCCGTGCAGTCGCGTGATCGCCCGTTGGCGCTGTACGTCTTCAGTCATGAACGTACGCAGGTGGAACGGGTGCTGGCGCAGGTCGTGGCCGGCGGCGTCACCGTCAACGACACCCTGCTGCATTTTGCGGTCAATGGGCTGCCGTTCGGCGGCGTTGGCCCGAGTGGCATGGGCGCCTATCACGCGCGCGCCGGTTTCGATGCGATGAGCAAGCAGCTGCCGATTCTGTGGCAGTCGCGTTGGGCGGCCAGCGATCTGCTCAAGCCGCCATATTCGAAGATCGCCGGGATGTTGAAGGCGATGGTGCGGTGAGGGCTGCCGCCGGCATTCCTATCTGCTACCGCGCGGCGCCTATGGCTGCCAGGAATGCCTCGGGATCCTCCGGCGATACCAGTACCGTGTAGCCGGCCGTCGTTGGCAGGATTATCACCTTCGCCGGATCCGTCACCGCTGCAAATGCCCTTCCCTTGCTGGTTCGGAACCACCCCAGCGAGAGGCCCGGCATGCCGATGCCATTGGTTCGCACGGTCAGTGGGGTGTCGTTGCTGCCGGGCAGCCGTCGGCGTGCAGCGGAGAGATCAATCTGCGCCATCGGGACCGATACGGCGTACGCGCCGCCCCCTACGGTCAGGGTCGTGGCGTCCGCCGTCAGTCGGATCGCGCTGAGTTGCCAGACGCCAAGCAGGCCGATGATGACGGCCAGAGAGGTGGCGCCGAGCGCGGCCAACTGGGACATTCTGTTCTGCCCGAGGAAGTAGACCGCCATGCCGACCAACAGCAGCGGGACGACGCCGATCAGCAGCACCGCAGCGAGCGTCTTGTAGTTCAACGCGTTGATGGCGAATTCAGTTGGCATGGATGCGGACTCCTTCGGGCATCTGTCGCGGTCACGGGCGACATGTCGAGAATCTTCCTCCAGTCGACAGCGATGCAAGTGGGGAAGCTCCTCGCTTTCATGTGCGAAAGCACCTACAGAACTCCGAGTCATCGGCGACATTTACAGCGTGATATCGCCTTGCCCACTGGACAATGTGTTGCGCTACTGGCCCCGGCGCCTCTGCTCGCGAGTGGCGCTGCGGGTCAATCACGTCGTGTGGCGCAACGCTCCCTCAACGCCCCGGCTGCGACGATCGGCTTTCGTGAAACCACGCATAGGCCGCAGCTTCCAGATCGCCTTCCTCGGCGATCACCGAACCGTCCTCGTCCAGCAGGGTGTAGTGGCGCTGGTCACCCCCCAGCGCGGCGCTTCCATCCAGGCCGAGCAGCAGGGTGTACAGGGCGTCGGTGGTGAAGACATCGAGCATCTCCCGCAACTGCTGGGTCTGCTCGGGCGACAGCTTCATCGCGGCGATCCTTGCTGCGCACGCCGTGCCTGGGGTCCATGCCATGGCGAGCAGGTTCGCTTTCTCCGCGTACCACCTTGCTACGAAGGCATCTGCGTTCATTGAATATCTGCGCTATCAAGGGTGGGCCACAGCCTAGCGGGGGACGCAGGCGTGTGGCAAAAATCTGTGTGCCCGGACGCGAGAGGCTGCCTGCGCCACCGACCAACGGCCGGTGGCTACCGGTAGAATGGCGCACATGAAAATCGCCTCGTGGAACGTCAACTCGCTCAACGTGCGCCTGCCGCACCTGGAACAATGGCTCACGGCGTTCGCGCCGGACGTGGTCGGCATCCAGGAAACCAAGATGGAGGACCACAAGTTCCCCGACGCGGTGCTGGCCGGGCTGGGCTACCGCAGCGTGTTTGCCGGGCAGAAGACCTACAACGGCGTCGCGCTGCTCTCGCGTGAACCGGCGCAGGACGTGCAGATCGGCATTCCCGGTTTCGGGGATGAGCAGAAGCGTGCCATCGCCGGTACCGTCAACGGCGTGCGCATCATCAACCTGTACGTAGTCAACGGCCAGGACGTGGGCACCGACAAGTACGCCTACAAGCTGCGCTGGCTGGAGGCCGTGCATGCCTGGGTCGAGGCCGAGCTGGCGAAGTACCCGGAGCTGGTGGTGATGGGTGACTTCAACATCGCGCCCGATGCCCGCGACGTGCACGACCCGCTGCTCTGGAACGAGAACCACATCCTGACCTCCACCGCCGAGCGCGGCGCCCTGAACAAGCTGCTGCAGCTGGGCCTGCACGATGCCTTCCGTCTGCACAGCGAGGAAGAGGGCGTGTTCAGCTGGTGGGACTACCGGGCGGCCGGTTTCCGTCGCAACCTCGGCCTGCGCATCGACCTGACCCTGGTGTCCGACGCACTCAAGGCGCGTGCGGTCGCCTCCGGCATCGACCGCGAGCCGCGCACCTGGGAGCGCCCCAGCGACCATGCCCCGGCCTGGGTGCAGCTGGGCTGATCGTGGAAACAACAAGGCCCGGCAGTGCCGGGCCTTGTCGATCAAACGAGGTACGTGCCTTCGTTACCGGACGCTTCGACGCGTAAACAGATTCACGATCGCGAGCAGGATCACTGCGCCGATCAACGAGAACAGGAACGTGCGGATGGTGATCGCTTCATTGATGCCGCCGCCGAACAGGAAGCCGGCAATCAGCGCGCCGACGATGCCGACCACAATGTTCAGGATGATGCCCTGCTGTGCATCGCGCCGCATGATGATGCTCGCAAGCCAGCCCACGATACCGCCGACGATCAACCAGATGATGATGCCCATGACGTTGACTCCCAATAAGTGGATGGCACCGGGCCAGTTGACGGTACGTGCCGTGAAGTCACCGTGCAGTGCTCTTTTCGGGGCGTTCGCATGACCCTGCCGGCGACACTGGAGGGCCCGTGGCGCTTCGGCCCGGTCACGGTCTGGCGCCTGCCGCATGTGCCGGGCACCCGGGGCGAGCCGCAGGCCCGGGTCCTGCTGGCCGAGCAGCTGGGTGGGGCGCCGGATGAGCTGCCGCTGCAGCGCGACCCGCGCGGCCGGCCAGCGCTGCATGGCCCGTTGGCGCATGTCGGGACCGGCTGGAGCCACAGCCATGGGCAGCTGCTGGTCGCCCTCGGGGAAGGCGTCCGCCTCGGCGTGGACCTGGAGCCGCTGCGCCCACGCCCGCGGATGCTGGAGATCGTGCAGCGCTTCTTCCACCCGGCCGAGATCGCCTGGCTGGAATCGCTGGAGGAGAACGCCCGCCACCATTGGTTCTTCCGCGTCTGGTGCGCCAAGGAGGCGCTGTTGAAGGCGCAGGGGCAGGGCATCTCCTTCGGTCTGCACCGGCTGCAGCTCGCGCCCGGCATCGACGGTGGGCTGCACCTGGCCTGGTGCGACCCGGAACTGGGGCCGGCCGAGCGCTGGCACCTGCATGAGTGGCAGGCCGCCGATGATTTCCGGGCGGCGCTGGCCTGGCATGCCCTGTGAGATGGCTAGCCGACCCACGGTCGGCGCTACCGACCTGCGATAATGGCACCATGACAGAACACACCCTCCCCGCTGGCGTCGCCGACGCGCTTGAGCGCGGCCTGGCCGCCATGCAGCTGGACGCCGCGCTGGCACCGCCACTGCTGACCTACCTGACCCTGCTCGACCGCTGGAACCGGACGTACAACCTGACGGCCATCCGCGATCCGCTGGAGATGGTGACCCGCCATCTGCTCGATTCGCTGGCGATGCAGCCGTTCCTGGAGACCGGCAACCTTGCCGATCTGGGCACCGGCCCTGGGCTGCCGGGCATCCCGCTGGCCATCGCACGCCCGCAGCTGCAGGTGACCCTGGTCGAAAGCAATGGCAAGAAAGCGCGCTTCATGCGTGAGGCCGTGCGCCAGCTGGGCCTGGGCAACGCCCGCGTAGCCGAGTCGCGTGCCGAGGCACTGGCCGAACCGGCCGCCTATGACCACCTGACCGCCCGCGCGATGGATACCCTGGCCGGGATCATCCGGGTCGGTGGGCATCTGCTGCGCCCGGGGGGCCGCCTGCTGGCGATGAAAGGCGTGTACCCGCACGACGAGATCGCGCAGCTGCCGGCCGGCTGGGCGGTGGAGAAAGTGGTGCCGCTGAGCGTTCCCGGGTTGACCGGCGAGCGCCATCTGGTGGTGGTCACCGGCCCGTGAGCCGGTGACCTCACCGCCTGCATCGCCCGCCCTACGGTCGTCCCGCCCCCCTCCCGCGGTGGCCCCACGCGGCGCCATCGGCGTGCCCGTGGGCGTCGCTGCGGTATTGCGGCGCGTGCCTTCCGCGCATCTCACAGTGCATGACACGCCCCATATACGCATAATGACCAGTCCCACTCCCTGCCGATGAGGCTCACCCGCATGGCCCGCATCATCGCCATCGCCAACCAGAAAGGTGGCGTCGGCAAGACCACGACCGCTGTCAATCTGGCCGCCTCCCTGGCTGCTGCGCCCAAGCGCGTGCTTCTTGTCGACCTCGATTCCCAAGGCAATGCGACCATGGGCAGCGGCGTGGACAAGCGCGAAGTCGCCGCCTCCACCTGTGATCTGCTGCTGGGCGAAAGCACCGCGGCCGAGGTCCGGGTGAAGACCCCGGAAGGCTTCGACCTGCTCCCGGGCAACATCGACCTGACCGCCGCCGAGATCCAGCTGATGGACCAGAGCGAGCGCGAGCAGCGCCTCAAGCGCGCGCTGGCCCCGATCCGCGACGAATACGACTACATCCTGATCGACTGCCCGCCGGCGCTGTCGCTGCTGACGCTCAACGCGCTGGCCGCCGCCGATTCGGTGATCGTGCCGATGCAGTGCGAGTACTACGCGCTGGAAGGCCTGAGCGCGCTGGTGGAAACCATCGAAGCGCTGCGTGCCAACCTCAATCCCGCGCTGGAGATCGAAGGTGTGCTGCGGACCATGTTCGATGTGCGCAACAACCTGGCCAATGCCGTGTCAGCCGAGCTGACCGAGCACTTCGGCGAGCAGGTGTTCCGCACCATCGTGCCGCGTAATGTGCGCCTGGCCGAGGCGCCCAGCCATGGCCAGAGCATCGTCGGTTACGACCGTGCCTCGCGCGGTGGCGTTGCCTATCTCGGCCTGGCTGGCGAGATCATCCGTCGCAACAACCAACGCAAGAAGGCCGACAAGGCCATGGAGACCGCCTGATGAGCACCAAGCCTGCCCTCGGCAAGAAACGCGGCCTCGGCCGTGGCCTCGACGCGCTGTTGGGGCCCAAGGGGGCAGTGACACAGGTGCAGGCAGCCGCCGTGGTCGAACCGCAGCCGGGTGAACGCCTGCGCAAGCTGCCGGTCGGCCACCTGCAGCCGGGCAAGTACCAGCCGCGACGCGACATGGACGAGACCAAGCTCGCCGAGCTGGCCGAGTCGATCAAGTCGCAGGGCGTGATCCAGCCGATCCTGGTGCGTCAGCTGGGCCCGGACAGCTTTGAGATCGTGGCCGGCGAACGCCGCTGGCGCGCGTCGCAGCTGGCCGGCCTGGATGAAGTGCCGGTGGTGGTGCGTGAGCTGGAAGACCGCACCGTCATCGCGATGGCGCTGATCGAGAACATCCAGCGCGAAGACCTCAACCCGCTTGAAGAAGCCGAAGCGCTGCAGCGGCTGATCTCCGAATTCGCCCTGACCCACGCCGAGGCCGCACAGGCCGTCGGTCGCTCGCGTGCGGCGGTGTCCAACCTGCTGCGCCTGCTCGAGCTGCCGATCGCCATCCGCCTGCTGCTGGAAACCCGGCGGCTGGAAATGGGCCACGCCCGTGCGTTGCTGACACTGGCGCCGGAACTGGCCAGCAAGCTGGCCCAGGAAGCGGCCGACCAGGGCTGGTCGGTACGCGAAGTGGAACACCGCGCCCAGCAGTTCGCGGCCGGCAAAGTGCCCGGCGCGCTGCGCAAGAAGCCCGCCGCCGCCGCGCCGCAGGCCGATATCGCCTCGCTGGAAACCGAACTGTCCGAGTCGCTGGGTGCCCGCGTGGCGATCGCCCACGGCCGTGGCGGCAAGGGCAAGCTGATCATCCATTACACCGACCTGGACACGCTGGATGGCGTGCTCGACCGACTTCGCGCACAGAAGGGCTGAGTCCCCCGCAGGCGTCAGAGGATCTTCCCCAACCAATGAACCCCACCAAGGTCGACCGCAACCATCTGTTGCGTCTGACCGACCTGCCGAATGTCGGGCCGGCCTGTGAGAAAGATCTCCGTCTGATCGGCATCCGCGTGCCAGCGCATCTGCGCGGTCGTGATGCCTATGACATGTACGCGCAGCTGTGCCTGCGTACGGGGGTGATGCACGACCCCTGCGTGATCGATGTATTTCTGTCGGTGCTGCGTTTCATGCAGGGCGAGGCGCCGCGGCCGTGGTGGGATTTCAGCAAGGAACGCAAGGCCACCCTGGCCAAGGAAGCGCCGCTCAGCCTCTGGTGAGGCGGGCCACCGGGACGCGCGGATCGCCACGCGGGCGTCCCGGGCACGCTGTATTGATACGTGGCTGCATGACGGACAGACCCCATGACGATTCTCGTGACCGGCGCGGCCGGTTTCATCGGCGCCAACACCTGCAAGGCCCTGCTTGAGCGCGGTGAGCGCGTCGTCGGCCTGGACAACTACAACGACTACTACGATCCGCAGATCAAGCGCGATCGCGTGGCCGCGCTGTGCCCGGACGCCGACATCCGCGTGCTCGACCTGACCGATCGCGAGGGCCTGGCCGCGCTGTTCGATGAGGTCCAGCCGACCCGGGTCATCCACCTGGCCGCACAGGCCGGCGTGCGCTACTCGCTGGAAAACCCGCATGCCTACGTCGACAGCAACCTGACCGGCTTCGTCAACATGCTGGAGCTGTGCCGCCATCGTGGCGTGGCCCATCTGGTGTATGCCTCCAGCAGCTCGGTGTACGGCGATTCGGCGACCCCGCCGTTCTCCGAAGACCAGCGCATCGACAAGCCACGCTCGCTGTATGCCGCGACCAAGGCCGCCAACGAGCTGATGGCCTACACCTACGCCCAGCTGTTCGGGCTGCATGCCACCGGTCTGCGCTTCTTCACCGTGTATGGCCCGTGGGGCCGCCCGGACATGGCACCGCTGCTGTTCTCGCGCGCGGTGTTGGCCGGCCGCCCGATCGACGTGTTCAACGAGGGCAAGATGCAGCGCGACTTCACACATGTCTCCGACATCGTGGATGGCATCCTCGGCGCGCTGGCGCATCCGTCCAGCGAGGTCGTTCCGCATCGAGTCTTCAACCTCGGCAACCACACGCCGATCGAACTGGAGCATTTCATCGGCGTCATCGAGGCCGCGGCCGGACGCCCGGCGCAGAAGGTCTACAAGCCGATGCAGCCCGGCGACATGATCCGCACCATGGCCGACACCACGCGCGCGTATGACGCATTCGGCTATGAGCCGGCCATGCCGATCGAGCGCGGTCTGCCGCTGGTGGTGGCCTGGTGCCGCGATTACTTCGGGGCTCACGCCTGACACACACACGCCGATTCATCTTCGGATAACCTCGGGCGCGGAGAATGCGCGCTCTTTTTCGATCCTGGCCATTCGCAGAGCCCGACCATGAGCCAACCCCAGTTGTCGGTCGTCGTCCCGGTCTTCAATGAACGCGACAACGTCACGCCCCTGATCAACGAGATCACCACCGCACTGCGTGGGCAGATCGATTTCGAAATCGTCTACATCGACGACCACTCGCGCGACGACACCCTGGCGGTGCTGCAGGCCCTGAAGGCCGTCACGCCCGAGCTGCGGGTGCTGCACCACGTCACCCAGAGCGGGCAGAGCACCGCGGTGCGCAACGGCGTCAAGCACGCGCGTGCGCCGTGGATCGCCACCCTGGACGGTGACGGCCAGAACGATCCGGCCGACATCCCCAAGCTGCTCGCTGCACGGGCCGCAGCCGCCACCGAGGTCAAGCTGTTCGCCGGGTGGCGCGTCAATCGCCAGGATTCGGGCAGCAAGCGCTGGGCCAGCAAGTGGGCCAATGCGATCCGCGCCCGCATGCTGCGCGATGACACGCCCGATACCGGTTGCGGCATCAAGCTGTTCGAGCGCGCCGCGTTTTTGGACCTGCCGTACTTCGACCACATGCACCGCTACCTGCCGGCGCTGATGCAACGGGCCGGCTGGCAGACGACCAGCGTGCCGGTCAATCACCGCCACCGCACGGCCGGGGTCTCCAAGTACAACAATCTCGGCCGCGCCCTGGTCGGCATCCGTGACCTGCGCGGGGTGGCCTGGCTGATCACGCGCAGCAAGCGCACCGCCGTGGAAGAACGCTGATGGAACTGCATTGGCTCGACCAGCCGCTCACCTGGCTGTACTGGACCGGCCTGCACGTCACCGGCTGGAAGCTGATCGGCTACACCGGCGCGCTGATGTTCGGCGGCCGTTGGCTGGTCCAGTTCATCGCCTCGCGCCGCGCTGGCAAGCCGGTGATCCCGCGCCTGTTCTGGTACATGAGCGTGGTCGGCAGCCTGATGACGCTGAGCTATTTCCTGTTCTCGGCCAAGCAGGACTCGGTGGGCGTGCTGCAGAACCTGTTCCCGGCCTTCACCGCGTTGTACAGCCTGAAGCTGGATATCGCGCACCGTGGGTGGAAGCGGGACAAGGCGACGCACTAGGGTCGCGCAGGACTTTTGATCCATGCACCGCCCGCCAGCTTGGTGCCATGATCGGGGTTTGCCGTCCCTCGGGAACCCCTGACCGTGAAATCACCGCTCGTTGCTGCGCTGCTGCTCGCCCTGGCTCTTCCCGCCGGCGCTGCCCTGGCCGCGCCCCCGGCTGCCCCGGCCGCCGCCCCGGCCAGCCTGGCCGCCGAAAGCCCCGCCGATGCGCAGTTCCGCGCGATCTACGAGAAGGAATGGGCCTGGCGCGAAGCCGGTGGCGGTGAAGCCAGCGAAGACGGCGACGGCCCGGCCAACGCCACCCGCATGCCCGATGTCGGCGCGGCCGCGCAGCAGGGCCGGTTGAAGGTCTGGGACGACGTCCTGGCCCAGCTGGACAAGATCGACACCAAGGCACTCTCGGCCGAGAACCGCATCAACTACGCGATCTACCGCGACCAGGTGTTCAACCTGGCCGCCGAGGTACGCCTGCGCGCCTACGAAATGCCGTTCAACGCGGACTCCTCGTTCTGGTCGAACCTGTCCTTCATGGCCCGGCGCGAGATGAAGAACGCGCAGGACTACCGCAACTACATCGCGCGCCTGAACGATGTGCCGCGCTACTTCGACCAGCAGACCGAGAACATGCGCGCCGGCCTCAAGCGCGGTTTCAGCGTGCCGCGTGCGGTGCTTGATGGCCGCGAGGTCTCGATTGCCACCGTGTCCGAACTGAAGGACCCGACCCAATCGCCGCTGTACGCCCCGTTCAAGAAGCTGCCGGCCAGCATCCCGGCAGCCGAGCAGGCGCAGTTGCAGGAGCAGGCCCGCCAGGCGATCGGCGGCAGCGTGGTGCCGGCGTTCGCCAAGCTGCGCACGTTCTTCGCCAGCGAGTACGTCCCGCAGGCGCGCACCACCCTGGCCGCCGAGGCGATGCCGGGTGGCAAGGCGTATTACAAGCAGCAGATCCACGAATACACCACGCTGGACCTGACCCCGCAGCAGATCCACGAGATCGGCCTGAAGGAAGTCGCGCGCATCCAGGCCGAGATGAACGGCATCATCAAGCAGGTCGAGTTCAAGGGCAGCTTCGCCGAGTTCCTGACCTTCCTGCGTACCGATCCGCAGTTCTACGCCAAGACCCCGGACGAGCTGTTGCACCGTGCGGCGTGGATCTCCAAGCGCGTGGACGGCGTGATCGGCAAGTACATGACGCTGCCGCGCGCGCGCTTCACCATCGTGCCGGTGCCGCCGGACATCGCCCCGTTCTGGACCGCCGGCCGCGGTGGCATGGGCACCTATTGGCTCAACACCTACAACCTGCCGGCGCGGCCGCTGTACAACCTGCCGGCACTGACCCTGCATGAGTCCGATCCGGGCCATGCCCTGCAGGGCGCGCTGGCGGCAGAGCAGGGCGAGCAGCCCGCGTTCCGCCGCAACAACTACATTTCCGCCTATGGCGAAGGGTGGGGCCTGTACTGCGAGAAGCTCGGCGTGGAGATGGGCATCTACGAAACCCCGTACGAGGATTTCGGCCGCCTGACCTACGAAATGTGGCGGGCCGCGCGCCTGGTGATCGATACCGGCGTGCACCACAAGGGCTGGACCCGCGAGCAGGCGCTGTCCTACCTGCGCGACCACACCGCGCTGAGCGAGCATGAAGTGACCACCGAAGTGGACCGCTACATCTCCTGGCCGGGCCAGGCGCTGAGCTACAAGCTCGGCGAGATCGCGATCGTGCGCCTGCGTGCGCAGGCCGAGCAGGAACTGGGCGACCGTTTCGACGTCAAGGCCTTCCACGACGCCGTGCTCAGCCAGGGCTCGGTGCCCCTGCCGGTGCTGGAGGAACAGATCCAGGCCTTCATCGCCCAGCGCAAGGCCGCGGCCAGCTGAGATGCGCGGGGGCCGGCCATCGCGCCGGCCCCTGCCAACGTGAACCGACCTGCCGGGCTGCGATTGTGTAACGGCTTCACGCCCGGCTACCCTGCAGGCCATGTTCCGTCGTACCCGCCCGCGTCCGTCCCTATTGCTCCGCCTGCTGATGCTGGTGGTGGTCGGTGTGGGCGTGTTCGGCAGTTCGCTGGCCTCGGCCCTGGCCGACATCCACCTGAGCGTGCACGCGGACAGCAGCGACGTGCATGGCAGCCTGGATGACGCCGCCGATGTGCCGGGCGACGACGACGGCAAGGAAGACTGGCTGCATGCCCTGGTGCATTGCGGCCACTGCCATGGCCACGGCGGCGTGCTGCCGATGGCCGCGATGGCCTGGAGCCTGCCGGCGGCCCCCAGCCACGGCGTGCCTGCCGGGTTGATCGCGCAGCTGCGCACGCAGCCGCCCGAAAACCTGCTGCGTCCTCCGATAGCGATCTGATGCCCTGCGGCCGCGTGCCGCCGTTTGCCATCTGATTGCTTTCTGGAGACTCCCATGTGGATGCGTCTGGCAGCTTTGGCTGCCATTGCGTTCGTGCCGTGCGTGTACGCACAGGGCACGACACCTGCTGCACCGTTGACCCTCGACGACGCCATCGCGCGCGTCGCCCAGTACCACCCCGATCTGCGCCTGGCGCAGGCCCAGCGCCCGGTGTGGGAAGCCCGCCGTGACGCGGCCGGCCTGTCGCCCCCGTTGACCGTGGGCGTGGAGCTGGAGAACGCACTCGGCAGCGGGGACGCTCGTGGCTTTGATGCCGCCGAAGTCACCGTCACCCTGGCCGGCGTGCTGGAACGTGGTGGCAAACTGGATGCCCGCCGCGCCGTGGCCCAGGCCAACCTGGACAGCCTGGCCCCGCAGCGCGAAACCACGCGGCTGGATCTGATGGCCGAGGTCGCCCGCCGCTATCTGGCAGTGACCGACGCGCGCCAGCAGCTGCGCATCGCCGAGACCGATATCGAGCAGCGAAGACGCGCCGTCGCCGCCGCGCGGCTGCGCCTGCAGGCCGGTGCCTCGCCCGAGTCGGTGCTGCTGACCGCGCAGGCGATGCAGGCCCAGGCCGAGCTGGACCGCGATCGCGCCCGGCAGATGGATCAGTCCGCGCGTGCGGCGCTGTCAGCACTGTGGCGCCAGCGCGAGCCCGGTTTCGACGTGGTCACCGGCGACCCGATGCAGCTGCCCGCGCTGCAGGACTTCGCCGTGCTCGCCGAGGAACTGCAGCGGACCCCGGAACTGGCGGTGCTGGCCGGCGAACGCCGCATCCGCGAAGCGCAGCTGCAGCTGGCCCGCACCCAGGCACGGCCCGATGTCAGCTGGCAGGTCGGCGTGCGCAACAGCCGCGATACCCGCGACACCTCCCTGGTCGCCGGTTTCAGCCTGCCGCTGGGCAGTGTGCGCCGTGCCGACCCGGAGATCCGCGCCGCCGAGGCCGAACTGGCGCTCAACAGTGTGGAACGCGAGGCGCGCGCGCTGCAGCTGTACGCCACACTCGCCGAAGCACATGGCCGCTACCTGACCTCGCGGCTGGAAGTCACCCGCATGGAACGCGACGTACTGCCCCAGCTCAAGCGCGCCGAGAATGCCGCCGAGAAGGCATGGCGCGCCGGCGCGATCAGCTACATGGAATGGGCACAGCTGCAGGCAATGCGCATCGAAGCACGCCAGCGCCAGCTGGAAGCGGCCATCGCCGCACAGACCGCTTTGATCGAACTCCAGCGTCTGACCGGCCAGAGCATGGTCGCCGCGACCGACACCGTGTCCACGGAGGACCGCCGATGACCACTACCCTGATCCGTACCGCGCTGGCCGGCAGCCTGTTGATCGCGCTGATGGCGCTCATCGGCTGCGGCGGCAGCGAACCCGCCACGGCGCCGGCCAAGGCGGCCGAGACGGACGCCGGCCATGGTGAAGCCGGACACGACGATGATCATGACGACCACGACGCACCGGAAAGCACCACCATCGCCGCGGCCATGGCCCGACAGGCCGGCATCCGCGTCGCACCGGTCGTGGCCGGCACCATCGCTGACGAACACGACGTGCAGGGTCTGTTGACCCCGGTCGATGGCCGCGTTGCCCAGGTGATGGCGCGCTTCCCCGGTCCGATCCGCTCGCTGCGCGCCAATGTGGGCGACCGCGTGCGTGCCGGCCAGGTAGTGGCCAGCATCGAGAGCAACCTCAGTCTCACCACGTACACCGTCACCGCACCGATCGGCGGCGTGGTGCTCGCGCGCCAGGCGCAGGTCGGCGGGGTGGCGGGCGAGGGCACGCCATTGTTCGAGATCGGTGATCTGTCCACGCTGTGGGTGGATCTGCATATCTTCGGCAACGATACCCAGCACATCACCGCTGGCGTGCCGGTCACCGTGTCGCGCATGACCGACGGCGTCAGCCAGAGCACCACGCTGGAGCGCGTGTTGCCCGGCACCGCCACCGCCAGCCAGAGCACGGTCGCGCGCGCCACGCTGCGCAACGACGACGGCCAATGGCGGCCCGGTGCCGCGGTCAAGGCGCGCATCGTGGTGGCCACCACGCCGGCCGCACAGGTGGTGCCACTGAGCGCGTTGCAGACGATGGATGGCAAGGACGTGGTGTTCGTGCGCGAAGGCGACACCTACACCGCGCGTGCGGTGACCCTGGGTGCGCGCGATGCGGGCAAGGTGGAAGTACTCAGCGGCCTGACCGTCGGCGAAGACGTCGTGGTCGAGCAGAGCTACGTGGTCAAGGCCGACATCGGCAAGGCAGGGGCATCGCATGAACATTGATGCGTTGCCGCGCCCCGCACACGGAGGGCGCCACCATGCTTGAGCGCATCCTCCGCGCCGCCATCGCCCATCGCTGGTTGATGATGGCCCTGACATTGGTGCTGATCGTCATCGGCAGCTGGAGCTTCACGAAGCTGCCCATCGACGCCACCCCGGACATCACCAACGTCCAGGTACAGATCAACACCGCCGCGCCGGGCTACTCGCCGCTGGAGACCGAACAGCGCATCACCTATCCGGTGGAAACGGTGATGGCCGGCCTGCCGGCGATGGAGCAGGCACGCTCGCTGTCGCGCTACGGGCTCTCGCAGGTGACCGTGGTCTTCAAGGACGGCACCGACATCTACTTCGCACGGCAGCAGGTCGCCGAACGCCTGCAGCAGGTCAAGTCGCAGATTCCCGACGGGCTGGATCCCCAGCTGGGCCCGATCTCCACCGGCCTCGGGGAGATCTTCATGTACACCATCGATGCCGATCCCAAGGCGCGCAAGGCCGATGGCACGGCGTACACCGCCACTGACCTGCGCACCCTGCAGGACTGGGTGATCCGGCCGCAGCTGCGCAACGTGCCCGGCGTGACCGAGGTCAACACCATCGGTGGCTTCCAGCGCCAGGTGCACATCACGCCGGATCCGGCACGGCTGCGCGCGCTGGGCTTTACCCTGGAGGACGTGGTGCAGGCGGTGGAGGCCAACAACCAGAACGTCGGCGCCGGTTACATCGAACGCAACGGCCAGCAGTTCCTGGTGCGCATTCCCGGCCAGGTCGCCAACCTGGAGGAGATCGGCAACATCGTGCTGGCCCGCCGCGAAGGCGTGCCGATCCACGTGCACGACGTCGCCCAGGTGCAGGACGGACCGGAGCTGCGCAGTGGTGCGGCCACCCAGAACGGCCATGAAGTGGTGATGGGCACGGTGGTGATGCTGATCGGGGCCAACAGCCGCGATGTGGCCCAGGCCGCGGCGGCGCGTCTGCAGCAGGCGCAGGCCAGTCTCCCGGAGGGCGTCACCGTCACCGCCAGCTACGATCGCACCGCGCTGGTCGACCGCACCATCGCAACAGTCGCCAAGAACCTGATCGAAGGTGCCCTGCTGGTGATCGTGGTGCTGTTCCTGCTGCTCGGCAACTTCCGCGCGGCGTTGATCACCGCGGCGGTGATTCCGCTGGCGATGCTGTTCACGCTGACCGGCATGGCCCGTGGCGGCGTCTCGGCCAACCTGATGAGCCTGGGCGCGCTGGACTTCGGGCTGATCGTCGACGGGGCGGTGATCATCATCGAGAACTGCCTGCGCCGCTTCGGCGAACGCCAGCACGCGCTCGGCCGCGACATGACCCGCGATGAACGCTTCGCCGAAACCGCCAGCGCCACCGCCGAGGTGATCCGCCCGAGCCTGTTCGGGCTAGGCATCATCACGGCGGTGTACCTGCCGATCTTCGCGCTCAACGGTGTGGAAGGAAAAATGTTCCACCCGATGGCGATCACCGTGGTGCTGGCCCTGACCGGTGCGATGGTGCTGGCACTGACCTTCGTGCCCGCGGCGATCGCGCTGTTCCTCGGTGGCCGGGTGCAGGAGAAGGAGAACCGCCTGATGGCCTGGGTGCGTCGGCGCTACGAGCCGATGCTGGCCTTTTCGCTGCGTCGCGGCCGCTGGATGGTCGGTGCTGCGCTGGTGCTGGTGATCGGCTGCGGCCTGCTGGCGACGCGGCTGGGCAGCGAGTTCGTGCCGAACCTGGACGAAGGCGATGTCGCCATGCACGCCATGCGCATCCCTGGGACCAGCCTGACCCAGTCCATCGAGATGCAGAAGCAGATCGAGAACCGGCTGGTGCAGTTCGCCGAGGTGGACAAGGTGTTCTCCAAGATCGGCACGCCGGAGGTCGCGTCCGATCCGATGCCGCCGTCGGTCGCCGATACCTTCATCATGATGAAACCGCGCAAGGCTTGGCCGGACCCACGCAAGTCGCGCGCGGCACTGCTGGCCGAGCTGGAGGCAGCGGTTGAGCAGCTGCCCGGCAACAACTACGAGTTCACCCAGCCGATCCAGATGCGCACCAACGAGCTGATCTCCGGTGTGCGCGCCGACGTGGCGGTGATGTTGTTCGGTGATGACCTGGACACGCTGCTGTCGGTAGGCAAGCGCATCGCGGCGGTGGTCGGCACGGTGCCGGGCGCGGCGGATGTGCGGGTGGAGGAGACCAGCGGCCTGCCGTTGCTGACCGTTACCCCCAACCGCACCGCGTTGGCCGGGTATGGCTTGAATCCCGGCCAGGTGCAGTCGACCGTGGCCACCGCGGTGGGCGGCCAGGTGGCAGGGCAGTTGTTCGAGGGTGACCGCCGCTTCGACATCGTGGTGCGCCTGCCTGAAGCACTGCGCCAGGACCCGGCCGCACTGGCGGACCTGCCGGTGTCGCTGGAGACGGCGCTGGCTGATGACGCGGATGAGTCCAGCCGCACCGGCAGCTGGACCAGCGGCAGTGCACGCACCGTGCCGCTGCGTGAGCTGGCAACCTTGAGCAACAGCGAAGGACCGAACCAGATCAACCGCGAAAACGGCAAGCGCCGGATCGTGGTCACCGCCAACGTGCGCGACCGCGACCTCGGCGGGTTTGTCGGCGAGCTGCAGCAGGTGATCGGGCGCGATGTGCAGGTGCCCAACGGCTACTGGATCGAGTACGGCGGCAGCTTCGAGCAGCTGATTTCGGCCAGCCAGCGGTTGTCGATCGTGGTGCCGGTGACGCTGGCGATCATCTTCGCGCTGCTGTTCTGGGCGTTCGGCTCGGTCAAGGATGCGGCCATCGTGTTCAGTGGCGTGCCGCTGGCGCTCACCGGCGGTGTGCTCGCGCTGGCGCTGCGTGGGATTCCGTTGTCGATCTCGGCCGGCGTGGGCTTCATCGCGCTGTCCGGTGTGGCGGTGCTCAACGGCCTGGTGATGATCAGCTTCGTGCGCAGCCTGCGCGAGCATGGGATGCCGTTGCCGCAGGCGGTGCGCGAAGGTGCCCTGGGCCGTCTGCGCCCGGTGCTGATGACCGCGCTGGTGGCCTCGCTCGGCTTCGTGCCGATGGCGTTCAACGTGGGTGCCGGCTCGGAGGTGCAGCGTCCGCTGGCAACCGTGGTGATCGGCGGCATCGTCTCGTCCACGCTGCTGACGTTGTTGGTGTTGCCGGTGCTGTATCGGTGGCTGCATCGCAAGGACGACGCTGCACCGGCCGCTGGATAGCACCGGCTCATCGGGTAGCCCCCGACCGTGGGTCGGGGGCTACCCGCAGGCGGCACGGCAACCGCCGTGCCCGCCATGGCCGCGGTCATCGAGGTGACAGATGCGCCTCTATCGCCGCGACGCCAACGGCCACGCCATCTTCGACCGTCATCGCCCTGCCAAGCGCGACGGCACGCGAGCGCGTGTCCGCCCGCTCGGCAAACGCAACGGCACTGCTCAGCCGGGCGGCATCCAACCGCTTCGGCGACAACGCCGCCGGTGCCACGCCCAACTGATGCAGCCGATCCGCCCAGAAAAACTGGTCGGCGGCGAACGGCATCACCAGCGAGGGCACCCCGGCCCGGCACGCCGAGTGCGTGGTGCCGCTGCCACCGTGATGGATGATCAGCGCGCAGCGCGGGAACAAGGCCTCATGCGGGGTCGGCCCGATCACGAACACATTGGGTGGCAAGGGAGCGCTGGGCAGACCGGCCCATCCCGGGAACAGCAGCACCCGCCGCGGCGCCAGGGCTGCCAGCAGCGCGGGTAGCACCTGGTCGCGATCAAAGCCGGTCATGCTGCCGAAGCCGAGGTAGACCGGGGCGGGGCCGGCGTCCAGGAAGGCCTGCAGGTCCGGCGGCGGCTGCCAACCGCGTTCTGGCGCGCGCCATTGGCCGCAGATCTGGTGGTTGTCCGGCCAATCCGGCGGCGGTGGCAGCAGGCTGGGCGAGATGCCGTACAGCATCGGCAGATCCTGCCAGGGGGAGGCGCGCCTCGGCATCCCCAGTTCCTTGCGCGCCGCGTTGATCGGGCGGCGGAAGGTACGCCACACCGCGTGGTTGACCAGCTGGTAGCTGAGCCGGTTGAGCACCCCCGGCAGGCGCAGCCGTGGCAGGAATGGGGAGGGGAAGCTGGCCGTTGGGGTCAGTGGGATCATCCCGGTGCCGATTACCGGCAGCCCGTGGTGCTCGGCCACGGTCAGGCCGACGAAAGCGGCCAGCCCGCCGGTCAGCACGGCATCGCATCCGGCGGCAGCGGCATCGGCCTGACGCATCCATCCGGGCACGTGCCGTTGCGCCATCCGCGCCAGCCCCCGCGAGGCGGCGAGACGGGCATTCCCGCGCGAGACCAATGCCACTACCTCGTCATGGATGTCGCCTTCGAGCGCGGCATGCGGGACGCCCAGTTCGCGCGCAGTATCGAGCGTGTCTCGCTCGGCCAGCAGCAGTACTTCATGGCCTGCGGCGATCAATCCATGGCAGAGCATCACCAGCGGGCGGGTGTCGCCTTCGGTGCCGTAGGTCAGGGCGAGCAGCTTCATGGCAGGCGCTTCGGGAACATGGCACGACAGGTCATTGCGAGAATCTTCATGCGGGGCGGTCCTTCTCAGGTGGCCAGCCTAGCGCAGGCGCCAGTGACGGCCGCATCGTCCACGCATGCATCGCATTGGAACGGCACCGCATCTCTGCTACTTTCCGCCTCGGAACGGCCGCGCTCGCGGTATCGCAGGAAGCAGGGAATGGCTCGCAATCTATTGTTCGGCACGGAGGCCGCTACCGCCGGCCTGTCTGTCGCCACGCGCTCTCAGGCACGCACCACCCCGCTGAGTGCGACCTCGCTCGACAGCCGCCTCCGGCAGAAGCGCTCGCCCGCGTATGTGCAGGCCATGACCCGTGTCGATGTTGGCGGTCACCTGCATGATCGCCAAGCGCTGGCTGCGCTGAAGCAGCTGATCGACGCCGAACTCGGTGAGATCGCCTTGGAGGATCGCCTGCTCGGCATCGTCAGCCGCTGCATGCTCGGTCACCCGTATGAGGTCCATACGCTGGACCTGACCGGGCAGATCATCGAACACTTCAAGATCGGCCACACGCTGCCGCTAACGCTCGAACGGGCACGCACGCTGGCCGTGCATCCGTCCTACGCCTTCATCGAGGTGTACGCGAACCGGATGGTCACCGTCAGCGACTCCGGCCAGACCGCCGTCATCGAAGGAACGACATGAGCACACAACGCATCATCCACATGGCCGACCTGTCCGCCATCAACAGCAGCCTGCGCTCGCTGGGGCAGGACCTGGACGCATTGCACACCCAGGCCCACGCGATCCAGAGCGATGTAGGTGCCACCCGCAGCGAACTGGCGCGCCTGGAAAAAGCGTTCATGGATTTCGTGGCAGCGGATCTGAAAGCCAAGGAACTGTCGCTGGCCGAAACCCGGCAGGTAAAGATCCGCCAGGAGCTGGAGAACCGGTTCGGCCACTACGCCGAGGTCCGCCGCCAGACCACCGGCATCCTGCAGGCGGCCGACATCAGTCTGGTCCGGCAGGACACCATCCGTGCCGCCAGTGAGAATCTCATGCTGGCGGCGCCCGGCTACTGGTTGGCCCCGGCACTGGTGGCGCTGGCCGCCTGGCTCAACGACCAGCAGGATCTGGCGCAGCGTGCGCTGGCCGAGGCCATCCGTCGTGATGACGAGAAAACCAGCCTGCTGTTCTCTCTCGTCAGCCGCCGCGCGGGACGTCTGTCGGCCGCCCAGCAGTGGATGGACCGTTACCTGGGCATGCAGAACCCGGTGGAACTGGACCGCCAGACCGTGGTGTTGATCGATGCGATCGCCGGCGGTGTGTTCGGCGTGGATACCGCCCGCATCTGTGTGGCGCGCACCAATGAATGGATCGAAGAGCTGGCCCAGCGGGCCGGCTTCGTGGAGGCCCAGCGCAGCCAGTGGATCGATGCACTGCGCTCCAAGACCCCCAATGGCGACGACAGCGCCCGCTACCCGCACCTGCAGCGGTTCAGCCCGACCTGGCCGGCTCTGCAGGACTCGCTCAATGCCACGGCGACCCACGCGGCTGTCACCCGGCATTTCCAGAGTGTGTTCAGCGGCGATGTACGTGCCACGGCCGGTCTGGCCGCCGATGTCGACGCCCTGCTGACCAAGCTGGTCTCGCACTTCGATGCCGAAGAGCTGCCGCTGCGGCGCGATGAAGCCCTGTGCAAGCTGATCATCGAAGAGAACGGTGACCGCCCCGCGGCCGACCGTCGCTTCCAGCTGCAGGACCCGGCACTGGAGCACCGGATCAGCTTCACCCAGTTGCTCACCAACGCCGCGATGCACCCGGAAACCTCGCAGGCTTCGCGCGCCACCCAGCGCTTTGCGACCGCCCAGTCGCGCAGCTGGATCCTGGAAGCGCACCACGATCTCACCGCCAGCATCCGCCAGTCGATCCCGACCGACGTGGAGGTCACGCTGGATGCATGGCAGGGCACCACGCGCGATGGCAGCAACCAGGCTGCACTGGAGACCTCGCTGAACGAACACGTCGACGCCGGGCTGGCCCAGGCGCTGGCCGGTGTGAAGCTGCGCTTCCAGCACTGGGCTGTCCTGGTGCTGGGCGTCCTGCTGCTGGTGATGACCCTCGGCAACATCATCGGCATGGTGATCGCCGCGCTGATGCTGCTGTGGGTCGGCATGGCCTACAAGAATCTGGACAAGACCCGCGAGACGGTCCGCGCCGACTTCACGCGCCAGCGTGAGCAGCTGCAGAACGCGCTCAAGGCCTGCATGGCCGAAGTCGTGGAGGTGCGGCGTGATCTTGCCGCACGCGACGCCCAGTCTGCCGAGTTGACCGCGCTGCTGGAGTCGATCACCCCCGAGCAGTTCACCCTTGGCGGTCATGACAATACCCGCCGCATCCTTGCCGCCACCGCCTGAGGCCCGACCATGACCCGTTCCCTGCTCGATGCTTCCGCCGTGCCGCCGCCGTTGCCGGCCCAGGACGCCCTCCCGCCGCCGCTGAACGATGTCGCGGCGGCTACCCCGGTTGTTTCCGCCGCGCCACTGGTCAATATTGCCGCCCCGGATGCGCTTGCCGGCGCCCTGCCTGGCTGGGACCTGCTGCCGACAACCGGTTTCGTACGCCGCAAACGTGCCTCGCACGGATGACACTGCCGGTTCCGCGGACCTATGCCGAATGGAGCCAGGTCCTGGATGCCTTCAGCGAAGGGGGCCGCGAAGCCGAGGCGCTCGCGGCCATGGCGGCTGGGCGCCTGGACTGGACCCCCGGCGTGGCGCAGTTGTTCACCGACCGGGTGACCACGCTGCTCGACCTGCGGCTGAAGCAGTGCAGCGCTCGCCTGCAACGCGATCTGGGTGATCGTGCCGATGAAGTGACCTTGGTGCGTGCGCTGCTGGATGCGCGTCGGCACTTCAGCGTGCTGCATCAGCTGGCCTCGCTGGCAACGCTGCCTGAATCGCTGCGTGCGTTCCTGCGCGACGAACTGGTCCGCATCACGGCCAGGATGCAGGCCGACCTGGAAGCCAACGCACGCACGCTGCGCTGTGACCGCACCCTGCGTGCGGTGCGCTACAACAGCCTGTGCCACTACCGGCCGGCCGCACTGGATGCTGCCGCGCCGCCGCCACTCCCGTCTGCTTCACCTGCCGACGTCCCCGCGGTAGCGGGCCGTCGGCGAACCTTGATGATCTGAATCCATGAGCGATACCCGCGAGTTCCATGCCACGCTGACCCGCTACCTGAAAGCGCGCGTGCCCTTCATCTCCATCCGCAGCACCGAACGCGCGCGGGTGCTGGATATCCTGCGTGACGTGGCCGGTGCGTTGAATGCGCCGTTCTACGTGCACACCCTCTCGCAGGGTACGCGCGAGTTGGCCACCGGGCGGATCGTCAACGAAGACCGCTCGGTCATCGGCGCGGTGGACTTCGCCAGCCAGCAGATGGCGCAGCGTCAGAACCTCAGTTTCGTGTTGACCGAAGTGTCCGACCTGGAGGACGACACGCCCTCGGCGCGGCAGTTGATCGATGTGGCGATGCTGGCGGCCGACCATGGCGGCTCGGTGGTCGTGGTGACCAGCAAGCCGGTGTTCGGCCAACTGCAGCGGCTGGGCATGTCGCTGGTGCTGTCGCCGCCCACCGAAGACGAGATGGCGGCGATCATCCATGAGCAGATCGATCCGTACCGCAGCCAGTTCCAGATCGAGTGGGACGACGCCGACATCCGCCAGGCGGCGGCCATCCTGGCCGGCATCTCGCGGCTGGAGGCGGAGAACATCATCGCCACGCTGCTGGTCAACGGGCGTATCGACAAGAATGATCTGGTCGAGCTGATGCATGCCAAGGACCGGATCTTCGCCGACATTTCCGGCATCGAGCGGGTGCCGGTGCGTGGCGGCGACCTGAGTGTCGGTGGCCTGGGCGGCCTCAAGAGCTGGCTGGCACGCGAGCGGCCGCTGCTGACCGCCGACCTGCGCGAGCGCGGCATCCGGCCGCCGCGGGGCGTGCTGCTGGTCGGCGTACCGGGCTGCGGCAAATCGCTGTCGGCCAAGGCCATTGCCCAGGACTGGCAGTTGCCGCTGTACCGCCTGGACCTGTCCACCATCCACGGCCAGTACCTGGGCCAGAGCGAAGGCCGCCTCAAGGAAGCGCTTGCCACGGCGGATCACGTGGCGCCCTGCGTGCTGTGGATCGACGAGATCGAAAAGGGCCTGGCCGGCGCCACCGGGGGCGGCGACGGCGGCACCTCGACCCGACTGGTCGGCCAGTTCCTGTACTGGCTGCAGGAAGCCCGTACCCGCGTGTTCGTGGTGGCGACCGCCAACGATGTGTCCAAGCTGCCGCCGGAGCTGCTGCGCCGCGGCCGGTTTGACGAGCTGTTTTTCGTCGACCTGCCAACCGCGCCGGAACGCCGCGACATCATCGGCATCTACGCCCGTCGCGGCCTGCAGCAGCGTGAGCTGGCGCCGGCGCTGCTCGATGAGCTGGTCGAGCTGTCCGAGGGCTTCGCCGGTTCTGACCTGGAATCGGCGGTGCGTGAGGTGGTGAAAGAGGCGTACCTGAAGGGCGATGCCGTGGTCACCGATGAGCTGTTCCGGCGGAGTTTCCAGAACGTGGTGCCGTTGTCGCGGACCGCACCGGAGCAGATCGAGAGCATCCGCGCCTGGGGCAGGGAGCGGGCGGTGCCGGCCTCGGGTGAGCCGATCGCGGCCAGCACCCCGGCCACGGGGCGGCCGCGCCGCGCCGTCTTGGCATGAACGACCCGGCCGGCAGGCCCCTGCCGGCCTCGGTTGCGCCAGCAGGGCCAAGCGGGCATAATGCGCGGCTCGCTGTGTCCAAAAACCTTTGGACTGGTGGCCGGGAACACGTCATCCGGTCCGCCCCCGACAGCGTAACCCTTTGATTCTCATGACGTGTGGCGGGAAACCGTCGAGGCCGCCGTCGCCCGGGCTATGGGCTGACAACTACTTTTATCGAGGTGCGCAATGTCCCGCGTATGCCAAGTTTCCGGCAAGCGAGTGCAGACGGGTAACAACGTCTCGCACGCCAACAACAAGACCCGTCGTCGTTTCCTGCCCAACCTGCACGAGCGCCGCTTCTGGGTTGCCAGCGAAAACCGCTGGGTCAAGCTTCGTGTTTCCGCGCATGCCCTGCGCACCATCGACAAGAACGGTATCGACTCCGTTCTGGCTGAGCTGCGTTCGCGCGGCGAAAAGGTCTGAGGAGTAAACGATCATGGCAGGCAAGCGCGATAAGATCCGTCTGATTTCGACGGCCAACACTGGCCACTTCTACACGACGGACAAGAACAAGAAGAACACCCCCGGGAAGATGGAATTCCTGAAGTACGATCCGGTCGTGCGCAAGCACGTCCTGTACAAGGAAGGCAAGATCAAGTAATCCGCAAGGATTCTTGAGCTTCCCGACGAAAAACCCGCCCTCGTGGCGGGTTTTTTCATGGGCCACGCGCGGACGCGGGCAGGGTGCGCAGTGGAGCGTGCCCGCAGCCGACACTACCGGTTGCATGCAGCGACCCATGGCAGAATGCGGTTCCCCTCCCGACGGGCGACGCGATGCTGTTCGAGTGGCTGCTGGGTTCGTGGTTGTTGATGCTGGATTGGCTGATCCGGCTGGCCGCGCTGTTGTGGATTCCCAGCCGCACCACACCCGGTGCCGCACGGAGCTGGTTGCTGCTGGTCGGCTTCGTGCCGCTGCTCGGGCTGCCGCTGTATCTGCTGTTCGGTCATCCCTGGCTGTCGCGCCAGCGCGTGCAGCGCCAGGCCGAGGCCTCCCAGGTAATCCGCGAGGAACAGGCCCTGCAGCCACCGCTGCGCTGGACGCCGCCGCCGGAGACGGCCACCGCCGAGATCGTGCCGCTGATCGAGCGCCAGGGCGACTTCATGCCCATCCACGGCAATGCGGTGGATCTGCTCAATGACTACGATGCCTCGCTGCAGGCCCTGATCGAGGATATCGACCAGGCCCGTGAACGCGTGCACCTGCTGTACTACCTGATGTTCGACGATGCGGTCGGCGAGGCCATCGTCGAGGCGCTGCAGCGGGCAGCCGCGCGCGGTGTGCACTGCCGTGTACTACTGGATGCGGTGGGTGCCAAGCGTGGGCTGCGCCACTATCGCCATCGCCTGCAGGCGCTCGGCGTGGACGTGCGCGCCATGCTGCCCGGTGGTCTGCGCTGGCGCCGCAGTGGCCGCATGGACCTGCGCAACCACCGCAAGATCGCGGTGATCGACAACCGCGTCGGCTACATCGGCTCACAGAACCTGGCGCGCGCGCAGTTCGTCGCGGGGTTCCCGAACAAGGAGCTGGTGGCGCGCGTGCGCGGGCCGGTGGTGGCGCATCTGGAAGCGGTGTTCGCCAGCGACTGGTACATGGAAACCGGGCAGCGCCTGGATGTGCTCACCGCGGTGCCGGTGTGCTCGGCCGATGTACCGACCCAGCTGCTCCCCAGTGGCCCGGCGTACCCCTTCAGCAACGCGCGCGATGCGGTGAACGCGCTGATCCATCTGGCGCGTCGGCGCATCGTGCTGGTCACGCCGTACTTCGTACCCGATGAGGCGACCTTGAGTGCGCTGCGCATCGCCGCCTTGTCCGGCGTGCAGGTGCAGCTGATCCTCTCGGCCAGCACCAACCAGCGGCTGACCTCGTGGGCGCAGGAGGCCTACTACGATGAGCTGCTGCGCAGCGGTGTGCGCATCGCGTTGTACGAACCGCATTTCCTGCATGCCAAGCACCTGACCGTCGATGAAGACATCGCTCTGGTCGGCTCGATCAATCTGGATATCCGTTCATTCGCGCTCAATGCCGAGATCGGCATGCTCTGTTATGACCGGGGCATGGTGCGACAGCTGGCGCAGATCGAAGCCGATTATCTCCAACAGTCCCGTCAGCTCGCACTGGCGACGTGGCGGCAACGGCCGGCGTGGAAGCGCAGCCGCGAAGGCATCGCACGGCTGGCCGATGCCCTGATGTAGCCCGGTGTGACGCACGTGGACAGCCGTTCCACGCGCATCGCCTACAATCGATACATGACTGCGTCCGATACCCACCGCCAGTGTGATCTGGCCATCGTCGGCGGCGGCGCTGCCGGCGTCCTCGTCGCGCTGCAGGCCCTGCGCCATGCGACGCGGCCGTCACGCATCGTGCTGTTCGAGCCGGCCTCGGTCCTCGCTGAAGGCATCGCCTACGCAACACCGTGGCCCGAGCATCTGCTCAACGTGCCGGCCGGCAAGATGAGCGGGCTGCCCGATCAGCCCGCGGATTTCCTTGATTACCTGATTGACAGCCAGGCGATTGCCGACGTGCCGCGCGACGTGCTGGCCGAGCAGTTCGTGCCGCGCCGCCATTACGCCGCGTACCTGCGTGAGCGGCTGGAGCAGGCAGGCGAGCGCAGCGCTGCGGCATTGGAGGTAGTGGAACAGCCGGTGTTCGCGCTGATGCCCACCCCACACGGCGTGCAACTGCGGCTCGACGACGACGTGACGTGGAGCGCGAAGCGCGTGGTGCTGGCCTGCGGCAACAGCATGCGCCCGCTGCCGGTGCCCGGGGCCGACGCACTGCCGCCCGCGCAGGTGGTGGAGGCGTGGGACTACGACGGGGTGCGTGTCCTGGCCGGTGACGACGATCTGGCCATCATCGGCTCGGGCCTGAGCATGGCCGACAGCGTGGTCGCCCTCGCTGGCGCCGGTCATCGTGGCCGCATCTACGTGCTGTCGCGCCACGCGTTGCTTCCCCTGCCGCAGGCGCATGGCGCCGCGGTCACCTTCGATCCTCAGCCGTTGCTGGTGATGTCGCTGCGCCAGCGCGTGCGCGAGCTGCGCACGCAGGCCGATGCCGCCGTGGCCCAGGGCATTCCATGGCAGAGCGTGATGGACCGCATCCGGCCGATGGGCCAGGCGCTGTGGTTGAGCCTGAGCGAGGCCGATCAACGCCGCTTCCTGCGCCATGTGGTGCGCCATTGGGACGTGCATCGCCATCGCATCGCCGAATCGGTGCATGCCCAGGTCGCCGAACTGGAGCGCAGCGGCCAGCTGCAGCGCCACCGCGCGCGGCTGGACACGCTGCTGGTGCAGGAACGTGGGCTCCAGCTGCACGGCCGCAGCCCGGACGGCGGCCTGCCGCCGCTGACCGTCGGCGCGGTGATCAACGCCACCGGGGTGGAGACCCGCGCACGGTCGATGCGTAATCCACTGGTCCAGCAGCTGCTCGCCGAGGGGTATGCCCGCCCGGGGCCGCACGGTCTGGGGCTGGATACCACCGTGGACGACGGTGCCCTGATCGATGGCCATGGCCAGCCGCAGCCGGCGATCCGGGTGGTCGGCAGCCTGCGCATCGGCACCTTGTGGGAGAGCCTGGCGATCCCGGAGCTGCGCGTGCAGGCCGAACAGGCCGCGCGCGGCTGAACCCGTTCGGTCCGGGCGCCGCGTAACGACCCGGAGCGACCCGCCCGAGGGTAAAATGGGGACATGGATGTTTCCCACTTGCTCGACGGGTTGAACCCCGCCCAGCGCGAAGCTGTGTCCGCCCCGCCCGGCCACCATCTGGTGCTTGCCGGTGCCGGTTCCGGCAAGACCCGCGTGCTTATCCACCGCATCGCCTGGCTCAATGAAGTCTGCGGCGTGCCGACCCATGGCATCTTTGCGGTGACCTTCACCAACAAGGCCGCCGGCGAGATGCGTCACCGCATCGACCTGCAGCTGTCGCAGGGCAGCCGCGGCGCCTGGATCGGCACTTTCCACGGGCTGGCCCATCGCCTGCTGCGCCTGCACTTCCAGGACGCCAAGCTGCCCGACAGCTTCCAGGTGATGGATTCGGACGACCAGCTGCGGCTGGTCAAGCGCGTGGTCCAGCAGCTGGAGATCGACGACGGCAAGTTCCCGCCGAAGCAGATCGCCTGGTGGATCAACGAGCAGAAGGACGAGGGGCGCCGCCCGCAGCATATCCAGCCCGAGCCGCATGACGCGTGGCTGGAAACCATGCGCCAGGCCTACATCGCCTACCAGGAGCGCTGCGACCGCGCCGGTCTGGTCGATTTCGCCGAGCTGCTGCTGCGCGCGCATGAACTGCTGCGCGACAACCCGGCGCTGCTGGCCCACTACCGCTCGCGCTTCCGCGAGATCCTGGTGGACGAGTTCCAGGACACCAACGCCATCCAGTACGCCTTCGTGCGCGTGCTGGCCGGCGACACCGGCCACGTGTTCGTGGTCGGCGACGACGACCAGGCCATCTACGGTTGGCGCGGCGCCAAGGTCGAGAACGTCCAGCGCTTCCTGAAGGATTTCCCGGGTGCGCAGACCGTTCGCCTGGAACAGAACTACCGCTCCACCGCCAACATCCTCGGCGCGGCCAATGCCGTGATCGCGCACAACCCGGACCGCATCGGCAAAGAGTTGTGGACCGACAGCGGCGATGGCGATCCCATCGATCTGTACGCGGCCTACAACGAAATGGACGAGGCGCGTTACGTGGTCGAACGCGCGCGCCAGTGGGTGCGCGATGGCGGCAGCTACGGCGACGTCGCCGTGCTCTACCGCAGCAACGCACAGTCGCGCGCGTTCGAAGAATCCCTGCTTTCCGAGCAGGTGCCGTACCGTGTGTACGGCGGCATGCGCTTCTTCGAACGTGCCGAAATCAAGGACGCGCTGGCCTACCTGCGGTTGATGACCAACCGCAACGATGACGCCGCCTTCGAACGCGCGGTCAACACGCCCACGCGCGGCATCGGCGACCGCACCCTGGATGAAGTGCGCCGTCTCGCACGCGCCCACGCGATCTCGCTGTGGGAGGCCACCATGCTGACCACCCAGGGCAATGAACTGGCCGCACGCGCACGCAACGCGCTGGCCGGCTTCCTGGTGTTGGTCAATCAGCTCCAGGCTGAAGCCGATACGATGACCCTGGCCGAACGCATCGACCACGTGCTGATGCGTTCGGGCCTGCGCGAGCACTGGTCCAAGGAAAGCCGCAACGCGCTGGATTCGGAATCGCGCGCGGACAACCTGGACGAACTGGTCTCGGTAGCCTCGCGCTTCGTGCGTCGCGAGGACGATGTCGAAGAAACCCAGGACATGAGCGAGCTGGTCGCCTTCCTCGCCTATGCCTCGCTGGAGGCCGGCGAAGGCCAGGCCCAGGCCGGCGAAGAGGGCGTGCAGTTGATGACGCTGCACGCCGCCAAGGGCCTGGAATTCCCGCTGGTGTTCCTGGCCGGCATGGAAGACGGGCTGTTCCCGAGCGCGCGCTCGCTGGAAGAAAGCGGCCGGCTGGAAGAAGAGCGTCGCCTGGCGTATGTGGGCATTACCCGCGCGCGCCAGAAGCTGGTGCTCTGCTACGCCGAATCGCGCCGCATCCATGGCCAGGACAACTACAACGTGCCCTCGCGCTTCCTGCGCGAGATCCCGCGTGAGCTGGTCAACGAAGTGCGCCCCAAGGTGCAGGTCTCGCGCGGCACCTCGCTCGGTGCCAACCGGGTGATGGGCCACGCAGCGCTGGAAGCACCGCCGCTGAAGCTGGGCGCGATGGTCAACCATCCCAAGTTCGGCGAAGGCATGGTCACCGACTACGAAGGCAGCGGCCAGCACGCCCGCGTGCAGGTCGAATTCATCGAGGCCGGCAGCAAGTGGCTGGTGATGGCGTACGCCAATTTGACGGTGCTCTGAGCAGCGCTCGTCATCCGGTAGTGCCGGCCGCTGGCCGGCTGCTCTTTGCCGAGGCGTTGTCGCGAGCCGGCCAGCGGCCGGCACTACAATGGCGGCATCCTTTTCGAACAGGCCCCCGCCATGACCGATTCGCCGCTGCACCTCACCGTCAAATTGAATGCGAAGCTCCAGCCCGAACATCGCCATGAGCTGTTCGAAGATCCGCTCGATGCGCTGCTGGGCAGTGCCGAGCTGGGCGAGATCACGGGCGGCGGCACCGCGCTGACCGAAGACGGTGAAGTGGACTACGGCGATATCGAGGTCGCGTTGAACGATCCGGCCTCGCTGCCTGGCGTGATCGAGCTGCTGGAGCAGCTGGGTGCGCCGAAGGGCTCGCTGATCCAGCGCGAAGGCGCCCCCGATCAGCCGTTCGGCGTCACCGAAGGCCTGGCGTTGTATCTCAACGGCACCGATCTGCCTGATGAGGTCTACGAACAGTGTGATTCGAACTATGTGTTCGAACAGATCGTCGAGCGCATCGAAGGCCATGGCGAGATCTGCAGCTGGTGGCAGGGCCCGACCGAGACCGCGCTGTATCTGTATGGCGCCTCGTTCGGCACGATGCACGCGCGCATCGCCGATCTGCTGGCGAATTATCCGCTGTGCCAGGGCGCACGCGTGGTGCGCACTGCCTGATCAGCAGTCCGGCGCGTGGCCTGCTGCATAGCGCAGGCCACGGCGCAGCTGCGCCCGCACATTCGGGTCGGCATACACCGCCGCGTCGTGGCCCAGCCCGGTGTACCAGCTGCGCCCGCCATCGAAGGGCCGGCACCAGGCGATGGGATGATCGGCGCCCATGGTGCCGCCGTCGTAGCGCGCTTCGTCCACCGTCGCGATGACCTGCACCCTCCCACGCGGATTGCGCCGGTAGTTGTAGAGCTCATCGCGGATCGGCCATGCCGGGCCTGACGGTTTGCCGTCATGCTCAGGCTGCACAAGCGTGTTCTGCAGACCCTCGGGGTGCTTGTGGAACCACGCACCGACCAGCTCGCCATACCAGGGCCAGTCGTACTCGGTGTCGGCCGCGGCGTGCACGCCCATGAAGCCGCCGCCGTTGCGGATGAACTGCTCCATCGCCGCCTGTTGCGTGGCATCGAGTACATCGCCGGTGGTGTTGGCGAAGACCACGGCGCGGTAGCGGGTAAGGTTGTCAGAGCGGAAATCGCGCGGATCGTCGCTTTGATCCGCCGTCATGCCGGCCTCGGCACTCAGCTCGCGCAGCGTCGCCACGGCCACAGGAATCGAGTCGTGGTGGAACTTGGCGGTGCGGCTGAAGATCAGCACGCGGTCCGGACCCGGCGCGGCGGAAAGTCCGGGTAGCGGCAGCAGGGCCAGCGAGCACAGCAGGGCGATGAGCAGAGGGCGCATGCGCGAAGTCTGTCATGGGCGCTGTCGGTCTCCGTCCTGCGCTGCAGCACAGGCATCCCAGGCAGCGCATGCCTGCGCTATCCGCGTTGTGGTGGGCCAGGGCGCCACACTTCATCCCGGATCGCCCCCGACTCATCCCGGATTTCACACAGTTCGTCGCGTGGCGCTTGTCGCACCCCGGGCCTGCGCCCAGAGTCTGCCCCTGTCCGCTGGGAGCGTACTCGTGAACAAGGGAATTCCGTATCTGCTTGCTGCACTGGTTCTGCTGACATGGTCGGCAGGCTGGGCCGAGCCGGTGCTGGCCCTGTTCCACAACGCGCAGGTCTGCCTGGCCGACGGCGGCGACTTCGATCTGCTGCGCCTGCGCTGCCAGCCGCAGCCCAGTGGGGTGTGCATCGGCCAGGCAACACTGTGGTTCTGGCTGAGCGGCATCGTCTTCGCGGTGGTCGCGCTGCTGGGCACGCGTCGCCGCACGCGCTGACAGTCGAGCACGCAACCGGCATCATCGGCCTCTGTCTGATGGAGGTCATATGCGTCCGAGTGAAAAGGAAAAGATGCTGTCCGGGCTACCCTACCGCCCCGGTGATCCCGAGTTGCAGGCCGACATGGCCGCGGCCAAGGTGTGGATGGTCCGTTACAACGCCGCCCTGGCCGAAACCCCGGCCGTGCGCCGCGCGCTGTTGCGCGAGCAGCTCGGTGCGGTCGGCGAGGGCGCGGTGATCCGGCCGCCATTCCACTGCGATTACGGCTACAACATCCGCCTGGGGCAGGGCGTGTTCCTCAATTACAACTGCGTGATCCTGGACGTGGCCGAGGTCAGCATCGGCGATGGCAGCCAGATTGGTCCGGCAGTGCAGCTCTATGCCGCCGATCATCCGCGTGATCCGCAGGCGCGGGCTGAAGGCCTGGAGTCGGCCAAGCCGGTCCGCATCGGGCGCAATGTGTGGATCGGGGGCGGCGCGATCGTGCTGCCGGGGGTCACCATCGGCGATGACGCCGTGGTCGGCGCTGGCAGCGTGGTTACCCGCGATGTACCCGCAGGCGCGACCGTGATGGGCAATCCTGCGCGGGTGGTGCCTCGGCGCGCGCACGGCGATTGATCCAGCTCAAGGCACTGCGTCCACACCGAGTGTGCAATGGTGATCATCCCATCGCACACCCCAAGGAGCTCTGCCATGTACAAGCGCATCCTGATTGCCACCGATGGTTCGGAGCTGGCCGAGAAAGGCCTGGTCAAGGGCCTGGAGCTGGCCAAGGACCTCGATGCCGAGGTCGATATCGTGACCGTCTCCGAGCCCTGGGCGGTGGGCATGTACGACGCGATGGGCTGGAGCGTGGGCTACATGAACACGCCCGAATACAAAGCCGATCGCGAAGAGACCGCGCAGAAGGTGCTGCAGCCGGCCAAGGCCGCCGCGGAAGCGCAGGGCCTGCGTACGTCGACCGTGCACGTGTTGGACCGCTATGCCGCTGACGGCATCATCGATACCGCCACCGAACGCGGCAGCGACCTGATCGTGATGACCTCGCACGGCCGCCGTGGCGTGACCCGTGTGCTGCTCGGCAGCCAGACCGCCGAAGTGCTGGCACGCAGCACGGTGCCGGTGCTGGTCATCCGATAGCGGAGAAACGTGTAGTGCCGGCCGGCGGCCGGCAGTGCCCCTCAATCGCGCAGTATCAGCGTCTGCGATTCATCCAGCGTGCCATCCGGCTGCAGCACGACATAACGCTCCCCGCTTCGGTCGAACAGCACCGGGATCGGATCGCGGAACAGCGGGCGGCGCACGAAGCGCAGCTGCCAGCCGAAATGCTCCAGCGTCTCTACCGCCTGGCGCTGCTCTGCAGTGAGGCCGGCGCGCAGTTGGGCCGGATTCGGATCGTGGCGGCGTTCGGGGGTGGTCATCGAGCGTGAGCAGGCAGGGAGGCGGTCCGCGCCCGGCCTGCCCCGTAACGGAACGAGGCAGCAGCGCGGTCGACGCCCGCAATCACCAGCTGTAGAGCTTCCAGTACACCGGCGAGACGCCGTCCTTGTCGCTGTCCATGCGGCCATCGCCGTTCTGGTCGTACATGTAGAACGGGGCACCGCGCGACGGGGTCACCTTGACCATCCGCAGCTGGCCGCCGACCCGGTATTCCTCGATCGTGTCGCCGTTGTCCTGGACCGTCTTGACCACATCGGCACCGGTGACATCGACCGGGGGCCTGCCGCCGCCACCGGTGGCACAGCCAGCCAGCGCGAGCACGCCTGCGAGCAACAGAATCTTCATGGGCCGGGAGTCCTTGGGCGAAGAGGGCCCGATTATGCCCGATGGATCGTGAGGCCGGTGCCGACGACGGTCAGGGCCGGGCGCGTAGAATCGTCACATGAGCCGATTAGTCCTGATTGACGGGTCCAGTTACCTGTATCGCGCGTTCCACGCGCTTCCGCCGCTGACCAACGCACACGGTGAACCCACCGGCGCGCTGTTCGGTGTGGTCAACATGCTGCGCGCCACCCTGAAGGAGCGCCCCGAGTACGTCGCCTTCGTGGTCGATGCGCCCGGCAAGACCTTCCGTGACGACCTGTATGCCGACTACAAGGCCAACCGCCCGCCGATGCCTGACGACCTGCGCCCGCAGATCGAGCCGATGTGCCGCATCGTCGAGGCGCTGGGCCTGAGCATCCTGCGCATTCCCGGCGTGGAAGCCGACGATGTGATCGGCACGCTGGCCCTGCAGGGCCACCGCGATGGCCTGCAGGTGACCATCTCCACCGGCGACAAGGACTTCGCCCAGCTGGTCCGCCCGGGCATCGAACTGGTCAACACCATGACCGGCAGCCGCATGGATTCGGACGCGGCGGTAATGGAGAAGTTCGGCGTGCGCGCCGACCAGATCGTCGACCTGCTGGCGCTGATGGGCGACGCCGTGGACAACGTGCCCGGCGTGGAGAAGTGCGGCCCCAAGACCGCCGCCAAGTGGCTGGCCGAGTACCAGCACCTGGAGGGGGTGATGGCGGCGGCGCCGACCATGAAGGGCAAGATCGGCGAGAACCTGCGCGCGGCGCTGGAGCGCCTGCCGCTCAACCGCGAGCTGGTCACAATCCGCACCGATGTGCCGCTGGAGGTCTCGGCGCAGACGCTGCCGCTGCGCGAGCCGGACGTACCGTCGCTGAGCGAGCTGTACCTGCGTTACGGCTTCACCCAGGCCCTGAAGGAGCTGGGCGGTCCCGTGCCTGCCCCGGCCGCTGCCAGCGAGGCCCCGGTCAGCCTGCGCGGCACTGCGGCCGGCTACGCCCGTGCCACGCCGGATGAGGCGGTGGTGCCGGTCGATCCGGCGCTCTCCGCCCCGGGCGAGTACGAGATGGTGCTGACCACCGGGCAGCTCGATGCCTGGGTGCAGCGCCTGGCCGATGCCGAGCTGATCTCCTTCGATACCGAGACCGACGCACTGGACGCCATGCGCGCCAACCTGGTCGGCATCAGCCTGGCGGTCGAGCCGGGCCGGGCGGCCTACATCCCGGTCGGCCACGACTACCCCGGCGCGCCAGCCCAGCTGCCACGCGAGCAGGTGCTGGCGGCGTTGCGCCCGGCGCTGGAAGACCCGTCCAAGAAAAAGCTTGGCCAGCACGGCAAGTACGACCTGCACGTACTACGCCGCCACGGCGTGAACGTGCAGGGGTACCACGACGACACCATGCTGGAGAGCTTCGTGCTCAATTCCACCGCCACGCGCCATGACATGGACTCGCTGGCGATGCGCTACCTGGGCTACACCACCATCAAGTTCGAGGAGGTGGCCGGCAAGGGCGCCAAGCAGATCTCGTTCTCGCAGGTGGGCCTGGACGAAGCCTGCCGCTACGCCGCCGAAGATGCCGACGTGACCCTGCGCCTGCACCACGCGCTGCGGCCACAACTGCAGGCCACGCCTTCGCTGGACAGCGTCTACCGCGACATCGAGATGCCGCTGGTGCCGGTGCTGACGCGCATCGAGGCCAATGGTGTGCATATCGACATGGCCGAACTGCGCCGGCAGAGCCAGGACCTGGGCTCGCGCATGCTGGCCGCCCAGCAGAAGGCGACCGAGCTGGCCGGGCGCACCTTCAACCTGGATTCGCCCAAGCAGCTGCAGGCGGTGCTGTTCGACGAGCTGCAGCTGCCGGCGCTGGTGAAGACCCCCAAGGGCCAGCCCAGCACCAATGAAGAGGCGCTGGAGGCGATCGCCGAACAGCACGAGCTGCCGAGGGTGATCCTGGAGTACCGCGGCCTGGCCAAGCTGCGCAGCACCTACACCGACAAGCTGCCGGAGATGATCAACCAGGACACCGGGCGGGTGCACACCAGCTACCACCAGTCCGGCGCCGCCACCGGCCGGCTGTCTTCCTCGGACCCGAACCTGCAGAACATCCCGATCCGCACCGAGGACGGCCGCCGTATCCGCCGCGCCTTCGTGGCGCCGCCGGGCCGCAAGATCCTGGCCTGCGATTACTCGCAGATCGAGCTGCGGATCATGGCGCACCTCTCTGAGGACCCCGGCCTGGTGCGGGCCTTTGAGCAGGGCGTGGACGTGCACCGGGCAACCGCGGCGGAAGTCTTCAGCCGCAGCCTGGAGGAGGTCACCTCGAACGAGCGCCGGGCCGCCAAGGCGATCAACTTCGGCCTGATGTACGGCATGAGCGCGTTCGGGCTGGCCCGCAACCTCGGGATCGACCGTGGTCAGGCCCAGGATTACGTAGCGCTGTACTTCAGCCGCTACCCGGGCGTGCGCGACTTCATGGAACGGATGCGGCAGCAGGCCCGTGACCAGGGCTATGTGGAAACCCTGTTCGGCCGTCGCCTGTACCTGAACGACATCAACGCCCGCAACCAGGGGCTGCGTGCCGGTGCTGAACGCGCGGCGATCAATGCCCCCATGCAGGGCACTGCGGCGGACATCATCAAGCGCGCCATGGTGAAGGTGGACGACTGGCTGCAGGACCACGGCGACCAGGCCAAGATGATTCTGCAGGTGCACGATGAACTGGTGTTTGAAACCGAAAGTAGTTTCCTCGACACCTTGCGTTTGAAGGTGGTTGAACTGATGTCTTCAGCGGCCGAACTGCGCGTGCCGCTGGTGGTGGACGCTGGCGTCGGTGATAACTGGGATGAGGCGCATTGAGGCCTGAATCACAGTCAAAAGGCTGAATTGGTTCATTGCTTCCCGATAATCTGACTGGTGGATGAATGTTCCCGGGAGGAGCCCAGTATTAATTGGGCCCCTTCACGAACTATCAATGTTCGAAGTGTTGTTATAGACCTCGACAGGCGCAATGCCTGTTGTGGATCTCTCCCATCCCCTGGAGCAGATCTCGGAACGGGGCTCCTCCCCAAGCGCCCGTTCCCCGGCCCCGCTAACCTCCCCCTGGTTGGCGGGGCTTTTTATTTGTGGCGCCGGAAAACGGCCGCCCGCGACGCGCCACCATTGCCTCAGGCCGGGTGCCGGCCCATGCTGGCTGGACCAGTCGGGAGAGACGATGAGCGACCTGTTTGCATTGGCCATGCCGTGGTGGGAATTCATCCTGCGCGCGGTGGTGGTGTACGTGGTGGTGCTGGGCATGGTGCGGCTCTCGGGCAAACGCGCGCTGGGCCAGATCACCCCCTTCGACGTGTTGCTGATCGTGCTGCTGGGCAACGCGGTGCAGAACGCACTGCTGGGCCAGGACACCTCCCTGGGCGGCGGCCTGCTGCTCGCGGCGACGCTGATCTCGATCAACTACGGCGTGGGCTGGCTGACCACGCGCAGCCGCCGGATCGAATCGCTGGTCGAAGGCGAGCCGGTGCTGATCGCGCGCGATGGCAAGGTGCTCGACTCGGTGCTCAAGCGCGAGCTGGTCACCCCGTCCGATCTGGACGCCGCGCTGCGTCAGCAGGGCTGCCTGACCATCGATGACGTTGCTCTGGCGGTGCTGGAGATCAACGGACACATCACGATCGTGCCGAAGAAGTAATTAAAGCCAGTCGCGCGGCACCAGATAGTCGGCCAAGCGCGCCTCATCGCTGCCGGCCTCCGGCTGAAAGCCGTATTCCCAGCGCACGCGCGGCGGCAGGCTCATCAGGATGCTCTCGCTGCGCCCGCCGCTCTGCAGCCCGAACAGGGTGCCGCGGTCGTAGACCAGGTTGAATTCGACGTAGCGGCCGCGACGGTACAGCTGGAACTCACGCTCGCGCTCGCCATACGGGGTGTCCTTGCGACGCTCGACCAGCGGCAGATACGCGTCCAGGAAACCGTCGCCGACCGCACGCAGATAGGCAAAATCGCGCTCGAAATCGCCGTGCAGGTCGTCGAAGAACAGGCCGCCCACACCGCGTGTCTCGTTGCGATGGCGCAGGAAGAAATACTCATCGCACCAGCGCTTGTGCGCCGCATAGCGCTCTTCACCGAACGGTACGCACAGATCGTGCGCGACCTGATGCCAGTGCCGCACGTCCTCCTCGATCGGATAGAAGGGCGTGAGGTCGAAGCCGCCACCGAACCAGGATGCCACCGCTACTCCATCGCGTTCAGCGCGGAAGTAACGCACGTTGGCATGCGTGGTCGGCAGGTACGGATTGGCCGGATGGAACACCAGCGAAACGCCCGTGGCGCGCCAGGAGGCGCCGGCCAGCTCCGGGCGGTTCGCCGAGGCCGACGGCGGCAGGCGCGTGCCGGCCACATCGGAAAACCCGATCCCGGCCTGCTCGAACACCGCACCATCGCGCAGGATGCGGGTGCGGCCACCGCCGCCCTCCGCGCGCTGCCACAGATCTTCGGCGAAGCGGGCCTGGCCGTCGGCGGTTTCAATCGCCGCACAGATGCGGTCCTGCAGGTCGGTCAGATACGCGCGGACGCGGTCGAAGTCGTTCATGGGGGCTACTTTACCGCAGGCCGGTGCACGGCCTGCGTGTGCTCATCTGCGTTCAACGGCCGCTTTTGCGAAGACTGCTTTTGTTCTTCGTCGTCGTGGCAGGTGCGTCGGCCGGCGCCTCATCTTCTCCAGCCTCCGCCTCCGCCTCCGCCTCCGCCGCCATGCGCTCGGCGATCTGCTCCAGTCCGGCGCTGACCTGCATCAGGCCCCAGTTGCGGGTGGCGTGTACATCGCAGGCCACGTGCGTGCCTTTGCCGTCCTTCGCGCACAGGGCCGCCATCTGCTCGGGCAGCGCCTCGTCACCGGTGTGCTCGTAGACGGTGGCCAGGTTCTCGCAGCCTTCGCGGACGCCGGCGGTGCACAGCGTCATGTAGAACGGCGCGGCCTCGGCCCAGCGGTCGCGCAGTGCCAGCTGGTGGCCGGCCGCATTGCAGCCCTGCAGCTTGCCCGCCGCACAGCAGGCCTGGGCGCCGCCCTCGCGGCCCAGGGTCGGGCAATCCTGCGGCAGCGGGGTCTCGACGAAGACCACCGGCGCGCTGCACTGCTGCGTTTGCCCGGTGTGCTCGTAGTAGCTGAAGCGGTTCCAGCTGTCCATGCCGATCAGGTTGCCGTTGGCCAGGCGCTTGAACACGAAGTCGTCGCCCTGGTCGTGGCGTACGCGGATGTCGCCGTCCACCAGCCGCGCACGCAGCTTGCCGCCGAAGCCGCTGTCGATCATGCCGCCATCCCCGAACGGAAGATGGTCCATCAGGCCCTGGCTGGCCACGTAGCTGCCGCAGGGCAGGGCGGTGGCCGCCAGCGGGCTCAGCGCCTTGGCATCCAGCTTGGCCAGCGGCGCCGCCCGCTCGCAGGCGCGCGGGTCCTTGCCCTGGGTGCAGGCCCGTTGCAGCGCATCGCGGGCGGGAACCAGGCGCCCTGCCTCCCACAGCGCTTCAGCGGCCTTGGCGCAGAAAGTGCCTTGGGTCTGCGCCTGGCAGAGCGTGGTGATCTCATCGAGCTGCGCAGCCGGCAGTGGCGATGCATCGGCTGCAGCAAGCCCACCGAGCAGTGCCTTGGCAAAGGCCTGGCCCATGGCCTCGCGCGCTGCGTCCAGGCAGGCGGCCTGGTCGTACTGCGCGGACGCGGGCTTGCAGACCTCGGGCTCGGGCGGATCAAGTGCGTTGTCCTGGGTCGCGGCCAGTGTGTTGGCCTCGCGCGCTTCGGACTGGAAATTGGCCAGCAGGCGCTTGCAGGCGGCCGGGACATCCTCGCGGCACCACTGCCGCAGGCGGTCGTTGCTGGCAAAGAGCGTGTCGTTCAGGCAGGTATCGATTTCGGCCCGGCACGACGCCGCCGGAAACACCGTCGCTCGGCGGCAGGTAGCCGCCTTCTGCAAGCGATACTCGTTGAAGCGGTCGCTGAGCAGGCGACCGCCTTCCTGCACGTTCAGCGATCCGACGCCGCCGTTGTCGAGGTCGGCCAACTTCAGTTCGTCACCGATGCGGCTGAGGAGGTAAGGCTCGGGCGCTTGGCCGGGAATCTGCCGCACCCCCTCGTTCGCACTGTGCAGGGTCAACGTGGTGCCGCTGTCCTCGGCCACGAACGTGCCACAGACGACGGCTTGGGCCGCTGCCGGCAGGCTGACCGCCGTGAGCAGGGTGAACAGGGTCGCGCGCCAGCCGTGGCGGCGCAGAAGGGGGAGGGAAGCAGTCACACGATCATCCTTGCAGGTCGTGCAGCGCACCGTGGCGCTGCGGGAAACATGTCAACGGCGGAACAGCGCACGCACATCGGCCGCGCACAGGCGCACGATCAGCCAGCCCTGCAGCACCGCGAACGCCAGTGCGGTCACGCCGGCGAGGCCGCTGCAGATCACGCGCTGTACGCGCAGCTCACTGCGCAGCTTGAGCAGTTCGATCGACAGGGTGTCATCGGGTATCTGCGCCAGCAGGTGGCGGAACGCATCATCCAGCAGCCACGCGGCGACCACGTTGAGCACGGCGGTGACCGCCAGCAGCACGATGAACAGCGCCCACGCCCAGCGCCAGCGACGCAGCATGCCCCAGCATGCGGCAACGCCCAAGAGGCTCGACACGCACAGCAGCACGTTGGCCAGCACCGGGTGGGTGAGCAGCCAGCGCAGCGAGCCAGGCAGCCAGTGCAGGTCCTCATCGGCGAGCAGCGCCTGCAGCGCCTCAGAGCCCGACAGGGGTATCGAAATCAGTGCCAGCACCGCCCACATCGCGGCTGTGACCACACAGACCAGCAGCACGGACTTGAGCAGCGGAGCGAGGAAGGCAGGCGCGCCATCCCCGCTGGGGCGTGGCGTGCGGGAGGGCAATTGCGGGGGAAGCGACGCTGACATCCGGTGTCCTGGTTGGGCAGGCCGCGACGTCTAGGTCGCAGCCACCGCGTTCGCGGCCGCAGGCAGGATATGGTCTGCGCTCAACGGTGCCAAGCGCACTCCATGCGGCAGGTGCAGCGGCACCCACGCAAGTTCGGCGATTTCCGCCTGTGCGCGGGGCATGCCGATGACCGTCACCAGGTAGGCATGCGCCCGTACGCGGTGCCCGGCTTCGTGGACCGCCCATGCCTCGAACCGGCCGAGCGGCACAGCACTGGCAGGGTCCAGGGCGACACCGAGTTCTTCGTGCAGCTCACGCGCCAGGGCGACCAAGGGCGCTTCACCGGGCTCAGGCTTGCCGCCGGGCTGGATGAACGTATCCGAGCCCTGTTTGCGCACCACCAGTACGCGGCCGTCGGGATCGAAAACGACCGCGGCGACGATATCGATCGTCGCCGCGGCGTGCTGCCCGTCAGTAGGCACCGACGTCATCGCTGGATTACTTCAGGTTCTCTTCGAACAGCTTGAGGATGCGCTTGTACTGGTCCAGCCAGGAATCGGCACGCACATAGCCGTGGCGTTCCAGCGGGTACGGCGCGATCGTCCAGTTGTCCTTGTGCAGCTCGATCAGCTTCTGGGTGAGGTTGACCGAGTCCTGGAAGAACACGTTGTCGTCCATCATCCCGTGCGCGATCAGCAGGTGATCCTGCAGGCCTTCGGCGTACTCGATCGGCGAGGACTTGCGATACGCCTCCGGGTCGATGTCCGGGGTGTTGAGGATGTTGGCGGTGTAGCCGTGGTTGTACTGGTGCCAATCGACCACCGGCCGCAGCGCCGCGCCAGCCTTGAACGTGCCCGGCGAGCGGAACAGCGCCATGAAGGTCATGAAGCCGCCGTAGGAACCGCCGTAGATGCCGGCGTGGTCACGGTCGCCCTGCTTGGTGGCGACCAGCCAGTCCAGGCCGTCCTTGTAGTCTTCCAGTTCCGGGTGGCCCATGTTGCGGTAGATCGCCGTGCGCCAGTCGCGGCCGTAGCCGGCGCTGCCGCGGTAATCCATGTCCAGCACCACGTAGCCCTTCTGCACGAGCAGGTTGTGGAACATCTGCTCGCGGAAGTAGGCCGGGTACTGCTGGTGGACGTTCTGCAGGTAACCGGCGCCGTGCACGAACATGGCGATCGGGTACTGCTTGCCCGGCTCGAAGGTCTCCGGACCGTAGTACTTGGCCCAGACCACGCCGGCGCCGTGCTTGGACGGCACCTGCACCAGCTTGGGCTGGATCCACTCGCGCGCCTTGAACTCGGCGGTGCGGGTGTCGGTCAGCACCTTGGCCTGGCCACCGGCGGCGGGCACCACGGCCAGCTGCGTCGGCAGGTAAGCACCGGAGTAACGCACCAGCAGCTGCTGGCCGTCCGGAGACAGCGAGAAGTCTTCCACGCCGTTGAGCGAGGTCAGCTCGCGCACCTGCTTGCTGGCGGTGTCGACCGCGCACACTTCATAGTCGCCCGGCGACTGCTGGTTGCACAGGAAGTAGAAGCCGCGGCCGTCAGCGCTGGGCACGGGCATCGAGGTTTCCCACTTGCCGCCGGTCAATGCCTGCGGCCTGGCCGTGCCCTGCTGGGTGTACAGATGCGAATAGCCGGATTCCTCGGACAGCATCCAGAGCGTACGGTTGTCGTTGGACCAGCCGAAATCGTTGAAGCTCCAGTTGATCCAGGCGCTGTCGGTCAAGCGATGACGCGTCTCCAGCTTGGCACTGGCCGGGGTCACGCTGGCGATCCAGCGGTCCTTGTTGTCGTTGGCGCGCAGCATGATCGCGGCCTGCTGACCATCGGGGCTCCAGCGGATGCCGGGCGCGCCGGGGCCACCCAGCACTTCCACCGGGCGGTTGCCCTTGAGGGCGTCCTTGCCAGCGGCCTTGCGCAGCGCGGCCAGCGGGTCGGTGCCGATGCCCGGCAGGCCATCCAACGACAGCGGCTTGACCGTGCCGGCGATGGCATCGACCAGCCACAGCGCGTTCGGCTCCGGATCGTTGCGGCCCACGCGGGTGCGGGTGTCTTCGAACTCTTCGTAGCCCGACTCGGTCACGTACTTGGGCATCTTGCCGCCGCGGCCCTCATCGAAGCTCTTCGGCTTGGTGACCACGATCAGGGTGCGCGCATCCGGCGAGAGCACGCTGTCGACGATCTCCACATCCGCGCCCAGATACACCGGGCCCGGCGCGCGCGTGCCATCGGCGCGGCGCCAGCTGGCTTCCTGGGCCTTGAGCGCGTCGCGCTGGGCGCGGTCGTTGCGCAGCGTGGCCAGGGTGCGCAGCTGCTGCTCGCGCAGCGTGTCCGCCTTGGGTGCGTCATCCGGGTTCTTTTCGGCCTTGAGGCTGGCGACCTGCTGCACGCCGGCCGCGGCCGTCCAATGGAACCAGTTCTGGCCGGTGCGCCAGATCACACCGCCGTCGCGGGCGAAATTGACCGCGCCGGACTTCTCGGTGCTGCGGGTCAGCTGGGTCAGCGCGCCACTGCGCAGGTCGCGCACGAACACATCGCCATTGCGCACGAACGCCGAGCGCTGGCGCGCGCTGTCGTAGACCGGGCTGTCCACATCCAGGGTACCGCGCTGGTCATCGCCAACCTGCGCGGCCACGCCACCGGCGACCGGCTGGCGGAAGGTGTCGCGCACCGGGCTGCCGTTGCGCTTGAGCTGGTACTCCACCTGCTGGCTGTTCCACGACCACCAGGCGCTCTCGACCGGCGGACCGATCCAGTCCGGGTCGGCCATGGCCTGCTCGATGGTGATCGGCGTCGGCGCCGCATGGGCAGCACCGCCAAGGGCGGCGAGCAGCAGCAGGGACAAAGGCAGCGTTCTGGGCATTGCGGGCGGCACCAATGAGGAAAACCCGGCAAGCGTAGCAGCCGCAACGGCCGGCGGAGGGGGCCACAGGTCATGGCGCGGACCCATCGCCAGCATCGGCAACGTCGTGACGCCAGGGCTGCCCGTGCGCGGGATGAGGGCGATCCCGACACATCTCAGAACGACGAAGCCCTTGCCCTGCCTGATGCGGGAGGCCCCGCGGCGCTGCTGCGTCGACAGCCCGGAACCGGCTCCCTACGGTGGCTGTGACCCCCGGGGATCCAAGGGGGACATCCATTCAAGGAGCGATTCGATGTTCGAGATGATCACCCGCGCAGCCGTGTTGACCGGCGCCGCCGTGGCGCTCAGCGCCTGTGGCAATCCGCGCGATGCAACCAAGGCCAATTTCAGTCGCGCCATCCAGGCCTATCTGGACGGGCAGGCCGGGCTGTGTGTCCCGTTACCGGCGAACGAAGTGCCCTTCACGCTCGGCGACCAGGACCTGTTCCCGCAGAACAAGACCCGTGCCGATGCTCTGGTCCAGGCGGGCCTGCTGTCGTCACACCCGACCGAGGTGAAGCAGCCCTTCGGTAGCAGCACCCGCCCCGCCACCGAATACCGGGCGACGGCGGCCGGCCAGAGTGCCCTGGTCGCCCAGGCGCCGAAGACCCTGGTCCAGCGCTCCGCCTTCTGCAGCGGGGCTTACAAGGTGCAGGACGTGACCAACTTCACCGAGCCGGGCGAGCTGATGGGGGTCAAGCTCTCCCACGTCGAGTACACCTACACGGTCAAGGGCAGCGCCGATTGGGCGCGTTCTGACGCGCTGCCCAGCGCCTACCCCGAGCTGGACAAGCACGCGCAGGACAGCGTGACCTCCAAGGCCACCCTGATCCTGACCCACGACGGCTGGGTGCACGAAAGCCTGTTCAAGCGCTGAGTGGTACTGCAGGCGGCGGGCCGCACGCCGCCGCCTGGATGTCGCCGTAGGCGTCTGTCTGGGTCGGTCGCTGCCCAGTACGTTCCTGCTTGATGAGGTGGTGCCCCCGAGCTTCATTCAGATCGTCGATTGCATGCAGGACAGCATCCGTAAGAGATACGGGCAGAAAGACATCCCACAACCGGAACGTCGGCGGGCCGCATGAGCCGTGCCATCGTCGTATTGCATTCCATCCCGCCGATGGTGTGGCCGAGATGCTGAGGGGTCGTCCCGGCGCCACCTGCGTTCACCTGGATGAGATCAGCGCACTGGGCCATGGGTGAAGGCCATGCGCCGACCGACATAGCGGATCCAGAGGCAGTGCCTGCCTTGTTCACCGATGCCTATGTGATCAAGCGAGTTTCCGACTTCAACCATTGCGAGGCCGGACGTCGCCTGCAAGCGGCCGATCTGCATGGCCTATGGAGCTATATCGCGTTGTCGCCGCTGCTCGAACGCGCGAACACGCTGGCGCACGAGAGGGCACTCCCGTGGTGTGCATCTACCACGAAGGCAACATCGAACTACAGTTTCCGCGTGGAGATGTGGAGGTGGATCGATCGCTGTACCAGCACATCGCCGACGGGGCGCGCCAGGCATTTGCCAGCGAAATGGGCGAGCTGCTGCTCTACGAGCGCGAGGATGCCCCGCCGCTGTTCTGTGCTTTCAGTCCGTACATGGCCAACGCCACGCGCGGACGGCCGCCAGTCGAAGCAGTCAAAGAAATCAACTGCAACCGATGTTCCGGTTCGTGCATCTATGTAACTGACATCCACCAACGGAGCATCACCGTGAAGGAAATGATCCCGATCATGCTGTTCATCTGTATCGCCTACGCCGTTCCCCGAGGCAGCGGCGTAACGGCAGGAGCGACTTCGTGTTGATGGGTCGCCTACCGCGCAATCAGGGGTCAAGATGATCGGCTACTACGCTCTGCTGGCGTTGCGCCGCCTTCGGCAGAACGCCATGGCTTACGCCGTCGTAGCGCTGGTTCTGGGCGCGGGTGTCGGCTGCACGATGATCATGCATTCGATCGTGCGCCAGATCACGCATGATCCTGCGCCAGGTCGCAGTGGGTACCTGTACCGTCCGGCGCTGGATGTGAGGCCGGAAGCGCAGCGTCGGGCGGGCGGCGAAGCGAGCGGCAATCTGACATGGCCGGATGCGCGGCAGTTGCTGGATGGGGGCAGGCAGTGGCCGCAGGTTGCGATGGCTGGTGGCCGGGCTGCCGTCAAGGATGCGAGCGGACGGCCCTTCAACGCCCGCGCGCGCTACGCCACCGACGGCGTGTTCACTGTATTGGGAATACCGCTCGAACAAGGCCGTGGGTGGACGCGCGCCGAAGGGGAGGGGGCACAACGCGTGGCAGTGGTCACCGCGCCGCTGCTCGCACGGGTGTGCAGTGCGGGGCCTTGCCTGGGCACGACCATCGAACTGGATGGGCATTCCTACCGCGTCATCGGCGTAACCAAGCCCTGGCATCCGGTCCCGATGTATCACGCAGACTTGCCGGGCAGCGCCTTTGCCGAGCCGGACGAGGTGTTTCTGCCGCTGGCGGCCGCGGTAGCGGACGACTTGGTGGTGGATGGCAGCGTCTCGGCCTGGGGCGATGGCGGTGATACACCCCGGTTGGGCCCGACGATGGCCTGGCTGCAGCTCTGGACGTGGCTTCCGACCACCGACGATGTGCGGCAGTACGAACAGATGCTGCGTACCCACGCGCTGTCACGTGAGCTCCCTGCGGACCAGGCCAAGGTCTGGAGGATGGCCGATTGGCTGGATCTGAAGGGACTGGTCCCGCCCGATACGCGGATCCAGCTCTGGTTGTCCTACCTGTTGCTGGCTGTCTGCGTGACGAATGCTGGCGCGCTGCTTTACCTCACCCTCGACCGCCGTCGGCATGAAATGGCGATCCGCCGCGCCATCGGCGCACGGCGCGTTGATGTTCTGGTTCAGCTGCTGCTTGAAGCGGCCGTGGCAGGTGCCCTGAGCGGCGTGGTCGCCGTCGTGGTTTACGTGGGTGGGATGGAGTTCGTGCGCTCCAGCCGTGTGGTCGCATCCACGCTGACGGTGGTCGAGCCGGTCACTGCCGGGCTCGCCCTGCTCATCGGCGTTGCGGCCGCACTTGCGTGTGCAGCCGTGCCGGCACTTCGGCTCTGCACGCGCCAGGTCGCGGTACAGCAGATCGCAACAAGTCCATAGGGAATAGTCATGTTGATCCTCAAGGCATTGCGCCACTATCTTCCCGGCGCGCTGCTGCTGACCACGCAAGCCGCGCTGGCTTGCGCGGTGTGTATTCTGTCCCTCTCCGTGATCAGGGATAGTCAATCCCGATTGGGCGCACGCTTAAGTAGCGATGCGGAGCGCATCTGGATCGTGCATGCCGCCGACCCCGTGGGCAAACAGGCTTCGCCGGAGACAATCCGCGAAGACCTCGCGCTCCTCTCAAGGTTGGCGGGAGTCCACGCCGCCGCGGCGGCCGATGCGATCCCGTTCGGCGGGCGATCCCGGCGGTTTGGCCTGTGCAGCAGCGCAAAAGCCATGGAAGACGCCATTTCTGCGGGCTCCATCGAGGTGAAGGGCTGCCAGCAGCCCCCCGTCATCACCGCGACCGAGCGCTGGCTGTCCTCGATGGGTATCTCCGTGCTGCAGGGGCGGGACGCGGATCCTGCGGAGGTTGCCACGGGCGCTCGCGTGATTCTGTTGAGCCAGGCGCTTGCCCGCGCTCTATATGCCGACGAGCCGGCCGTGGGCCGTCAGGTTTACCTCGGTCCGGATGATGTGCGTACTGTGATCGGTGTGTTCGACGCCGTGGCGGGGCCTTCGCCCATGGGGAGCGAAGTCGACACCCAGTGGGCCGTCCAGCCAGGCTATCCGGGGGGAAATCAGCGCTATTTTGCCATGCACGCCCAGCCAGGGCTGGGCCGGCAGGTCGTCGATGGTGCGATCGAGGGCCTGTATGGCCTTGAGGCATACCGGATGCTGGACCCGGAGAAGGCGCGTTCGCTGGCGGAGTATCGTGATGAGTTCCTGCGGGCCGATACGTTCAAGGCCCGGCTGCTGGGTTCGATGACCGTGCTTGTACTGGTGATCATGATGGTGGGGGTTTCCGGCATGGTCGGATCCTGGGTAAACCGGCGTCGCCGCGCCATCGGCATTCGCCGTGCACTAGGTGCCCGGCAGCGCGACATCCTCTCCTACCTCCTGGTGGAGAACCTGTTGCTGTCCGCGCCCGGTGCGCTTCTTGGCCTTGCCCTTGCAGCGGCCATCACGCATTTCTCCCGCTTGGAGGCACTCTCCAGCTGGGGTGCGGGCACCGCAGCCGTTGCAGTGTCCGTCGTCATGGTAACCAACGTGCTGGCCTGCCTGCAGCCCTCACTGCGGGCTGCACGACAGGAGCCCTTGGAGTTGCTGCGCGCGCGATGATCACCTCGGGGCGAGCAAGCCCTGCCGGGCCGGTCGAGGCACTGGGCGCCGAGGAGGATGGGCCCCGGAAGACCCGCATCATCGCTGGCGGTCAGCAGGCTTTCTTGGCGTTGAGGGGGTGTCGGCAATCCACTTGGCAGGCACCGTTGGAGAGGTGGACCACCGACCAACCCTGAACCCGGCCGCCGCCTGCGACAAAGTGAAGCAGCGCGTCACCGGGTCGCATGTGCCTTTCACATATACAGGCCCAGACTGGTGCGGATTTCAGAAGCCAGTCGGAGGCGTCTCTTGGACGCGTTGTTGTTGTCCCGGATCCAGTTCGGGTTCGTCATCAGTTTCCACGTGCTGTTCCCGGCCTTCACGATCGGTACCGCCAGCTGGCTGGCCTTTGTCGAATCGCGCTGGCTGCGTACCGGCAATCCCGTCTGGCGCGAGCTGTATTTCTTCTGGCAGAAGATCTTCGCGGTCTCCTTCGGCATGGGCGTGGTGAGCGGCATTGTCATGGCCTTCCAGTTCGGCACCAACTGGCCCCGGCTGAGCGAGGTGGCTGGCACGGTGATCGGCCCGCTGCTGACCTATGAGGTGCTCACCGCGTTCTTCCTGGAAGCCAGCTTCCTGGGCGTGATGATGTTCGGCTGGGGCAAGGTCTCGCCGCGCCTGCATTTCTTCTCCACCTGCATGGTGGCGCTGGGCACGCTGGTCTCCACGTTCTGGATCCTGTCCTCCAACAGCTGGCTGCAGACGCCGGCCGGTTACACGATCGTCGATGGCATCGTGCATCCGGACAGCTGGTGGCAGATCGTCTTCAACCCGTCCTTCCCTTACCGCCTGGCGCACATGGCGCTGGGCTCGTTCATCACCACATGCTTCGTGATTGGCGGCGTGGGCGCGTGGTACCTGCGCAAGGATGTGCACCGCGAAGCTGGCCGCAAGATGCTGCTGGCGGCGGTGGGCTTCGCCGCGCTGACGGTGCCGGTACAGATCTTCGTCGGCGACATGCATGGCCTGAATACCCTCAAGCACCAGCCGATGAAGATCGCGGCGATGGAAGCGCATTGGCATTCCGAAGGCGAGGGCAAGGGTGTCCCGCTGGTGGTGTTCGCGGTGCCCAATGAAAAGGCCGAGCGCAACGACTACGAAATCGCGATCCCACGCTTGGGCAGCCTGATCCTCACTCATTCGTTGGACGGCACCTTCGATCCGCTCACCTCGGTGCCTGCCAGTGATCGCCCGCCGGTGGTGCCGGTGTTCTTCGCGTTCCGGGTGATGGTCGGGCTGGGCACGCTGATGCTGCTGCTGGCCTGGGTGTCGGCGTTCCAGTGGTGGCGCGGCAAGCTGTTGCAGTCACGCTGGTTGATCCGCGGCTGGAACTGGATGCTGCCGAGCGGCTTCATCGCGCTGATCTCCGGGTGGTTCGTGACCGAGATGGGCCGGCAACCGTGGGTCGTGTATGGCGTGCTGCGTACGGCCGATGCCGTCGGCCCACAGAGTGCGTGGATGACGGCGTTGTCGCTGGGCGTGTACATCGTCGGCTATGCCTTCGTGTTCGGTTGGGGCGTCTGGTACCTGGTGAAGATCATCCGCACCGGTCCCAAGCCGCATGCGCCGGCGCCGAAGCTGGATGCCGGCAGCCACACCCCGGCGCGGCCGCTGTCCGGGGCCGATGAACCGCTGGAGGAGCGCTGAGATGGAGATGACGACCTGGCTGCCGGTGGCATGGTTCGCGGTGATTGGCTTTGGTGTGCTGATGTACGTGGTGCTGGATGGCTTCGTGCTCGGCATCGGCATCCTGGCGCCAATGGCCGAGGATGAAGAACAGCTGGACATCATGATGAACACCGCCGCCCCGATCTGGGACGGCAACGAAACCTGGCTGGTGCTGGGCGGGGCCGGTCTGATGGCCGCCTTCCCGAAGGCCTACGCTGCGTTGCTGTCGGCGCTGTACCTGCCGGTGCTGTTGCTGGTGGTCGCGCTGGTGTTCCGCGGCGTCGCCTTCGAGTTCCGCTTCAAGGCGCACCGCTCGCGCAGGCTGTGGAGCGTGGCGTTCGGGCTGGGCTCGCTGCTGGCCGCCTTCGCGCAGGGCGTGATCCTCGGCGCACTCGTGCAGGGCCTGCAGGTGGTGGATGGCCGCTACGTGGGCGGCGCGTTCAGCTGGTTCAGCCCGTTCTCGATGCTGACCGGTGCAGCGGTGGTGTTCGGCTACGCACTGCTGGGCAGTACGTGGCTGATCCTCAAGACCGAAGGCCGCGAGCAGACGTTCGCACGCACCTTGACCCGCCCACTGGTGGTGGCGGTGATCGTGTTCATGGGCTTGGTGAGTGCGTGGTTGCCGTTCCTGGATTCGCGTCTGATGGCGCGCTGGTTCAGCGATGGCAATTTCTGGTGGCTGTCGCCGGTGCCGTTACTGACGTTGGCGGTCGCCACGGCGCTATGGCGCAGCGCGATGCACCCCAAGCGCGACCTGCCGCCGTTCCTGTTGACGCTGGCGCTGTTCATCCTTGGCTTCATCGGCCTGGTGCTGGGCATGTGGCCGTACCTGCTGCCGCCGAGCATGACGATGTGGCAGGCCGCCGCGCCGGCCTCGTCGCTGAGTTTCAGTCTGGTCGGGCTGGTGATCCTGCTGCCGGTGATCCTGGGCTATACGGCGTGGTCATACCGCGTATTCCGCGGAAAGGTGCGGGCGGATGTGGGGTATCACTGAGTAAAGCACGGTGGCTATTCCCGGTTCCGTGTGTGCGAGGGCGGTCAGACCCTGCCGGGACGCGCCGTAAACCCATCCCTGGGGGCTCGACGGGCGCCATCCATGGCGCCCGACGGTCCCGGCAGGGTCTGACCGCCCTCGCCCTGAAAGGTCTGCGTCGTCGGTGGGAAGAGTCAACCGCATAAAACGGGTCAAGAGCAGCCGACCAACGGTCGGCTCTACCCCAGCATGAAAGCTGCTTGATTGATCAAGAAGAAACGTCAGGCGGCCGATTCGACCTGCTGTTGATCTCTCCCATGCGCACCAGCCAACTGTCGAAGGGGCGGTGTGGGTGGCATGGCGGGACCATGTGTTGCCATGGATGGCAACACATGAGCTTACAAGGACGTACTTGCAGCGGGTCCCGACATGCCACCCACGCCGACCCAGGCCAGGCACGCCCGGCAAGCCAAGGCTGTTGACTCAGCCGTGCAGCCCCTCGATCTCGACCAGCAACTCCGCCCGACACACCTCCGCATGCAACAACACGAACGGCGGTGCCGTCGGCAGCGCCGCCATCTGCGCCGCCACTGCCGCCAAATCCTCCGCCCGACGCACATACACCTTCAGCACCGACGTCGACCCCAGCACCGGTGACAGCGACGGCCGCTGACCGCGCGCCGTATCCACCAGACTCTGCAGATTCCGCAGCGTCTCGCGCAACTGCTCATCCACCGCCCCCGTGTGCTGCGACATATGCCCCACGATCGCCGCCGTCCCGGACTGCAACAACGGCAGGCCCGTCGCCAACGGCGGCAGCAGCGCCCGCGAGAAACTCGGCGACTGCGGCCCGTACTGGCGTGGATAGCGGAACGCACTCACCTGGCGCGGATTCTCCAGCGGCTGGCCCGGCTCGCGCGCTGCCAGCCAATACACCTGCAGCCGGCGCTCACCGTCAAAACGGCCGATGCAGGTTGCCGCCGGCAACGCGGCCTCATCCAGCTCCCGCAGGCCCCGCACGCGGCCCACGCAGAAACGTCGATAGCGCTCATCATCGCCCTCGCCCTCGGTCACCGCGTCCAGATAGTTCCAGGTCCGCAGCAGGTGCGGATAACCGCAGCGCGAGAGGAACGCGCTCATCCGCGCGTAAGCCTCGGCGGCGGCCGACTCGATATCGCTGTCGACCTCATCGATCTCCAGCACACCGAACAGCACGTTATCGGTATGGGACCAGCGCACCCCATCGGTAATCCCGTGCTCGACCGGGGTGCCGGCGCACCAGACCTCGATCTGTGCCGGGCCCTGTTCGGCCAGCGGCACCTGCAGCCAGCGTGGGTCGTCCAGCGCGACGTGAGGCAGGCCGAATCCGAACACCGCCAGCGTGCAGGGGTCGGCCAGCGCGGCATCGCGGTCCGCCGCCGGGGCGTAGGCGACACGGAACAACGCAGGTCCGGAGGACGGGGAAGCGACTGCCGGTGCCGCTGCGGTGTTGATCGTGTTGCTCATTTCAGAATGTGAATGCTGCCAGTGCCGAGAATGTCATGATAGCGTGCGCACCTTTCCCGGCACCGCGTCCCGTGCTGGACGCTGTCGACGACAGGCGCGGGCCGGCTGGCATGGGGGAGCCGCTCCGCGTTGCCCTCATGGCGCGTGTCCGTCCTGGTACCCATCCATCATGTTGGCGTGAATGATCGAGTTTTCAGTATTGGATTGGTCGGCCTGGGCGCCGGGCATCACCACCCGGGAACAGTGGCAGGCGTGGGCGAACGCTCCCTGGCTGCCGACCGGTGAGGACACCCCGGCATTGGCCGAAGTGCCGGCCATGCAGCGCCGCCGGATCGAGCGGCTGGGCCGCATGGCGATCCAGACTGCCTGCTGGTGCGAGCAGCCTGACGACGGTGGCCAGGTGCCACTGGTGTTCGCCTCGCGCCATGGCGACGTGGCGCGCTCGATGGAACTGCTCAACACCCTGAGCGCGGACCAGCCGATGTCGCCGACCGGCTTCGGCCTGTCGGTGCACAACGCGATCGCGGCGCTCTATTCGATTGCCCGCGGGCATCGAGGCAACTATCTGGCCCTCGCGGCCGGCCGTGCCACGGTCGAAACCGCCTGTGTCGAGGCCTTCGGGCTGCTGGCCGATGGAGCGCCGGAGGTGCGGCTGGTCGTCTACGAATCCCCCTTGCCGCCGATCTATGCCGGTTTCGCCGACGAGCCCGACCCGTTCTTCGCCTGGTGCTGGCGATTGGGCCCGGCGGATCGGCCGGGCACGAGGCTGTCGCTGGGCTGGGGCGCAAGTGACAGGGACCGCCCTTCCCAAGGGCTGCCGCATGGCCTGGAGGCCCTGCGCTTCCTGCTGGCCGGCACGCCTTCGCTGGGGCTGGATGCCGATGGCCAACGCTGGACCTGGCAGCGCCATGGCTGAGCGCTGGCCGGCCCGGATCAACCATGCCTGGCGGGTGCTGGGCACGGGGCTGAGCTTTGCCGCCTTCGGGGTCGGTGGGCTGGTGCTGGGCGGGCTGCTGTTCCTGTCGCTGCTGCTGATCCGCGATCCGGTACGCCGGCGCGTGATGGCCCGGCGGCTGGTTCAGGCTGGTTTCGCCACCCACGTCGGCCTGATGCACCGGCTGGGGCTGATGACCTATGAGATCCGCGGGGGCGAGCGCCTGCAGCGCAACGGCCTGCTGATCCTGGCCAATCACCCGACCCTGATCGACGTGGTGCTGCTGATCGCCCAGCTGCCCAATGCCGATTGCGTGGTCAAGCAGGCCGTGGCCCGCAACCCGTTCATGCGCGGCCCGGTCCGGGCCGCCGGCTACGTTTCCAATGACGACGGGGCGGGGCTGGTGGATGACTGCATCGCCGCTGTCCAGGCCGGCGGCAACCTGGTGATCTTCCCGGAGGGCACGCGCACCGTGCCGGGCCAGCCGCTGCGGCTGCAGCGCGGGGCGGCCAATATCGCGGTGCGGGGCCGGCTGGACATCACCCCGGTGCGGATCACCTGCACGCCGCTGACCCTGACCAAGGGCCAGAAATGGTATCGTGTGCCATCACGGCGATTTCACGTTCAGCTGGAAGTCGGGGAGGATCTCCCGATTGCCCCGTTTCTGAACGAGACCGGCGATGCGCCCAGGGGGGATGCCTTGGCGGCCAGGCGTGTGACCGATCATCTTGCCCATTACTTCGACTTCGCTGGAGACCCGACCCGTGCAGGCACTTGAGCACGAGATCAAGGAATTGATCATTTCATCGCTTTCACTGGAAGACATCACTCCCGAAGACATCGATTCCGCGGCGCCCTTGTTCGTGGAGGGGCTGGGCCTGGATTCGATCGACGCGCTGGAACTTGGATTGGCCCTGCAGAAAAAGTACGGTGTCAGCCTGTCAGCCGATTCGGAAGAGACCCGTCGCCATTTCTCCAGCGTGCGTGCCCTGAGCGAGTTTGTCGCCGCACGCCAGCCGTCCTAACGGCGCGTCAGGATTTACCCATGACCAAGAACGAACTTTTCGAGCGCATCGTCAAGATCCTCAAGGACAGCTTTGAGATCGAGCCGAGCCGTATCACGCCCGCCGCGCGGCTGTACGACGACCTGGACATCGACAGCATCGACGCGGTCGATCTGATCGTGCAGCTCAAGCCGCTGCTCGGCCGCAATCTGCAGCCGGAAGCGTTCAAGCAGGTGCGTACCGTGCAGGACATCGTGGATGTGGTGCACGGGCTGTTGCCCGGTCAAGCGGCCGCCTGACGGCCATCGCTGAAGACTGACCATGGTCCGGGTACGCGTCGCGGCGTTTGCGTTGCTGTCGCTGGCATACCCGCTGGTGGTCTACCTGTCGCTGGGCCGGTTCGAGCCGCGCTGGTTGTCGTTGCTGCTGTTCACCCTGGCCGCGCTGCGCGCGCTGACCACCCGCCAGCCGGTGTGGTGGGTGGCCGCACTCGGCACCGGTGTACTCGCCCTGGTGGCCACGGCCTTCAACCAGGCCCTGCCGCTGAAGCTGTACCCGGCGCTGGTGAACGCGGTGATGCTGGTCATCTTCGCCACCAGTCTTCGCTTCGGGCCGAGTGCCGTGGAGCGACTGGCGCGGCTGAGCGAGCCGGACCTGCCGCCGTTTGCGGTGATCTATACCCGCCGCGTCACGTGGATCTGGTGCGGTTTCTTTGTTCTCAACGGAAGTCTGGCCCTGGCCACGGCGCTGTGGGCGTCCAACCAGGTCTGGGCGTTCTACAACGGATTGCTGGCGTACGTGATGATGGGTGCTCTGTTTGGCGGGGAATGGCTGGTCCGGCGACGGGTCAAGGCGGCGCATGCCCATGGCTGAGTGGATCGCACTGGACCGGCTGGCGCTGGCGCCGCGCCCGGGCCGCATCGTGGGCATCGCCGGCGACACCGTGGTGGAGCACCCGCAGTTCCGCAGGCAGGTACTGGGCTGGCAGCAGGCGTTCGCGCGGGCGCCCGGCACGGATTGGGCGCTGTATTTCGATGACACGCTGAGCTTCGCCGCCGCCCTGCTGGGTGCCTGGCATGCCGGCAAGCGCGTGTTCCTGGGCGGCGACAACCTGCCGGCCACGCTGGAAGGGCTGAGCCCGCATGTGGCCGGATTTGCCGGCGACGTGCCGGTCCGGTATGCGCCGTTGCAGCCCGATGCGGCGGCCGATCCGGGTCAGGTCCTGCAGCCGTTGGATGAGGCCGCCCTGGAGCTGGTGGTGTTCACCTCCGGCAGCACCGGCGCGCCGAGCGCCATCGTCAAACGCATGCGCCAGCTGACCCGCGAGGTGGATGCGCTGCAGGCCGCCTTCGGCGAGCAGCTCGATGGCGCGCAGGTGCAGGGCACCGTCTCGCACCAACACATATATGGGCTGCTGTTCCGGGTGCTGTGGCCGCTGGTGGCCGGGCGCGCGATCCAGCCGCGCCGGTTCTTCCACGAAGACCTGGTGAGCGCGCTGGGCGGCCAGCCCTCGGTGCTGGTGGCCACCCCGGCCCATCTCAAACGTCTGCCCGAGCAGCTGGACTGGTCCTCGCTGGGCGGGCAGCTGCGCGCGGTGTTCTCCTCTGGCGGCCCGTTGCCGACCGAGGCCGCGCTGCAGGTGCGCGCCTTGATGGGCGTGGCCCCGACCGAAGTGTTCGGCAGCAGCGAGACCGGCGGCGTTGCGTGGCGGCGCTGGAGCGCAGCGCAGCCGCAGTGGCATCCGCTGCCGGGCGTGGCCTGGCGGATCGAGGAGGGCTGCCTGGCGGTCCGCTCGCCGCACCTGGCGAGCGAGGACTGGTGGCTGACCCAGGACCGTGCCGTGGCCGACGACGGCCACAGCTTCCGCCTGCTCGGCCGGGCCGACCGCATCGTCAAGATCGAAGAGCGCCGCGTCTCGCTGGATGCCCTGGAGCAGCAGCTGCGCGCGCATCCGGCCGTGCAGGAGGTGCGCGTGCTGGTGCTGCCGGGCGCGCGCGAGCAGCTGGCCGCCGTGGTGGTGCCGCAGGCGACGGGCGCCGCGCAGTGGGATGACGCCGAGCGCCGCCGCCAGGCGCGGCAGTTGAGCGCCCATCTGGCCCGCAGCCATGACGCCGTGACCCGGCCGCGCCGCTGGCGCTTCATCGACGAGCTGCCCTTCAACGCCCAGGGCAAGGTCACCGCCGCGGCATTGGCCGCGCTGTTCCGTCCATCAATGCCCACGGCCGAGTGGCAGCAGCGCGATGGCACCACCGCGTCGCTGCAGTTCGTGCTGGACCCGGACCTGGTCGCGTTCGATGGCCACTTCCCGCAGGCGAAGATCCTGCCGGGCGTGGTCCAGCTGGACTGGGCGATCCATTACGGACGCAGCGTGTTCACGATGCCGCCGCGCTTCGTACGGATGGACGCGCTGAAATTCCAGCATGTCGCGCGCCCCGGCGACTGCCTGCAGCTGAGCCTGGGTTGGGATGCGGCCAAATCGGCGATGAGCTTCCGCTATGTCTCCGACCATGGCGTGCATGCCAGCGGCCGGGTGGTGTTCGGCGATGCGTGATGACACCGGTAGTGGCATGAGCAGGCCGGCCTTCGCCCCCTTGGTGGTGATCCCGGTGTACGACCATGCGCATGCGATCGGCGCGGTGGTGCAGGGCGTCCTCGCCAGTGGCCTGCCCTGCCTGCTGGTCGACGATGGCTCGCACCTGGACTGCGCGCAGGTGCTCGATGCGCTGGCGCGCGCGCATGCGCCGCAGGTGACGCTGCTGCGGCTGTCGGTCAACCAGGGCAAGGGCGGCGCGATGCTGGCCGGGTTCGCCGAGGCCGCGCGTCTGGACTACAGCCATGTGCTGCAGATCGATGCCGACGGCCAGCACAACACCGGTGACATCCCGCGCTTCGTCGCGTTGTCGCAGGCGCAGCCGGACGCGGTGATCTGCGGCACGCCCGCGTACGATGCCAGCGTGCCCAAGGCGCGCCTGTACGGCCGCTATGCCACGCATATCTGGGTCTGGATCAACACGCTGTCGCTGCAGATCCGCGACTCGATGTGCGGCTTCCGGCTGTACCCGTTGGCGCCGGTGACGCGGCTGATCGGCGAGGAGACCATCGGGCGGCGCATGGATTTCGACAGCGAGATCCTGGTGCGCCTGTTCTGGCGCGGGGTGCACGTGGTCAATGTGCCGACCGCCGTCACCTATCCAAGCGATGGCGTCTCGCACTTCGATGTGTGGCGCGACAACGTGCGCATCAGCCGCATGCACGCGCGCCTGTTCTTCGGGATGCTGTGGCGTGCACCGCGACTGCTGTGGCAGCGCATCGCAGGTCATCGCCCATGACCACGCCTGCACCTGAGGGTGCCCCGCATTGGGCCGACATCGGCGAGTCGACCTCGGCCGCGGGCGTACTGTTCCTATGCTGGGTGCACCGCTGGTTCGGCCGTTGGCCGTTCCGTCTGTGCGTGTATCCGGTGGTGCTGTGCCACTGGCTGACCAACCGGGTCGCGCGCGAATCCTCGCTGCAGTACCTGCAGCGTCTGCAGGCGCACACCGGCGTCTTTTCCGCGCCGCCGGGGCGTTGGCAGAGCCTGAAGCACTTCGCGCTGTTTGCCGACACCATGCTCGACAAGCTGCTGGGCTTGGGCGGTCGCTATCCGCCCGATCGCATCTACCTGCAGCGCGACCTGGTGCTGGACAAGATCGCGCGCCGCGAAGGTGGCCTGATCCTCACCGCACACATCGGCTGCCTGGAGTTGTGCCAGGTGCTGGCCGAGCAGGTGCCTGGCTTCCACATCACCGTGCTGGTGCATACCGCGCACGCGCAGCGCTTCAACCGCCTGATGCAGCGGCTCGATCCGCTGGCCTCGGTGGAACTGCTGCAGGTGACGGACATGGGCCCGGCCACCGCGGTCGAGCTGCAGCGCCGGGTCGAGGCGGGTGGCTTCGTGGCCATCGTCGGCGACCGCGTGCCGCTGCGCGGCGGGCGCACCGTGCCGGCCTCGTTCCTCGGCCACACGGCGCAGTTCCCGATCGGCGCCTATGTGCTGGCCGCGGCATTGGCCTGCCCGGTCTACACCATGGCCTGCCTGCACCACGGCCGTGGCTACCAGGTGCGCTTTGAGCAGTTCACCGACCGCATCGTATTGCCGCGTGGCTCGCGTGACGCCGCGCTGACCGCGCAGGCTGAACATTTCGCCCGGTGGCTGGAAGTTCAGGTCATCCAGGCACCCTTGGACTGGTTCAATTTCTTCCCCTTCTGGGATCAGGCATCTCATGGCAAGTAAGGCCGATCAGGCACCCTCCATCTGCTTCGGCGATGCGCCGCTGACCATCGAAGACGTGGTCGCGCTGTCGCAGCGCCAGGCCCAGGCCGTCGTCACCGACGATGCTGCGTTCACCGCGCGCATCCAGCGCGGCGCGGATTTCCTCGACCGCCTGCTGCGCGAGGACGGGGTGATCTACGGGGTGACCACCGGCTACGGCGATTCGTGCACGGTGAACATTCCGCCGGCGCTGGTGGCCGAGCTGCCGCACCACCTGTTCACCTACCACGGCTGCGGCCTGGGCCGTTTCCTGGACCCACAGGAGACCCGCGCAGTGATCGCCGCACGCCTGGCCTCGCTGGTGCGCGGCATGTCCGGCGTCAGCCACCCGCTGCTGCAGGGCCTGGCCACGCTGCTGCGCCACGATTTGCTGCCGCTGATCCCGGCCGAAGGGTCGGTCGGCGCCAGTGGCGATCTGACGCCGCTGTCCTACGTGGCCGCGGTGCTGTGCGGCGAGCGCGAGGTGATGTACCAGGGCGCGCGTCGCCCGGCCGCCGAGGTGCTGGCCGAGATCGGCATGACCCCGCTGCGGCTGCGCCCCAAGGAAGGCCTGGCGATCATGAACGGCACTGCCGTAATGACCGCGCTGGCCTGCCTTGCCTATGACCGTGCCGATTACCTGACCCGGCTGGCCACGCGCCTGACCGCGTTCAATGTGCTGGCCAGCGACGGCAACGCGCACCACTTCGATGAGATGCTGTTCGCCGCCAAGCCGCACCCGGGGCAGACGCAGATCGCCGCGCGCCTGCGCCAGGACCTGCACAGCGATCGTCCGCCGCGCAACGAACAGCGCCTGCAGGACCGGTACTCGCTGCGCTGCGCGCCGCACGTGATCGGCGTGGTGCAGGACGCACTGCCGTTCTTCCGTCAGCTGATCGAAACCGAACTCAACAGCGCTAACGACAACCCGCTGATCGATGTCGAGGGCGAGCGCATCCTGCACGGCGGCCATTTCTACGGCGGCCATATCGCCTTTGCGATGGATGCGCTGAAGAACACCATCGCCAACCTGGCCGATCTGCTCGATCGGCAGATGGCGCTGGTGGTGGATGCGCGCTTCAACCACGGCCTGCCGGCCAATCTGTCGGCGGCCACCGGTGAGCGTGCGGCGATCAACCATGGCTTGAAAGCGCTGCAGATCAGCGTCTCGGCCTGGACCGCCGAAGCGCTCAAGCAGACCATGCCGGCCTCGGTGTTCTCGCGTTCCACCGAATGCCACAACCAGGACAAGGTCAGCATGGGCACCATTGCCGCGCGCGACTGCCTGCGCGTGATCGAGCTGACCGAACAGGTCGTGGCGGCGCTGCTGATCACGGCCCGCCAAGGCGTGGCGCTGCGCGAGCGCGTCGGCATGAAGGCGACCCTGCATGGCGATCTGGCTGCGATGTACCAGGACCTGTGCGAGCGCATCGCCCTGATCGAGGAAGACCGCGCGCTGGATGGCGAGCTGCGCGCCCTGCTGGATGACATCCGCGCACAGCGCTGGGAGTTGTATGTCCACGCCTGATCTTAGCTTCGAGGTGACGCTGTCGCCGGCGTTCCATGACTGCGACGCCATGGAAGTCGTCTGGCATGGCAATTACTTCAAGTACTTCGAGATCGCGCGCTGCGCACTGCTGCAGCGTCATGATTACGACTACCCGCAGATGCGCGATTCCGGCTACCTGTGGCCGGTGGTGGATGCGCGGGTCAAGTACATCCGGCCGTTGTTGTACGGCCAGGCACTGCGCGTGCGCGCCACCATCACCGAATGGGAAAACCGCCTGAAGATCGCCTACGAAATCCTGGATGCGGACAGCGGTACCACGCTGACCCGCGCCCACACCATCCAGGTCGCGGTCGACGCGGCCACCAATGAAATGCTCTACCTGTGCCCGCCGGTGCTGTGGGAGCGTCTGGGAGTGCACCCGCAATGAACCGTTTCCTGCGCACGCTGTGCGTGCTGGTGATGCTGGCCGTGGTCGCCCCGGCGATTGCCGCCACCGATGTGGAGGCCGTCAAACAGCGCGTGGCCAAGGTCGACGTGCTGCGTGGCGAGTTCACCCAGGAGAAGCAGGTCGCCGGCTTCAAGAACCCGCTGCGCTCGCAGGGCCGCTTCGTGCTGGCCCAGGACCACGGGGTGATCTGGACCACGCTCAAGCCGTTCCCGTCCGAGGTGGTGGTCACCCGTGACCGCATCCTCAGCCGGCAAAGCGATGGCAGCAGTCGGGTCGAACTCGATGGCCGTCAGCAACCGGCGATGCGCTCGGTCAACGCGATCATGTTCGCGCTGATGAGTGGCGATGCGCAGGCGCTGTCGGCGCAGTTCACGGTCAAGGTCGAGGTGCTGTCCGGCAACGCCTGGAAAATGCAGCTGACCCCGCGCTCGGCGATGCTCGGCAAAGTGTTCGCGCAGCTCACCCTGAGCGGCGACCGTTACGTGCGCGAGGTCCAGATCAACGAGGCCAACCAGGATGTCACCCGCATCCATTTTACCGGCATGAGCGATACGCCGGCCACGCTGAGCACCGACGAGGGTCGCAGGTTTGAATGACGTGCTGACCTCGAACGGCCGCCTGCAGCGCATCTGGCGCTGGCTGGCCATCGTTTGGCTGCTGGTGCTGGTCGGCCTCGGCGTGCAGCAGTGGCAGCTGTGGAAGAGCGAATCGCGGATCGACACCGACATCCTCGCGCTGTTGCCGCAGGACGCGCATGACCGCCTGTTGTCCGATGTCACCCGGCGCATCGCCGATGCGAACGCGCGCCAGATCGTGGTGCTGCTGGGCAGCACCGATGCCGCGCAGACCAAGGCGGCCGAGGCGGCCTTCCGCGCTACCCTGCGCGACAGCGCTGAGGGCAAGGCGCTGCTCCAGGAGAGCGGCTCGATCGAGGGCTGGTTCGATCAGGCCCGCGCGTTCTACGCCCCATACCGCGACCGCCTGCTGACCAGCGCACAGCGCGAGCGACTGCAGAATGAGCCCACTCAGGGCCTGGCCGAGTCCGCGCTGGCGGCGCTGTACGGTCCGATGGGCGCACCGCGCCTGACCGAGTGGCGGCAGGATCCGCTGTCGCTGTGGCCGCAGTGGTGGCAGGAACGCGCGCTGGGCTCGGGCCTGCAGATGGGCGACGACGGCTTGCTGGAGGCCGATGGCAAGCATTGGTCGATCGTGCAGTACGACACGGTCGGTTCGGCGTTCCAGCTCGATGGTGAGCGCCATATCGATCTGCTGCTGGACACCGCTGCCGAAGCCGCCGCCAAGCAGGCGCCCGGTCTTGAGGTGCTGCGCGCCGGTGTGCCGCTGCATGCCGAAGCCGCTGCGGTGCAGGCCAACTGGGAGATCAACACGATCGGTTGGGGCTCGCTGGCCGCGGTGCTGCTGCTGGTGTGGCTGGCATTCCGCTCGCTGCGCCCGATCCTGCTGGTGGCCGCCTCGCTGCTGATCGGCTGTGGTGTCGCGCTGGCGGTGACGGTGCTGGTGTTCGGCAAGGTGCACGTGCTCACGTTGGTGTTTGGTGCGTCACTGGTCGGCGTCGCCGAGGACTACGGCATCCACTGGTTCGCCTCGCGCCAGGCCGAGCCGGCCGACCGCCGCTGGAAGCTGCTGCGGCATCTGCTGCCCGGCTTGTGGCTGGCATTGCTGACCAGCGCGCTGGCGTATCTCGCGCTGGGCCTGGCGCCGTTCCCGGGGCTGCGCCAGATGGCGCTGTTCTCGGTGGTCGGCCTGGCGGCTGCGTTCCTGACCGTGATCTTCTGGTTCCCGTGGCTGGATGGTGGCGAGATCCGCCGCACCGGCTTCGCCCGCTGGCTGGGCGCCACGCTGGAACGCTGGCCGCGCCTGGATGGGCGCAAGGCGGCGGTGTTCCTCGGCGTGGTCACCGTCTTCTCGGCGATCGGCATCGCCCGCCTGCAGACCAACGATGACCTGCGCAGCCTGCAGTCGTCGCCACCGGAGCTGATCGCCCAGCAGATCCGCATCAGCCAGATGCTGGGCATGCCCAGCCCGGCGCAGTTCTATCTGGTGCAGGGTGACACCGCCGAGCAGGTGCTCGAGCGCGAAGAAGCGCTGATCGACCGCCTGCGCGTGCTGGAAGCAGACAAGCAGATCGGCGGCTACCGCGCGATCAGCGATTGGCTGCCATCGCAGAAGCGCCAGCAGGCCGATGCTGCGCTGACGGCCAAGGTCGAGCCGCAGGTGCTGGCCCAGGTCGGCGAAGCCGTGGGTGAGCCACTGCTGCGCCCGGCCTATGCCGCGCAGGACCTGCAGGCCGAGGCCTTCCTCGCCTCGCCCGCGGCGATGCCGTTCCGCCACCTGTGGCTGGGCACGGTCGGGCAGGGCGTGGCCTCGGTGGTGATGGTCGACGATCTCTCCCGCGCCGATGCACTGACCCTGCTCGAAGCGCAGGCCAAGGGCATCGATGGCGTGCGCTGGGTCGACCGTACCGCCGATTTCTCGCAGCTGCTCAAGCACTACCGCAAATTGATGAGCGGCTTGCTGCTGATCGGCATCGCGCTGGTGTTCGCGGTGCTGTACTGGCGCTATCGCGGGCAGGCATGGCGTGTGCTCGCCCCGACCCTGGTTGCCGGTGCGCTGACGTTGGCCTTGCTGGGCCTGTTCGGACAGCCGCTGCAGCTGTTCAACGTGCTTGCGCTCATGCTGCTGCTCGGCATGGGCATCGATTACGGCATCTTCCTGATCGAACATCGCGGCGACGCCAGTGCCTGGCTCGCGGTCTGCGTGGGCGCCGCCAGCACCTGGCTGTCGTTCGGGCTGCTTGGGCTGTCGGCCACGCCGGCGCTGCGCGCGTTCGGCTTGACCCTGTTGTTCGGCATCGGCCTGGTCTGGCTGATCTCGCCGCTGTTCCGCCCCCCGCCGCACGACGCACCGCACTGAGCGACCGCGTTTCCTCACCTGATCTGATCAAGGATGTACCGATGAACCCGCACGTGGAACGTACTGAAATCCTGGTCATCGGTGCCGGCCCGGCCGGTTCCGTGGCCGCTGCGATGCTGCGCCAACAGGGCCGCCAGGTGCTGATCCTGGAGCGCCAGCAGTTCCCGCGCTTCTCGATCGGCGAGAGCCTGCTGCCGCAGAGCATGGAGTACATCGAGGCGGCCGGGCTGCTGCAGGATGTGGTGCAGGCAGGGTTCCAGTACAAGAACGGTGCCGCGTTCGTGCGTGGCGAAGCGACCACCGAGTTCGACTTCCGCGACAAGTTTTCACCGGGCTGGGGCACCACCTACCAGGTGCAGCGCGCCGACTTCGATGACGTGCTCGCGCGCGGCGCCGAGCGCATGGGCGCCACGTTGCGCTTCGGCGATGAAGTGCTGTCGGTGCAGCCCGGCCGCCCGGCGCAGGTGCAGGTGCGCCGCCCGGATGGCAGCGAGTACACCATCGAGGCCGGCTTCATCCTCGACGCCAGCGGTTTCGCCCGGCTGCTGCCGCGCCTGCTGAAGCTGGAGTCGCCGTCGAACTTCCCGGTGCGCGGTGCGATCTTCTGCCACGTGCGCGACCACATTCCGGCCGGCGCCGGCTTCGATCGCAACAAGATCCTGATCACCACCCATCCCGAGCACGTGGACGTGTGGTACTGGACGATTCCCTTCTCAAACGGCTGCTGCTCGCTGGGCGTGGTGGCCGAGCCGAGCTTCTTCGAGCGCTACCCCGGTACCGATCTGGAGAAGCTGCAGGCCATCGTCGGTGAAGATCCCAACCTGACCCGCCTGCTCAGGAACGCCGAATGGGCGGTACTGCCGGTGCGCACCATCACCGGTTACTCGGCCAACGTGTCCTCGTTGTGGGGTGAGGGCTATGCGCTGCTCGGCAACGCGGGCGAGTTCCTGGACCCGGTGTTCTCTTCGGGCGTGACCATCGCGTTCAAGTCCGCACAGCTGGCCAGCGACTGCCTGGCGCGCGAGCATGCCGGTGAAACGGTGGACTGGGAGCAGGAGTTCTCGGTGCCGCTGCGCGCCGGTGTGAAGACCTTCCGCCGCTTCGTCGAGGCCTGGTATGCCGGTGGCTTCCAGAAGATCATCTACCACCCTGATCCGCAGCCGGAGGTGCGCCGCATGATCTCCTCCATCCTCGCCGGGTATGCCTGGGATACGAAGAATCCGTATGTCGCCGATGCCACGGGCCGGCGCCTGCGGGTGCTGGAGGAACTGTGCAGCGCCTGATCCTGACCCTGTTGCTGAGCCTGCTGCTGGCCGCCTGTGCCAGCACCCGCATGCCCACACCGCGGGTGCAACTGCCCAACCTGCAGCTGGCGCCGTCGGCATTGCCGCAACCGGTGCAGCTGCAGCAGCGCCTGCAGTTCCGCTTCGGCAGCCACCAGCGAGAGCTGGATGCGCTGCTGGAAGTGGATGCCGAGCAGGTGCGACTGGCCGTGCAGGCGATGGGCCAGACCGGCGTGCGCATGGTCTGGGACGGGCAGCACCTGGAACAGACCCGCGCGCCGTGGCTGCCGCCGCAGGTACGCGGTGAGCGCGTGCTGGACGACCTGCAGTTCGCGCTGTGGCCGGCGGCCGCCATCCGCGCTGCGCTGCCGGCCGGCTGGACCCTGCAGGAGACCGATGGCGTGCGCAGCCTGGCGCAGGACGGCAAGCCCTGGCTGGTGCGCGACACGCTGCCCGATGGCCGCGTGCGCCTGCGCAATCTGGCCGAGGGCTATGAACTGGTGATCGAATCGATGGACATGGGGCAGGGCCAAGAGTGAGCAGCAGTGCGGTCTATCTCAACGAGCTGGGCGTGATCTGCGCGCTGGGTGCCGACCGTGCCCAGGTACGCGACGGCCTGTTCGCGGCGCAGCCTGGTGGCCTGCGCGACAACGACGCCATCCTCCCCGGGCGCACGCTGGCACTGGGCGAGGTGCATGCCGCGTTGCCGGACCTGTCTGCGTTGCCGGTGGCCCTGCGTGGCCGCAACAACGGCCTGCTGGAGGCCGCGCTCGGCCAGATCCGCGCGGCGGTCGATGCCGCCGTGAGCCGCTTTGGTGCCGCGCGCGTGGCGGTGATCATCGGCACCAGTACCTCGGGCATCGGCGAATCGGAGAGCGCGCTGCGCACCTACCATCGCGATCATGTGTGGCCGGCGGGCTTCCATTACGCCCAGCAGGAAATGGGCACCGCCGCGCGCTTCGTGCGCGAGCGGATCGGCAGCACCGGCCCGGCGTGGACGATCTCCACGGCGTGCTCGTCCAGCGCCAAGGCGCTGATGTCGGCCGCGCGCCTGCTGCAGGCCGGCGTGGTCGATGCGGTGGTCGCTGGCGGGGCCGATTCGATGTGCCGTTTCACCGTGGCCGGGTTCAGCGCGTTGGAGTCGGTCTCGGCGGCGCGCTGCAATCCGTTCTCGGTCAACCGCAACGGCATCAACATCGGCGAGGGCGCGGCACTGTTCCTGATGTCCCGTGAGCCGGGACCGGTGCGGCTCTCCGGCTGGGGGGAATCCTCCGATGCGCACCACATGTCCGCCCCGGATCCGCTGGCACGCGGGGCAATCGATGCGATGCAGCAGGCGCTGGACCGGGCCGGCCTGACGGCCGCGCAGATCGACTACGTGAACCTGCACGGCACCGCCACCGGCCACAACGATGCGATGGAAAGCCAGGCGGTCGCCGCCGTGCTCGGCACGCAGGTGCCGGCCAGCTCGACCAAGCCGCTTACCGGGCACACGCTGGGTGCGTCCGGTGCGATCGAAGCGGCGTTGTGCTGGATGACCCTGGCCGACAACCCGGACCAGCAGTTGCCCACCCACTGGTGGGACGGGCAGGCCGATGCCGCCTTGCCGGCGCTGACGCTGGTGGCCCCGGGGACGCGCGCTGCGCAGCCGCTGCAGCACGTGCTCAGCCATTCGTTCGCCTTCGGCGGCAGCAATGCCGTGCTGGCACTGGCCAAGGGATGAGCATGCTGCTGCCTGACGACATCGACGCCGTGCTGCCGCACCGCGACAGCATGCGCTTGATCCACCGCGTGGTGGCCTGGCAGGACGAGTCCATCGCGGTGGAGGTGGACGTGCCCGCGCAGGGCCTGTTCTGCACCCCTGACGGCGTTCCGGCCTGGGTGGGCGTGGAATACATGGCCCAGGCGATCGCGGCCTGGGCCGGGTGCCGTGCGCGCCACGCCGGCCGTGCGCCGTCGATCGGTTTCCTGCTCGGCACCCGCCGCTACACCGCCCACCAACCGTACTTCACCGCCGGCAGCTGCCTGCGGGTGGAGGCGAACTGCGAGCTGTTGGGCGAGAATGGCCTGGGCATGTTCGCCTGCCGGATCCTGGCGGACGATATCGAAATAGCAGTCGCCAACGTCTCCGTGTTTGAACCCACGGACGCGATGGCCTATCTGGAGAGTGGAGAGGCATGACAGGGAATCTGACCGTGCTGGTGACCGGCGCCAGCCGTGGCATCGGCCGTGCCGTGGCGCTGCGTTGCGCGCGCGATGGCTTCGACGTGGTGGTGCATTGCCGCAGCCGCATCGAAGAGGCGCAGGCCGTAGTGAGCGAGATCCAGGCGCTGGGCCGGCAGGCCCGGGTGCTGATGTTCGACGTGAGCGACCGCGATGCCGCGCGCACTGCGCTGGAAGCGGACATCGCCGAGCATGGCACCTATTACGGGGTGGTCTGCAACGCCGGCATCGCCCGGGACGGCGCCTTCCCGGCAATGCCCGCGGAGGACTGGGACGCGGTCATCCACACCAACCTGGACAGCTTCTACAACGTGCTGCACCCGCTGGTGATGCCGCTGGTGCGCCGGCGCAAGCCGGGCCGCATCGTGACCCTGTCCTCGGTCTCCGGCCTGGTCGGCAACCGCGGCCAGACCAACTACAGCGCGGCCAAGGCCGGCATCATCGGTGCCACCAAGGCGCTGGCGCTGGAGCTGGCCAGCCGCGCGATCACTGTCAACTGCGTGGCCCCCGGCCTGATCGAGACCGAGATGGTCAATGAAGAAGTGGTCGAGCACGCGCTCAAGCTGATTCCCGCCAACCGCCTGGGCCAGCCGGAGGAGGTCGCTGCGGCCGTGTCCTTCCTGCTCTCCGAATCGGCCGGCTACATCACCCGCCAGGTGATCTCGGTCAACGGGGGCATGGTCTGATGGCCCGCCCCGATCGTCGCGTCGTGGTCACCGGCGCCGCCGCCATCAGCCCGCTCGGGCAGGACTGGGCGAGCATCCGCGCGCGTCTGCAGGCACTGACCAATGCTGTGCGTTACATCCCCCAGTGGGAGGTCTTCGATGGCCTCAACACCCGGCTGGCCGCACCGGCCGAAGACTTCGAGCTGCCGTCCAACTACAACCGCAAGACCACCCGCAGCATGGGCAAGGTGGCGGTGATGTCGGTGCGCGCCACCGAGCTGGCGCTGGAGGCAGCCGGTCTGCTCGGCCATCCGGTGCTGCGCAGTGGCATGGCCGGCGTGGCCTATGGCTCGTCCTCGGGCAGCCACGAGGCCACCGCCGAGTTCGGCCGGATGCTGCATGAGCACACCACCGAGGGCATCAGTGCCACCACCTACCTGAAGATGATGAGCCACACCTCGCCGGTGAACATCGGGGTGTTCTTCGGCTTGTCCGGCCGGGTCTACACGACCTCCAGCGCCTGCACCTCGGGCAGCCAGGGCGTGGGCTCGGGCTATGAAGCGATCCGCAGCGGAAAGCAGACGGTGATGGTCACCGGCGGGGCAGAACAGCTCGACGCCACGGCCGCAGCGGTGTTCGACACCCTGTTCGCCACCAGCGTGCGCAACGATGCGCCGCAGACCACCCCCAGCCCGTTCGATGCCCACCGCGATGGGCTGGTGCTGGGCGAGGGCGCCTGCACACTGATCCTGGAGGAGCTGGAGCACGCGCAGGCACGCGGCGCCACGATCCTGGCCGAAGTGGTCGGCTACGGCACCAACAGCGACGGCCAGCACGTCACCCAGCCCAGTGCCGGCACCATGGCCCAGGCGATGCGGCTGGCACTGGACGACGCAGATCTGGCCGCTGAGCGGATCGGCTACGTCAATGCGCATGGCACCGCCACCGAGCACGGCGACATCGCTGAAACCCAGGCCACCCATCAGGTATTCGGCCCGGGTATGCCGATCAGCTCGCTCAAGAGCTACGTCGGCCACATGCTCGGCGCCTGCGGTGCGTTCGAGGCCTGGCTGAGCATCGAGATGATGCGCGACGGCTGGTTCGCCCCGACCCTGAACCTGCACGAGGTCGATCCGCGCTGCGGCGCGCTGGACTACATCGATGGCGAAGGGCGCGCATTGCAGACCGACTACGTCATGAGCAACAACTTCGCCTTCGGTGGCATCAACACCTCGTTGATCTTCCGCCGCTGGCAGGACTGACCGCTGTTTCCGTAGACCCCTCGCGTCCCCCCAACAAGGAGAAAGTTGAATGCGTCGTTTTGCCCTGATTGCCGCCACCGCCCTGCTGGCTGTCGCCAGTACCGCCCAGGCCCGCGACACCCGCCTGGAGCAGTCGCTGCACGAGCTGGTCAATTCCGCCGAAGCCCGCAATGTGGGCATCGACGGCAGCGTGAAGTTCTACCTGGCCGGTGAAAAGGTCAGCGTCCTGCAGCGCCTGGGCGAAGATGTGACCAACAAGAAGACCAACGCCGCCAACAAGAGTGACGCCGAAGCCTGCCGCTGGGTGGCCTTGTCGGCGCTGCGCGCGCTGCAGGACGGCGCCAAGTCGCGCGGTGCGAACGCTGTGGTCGACATCGTCAGCTACTACAAGAAGAACGAGTTCAAGAGCACCACCAATTACGAATGCTATGCGGGCGCGATCCTGGCCGGCGTAGCGCTGAAGGGCACCTACGCCAAGGTGAAGTAAGCACGACACACCACCGCCTCATCGGGGCGGTGGTGGCGCAGAACCGACGTATTCATCACAGCCGGACCGGCAGACTGCAGCGGCGCGCAGCTGAACGACATCGCGACATTGATGAACCTGATGCTGTCGCGCGACAGAAAACCGACGGCGGACCGTGCACGCAGCTTTCACCCGTGCCGGCTTTCCTCCACAATCATTGCCACTCACTACCCTGGGCAACGCCCTGCGGCATGCAAGCCTACGTCTATAAAAGCCAACGCAAGCAGGACAGCTTCGTCTATCTCGCCGTTCGTGATGACTTCTCCGTCATCCCCGACGCGGTGAAGGCCTCGCTGGCGCCGTTCCAGTTCGTTCTCGAAGTGGCCCTGACTCCCGACCGTCGCCTTGCCCAGGCCGATGTCGCACAAGTGCGCCAGAACCTGACCGAGCGTGGATTCCACCTGCAATTGCCACCGCCCCCGTTGGCGCCGGTCCGGATCCCGCGACGCAATGACTGAATCCCCACGCCCCCGCGCCGTTGCCTCCGCTGCCGCGCTCGGTGTGCTGCTGGCCCTGGCGGCGGCCGTTGGTGGCGTGCCTGGTGCCGTGTGCGCCGCGCTGGCGCAACCGGTGTTCGCGCTGGCGGTGTCGTGGTGGCGCCGGACCCGGCCGCTGCAGCCGCTGGCACAGGTGGCCCGCCAGGATGTGCCGGCGTTGCTGGCGCTGTGGTCGCTCGGTCCGCTGCTGCTGACGTTGCTGGTGGCCTGGCCACTGAGCGCACTGCACGACAGCGGCAGCCTGGCCGCCGTGCTGGGCCTGAGCGTGGCGGTCAGCGCCGCGCTGCTCGGGGTCTGGCGGACGTGGCCGTTGTGGAATGACGTGGAACGCAGCGAGGGCAGCCTGGCCCGCCATTGGCAGACCCTGGCCGGGCGTGACCTGACCGCCTGGCGCGGCCTGGCCGTAGCCGCGCTGGTGGTACTCGTCTGTGCGCTGGTGGTGCTGCCGGCATGGCCGGGGCTGGTCTCGGAGGCGCTGCGCTGGCCGATCGCCGGTGCGGTCGTGCTGCTGTCGCCCCTGGCGCATCTGCTGCTGCAGGCCATCGCGCCGGCCGACGCCTTGACCGCGACGCTGCCGGTGCAGACGCGCGATGCCCGCGAGGATGCGTTCGCCGAGCAGTACGCAGAACCCAAGCCGCTGGAATCGATCGGCCTGCACGAGCAGCAGCCGGCGCTGTACGACGCCGCGCGCAGCGGCCGGGTCGACCGCGCGCTGCAGCTGCTGCAGGCCGGTGCCGATCCGCACGGCCTGCCCGATCCGGCCTGGCGCGACCAGCGCAGCCTGGCGGTGCTCGCGGCCGTGCTGCCCGACCTGCGCCTGCTGCGTGAACTGATCGCCCGCGGCGTGGGCGTCAACGCGCCGCATCGCGGTATGACCCCGCTGCTGGCCGCTACCCGCGACAGCTGGCACGGTCGCCCGGAAGCGGTGATGACCCTGCTCGCCAACGGTGCCGACCCGCGTGCGGTGGACAGCGAGGGCAATACCCCGCTGCACCATGCCGCCCGCAGTTCCGATCCCGGTGTGGCCGCGTTGCTGCGCGATGCCGCTGCCGAAGTGGATGCGTTGAACGACGATGGCTGGTCACCCCTGGCGGTGGCCTGCCAGGTCGGCAACTGGCGCCTGGCCAAGTTCCTGCTCGAGCGTGGGGCCAAGACCGAGCCGGCCGAGGGCACGCCCGTGCTGCTCGCCGCCGCCGGCACCGAAGAAGACGATCCCGCTGGTGTGCAGCTGCTGCTCAAGCACAAGGCCCGCGCCGATGCGCGCGACCGGCAGCGCCGCAGTGCCCTGCACGAAGCCGCGCTGGCCGGCCATGTCGACATCATCGACGTGCTGCTCGCCGCCGGCGCCAATCTGGAAGCCCGCGATGCACTGGCGCGCACGCCGTGGCTGGAAGCTGCACGCGGCGGCCGGGCCGGCGTGGTCGAACACCTGCTGCCGCACCACCCCGATCTCAATGCGGTCGATGGCGAGGGCCGCAACGCCGTGCTGCTGGCCTGCATGGCCGACAACGTGTCACCGCTGCTGGTGCGCCGCCTGCGCGACCTGGGCATCGCCGTCGATGTGGCCGATCCGCAGGGCCGTCGTGCGGTGGATATCGCCGCCGGTGCCGGGCGCTGGGCGATCGTCTCGCTGCTGGACCCCGCCTATCCGCTGCCGTCTGCGGTCAGCGATGGCCTGGTGATGTCCGGCGATGGGGAGACGGCCTCGCCCTCGCTGCCGGACCGCCCGCCACTGGAACTGCTGCGTGAAGCGCTGAGCTTCGGCAACGTCGAGGGCATGGCCGCGCTGGCCCGCCTGTGTGCGCCGGAGGAACTGGGTGCGCTGCTGCACGATGCCGAACTGGCGTTGGATCCGCAGGCACTGGACTGGCTGCTCGCGCACGGCGCGGCGCCGGAAGTACTGGATGCCTGTGGGGATACCCCGATGTTCGCGCTGCTGGCGCGTGGCATCGACGCGGTGCCTGCGCTGCAGGTGCTGCTGCGCCGTGGCCTGTCCCCGGCCGGTCGCGGTGGGCTGGCGCGCCTGTTGAGCGCCTGCGCCCAGCACGACCATGCCTCGCGCGGGCTGGAACAGCTTGCGCTTGAACTGCTGGAACGCGGTGCTGACCCGTTTGCGCCGTCGCCGGCTGGCGATCCGCCGCTGTCGCTGGCGGTGCGCCTGGGCTGGCTGCGCCTGCAGCAGGCCCTGCTCACCCAGGGGGTGGACCGCGAAGCACGCGACAGCCACGGCATGACCGCGCTGCATCTGGCCACCGCGCTCGCGCGCGAAGGTTCGATCAAGCTGCTGGTGCAGCAGGGTGCCTCACCCGAAGCGCGCGCGGCCGACGGCCAGACGCCGCTGGGCGTGGCGCTGTCGATCGGGCGCCGCGACCTCGCCGATTGGCTGGACTGGCGGGTGTGGCCGCTGCCGCGCCGCGCCCTGCGCGACGGCGACCTGCCGGCCGCTGCGATGGCCGGCGATGCCGATGCCGTGCGGCGCCTGATCGATCTTGGATTTGCTGTGGATGTCGTGGACGCCCAGGGCTGCACCGCCCTGCTGCGGGCCGCCGGTGGCGGTCATCTGGCCGTGGTGGACCTGTTGCTCACCCGTGGCGCGAATCCGCAGCACGCCGCGGCCAGTGGCGCGACGCCGCTCTCGGCGGCGGTCAGCATGCGCCAGATCGACATCGTCTCGGCCCTGCTCGATGCCGGTGCCGAGCTGGAATACCGCCTGCCGGGCGGCGTCACCGTGCTGATGCTGGCCTCGGCGCTGGGCCTGCCGGACATCGTCTCGCGCCTGCTCACCGCCGGTGCCAACGTGCACGCCGGCGATGCCCAGCAGCTCGGCCCGCTGCACTGCGCCGCGCTGTATGGCTTCAGTGCGCGCGACCGCTCGCGTCTGCTCGCCCTGCTGGACACACTGCTGCTGGCCGGCGCCGAACCAGACCAGGCCGCGGCCGGCTCGGTCACGCCGCTGTTGCTGCTGCTGGGTGCACGCGCCGAACCGGGCACCGCCTGCGATGAGCAGATCGTGCTCGCGGCGGTGGAGCGTCTGTTGGACGAAGACGTTTCGCTGGACGTGCGCGATCCGCGCGGCTTCGGTCCCCTGCACCTGGCGGCGCTGCATGGCCTGCCGCTGCTGGTACAGCGCCTGCTGCGTGCCGGCGCCGACCCGGATGTGCGCGACGCGCTCAACCGCAGCCCGCGCGAGATCGCGGTGATGCGCGGCTTCATCGATGTTGCCGGCGAGTTCGAACCGCTGGTGCCGGGCGTGTCCTCTATGGCCCGGTTCCTGCGCGATAACGGCTAGTTGCCATTGCGGACAGACAGATGCTGACCACACCGGGTCAGCAGTTCCGGAAAACGATCATGCTGACTGCACCAGCGCGCGACCGGCGGCGCCAACCACTCCATCAGCTGCAGCATGTCCGCGTGGTGTTCAACCAACGGCCAATGCAGGATCGGCTCGTGGTGCGCGATGCGGTTGCGAAGGTGACGGATGCGGACAAGCGGAGTGGAGAAGTGCTTCCGCCGCAGTCCTCGTAGACCGCTGTCACGGGCAATGCGATGCAGCGTTCGTTGCCACAGTGTCTCGTGCTCCTTGTTGAACATCATGGTCCAGAAGCTGAGCGTCAGGTGCGAAATCACGCCCCCGGAGGTGACGATTCGTCCCTGGCGCTGAAGATCCGCAGCGGCGGCGCGGATCTGCTCATGTTGTCGTGTGATGCACAGCACCCCTTCATGTCGCTCGAACCAGAACTCGCCATGCTCGGCTGCGAGTACCTGATGGACGCGGTTGCGAAGCAGAATCTCAAGTGTCTGCAGGGGGACGTAGAGGCTTTCGGACAACTGCAGGTTCATGGCGTACAGGCACGAGGCTGAAACGCCGGATTGGTCAGCCCAGCGCAAGTAGCTTCCCATCCGATCGCGCGAAAACCATTCGCAAAAGCTCTCGGTTTTGCCTTTCTCCATGCTGAGAATCTCTAGTAGGGGCCTTGATGCACCACCACCCCCAGCGCTAAGCTTCTCAGGCACACCCCGGTACCGTCTCTGCCTAGGCACGCGGCCGGGGTAAGTTTTTTCTGAGTACGGCGCGATGAGGGCGGTGGTGCTGCGGCAAGCCCACAGCGTGGCCTGACGATCAATGCGGCGACAGCAGAAGGCCACCTAACACGTACTAAGGTGAGGGCTCTTCCATCCGTCGGGAAAGTGCTCAGCCGTTGCGATCCGTTACGCCGTCCACACCCTTCCCATCACTCTCCGCATCCGCCTCGAACAGATGCATCAGGTCCGCACGCGCATCGCGCGAGGTCTGGATCACCGCGGCTTCGTCGTCGTAGACCAGGTACTGATCGCGCAGCAATTTTTCGTCGTGCTCGCGGAAACGCTGCACGTGACTGCGCGCGGTTTCCACCGACATGCCCAGCGCGATCAGCATCCGTTCGCTCAGTTCCAGGCTGGTACCGAACACCTCGCGGAACGGCTCGGCGGACATGTCCATCAGCCGCCACGCATGTTGGCGGTTGCGCGCGCGCACCAGCACCACCGCATCCGGATACATGCGCCGGATCAGCCGCGTGGCGCGCATGTTGGCGTCCGGATCATCCAGCGTGACCACGTACACACGGATGTGCTCGCCGCCGGCGGCACGCAGCATCTCCGGCCGGGTGGGATCGCCGTAATAGAGCTTGTTGCCGAAGCGGCGCAGGTCCGAGACGGTGTCCGGATTGGACTCCAGTGCCACGAACGGGATCTTCTGCGCGGTCAGCAGGCGCGCGACCACCTGACCGAAGCGACCCATGCCGGCGATCATCACCTGCGGCTGCACATCGGTGATGTCGACCTTGTCCGCTGGCGGCGCACTGGCCTTGGGCCCCTCGTCACGCCCGAGCAGCCGGATCAGGCCGATCATCAACAGCGGTGTGATCGCCATCGAGAGGCCGACGATCGCCACCAGCCGGTCGTGATTCGCGCTGCCGAGCAGGTGCGCGCGCTGTGCCTCATTGAACACCACGAAGGCGAACTCGCCGCCCAGCCACAGCACGCTGCCCAGCAACACCGCATGGCGCGTGCGCAGCTTGGCCAGCTTGCCGATCCCGAACAGCAGGCCGAACTTGACCACCAGCAGGATCGCCACGCCCGCGGCGATCATCATCGGCTCGGCGACGATGCGGTCCAGGTCGATGCCCATGCCCACGGCGATGAAGAACAGCCCGAGCAGCAGGCCCTTGAACGGCTCGATCTGCGATTCCAGCTCGTGGCGGAATTCCGAATCGGACAACAGCACACCGGCCAGGAAGGCGCCCAGGCTGGGGCTCAACCCGGCTTCCTGCATGAACCATGCGGTGCCCAGTACCACCAGCAGCGCGGTGGCGGTGAACACCTCCGGGCTGCGCGTGCGCGCGATGATGTTGAACAGTCGGCGCAGCACCGGCCGCCCGCACAGGATCACCACCGCCAGTGCGCCGATGGCGATGGCCACGTCGTTCCATTGCAGGGTGTCGTTGCGCGCACCGCCCAGCAGCGGAATCGCGGCCAGCAACGGGATCGCGATCAGGTCCTGGAAGAGCAGGATGGCGAAGCCCAGGCGCCCGTAATCGCTGTTGATCGCCTTGTGCTCGGACAACAGCTGCAGCCCGACCGCCGTGGAGGACAGCGCCAGCGCAATGCCGACGATGAGCGCGCTCTTCCACTGGAAGTGATCCAGCATCAGCAGGCTGCCCAGCACCAGGGCGCTCAGCGCAACCTGCAGCGCGCCGGCCCCGAACACGGAGCGGCGCATCACCTTCAGGCGGGCGGGGGACAGCTCCAGGCCGATCACGAACAGCAGCATCACCACGCCGATCTCGGCGGCGCTGAGGATGCGGTCGGCGTCCTGCACGAAGCCCAGGCCGTCCGGGCCGAGCACCACGCCGGCGGCCAGGTAGCCGAGCACGGCGCCCAGGCCGAGCTTCTTGAACACCGGCACCGCGATCACCGCAGCCAGCAGCAGCACCAGGGCCAGCTCGAGCGCGCCGCTATGCATGGAGGAACCTGCTCATGGGATCGTGTGCCCTGCGGGTGGAAAGCCTCCCCGGGCGGACCGGGGCCTGTGGCCGGGGCCACGCGCCATTATGCGACCGCGATGGGTGCCGAAGGCGACTCCCACCGGAACAGGGTTCCGCACAAGGGTTGACCTGCGCCACCCCCAGGTCCAGACTGCCCGCCGCTGCTGGCGTCCGCCGTCGGCAGTAAACCCTTCCGGAGTCCCCAACCCATGTCCAGCGACAGTAGAAGTCGACCTTGCTCGACGCCAGCGATGGCCACCGCCTGACACGGGTCGGTTCGCCAGCGTTGGCGTCGCGCAATGCGATACCCACAGGCGAATACGATGAACCAGAAAGACCTGCTGCGCCCGGTGGCCGATGCCGCCTCGTTGAGCGCACCCCTCGATAATTTCAACACCGCCGATGCGGTGGAATTCCTCAACACGCTGAGCCTGTCGCGCGCCGCCGACACGCTGGCCGCGTTGCCGCTGCCGCGCGCGGTGAAGATGCTCGAGCAGCCCGAGCTCAACCGCAGCGGCGACCTCGTGGCGGCCATGCCGGTAGCCCGCGCCGCCGCCCTGCTCGGGCTGATGGCCGATGACCGCGCCACCGATATCGTCCACGAGCTGGACGAGGACGAGCGTGCACGTCTGATCCCGCTGCTCAGCCCGGACGCCCGCAAGGCGATCCAGCAGTTGCTGAGCTACCCCGCGCACACTGCCGGCGCGCTGATGACCACTGAATTCGTCAGCGTGCCCTCGGATTGGACGGTGGGCCGCACCCTGCAGCACATCCGCGAGGTCGAGCGCACCCGCGAAACCGTCTACGCGATCTACGTGCTGGATCCGCACACCCGCGCACTGGTGCAGGTGGTCACCATGCGCCGGCTGATCACCGGGCTGCCCGAGGAACCGATCCTCGACGTCGCCCAGGTCAACCCGCCGGTGACGGTGGAGGCGCAGCTGGATCAGGAAGAGGTGGCGCAGCTGATCCGCCGCCACGACCTGCTCGCGATTCCAGTGGTCGACGCGCAGCACCATGTGCTGGGCATCGTCACCGTGGATGACATCCTCGATGCGCTGATCGAAGAATCCACCGAAGACGTGCACAAGTTCGGCGGCATGGAAGCGCTGGAAAAGCCGTACATGCAGATCGGCTTCTTCGAGATGCTGCGCAAGCGGGCCGGTTGGCTGAGCGTACTGTTCCTCGGCGAAATGCTGACCGCCAGCGCGATGCAGCATTACGAGGACGAACTGGCGCGTGCGGTGGTGCTGACATTGTTCATCCCGCTGATCATGAGCTCGGGCGGCAACTCCGGCTCGCAGGCCACCTCGCTGCTGATCCGCAGCCTGGCCCTGCGCGAGCTGCGCCTGCGTGACTGGTGGAAGGTGGCACTGCGCGAGGTGCCGACCGGCATCACCCTGGGCGCGATCCTGGGCGTGCTGGCGATCATCCGCATCGTGTCCTGGCAGCTGCTGGGCCTGCATGACTACGGCGATCACTGGCAGCTGCTGGCGCTGACCATCGGCGCGGCACTGGTCGGCATCGTCACCTTCGGCTCGCTGTCCGGCTCGATGCTGCCCTTCATCCTCAAGCGCCTGGGCTTCGACCCGGCCAGCGCCTCGGCCCCGTTCGTGGCCACGCTGGTGGACGTCAGCGGCCTGGTCATCTACTTCAGCATCGCCGCGATGATCCTGCGCGGCACCCTCCTTTAACGGGGACGGAGGTAGTTAATAACAGGGACGGGGGCGATTATTAATCACCCCCGTCCCTGTTACTGTCTGGTCGCATGAGCACCTACCACCTGCAAGCTGTCTTCCGCCCGCAGTCGGTCGCCGTGATCGGCGGCAGCCCGCGTGAACGCTCCGCCGGCCGCGCGGTGATGCGCAACCTGCGCGGCACCGGCTTCCCCGGCAAAGTGGCCTGGATCAATCCGCGTTACAGCGAGATCGATGGCATCCGCACGGTGAAGCGGCTCAAGGACCTGGACTGGGTGCCCGAACTGGTAGTGATCACCGCCCCGGCCAGCATCGTGCCGCAGGTGGTGGCCACCGCCGCCGAGCGTGGCGTCAGTGCAGCGATCATTCTCACCGCCAACCTGGGCGAGGGCCCCGGCTCGCTGGCCGCGCAGGTGGAGGCGGCGGCACGCCCCAAGGGCCTGCGCATCCTCGGCCCGCATTGCCTGGGCGTGATCGCCCCGCATGCGCGCCTGAACGCCAGCATCGCCGCGCACTTCCCGCAGGCCGGTGATCTGGCCCTGATCTCCGAATCCAGCGCGATCGCCGCGGCCCTGGTGGAGTGGGGCGTGGCACGCTCGGTCGGGTTCTCCGCCGTGGTCTCGCTCGGCGACACCCTGGATGTCGACTTCGGCGATCTGCTCGATTATTTCGCCACCGATTACCGCACCCGCGCGATCCTGCTGTACGTCGAGCACATCCGCGATGCGCGCAAGTTCATGTCGGCCGCACGTGCCGCGGCGCGCGCCAAGCCGGTGGTGGTGGTCAAATCCGGCCGTCACCTCCGCATCAATCCCGATGCCGATACCCACGTGCAGGCGCTGGCCAGCGCCGATGCGGTGTACGGCGCTGCGTTCAACCGCGCGGGCCTGCTGCGCGTCAGCGCGCTGGACGAACTGTTCACCGCCGCCGAAACGCTCGGCCGGCTCGGCACCTTCCCAGGCCGTCGGCTGGCGATTCTGAGCAACGGTGGCGGGGTGGGCCGGCTGGCGGTGGATCAGCTGCTGGCCCTGCGCGGCAGCCTGGCCGAGCTGTCGCCGGCCACCGTCGCCCAGCTCGATGCGGTGCTGCCGCAAGGCTGGTCGCGCAGCAATCCGGTCGACATCGTGGTCGATGCCGATGGCGACCGCTACGCCGCCGCGATCGAGGCGCTGATGTCCGATACCGAGAACGACGCCGTGCTGGTGGTCAATGTGCCGACCGCGTTCACCTCCTCGGCCGATGCCGCGCAGGCGCTGACCCGCACGCTCGGCCTGCGCCCGCGCCATCACCGCGACAAGCCGGTGTTTGCGGTGTGGCTGGGCAACGACGACCGCGCCACCGCCACGCTCAATGCCGCACGCGTGCCGACCTATCCGACCGAAGCCGAGGCCGTGCGCGGCTTCCAGCATCTGGTGCGCTACCGCGACGCGCAGGCGGCGTTGATGGAAACGCCGCCCAGCCTGCCCGAGGATTTCGTGGTCGATACCGCCGGCGCCCGCGCGCTGGTGGAGGCTGCACTCGCCGCCGGCCAGCAGTGGCTGGACCCGATCGCTACCCACCAGCTGCTCAGCGCGTACGGCATTCCGTCGGCGCCGGTGATGCAGGCCCGTGATGCCCATGAGGCGATGGACCTGGCCCAGCCGTTGCTGGAGCAGGGCGCCACGGTGGCGATCAAGGTGTTCTCGGCCGACATCCCGCACAAGTCCGATGTGGATGGTGTGCGCTTGAACCTCAGCACGCTGCAATCCGTGCATGCGGCGGCCACCTCGATCATCGCGCGCGCGCACGAGAAGCGACCCGATGCGCGCATCGATGGCGTGCTGGTGCAGCCGACCATCGTGCGGCCCAAGGCGCGCGAGTTGATTGCCGGCATCGCCGACGACCCGACCTTCGGCCCGGTGATCGTGTTCGGCCGTGGCGGCACGGCGGTCGAAGTGATCGACGACAAAGCGATCGCCCTGCCACCACTGGACCTGCGCCTGTCGCATGAACTGATCGGTCGCACGCGCGTCTCACGCATCCTCAAGGCGTACCGGGATGTTCCGGCCGCCGACGAACGCGCGGTCGCGCTGATCCTGGTCAAGTTGGCCCAGCTTGCCGCCGACATTCCCGAGATCCGCACGCTCGACATCAATCCGCTGCTGGCTGACCGCGACGGCGTGATCGCACTCGATGCGCGCGTGGCGATCGAACCGTCCCGCAAACTTCACAAAGGCCGCGGCCACCCACGCTTCGCGGTATTTCCGTACCCGAAGGAGTGGGAGCGCACCATCACCCTGTCCGACGGCGCCCCCGCCTTTGTACGTCCGGTCCGCCCCGAGGACGATGCGCTGTTCCGCGCCTTCTTCGCGCGCGTCACTGACGACGACCTGCGCCTGCGCTTCTTCCAGTCGGTGAAGCACTTCAGCCACGAGTTCATCGCGCGCCTGACCCAGCTCGACTATGCCCGCTCCATCGCGCTGGTGGCGATCGACCCGCGCAGCGGCGACATGCTCGGGGCGGTGCGGCTGCATGCCGATGCGGACTACGACCGTGGCGAGTACGGCATCCTGATCCGCTCCGACCTCAAGGGCCACGGCATCGGTTGGCGGTTGATGGCGATCATGATCGAGTACGCGCAGTGGCTGGGCCTGAACATCATCGAAGGCCAGGTGCTGCGCGAGAACAGCACCATGCTGGCGATGTGCCAGAGCCTGGGCTTCAAGGCCCGGCTCGACCCGGACGATTCGACGGTGATGGTGGTGACGCTGCCGGTGCAGGACGTGCAGGTGCCGCAAGCGCCCGATCCTGCAACGCACTGAGCCGATCGCGGTACGGCGCGTGCACGTGGGTGGGGCGACAATACGGGATGACTGACCGACTCCCCCTGCTGCTGCTTCCCGGCCTGCTCAACGACGCTGAACTCTGGCGTGCGCAGATCGCCGACCTGTCCGATATCGCCGAGTGCATCGTCGGCGACCAGACCCGCGGTGAGACGATGCAGGCCGTTGTCGACGACGTGCTGGCCCAGGCGCCGGCGCACTTTGCCTTGGCGGGATTCTCGTTGGGCGGCTTCGTGGCGCAGGCGATCGTGCGCACCGCGCCGGAGCGGGTGCTGCGGCTGGCCCTGATCGATACCTCGATCCATGCCGACTCGCCCGAGCGTGCCGCGCAACGGAAGACGCAGCAGGCAAGCGTGCGTCTGCCCGGAAAGTTCCACGGCTTCGGCGACACGTTGATGCGCAGCTACATCGACGCCGCGCGGCTGGATGACTATGTGCTGGTACAGCGCGTACGCGACATGACCGCGCGGCTGGGCGCGGAGGTGTTCCTGCGCCAGAGCGCACTGGACCGGGTGGATGGCCACGACGTGCTGGCCGGATACCGCGATCCGCTGTTGATCGTGTGCGGTGCCAACGACCGCATCACCCCGCTGGCGATCAGCGAGGAGATGCATGCGCTGGTGCCGGATTCAACTCTGGTGGTGCTGCCCGATTGTGGCCACCTGGCGCCGATGGAGAAGCCCGACGAGGTCAGCGCGGCCATGCGGGACTGGTTGCGGTGATACCGGCCACGTACTTCCGGTGATGCCGGCCAGCGGCCGGCACTACCCGATGATGTCCACGCCGTTGATCAGGCGCTGGCTCTTCCGGTAGGTGCCGACCGTTGGTCGGCACGCACCCCATCAATCCCAGGCCGGTGCGATCCCCTCCGGATTGGCCAGGCGATGCCCGCGATCCAGCGTGGCGATCTGCGCCATGTCCTCATCGCTCAAGCGCAGATCGGCCGCGAGCAGATTGCCGGCCAGGTTGTCGCGCTTGGTCGAGGACGGGATCACCGCAAAGCCCTGCTGCAACGCCCACGCCAGCGCGACCTGGGCCGGGGTGGCCTGGTGACGCGCGGCGATGGCCTGGATCACCGGGTCCTTGAGCACTTCGCCGTAGGCCAGGCTCATGTAGGCGGTGACATGGATGCCCTGTTCCTTCAGGAACGCGATCAGCGCGCGGTTCTGCAGGTAGGGGTGGACTTCGATCTGGTTGGTGGCGATCGCATCGGCACCCAGGATCTCGATGGCCTGGCGGGTCTGGGCGATGGTGAAGTTGGAGATGCCGATCTGGCGGGTCAGGCCGAGCGACTTGGCCTCGGCCAGTGCACCGAGATACTCGGCCATCGGTACCGCGTCCTTCGGCGACGGCCAGTGGATCAGGGTGAGCTCGACGTGGTCGGTGCGCAGCTTGCGCAGGCTCTCGCGCAGGCTGGCCAGCAACGCGTCGTGCTGGAAGTTGGCGATCCAGATTTTGGTGGTCAGGAACAGATCATCGCGGGCCACGCCGGACTCGGCGATGGCCTGGCCGACCTCGGCTTCGTTCTCGTAGATCTGTGCGGTATCGATGGCGCGGTAGCCGACGTCCAGTGCGTTGCGCACCGAGTCGATCACGGTCTGGCCTTTCAGGCGGAAGGTGCCGAGGCCGAATGCGGGAATGGGCATGGAAACTCCTTGGTGGGGTGAGGTGCAGGCTACGCCGTGCGCCGTAAAGCGGCGTAGAGCCGGCCGTTGGTCGGCTGCTGTTGCGTGAAACGAATCATTGGTCGGCTGTGGTCGCCTGATGCCGCCCGTCGGTCCGCCGCCGGGATCGATCAATGCGCACTCATCGCGATGCCTTCGGCGCGGTCGGCCACACCATCGCGGCGATCCAGCCGGCCACTCAGCACGGTCAGACCCAAGGCGCCCATCACCACCACTGCGCCCAGCCACGGGGTGTGCATCAGGCCGAGGTGTTCGACCACCAACCCACCCAGCGATGCGCCGAGTGCGATGCCGACGTTGAACGCGGCGATGTTCAGGCCCGAGGCCACATCGGCGGCCTGCGGGGCGAACCGCTGTGCCTGCTTGACCACGTACACCTGCAGCCCGGGCACGTTGCCGAAGGCCACCGCGCCCAGCGCCAGCACGGTCAGCAGCACCAGCCAGGTGTTGTAGGCGGTAAAGGTCAGCACGAACAGTACGGCGGCCAGCAACGCGAAGATCAGCTTCAGTGCCGGGATCGGGCCGCGGCGGTCGGCCAGGCGGCCGCCCCACAGGTTGCCGATCGCCACCGACACGCCGTAGACCAGCAGCACGCCGCTGACCGCATTGGCCGAGAAACCGGTCACGTCCTGCAGGATCGAGGCCAGGTAGGTGAAGGAGAGGAAGGTGCCGCCGTAGCCGAGTGCGGTGATCGCATACACCAGCAGCAGGCGCGGCTGCGCCAGTACGGAGAGTTGCTGCCCGAACGTGGCCGGCGTGCTGCGCTGCAGGTTGCGCGGCACGAACAGCAGGCTGCCGATCAGCGCGATCACACCGAGCGCGGCCACGGCCAGGAAGGTGGCGCGCCAGCCCAGGTGCTGGCCGATGAAGGTGCCCAGGGGCACACCGGTCACCAGCGCCACGGTGAGGCCGGTGAACATGATCGCGATCGCGCTGGCCGCCTTCTCCTTGGGCACCACCGAGGTGGCGATGATCGAGCCGATCGAGAAGAACACGCCGTGCGCCAGCCCGGTCAGCACGCGCGCCACGATCAGCGAGCCGTAGCCCGGCGCCACCCAGGCGATCAGGTTGCCGAGGGTGAACAGCAGCATCAGCGCCACCAGCAGGGTCTTGCGCGGCACCCGCCCGGTCAGCGCGGTGAGCACCGGCGCACCGACCGCTACGCCCAGCGCATACAGCGACACCAGCAGGCCGGCCGAGGGCAGGGTGACGCCGAGGTCGGCGGCGATGGTCGGGATCAGCCCGACGATGACGAATTCCGTCGTGCCGATGGCGTACGCACCCAGCGTCAACGCCAACAAGGCCAAGGGGATACCACGAGACATGGACGCATACCGGTGGGAGGAGGCTGCGCAGTGTGCGCGCCGCACTCTTGCGGAAAAAGCGGCCTTCACGCCAATCACTGTTGCCCCGTGGTCAATAATGAAGCCACTCCGCCGGGCTGCCGCCATGAAAACCACCCTCGATGAGATGCAGGCCTTCATTGCGGTGATCGACAGTGGCTCGATCACCGCTGCCGCCGAACAGCTCGGCCAGACCACCTCCGGGGTCAGCCGCGCGCTGGGTCGGCTGGAGGAAAAGCTCGGCACCACGCTGTTGACCCGCACCACACGTCGTCTGCAGCTGACCGAGGAGGGCGATGCCTTCCTGGCCCAGGCACGCACGATCGTGGCCTCGGTGGAAGCGGCCGAGGAACAGATCGCTGCCCGGCGGCAACGCCCGGCCGGGCGCCTGCGCGTGGATGCGGCGATGCCGTTCGTGCTGCACGTGATCGCCCCGCTGGTGGCCAGCTATCGCGCGCGCTATCCCGACGTGGCGCTGGAGCTCAACAGCAGCGAGCGCTACATCGATCTGCTCGAGCGGCGCACCGACGTGGCCATCCGGATCGGGCCGCTGGCCGATTCCACCCTGCACGCGCGGCCGCTGGCGCACAGCCGCCTGCGGGTGATGGCCAGCCCGGCGTACCTGCAGCAGCACGGTACCCCGCGAGATGTGGCCGCGTTGGGCGAGCACACCCTGCTCGGCTTCAACGAGCCCGATTCACTCAATCACTGGCCGCTGCCCGGCGCGACCGACGCGCTGCTGCACGTGCGCCCGGCGGTAGCGGTCTCCAGCGGTGAAACCCTGCGCCGGCTCGCGCTGGAGGGCGTCGGCATCGTCTGCCTGTCCGACTTCATGACCCACCGCGATCGTGACGCCGGCACGCTGGTCCAGCTGTTGCCGGACCTCACCGTGGAGGTCCGCCAGCCGATCCACGCCGTGTACTACCGCAATACGGCGGTCTCGGCGCGGATCAGCTCCTTCCTGGATCACCTGGCGCAGGCCATGGTGGGGACCCCCTATGTCCGGTAGTGCCGGCCGCTGGCCGGCTCCATTCCGATGCCTGCTGCATGCGGTTGCCGGCTGCATGCGGTTGCCGGCCAGCGGCCGGCACTACGGCTGCATCACGCCGCGCGAGGCAATCCGGTCACCGCACCGCGTCCCGCATCCAGCACGAACACATCCACCGCGGCATTCAGGGCGACGGCCTGCTCTTCCATGCTGCGCGCCGCCGCGGAGGCTTCTTCCACCAGGGCCGCGTTCTGCTGCGTGGTCTCGTCCATCTGCACCACCGTCTGGTTGACCTGCTCGATGCCGGCCGACTGCTCCTGCGATGCGGCGGCGATGTCAGCCATGATGTCGGTAACGCGCTGCACGCTGCCGACGATCTCGCCCATGGTCCGCCCGGCCTGCTGCACCAGCGCCGCGCCGCCGTCGACATCGGCCACGGACTGATCGATCAGTCCCTTGATCTCCTTGGCGGCCCCGGCCGAGCGCTGCGCCAGCGTGCGCACTTCGCTGGCGACCACGGCAAAGCCGCGGCCCTGTTCCCCGGCGCGCGCTGCTTCGACGGCGGCGTTTAGCGCGAGGATGTTGGTCTGGAACGCAATGCCATCGATGACGCTGATGATCTCGGCGATCTGACGCGACGAGGCCTGGATGGCGCCCATGGTGGTGACCACCTGGCTCACCACCTCGCCGCCCTGCGAGGCGACCGAGGCGGCACTGATCGAGAGCTGGTTGGCCTGCCGCGCGTGCTCGGCGTTCTGGCGCACCGTGGAGGTCAGCTCTTCCATCGAGGCGGCGGTCTCTTCCAGATTGGCTGCCTGCTGCTCGGTACGGCGTGACAGATCGCTGTTGCCCGCGGCGATCTCGCCTGCGGCCGTCTGGATGGACTGGGCCGCGTGCTTGATGTCGCCAACGATGGTGGTCAGCTGGCCGGTGGTGCGCGCCATGTCATCGCGCATGCGCGCGAACACGCCGTGGAAATCGCCGTGCATGTGCGCGCTGAGATCCCCGCCGGCGATCGCCTGGAGCACGCGCGAGACTTCGCCCAGATCCTGCTCGGTGGTGCGCATCAGGCGGTTGAGGCCGCCGACCATCTCCCGGAAGTCGTGCTGGTAGCGCGCTTCATCACCACGCAGGCTGAAATCACCCAACGCCGCCGCCTCGGCCAGTCGCTTGATCTCGGCATTGATCGCGCCGAGGTTGGCCTTGGCCGTGTCCAGCGCCTGGGTGATCACCGCCTTCTCGCCGGGCAGGCGCTCCATGTCCACCGACAGATCACCGACCGCATAGTGGCCCATGATCTCGATCGCGCGCAGCTTCACCTGGATGTGGTTGGCGACCAGGGTGTTGTTCTCGCGCACCATCTGGCCGTAAGCGCCAGGCAGGGCGTCGGCATCCATGCGGTAGCTGATCTGGCCGGCGTCGTGGCGCTGGGCCATGGTTGCCTGCGCATCCAGTACGGCCTTGAGGGTCCGGGTCACCTCGCTCATCGCCGTGCCGAGACGGCCGATTTCGTCGCGGCTGCGCACCGCTACCGTGTGCTCCAGATCGCCGCGTGCGACGGCGCGGGCGGCTGCTTCCACCGCGATCACCGGTGCGATCACCGCGCGTCGCAACCACAGCGCCAGCACCACCAGCAGCACCACGGCGGCCAATGCCGTCGTGATCGCCGATGCCACCAGCGCGGCGCGCGCGCGCTCGGACGTGGCGTTGGTTTCAAATTCGGCACGTTCGTTGGCGCGTGTCGCCAGCGCGTCCAGCGTGGTGCCAACGCTGCGGTCCGCACCACGTACCAGCGCATCGGCCGCCTGGGTGTCATAGCCACTGGCGGCAAATGCCTCCAGCGCCCCACGGTAGCGGGCCTCAAGGGCACGGTGCTCGGTCAGGAACTGATCGGCCAGCGTGCGGGTCTGCTCGTCGCGGCTGGTGGCGAGCGTGCCGGCCAAGTCCGCGATGCGGCGTCCTTCCGCATCGAATGCCGCCAGGTGACGCTCGCGTTGCACATCGTCCGCACCGCGGATCAGCACGTTCTTCCACTCCTGCACCTGTAGGCGGAACTCGCGCTGGAGCAGCTCGGCCTGTGCCTTGCGGGCAAGCTCAGGAGGGACCTCGGTGGAGAGGTTGCGCCACGCTGAACCGAGCCCGGCCAGGGCGGCCACGACGATGATGATCAGGCCAAGCGACAGCGCGCCCAGCAGTTTGAACTGGAGACTCAGGGCGCGTGGATGCGCCGGTGCGGAGGACGTCATGGGAAATGAAAAGTAGGGAAGGGCAATGCGGTATCGGTCTGCCTAGAGCAGGCTGAAGTGCGACGCCTATCACGGTTACCGTTCCATTAAACGTTGTGACGACGGTGTGTAGATGAAAATTGGTCACATATGGAACGAAGCGGCACTCGACAGATAGACCATATGTAACTAATGTGGTTACATGAAATCGAGTAACCAGTTCTCCGACGCGCTGCACGTGATGGCCCATCTGGTCGGCCAGGACGGCCCGCGTACCTCCGAGCAGCTCGCCACCTGCCTGCCTACTCATCCGGTGGTGATCCGGCGCCTGCTGTCTGCCCTGCACAAGGGCGGGCTGGTCACCAGCGTGCGCGGCCATGGCGGCGGCAGCCAGCTGGCCCGGGAACCGGCTCAGATCACGCTGTATGACGTGTACGTGGCCATCGGTGCGCCTGCGCTGCTGCACACCGGCGCCCGCGAGACCGGCCGCGGCTGCCCGGTGCAGCGCGTGGTCAACGATGCCCTCGACGACAGTTACCGCCAGGCCCAGGCCCTGCTCGAGGCCCGCCTGCACGACACCACTTTGGCCACCCTGGGCGAGGCCTTCGCCCGCCACCTGGCCCACCACGCTGCAGGAGTTCCTCATGACGTTTGATGCGATTGTCGTCGGCGGCAGTTTCGCCGGCCTGTCCGCCGCCCTGACCCTGGCGCGCGCCCGCCGCGAGGTGCTGGTCATCGACAGCGGCCTGCCGCGCAACCGCTTCGCCGCGCAGTCGCACGGCGTGCTCGGCCAGGACGGCATTGCCGGCGCCGAGCTGCTGCGCAACGCCAAGACCCAGTTGCTGGACTACCCCACGGTGCGCTGGGTCAGCGACACGGTCACCACCGCCCAACCGACCGTGGATGGCTTTGTGGTCGGCACCGAAAACGGTGACATCTGGGCCACGCGCAAGCTGCTGCTGGCAACCGGCATCCGCGACGAACTGCCCGACCTGCCCGGCCTGGCCGAGCGCTGGGGCCACAGCGTGGTGCATTGCCCGTACTGCCACGGCTACGAGATCGGGGGCGGCGCGATCGGTCTGCTGGGCGGGCATGAGAAGTCGGCCACCATGGCGGCGTTGCTCGCCGACTGGGGCGACGTCACCCTGTTCGCGCACGGCATGACGCTGGAGGCCGATGACCTGGCCGCGCTGCAGCGACGCGGGGTCAGCATCGAATACGACGCCGTGGTCGGGCTGGAAGGCGAGGCACCGGCCCTGAGTGCCGCCGTGCTCGCCGATGGCCGCCGGGTTGAACTGCGCGCGCTGTTCGTTACCGCGCGCCAGCACATGAGCACGCCGCTGGTCGAACAGCTCGGCTGCGTGCTGGAGGACAGTCCGATCGGCGTGCTGGTGCAGGTCGATGCGGGCAAGCAGACCAGCGTGCCCGGCATCTACGCAGCGGGCGATGCAACGCTGGTGGGCAATATCAGCCTGGCCAGCGCCGAAGGCGTGCGCGCCGGGGTGAGCCTGCACCATGCGCTGGTCGCCGAGCACAGCCGGGCCAGCCGCTAGGATCAGGGGCGTGGCCGGTCTGCGAGCGGCAGGCCCGCCCCAAACGGAAACAGCCGCCCTGCGGCGGCTGTCCGTCACACCTGCCGGTGGGCTCAGGCCTGTTCGGCGCTCGCCGCATCCAACTGCTGCACATCCTGCGCCGACAGCGCGACATTTGCCGCCGCCAGCACCTCCTTCAACTGCTCGACACTGGTGGCGCTGACGATCGGCGCGGTGATGCCCGGGCGCGCGATCAACCACGCGATCGCCACCTGCGAAGGACTCACGCCATGCGTGCTGGCCACATCGTCCAGTGCGCCGAGGATGCGCAGCCCACGCGGATTGACGTACTTGTCCACCACGCTCTTGCCGCGCGCGCTGCTCTTGGAGGCATCGTCCGCACTGCGGTACTTGCCACTGAGGAAACCGCTGGCCAGCGAGTAGTAGCTGATCACGCCCAGCTGCGCCTCGCGCACCACCGCTTCCAGCCCGGCCTCATAACCGGCGCGGTCGTACAGGTTGTACTCCGGCTGCAGCGTTTCATAGCGCGGCAGTTTGTAGTCGGCCGAGACCCTCAAGGCATCGCGCAGGCGCTCGGCGCTGTAGTTGGAGGCACCGATCGCGCGCACCTTGCCCTGTTCGATCAGGCGGCCGAACGCGGCCAGCGTGGTCTCCAGCGGAGTGGCTTCATCATCTTCGTGCGCCTGGTACAGATCGATCACATCGGTCTGCAGGCGGCGCAGCGAATCCTCCACCGCAGCGGTAATGTTGTCGGCGGACAGGCCCGGGCGTTCGGCCCACTTGGCGACCTTGGTCGCCAGCACCACCTTGTCGCGCTTGCCGCTGTGCTTGAACCAGCGGCCCAGAATGGTTTCCGATTCACCGCCCTGGTTGCCGGGCACCCACGCCGAATACGCATCGGCGGTGTCGACCAGGTTGAAGCCGGCATCGACGAAGGCATCGAGCAGGGCAAAGGAGGTCTTCTCGTCCGCACTCCAGCCAAAGACATTGCCGCCGAAGGCGATGGGGGCGACATGGAGGCCGGAACGACCGAGTTCGCGCGTAGCAGTCATGGGTGATGTTCTCCCTGGGAATCGTTTCCACAGGATACGGCCGGCGTGGTGACAGCGTTGCGGCAGCAGGCACAAAACAGTGTTCCGGATTGCTGCGCCGCACTAACGTTTTGTGAACACCTGTACACGCTTCGCTGCTAGTCTCGCGGCATCCCGCTACCGGAAGCCCGCCGATGAAAGCCCGTTCGTTGACCTGTGCCTGCCTGTTCACTGTTTCTACCCTGATGCTTGCCACGCCCGCGATGGCGATCAAGCCCGCCGGCCCGAACGCGCAGGTCGCGATCACCCCGGCCGTGCAGAAGGCCGTGCAGGACAGCCGCCGCGATCCGGCCAACGTCAAGCGCGATGCGTACCGCCATCCCGCGCAGACGCTGTCGTTCTTCGGCGTCGCACCGGGCCAGACTGTCATCGAGGTCACCCCGGGCAGCGGCTGGTACTCGGAAATCCTGGCGCCGCTGCTGCACGACAAGGGGCAGTACGTGGCCGCCGTGGTCGATCCGATGGCGGTGGCGGAAGGGCGTGGCCGCGACTACCAGCAGCGCAGCCGAGATGGGCTGGACAAGAAGTTCGCCGGCAACGCTGCGGTGTTCGGCAAGAGCCGCGTGGTCGCCTATGACCCGAAGGCCCCGGTGTTCGGTCCGGCCAACTCGGCGGACGTGGTGCTGACCTTCCGCAACGTGCACAACTGGCGCAGCAGCGGCCAGGCCGAAGGCATGTTCAAGGGCTTCTTCTCGGTGCTCAAGCCGGGCGGTGTGCTGGGCGTGGTCGAGCACCGTGCCAAGGCCGATGTGCCGGCCGACGACAAGACCGGTTACGTGGGCCAGCAGCAGGTGATCGCGATGGCGAAGGCCGCCGGTTTCGAACTGGCCGGCAGCAGCGAGATCAACACCAATCCGCGCGACACCAAGGACTACCCGAACGGTGTGTGGACGCTGCCGCCGACCAACCAGCATGACGCGGCCGACGAGGCCAAGTACCAGGCGATCGGCGAAAGCGACCGGATGACCCTGCGCTTCGTGAAGCCGGGCAAGTAAGCCACCATGCGCGGGCCATGGCCCGCGCCTTCGATGGACGGTAAAGGAATACATCGTTGAAGACGTTGCTGTTGATCGGTCTGGCGGTGATCACGCTGATCAAGATCGTTGATTTCGTGTTCTATGGACGGAATGCCTACGACCTGATGGGGGCGGCCGGCTTCGCGCTTCTGCTCACCGCTGCCGCCCTGGATGGGCGCCGGGCGTTCAATGCGCCCGCCACCGGGCGCTGGGCACGGGAAGCCCGCATCGCCAACGTCTGCGGCGTGGTGCTGGTGCTGGTCTACTTTCTGCTCAAGATGAACGTCATCGGCTGACGCCGTCCGGATCGCGGCGGCGGCACCGGGATGGGACAATGAGCCATCCCACCGCCGCTGTTGCCCCGATGCTGATCGCCTTCAACAAACCGTTCAACGTGCTGTGCCAGTTCACCGACCGCAGCCAGCCGCCGCGCGCGACCCTAGCTGGTTTCGGGCTGCCACCGGCGGTGTACGCGGCGGGGCGACTGGATTACGACAGCGAAGGCCTGCTGCTGCTCACTGACGACGGCGGCCTGGCACACCAGTTGACCGATCCGCGGCACAAGGCGGACAAGACCTATTGGGTGCAGGTCGAAGGCACGGTGACCGATGACCAGCTCCAGGCGCTGCGCCGTGGCGTGCTGCTCAACGATGGGCCGACACTACCGGCCGGTGTCGAACGGCTGGAGCCCTCGCCTGAACTGTGGCCGCGCACGCCGCCGGTCCGCTTCCGCAAGACGGTGCCCGATGCGTGGCTGGCGATCACGCTGCGCGAAGGCCGCAATCGCCAGGTGCGACGCATGACCGCGGCGGTCGGACTGCCCACGTTGCGCCTGGTGCGTGTCTCGATGGGCGCGCATGCGATCGGCGATCTTCAACCCGGCCAATGGCGCGAGATCGGATAATAAAAAAACCGCCGGTGGAAACCGGCGGTTTCGATGCGCTCGCAGTAAAGCGTCAGCCGATCAGGCGTCGCTGCCGATATCGCTGGTTTCATCCACCACGGTCTCGTTGCGGCGGTTGCGTGCGCTGATGCGCTGCGCCTGGCCGTTCACGACGCCACCGTTGGCGAGCTTCTTCTTCTGCTGCTTGCGGTACAGCGCGTAGCCCAGCAGGCCCACGCCGACAGCGGCGGCGGCGACGGTCACGGCCGGATTGCGGCGCACCACCTTGGCGGCGACCTTGCTGCCGGTCTTGACCGCGCCGAGTGCGGCACCGGTCTTGATCCAGTCGGTGGCCTGCGGCCCGAAATGGCGCAGGTTGCTGCCGGCATGCTTGAGGCCGTCACCGGCGGTGCTGGCGAGGTCCAGGGCACGCTCGAGGGCGCGGTCGGTAATCACAGTCAATCTGCTCATGGGGGGTCCTTGCCTAAAGGTTCTGATCCAGTGTCGCGCGGTGGCCGTGTAGGGCGTGTTATCCATTTGCTACGGCCGGATCACGACTGTAGCCGGTTCCCTGCGCTGCGCGAGCCACGTGCCCGGCGATGGTCAGGTGACAGCCATGAATGCGCGCATCGGGTGAGGAAGAGAGCGGCGTACTCACGTGCCGCGCGGCTTGGCGCGGTGTGTCGCGTTCGCCGTCCACGGATCGTCCGGCCACGGATGCCTGGGATACCGCCCCTTCATTTCCTTCTTCACCTCGGCGTAGGTGTTCGCCCAGAAGTTGCGCAGATCCTGGGTGACCTGCAGTGGGCGGCCGCCGGGGGAGAGCAGGTGCAGCGTCAACGGAATGCGGCCGTCGGCGATGCGTGGGGTATCGCTCAGGCCGAACAGCTCCTGCAGCTTGACCGCCAGCACTGGCGCCTGCGGGCTGATGCCGTCGGCGTCCATTGCGTAATGGATCGGGCGCTCCATGCCGGAAGGCACGGTGATGCGGACCGGGGCATGACGATCGATCAGTTGGCGTTGCGCCCACGGCAGCGGTGACTTCAGCGCTTCGCCGAGGCTGGATTCGTCCAGGGCATCCAGGCGTGTCCTGCCATTGAACGCGGGCGTCAACCAGGTCGGCAGCGTCGCCATCAATGCTGCATCGGAGACGTCCGGCAGCTCCAGCTCCGGCATCCACGCACGTACGCCCAGCGCACGCGACTGCCACTGGCGCAGGCCGTCCGTCCACGGCAATGCCTCCAGCCCGAGTTCGGCCACGGCCTCGGTCAGGGCTTTGGCGGCATGCGCGGGATCCACGCGACCGGCCGAGCGGCTGTCCAGCACGATGCGGTCGAAACGGGTTTCGCGGCGTGCCACCAATGCGCGCTTCTCACCGTCCCAGCGCACCACGTCTTCCTGTGTGAAGCGTTCCGGAAAATCACGCCGCAGTCGATTCTCATCCACCGGCGCGGCGCGCAACAGCAAGGCGTCGCGCGCCTCATAGCGCAGCTCCACGGCGACCAGCCACGGCTCGCCACGCAGATCGCTGGGATCGAACAGGCGCGCGCTGCGGCCATTGGCCAGCAGGTAGCGCAGCGGATCACTCGGATGGCGGGCGGCGATCCGGTCGGGAAACGCATGCGCGAGCAGATCGCCGAGCTGATGCGCTTCGACTGAGGAAGGAGGCGCGGCATCACAGCGCAGGCGTCGCCGCCACTGTTTGCTGGCGGCATCGATGCTCGCCAGGCCGCCGCGGTTGGCATCGTGGGGTGCCCGCCCTTGGCGGAACGCTGCCAGCGCCCGCCACCGCGCAGCGAGTGCATCACCGCCCTGGCGCAGCGGATCGCGCGCTTCCACCAGCGCGGCCAGATCGCAGGCCAGGGCCTGCTCGACACCACTGCCTGCCGCCATCAGCATCGCCGCAAGGCGCGGATGCGTGCCGAGGGTCAGCATGCGCCGGCCCAGCGGGGTCAGCGTGCCGCTGTCGCTGAGCGCGCCCAGGCGCTGCAGCAGTTCACGCGCGGCGGCCAGTGCACCGGCCGGCGGTGTATCCACGAAGCGCAGGTCGTCACTGCCCCAGGCAGCCAGTTCCAGTGCCAGCGAGGCCAGTTCCACCTGCGCGATCTCGGGCCGACGCTGTGCCTCCAACCGCTGCGACTGCGGCCACAAGCGCCACGCCCAGCCCTCGGCGACACGGCCGGCACGGCCGGCGCGTTGATCGGCCGAGGCCTGCGCGATGTTCACCACGTCCAGGCGTGCAAAACCGCTGTTGGGGTCGTAACGCGGCTCGCGTGCCAGACCCGCGTCGATCACCACCCGCACGCCGGGCAGGGTCACCGATGACTCGGCCACGTTGGTGGCCAGTACCACGCGGCGCCGACCGCCGGGATCGGGCTGCAGCACCTGCGATTGCTGGTCCACTGGCAGCTCGCCATGCAGCGGCAGTACCTGCACGCCCGGATCCAGCACGGACTGCAGCGCGGTCTGCACGCGCGCGATCTCGCGCTGGCCGGGCAGGAACACCAGTACATCACCAGGATGCTCGGCCAAGGCCTGCTCCACGGCGCGCCGTGCCTGCGGTTCCAATGCCTCGTCGCGGCGGGCGGGGAAGTGCGCGATCGTGACCGGGAAGCTGCGGCCCTCACTGCTCAGGCGCGGCGCATCGAGAAACTGCGCCAGTCGCTCGCCATCCAGCGTGGCCGACATCACCACGATGCGCAGGTCCTCGCGCAGCTGGGACTGCACGTCCAGCGCCAGGGCCAGGCCCAGATCAGCGGCCAGATGCCGTTCGTGGAATTCGTCGAACAGCAGCGCGCCCACGCCCTCCAGCAGCGGGTCGTCCTGCAGCATCCGGGTGAGGATGCCTTCAGTCACCACCTCGACACGGGTACGCGCAGAGATCTTGTTCTCGAAGCGGATGCGGTAACCGACGGTCTCACCGACGTTCTCGCCCAGCTGACGCGCCATGAACTGCGCGGCGCTGCGGGCGGCCACGCGGCGCGGCTCCAGCATGATGATCTTGCGGCCTTCCAGCCACGGCGCATCCAGCAACGCCAGCGGCACCTGGGTGGTCTTGCCGGCGCCGGGCGGCGCTTCCAGCACCAGCCGGGTGCCGCGTTCCAGCGTGGTCAGGATCTGCGGCAGCAGTGCGGAGATGGGGAAAATCGGGGGACTCATTGCTTAAGGATACGGCGTCCGATTGAGGCTGTCGGGGCGCAGGTACAATGGCCCGGTTTCCCGTCCTGCAGCAGCCCCATGCAACTGATCGATATCGGCGCCAACCTCACCCACGATTCCTTTGATCGCGACCGCGACGCCGTGCTGGCGCGTGCGCGCGAGGCGGGGGTGGTGCAGATGGTGATCACCGGCGCCAGCCGCGAGCATTCGCCGATGGCGCTGGATCTGGCCCGCCAGCATCCGGGGTTCCTGTACGCGACCGCTGGCGTGCACCCGCACCATGCGGTGGAATACACCGACGAATGCGACGCGGAAATGCGCGCGCTGCACGCCCATGCCGAGGTGGTGGCGGTAGGTGAGTGCGGGCTGGATTACTTCCGAGATTTTTCGCCGCGCCCGGCGCAGCACCGTGCCTTCGAGCGCCAACTGCAGCTCGCCGCCGAGAACGGCAAGCCGCTGTTCCTGCACCAGCGCGACGCCCATGCCGATTTCATGGCGCAGATGAAGAATTTCGACGGCAAGCTCGGCCCGGCGGTGGTGCACTGCTTCACCGGCGAGCGCCAGGAACTGTTCGATTACCTGGACCAGGACTGGTACATCGGCATCACCGGCTGGCTGTGCGATGAGCGCCGTGGCGCGCACCTGCGTGAGCTGGTCAAGCACATCCCGGCCAACCGGCTGATGATCGAGACCGACGCGCCGTACCTGCTGCCGCGCACGCTCAAGCCACTGCCGAAGGACCGTCGCAACGAGCCGATGTTCCTGTCGCACATCGTCGAAGAGCTGGCGCGCGATCGTGGGGAAGAGGTGGCGACCACGGCCGCCAACGCGACGGCGGCTACGCGCGCGTTCTTCCGGTTGCCTGACGCGCCCTGAGAGGGGAGGTACCGATCGTGGGCTACCGCAGCGCGGGGCGTCCGTCGCCGTTTGCCCACGCGTCGTCCAGTCCCTCGCGATAGGTGGCCAAGCGTGGCTGCCACTGCAATGCGGCGCGCGTGACGCGGCCATCGATGCGCTTGTTGCTGCTGTAGAAGCGGCGCAGGGAGGCAGCCACCTCGGGTGCGTCCCACGCCTGCGCGGCGGGCAGCGGCAGCCCACTGAGTATCGCGGCATACGCCAGCACATCCTGTGGCGGCGCCGGCTCGTCATCGCTGAGCAGGTACAGCGCATGGCTTTCGGCCCGCTGCATTGCCGCCAGCACGCCACTGGCCAGATCCTCCACATGCAGCCGGTTGAACACCTGCCCCGGCCGCACCACATGCCGGGCCTTGCCCTGCGCCAGCTGGACCAGCGCATTGCGCCCGCGCCCGTACAGGCCAGGCAGCCGGAACACCGCCGAGGCGATGCCGCGGGCCTGCGCGAGGGCCTGCCACTGCTGTTCCGCGTGCAGGCGTTTCAAGGCGGTCTCATCGGTCGCATCGGCGGTGGATGTCTCGTTGACCCAGCCGCCAGCGCGGTCGGCATACACCGCAGTCGAGGAGAGATAGCCGACCCAGCGCAGGGCAGGGCTGTCACGCAGCGCATCGGTGAGCAGGCGCAAGGCCGGGTCGCCCTCCGCATCCGGTGGCACGGCGCAGACGATGGCCTCGGCCGTGCGGATCGCCTCGCGCAGGTCCTCGCTGATCGGTTCGCCAGCGACAAGGCGGTGGCGGACCCACCCATCGTCCGGCGCGTTTGCTGGATCACGCACGGTGCCGCTGCAGGCCACGCCGTGCGCGTGCAGCAGCGCGGCCAGATGCCGGCCGCTGTAGCCCAGGCCCAGCACCAGCACGCGGGCCGGCAGCTTGGTCGGCATGCCGCTCAGGCGCTGCGCAGCTGCTGGTAGGCCTGCAGGTGTGCATAGGCCACCGCCAGCAGCGGGGCCGCTTGCCCGGCCGCCCGCGCCCGCACCAGCATGTCACCGACGATCTGCTCGGCCTCCACCTGCTGGCCGGCTTCCAGATCGCGCAGCATCGAGGCCTTCAAGGACGAGCCGGGCTGGGTGGTCGCGGTCAGTGCAATCTCTCGCGCCTTGGCCGGGATCGGCTCGCCAGCCGCCTCGGCAACCGCCACGCATTCGTCGTAAAGGCCGCGCACGATCGCCGCACCGTCATCGGTGGCCACGATCGTGCCGACATCGGCGCGCATCAGGCAGGTCGCCGCCGCCAGCGTGGTCAGGAAGGTGTACTTGATCCACTGCTCCTGCCCGATGGCATCGGTGGCGACGTGGTCCACCCCGGCCTGCACACAGGCCGCCGCCAACGCCAGCACGCGCGCGCTGCTGCCGGTGCCGTCGCGCTCGCCAAAGGTCAGCTTGGCCGCCGGCGCCAGATGCACCACCGCGCCATCGGCGGCCTTGGTCGCGCTGATGAAGCACAACCCGCCCAGCACCGCGTCGCGGCCGAAGCGCGCATCGAGATCGGCGTAATGGCGCAGCCCGTTGAGGATCGGCAGCACCGTGGTGCGCGGCCCGACCGCCGGGGCGATCGCCTCGATCGAACTGGCCAGGTCGTAAGCCTTGCAGCTCAGGATCACCAGATCGAACGGCTCGGCGCTCGCCAGGGCGGGCAGTGCCTCGGCGGTGACGTGCTGCACCGGGAACGTCGCATCGCCCAGCGGGCTGCGCAGCACCAGGCCCTCGCGCGCCAGCTGCGCCGCCCGGGCCGGGCGCACCAGGAAGGTCACGTCCACGCCGGCCTGGGCCAGGCGACCACCGAAGTACCCGCCGGTCCCGCCGGCGCCGAGGATCAGGATGCGCATCAGCTGCGCATTCCCACGCCACGCTTCAGCAGCCACAGCGCCAGCGCGGTCAGTGCGACCACGAAGCCGATCATCAGCGCGTAGGCCACCCACAGCGGCACGTCGCTGGTGCCCAGCAGGCCGTAGCGGAACGCGTTGACCATGTAGAAGATCGGGTTGGCGTGCGTGGCCGCTTCGGCCCACGTCGGCAGCAGCTTCACCGAATAGAACACGCCGCCCAGGTAGGTCAGCGGGGTGAGGATGAAGGTCGGCACGATCGCCACGTCATCGAACTTCTTGGCGTACACCGCGTTTATGAAGCCGGCCAGCGAGAAGATCGTTGCGCCCAGCAGCACCGTGGTCAGCGTCACCAGCGGGTGCGGGATGCGCACCGGGGTGAAGAACATTGCGATGATCAGCACGATCACGCCGACCATCAGGCCGCGCAGCACCGCGCCGGCGACATAGCCCCACAGGATCACCCAGTTCGGCATCGGGCTGACCAGCAACTCTTCCACGTGGCGGCCGAACTTGGCGCCGAAGAACGAGGAGCTGATGTTGCCGTAGCTGTTCTGGATCACGCTCATCATGACCAGGCCGGGCACGATGAACTGCATGTAGCTGTAACCGCCCATCTCGCCCACGCGCGAGCCGATCAGGCCGCCGAAGATCAGGAAGTACAGGGTCATGGTGATCGCCGGCGGCACCAGGGTCTGGCCCCAGATGCGCAGGATGCGCGCCACTTCGCGGCGCACGATGGTCATCAGGGCGATGCGGTTGCGCTGGCCGTCGGTCAGGACCGGGGTCGGGGTGCTGCTCATGCCACGTTCTCCTGGTTGCCGGTGAGGCGCACGAACAGCTCCTCCAGGCGGTTGCTCTTGGTGCGCATCGAGCGCACGCGGATGCCGGCGGCGTTCAAGGCGTCAAACACGCGGTTGAGGTCCATCGCACGCGGCATGTCGACATCCAGCGTGTGGCTGTCGGTGGCGATCAGGATCGCGCCGTCGATCTCCGGCAGCTGGGCGGGCAGGCTGCCGTCGATGTCGAACAGGAAGCCTTCCACGTCCAGCTTGGCCAGCAGCTCGCGCATCGGGCCCTGGGTGACGATCTGGCCGTGGTTGATGATGGCCAGGTTCCGGCACAGGTGCTCGGCTTCTTCCAGGTAATGCGTGGTCAGGATGATCGTGGTGCCGGCGGCGTTGATCTCCTTGAGCACGCGCCACATGTCGCGGCGGATCTCGATGTCCACGCCGGCGGTCGGCTCGTCCAGGATCAGCAGGCGCGGGCGGGTCATCATCGCGCGGGCGATCATCAGCCGGCGCTTCATGCCACCGGACAGGGTGCGGCTCATCACCTGGGCCTTTTCCCACAGGTGGGCGCGCTTGAGCTCTTCTTCGGCCATCTTCTCGGCCTCGGCACGGGCCACGCCATAGAAGCCGGCGTAGTTGACCAGGATGTCGAAGGGCTTTTCAAACAGGTTGAAGTTGATCTCCTGGGGGACCAGGCCGATCAGGCGCATGGTGGCGCTGCGGTTGCGCACCAGGTCGCTGCCGAATACCTCGACCTGGCCTTCGCTCAGGTTCACCAGCGAGCTGATGATGCCGATCAGGGTCGACTTGCCGGCGCCGTTGGGGCCCAGCAGGGCGAAGAAGTCGCCCGGGGCCACGTCCAGGGAGACGCCCTTCAGCGCCTGGGTGCCGTTGTCATAGGTTTTGCGGAGGTCACGCACCCGCAGGGCGGGCGCGGCGGTGGGCGCGGGAGTGTTCTGGGAAGCCAAGCTCTTGCCTTCGCGCCCATGGGCTGGCGCTGGATAGGGGCGGGGAGCGGCTATTATAGAAGACCCCGAGGGCTCGCCCCGGCTACACACTGTCCCGAAACGTCGTGCCTGCCCAATTCCCCCTAAAACTGGTCGACCGGCGCATGCTGGCGCCGACCATCGGCCATTACCAGTTCCTGCGTGATGACGGCCAGCCGCTGGATTTCCAGCCCGGCCAGTTCATCCAGGTCCATTTCGAGTACGCCGATGGCACCGCTACCAAGCGCAGCTATTCGCTGGCGACCATTCATGATCACGCTCTTGGCGCGGGTGACGCGGTCGATATCGCGGTCAGTTTCGTCCCCGGCGGTGCCGCTACGGCCCTGTTCGAGGGCCTGGACATCGGCGGCCACGTCAGCGCCAGCGGCCCGTTCGGCCGGTTCTGCCTGCAGCCGGGCGACCAGAACGCCCGGTATCTGCTGATCGCCACCGGCACCGGAGTCACCCCGTACCGCTCGATGCTGCCGCTGCTGGCGACCGCCATGGCCGAGCGCGGGGTGGAGGTGGTCCTGTTGCAGGGCGCCCGCACGCCGGCCGAGCTGCTCTACAGCGAGGATTTCTATACCTTTGCGGCCGCCCACCCGGGTTTCCGCTATGTGCCCTGCCTGTCCCGCGAGCTGCCCGAGAACCCGCATCCTGACGTGCGTCACGGCTACGTCCAGCAGCACCTGGCCGAGTTCGCCCCGAGCGCGGCCACCGACATCGCCTACCTGTGCGGCAACCCGGACATGGTCGATGCCACCTTCGAGGCGCTGAAAGACGCCGGGCTCCCCACGCCGCAGGTGCGGCGCGAGAAGTACGTCAGCAGCAAGTAGTCCCCCGGCGGTCGTACCTCAGGGCATGGCCGCCAGCGGCATCGGCGCGTGGCGGGCGGTAAGATGCGCCGCGCCACCTCTGCCGATGGATACGATGCCGCTGGATTTCCCCACCATTGCCGTGCTCGGTTTCCTGCTGTGCCTGGGCATCGCCATGGGCTTTTCACTGCTGTTGCTGGTGCTGCGGCGGCAGCCAGCGCTGCGCCTGTGGACGGCCAGCCTGTGGCTGTTGTCGGTCAGCCTCACCCTGATCGCGCTGCGGCCCTGCCTGCCGCAGGTCTCCAGCATCCTGGCCAGCAATGCCGCGGTGGCGTTGTCCGGCGTGTTGATGCTGTATGGGGTCGCCCGCCATCTGGGCCATCGCCTACCGGCCTGGAAGCCGGCAGCGCTGTCGATCATCTATCTGGGCGCCATCGCATTCTTTCTGCTGGTCCACCCCAGCCTGGTCATCCGGCTGGACGTCTTCAGCGTGTTCGCGGTGCTGCTAAACGGCTGGATGACGTGGATGCTCCTGCGCCATGCGCCGCCTGCCCAGCGTACCAGTTGCCGGTTGGCGGCGGCCGTGTTCGGCGCGCAGACGGTGCTGTATCTGATCCGGCTGTTCCTGCCGGTGGCGGCGGATGCGGGGCAGGACATCATGCGTGCCGGTTCGCCGGTGTTCGCTACGTATCTGGCTGGGCTGATACTTGAACTGGCCCGTTGTTTTGCCCTGGTGCTGCTGCTGGTGGAACGGATGCTGGTCGATCTGCAGCGGCTGGCGCGCACGGATGTATTGACCGGCCTGCTCAACCGCGGTGCCGTGCTCGCCGATGGGGCCAACCTGCTGCACGCGGTTCGCCGCACGCCACGGCCGCTGGCCCTGTTGCTGTTGGATGTGGACCACTTCAAGAGGATCAATGACCGCTGGGGCCATCTGGCAGGCGATGCGGTGCTGCGACATGTCGCCGATGCACTGGCCGGTTGCGTGGCCGACCGTGAGCACCTGCTCGGCCGGTATGGCGGCGAGGAGTTCGTTCTCTTGTTGCCGGGGACGGACGCCGCGCAGGCCCTGCAGTGCGCAGACCGCATCCGGCGTGTGCTGCGCGAGTCACCGGCCCAGGTGGCCGGCATGCAGGTGCCAGTCACTGCCAGCATCGGGATGGCCATGGATACGGGCCGCGAGGACATCGCACGCCTGCTCGGCGATGCCGATGCGGCGTTGTACCGCGCCAAGGCAGAGGGGCGCGACCGCACCATCAGCGCAGCGCCGGCTCTGGCGGACTGACGCGTCTTTGGAGGTGCGCAGGAGAACGTTCGTACGCCGCACGACACGGAGGCCGACATGCGCCCGGTCACATCCGCACCGCGCAGTCGTCATGGCATGCTGAGACCCTTCACTCCAGGACGAGATCGACCATGCGACTTCCCTGCCGTCCCCTGGCCACCGCAGCGGTTCTGCTGCTGTCGGCCTGTCAGGCTGCCCCGGAGGCGACGCCCAAGGCGGCCGAACGCCTCTTCGGGACGCTGGCCTTCCAGCCCTGCACCCTGACCAGTGCGCAGGCCAGCGCGAATGTCGAGGCCCAGTGCGCCACGCTGCAGGTGCCGGAAAACCCGGCGGCACCGGACGGTCGCAAGATCGGCTTGAACATCGCCTGGCTGAGCGCCGGCAACGATGGCGCAGGTCACGGCGACCCCGTCTTCTTCGTCGCCGGTGGCCCGGGCCAGGCCGCCACGGAGGTTGCCGCACCGGTCAACACGGCACTTCGCGACGTGCGCAAGCAGCGCGACATCTTCCTGATCGACCAGCGCGGTACCGGCAAGTCCAATCCGCTCACCTGCCTGGATGCGCAAGGCAAGGAATTGCCGCTGGACGAGAACGCGGCGCCCAGCACCACGCTGATCGAGGAGTACGCCCGCCAGTGCGCGCAGTCGCTGACCGGCCGCGCCGACACCCGCTTCTACACCACTACCGAGGCCATCGGTGATCTGGATACGGTGCGCAAAGCGCTCGGGGTGGACAAGGTCAACCTGGTCGGTGGCTCTTATGGCACACGCGTGGCGCAGCAGTATGCCGCGCGCTATCCGCAGCACACCCGTACGGTGGTGATCGATGGCGTGGTGCCGAACGACCTGGTGGTCGGCGGCGATTTCGCCAATACCTTTGAAGATGCGATCACCCTGCAGTCGGCGCAGTGCCGCCAGGATCCGATCTGCGCCAAGCGCTTCCCGGTGGATACCCGCACGCAGCTGCGCAACGTCATGGCGACGCTGGCCAAGGCGCCGGTCGAGGTCGACTACCGCAACCCGGGCACCGGTCAGGCAGAGCATGGCGTACTGACCGCCGATTCGGTCACCGCCCTGGCCTTCATGTTCTCGTACATGCCCGAGCTGTCCTCGCTGCTGCCGGTCATGCTGGATGAAGCTGCACAGGGCCGTTATGCGCCGCTGATGTCGCTGAGCAAGATGGCCAGCCGCACCCTCGGCGTGCAGATGAACCGTGGCATGCAGTGGTCGGTGCTGTGCGCCGAAGATGCCGACCGCTACCAGGAAGGTGCGCAGGGCGACCGCGTGCTGGGCCCGGAAGTGGCGCGCATGTTCTTCGCGGCATGCCCGGCCTGGAATGCCGGCTCGCGACCGAAGGATTTCACCGCGCCGTTCGCCTCGACGCTGCCGGTGCTGCTGCTGTCGGGCCAGTTCGATCCGGTGACACCGCCGCGCTACGCCGAGCAGGTGGTCAAGCAGTTGCCCAACGGCCGTCATCTGCTCGCCAAGGGGCAGGGCCACGGGACGATCAACGCCGGCTGCATGCCGCGCATCCTCGGGCAGTTCATCGACACGGCGGATGCCAAGTCGCTCGATGCCACCTGCCTGGATACCCTCAGCCCGGTGCCCGCCTTCACCTCGTTCAACGGGTGGGCCCCATGAACCGTACTTCGACCCGCACCGGGGAGGTGCGCGCATGATCGTCGCCGAGAATCTGCATAAAGCCTTCAAGACCAAGACAGGCCTGATCCAGGCCGTCCAGAACGTGGGCTTCCACGCCGAAGACGGCCGCATCACCGGCCTGCTCGGCCCGAACGGTGCCGGCAAGACCACCACCATGCGCATGCTGTACACATTGATGGCGCCCGATCAGGGCCGCGTGCTGGTCGATGGCATTGACGCGGCGGTGGACCCGGTCGCGGTGCGCCGCCAGCTGGCGGTGCTGCCGGACGCACGCGGGGTGTACAAGCGCCTGACCGCGCGCGAGAACATCGCCTACTTCGGCCAGCTGCACGGCCTGAGCGCGGCGCGGATCCGTGAGCGCACCAAGGTGCTGTCCACGGCGCTGGAGATGGACGACATCCTCGACCGTCAGACCGAAGGCTTCTCGCAAGGCCAGCGCACCAAGACCGCGATCGCCCGCGCCCTGGTGCACGACCCGCGCAACGTGATCCTGGATGAGCCCACCAACGGGTTGGACGTGATGACCACGCGCGCGCTGCGCGGGTTCCTGCGGGGACTGCGCGACGAGGGGCGGTGCGTGATTTTCTCCAGCCACATCATGCAGGAGGTGGCTGCGCTGTGTGACCACGTGGTGATCATCGCCCAGGGCACGGTGATGGCGGCCGGCAGCGCCGATGAGCTGCGCGCACAGACCGGGGAAAGCAACCTGGAAGATGCCTTCGTCAAGGCGATCGGTACCGAAGAAGGATTGCACGCATGAGTTCGTTCGCCACGCTGTTGACCGTGATGCGCAAGGAACTGCGCGATCTTTCCCGTGACCGCCGCACGCTCGCGCTGACGCTGCTGCTGGGGCCGCTGCTGTACCCGGTGCTGATCCTGGGCATGAGCAAGCTGGCCGAAAGCCGGGTCAAGACGCAGATCGAGCAGCCGCTGGAAATTCCGATGATCGGTGGCGAGCATGCCCCCAATCTGGTGCGTTTCCTGGCATCGCAGGGTCTGAATGCGACCGAGGCACCGAAAGACCTCACCGAGGCGATCCGCAGCCAGCGGATTGATGTGGCGCTGCGCATCAGCCCGGAATTCGGCAAGGACTGGGCCGACGGCCGCCCTGCGCTGGTGGAGATCATCAAGGACAGCACCCGCCGCGCCGCCGATATTCCCAGCAGCCGCCTGGAGGCGGCACTGGGCGGCTACAGCCAGCAGGTCGGCGCCCTGCGCCTGCTGGCGCGCGGTATCGATGCACAGGTGGCCCGACCGCTGGACGTTGCCGCTCAGGACCTGGCGACGGCCGAAGCCAAGCGCGGGATGATGCTGTCAGTGCTGTTGCCGATCCTGCTGACCATCACCTCGTTCCTGGGTGGTGCCTACCTGGTGATGGATACCACGGCCGGCGAACGTGAGCGGCAATCGCTGGAGCCGCTGCTCGCCACCCCGGCACCGCGCAGTGCGATCGTCAGCGGCAAGATCGCCGCGGCCTGCGCCGTCGGGGTGGCGTCGCTGCTGCTGACGCTGGCGGCCTTCAAGATCAGCGCGCAGCTTTCCTCCGGCGGGGTAGGCCGGCAGCTCAACATGGGCTTCCTGCCGATGCTGCAGATGCTGCTGATCATGCTGCCGATGCTGTTCATCGGTACCTCGCTGCTGACCTTCCTGTCGGCGGCTGCCAAAAGCATGAAAGAAGCCCAGAGCCACATGACCTGGCTGATGCTGCTGCCGATGCTGCCGGGGTATGCGTTGATGGTGTACCCGATCAAGAGTGAGCTGTGGCAGTTCGCGGTGCCGTTCCTGGCGCAGAACCAGATGCTGCTCAAGATCATCCGCCACGAAACGATCAGCCCGCAGATGTGGGCGGTCTACCTCGGCGCGGGCTTCGGGCTTGCGGCCCTGTTCTGGTACGCCGCCGTGCGCCGCTACCATCAGGAGCGGTTGGCAATCTCGGGTTGATGCATGAAGGGCTCCGCAAGGGGCCCTTCTTCTTAACGGGGACGGAGGTAGTTAATAACAGGGACGGAGGTAGTTAATTCGGGGGTGTCAGGTGGTTCCGGGACGCTGACCGATAGTCTGCTAGTCGCCCGTCTTCTTGACCGGTCTTCCCGCAGGCCTGCAGACCACGGACCTCTGCAATGCCCGCCCTGCCATGTCTTGGAAGCGCGGGCTGCCCAACGCGCGCTCCTGCGCGACGTAGGCCACGATCCGCTCTCGTTCGTCTGGTTGAATGCTGGCCCGCAGCCATTCGCCGTAGGCCTTCGCACGTGCTTCCGGCGTTGGGCCTAGAAGGGTGTAGCAGGGATGTGGTGTCAGCATCGGGTTGTGCTCAAGGCCGAGGTACACCCGAACGCTGGACCATCGATATTCTTCTGGAAACGCCACCATCGCGGCCCGTACCGGATTCAGCTCGATGTATCGATGCACCATCATCAGGTAACCATCGGAATCCACCAGGCACGATTTGAACCGGCCCTCCAGCAACGTACCGCTCCGCACATGTCGCTTGTTGAAGTACTGCACGTAGTTCTGCCCACACTGTCGCATGGCTGGGGCCAGCCCCTCCGCTGCGGACGGTGTGAGCAGCAGATGGACGTGATTGCCCATCAACACAAACGCGTGAATGGCGACCCCGCACCTGCGGCAGGCGTTGCGCAACAGGCGCAGGTAATGACGCCGATCTTCGTCGTCGATGAACAACGCAGCGCGATTGACACCGCGTTGTATGACATGAAGCGGGATGCCGGGGAGAACCAAGCGGGGGGAGCGGGGCATGGTCGGCTGCGTTGAGGGCGAGCCATTACCTTGCAGAGCCACGCAGGAAAAAGCGGTAGGCCCGTGGCGCGCTCAGTCGTCAGACAAGCGCGCTTAACTACCTCCGTCCCTGTCATTAACTACCTCCGTCCCCGTTAAAGAAAAAGGCCCGGATCGCCCCGGGCCTTTCGTCATCCAACGTGACGCCGCGATCAACCGCCTTCCGGCGCGAAGGCAAGCGTACGGCGGGTCGTGACCGGGGCACCGACCGGCTCGAACTTCCATCGCTTGACCGCGTTGAGTGCTTCGCGATCAAAGACGCGGGCCGGGGTGGCGCGCAGCACGCGGGCGGCGGTCACCGAGCCGTCGGTGCCAACCGTGAGTTCGACCAGTACTTCGCCGGAAATGCCCGAGCGCAGCGCGTCGGCCGGGTAGCGCGGGGCGGGCGTGCTGACCGGGCGCAGGCTTGGTGCGGCGGCGGCTTGGCGGGTCGCCGCCGCCTGCTGGGCGGCCGCCTGCTGCTGGCGCTGTTCGGCCTCGCGACGGGCGGTGGCCTGGCGCTCGGCATCCTGCGTATCACGGCGCGCGGCTTCCTGCTGCGCGGCGATCTGGCGCGCGGCCTCGGCTTCGGTGGTCTGCTGCTGCGCCAGTCGCTGTTGTTCCACCAGCTGCTTGGCGCGGGTCTCGGCGTCCTTCTTGACCTTGTCGGTCTCTTCCTGGGTGCGTTTGAGCGCAGTCTGCATGCTGCCGCTGATGCCCTGCTTCAGGCGTGGCAACGCCGGGGCGGTCGGGTCGACTTTCTCGATCAGCGCGACCAGGCGCTGGGTTTCGGCGAAGTCCTCGCGGCTCAGGTTCTGCTCGGCGGCGATCAGGGTGTAGGGCAGCAGATCGGTCAGTGCGCTCTTGACCGAGGCGTCATCCGGCGTCTTGTCGCGCAGCGCCAGGTAATACTCGATGGCATTGTCGCCGGCCGGGGCGTACATGCGGTTCTCGCGCAGCGCCTTGCTGGCCAGCTCGCGCAGTTCCTCGGTGCCCATCGACTGGACCTTGGCCGACACCGCCGGTGCGGCCGGGGCAGCAGTAGGGGCCGCAGGGGCCGCCGGCGTCGCCGGTGCGGTCTCGTCCTTGCCCGAGCAGGCCGACAGGGCCACCAACAGGATCATCGGCGCGAACAGCCGCGCCGGGCCATGAGTCTTGACGTGCGACATCCAACTCCCCTTTGAAGACGACGATACGTAGGGCCTGATGCGGTCAGGCCGACCGAAGGCCATGGACGTTTCCCGACGTCCACGGCGGACCCGCAGGTATGCAATCTAGCATCACCCCGCCCGGCCCGGGGGCCAGGCGGTGAAGGCAGGGGGCATCCTCACCGATGCCGCCACTGCCGGGCAAGCCTCAGTGCGACAGGGTCTTGCTCGGCGTGCCGTTCATCAGCTTGTCGGTATAGGCGATGCCGATGGCCGACAGGATGAAGGCGGCATGGATGATGGTCTGCCACATCACGCCGGTGGATGTGAGGGGCGCGCACTTGAAGGCGGCCGCAGCGCTCGGACCGACCGTGCTGATGGCCGTCTGTACCGCCAAAATGTAGTCGGGGCTGTTGCACGACGGCAGGCCGTCCAGGGTGCCGGCCGCGATGAAGGTCTTGAGCAGGTGGATCGAGGAGATGCCGATGATCGACAGCGCCAGCTTCACCTTCAGCACGCTGGCGTTGACGTGGCTCAGCCACTCCGGCTGGTCGGGGTGGTTCTCCAGGCGCAGGCGCGATACGAAGGTCTCGTAGCCGCCCACGATCACCATCACCAGCAGGTTGGAGATCATCACCACGTCGATCAGGCCCAGCACCAGCAGCATGATCTCCTGCTCGCCCATGCTGTTGGCCTTGTGCAGCAGGTGCCAGAGTTCCTTGCCGAACAGGAACACGTAGACGCATTGCGCCAGGATCAGGCCCAGGTACAGCGGCAGCTGCAGCCAGCGCGAGGCGAAGATCAGGGAGGACAGGGGACTGATGGGGGTCTGGGTCGAGCTCATGCTGGAATGCTGCGTTGCGGGGACGGCGCAGCGTAACGGTCCGGCTTGACCCTGCCAAGCCGAGTGACGGACTAGACTCGGGATTCCCTCTTCGCGAGCGCCGTCGCCATGATCGATCTGTACTACTGGCCTACCCCCAATGGCCACAAAGTCACGCTGATGCTGGAGGAAACCGGGCTGCCGTACCGGATCCAGCCGGTGAACATCGGCGCCGGGGACCAGTTCACGCCTGAGTTCCTGGCGATCTCGCCCAACAACAAGATGCCGGCCCTGGTCGACCACCAGCCCACCGACGGCGGCGCCCCGCAAAGCGTGTTCGAGTCCGGCGCGATCCTGTTGTACCTGGCCGAGAAGACCGGCCGCTTCCTGCCCGCTGACACCCGTGGCCGCGTGGCCGTACTGGAATGGCTGTTCTGGCAGATGGCCGGGCTCGGCCCGATGAGCGGGCAGATGGGCCATTTCAACGTCTACGCGCCCGAAAAGATTCCCTATGCGATCGAGCGCTACAACAACGAAGTGCGCCGCCTGCACGGGGTGATGGACAAGCGCCTGGCGCAGAGTGCCTACCTCGGCGGCGATGAGTACAGCATTGCCGACATGGCCAGCTACCCCTGGATCGGGGCCTACGACAAGCTCCCGGTGGATTTCAGCGCTTTCCCCAACCTCAAGCGCTGGCATGACGCGATCGCCGCCCGGCCGGCCACCCAGCGCGCCTATGCGCTGCGCGAGAAGGTGAACCCGCAGGCCGGAAAGCCGCTCAGCGAGGAAGAGCGCAAGCACCTGTTCGGCCAGCGCTGACGCGGTGGTCGCTTGGCCGGTCGTGCCGGCCGCTGGCCGGCGTCGCGCAGCGGTGCGCGCGGCCGGACACCCGCCGGCCCCCGGCACGACCCGAACGGTTTTGGTTAGGATGAAGCGTTCCCCGTGCCGTTTTCCTGGCCGGGGACTGCCCAGACGCTGCCGGAACCCTCCATGCGCCACCTGTTTGCTTCGCTCGCCCTGATGCTCGCCTCGACCTCGCTCGCCCACGCAGAAAAACTGACCCTGGATGCCATCACCGGCCCGCTGCCGTTGTCCGGCCCGACCCTGATGAAACCCAAGGTGGCCCCGGACGGCTCGCAGGTCAGCTTCCTGCGCGGCAAGGATGCGGACCGCAACCAGCTGGACCTGTGGGCGTACGACATCGCCAGCGGGCAGACCCATCTGCTGGTCGATTCCAAGGTGGTGCTGCCCGGCACGGAAACCCTGAGCGACGCCGAAAAGGCCCGCCGCGAGCGCCAGCGTATCGCCGCGATGACCGGCATCGTGGATTACCAGTGGTCGCCGGATGCGCGCACGTTGCTGTTCCCGCTCGGCGGCGAGCTGTACCTGTACGACCTGAGCAAGCAGGGCAAGGCCGCGGTGCGCCAGCTCACCCACGGTGAAGGCTTCGCCACCGATGCCAAGCTCTCGCCGAAGGGCGGCTTCGTCAGCTTCGTGCGCGCCCGCAACCTGTGGGTGATCGATCTGGCGAGCGGCCAGCAGATCCAGCTCACCGGCGATGGCAGCGACACCATCGGCAACGGCGTGGCCGAATTCGTCGCCGATGAGGAAATGGACCGCCACACCGGTTACTGGTGGGCGCCGGATGACTCGGCGATCGCCTTCGCCCGCATCGATGAATCGCCGGTGCCGGTGCAGAAACGCTACGAGATGTATGCCGACCGCACCGAGATGATCGAGCAGCGCTACCCGGCCGCCGGCGATCACAACGTCACCGTGAAGCTGGCGGTGATCGCGCCGCGCCGGAACGCCACGCCGCGCTGGATCGACCTCGGCCGCAACCCCGATATCTACCTGGCCCGCGTCGATTGGCGCGACCCGAAGCACCTGACCTTCCAGCGCCAGTCGCGCGACCAGAAGACGCTCGAACTGATCCAGACCGACCTGGCCAGCGGCCAGCAGCGCACGCTGGTGACCGAAACCTCGCCGACCTGGGTGCCACTGCACAACAGCCTGCGCTTCCTGAAGCAGGGTGGCTTTGTGTGGTCGTCCGAGCGCAGTGGTTTCGAGCACCTGTACCGTATCTCCGATGACGGCAAGACCGTCACCGCGCTGACCGCCGGCCACTGGCCGGTGGACGAGCTGCTGGCGGTGGACGAAGACGCAGGCAGGGTCTACTTCCGCGCCGGCATGGACAGCCCGCGCGAAAGCCAGCTGTACGCCGTGTCGTTGCAGGGCGGCGCGCCGCAGCGTCTGTCGCAGGCCCCGGGCATGCACACCGCCAGTTTCGCGCGCAACGCCAGCGTCTACGTGGACAGCTGGTCCAACACCACCACGCCGCCGCAGATCGCGCTGCACCGTGCCAACGGCGAGAAGATCGCCACCCTGGTCGAGAACAATCTTGAAGACCCGACGCATCCGTATGCGCGCTATCTCGATGCGCAGCGCCCGGTCGAGTTCGGCACCCTGACCGCCGCCGACGGCAAGACCGAACTGCACTACAGCCTGATCAAGCCGACCGGTTTCGATCCGGCCAAGCGCTATCCGGTGGTGGTGTACGTTTACGGCGGTCCGGCTTCGCAGACGGTCACCAACAGCTGGCCCGGCCGTGGCGATCACCTGTTCAACCAGTACCTGGCCCAGCAGGGCTACGTGGTGTTTTCGCTGGACAACCGCGGCACCCCCCGTCGCGGCCGTGATTTCGGCGGTGCGCTTTACGGCGTGCAGGGCACGGTGGAAGTGGCCGACCAGCTGCGCGGCGTGGCCTGGCTGAAGCAGCAGAAGTGGGTCGACCCGGCGCGCATCGGCGTGCAGGGCTGGTCCAACGGCGGCTACATGACCCTGATGCTGCTGGCCAAGGCCTCGGACAGCTACGCCTGCGGCGTGGCCGGTGCACCGGTGACCGATTGGGGCCTGTACGACACCCACTACACCGAGCGGTACATGAACCTGCCGGGCAACAATCCGAAGGGCTATGAAGAAGCGCGCGTGCTGGCGCATATCGACGGCCTGCGCTCGCGCCTGCTGCTGATCCACGGCATGGCCGATGACAACGTGCTGTTCACCAACTCCACCGTGTTGATGAGCGCGTTGCAGAAGCGCGGCCAGCCGTTTGAACTGATGACCTACCCCGGTGCCAAGCACGGCCTGTCGGGCAGCAACGCGCTGCACCGCTACCGCCTGGCCGAGGACTTCCTGGGGCGCTGCCTGGCGCCCTGATCCCCCGTTCCTGCCACCGGCCTGACAAGGAGTTTGCCGATGACATTGCCGCCCGCACTTCCTGGTACCACCGTGCCCACCGGCTGGTGGCGCCGCCACTGGCGCTGGGCCATGCCATTGGCGGTGGTGCTCGGCATCGCGGCGGCAGCGGGCGCGGTGTGGTTCGCGCTGTCGCAGTGGGCGTACTGGAGCAAATCCAGCACGCCCTACCAGGAGGCCATGCGCCGCGCGCGCTGCAACGTCGAGCTGGTCGAAGCGCTGGGTGAGCCCCTGCGCGATGGTTACCTGCCTGCTGGCTCGATGCATTCCAATGGGCAGAGCCAGTTCGTGATCGGGGTGAGCGGTCCACAAGGGAAGGGCCGCCTGTTCCTCAATGCCAAGCGCAGTGGCGAGCACTGGGACTACCCGATGCTGTATGTGGTCACCGATGCCAACGAGGCCATCGATCTGACCGCGCTGGATGATGCCGAGGCGGCCGAGCGCTGCGCGCTGGCCGAGTGCCGGGCCGAGGGAGAGTGTCCGCCATCGCCCGCCTCGCTGGGCATCTGAGCACGCCATGACCTCCGGCCGATTGCCGCGCCGGGCGTGAGTGCGTAGGGTCGCAAGCATCCTGCCCTGGAGTTCCTGCATGAAGCCGCTTGTCCTCGCTGTCGCGCTCGCCCTGTCCGTTCCCGCCGCGCTGTCGGCCCCGCCGGCCTTGGCCGCCCCGGCGGCCGCCAAGCCCGCCGCTTCGCCCGCCTGGGTCACCCGCAGCAACCAGCTGGCGCAGATCCTGCTGGATGCGCAGGGCCCGTTCCAGCCGGAAGAAACCGGCTTCTTCGGCGTGCCGGGCTATGACGACAAGGTGGCCGACTTCGGCCCGGACAATGGCGCCCGCTACCGCGCGGCGATGACCAAGGCCCGCGGTGAGCTGCAGGCAAAGCTCGCCACCGAGCGCGATCCCAATGTCCGTCAGGACCTGGCAATCATGATCGCCGCCGCCAACCAGAACATCGAGGGCAGCGAACTCAACGAGAAGTACCTGCTGCCGTGGAGCGATACCCCGCAGACGGTGTTCAGCGGCCTCAACCTGCTGCTGTCCGACCAGGTGCCGGCCGAGCGCCGCGCCAAGGCGCTGGATCGCCTGAAGGCCTACGCCGGGCTTGCCCCGGGCACGCAGCCGGTGACCACGCTGTCGCGCCAGCGCTACGAAGAGCGCCTGGGCGACAAGACCCTGCTGCAGCCGACGAAGATCGAAGTCGAGCAGTCGCTGGCCAATGTGGATACCTACATCACCGGCATCGAGCAGCTGTTCGGCAAGTACAAGGTGGCCGGCGCCGAGCAGGCGCTGCAGACCATCGCCAGCCAGCTGCGCGAGTACCGCGACTGGACCCGTCGCGAGGTGCTGCCCAAGGCCCGCACCGATGCGCGCCTGCCCGAGCCGCTGTACGCCTACCAGCTCAAGCGCGTGGGCATCGACATCGCCCCGGCGCTGCTGATGCAGCGTGCCCAGCTGGAGTTCATGGAGACCCGCTCGGCGATGCGCCAGCTGGCGCCGCTGGTGGTGCAGGCCAAGGGCCTGAAGGTTGCCGACAGCACCGATCCGGTGGCGGTGGTGCGCGCGCTCAAGGGCGACAAGATTCCCGACGATCAGCTCGAGCACCACTACCGCGGCGTGATCGATGCGATCGACCCGATCATCCGCAAGGAAAAGATCGTCGACGTGCCGCAGCGTCCGATGCAGATGCGCCTGGGCTCGGCCGCCGAAAGCGCTGCCTCCCCGGCGCCACATTTCCTGCCGGCGCCGCTGGTCGGCAACACCGGGCAGCAGGGCACCTTCGTGCTGCCGCTGGGCAACCCGGCCGCCGGCGACAAGGCCGCGCAGTACGACGATTTCAACTTCGGCTCGGCCGCGTGGACGCTGAGCGCGCATGAAGGGCGCCCGGGTCACGAACTGCAGTTCACCGCGATGGTCGAGCGCGGCATTTCACTGGCGCGCACGATGTTCGCCTTCAATTCGGTCAACGTGGAAGGCTGGGCGCTGTATGCCGAAGCGGAGATGGTGCCGTACGAGCCGCTGGACGGCCAGTTGATCGCGCTGCAGTTCCGCCTGCTGCGGGCCGCGCGCGCGATGCTGGACCCGATGCTCAACCTTGGCCTGATCGACCGGGCCAACGCCGAGCGCGTGCTGATCGATGAGGTCGGCCTGTCCAAGGCGATGGCCACGCAGGAGCTGGACCGTTACATGGTGCGCATGCCCGGTCAGGCCGGCAGCTACTTCTACGGCTACACCCGGATTCTTGAGTTGCGCATGCAGACCGAGCTGGCGCTCGGCGATCGGTTCGACCGGTTGGCGTTCAACAACTTCCTGCTCGACCAGGGCCTGTTGCCGCCGGACCAGCTGGCCAAGGCGGTCAATGATGTGTTCGTGCCGAAGTACAAAAGCGCGGCCAAACGCTGACGCGTTTGCGCGGTTACCGTAGCCACATCCAACAGCAGCCACGACCAACGGTCGTGGTTGCTGCGGTTCCCATCACCGCTGCGGCGTGATCGTCTGCGTCGGCAGGCGCGGCGCCGGCGGCGGATTCGGCACCCAGATGGCTACACCGGCCGCGCGCTTCTGCGTGGTCGGGATGCCGATGCCGACCCCACCACCCACGTGCGAGCCGTAGCTGCCCGCACCGACGGACATGCCCACCGGCGAACCACTGGAGCCGACGCCCATCAGGATCACGCCGTTGGCGCCGAGGGCGGCCGCTTCACGCTTGAGCCGCATGACGGCCGCATCGGTCTGGCCCTGCGTGCCGAAACCGACCGCACTGGCCGATTCGAGCTGGGCGATTTCCTGTGACCCTGCCGGCGGGGTGGAGTAGATCTGCACCGTGGCCGGATCGACCGGCGCACGCGCCTGGCCGAGCATGACCTTGGAGGTGCTGGCGCAACCGGCGCTGAGCAGCGCCAGGCCCAGCAATGCAGCGCATCGGATGTTCATGGCGTTACCCCTGTGTGTGATGGCTGGGATGATCGGCGCTGGCGACTGAATCGGTCCCAACCCCTGCCAGCGCACCCTAGCACCGGCTCGGTGAGGCCGCCGCCAACGGCGTCTCGCTGCCGCTTGCGCCTGCGCCGGGAACCGCTATGGTGGGCCACGCATTCACCTCAAGGAGCCGGGCATGGGATTGATCAGTCTGTTGTGGGGCATCGTCGCGCTGCTCTGGATGATTGTGGCCCTGATCCCGCTGCTGGGCTGGGGCAACTGGTTCCTGATCCCGTTCGCCGCAGTGGGCGCGGTCATCGCCGCGATCGGCATCCTGTTCACCCACGCCAGCAAGCGCGGCCGGGCCTGGACCGGGCTGGTGCTCAACGGCATCGTGGTGGTGGTGGGCATCGTCCGGCTCGGGCTGGGTGGCGGCATCCTCTGAGCGGCCAGTACGCGGCCCGGGTGCGACCGACCGTCGCAGCTCACGGCCGCCCGGCACCATCGGCGTAGAATGATCGGCTGCCGCATCCGGCTCGGCCGGCGGTCCACGCCCGTCCGGGCGCTCTCCCTGCACCGATGATCATTCGTCCTCGTCCCCACGGCTGGCAACTGCTCTACATCCTGCGCGGCTCCATCGTTCCGGCGGTGGCCCCGAAGGTCGTGGCGATTTTGCTGCTGTCCATCGCCGTCGCCGCCCTGGCCGAGCTGTGGCATCCGCCGGGCATCGAGCGCGTGTCGGTGGCACCGTTCACGCTGCTGGGCCTGGTACTGTCGATCTTCCTCAGCTTCCGCAACAACGCCTGTTTCGAGCGCTGGTGGGAAGGTCGCAAGCTGTGGGGCCAGCTGATCTATGAATCACGCAGCCTGGCCCGCCTGTGCCAGGCGCTGCTGGTCGACGATCCGGCGCTGCGTGACCGCGTGTGCCGGCTGTGCATCGGCTTCGCGCATGCGTTGGCTGCCCGCCTGCGCGGCCGCGACATGGCGCTGGCGGCTTTGCCGTGGGTACCCGAGGCCGATCGCGCGCGGTTCGGCCAGCGCCTCAACGCGCCCGACCAGCTGCTGGCCATGATCGCCACCGACCTGGCCCAGGCGCTGCGCGCCGGTCAGCTGGATCCGTACCTGTATACCCAGTTCGAAACGCGCCTGCATGCGCTGTCCAGCATCCAGGCCGGTTGCGAGCGCATCCTGACCACGCCGCTGCCGTTTGCCTACACGCTGCTGCTGCACCGGTGCGCGTGGCTGTTCTGCGTGCTGCTGCCGTTCGGCCTGGCCAGCTCGCTCGGCTGGGCAACGCCGGTGGTCTCCGCCGTGCTGGCGTACGCGTTCTTCGGCCTGGACCAGCTCGGCGAGGAGATGGAAGAGCCGTTCGGGCTGGAATCCAACGACCTGCCGCTGGATGCGATGGTGCGCACCGTCGAAATCGATCTGCTCGACAGCCTGGGCGTCCAGCCGCTGCCCGAGCCGCTGCAACCGCGGCACTACCTGCTGCAGTAGTTCCTGCACTCTTTCCTGCATTCCGTTCCGGAGTTCCTCATGGCACACCCCGACTACCGCCCCCGCCGCATGCGTCACGACGAGTTCTCGCGCCGTCTGATGCGCGAGAACACGCTGACCACCGACGACCTGATCTATCCGGTGTTCGTGCACGAGCTCGCCGGTCGCGCACCGGTGGCCTCGATGCCGGGCGTGGAACGGCTGTCGATCGATGAACTGCTGAAGGTCGCTGAAGAAGCACTGGAACTGGGCATCCCGGTGATCGACCTGTTCCCGGTGATCGATCCGACCGGCAAGTCGCTCGATGCCGCGGCGGCATGGGACGAGAACGGCCTGGCACAGCGCGCCATCCGCGCGTTGAAGTCGCGCTTCCCGGAGCTGGGCGTGATGACCGACGTCGCGCTGGATCCGTACACCACGCACGGCCAGGACGGCATCATCGATGACAAGGGCTACGTGCTCAACGACATCACCGTGGAGGCACTGGTCAAGCAGTCGCTGTCGCACGCCGAAGCGGGCGTGGACATCATTTCGCCCTCGGACATGATGGACGGCCGCATCGGTGCGATCCGCCGCGCGCTGGATGCCGCGGGCCACGTCAACGTGCGCATCATGGCCTACTCGGCCAAGTACGCCTCGGCGTTCTACGGTCCGTTCCGCGACGCGGTCGGCAGCTCCACCGGCCTCGGCAAGGCGGACAAGAAGACCTACCAGATGGACCCGGCCAACGGCGACGAGGCCATGCGTGAGATCGCGCTGGACCTGGAAGAGGGCGCGGACATGGTGATGGTCAAGCCGGGCATGCCCTACCTGGACCTGGTGCGCCGGGTGAAGCAGCAGTTCGGCGTGCCGACCTTCGCCTATCAGGTCAGTGGCGAGTACGCGATGATGAAGGCGGCCTTCGCCAATGGCTGGCTGGACGAGCGGGCCTGCGTGATGGAGTCGCTGATCGGCTTCAAGCGCGCCGGCGCCGATGGCGTGTTGACCTATTTCGCCCCGCAGGTGGCGCGTTGGCTGCGCGAGCGCTGACAATACGCGCCCACCCCGATACAGGACGACGATGATGCAGACGATGGGATGGCTACAGTGGGTGACCTGGACGGCCGGCGTGCTCGCCTTCGCCGTGGTCATCGGGCTGGTGATCCGTGGCGTGCGCCGCGCCGCGCGGCAGGCACCGGAGCAACCCTCCGCCGCCGCCCGCATCGCGCGTGAGGCACAGCTGTCGCCCGCGTTGCAGGCGCAGCTGGCGGCATTGAACCAGCGCAAGGATCACGGTGAGATCAGCGAAGCGCAGTACGAGCAGCTGCGCGCGGAGCTGCTGCAGGGCCATTGACGCGGGGCGGCGCCATCTCCACGGGTAGAGCCACGCCACGCGTGGCTGCCTTTCGGCCCCGCAACGTCAACCGCAGCCCGGACCTGGGGGCGCTGACGGCGCCTTGATCCGGTACAGATCCAGCCCGCCGGCACGCGGTGCGCGTGCCATGCCAGCCAGGACCATCTCCGAAGGTTTTGACGCGTCCACCACTGGCGCGCCGGTCTGGCCGTCGGCGGTATTGAATGACAGCGTCAGCGGCACCGCCGCCTGGCGGTGATCGCAGCTCGCCAGCAGGACCTGCGAATGTCCGTCGCTCGCGCGGGTGAACGCCAGTGCGCCGTGATTGTCCAGCCACGCCGCCCCACGTTCGTCGGCGGCCGTGTTGAGGGGGGCCGGCAGTGCCTGCGCGGTACCGAATCCCTCGCCCTGGACCGGCGCCAGATACAGATCGAAGCCGCCCTGGGTCTGCTTGCCGTTGCGTGAGAACAGCAGCGTGCGCCCATCCGGACGCAGCGCGGGCGCCCGTTCGTCGTCGCGCGTGTTGAGCGCCGGCAGGGCCTGCACGGCCCCGAGGGTGCCGTCGGCGGTCACCGGGGCACGGTACAGGTCGAAGCCGCCTTTTCCGCCGCTGCGGTTGGAGGCGAAGTACAGCCAGCGGCCATCGTGGCTGAAGTACGGGTCGCGCTCGTCGTTGGCGCTGTTGAGCGCGAGCGGGGCAGGGTCCTGCCAGCGCCCCTCGCGCAGCACCGCCTGCCACAGGTCCCAACCCCCGTGTCCGCCGGCGCGGTCGCTGGCCCACACGATGCGCTGGCCATCCGGCGCGATCGTGGCCTGGGCTTCGTTGGCCTTGGTCGAGACCACGCCCATGCCCTCGATGCCGAATTCGGAAAGCGCCATCGCGGCGGGTGTGCAGAGTAAACTGGCGCTCAGCGCGAGCAGAGACAATGGAATGCGCATCATTGCGTCCGTTGGGGTTTGCGTTCCATTCTAGGCCCGGAGCAGGACACCCATGACCGACCGTTACGCCGTATTCGGCCAGCCCATCGCGCATTCGCAGTCGCCGCACATCCATGCCACGTTCGGCCGGCAGGAAGGCCTGGCGCTGGACTACCGTGCGATCGAGGCATCGCCGGGCGAGTTCCTGGCCGCCCTGGAAGCCTTCGCTGCCGAGGGTGGCGTGGGCGCCAACATCACCGCGCCGCACAAGGAAGCCGCCTTCGCGCTGTGCACCACGCTGACCTCGCGCGCGCGCCGCGCCGGTGCGGTCAACACGCTGCTGCGCAAGGGCGACCGCTGGCACGGCGACACCACCGATGGCATCGGCCTGGTCCGTGACCTCACCGACCGCCACGGGCTGGACCTGCGCGGCCGCCGAACCCTGCTGATCGGCGCCGGTGGCTCGGCCCGCAGCGTGGCCCCGGCCCTGCTGGATGCGGGCATCCTGGAACTGGTCGTGGTCAACCGCACCCCGGAACGTGCCGATGCGCTGATCGATGCGATGGGCGAGCCGGGCCGCGCGATCACCCGCTACTGGAAAGACATCCGCGAGCTGGGCGATTTCGAGCTGATCATCAACGCCACCTCGGCCGGCCGCGACCGCGCCGCGGAGTTCAAGCTGCCGCTGTCGCTGGTCAACAGCATGACCACCGCGGTCGATCTCAACTACGGCGAGGCCGCGATTGCCTTCACCGCGTGGGCGCGCTCGGCCGGCTGCCGCAACATCGTCGATGGGCTGGGCATGCTGGTCGAACAGGCCGCCGAGAGCTTCCTGCAGTGGCACGCGGTGCGCCCACAGACCGATGCGGTCTACACCGAGCTGCGTACCCAGCTGGCCCCGCTGGCGGGCGAGGACTGAGCCGATGGACATGGACCTGCTGATCTCGATGCTGACCATGGTCGGCGGGCGCCTGCCGGTGCTGATCGCGCTGGCGGTCGCGGTGGTCTGGGTGGTGGATACCCCGCGTGGTGCGATCCGCAGCGTGGCCTTGAGCGCGTTGGGCCTGCTGGCGCTGACCACCCTGGCCGGCCTGGTGCTGAACCTGGTGCCGATGTGGTTGGTGCAGCAGGGCAACTACGGAAATCTGCAGATGATGTCCACGATGCTTGGCGTCGGCCACTTCACGCTGAACCTGTTCGAGGCGCTTGCGCTGGTCCTGCTGGTCTGGGCGATGACCCGCGCGCTGCGTGGCCGTGCCGTTCCACCCGCTGCGCCGCTGCCGCCACGCTGAGCGGGTGCAGCCGCCCGTCGCGGCCCACAGTATTGGCGTGGGCCGCGTCACGGATATGAACCGGCGCGGAAAATGGCGCCGGTCACGGCCCCCGGCTCGTGAGAAAATGGGGGCCGTGATCCAGTCAGGCAGTCCCCCGGCGTGACCGAAAAAGTTGAAGCCCCCCGCGCCCTGAACGACGAACTCAAGGCCGGCATCCGCGACGCCTACGCCAAGCTGCAGGCCAATACGCCCGGCTTCAGTACCCGGCGCTCGCAGAGCCAGATGATCGGCGTGGTGTCGCGTGCGCTCTCGCACAGTGGCGGCGTCGGCGTGGTCGAAGCGCCCACCGGCGTCGGCAAGTCGCTGGGCTACCTGACCGCCGGCGTGCCGATCGCGCTGACGACCAAGAAGAAACTGGTGATCAGCACCGGCACCGTGGCGCTGCAGTCGCAGCTGGTCGAGCGCGATATCCCCAATTTCCTCAAGGCCACCGGCATCGAAGCCACCGTGGCGCTGGCCAAGGGCCGCACCCGCTACCTGTGCACCCGCAACGCCGCTGAAGCGCATGGCGATGGCGCGCAGGAAGGCATGTTCGAGGACGAGCAGCCGCTGTTCGACCGGCCGCTGGCACCGATCGAGATGGATCTGGCGCAGACGTTGAGCAAAGCGTTCCTCGAAGGCCGCTGGAATGGTGACCTGGACAACGCGCCGGAAACGATCAGCAACACGCTGCGCTCGCGCATCACTACGCCGGCCTCCGGTTGTGCTGGGCGCAAGTGCGCGTACTCGGCGCAGTGCGCGGTGCTGCGCTCGCGCAACACCGTGCGCGAGGCGCAGATCGTGGTGACCAACCACGCGCTGCTGTTGTCGGCGCTGTCGATCGGCGAGAGCGACAACGGCCAGCCGCTGATCGCCCCGCCCTCGGACATGCTGCTGGTGCTCGATGAAGGGCATCACATCGGCAACGTCGCCATCGACCAAGGCGCGGCCAGCCTCGCGCTGGACGAAATGGCCAAGCGCACCGGCCGTCTGCAGGTGCTGATCGCCGCGTCCTACCGCGCGGTGGACAAGGACAAGCTGGGCAACCTGCTGCCCAATGAGGCCATCGAAGCTGCCGCCAAGGTCAGCAAGCAGCTAAAGGCGTTCCGCGATGTGATCGACCGCAGCTGGCGGCCGGACCCGTCCGCGCAGGAACCGATGTGGCGCGCTCCGAATGGCCGCCTGCCGGACATCTGGATGCCGGACATCGAGGCCATCGCCGACGATACCCGCGCGCTGTTCAACTGGGCGCACGCCGCGCTGACGCAGGTGGCCAAGGGCAAGCCCGAGGACGCCGCGCGCGAGCGCCTGCAGCGCAACCTCGGCATGGCGCTGGAAATGATCGAGCAGCAGCACAACCTGTGGACCGGCTGGCGCCGCGAAGACAAGGAGGGCCAGCCGCCAACCGCGCGCTGGATCACCCTCTCGCGCGATGGCGACCTGGTCCTGCACGGCTCGCCGGTCTCGGCCGCGAACGTGCTGCGCAAGCTGCTCTGGGATGAAGTGGACTCGGTGGTGATGACCTCGGCCACGCTCACCGGCGGCGGCGATTTCCAGGCGCTGGCGATCGACAACGGCATTCCCGCCGAGGCCGAGATGGTTTCGCTCGCATCGCCGTTCGATCTGCCCAACCAGGCGCAGCTGATCGTGCCGGCGTTTCCGGTGACCCCGGATGACAAGGAAGGTCATCCCAAGGAAGTGGCCAAGTACCTGGTCAAGGAACTGGACTGGGACAAGGGCAGCATCGTGCTGTTCACCTCGCGCTGGAAGATGGAAAAGGTGGCCGAGCTGATGCCGGCCGCGCAGCGCAAGCAGGTGCTGGTGCAGGGCGAAACGGCCAAGCAGAAGATGATCGACGAGCACCTGCGGCGCACCTCGGCCGGGGAGGGCTCGGTATTGTTCGGGCTCAATTCTTTTGGCGAGGGCCTGGATCTTCCTGGCGAAGCCTGCACCACGGTGGTGATCACCCAGGTGCCGTTCGCCGTGCCGACCGATCCACAGACCTCCACCTTGAGCGAGTGGTTCGAAAGCCGCGGCCTGAACGCCTTCAACCTGATCGCGATCCCGCACGCCCTGCGCACGCTGACCCAGTTCTCCGGCCGCTTGATCCGCACCTCCACCGATACCGGCCGCGTGATCATCCTCGATTCGCGGCTGCTGACCCGACGTTACGGCAAGCGCATCATCGATTCACTGCCGCCGTTCAAGCGGGTGATCGGGTAGCGCAGATTGCTCCCTGGCAGCCCGGTCAGAGGGTGCTTCCGTGAGGCGCGGCCGAGGTGTCTGGATGACGGCAGGCCTGGTGGGAGATGGCCTGCTGGTAGCTCTGGCCGAAGCACCGCACAAACGCATCGACGATATCGAGATTGGGCGGCCAGGCGACCTGCATCACCTCGCCGCTCGGCATCGTGAAGTCGAAGAAGCCGTTCTCGACGTTGGTCCCAGGCGGCGCAGGCAGGGCTGCGAGCGTCGCGCGGGCGGCGGCCAGGGCCGGGCGGTCCTTTTCGATGAGCGCGACGCTGGCATCCACGTAAGGATTCCAGCCGCCGGCATCCGGCGCAGGTTTGTAGGTCTGCCGCATCAATGTGACCGCCTGCGCGTCCTGCCCGGCCTGCGCGCGCATCTGCGCTTCATGCCAGATCATCGTGGTGTCGCCGGCGGCCTTGGGCTGCGCACGATAGGCCGCGATGAGATCGGCAGCAGCGAGCTGGCACTGGGCCTTCTCCGCCATCGGCCGCCAGCCGCCTTCCAGATCCTGATCAAACTGCTCCGGGCTCAGCGCCAGCATCGCGGCGCGATCCACGGCGCAGTCCTCGGCAAAGGCCGGACATGCGGCGGCCGACAAGGCCAGTAACAGCAGAGAACGCGTGCCGTGCATCGTCACATCCTTGTTCAGAAGTCTGCACCGAGTGTTTTCCAGAGATGCATAAGGGGTCAAGCGCTCACCCCCGCCGCAACCGCAGGCGCTGCCCCTCGCTGAGGCTGCGCCACAGCCACTCCACCGGGCCGAAACGGTACCGCTGCAACCACCAGGCGCTCAGCCACAGCTGCAGCGGGAACACGATCAGCGCTACTGCGAGGATCGGCCACAGCCCATGCCCTGTCCCCAATCCCAGCCCGAAGCCGGCGAACAGCGGCACGCAGATCGCGCTCTGCAGCAGGTAGTTGCTCAACGCCATCCGTCCGGCAGGCACGAACACGCGCAGCCAGCGCTCCGCCCAGGCATGCAGATAAAGCAGCGCGAAGCCGCAGGCCAGCGCGATACCCAGCGCCAACGGGGCGACGCGATAGCTCACCCGCAGCAGGTAGCCCGGCACACCGCTGCGTAGCGCAGGCCAAACATCTTTCAGCGCAGGCGCGCACGTTTCCAAGGTGAGGAAGACGGCGGCGATCACCGCGCCGCCGAGGCACAGCATCCGCAGGCTGCGCCGATGCTGCAGCGGAGACTGCAGCAGCCCACGGCGGCCCGCCCAGTAGCCGAGCAGGAAGCGCCCCAGCACGAAGAACAGCAGGGCCCAGTTGGTCAGCCGTACCCAGCTGCCGAGCAGCAGGTTCTGCCACCAGGCCTCGACCAGCGTGCCGGAGGACAGTGCCGTCACGGCGGCGCCGTAGACCTGCGCGCGCGGCGCCATCGTCATCACCCACTCGCGCATCCATGGCGACAGCAGCGGTGGCAGGAACAAGGCGATCACCACGCCGGTCACCACCAGCGCGCGATCGCCGACGTGACGGAACAGCGGCAGGAGCAGCCCGACCAGCGCGTAGGTCAGCAGGATGTCGCCCCACCATAGCACCGTGGCATGCAGCAGGCCGATCAGCGCCAGTGCGGCCATGCGGCGCAGGTGCGGTGCCACGCCCGCTGTGCCACGGGCGTCTATCTGCATGGCAACCCCCATCCCGAACAGCAGGGAGAACACCGTGATCGCTTTGAGGTCCACCACCCAGCCCATGCCGGTGCGGATCACGTGGTCGAGCGCGGCGCTGGGCAGGGCCTGCTGGGTGGATGCATCCAGCAACCCATCCAGCGAGAAGAAGCGCAGGTTGACCAGGAACACTCCGAGCAGCGCGACGCCGCGCAGGGCGTCGATCAGGGGCTGGCGAGGCGATGGCGCGATCATGCGCCGCAGCGTAGCCGATCCGCCCTAGCGGCGCGGCGCGCCTTAGTCCTGCAGCTTGGCCAGGTCCCGCACCGCACCCTTGTCAGCACTGGTGGCCAGCAATGCATACGCCTTCAGTGCACCGGTGACCTTCCGCGGGCGGGCCTCGCGCGGCTTCCAGCCGAGCGCGTCCTGTTCGGCGCGGCGTGCGGCCAGCGTGGCGTCATCGAGCAGCACATCGATGCGCCGTGCGGGAATGTCGATGCGGATGCGGTCGCCGTTGCGCACCAGGCCAATGGTGCCGCCCGAGGCCGCTTCCGGCGAGGCATGCCCGATCGACAGGCCCGAGGTGCCGCCGGAGAAACGGCCGTCGGTGAGCAGGGCGCAGTGCTTGCCCAGCCCCTTGGATTTCAGATAACTGGTCGGGTACAGCATCTCCTGCATGCCCGGGCCACCGCGCGGGCCTTCGTAGCGGATCACCACCACATCGCCGGCCACCACGTCATCGGCAAGGATGCCCTGCACGGCGGCGTCCTGGCTTTCGAACACGCGCGCGTTGCCTTCGAACACATGGATGGACTCGTCCACGCCAGCGGTCTTCACCACGCAGCCATCGACGGCGAGATTGCCACGCAGCACCGCCAGCCCGCCTTCGGCCGAATAGGCGTGTTGCACCGCGCGGATGCAGCCTTCGGCACGGTCCACGTCCAGTGTCGGCCAGCGCGTGGCCTGGCTGAAGGCGATCTGGGTGGGGATGGCGGCCGGACCGGCACGGAAGAAATCGTGCACCTTCTCATCGATGCTCACCGCGACATCCCAGCGTGCGATCGCCTCGGCCAGGGTGCGGCTGTGCACGGTCGGCACGTCGGTGTGCAGCAGGCCACCGCGCGCGAGTTCGCCGAGGATGCCGAACACGCCGCCAGCGCGATGCACGTCTTCCATGTGGTACTTCGGCGTATTCGGGGCGACCTTGCACAGCTGCGGCACACGGCGCGAGAGCGCGTCGATGGCATGCAGGTCGAAGTCGACTTCCGCTTCCTGCGCCGCCGCCAGCAGGTGCAGGATGGTGTTGGTCGAGCCGCCCATCGCGATATCCAGCGTCATCGCGTTCTCGAACGCCTGGCGGGTGGCGATGCCGCGGGGCAGTGCACCGATCTCTTCGCCGCCATACCAGCGGTGGCACAGCTCCACGACCAGGCGGCCGGCGCGACGGAACAGCTGCTCGCGGTCGGCATGCGTAGCCAGCGTCGAGCCGTTGCCGGGCAGCGACAGCCCCAGCGCCTCGGTCAGGCAGTTCATCGAGTTGGCGGTGAACATGCCCGAACACGACCCGCAGGTGGGGCAGGCGCTGCGCTCGTACTCGGCGACCTTTTCATCACTGGCGCTTTCATCGGCGGCGATCACCATCGCATCCACCAAGTCCAGCTTGTGCTCGGACAGGCGCGTCTTGCCCGCTTCCATCGGGCCACCGGACACGAACACCACCGGGATGTTCAGGCGCAGCGCGGCCATCAGCATGCCGGGGGTGATCTTGTCGCAGTTGGAAATGCACACCAGCGCATCGGCGCAGTGCGCGTTGGCCATGTACTCCACCGAGTCGGCGATGATCTCGCGGCTGGGCAGCGAATACAGCATGCCGTCGTGGCCCATCGCGATGCCGTCATCCACCGCGATGGTGTTGAACTCTTTGGCAACGCCGCCGACCTGCTCGATCTCGCGCGCCACGAGCTGGCCCAGGTCCTTGAGGTGCACATGGCCGGGCACGAACTGGGTGAACGAATTGGCGATGGCGATGATCGGCTTGTGGAAGTCGCCATCGGTCATGCCGGTGGCGCGCCACAGGGCGCGGGCGCCGGCCATGTTGCGGCCGGCGGTGGAGGTGCGGGAGCGGTATTCAGGCATGGTGGCTGGCAGGATCTGGCGGGCCGTGGGGGCGCGTTTCAGCTCGATTCTGCCGAAAAATTGCGGTTGCGTTTGCAACCGTTGCCAGCGGTGTTTCCCGGGCAAAACCTGAAACCGCGTTCAGCTGGGCGACTTTGCCGGTTTTGGTTGTTCGTCCCGATCAGGCATGATTGGGGAGATAACCGCACTAGGGGGCATGACGCCATGAAACGTTCCAGGACCACTGCGCTGCTGCTGATGAGCGCCGCGCCGCTGCTGTTCACCGCCTGCCAGAAGAACGAGGCCGTGCAGGTGCAGGAAGGACTCTACACCTCGGTGCAGGCCTGTACCGAAGCTACCGGCGATCCTTCCAGCTGCCGCACCGCCTTCGCCGACGCGCAGAAGCAGTCGGCTGATGCCGCCCCCAAGTACGCCACGCGTGAAGCCTGTGAGGCCGAGTACAACGCCGAGCAGTGCGTGGAACAGAAGACCTCCACCGGCCACTCGTTCATCGGCCCGATGATGATGGGCTTCTTCATGTCGCAGATGCTCAGCAACCGTGGCGGTGCCGGCCTGGCCCAGCAGCCGGCGGCAGCCCCGGCCTACCAGGACAAGGCCAAGGGCTGGGCACGTCCGGGTCCGTCCACCGGTGGCCTGAACACGGCCAGCGGCATCGGTGCCGGCAAGGCCGGCCTGGCGCCGGTCAACGCCACCCCGAACCGGGCGGTCACCGCCAGCCGCGGTGGCTTCGGCAACACCAGCAGCAACCGCAGCAGCGTCGGCGGCTGATCGATGCAGCGCGTGCGTATTGCCGAGCGCAGCCAATGGCGCGCTCGGGCCGAGGAGTCGGGCTTCCGTTTCCACACCATCGATGGTCTGCCGTACTGGGATGAAACCGCGTACTACGCGTTCACCCTGCGCCAGATCGAACAGGACATCGAAGATCCCAGCGCCGAGCTGCATGCCATGGCGATGGATCTGGTCGACGAGGTGGTGGGCAGCCAGCAGTTGATGGACCAGCTGGCGATCCCGCCGCCGTTCCGCGACTGGATCGCCGACAGTTGGCGCCGCCGCGAGCCGCACCTGTACGGGCGGCTGGATTTCGCCTACGACGGGACCGGTCCGGCCAAACTCTACGAGCTGAATTACGACACGCCCACCTCGCTGTTCGAGGCCTCGTTCTTCCAGTGGCAGTGGCTGGAAGACCAGCGCAACCAGAACCGTCTGCCGCCGCATGCCGACCAGTTCAACGCGATCCATGAGGCCTTGGTCGAACGCTTCGGTGAACTGGCCGCGCAACTGCCGCCGCCGCTGTATTTCAGTGCGGTCGGTGCCTCCGAAGAAGACCAGGGCACGGTCGCCTATCTGCGCGACTGTGCCGCCCAGGCTGGCCTGCGTGGCGAAGCGATCGCGATCGAGGATATCGGCCTGTCCGAGGACGGGCGCTTCACCGCGCTTGACGACACCGTGATCGGCAGCCTGTTCAAGCTGTACCCGCTGGAAGACCTGATGACCGAGTCGTTCGGCCAGTCGCTGCCCGCCTCGGGCGTGCAGCTGCTGGAACCGGCGTGGAAGGCGATCCTCAGCAACAAGGGCGTGCTGCCGCTGCTGTGGCAGCGTCACCGCGGCCACCCGAACCTGCTCGCCGCCGAGTTCGACGATGGCAGCGAGCTGCCGCGTGGTTGGGTCCGCAAGCCGTTGTTCTCGCGCGAGGGCGCCAACGTGGCCATGCACCTGGCCGATGGCAGCTGGCAGGAAAGCGAAGGCCCGTACACCGGCCCGGCAATCCGCCAGGCCGCGCATCCGCTTACCGCGTTCGATGGCGGTTATCCGCTGATCGGCAGTTGGGTGGTGGGTGACCAGGCCTGTGGCATGGGCATCCGTGAGGACAACAGCCGGATCACCCGCGACAGCGCCCGCTTCGTACCGCACGCGATCATCGACGAAGCGCCGACGCGCATCTATCTCTGAGGGTTACAACAACCCATCCCGCTTGACCGCCAGATAGCGCTCCACCAGCGCCCCGGGCAGTGCTTCGGCGGTGACATCCAGCACCATTACCCGGTGGCTGCGCAGCGCGTCATGTGCGTCGCTGCGCTGCTGCAGGTAACGCGCGATCGCACCGGCCTGGGCAGCGTCCTGAAGGGTTTCCACCGGCTGGGACAGCGCATCATCCAGCTCGCGTTCGCGCAGGCTGGCCACGCACACCAGGTGCTGGCGTTGCAGCAGGCGCACCGCGGCGAGCAGATCTTCAATGTCCTCATCGCGCACGTTGGTGACCAGCATCACCAGCGAGCGACGGCGCTGACGCAGTGAAAGCTCAGTGGCCGCGGCAAGGTAATCGGTGGCGACCGGCTGCGCCTGCAGATCGTAGCTGGCGCGCAGCAGGGTATCGATGGTGCCCATGCCACGTTTCGGCGCGACCCAGCGGCTTTCGCCCCCGGCCGCCAACAGGCCCACACCGTCGCCCTGGCGCAGGGCGAGGTAGGACACCACCAGCGCCGCATTGAGGACATGATCGAAGTGCGACAGCCCGCCTTCGCTGGCCATCATGCGCCGGCCGGTGTCGATCATCAGCACCAGCTGCTGGTTTTTCTCGTCCTGGTATTCGCGGGAGATCAGCTTGCGCGCGCGCGCGGTCGCCTTCCAGTCGACCTGGCGCAGGCTGTCGCCGACGCGGTACTCGCGCATCTGATGGAAATCGGTGCCTTCGCCGCGGCGGCGCTTGAGGTGCGCGCCGACCAGGCGCGAGGCTTGTTCGGCACTGAACAATGCAAAGCGCGTCAGCGGTGCGAAGTTCGGGTACACGCGCACCGCCAGCGCAGGCGGCAGTTGCCGCCGCTGATGCCACAGCCGCCACGCGCTGTGCATGCGCAGGTGCACGCCCTCGAAGACGAAACGGCCACGCGCGGTCGGGGTCAGCCGATACGCCACGCTGCTGGTGACCATCGGCTTGAGCGCCAGCGACCGCGGCAGGCCCTGCAGGCTCCAGCCACCGGGAACCAGATCGAATACCTCCACGCGCTGGTGGCGGCTCGATTCCAGCCGCAGCGTCGCCTCACGCTCGACGTTCAGCGCGAGCGACTCGGGCAGCTCGCGGTGCACGCTGGGCGAGGGCTGGCCGCGCAGGCGCAGCAGGTCCACCAGCGCGATCAGCGCCACGCCGGCACCGATCGCCCACCAGATCCAGTGTGACCAGATGCCGATGACCACGGGCACGCCGAGCAGGCCCCAGCCGGCCAGCAGTGCCAGCAGCGTTGCGCGCGGCCTCATGCCAGTCGCTCGCAATGGAGGGCGCGCCCACTCATTTGCGCGGTGCGTCCACCTTGGCCAGCAGCGCGGTCAGCGCGTCGTCGGCGCTCTGTCCTTCGATCTGCAGTTCCGGTGCGAGGGCGATGCGGTGGCGCAGGGCGGGCTTGGCGATATCGCGCACGTCATCGGGGGTGACGAAATCACGACCGGACAGCACCGCCTGCGCACGGGCCGCACGCACCAGCGCGATGCTGCCGCGCGGGCCGGCACCCAGCGCGATACCCGGCCATTGCCGCGTGGCGGCGACGATCCGCACCGCGTAGTCGATCACTTCCGGATCGACCGTGATCGCGGCGGTCGCCTGCTGCAACGCGACCACCTCGGCCGCATTCAGCACGCGTGGCACCTGCGACAGATCGAAATCGGCGGCGCTGCGGCCGGTGGTGATCGCATCGACCATGCGCTTCTCATCGTCCAGCGTCGGGTAGTCGATCAGCACCTTCAGCAGGAAACGGTCCAGCTGCGCTTCGGGCAGCGGGTAGGTGCCTTCCTGCTCGACCGGGTTCTGCGTGGCCAGGGTCAGGAACGGCGGGGTCAGCGCGAACGCCTTGCCTTCGATGGTGACCTGGCCTTCCTGCATCACTTCCAGCAGGGCCGACTGGGTCTTGGCCGGGGCGCGGTTGATTTCATCGGCCAGCAGCAGATTGGTGAACACCGGGCCGCGACGGATCTTGAAGCTCTCCGTCTTCGGGTCGTACACCGCATGGCCGCTGACATCGCTGGGCATCAGGTCCGGGGTGAACTGCACACGGCCGTAATCCAGCTCCAGCGCCTGGGCGAGCGCGCGCACCAGCAGCGTCTTGCCCAGCCCGGGCACCCCTTCGATCAACACGTGGCCGCCGGCCAGCAGCGCGATCAGGATCTGGTCCAGCACCTCGGGCTGGCCGATGAAGGCGCGGCCCACGGCCTCGCGCACGGCATCGACGCGCTCGGACAGCGGCGACGGCGACGGGGATGGCGTCACGGCAGGCGGGGACAACGGCGGCGGAAGCGTCGGCTCGGTCATAGCAGGTTTCTCATCTGGATCAGCAGGCGGATGCGGTCGCGCAGGCCGGCGACGTCGTGGGAAGCAGGTGGGGACAAGGCGGTCCGCACGCGCTCGTGCGACCACTGCAGTACCGCGGCGATGGCGTGCACCTGGGCCTCGCCGGTGAGGGCGGCTGCCGTCGGCGAGCGTCGCCGCAGGCGGGCCAGGAAGGCGCGGCGCACGGCGTCATACAGCAGCGGTGCCTTGCCAAAGCGCAGCAGGTGTTCGCCACTGGCGCGGATGTGTTCCAGCAGCGAGCGGCGTTCGGCGGCAGGCGAGGGCAGTTGACTGCCCAGGCGCTGCGCACGCTGCCACAGCCAGCCCAGCAGGGCCAGCAGCAATGGCGCCCACACTGGCCAGCCGAGGTAGAACACGCGGTTCCACAGGGAGGGCGGGCGCGAGGCGTAGACCAGCCACATCGTGCCCTTGCCGTAGTTGGGCGCCAGCACGTAGCGGGTGAGATCGCGGTGGGCTTTGTCGTGCAGGCCATCAACGAAGGCGTTGGCAGCATTCGGCGGAACGGTCGGGTTGGGCCGGCCCTTGCCATGCATGAAGGCCATGTCGGCCAACACGTCGATGCGCCCCTGGCCGTGGCGCAGGCGGGCGAAGACCAGGTCATAGTCGTCACCCCAGCCACGCTCGAGGGTGACGCCGGCAGGCGGCTCGGCCGAGAAGCGGCGACCATTGCAGAACTCGACATGCTGCGGATCGTCGCGCACGTGGAACCGCTGGCAGTAACTTTCGTAGCCGTCGCTGTCCACGCCGAGTGCTTCCAGCAGCGGACCATTACCGGCGGCGTCCTTCCCGGGGGGCGGCGTACGCACGATCAGATGTCCGCCCTTGGCCACCCACGCCATCAGCTCGGTCACGGCCGGCGCCGGGACCTCTGCACTGTCCTGCAGCAGCACCACGGTATCGCCGGGCTCCAGCGGCATCCGGGTCAGGTCCAGACGTGGGCGCGACTGCACCGTGATCCCATCCGCACGCAGCGCCTGGCCGAGCACGTACAGCGCGTTGTAACTGGCTTCGCCCTGGGGCGGCAGGTGTTCTGTGTGTGTCACCCGCTCGTGCGTGCGCAGGAACAGGATCGCCAGCGGCACGCAGATCACCAGCAGGCCCAGGACGATCAGCAGCCAGCGCAGACGGACGCTCACGCGCGCCACCCGAACTGGGCCTGCAGAATCGTGGCCAGCGCATCGAAGTCATCATCGCTGGGCAGTCGGCCGGCATACGCCGCGTACTGCCAGACCCGCACGATGCGCGCGAACAGGCTGCGGTCGGCCTCGACCGGCATCCGCCGCGAGGCACGCAGGCACTGCGCTTCGGTGGCACCGGGGGGCAGGCTGATCCCGGCGCGCTCGCTCATCGATTCCACACTGGCGCGGTACAGCAGTGCCAGCGCCTGCCGGGGGCGTCCTTCCTGCCACAGGGCACGCGCACGCGAGGCGGGATCGGGCGGCACCACGTCCGGTATCCGGATCGGCTCTTCCACGACCGCGGCGGCTTTCGCACGACGGCGCCGGCCGGAGCCGCGCAGCCACGGCAGCCAGCGCGGTGCGGTGGCCAGCAACAGCAACACCAGGACCCCGACTACCGCCCACAGCGCCCACTCGGCGATCCGGGCCGGCAGCACCGGGCCCTTGCTGCCGCGTTTGCCAGTGGCTTTGGCCGCGGCCTCACGTTTTGCCTTCTCCGCCTCGGTCGCATCGCGTTCGATGCGTTTCCACTCGGTGACCTCACGGGTCGGGCTCTGCAGCGGGTCTTCATACGCACGCTGCACGGCCTGGCGGAAGCCAGCGGTATCCACCGCGTCATCGCCAAAGATGACGGCAGGCGTGTTGTCCGGATCGTTGTCGTACGTCCGCGGCGGGTCAGCGGCGTCATCCCCTTCGCCACCGTCGGCGTCGGCGTCCGAAGCCGCATCGGCGCCTTGCGCAGGCGACGGAGCGTCATCGGCCGGTGCCGGCAACGCACCCTTGGTGTTCGACTGCGCCGGCGCCTGTTGGGCGTGCAGTGGCGCGCCTGGCCAGAGCAGCACGAGGGCCAGCACCAGCAGCGGCGCCGCGCGCTGCAACCGTGCATGCAGGCGGCGGAAGGCGATCTCCACATCCCATGCTTCCATCTGGGTGCGGCGATCCAGATACAGGCCGAAGCCGGCACCGACGTAGAACGGGCCGATCAGCGTGGCCGCTCCCCAGAACAGCAGGTTCACGCCCAGCTGCATCCAGGCCGGCATGTCCTGCTTGGCCAGCTCCCACGCCGCGCGCCAGGACTCGGACAACAGGTCCACCGGAATGAACAGGAACACGGCTGCGATGCCGCCGACCACCAGCACGGTCTCGAAGACCATGCACACCATCGTCAGCAGGACGGCATAGCCCATCGCACCCCCGGCGATGGCGCGACGCCGTTGGCGACGATGTGCCGGATCCGCGCCTTCCAGCAGATTGACCGGCAGCAGCACCGAACGCAGCGGGCTCAGGCGTCGCCAGCCGAGATAGCCCCAGAAGCCCTGCCAGCCCCATGTGCGCTGCGCGCGCAATGTCTGCACGGGCGTGGATGCATCGCCGAACACCCCGCGTGAGATCACGTACAGCGCGATGCGCTCGAACAGCGGCTTGAGCCACCACATCGCCAGCCAGGCCCAGCCGAAGCTGTCGGTCCACCAGGCCAGCGCGTTGAGCAGCGCGACTACCGGCAGCGACACGATGATCCAGGGCGCCCAGATCGCCGTGGCATGCCGGCGCACCAGCGCCATGCCCAGCTCCATGGCCTCCCAGCCCGAGCGCGCGCGCAGCACGACGTTGAGCCGATCAATCTGCATCGGCCGCCCCACGTCCGCCACGCCACAACCACACCAATACGGTGGTCCACAGCACAGCGGCCACGCTGTATTTGCCCCAGGCCGGGATCGCGGCGATCGAGGACCAGAAGGCTTCGATGAAGGCGGCGATCAGCAACATCGTCGCCACCCCCACGCACAGCTTGGCCCCGATCACGCCGCCCTCGACCAGCGCGTCGATGCGCCGCCGGCGTCCGGGCGCGAGCAGTTTCATGCCCAGCTGCAGGCCCGCCCCGCCGGCAATGACGATCGCGGTCAGCTCGAAGGCGCCGTGGCCGGCCACGAAGCGCCAGAACGGATCGCCATGGCCGATGTGCTGCAGATGACCGGCGACGGACCCGATGCCGACGCCATTGAACAGCATCACCAGCACCGTGCCGACGCCGGCGATCAAGCCGAAGGCGAACGTGCGCAGGCCGATGCTGATGTTGTTCATGATGTAGTGGCCGAACATCGTCCAGTTGGTGCCGCTGTCGCGGCCCAGATTGGGCGAGGCCGGATCGTACATGCGTTCGAACTCGGCGATGCGCGCGTTGTCCATCAGCAGGTGGATCAGCTCGGGGCGCCACAGGATCAGCGCGAAGCTGCCGACCAGTGGCACCACGAACAACGCCGCGGCCACCCACATGCTGCGCGCCTGGCTGCGCACCAACTGGGGGAAATCGGCAAACAGGAAGGCCAGCGCGCGCTGCCACTGCGGGCGCGGCGTACGGTAGAGCAGGGTGTGTCCCTGCTGCATCAACTGTTGCAGGCGTGCCACCAGCTGCGGGCTGTAGCCGCGCCGGCGCGCCAGCGCGAGCTGCTGGCACAGGCGGCGATAGCGCTGCGGGAAGTCGGCATCGTCCAGACCCTCGTGGGCCGCCTGCCGGCGCGCCTGCCGGGGGCGCTCACCGCGCTGGGCCAGCCACTGCTCCAGCGTCTGCCACTCGGCCTGGTAGCGGGCGACGAACTGTTCCTGTCTCATCGCCGTCCCAGCAGCCAGTTGGCCATGGCATACAGGCGCAGCACGCCGACCTGGCCCTGGCTGTCGGTGAGTGGCGAGGCGATGTCGGCCAGCTCCTGCTGGCGCGGCACCGACAGCCGCGGCGCACGCTCGGCGAAGTCGACCACGGCGGCCTGCTCGGCCGGCTGCAACGGCTGCGGCGGGGCCAGCACGCTGCCGACCGGTACCGTGCCGCCCATCGGCGGTGCGCTCTGGTGGATCACCACGGTTCCCGCGACCAGATCCCCCAGACGGCGGCCATGGGCATCGAACAGGCTCGACACCAGCCCCAGCGCGTAGCCGAACGGGAGCATGTCCACGGTGCGCAGCAGGTTGCGGGTGATCGCGCTCATCCACCCGATCGGTCCCCCATCGCGCGCCACCACACGCAGACCCATCGCGCGCTTGCCCAGGGTGCGCCCCCAGCACGCTTCCTGGACGATGGTGTAGGCCCACATCAACAGGAACATCAGGCCCAGGTAGAGTCCTTGGCCGAATCCACCCAGAAAGGCCAGCGGAGTGCTCAGCAGCATCAGTGCGCCCACCCGGATCACGAAGTCGATCCCCCAGGCCAGCGCACGCGGCAACGGCCCGGCGACGGGCAGGTGCAGAGGCACGCCTTCGGGGGTGATGACTTCCCGGTAGGTATCCAGCATGGGCGCGCTCATCGGCGACACGTCACGGCGGATCGTACGGAAGGCCACGGGGGACGCCGGATTCCTCTCCGGTCTGCCAGCGGGGGCATGCGGTTCTCGACTGCTTCCTGGTCGGCTGAGGACTTTACCGCAATCAACCCCGGTACTGATCCTTCAGGCGCACGTAGTGATCGGCCGAGTAGTGCAGCGACTCGATCTCCTTGTCGCTCAGCGTGCGGGCCAGCCGCGCGGGGTTGCCCAGCCACAGTTCGCCTTCGCCGACCACCTTGCCCGGGCCAAGCACCGCGCCGGCGCCGAGGAAGCCGTGCGTGTTCACCGTCGCGCCATCGAGAATGCACGCCCCCATGCCGATCAGGCAGTAATCGCCGATCGTGCAGGCATGGATGATGGTGCCGTGGCCGACGGTGACGCCCTCACCGATGATCGTCGGGTAGCCGCCCTTGTTGAACGGGCTATGGTGACTGACGTGGATGATGGTGCCGTCCTGGATGTTGCTGCGTGCGCCGATGCGCACGTGGTTCACATCGCCGCGGATCACCGTGCCCGGCCACACCGAGACATCATCGCCCAGCACCACATCGCCGATGATCGTGCAGGCAGGGTCGATGTAGACGCGCTCGCCGAGCACGGGGTGTCTGTCGAGGAAGGGGCGGATCGGGGACATGCACAAACTCCGGCAACGCAGGGGCTGGGACGCCGCCTGCAGCGTTGTCCCGGCCCTCGATGATAGCGCGGGTGCACCCGCCGTCCGCCGATACCGGCGGTGGCCGTGTTACGCGGCGTGAGTGCGGCGCGCGCGTTCCAGATGCACCAGCAGCAGCGAGATCGCCGCCGGGGTCATACCGGGGATGCGCTGGGCCTGGCCAATGGTCTGCGGCCGCACGCGTTCCAGTTTCTGCTGCACTTCGGCCGACAGACCACGCACGCCGGCGTAATCGAAATCCGCAGCGATGGCGGTGTTCTCGTGACGCTGCTGGCGCTCGATCTCGTCGCGCTGGCGGTCCAGGTAACCGGCGTACTTCACCCCGATCTCGACCTGCTCGGCCACCTTGGCATCGGCCACGGCCGGGCCGAGCGAGGGCACCTGCATCAGCTTGGCGTAGTCCAGTTCAGGGCGCTTGATCAGATCCAGCACATTTGTTTCGCGGCTGACGGCCACGCCCAGCGTGGCTTCAACTTCGCGGCCGAGGGCGTTGCCGGGCGTGGCCCACAATGCACGCAGGCGTGCGGTTTCCTGCGCCACGGCGGCCTGCTTGGTCTGGAACGCACTCCAGCGGCGGTCATCGACCAGGCCCAGCTCGCGGCCCAGGCCGGTCAGGCGCACATCGGCATTGTCCTCGCGCAGTTGCAGCCGGTACTCGGCGCGGCTGGTGAACATGCGATACGGCTCGTTGGTGCCGTGGGTGATCAGGTCATCGACCAGCACGCCCAGGTACGCCTCATCGCGGCGCGGGCACCAGCCGGCGTCGTCACGGGTGAAGCGCGCGGCGTTGAGCCCGGCCAGCAGCCCCTGCGCGGCGGCTTCTTCATAGCCGGTGGTGCCGTTGATCTGGCCCGCAAAGAACAGGCCGCTGACGGTCTTGGTCTCCAGCGTGTTCTTCAGCCCGCGCGGATCGAAGAAGTCATATTCGATCGCGTAGCCCGGGCGGGTGATGTGCGCGTTCTCGAAGCCGCGCATGCTGCGCACCAGCTCCAGCTGCACGTCAAACGGCAGCGAGGTGGAGATGCCGTTGGGATAGATCTCCACCACGTCCAGCCCTTCAGGCTCGACGAAGATCTGGTGGCTGGCCTTCTCGGCGAAGCGCACCACCTTGTCCTCGATGGAGGGGCAGTAGCGCGGGCCGATGCCCTCGATCTGGCCGCTGTACAGCGGCGAGCGGTGCAGCGCGTTGCGGATGATCTCGTGGGTGCGCTCGCTGGTGTGGGTGATCCAGCAGCTGACCTGCGCCGGGTGCTCGGCCACGCTGCCAAGGAAGGACATCACCGGGCGCGGATCGTCACCAGGCTGTTCTTCCATGAGGCTGTAGTCCAGCGAGCGGCCATCGATGCGCGGCGGCGTGCCGGTCTTGAGGCGGTCGATCACGAACGGGCGCTCGCGCAGGCGTGCGGCCAGCGTCGTCGCCGGCGGATCGCCCATGCGGCCGGCGGCATACTGGGTCTCACCCACGTGGATCTTGCCGGCCAGGAAGGTGCCGGCGGTCAGCACCACGGCGGCCGCGCTGAAGCGCAGGCCGGTCTGGGTGATCGCACCACGCACGGCATCGCCTTCGATGATCAGGTCATCAACCGCCGCCTGGAACACGGTGAGGTTGGGCTGGGCTTCGACGATCTGGCGGATCGCCATGCGGTAGAGATTCCGGTCGGCCTGGCAGCGCGTGGCACGCACCGCCGGGCCCTTGGAGGCGTTGAGCGTGCGCCACTGGATGCCGGCACGGTCGGCGGCATGCGCCATCGCACCGCCCAGGGCGTCGATTTCCTTGACCAGGTGGCCCTTGCCGATCCCGCCGATGGCCGGGTTGCAGCTCATCGCGCCGATCGTTTCCACGTTGTGGGTCAGCAGCAGGGTGCGCGCACCGCTGCGTGCGGCCGCCAGTGCGGCCTCGGTGCCGGCGTGGCCGCCGCCGATGACGATCACGTCGTAGCGGTAGAAGGTGTCAGTCATGGCGGAGGAGCTCGGGACGGGGCCGGACGGCCCGGACAGCCCTGCAGGCAGGGCGCGGGTGGCGATTTTAGCGCCATTCGTCGGGGGCCATGAAATCCACCCTCAAGTTGGCACGTTTTCTGCAGATAACCCAATAGCACCCAAGATGGCATGCGCCTTGTGCGTAACGGACCGGAATTGGAACAGGGGCCGGTCCAAGCGCATCGTGGGGAAGCAGAGGGGCCGGCAGTCGGGGGACTGCCGGCCCTGTTTTTTTGCGGGATTGCACGCCTTCAAGGGGTGCAGATACAAAAGGCCCCGCCATTGGCGGGGCCTTCTGCTGTTAAGGTGCCGACATCCGACAGGGCCGGAACAGGGGGGATCCAGATGTTCCTGGCGGATATCGACATAGAACCGAATGTGACGCCACTTGTCGCTTTTGGCACTTTGTGACCGTGGTCGTCACCGCCCGGCTAGATTGAACCGCTGGGCGCGTGAAAATCAAGCCATCTCAGGGCTCAACTGTGCGTTGGTTCGCATTGTTGAGATTCCGCCACGGGGAACCGTTCATCCTCGGCGAGGCCGGGCGCGGTGCCTGGGCCGGGCGGGCCTGCGGCGGCGGCGACGGACGCTGCTGTTGCTGTGGCGGCTGGCGACGCGGACCACTCATCGAATCCATGTTCCGCCACGGCGAGCCGCCGTTGTTCGGACGCGGGCGATCCGGCGGACGGGTCGGCTGGCCACCATTGCCGTTGCCGGGGCGCGGCGGCGGGCGGTGATTGTGCGGTGGGCGATAGTTCGGGTACGGACGGTAGACCGGGTAGCCGTATCCACCGCCATACCCGCCGTAGCCGTAGTAGCCACCGCCGCCGTAATAGCCGCTGCCGTAACCGTAGGGATAGCCGGCCGGGTAGCGGTACTCCACCGAGGGAGCACCGTGGTAGTAACCACTACCGCCGCCGCCACCGCCGACATAGTCGTACGTCGCGCAGCCGGACAGGGCCAACAACAGGCCACCGGCAAGAACAAGGCGCATTTTCATGATGGGTCCCCCCAAAGGGCTGTAGGGCCAGCTTCAGCCCACGGCATTGAATCAGCCCTTAACTCGGCCCGATCCGAATGAATGGTTGCCATGCTGACATGTTCAGCAGGACGGGTGTGGATGCGGGGCATACGTTAATCTTGCGTCATGAGCGATTCACCCTTGCCCTGTGTTGACGACGTGCTGGCGGCGGCGGCACGCATTGCCGCGCACGCCTGCGTGACCCCGGTCCTGCGCTCGCGCACGATCGATGCCATGACCGGCGCCACCGTTTCCTTCAAGGCCGAACACCTGCAGCGCAGCGGTGCCTTCAAGTTCCGCGGCGCCTGCAATGCGGTCTGGACGCTGGACGAGCAACAGGCCCGACGCGGGGTGGTCACCCACTCCTCGGGCAACCATGGCGCTGCATTGGCGCTGGCCGCGCGTACCCGCGGCATCGCCTGTCACGTGATCGTGCCCGAGGGTGCGGTCGCGGCGAAGCTGGCCAACATCGGCCGCCACGGGGCCACCCTGTGGCGCTGCGACGCCTCGATCGCCGCGCGCGAAGCCATGTGCGCGCAGGTCCAGGCCGAAACGGGGGCGACCCTCGTGCATCCCTACACCGACCCCCAGGTCATCGCCGGGCAGGGCACGGCGACGCTGGAACTGCTTCACGCCACCGATGGGCTGGACGTGATGGTGGTGCCGGTCGGCGGAGGTGGTCTGGCCGCCGGCACGCGGCTGGCGCTGCAGGCCGCGGCACCCGCCGTTGAACTGGTCCTGGCCGAGCCACAGGGGGCAGCCGATACCGCGCGCTCGCTGGCGGCCGGCGAGCGACGCATCGATTTCACCCCCGACACCGTCTGCGACGGCCTGCGCGGGACACTGGGCGCGCCCAACTTCGCGCTCCTGCACGGCGCAGCACAGGTGATCACCGTGGCCGATGCCGACACTGTCGCGGCGATGCGGGTGATCTGGCAGGTGCTCAAGCAGGTGGTCGAGCCCTCGTCGGCGATCGCGCTGGCAGCGATCCTCGCCGAACCCGACCGCTTTATCGGCAAACGTGTCGGCGTGGTGCTGTCCGGCGGCAACGTCGATCTGGATGCCCTGCCGTGGGGGATGGCATGAGCCGACGCGCAGGGGTGGGGTTCTTCGGCTGGCTGTGGCGCTTGTGCGTGCTGCTGGCGGTCTGGCTGCTCGGGGTCACGGCGTGGATCGTGTGGATCGGCGAGCGCGACCAGGCCCAGAAGGCCGATGCGATCATCGTGCTGGGCGCAGCGGCCTACGACGCCAAGCCGTCACCGGTGTTCGAAGAGCGCATCCGGCACGGGCTGGATCTGTACCAGCAGGGCTATGCGCCGCTGCTGATCTTTACCGGTGGCTACGGCGGTACCGGCGCGCGCTTTTCCGAATCGCAGGTGGCACGACGCTACGCGCTCAAACAGGGCGTGCCCGATGACGCGATCCTGATCGAGACCGCCTCACGCACCACCCGGCAGAACCTGATCGAGGCGCGGCGCTTGATGGAGCAGCGCAAGCTGCACCGCGTGATCATCGTCAGCGACCCGCTGCACATGGCGCGCGCGCTGCGCCTGTGCCGCGAGCTGGGCATCGATGCGCTGGCCTCGTCCACGCCGAGCACGCGCTTCCGCAGCTTCCACACCAGCTGGCGGTTCCTGGCGCAGGAAATCTACTTCTTCCACCGCGATCTGTTCCCGTCGTAGAGCCGACCCTTGGTCGGCTGAATGCATGGCGGCTCGGCGGTCCAGCCGACCAACGGTCGGCTCAGGGCGTTTTGCGGCGGATCGGAATCGCCGACACCGGCACCGTGGCGACATCGTGCCCGCGCTCGCGGATTGGCGCGCCGCCTTCCGGCGCCCACGCGTGTGCGTAGATCACTTCCCAGCTGCTGGGCAGCTTGCCGTCTTCGCGCCGCAGCGGCTCGTAGGCCGCACGTGCGGCATCGAAGCGCCCGCGCCCGGTCAATGTGTGGCGGCGGTCCTGGCGCGCGTTGGTGGCGCCGATCGCCTGCAGCTCGCGCATCAGCGCGGTCAGGTCGTCGTAGGTCAGGGTGAACAGGTCGCGGTCCAGCACCGGGTCGCGGAAGCCGGACATCATCAGCGCATCGCCGAACTGCGCGATCGGCGCGAAACGACTGACATGCGGCACCTCGTCGGCGGCAGCGAACGCATCGCGCAGCTCGATCAGCGTCTCCGGCCCGAACGTGGAGACCAGCAGCAGTCCGCCCGGCTTGAGCGCACGGCGGAACCCGGCGAACACCGCCGGCAGATCCTCCACCCACTGCAGGCACAGATTGCTGAAGATCACATCCACGCTCTGGTCCAGCACTGGCAGCGCCTGCGCATCGCCGCACACGCGCGAGAACGGCTTCCACCAGCCGGCCTGTTTCTTCGCCTCGCGCAGCATCGGCTGGGCCAGATCCAGCGCGATCACCTGCGCCTTGGGCCAGCGCTTCTTCATCAGCGCACTGGCGTGGCCGGTGCCGCTGCCGACATCGAGCACCACCTGCGGCTGGCGGTTTTCCAGGTAGTCCAGCGATTCGAGCAGGCGTTTTTCCACCTCGCGCTGCAGCGCCGCGGCGGCGTCGTAACTGCTGGCGGCGCGCGAGAAGGCGCGGCGGACGTGGTGCGGGTCGAAGCTGGACGTCATGGGGTACTCACGGCTCAAAACGGTGGTGCGGGTGGACTCAGAAGGTGCCCGGGTAGGCGCCGCCATCGATCAGCAGGTTCTGCCCGGTGATGTAGCCGGCCTGGGCGCTGCACAGGAAGGCGCAGGCGGCACCGAACTCGTCGGCGGTCCCGAAGCGGCCGGCGGGAATGTGGGTGCGCTTGCGTTCGGCCAGTTGGCCGGCATCGATGCCCTGCTGCTGCGCCAGGTAGGCGAAGTTGCCGCGCAGGCGATCGGTATCGAACTGGCCCGGCAGCAGATTGTTGAGGGTGACATTGTGGGCGACGGTCTTGCGGGCCAGCCCGGCCACGAACCCGGTCAGCCCGGAGCGTGCGCCGTTGGACAGCCCGAGGATGTCGATCGGGGCCTTCACCGAGGAGGAGGTGATGTTGACCACGCGGCCGAAACCGCGCTCGATCATGCCGTCCACGGTGGCGCGGATCAGCGCGATCGGGGTCAGCATGTTGGCGTCCAGCGCGGCGATCCAGTCCTCGCGGGTGAACTGGCGGAAATCGCCCGCCGGCGGCCCACCGGCGTTGTTGACCAGGATGTCCACCTGCGGGCACGCGGCCAGTGCGGCGGCACGTCCCTCCACGGTGGCGATGTCGGCGACCACCCCGATCACCCTGCGCGCGCCCGGCAGGGCCTGAAGCTCGAGCACGGCATGGTCCAGAGCGGCTTCACCGCGCGCGGCGATCACCACGTTGACGCCTTCGCGCGCCAGCGCCCGCGCACACCCCAGGCCGAGACCTTTGCTGGCGGCGCAGACCAGGGCCCAGCGGCCGGCGATTCCAAGATCCATGGGTCAGTCCTGTGGCGAAGGGCAGGCGTACATGATCGGCGATGCGGGGCCGGAACAGGTCAAGGCAGCGCGGCAACAAAGTGTTGCAGCTGCGCGGCCACCTCGTCGGTATGGCCGAGGAAGGGGGCGTGCCCGCCCTGCGCGACCACGTGGGCCTGCGCGCCGGGTGCCAGCGCGGCGGCGGCCTGCATGGCTCGCGCCGACACCAGCCGGTCGCGCTGGCCGGCCAGCCACAGGCTGGGTTTGCCCAAGGCGGTCAGGGCGCCGCGCAGGTCGGTGTTTTCCAGCAGGCGCAGACCCTCCTGCAACGCACGAGGGGCGGGCTCGCCGCGCGCGACCAGCATCTCGCGCAGCGTGCGCAGTTCCTGGCGGGCATGTTCGGACCCCATCGCATCCAGCGCGAGGAAGCGCTCCAGCGTGCCGCGATAGTCCTGCGCGAGGTCCTGACCGAACTGTTCGAACACGGCCGGTTCCACCGCATGCGGCCAGTCCTCGCCGCGCACGAAACGCGGCGTGGCAGCGATCATCGCCAGCGCACGCACCTGGGGCAGGGTTGCGGCAGCATGCAGCGCGAACAGACCGCCGAGCGACCAGCCGCACCAGACCGCAGGCGGTGTGGCCGCGGCGATGGCGTTGACCACATAGGGCAGGCGCAGCGGCGTGGTGTCCTCGCGGCTGGCACCGTGGCCGGGCAGATCGACCAAATGCAGCTGGAAATGCGGCGACAGGCGCTCCACCAGCGGTGCGAACACACCACCATGCAGCGCCCAGCCGTGGATGAGGACCAGCGCCGGGCCCTGGCCGATGACATCGATATGCATGCTCAACGCTGCGACATCACGCGGTCAGGGCGCTCGGTGCCTGCTGCTGCACCGCGGTGTCACGGGCATGCGCGATCGCATCGACCAGCGCGCGCACTTCGGCAGGCGCGTGCAGTGCGGACAGCGTCACGCGCAGGCGTGCCTTGCCCTCGGGGACGGTGGGCGGGCGGATCGCGCTGACCAGGAAACCGGCGGCTTCCAGCGCGGCCGACATGCCCATCACCGTCGACTCGGCGCCGCACAGCAACGGCTGGATCGGGGTATCGGACGGCATCAGTTCCAGCCCGTGCTGGCGGGCACCGGTGCGGAAGATGCCGATCAACTCGGTGAGCTTTTCGCGCCGCCAGTCGTCGCGGCGCGCGAGCTTCACGGCAGCCAGTGCCGCGGCGGCCTGCGCCGGCGGCACGGCGGTGGTGTAGATGTAGGGTCGCGCGGTTTCAGCCAGGTGCTGGATCATCGCCTCGTCGCCGAGCACGACCGCACCACTGCCGCCGAGTGCCTTGCCGAGCGTGGCCAGCTGCAGCGGCACATCGTCGACGCCCAGGCCCGCATCGGCCACGCAGCCACGGCCGTGTTCGCCGACCACGCCGATACCGTGCGCGTCATCGACGTACAGCAGCGCTTCCTGCATGCGCGCCACCAGCGACAACGAGCGCAGGGGGGCGATGTCGCCGTCCATGCTGAAGACGCCGTCGGTGGCCAGCATCGCCGCGCCATTGGGCGCGTGCTTGAGTTGGCGCAGCGCGCCTTCGGTATCCAGATGCGGATAGCGGCGCAGGCGGCAACCGGCCAGTCGCGATGCATCGAGCAGGCTGGCGTGGTTGAGCCGGTCCTGCACGCAGACATCATCTTCCTCGCCGAGCAGCGCCTGCTGCACGGCAAGATTGGCGGCGAAGCCACTGCCGAACAGCAGCGCCCGCGGATAGCCGAGCCAGTCGGCCATTTCCTGTTCGAGCGCTTCGTGCAGCGCGTGGTGGCCGCAGATCAGGTGTGAGGCGGTCGCGCCCGCCCCTTCGCGCGCAGCGGCATCCTGCAATGCGCTGACCACGCCGAACTGCTGCGACAGGCCCAGATAGTCATTGCTGCAGAAACCGGTGAGCCACTGGCCATCGACCTCCAGCCGCACGCCATCACGCCGGCTCACCACGCGGCGCACGCGAAGGCGCCCCTGCGCGTCGCGGAGCTTGCGCTGGGCCTGGATGCGGTCGTGCAGGTCAGGACGGGCCATGGTCGTCAGGGGTCCGGGTGGGCCGTTAGCGTACCCGGTTGCCGGGCCCGCTGCTCGGGGCTCAGGCGGCGCGCCCGCAGCCGTCGCCGGCGGTGATCTCGGCATGGACCGTGCCCGGGTGATCGTGGTCGTCGGCATCGACCGTGATGGCCATCGGGCGCAGGCCCAGCCGTTCGAACAGGGCCAGGTCCCGCTCGGTGTCCGGGTTGCCGGTGGTCAGCAGCTTTTCGCCGTAGAAGATGGAATTTGCCCCGGCCAGGAAGCACAGCGCCTGCAGCTCGTCGCTCATCGCCTCGCGCCCGGCCGAGAGCCGCACCATCGAACGCGGCATGACGATGCGGGCGACGGCGATCATCCGCACGAACTCGAAGGGATCCAGCGCGGCGGTGCCGTGCAACGGTGTGCCGGCGACCTGCACCAGGCGGTTGATCGGCACTGAATCCGGATGGGCCGGCAGGGTGGCCAGCGCCAGCAGCAGGCCGGCGCGATGTTCGCGGGTCTCACCCATGCCGACGATGCCACCGCAGCAGGTCTTCAGCCCGGCATCGCGCACGTGCGCCAGTGTGTCCAGGCGGTCCTGGTACTGGCGCGTGTGGATGATCGAGTCGTAGTAGTCCGGTGCGGTGTCCAGGTTGTGGTTGTAGTAGTCCAGCCCGGCCTCGCGCAGGGCGGCGGCCTGCGCGCCGCTGAGCATGCCCAGCGTGGCGCAGGTCTCCAGGCCCAGCGCCTTCACCTCACGGATCATCGCGGCCACCTTGGGGATATCGCGGTCTTTCGGCGAACGCCAGGCCGCGCCCATGCAGAACCGCGAGGCGCCCGCTGCCTTGGCCTGGCGGGCCTTGGCGACCACCTCATCGGTGGCCATCAGCTTCTGTGCGTCCACCCCGGTGCTGTAGCGCTGCGCCTGCGGGCAGTACGCGCAGTCTTCCGGGCAGCCGCCGGTCTTGACCGAGAGCAGGGTCGAGACCTGAACGTCCGCCGGGTCGAACTGCTCGCGATGCACGCTGGCCGCACGGTGCAGCAGGTCCGGGAACGGCAGCGCGAACAGGGCCAGCAGTTCCTCGCGGTGCCAGTCGTGTCGGATGACAGAAGCCATGGGAGTGTCCTGACAGATAGTGGAACGAAAGGGCGGCAGTCTGGTGAGACCGTCCTCTTCTGTCAACCATATGATCTTTTCAAAAGTTTACGGAGCGCTGGGTTGGCTGGGGTGGCAGATCCTGCCGTTGCGCTGCCTGGTCTGCGATTGCCCGGGTGAAGATGGGATGGACCTGTGCCGCGCCTGCCATCGCGATCTGCCCTGGAATGACCGCGCCTGCAGGCGTTGCGCACTCCCCTTGGCGGCGACGGACCCGGGCGATGCGGGCGGCGATCACTGCGAACGCTGCGTGGACGAGTATCCCCGCCAGGCCGCGGCCAGTGCCGCGTTCCTTTATGCGCCGCCCATTGACCGCCTGCTCATCCGGTTCAAATTCCACCAAGACCTGGCCGCCGGCCGGCTGCTGTCCCAGCTGATGCTGCAGCGCGTACCGCCGTTCCTGGCTGGGCCGCTGCAGCCCATGCCGCTGCATCGTCGGCGCCTGCGTCAGCGCGGCTACAACCAGGCACTGGAATTGACCAAGCCATTGGCGCGTGGGCTCTGCTGCCCGCTCTGGAATGGGCTGCAGCGCACTCGCGAGACCGCCGCGCAGTCCAACCTGGACGCGGACGCCCGACGCTGCAATCTGCGCGATGCGTTCACGGTGCGCGGCCATCCACCCGCCGGGCTGACGATCGTCGACGATGTAATGACCACCGGGGCCACCACCGATGCCGCGCTGCGCGCGCTGCAGTACGCCGGCGCCGGGCCGATGCAGATCTGGGTCTGTGCGCGGGTGCCGTAAGCGCGGCCGATTGGCGTAGTTGCCGCCGCGTTGAGTGCGCAGCAGCGATACTGACGTCATTTATTCATGGAGAGGCATGCATGCGCAGCAAGCTGATGATCGTGACGATGGCACTGGGGGCCGGCCTCAGCGCCTGCACCCCAGCACCTCCTGCACCGGCGGCGATCGAGACACCGGCCGGCGTCGCACCGCTCGCGCAGGCACGCATCCAGATGCGTGAGGTGGCCGAGGACGCCAAACAGCCCGGCGTCACGACGCTCAAGGACCGCGACGGCAACGCGCTGTCCCTGATCGAGCCCGCTTTCATCACGACGGCCGACATCGCCTCGGTGGCCGTGGGGACCGACGGCCACACCGGCCACGGGACCGTGGTCCTGCGTTTCACCGATGCCGCGGCACCACGCATCCTTGCGGCGACGGAGGCGCGCATCGCCAAGCGTGTGGCGTTCACTGTCGGCGATCAGGTCCTCAATGTCGCCGTCATCGCCGGCCCCTTCGCGCAGTCCATGCAGGTGAGCGGGCTGGACAGCACGGAAGAAGCCCACCGGCTGTATACGGAGATCACAGGCAAGGCACCCTGAGCCCTGCGTCGGGCTGCGGACCGTTCAGCGGAAATTCGCCTCGATCTGCTCCAGCGATTTCCCCTTGGTCTCCGGCAGCCAGAACGCGGCGATGAGGAAGTACAGCAACGTACAGCCGGCCCAGAAGAAGAACATGCTGGCATAGCCATGATGGCCGACCGTGGGCAGGAAGATCGCCGCGATCACGGTGGAGACGAACTGGTTGATCAACAGGGCGATGCTCATGCCGTTGGAGCGGATGCGGGTCGGCATCAGCTCGGACAGCGCCAGCCACACGCACACGCCCGGGCCCACCGCGAAGAACGCAACGAACAGCAGGATGCAGCCGGCGACCAGCCAGCCATGCGTGGGCGAGGGCACCGGCCCGATCACCGCACGTTCGATCACCAGCGGCGCGTTGGCGGCCTGCGCCGGGTCCGGGAACGGGTTGAGGTGCAGCGTGCGGAAGAAGCGGCCGATCACGCTGTCGGCCGAGACCGCGTCCTCGCGACGGATCTGCAGGGTGGCGTCGATCGGGTTGTCGCTGCGCAGTGAGCGCACGTTGCTGAAGCCGCCGTAGGCGTAGGACACGGTCAGCTGCTGCGGCACGGTGCCGGCAGTGCCATCCAGCCGCTGCCATTGCGCGGCGTCCAACGGCAGCGACAACGTGGTGCCGCTCACCTGCTGCTGCAGTGCGGCCTGCACATCCAGCCGCCCGCGCTCGCTCTGCACGAACAGCAGGGCAGCCGCCAGCAGTGACAGCGTGATGCCGCCACTGCCCAGCATCAGCAGGAACTTGCGGCCTTTGCGGTCCACCAGCACCAGCGCGACCACGGTCATCACCGCGTTGAGCAGTTTGATCGCCACATCGGCGCCATTGGCCACCGAGCCGGGCAGGCCGGCCTGGTTGAGGATGTTGACCGCGTAGGCGAGCACCGAGTTGATGCCGGTGGCCTGGGTGAAGGCCAGCACCAGGCAGGCCAGCACGAACGGCCACACATAGCGGCGGCTGAGCAGCGGGTCGCGCTTGCCGTTGCGGCCGACCTGGATCTGCTCGGGAGCCTGCATGCGCTGCAGCGTCGGCTCGACCTCGTCCGCGGCGACGGTACGCTGCAGGGCGCGGCGGGCCGCGTCGATGCGGCCACGGCGCACCAGCCAGCGCGGCGATTCACTGATCAGCAGCACGCCCCCGGTGAATCCCAGGCCGGGCAGCAGGCAGCTCCAGAAAATGGTGCGCCAGGCGTGGTCCTTGACGTCGAACAGCAGGCGCTGCTGTTCCGCGCTGGGCAGGTGGCGCACCGCGGCGGTCGCTACATCCACCGCATGCGCGTGGTACAGCCCGATCACCGCGGCCAGCACCAGGCCGATGGTCAGCAGCAGCTGGAACATCGCCGCGCCACGCCCGCGTCGTTCCGGGCTGAGCACTTCGGCCAGATAGAGCGGCACCACCACGCCGATCAGGCCGCCACTGATGCCCTGCAGCAAGCGGCCCATCAACAGCGCGGCATAGCCATCGGACAGGGCCATCACCGGAATGCTGGCGGTGAACAGCACGCCGGCCAGCAGCATCGCCCCGCGGCGTCCGATCAGGTCGGCGATCATGCCGGCGAACAGTGAGGACAACACACTGCCGAGCAGCACCGCGGCGACCACGAAGCCCAGCTGCTGGCTGGTCAGGTGCCAGCTCGCGGTCGCGGTGGCCTCCAGGTAGGGCAGGGCACCGGCGATGATGCCGATGTCGATGCCGTAGAGCAGGCCCCCCATGCCGCCGATGAACAACAGATAGCGTACCGGCCAGCGTGGCGCGGAGGCGCCTGCGTGCACGGGCATGGCTGCGGAAACGTCGTTCATGGTGCCGGTCCTGTCTGCAAGTGCGTGCGCCATCGCGGCGCGGGGAGTCAACGCTCAGTCGAGCGCGATGTCATCGCCTTCCACCACCACGCCACGCACGCGCAGGTCGTGGTCGAGCACCACCATGTCCGCCCAGGCGCCGGTCGCGAGACGGCCGCGGTCCTTGATGCCCAGGTAGTCGGCCGGGTAGCGCGACAGCCGGTGGGAGGCATCGGCGATGTCCAGGCCGAGCGAGACCAGGTTGCGCAGCGCCTGGTCCATGGTCAGCGCACTGCCGGCCAGCGAGCCGCTCGACAAGCGCACGCAGCCCAGGCATTTGTGCACGCGCTGTACGCCAAGCGCGTACTCGCCATCGGGCATGCCGGTGGCGGCGGTCGCATCGGTGACGCAGTACAAACGCGGGATCGCGCGCAGGGCGGTGCGGATCGCGCCGGGATGCACGTGCTGCAGATCGGGAATGAGTTCGGCGTACTGCGCATGCGCCAGTGCAGCGGTGGCGATGCCCGGGTGATAGTGATCCACGCCGGTCATGCCGTTGAACAGATGGGTGAAGCCGGCCGCACCGGCGTTCAATGCGGCCACGCCATCCTCATAGCTACCGGCGCTGTGGCCGAGCTGCACACGGATGCCGAGCGCGCTCAGCGCGGGAATCAGCGCCAGGTGCTGGCCGATCTCCGGCGCAAGGGTAAGCACCTTGATCGGTGCGATCGCATGCAGGCGCTGCACGTCGGCCAGCGTGGCCTCGACCACCAGCGGTGGCTGCGCGCCCAGGCGCTGCGCACTGATGAAGGGGCCTTCCAGGTGCACGCCCAGCACGCGGGCCATGCCGGGTTCGCGCGTGGCGATCGCAGCGGAAAGGCCGCGGAGCGCGCACGTGATGTCGTCCTCCTCCGCCGTCATGGTGGTGCCCAGCAGTGCGGTGGTGCCGTGCCGGGCATGCGCGCGTGCCACCGTCTGCGCAGTCGTCCCACCCTGCATGATGTCCACGCCGGCACCGCCATGCACATGCAGGTCGATGAAGCCGGGCAGGATCAGCGGGACCTCATCGTCGCCGCGCGGATCAGTGTGCGCGGTGTCGATGGCGGTGATGCGCTGGTCGAAGTGGATGTCGCCGCGGACCCAACCGGTGTCGGTGAGCAGGCGGCCGTGCAGGGAACGGGACTCGGTCAAGGCGGGGACTCGGCGATGATCACTTCGACCCCCAGCCGCTGCAGCCCTTCCAGGTACTCGGGCTCGATGCTGGCGTCGGTGATGATGGTATGGACCTGGTCCAGCCGCGCGATGCGATGCAGGCTGACCCGGCCGAACTTGGAGGCGTCGGTCAGCACCACGATGCGGCGCGCGCGCTCGACCATGCGGTGGTTGAGGCTGGCTTCTGCCTCATGGTGGGTGGTGAGGCCGAACTGCAGGTCCAGGCCATCCACGCCCAGGAACAGGGTGTCGAAGCTGTAGGTGTTGAGGCTGGCCTCAGCCTGGCTGCCATGCAGCGAGAGCGACTGCTTGCGCAGCAGCCCGCCGGTGAGCAGCAGCTCCACGCCGGGCGCATTGGCCAGCTCCCAGGCGATGTTGAGCCCGTTTGTCATCACCGTGACATCGCGATGCCCGCGCAGGTGGCGCGCCAGGGTCATCGTGGTCGAGCCGGAGTCGATGATGATGTTGTCGCCGGCCTTGACCCGCTTGGCCGCCTCGATACCGATGCGGTCCTTCATGGGCAGGTTCAGCGCATCCTTTTCATGGATGTCCTGTTCCTGCGGTGGCGTGCGCACCAGCGTCGCGCCCCCGTGGGTGCGCGTGGCCAATCCCTGCGATTCGATGTGGGTCAGGTCGGCGCGGATGGTCACCGCCGACACCGCAAAGCGCTGCACCAGCTCGCTGACCTGCACGTTGCCGTGCTCGACCAGGGTCTGCAGGATCTGTTGGCGGCGCTGTCGGGTGTTGCGCATGGGGGCGATTCCGTTCGAAAGGGAAAGCCGAAGCTTACCGTTCCGAAAGCTCTTTGGCCTGCCGGGTTTCGTTATGCGCGCCTGAGTGGTTGCGATTGCAGGCCCGGGCGTACTCGGCCAGACGCAGCGCCACCTTGTCCTGGATCAGCGCCAGCGGCGTCGGCTGCAGCTCACCGGCCTCGATGGCCTTGAGCTGCTCGGGCATGAACTGGCTGAGCAGCATCTGCGGCGGCGCGTGCGCGGTGAGATTGGCGACCAGCGTGTCCAGTGCCGCCTGTACCGCCGGCTCGCCCCAGTAATAGCGGCTGCGGTCGCTGAGCGAATACGCGCGCAACAGGCGCAGTTCGTGCTCGTCGCCCTGGTAGTAGCTGCGCCAGCTGCCCGGTTTTTCGACCATGCAGCGGTCCAGCACCTCGATCAGGTTCGAGCGCTGCGTGGCGGGCAGCAGTTCGGATTCGATCATCGCCAGCGCGAACACCGCCTCGCGGAAGGCGTAGGTCGCCGCCGGGCCGACTTTCAGGATCGCGAAGTGATCGCGGACCAGGGCGTGCAGGCCGGCTTCGGTCTGGTAATCGGTGGAGTGCGCTTCGAACACGATGCGCGGCTGCTGCTCGACGAAGGCCGAGAGGTCGGCGGCGGCAGCCGGATCGTAGTAATGCACGCTGCTGTGGTCGAAATCCACGCCGGGCTGGACGACCATCGCGATCACGCGCTCCCAGGCCGGTAGCAGGTCCGGGGCGGAGAACGCCTCGCGGTGAATTGCCAGGGTGGTCGCTGCGGCCGCCGGCGTGGTCACCTGCAGGCCGCCGGCCAGCGAGGCTTCACCGCCGGGAATCGGTACCTCGGTGCCGATCACGTAGACCGGTGGCGGCAGGCCGTGCTCGGCGGCGGTGCGCTCGGCGATGCGCGCCAGTTCGGCCGAGCGCGCGGCGACGATGGCGTCCGGCAACGGGGTCGGGTCATCAGCGCAGGACATGCTGCAGTCCAGATGGATCTTGTGGAAACCGGCGGCGACATAGGCGGCGATCAGCTCGCGGGCGTTGGCCATTGCGGCCGCTGCGGGGCCTTTCTGCCAGGCGTTCGGCCCGAGGTGATCGCCACCGAGCACCAGCCGCTCGGCCGGGAAACCCGCATCGCGTGCCAGCTGCAGCACGTAGTCGCGGTACTGCGGCGGGGTCATGCCGGTGTAGCCGCCGAACTGATCGACCTGGTTGGAGGTCGCCTCGATCAGCAGCAGGGTGTCGTGGCGCTGCGCGACCTGCATCGCCGCCAGCAGCACCTGCGCGTTGCTGCAGCAGACGCTGTACAGCCCGACGGGGTGGCCCTGGCGGTGGGCGGCGATCAACGATTGGACGGCGGACATGGCAACTCCAATGACAACGGTATTCAGGGGGAGGGATGGTGCTGGCGCGCGAGTAGAGCGGCGCCGCGCGCACCGCCGGCATCGCCGAAGGTAGGCGGCAGGATCGGGGGCACCCGCACACCGGCGAACAGGTAGGGCGCGATTGCGGCGGGCAGATCGCGGTACAGCTGCTCCAGCTTGGAGAGCCCACCGCCGAGCACGATCACGTGCGGGTCGATGGCGAGGATCAGACTGGCGAAGCTGTAGCCGAGCAGGTCGCGGTGGATCGCCAGTGCCTGCTGCGCGATCGCATCGCCGGCCTGCGCGCGGGCGACCACCTCGGCGGCATCCAGCGCGTCGCCACCACGGCGTTCATGGATCATCGCCAGGCCGCTGCCGGAGACGTAGCGCTCCAGGCAACCCTGCAGGCCGCAGCCGCACGCCAGCACCGGCAGATCATGGCGCTGCTGCAGCGTGGCGGGCAGGCTCCAGTGGCCCCATTCGCCGGCGATGCCGTTGTGCCCGGCGATCAGCCGGCCGCCGACGCAGAAGCCACCACCCGCACCGGTGCCGAGGATCGCCCCGAACATGCTGGGATAACCGGCGGCGGCGCCGTCATGCGCTTCGGACAAGGCGAAGCACTGCAGATCGTTGCCCAGTTCCAGTGGGCGCTGCAGACGTGCCTGCAGGTCCGCACCGACCGTCTGGCCGGTCAGGCTGGGCACGTTGGCGCTGAGCTGGCGGCCGCTGACGCGATCACGCACACCGGGCAGGCCGATGCCGACGGCCACGCCGCGCTGGCCGAGGGCGGCATCCGCCGCGTCGACCAGATCGACGATCGCCTGCAGGAACGCGGCGTAATCCCGCGTCGGCGTCGCCACGCGCTGGCGGTGATGCACCCCCAGCGTGGCGTCGCACGCGACCAGCTCGATCTTGGTGCCGCCGATGTCGATGCCGTACCAGGTCTGCATGCGTGCTCAGCCGTGGGGGTGGATGGTCACGCCCTGCACCACACGGTTGACCGTGCCGTCGGGGAAGGGATTGTCGGGCGTCATGCCAAGCGCGGCCGAACGCTGCAGCGCATAGCACTGCGGCACCAGCAGCCACAGCGGGGCCAGCCACGGATCGGGAAGAGCCGGTGCCGCGAGGACGAAGTCGCCGTCGGCGCGGTCCGCGTCGTCCGGCCCGATCGACAGCACCCGCCCGGCGATGCCGTCGCGGCGCAGTTCGTTCAACAGGTCCTGCTCGTAGCGGCGGGCCAGCGGCTGTGCGCTGCGCAGCATCACTACCAGGGTCTCGCTGTTGAGGGTGGACTTGGGCCCATGGCGGAACCCCAGCGGGGTATTGGCCAGCGCCAGCACACGGCCGGCGGTGAGTTCGACCACCTTCAGCGCGGCTTCGCGGGCGACGGCTTCCAGTGGACCGCTGCCGAGATAGATGACGCGCGCATACGGCGCCTGCGCGAGGGTGGCCACCACAGCATCCCAGGCATCCAGCGCACGTTCGCCGTGGGTGGCGAGGGTGCGCAGACGCTCCAGGCGCTGCGCCCACGGTGCGCTGTCGAACGCGCTCAATGCGGCCAGCAGCATGCAGCTCAGGCTGCTGGTCATGGCGAAGGCGCGGTCGCAGCTGGCCGGCGGCATCAGCAGCGACAACGTATCGCTGCGGCCATGGCCACGGGTGGCGAGTTCGCCGTCGGCATTGCAGGTGATATCCACAAAGCGCGCATGGTCGACCTGGTCGCGGACCAGATCCACCGCGGCCACGCTCTCCGGGCTGGAGCCGCTGCGGCCGAACGACACCAGCAGGGTGGGGCGCTCGCGGCGCAGGTACAGCGCCGGATGGGTCAGCAGGCTGGTGGTATGCACGGCGCGGACCTCGGCAGGCCACTGCGCATTGATCTGGTCGGCCACCATCTCGGCAATGAAGCCCGAGCTGCCGGCGCCGGTGAAGATCACCAACTGGCCGGGATCGCGCAGGGCTTCCCCAAGGAAGCCGTCGATGCGCGCCTGCGCCGTGTCCAGAAGGCCGGCCAGCGCGGCCCATAGACGGGGCTGCTGAGCGATTTCTTCGGCGGTATAGGCGCCACCGAGGCGCTGCCACGCGGGCAAATCAGGGAGCAGAGAAGCGTCCATTCGCAATTCCTGTTGGGCGACCGCACCTTCTGCGTTTTCTTTCGAAATGTCAAATATCGAAAGATAAAGAAAAGGTCGTTCGGTCACAGTTTTCGTCGTCTTCTCCGCGGGCAGCTCTCCGGTCGTCACCGTAATGCCGCGCCGCAGCAAGGTTTTAGACGGAAGGAAACGTGTATTCAGGCGCCGTTTGGAAAGCAGAGTGGTGCAGTATCTTTCGGTTTATATAAATTATCCTTCCTTTTTCTTTGCAATTTGTTGACATCTTTCGAGACCCTGCCCTAGAGTCGGCCGCACTGGTTTCAGTTTCCCGCTGACCGCGGGCTTGGGGGCAAGGTGGACTTCCGGTTTCGACGCACTGGTCTGACGATCGCACTGCTCACCGCAGTGGCTCTGGCTGCCACTGCCAACGCGGCGCCGGTGGGCAACCTGCGTGCGATCACCGCCGCCCCCGCCAACGATGGCACCCCTGGCTGGACGCTCAGCACCGATACCGGCGCGACCCTGCGTGTGGAGTTGCTGCGCGATGACGTGCTGCGGGTGCGCGCCGGCCGCAACGGCACGCTGACCGATGCCGGCGACAAGGCTGCCCCGATCGTGCTGCCGCAGCGGGCCGCGAAGGTCACCTTCCATCTGGAGGAAGAGGCCAACGAGGTGCGCATCCGTACCGATGCCCTGGTGCTGCACATCCAGCGCCAGCCACTGCGCCTGTCGCTGGATCGCCGCGAGGGCGAACGTGATGTCGCGTTGTGGCACGAACTGCAGCCGCTGGATCTGGACAAGGACCAGAGCGTGCAGGTGCTCTCCAGCGAAAGTGATGAGCACTTCTACGGCGGCGGCCAGCAGAACGGTCGCTTCGAGTTCAAGGGCCGCGAACTGGAGGTCTCTTACTCCGGTGGCTGGGAAGAAGGCGATCGACCCAACCCCGCGCCGATGCTGCTGAGCTCGCGCGGCTGGGGCATGCTGCGCAACACGTGGAGCGACGGCACCTATGACCTGCGCCAGGCCGACCAGGCCACGCTGCTGCATCGCGAAGACCGCTTCGATGCGTACTACTTCGTCGGGCCCAGCCTGCACACCCTGCTGGACCGCTACACCGCCCTGACCGGTCGCGCCGGCCTGCTGCCGCGCTGGGCGTTCTCCTATGGCGACGCTGACTGCTACAACGACGGCGACAACATCAAGAAGCCCGGCAGCGTGCCCGACGGCTGGAGCGACGGCCCGACCGGCACCACGCCGGATGTCGTCGACAGTGTGGCCCGGCAGTACCGCGACCACGACATGCCCGGCGGCTGGATACTGCCCAACGATGGCTACGGCTGCGGCTACAAAAAGTTGCCCGAGACCGTGCAGGGCCTGGCCAAGTACGGCTTCAAGACCGGCCTGTGGACCGAGAACGGCGTCGACAAGATCGCCTGGGAAGTCGGTACTGCGGGCAGCCGTGTGCAGAAGCTGGACGTGGCCTGGACCGGCAAGGGCTACCAGTTCGCGATGGATGCCAACCAGTCCGCGTTCAACGGCATCCTGAACAACTCCGATTCGCGCCCGTTCCTGTGGACGGTGATGGGCTGGGGCGGCATCCAGCGTTACGCGGTGGCCTGGACCGGCGACCAGAGCAGCAGCTGGGATTACATCCGCTGGCACATCCCGACCCTGATCGGCTCGGGACTGTCCGGCATGGCCTATGCCAGTGGCGACGTGGATGCGATCTTCGGTGGCAGCGCCGAAACCTTCACCCGTGACCTGCAGTGGAAGAGCTTCACCCCTGTGCTGATGGGCATGTCCGGCTGGTCCGGCAATGCGCGCAAGCATCCGTGGTGGTTCGATGAGCCGTACCGCAGCGTCAACCGCGATTACCTCAAGCTGAAAATGCGCATGACCCCGTACATGTACGGGCTGGCGCATGACGCGGCGACCAGCGGTGCCCCGCTGCTGCGCGCGCTGATGTGGGATTACCCGCAGGATCCGCAGGCGTACACCGAAGCACACAAGTACCAGTTCCTGCTCGGCCGCGAGCTGCTGATCGCGCCGGTGTACCGCAGCCAGGCCGCGAGCCGTGGCTGGCGTCGCGACATCCACCTGCCCCAGGGCCGTTGGATCGATTACTGGGACGGCCGCCAGTTGCAGGCCGGTGCCGAGGGCCGCTCGCTGGATCGTCCGGTCGACCTGGCCACGATCCCGGTGTTCGTGCGTGCCGGCGCGATCATCCCGATGTACCCGGCGATGCTCTACGACGGTGAGAGGCCGCTGGATGAAGTGACCTTCGATCTGTATCCGCAGGGCACCTCGCAGTACACGCTGTACGAAGACGATGGCGCCACCCGTCGCTATGAGAAGGGCGAATCGAGCACGCAGGCGATCACGGTGCGGGCCCCGGCGCAGGGCACGGGCCCGGTGCAGGTGCGCATCGATCCGGTGCAGGGCCAGTACGCCGGCCAGCTGCCGCAGCGTCGTTATGCGCTGCGCGTGCTCAGCCGCCAGCGTCCCGCCGCAGTGATGCTGGACGGCCGTGCGCTGCCGATGCTGGCCGACCACGCAGACTGGAAGGGCGCCAACGAAGGCTGGTACTTCGACGCGACCGAGCGCCGAGGCACCCTGCACGTGCGCACCGCACCGACCGACATCCGCCAGCCGCTCGCACTGCAGCTGGAGCTGCCCATCGCCGCTGCACCGGCCGACGACGCCTTCCCGGCCGCCCCCGAACTGGGCCGCGCGCTGCCCTCCGACAGCCTGCTGGTGGTCAACCGTCCGGCCGAGGAGCAGGGCTACGAGATGGAGAAGGCCTTTGACGATGATCCGGCCACGTGGTTCCGCACCGTGCGCAACCAGGCGGTCAAGACCGGTGCGCACGAATGGGTGCTCGGCTTCGGCGAGCGCAAGCTGATCGACGGCATCGAACTGGCGCCGCGCAACGACCAGCACTGGAAGAGCGGGCAGATCCGCGATTACGAAATCTACATGGCCGACAGCAACGGCGAATGGGGTGAGCCGATCAAGCGCGGCCGCCTGACCCTGCAGCAAGGCGTGCAGCAGATCGACTTCCCCGCCCATGCCGGCCGCCTGCTGCGCTTCCGCGTGCTCAGCACGCAGAACCCGGAAGGCGACGGTGCCAGCGGTGCCGACCCGATGGTGACCGCGGCGCAGGGCAGCATCGCGCGTGCAGTGGATGCGCTGCAGCCACGCGATGTCGGCCCGATCGTGCTGTCCACCTTCCACGTGCTGGAGCATCCGCAGCCCGAAGGCCCGGCGCAGCAGTTGTATCTTTCCGCGTTGCCGCTGCCGGCGCCATTGAAGGCCAGCGTCGCCGCCGACCACGCCTTCGGTGGCCAGACGGAGATGCGCATGAACGGGCTGCATTTCCGCCGCGGCCTGGGCGTCAACGCCAGCAGCCGGATCGATCTGCAGCTGGGCGGCGGATGGCGCCTGCTGCGTGCCGACCTGGGGATCGATGATCAGTGCCGCACCGCGGGCGGCATGCAGTTCCAGGTGTGGGGTGACGGTCGGCTGCTGTACGACAGCGGCCTGGTCAACGCACCCGCCGTGGTCAAACCGGAGCTGGACGTGCGCGGCCTGCAGCGGCTGAGCCTGCGCACGCTCGGGGCGCAGGGCGATCACCCCGCGCAGGTCTGTGGCAACTGGGCCAACGCCGCCCTGATCGGACAGGAGGGCGATACCGCCAGCATCGTGTCGCCGTAACCGAACCGCCTTTCGAATCGAAACACCGCTCTCTCCCGTTTCCCGTCTGCGGCCGTCTGGCCGCGGCACGGGGGACGTTTGCCCGAAAACACCCATCCACCGCCAGCCCCACGCTGCGGATCGAACAAGGAGCCAAAGATGTTGACCGAACGCCATCGCCATCGCCGCATCACCGCCACCCCCTTGTCCATCGCACTCGGCCTGGCCGTCGCGGTGGTCGGCAGTGCCAACGCCCAGGACGCAACGCCGGATACGAAAGCCACCGAGCTGTCGCGCATCGAGGTGACCGGCTCCAACATCCGCCGCAGTGATGTGGAAACCGCCTCGCCGGTGCAGGTGATCAGCAAGCAGGACATCGAGAACATGGGTGCGCGCACCCTGCTGCAGGTGCTCGACAATCTGCCGGCCGCACGCCCGGGCCAGCAGGACTCGCGCTCACTGTTCACCGGCTCGGACGGTGCCTCGCAGGCCAACCTGCGCGGTCTCGGCGCACAGGGCACGCTGGTGCTGCTCAATGGCCGCCGCCTGTCCTACTACGGCGCCCCGGCCGGCTTCCAGACCCAGTTCGTCAACATCGATGCGATCCCCGCCGCAGCGATCGAACGGATGGAAGTGCTGACCGACGGCGCCTCGGCCGTGTACGGCACCGATGCGGTGGCCGGCGTGATCAACGTGATCACCAAGCGCTCCTACCAGGGTGCAGAGATCAACCTCACCACGGACAAATCCTCGCGGATCAGCTCCTACGGTGAACACCAGGGCAGCATCACCGCCGGCTTCGGCGATCTGGATGAAGACCGCTACAACGTCTACGCCTCGGTGAACCTGTACCGGCGCGACGCGATTCCGCTGAGCGACTTCTACGACAAACGGCCCGACCAGTACTACGTCAACAACCCCAACTACCTGCCCAACCTGCGCCTGGGCACCGGCAGCAAGCCGGGCGAGTTCAACCCGGGCAGCTACTTCGCCTTCGATCCGGTCACCGGCCGCCGTGTGCAGGAAGCCGCGCCAGGCTGCAACAACGTGCTCACCAGCGAAGCGGCCGGCCCGCGCTGTATCTGGGAGACGTGGATGAACAACGAGATCGACGCCGGCGCCAAGTCCGAGCGCAACACCGCCTACGTCAACGCCCATTTCCTGATCGGCGATAGCACCGAAGCCTTCGCCGAGGCGACCTACACCGACATCGACCTGACCGCCAACGGCGGTACGCCGCGTGCCTACGGCACCACGACAGGCAACCCGACCAGCTGGTTCTCGCGCAATACCGGCACCACGGTCAACCAGTTCCTGTATCCGTACCTGGGCCCGAACAACGAATACAACAACGCCTCCCCCGAACTGAAGGCACTGATGGGCGGCGTGGTCGGCCTGCAGTATCTGCTGCAGGATGTGGGTGCCAACCACTTCGGCCAGCGCAACACCGACCAGAGCTACCGCGTGGTGGCCGGAATGCGCGGTGACATCGGCGACTGGAACTGGGAAACCGCCTTCGCCACCGCCGGCAGCCATTCGGTGACCTACCAGACCACCAACGTGAACCTGGCCGGTTTCGAGAAGGCCTTCGGCCCGTACGCCGTCGATCCGGGCACCGGCCGCGTCATCATTTCCGATCACCCGGCGTACAAATTCGGTGAGATCAGCGAGGCCAACGCCGCGCTGATCCGCGAAGCGTTCCCGACCTTCGATATCCAGTCCTGGACGCGCCTGCATACCCTGGACGGCAAGATCGAAGGTCCGCTGTTCCAGATGCCGGCCGGCGAAGTGCGTGCGGCCTTCGGCTTCAACGCCAGCCGCGAGACCTTCTACACCCCGGGCAACCCGGACGCGGCCAACGGCCTGATCACCCAGCAGGGCGGCTCGTGGTTCGATGGCAAGCGCAACACCTATGCGCTGTTCGCCGAGACGGTGGCGCCACTCACCGAGAAGCTGGAACTGGACGCCGCACTGCGCGTGGACAAATACCCGGACTTCAGCGCCAACCTGGCCCCGAAGATCGGCCTGAAGTACCAGATGTTCGATCAGCTGATGCTGCGCGGCACCTATTCCACCGGCTTCCGCGCCCCGAGCCTGGCCGAGTCCGGCAATGGTGGCGTGTTCGCCCAGTTGGGCGGTTACCGCGACGAGGTGCGCTGCAACGAGACCAACGCGATTGCCAACCTGCTGTTGCGGTCGCAGCGCGGGGGGGATGTCGACCTCGGCAAGACCCTGCTCAACACCGACTGCAGCCGTACCGTGGCGCGCATGACCCAGCCCAACCCCGATCTGAAGCCGGAAAAGGCGAAGATCACCACGTTGGGCTTCGTCTACGAGCCGACGCAGTGGTTGTCAGTGTCGGCCGATTACTGGTTCATCTACCGCAGCAACGAAATCGTCGCCCCGGATTTCACCCGCGACGAGGACATCATTTCCTCGACCCGTTCGCCGATCACCGAGGGCGACCGCGCCAACCTGGCTGCCCTGGCGGCGATGTGCGCCGACCCGGCCAGCGGCGTCGCCTGTCCCGGCACGCTGCCCGGCTACAGCGTGGGCAACGTGGCCAGCGTGGTGGGCCAGTACAAGAACCGTGGCAAGACCCTGATCGACGGCTTCGACATCGATGCGCGGAGCCGCTTCTCGCTGGGCGAGTGGGGCAACCTGAACATCGGCGTGGCCGCCACCATCGCCAACCGCAACCGGTCCTACCTGGATGATGAGAGCGGCTGGTACTACGGCGACCTGGTCGGCTACTACAACAACCCGCGCCTGCGCGCGACGTTGAACGCGGACTGGAGCTACAAGCAGGTCACCACCAGCGTCTTCGTTAATTACGTAGGCGGCACCAAGTGGGCGCTGCAGCAGATCGATGAGGAAGACAACAACCCGCAGACCTGCACCGCCGGCTACCTGCCGGTGGAGCAGAGCAAGTGCGATGGTGCCCCGTCGTGGTGGACTGCCAACCTGAGCGTGGCCTGGCGCCCGGATGACCACTGGAACGTCGGCTTCACCATCAAGAATCTGTTCGACCGTCTGCCGTTCTATGACCCGAACAGCTTCCTCGGCGATTCCAGCGATTACGCCACCATCTTCGGTCGCGGCTACAGTCTGACCGTGGGCTACAAGTTCTGATGCTCCCCCGCGCCGGTTTCTGCCGGCGCGATCTTCACACGAGGTACTGTCCATGAAACGCAGAGAATTCATCGCCGCCAGCGCGGCCGTCGCCGCCACCAGCCTGCTGCCGAACACGCCTGCCTGGGCACGCGGGCGCAAGGTACGGCTGGGCCTGATCGGCACCGGCATGCGCGGCCAGGTATTGCTGAAGGAACTGGTCCGCCGCGATGACGTGGAGGTGGTCGCCCTGTGCGACATCGAGCCGATCATGCTCAAGCGCGGCATGGACATGGTGGCCAAGGCCGGCAAGCCGGCACCCAAGGCGTACGGCCAGGACGGCGACGTCAACGCCTGGAAGCGGCTGATCGAGCAGCGCGGCCTGGACGGCGTGATCATCGCCACGCCCTGGGAGTATCACGCGCCGATGGCGATCGCGGCCATGCAGGCCAAGGTCGCGGTGGGCTGCAAGTGGTCGCCGGCATCACCCTGCAGGACCACTGGGACGTGCTCAAGACCCAGCTGTCCACCGGCACGCCGTACATGCTGCTGGAGAACGTCTGCTATCGCCGCGACGTGATGGCGGCGCTGCAGATGGTGCGCCAGGGCGTGTTCGGGGAACTGGTGCACCTGCAGGGCGGCTACCAGCACGACCTGCGCGGGGTGAAGTTCAACTCCGGCGACCCCAGCCAGCCGTACGACAGTGGCGTGGAGTTCGGTGCCAAGGGCTGGTCCGAAGCACGTTGGCGCACCGAGCATTCGGTGCAGCGCAACGGTGAGCTGTACCCCAGCCACGGCATCGGCCCGTGCGCGATGTACACCGGCATCAACCGCGGCAACCGCTTCACCCACATCAATGCGTTCGCCAGCAAGGCGCGCGGTCTGCACGAGTACACCGTGGCCAAGAGCGGTGGCACCACCCACCCGAGTACCAAGGTGGCCTTCAAGCTCGGCGACATCGTCACCACCACCCTGGCCTGCGAGAACGGCGAGACCATCCTGCTGCAGCACGACACTTCGCTGCCGCGCCCGTACTCGATGGGCTTCCGCGTGCAGGGCACCAAGGGCCTGTGGATGGATGTGAACCAGTCCATCCACATCGAAGGGCGCAGCCCGCCGCACAAGTGGGAACCGTTCCAGGCCTACCAGGATCAGTACGAGCACCCGCTGTGGAAGCAGCACGCCGCGACCGCCGCCAGCGCCGGCCACGGTGGCATGGACTGGTTCGTCATCCATGCCTTCGTGGAAGCCTTGAAAGCCAAGGCGCCGATGCCGATCGACATCTACGACGCCATCACCTGGAGCGCGATCACGCCGCTGTCCGAGCAGTCGATCGCCAACAGTTTTCAGACGCTGGAATTCCCGGACTTCACCGCCGGGTTGTGGAAGCAGCGCAAGCCGATCTTTGCGTTTGATGGATCGTACTGAGGACGGTTGATGCCCCACGGCCGGTACCGATGCGTACCGGCCCTCTCGTGCGCGCATTGTCAGGGCAAGCCCACAGGCAATGGGGAAACCACCGCCGTGCGCGATCAGCGCAGGCAGGCTGGTAAACGAAGGGGAGGTGGCAAGGATGGTGCGCCCGGAGGGATTCGAACCCCCGACCAATGGCTTCGGAAGCCACTACTCTATCCGGCTGAGCTACGAGCGCGTTGTGTCCTGCGTCCCGCCGGGCCGCCTGACGGGGCCACGGACCGCCGAAGCGGCGCGGGAGGAGCATTCTATCCGTAAACGCCGCGCAGGTCTGCCCCCTGTACCGACGTGCCCGGCGACGGCGCGCCCGACCAGCCCAGGCGGTATCCTTTACCGATGGCTTACGAACGTTTTGAAGCGCCCGAGGCGGCACCCCCGTCGCGCTGGCGGCACTACTGGAAACTGATGCGCGCCGACCGCCCGATCGGCACCCTGCTGCTGCTCTGGCCCACCTGGTGGGCGCTGTGGCTGGCCTCCGGCGGGCTGCCGCCGCTGTGGACGCTGTTCGTGTTCACCGCCGGTGTGTGGCTGACCCGATCGGCCGGTTGCGTGATCAACGATTACGCCGACCGCTGGCTGGACCCGCACGTCAAGCGCACCAAGGACCGCCCGCTGGCCAGTGGGGCCGTGTCCGGACGTGAGGCGCTGGCGCTGTTCGCCGGGCTGATGATCGTCGCCTTCGCTCTGGTGTTGACCCTGAACTGGCTCACCATCGGCATGAGCTTCATCGGCGTGTTCCTGGCCGCCAGCTACCCCTACCTCAAGCGCTACACCCACCTGCCGCAGGTCTACCTCGGCATGGCCTTCGGCTGGGGCATCCCCATGGCCTTCGCCGCAGTCCAGGGCGAGGTACCGGTGATCGGCTGGCTGCTGTACGGCGCCAACATCCTGTGGTCTACCGCGTATGACACCTGGTATGCCATGGTCGACCGCGATGACGACCTGAAGATGGGCTCGCATTCCACCGCGATCCTGTTCGGGGATCTGGACCTGGTCATCCAGGGCATTCTCTACGCGCTGTTCCTGGGCACGATGGCGCTGGTCGGCCTGCGCGCCGGGCTGGGGTTCTATTACGGCGTCGGCGCGGGCGTTGCCGCCGGGCTGATCGCGTATGAGTTCTGGATCGCCCGCAAGCGCGAGCGCGACCCGTGCTTCAAGGCGTTCCTGCACAACAACTGGGTGGGTGCGGCGCTGTTTGCCGGCATTGCGGTGTCGTTGGCGGTGCGCTGAGGGCACCCGACCCACGCCCTACGACCATTAGGCGACTGACAGCGCTGTTCCCGACGCCCAGAATCGCTCCCATTGAATGATCGGGGAGGGCGGGGCCATGAATACGTCGACGGTGGTGCAGGACGGCTGGATGGCGCGCGCGGCACTGCGCTCGGCGGCCTGGGCGGAAAAATGGTTCCCTGACGCCTACGTGTTCGCGGTACTCGGCGTAGTCATCGTCGCGGCCGCCGCGATGGGCTTCGGTGCGACCCCGCAGGCCACCGCCACGGCATTCGGTGAAGGCTTCTGGAGCCTGATCCCCTTCACCATGCAGATGGCCTTCGTGGTCATCGGCGGCTATGCGGTGGCGACCGCGCCGATCGTGGCGCGCTTCATCGATCTGCTGGCCCGTGTACCCAAGACCGGCCGTGGCGCGGTGGTCTACGTTGGCCTGATCAGCATGCTGGCCTCGCTGCTGAGCTGGGGCTTCTCGCTGGTGTTCGGCGGCCTGCTGGTGCGCGCGTTGGCCCGCCGTGAAGCACTCAACATGGACTACCGCGCCGCCGGTGCCTCGGCCTACCTCGGCCTCGGCGCGGTCTGGGCGATGGGCCTGAGCTCCTCGGCCGCCCAGTTGCAGGCCAACCCGGCCAGCATGCCGCCCGGCCTGGTGGAAATCACCGGCGTGCTGCCCTTCACCGAGACCATCTTCCTGTGGCAGTCGATCGCGCTGACATCCGCGCTGATCCTGGTGTCGCTGCTGATCGCTTGGCTGACCGCGCCTGGCGCGGCCACCGCGCGCACCGCCAAGGACTTCGAAGGTGCCGCCCGCGCCGAGGCCGAGCCGCTGCAGCCACGTACCCGCCCCGGTGAGTGGCTGGAGTACAGCCCGCTGCTGACCGTGCTGCTCTCGCTGCTCGGGTTCGGCTGGCTGTTCGGCGAGTTCGCCAGCAAGCCGGTGGTCACCGCCATCGCCAACCTCAACACCTACAACTTCCTGTTCATCTCGCTCGGACTGCTGCTGCACTGGCGCCCGCGCAGCTTCCTCAACGCGGTGGCCAAGGCCGTCCCCAGCACCACCGGCGTGCTGATCCAGTTCCCGCTGTATGGCGGCATCGCGATGATCCTCACCCACGCGACCGGCAGTGGCGATGAGACGCTCGCCCATCGCTTGTCCACGCTGTTCGTGCACATCGCCACCACCGACACCTTCGCGCTGGTGATGGGCGTCTACTCGGCGGTGCTCGGCTTCTTCGTGCCGTCCGGCGGCGGCAAGTGGATCATCGAAGCACCGTACGTGATGCAGGCGGCCAACGAGCTCAAGGCCCACTTGGGCTGGGCGGTGCAGGTCTACAACGCGGCCGAGGCGCTGCCGAACCTGATCAACCCGTTCTGGATGCTGCCGCTGCTGGGTGTGCTTGGGTTGAAGGCGCGTGACATCGTCGGCTTCACCTTCATCCAGCTGCTGGTGCACATCCCGCTGGTGCTCGGCCTGCTGTGGCTGCTCGGCATGACGCTGACCTACGTGCCGCCGGTGATGCCGTGATCGTCATCTGCGCGTCATCCGCACTCTCAGGGTCAACGATGCCCTGTTCAGTGGCGCGTCGAGGGGTTTGCAAGGCAGTGGAATAACGGGATTCGAACCGTTCATATGCAGGGCAACGCCTACTGCTGCATGGGCCCTGAAACTGCGGAAGCCATCGGCGCGGATGCGTTGACGTGTTCGTATGCAAACCCCCACACGTCGTTAACCTGCCGCTGCAGAGGATGGCCCCGACCGCGACATTTCGTTTGCGGCAACCGGAGAATCGAGATGGCTCAGCAGAACCAGCAGAACCCGAATCAGCGCGGTGAACAGCAGGAACGCGGTCGCGACCAGCAGCAGCAACAGCAGCAGGAACAGCAGCAGCGCAACCAGAACCAGCAGCAGGGCGGCCAGCAGGACGAGGAAGAGTGAGCCCAGCTGGCTGTTGTGTGAACTGAAGCCCCGCTACGGCGGGGCTTCGTTCGTCTGCGGCCTGCTCAGGCCGAGCGCAGGTGCCAGCCCAGTGCGTCGTCTTCGACCACCGCGCCAGGCATGACGTCATGCAGCACGACGCGGAGGCCGCGCGCATTCGGCAGCACCTTCTGCTCGGGGAACCAGCGGCGCGTGGCATCGACCACGATCAACAGGCCTTCGTCATCGCCGAGTGGTGCGAAGTGCGGCGTCGGCTGTGACAACGGCGCCAGCCCGAAGGCGTTCTGTGCTTTTGCCTGCACCTCGCCCACGTCTTCAGCGGGCAGGCCGACTTCGCTGATGCAGGTCATCTCGCTGCCCTGGAATTCGCCCTGGCGCTCGCCGGCAGGCAAGCGCCGACGCGCGATCAACTCCAGGATCAGACCGTCCGGGCCGGTGAAATAGATCGACTCCGAATCCCAGCGACCATCGAACGTAAAGTGGTCATGGCCTTTCAGATCGCGCTGCAGAGTGGCGCGTGCTTTGAGCCAGTCGGTGGCCGCTTCGAAGCGATTGGCCGGCACGTTGAACGCCAGGTGCACACCGCCGACCGGGTTCGATCCTGCGGGTTGCAGCTGCAGGGTGCTCCAGCCGATGCGCACGGCGGCGTCGTCTACCGGCAGCTGAAGCTCATCGCGGAAGTAGGCCACAGTGGCGGGGACATCGGACACGGGAAGGTCGATCTGGTGGATGCGCATGGTGGTGTAAGTCTCCACATGGATACGTCGACATTCTGCCGCAGATGCGTGTGTCTCAGTGATGAACCCGATGCACCAAAAGCCGATCGCGGTCACCCATCACCGGGCATTGCTTCCGCATTTGCTACAACGATATATCGATGCCGGGACGCACCACCGGCGCACCACACACCGCTATCAGAGGAGTCCTCCCGCGATGGGCATGCTGGTCGAGGGAACATGGCAGGAAGGCACCGCGGGTGCCGCTGACAAGGACGGTCATTTCAAGCGCGAGGAATCCACCTTCCGCGATTGGTTGAGCGCCGACGGCAGTGCTGGCCCGAATGGCGAGCCTGGTGTCAAAGCGGCGCCTGGGCGGTTCCGCCTGTATGTAAGTCTCGCCTGCCCGTGGGCACATCGCACGTTGATCGTGCGCGGGCTGAAGGGCTTGGAGGATCTGGTGCCGGTGTCGGTGGTCAACTGGCACATGGGCGAGCAGGGTTGGAACTTTGAGCCCGGCCCGCAGGTGACGCCGGAGCCCGAACGCGGTGCACGCTATCTGCATGAACTGTATGCCGCTGCCAAGCCGGGAATGACCGGCAAGGTGACCGTCCCGGTGCTCTGGGATCGCGAGCGCGGGAGGATCGTCAGCAATGAATCGGCGGATATCATCCGGATGTTCAACACCGCCTATGACGGGCTGGGCGCGAAAGCCGGTGACTTCTATCCGGCTGCATCGCGTGCTGAGATCGATGCGGTCAACGAGCGCGTCTATGCCACCGTCAACAACGGTGTGTACCAAGCGGGCTTTGCGTCAACGCAGGAGGCGTATGAAGAGGCCATCGGGCCTTTGTTTGATTCACTCAGCTGGTTGGACGAACGCCTTCAGCAACGCGAGTGGCTGGTGGGCGATGCCATGACCGAAGCCGATATCCGTCTGTTCACGACGTTGATCCGCTTCGACTCGGTGTACTACGTGCACTTCAAGTGCAACGTGCGGCGTATTGCGGACTTCGCTGGTCTGCATGCGTTCGTGGCGCGGATGATGGCGATTCCCGAGGTGGCGGATACGGTGAACTTCCAGCACATCAAGCACCACTATTACGAGAGCCATCGGCATCTCAATCCGTCGGGGATCGTGCCGGTGGGGCCGCAGCGGGCTTACTGACGTAGCGTTCCGGTTGGCACAGCGCATTGCCTCACCCGCTACCACCCCGATCCAACTGCCGATACCCGATCGCCTCCGCCACATGCGCAGTCTTGATCTCCTCCGCATGCCCCAGATCCGCCAACGTCCGCGCCACCCGCAGAATGCGATGCATCGAGCGCGCCGACAGCTGCAACCGCTCCACCGCATCCTCCAGCAGCTGCTGATCCTCCGGCGACAACCGGCAATGCTCGCTCAGCTCGAACGGCAGCAGCTGTGCATTCGCCTTCCCACTGCGTAACAGCTGCACCTCCCGCGCGGCGACAACACGGGCGCGGACACTCGCACTGTCCTCGCCCAGCGGCGCGTCATCCCGCAGCTCGCGCGGGTCCAGTCGAGGGACTTCCACATGCAGATCGATGCGATCCATCAACGGCCCGGAAACCCGGCCCCGGTAGCGACGGATGACCTCCTCGCTGCAGAGACAGCGCCCGCTGCGATCCCCGGCCCAGCCACAGGGGCAGGGGTTCATCGCCGCAACGAGCTGAAACCGCGCAGGAAAACGCTCGGTACGCGCAGCGCGGCTGACGACGGCAACCCCGGATTCAATCGGCTCGCGCATGACCTCCAGCGCGTGCCGGCTCCACTCGGGCAGCTCGTCCAGAAACAGCACGCCGTTGTGCGCCAGCGAAATCTCGCCAGGGCGCGGATGCGACCCACCGCCAATCAGCGCGACGGCGCTGGCCGTGTGGTGTGGGGCTCGGTAGGGCCGCTCTCTCCAGCGCCCCGCATCAATGCCTTGGCCGCTGCACGACGCGATGGTGGCCGCTTCCAGTGCCTCAAGCTCGCTGGCCGCTGGCAGGATGCTGGGCAATCGAGAGGCCAGCAGGGTCTTGCCGCAACCGGGGGTGCCAAGCAACAACAGGTGATGCCCGCCGGCCGCCGCGACCTCCAGCGCTCGCCGCGCCTGCAGTTGGCCGCGCACGTCGCGCAGGTCGGAAATGCTCACCGGCAGTGGGTCAGCCGCCACGGCGGGCGGCAGCGTGCCGCTCTCAAGGGCGCTGCAGACCTCCAGCAGGGTGCGGGCGATGCGTACGTCGGCATGCTGGGCCAGCGCGGCTTCTTCGCTGTTCGCGGCGGCGACGATGAGGCTGCGGCCGTCCCGGGCGGCAGCGATCGCGGCAGGCAGAACGCCGTCGACCCCGCGCAGTTCACCGGTCAGGGCCAATTCGCCCAGAAACTCGTACTTGTCCAAGGACTGCGCATCGATCTGACCGCTGGCGGCGAGGATGCCCAGCGCGATGGCCAGATCAAATCGCCCGCCCTCCTTGGGCAGATCGGCCGGGGCCAGGTTGATGGTGATCCGCCGCTGCGGAAACTCGAACCGCGCGCAGATCAGCGCGGCACGTACGCGGTCACGCGATTCCCGTACGGCGGCGGCCGGCAGCCCCACGATCTGGGTATGCGGCAGCCCACCTGAGAGGAATACCTCGATCCGCACGGCGGGCGCTTTGACACCGGCACGGGCACGGCTGTGCACCAGCGCAAGGCTCATGCGGTTGTTTCCGGGGTCTGCGGCATGCCGAGCACAATGGCAGCACATGGAGAACCCAGCCCATAGGCGCTTGCCGCGCCATGGGGTAGGCAAGCACCTCCCCGTATACGGCAACGCCGCTAGACTGGATGCCCCCACGTACTACGCCGTCGAACACCATGGATATGCACCACCGCTCCGGCCCGATCGAACTGGTCGCCATCGATATGGACGGGACCCTGCTCGATCCCGCGCACACGCTCACGCCCCGGGTGATGCAGGCCATCGCCCGCGCCCGTGCGCAGGGCGTGCAGGTGGTGCTGGCCAGCGGCCGCCCGGTGTCGGGGATGGCGCCGTTCCTGCAGCAGTTGGGGATCGAGGGCGAGCAGGACTACTGCATCGCCTGCAATGGCGCGGTGGTGCAGAACATCGGCAGCGGCCAGCACGTCATCGAATTTCCGCTGAGCTTCGAGGATTTCGTGTTCTGCGAGCGTATCTCACGCGAGCTGGGCATCCACTTCCAGGCGCTCGATGGCCGGCGCATGTACACGCCCAACCAGGACATCAGCCACTACACCGTGGCCGATTCGCACCTGTCGAATGTGCCACTGTCGTATCGCCGGGTGGCGGACATGGACCCGGGGATGCAGTTCATCAAGCTGATGATGATCGATGAGCCGGCCGTGCTGGATGCCGCCATCCAGCGCCTGCCATCCGAACTGACCGATCGCTTCGCGGTGCTCAAGAGCGCGCCGTTCTTCCTGGAAGTATTCGATCACCGCGCCGGCAAGGGCCCGAGCCTGGAGAAGCTGGCCGCGCACCTCGGCGTGGACCGCGCCAACGTGATGGCGGTGGGCGATCAGGAGAACGACCTGACCATGCTGCAGTTCGCCGGCACCAGTGTCGCCATGGGCAACGCGATTCCGGCGGTGAAACAGACGGCGCGCTTCGAGACGGCGACCAACGCCGAAGATGGCGTGGCGCTGGCGATCGAGCGGTTCGTGCTGCAGGACGTGTAATCGTGCGCGTTAATCGCCTGCGCCGCTGCAGCGCGGCTTTGCGCGGGACCAAGGTAACGCCATCATCAGTGCAAACACCAGCAGGGTCGGCAGGGTGAAGACCCACATCTCCCCGGTACCCTTGCCTGCGCCGATGGCGAGCAGGCCGAGCGCACCCAGCTTCAGTTCGCTGATGGACGTCAGGTTGAACGCCAAGACAGGTATGCAGGCGATGAATGGAGCAGGCAGAACACCATGGCCTGCGACAATCAATGTCGGTGCGAGCAGGGCAGCCAACCCGGAGAACACGATGCGGTAGGCGTTGCGCGAGCGCACACCGTCAATGCGCATGAACCGCATAAGGCACAGTGCGACGATCACCGCCGCGAGGCAGGCACCGGCGATAGCCAGCATCTGGGAACCTTGTTCACTCATTCAGACATCCTTGTCGCATCGTGGATGGAGGGCAGCCGCTGCAGCCTCCGTAGATCCTGGCGTTGCCTCACTCGCGGGGCGCAGCGGCCCCACGCGCTTCCAGCTCTGCCACCGCCTTCTCCAGCGCCTCCAGCTTCTCGCGGGTGCGCAGCAGCACGGCACGCTGCACGTCGAACTCCTCGCGGGTCACCAGGTCCAGCTTGCCCAGCCCGGCCTGCAGCGCGGTCTTGAAGGTGGCCTGCAGTTCTTCGCGCGACTGGCGCAGGCCCGGTGGGACCATGTCGCTCAGGCGGCGGGCGAGGTCATCGAGGTGGTTGAGGTCGATCATGCTGCGGCTCCGCGGGGTATACGCTAAGGATAAGCCGCCCCGCTGCCGGCGGCACTGACCGCGCGCATCGCGTTCACCGGCGGACAGGCGTTATCCTCGCAGCCTGAAAGAAAGGAGTGCAGACGGATGAAGATGGTCATGGCGGTGGTCAAGCCGTTCAAGCTCGACGACGTGCGCGAAGCGCTGGCCGAGCGCGGCGTCACCGGGATCACGGTCACCGAGGTCAAGGGCTTCGGGCGGCAGAAAGGCCACACCGAGCTCTACCGCGGGGCGGAGTACGTGGTCGATTTCCTGCCCAAGGTGAAGATCGAGGTGGCCGTCGTCGACAATCAGGTCGAGGAGGTGGTGGAAGCCATCGTCAAAGCCGCCGGCACCGGCAAGATCGGCGACGGCAAGGTCTTCGTGTACGACCTGGGCAGCGTGGTGCGCATCCGCACTGGTGAGCTGGACGCCGACGCGCTGTAACGCGCGCCGGCTTTCCCGAGGGCGCCCGCGATCAGGCGTGGCCCTTGAACCAGCGGTAGAGGCGCTTCCAAGCCACGCGCACGCCGGCCACCCAGCGCGGGTCGGCCACCTGGGCCGCCTCGGAGGCGCTGGGGCGCTCGCCGGTCAGGCGCTGACGCATCTTCAACAGGTTCTTCATGTCGCTGCGGCGCAGCTGGCGTGAGACCGGGTGTACCGGCAGCCAGCGCGGGCTGCGCCAGGCCGAGGTGAAATCCACCAACACCGGCACCCCGCCGCTGACCATCACGTTGGTGCCGTGCAGGTCGTTGTGGGTGATGCCGGCGGCGTGCAGGCGGGTCAGGGCGTACTGCAGCTGCTCGAAGACCTCGATGCCGACCGACTGGGCCGCGCTCAGGGTCTGGCCGGGAATGAACTCCATGCCCAGCGCGAGGCCGCCGACGGTGCCAAGCAGGGCAGGGGCATGCTTCCAGCCGCTCAGGCGCTGGAGGATGCGCGCTTCGCGGCGGACCAGCAGGCGGGCGATCGGCGACAGCGGGGTGCCGCGATACCGGGTGTAATCCTTGACCACCGCGGGCTGGCCGTTGAGGCAGGTCCGGTAGACGTCGGGTTCCAGGAGGCGTTCACCGCGCTTGAGCAGCTCGGCGGGGGCGGTGTCATCGACACACGGGGCAACAATTGTGTTCATAGGGGTCTGTGCGACCCGGCGGTCGGCGCAATGCGTCAGGCGTACCGGTGCTGCTTACGGTGGGGAACTAAAGATTTCGTTAATTTTAGTACTCGCCAGTACACGAATCCAGACGATGTCGGAAAAATGTCGTGGCCCGGCGTGGAACAGTTCGTCACGCTGAAGCGGACAATCTTGTATCGTTTGGAATAATCTCGTTTTCAATCAGCGGGTTGGTGGCCACGTCTGGAGAGTGCATGGCAGGCATGACTGCCGTGCGCCCCGTGCAGGGGGCCATTCGGTGAACCCTCAGGGGCTCCGCGCGCTCGTCTGTTCCCAGCACAGGCGAGCGCCGCAGGCTTCTGCTGGGGTGGCCCGGTGCGCCACGCCGCGCTGAACGTCGCTCACCTCGTGCTTGACCGCGACGCGGGCGCTGCCGACCATATGCTGTTGCTCGCGACATCGGCGGCCGCCCCTCCCCGGCACGTCCCCGCCCTCTGCCGCCCTTTCGATGCCGGTCGCTTCCGCGCATCGCCCCCACCATTTCGGGTCCGGCCATGCCGGAGGAAGACTGATGATCAAGATTGTGCTGGCAGGGCTGTTCATTGCCTGCGTGCTGTACATCCACTACCGCGGCAAAGTCCGTGCGCGCTGGTCGCGCCAGCTGCTGGACCACTCCAGCTTCATGGCCCCGATCAACGTGATCATGTACGCGTTCTCGAAGGTGCCGACCACGCCGTTCCTGGATCCAGGCAAGGAATTCCCGCAGCTCGAGCCGCTGCGCCAGAACTGGCAGATGATCCGCGACGAAGCGCTGGCCCTGCGCGATGCCGACAAGATCGCCGCCTCCAGCACGTTCAACGATGCGGGCTTCAACTCGTTCTTCCGCCGCGGCTGGAAGCGCTTCTACCTGAAGTGGTACGGCCCCTCGCACCCCTCGGCCAAGGCGCTGTGCCCGAAGACCACCGCGCTGCTGGAATCGCTGCCGGACGTGCGCGCGGCGATGTTTGCCCAGCTGCCCTCGGGCAGCGAACTGCGCCCGCACCGCGATCCCTTCGCCGGCTCGTTGCGCCTGCACCTGGGCCTGGCCACGCCGAATGATGACGCCTGCTACATCGAAGTGGATGGCATCAAGAAGAGCTGGCGCGATGGCGAGTGGATGATGTTCGACGAGACCTACATCCACCACGCGCACAACGAGACGCCGGATGACCGCGTGATCCTGTTCTGCGATATCGCGCGCCCGCTGCGCTTTGGCCTGCCGGGCGTGTTCAACCGCGCGGTGGCCTCCACGCTGCTGGCCGGTGGTGCCTCGCCGAACCTGCCGGGTGACCCGACCGGTGGCGTCAACAAAGCCTTCGGCAGCGTCTACAAGGTGCGCCTGAAGGCCAAAGCCCTGCGCGAGCGCAGCGTGGTCGCCTATCAGGTGATCAAGTGGGGCCTGGTGGTGGCGGTGATCGTCGGTATCTGGGCGATCTGAGTAACAAAAAACCCGCGCTGCTGCCAGCGCGGGTTTTTTGTTGCCGCATCACATACCGGTAGGTGCCGACCGTTGGTCGGCACGCCTTCGATCAGCCCTTCAGGGCTGCCGCCACGAACGGCGGGGTCACCAGCACACCGGTGTGCAGCGCGGCGGTGTAGTACAGCGTATCGAACGACTTGCCAGCCGAATCGGCCTGGCGGAAATCGAAGCTGCTCTCGCCCTTGCGGGCCAGGGTCACGCTCCACCAGCCGGTCGGGTAGCACGGCTGCGGGAACGGCAGGGTCTTGAACGAACCGAAGCCGGCCTTGCCCATCTCGGCGCGCATTTCGTTGATCAGGTCCAGCTGCATCAGCGGCGATTCGGACTGCTGCACCAGGATGCCGTCGTCCTTCAGGGCCTTGAAGCAGCTCTCGTAGAACGCCTTGTTGAACAGCCCTTCGCCCGGGCCGACCGGGTCGGTCGAATCCACGATCACCACGTCCACGCTGCCGTCCGGGCAGTTGGCCATGTAGGCCACGCCGTCGTCGAACATCAGCTCGGCGCGCGGGTCGTCGTTGGAATCGCACAGTTCCGGGAAGTGCTTGCGGGCCATCACGGTGACCTGCTCATCGATGTCGCACTGGGTCACGCTCTCCACGCCCGGGTGCTTGAGCACCTCGCGCAGGGTGCCGCAGTCGCCGCCACCGATGATCACCACGCGCTTGGGCGCGGCATGGGTGAACAGCACCGGGTGGCTGATCATCTCGTGATAGAAGAAGTTGTCCTTGCTGGTCAGCATGATGGCGCCATCGATGGTCATCAGGTTGCCCCAATCGGTGGTCGCGAAGATCTCGATCTTCTGGAACGGCGACTGCACTTCATCCAGCTTGCCGGTCAGGCGGTAGCCGATGGCCGAGCCGGTGCGCTCGAAGTGTTCGATGTACCAGTTGTTGTTGTCAGTCATGGAGCAGCAGTCCTGTTCGGAAGGGTGTTGGAGCCGGGCTGGCGGCGGTGCCGCGTGGCGCAAGCCACGTCCGGACGGGTTGGCCCGTTCAGGTTTCAAGCCTGAGCACGGGCGCGGGCGCGCATGATAACGGAGCTGTCGCCACATAGGCGTTATCATGCACCCCCTTTTTTACCAACCAGGCCCACTGAAATGACCGATTGGTCCCTCGACCAAGCCCGCAAGACCTACTCGATTCCGCATTGGGCGGATGGCTACTTCGACGTGGATCAGGCAGGACACATGGTGGTGAGACCGACTGGCCAGGACGGCCCGGTGGTGTCCTTGCCCAAGATCGTGGACGCCGCCCGCGAGGCCGGCGCCAAGCTGCCGCTGCTGGTGCGCTTCCCGGACATCCTGGGCCAGCGCCTGGGCAAGCTGCAGGCCGCGTTCGCGCAGGCACAGGCCGACTGGGAGTACCCGGGCGGCTACACCGCCGTGTACCCGATCAAGGTCAACCAGCACCGCGGCGTGGCCGGCACGCTCGCCAGTCACCACGGCGAGGGCTTCGGCCTGGAAGCGGGCAGCAAGCCCGAGCTGATGGCCGTGCTGGCGCTGTCGCGCCCGGGTGGCCTGATCGTCTGCAATGGCTACAAGGACCGGGAGTACATCCGCCTGGCCCTGATCGGTCGCAAGCTGGGCCTGCAGACCTTCATCGTGATCGAAAAGCCCTCCGAGCTGAAGCTGGTGCTGGAGGAATCCAAGGCGCTGGACGTCAAGCCGGGCCTGGGCGTGCGCATGCGCCTGGCCTCGCTGGGCGCGGGCAAGTGGCAGAACAGCGGCGGCGACAAGGCCAAGTTCGGCCTCTCGCCGCGCCAGCTGCTGGACCTGTGGAAGTCGCTGCGCGATACCGAATACGCCGACTGCCTGAGCCTGTTGCATTTCCACATGGGCTCGCAGATCTCCAACGTGCGCGACATCGCCAATGGCATGCGCGAAGCCACCCGCTACTTCGTGGAGCTCTCGCACCTGGGCGCGAAGATCACCCATGTGGACGTCGGCGGTGGCTTGGGCGTGGATTACGAAGGCACCCGCTCGCGCAGCTTCTGCTCGATCAATTACGGCCTGAACTCCTACGCCAGCAACATCGTGCAGCCGCTGGCCAATGCGTGCGAAGAACACGGCCTGACCCCGCCGCGTATCGTCACCGAGTGCGGCCGTGCGATGACCGCGCACCACGCGGTGCTGATCGCCAACGTCTCCGAAGTGGAAGAGGCGCAGGAAGGCCGCGTGCCGGACCAGCACGACGACGAGCCGGCGGCGATCCGCCACCTGCGCGAGATCCACGCCGAGCTCGATGAGCGCCCGGCGGTGGAGCTGTTCCAGGAAGCGCAGCACTTCCACGCCGAAGGCCTTGCCAGCTATGCGCTGGGCCAGATCGATCTGCCGCAGCGCGCCCGCATCGACGACCTGTTCTACGCCATCGCCCATGCCGTGCGCGCACGCCTGAGCTATGACGAAAAGAGCCATCGCCCGGCGCTGGATGAGTTGAACGAGCGCCTGGTCGACAAGTACTTCGTCAACTTCAGCGTGTTCGAATCGATCCCGGATGCCTGGGCGATCGACCAGGTGTTCCCGATCGTGCCGATCGAGCGCCTGAACGAGCAGCCCGAGCGCCGCGGCATCATCGCGGACATGACCTGCGATTCGGACGGCATGGTGAAAACCTACGTCGAGAACGAGAGCCTGGACACCTCGCTGCCGCTGCATGCGCTGAAGTCCGGTGAGAGCTACCGCATCGCGTTCTTCATGGTCGGTGCGTACCAGGAAATCCTCGGCGACATCCACAACCTGTTCGGCGATACCGACGCGGTGGAAGTGCTGGCCGACGCCGATGGCTACGCGATCACACAGCAACGCCGCGGTGATACCACCGATGTGATGCTGGATTACGTGGGTTACAGCCTGGCCGATCTGCGCGCCAGCTACGCCGAGCGCGTGGCGGCGGCGAAGCTTTCGCCCGAGCGCGCGCAGGAACTGTCCGAGGCACTGGAAGCCGGTCTGACCGGTTACACCTACCTGTCCGACGAACCGCTGGCGTAAGCCACGTGACGACGGGTGACGGCCTTCGGGCCTCACCCGGCCGCCTGTAACGCCGGGCACTGCCCGGCCGTCTTTGCAAAGCACCCGGAGCCCGCATGAGCGCGCGCGCGATCTTTCATCTGTTCCTGCATGCGGCCGTGCCCGCGTTGCTGGCGTGGATGTTCTGGCGCAAACGGTTCATGTCCGCCTGGGTACTGATGCTGCTGGGCTGGATCATCGATCTCGACCACCTGTTGGCCGACCCGATCTACGCCCCGAACCGCTGCAGCATCGGCTTCCATCCGCTGCACACCGTACCGGCGATCGCGGTGTATGCGGGGCTGTGTATACCGAAGAAGACGCGGCTGTTCGGCATCGGTCTGATCCTCCACATCGTGCTGGATGCCATTGATTGCTGGTGGATGCACGCTGGCAGATAGATCCACCCCATGCGTGGATGACGTGCAGCCTCCGATCCGCTGCACATGACCAATGGCAAACGCAATGCCGTCTGCGACGGCGCGTTTACCCCGCCGGCAACGTCAACGTCGCCTGCAACCCTGGCGCGGCATTGGCCAGCACCAGCGTGCCGCCATAACTCTCGGCGATGTCCGCCACGATCGACAAGCCCAGCCCACTTCCCGACGCGCGCTCATCCAGGCGCACGCCGCGTTCCAGCACGCGCTGCAGCTGTTCGGCGGGCAGCCCGGGGCCGTCATCGGCCACGGTGATCCGCAGCTGACCACCGAGCGCGGTCACCTCCACGTGCACCGCATGAGCGGCCCACTTGCCCGCGTTGTCGAGCAGGTTGCCCAGCATCTCTTCCAGATCCTCGCGCGCACCGGCGAACACACCCGCGGTGTTGCTGTCGCACGCAAAACGCAGCCCGCGCGCGGCATGCACGCGCTGCATCAGCCCGCACAGCGCGCTCACCACCGGCGCGACCGGCGTGCGCTGCTGGCTGTCGGCGCCCAGCCCTGCAGCGAGGTAACGATCAATGCTGGCCTGCATGCGCGCGGTCTCGCTGCGCAGGGTCTGACGCCAATCGCTGCCGTCGCCCTCGGCCTCGGTGGTGAGCACGGTCAGCGGCGTCTTCAACGCGTGCGCGAGGTCCTCGGCGCTGCGGCGTGCGCGCACCACCATGCGCTGATGATGGTCCAGCAGCGCGTTGAGCTGGCCGGCCAGCGGCGCGACTTCCTTGACCAGGCCCTGCTGCGGGAAGCGCACGTTCTCGCCATTGCGGACCTGCCCGGCAATGCGGCCCAGCTCGGCCAGGGGGCGCAGGCCGTAATGCACCTGGGTCACCAGCACGCCGAACCACACGGCGATCAGTACCGCCAGGGCGAGCGCGGTGCGCTGCCGGAAGCTGGCGACCTGGGCATCCAGCGGGCTGCGGTCGGTGGCGACCATCACGATCACCGGCGTGGCGGCGCGGGGCAGGCGGACCTGCTGGGCCAGCACGCGCAGGGATTGCTGCAGTGGGCCAGGCGCATCGAAGGCCTGTGCCGGCCCCGGTGGCAGCGAGGTCGGTGCGGCCAGCGCGTCATCCCACAGCGAGCGCGACTGCCCGAGCGGGCGCCCCTGCGGGTCCAGCACCTGCCAGTAGTCGCCGGAGAACACGCGGCGATAGCGCTCGTCAGCCAGGGTGTCGCGCCACTGCAGCTGGCCGTTGGCATCGCTTTCGGCCAGTGCCAGTACCGCGATCAGATCGTTGCCCAGGCGCTCATCCATCGCGGTCCGCGCTGAACGCTCGAACATCGCGCCCAGCCACCAGGTCGCCAAGGCCGACACCAGCACCAGGCCCAGGCCGCCGGCGACCAGCAGGCGGGTGCGCAGCGAACCGGTGGTCATGGCGTCGCCGACAGGCGGAAACCCTGGCCGCGGTGGGTGTGGATCAGTTCGCTGCCGAGCTTGCGGCGGATGCGGCCGATCAGTACATCGAGCGTGTTGGAGTCTGGATCGAAGCCGTCTTCGTAGACGTTCTCGCCCAGCCGCGAGCGGCTCAACACGGTATCGGGGTGATGCATGAAGTAGCTGAGGATGCGGTGTTCCTGCGCGCTGAGCGCCAGCGGCGCGCCGTCCAGCTCGAAGCGGCCGGCATTGACGTCCAGCACCAGTGGGCCGCACTGCAGGCGCGGATGCGCGTGGCCGGCGCTGCGGCGGATCAGCGCGCGCAGGCGCAACAGCAGCTCTTCGGGCTGGAACGGCTTGGTCAGATAATCATCGGCGCCGGCATCGAAGCCGGCCAGTTTGTCGTGCCAGCGGGCGCGGGCGGTCAGCACCAGCACCGGGAAGTCGCGCCCGGCCTGGCGCCAGCGCTCGATCACGCTCAGCCCGTCCAGGCCCGGCAGGCCCAGATCGACCACGGCGGCGGCGATGTCCTCGATCTGGCCCTGGTACTCGGCATCCCGCCCCTCCGCACTGTGGATGACCACGTAGCCGGCCTCTTCCAGCAGCGTCTGCAACCGGCTGGCGAGCAGGGCGTCATCTTCGGCGAGCAGCACGCGCATCAGTCTTTTTCCATTTTCAGCAGGCGGCCGGTGGCGGCATCGTAATCCAGCTCCATCACCACCCCGTCCGGGCCAAGGATCTCGACCTCGTATTTTCCGTCATCCAGTTCCACCTCGATCAGCTTGCCCGGATAACGCCGCAATGCATCGGCAACCACCTGTTCCAGCGGTACGAAGCGTCCCTGCCGCACCGCCTGGCGCACGCTGTCCTGCTGGCGGCTGCCACCGTCGAGGATCCGCATCGGGTCCTGCGGGGCAAGGGTCAACAGCAGGGGCAGCATCAGGGACAGGGCAGACATGCGGGCACGCAGGGGGAAGGGCAGGGCACCGGTATACCGGGGCTGTCTAAACAGTATCTAACAGTCGCCCTCATGGTCCGGTTAGGCGCGGCGGCCAGACTGGCGGTGCCGGAATGGACCGGTGCCCCCTCAAGGATTCCCATGAAGACGATGATTGCCGCTACCGCCCTGGCCGCCGCCCTGTTCGCTACTCCGGCCTTTGCCGCCAACCTGTCCGCTGCACAGGTGCAGGCCAAGCTGAGCGCCGCCGGCTACACCCAGGTGCATGAGCTGGAGCACGACGATGGTGTGTGGGAGGCGGACGTGACCCGCAAGGACGGCACTGTCGATGAAGTGATCATCGATGACACCAAGGGCGAGATCTTCGATCCGCGCGATGGCCGCGCCGTGCTGGACGCCGGTCAGATCCTGGCGCTGGCGGGCAAGGCCGGTCTGAAGCAGATCGACTCCCTTGAGCGCGATGGTGCGACGTGGACGCTGGATGCGCGGAATGCCCGCAACCAGCGCGTGGAAGTGCGCATGAGCGGTCACGATGGCCGTGTGCTGGCCAGCAAGCGCGACGGCTGGTGGGATTGATCCCACTCGCCAGCGCGCGCTGGATGCACGAACGGCCGGGTTTCCCCGGCCGTCCGCGTGTGTGCTTGAGAGATGCCGCGCTTACCAGCGCGAGGGGTAATCCCAGTAGCCCGGGCCGCGGCCGTAGCCACCGCGGTAACCATCGAAGCCGTCATAACCGTACCCACCATAAGGGCCGTAGAAGCCAGGGCCCTTGCCTTCGCTCACCCGGATGTTGATGTTGACGTTGCGGGTGTTGCCCTCGTCACTGGTGTAGTTCTTGCTCAGGTTGAGCTCGGCGGCGTTGTAGTGGGTATTGCCGAAATTCTCCGAGTAGCCGATGCCGGTGGTCAGGCTGCCGTTCACCCGCAGCTTGTCGTCGGTCACGTGGGCGATGCCGTTGGCGGCCCGGTCAGTGGATCGCCGGCCGGTACGGTCACCGTAGAACGTGCCCGGCGGATCCCCGCGCAGCGACTGATCGCCCAGGTACTGCATGGGCGCATCGGGAATGCTCAGATCCAGCCCGGTCGACGACTGCGGGCCAGTTGCGCCTGCGGCCGACTGGGCCAGCGCCACGCCGGGCAGGGACAGGCACAGCAGCAGGGGAAGCAGGCGGATCATGAGAGGCTCCGGAGCAGACAGGCAGGACGGCCGACAGCGCTGACGCTAGCAGCCGTAGTTTGAATGATGCCTGTCATGGCGCGCGTTGCAAGGGGAACTCAGCGCAACCGGCCGAATCCGAACAGCTCCGCCAGCGGATGCCGGCGCCGCTCGATGCCCGCGCGCAGCAGCCCGGCCCCGATCATGGAGTAGGTGATCCCGTTGCCGCCGTAGGCCATCGCGAACAGCACCCGTGGTCCCCACTGTGGATGCGGGCCGAAGAACGGCAGGCCATCGTGGGTCTCGGCGAAGGTGCCGCCCCATGAGAAGGCCGGTTGCAGCGGCAGGTGCGGGAACAGTTTGGCGGTCTTCTTGAGCAGCGTGGCGGTCTTGCTCTCCACCCGCCGGTCGCGCCGGGCCGGGAGATCGATGGCATCGTCCTCGCCGCCGATCAACAGCCGATTGTCGCCGGTGCTTCGGAGATAGAGATACGGACGCGCCGATTCCCACGCCATGGTCTCGCGCAGCGGCCCGAGCAGGTCCGGATGAATCGGATCGGTGATGAAGGCGTAGCTGCTGCGGTTGCGGGCCACCGAGGGCTTCAACCAGCGCTGCCCGGCGTAGCCGGTGGCCAGCACCACATGGCGGGCACGGATGCGGGCGCCGCCCAGGGTGGTGGCGGTCACGCCGCGCGGGGTCGGGGTGAGTGTATCGAGCACGGTACGGTCGTAGACCCCGCAGCCGCGTTTGTGCAGCCGCATCAGCAGGCGATAGGTGAGCCGGTACGGATCGATGCGTGCCGCCAGCGCGCTGAGGATGGCGCCCGGAGCGCGGATGCCGTACCCGTCCTCGACCGCCTCGCTCTCCAGCCAGCGCACATCGAAGCCGTGCCTGGCACGCAGCGCGCATTCTTCGGCCAGTACCGCCTGGTGCCCGCGCTTGCTGGCGTAGTACAGGCTGGCCATGCGGTGGCAGTCCACATCGCGGAACGGCGCGGCCACCTCGCAGATGGCCGGGATCGCCTCGGCACAGGCCTGGTAAGCCAGCACTGCCGCGTCCTCGCCATAGCGTTGGGCCAAGTCGATCAGATGGGTGTCGATCTCATATTGCAGCAGCGCAGTACTGGCCGCGGTGCTGCCCCAGCCGATGTCGCGCTGTTCGATCAGCGCCACGTCATGGCCGTGCGCGCAGAGTTCGTCCGCGATCAGCGCGCCACTGATGCCGCCGCCAACCACCAGCACCTCGCAGTTGAGATCCTTCTCCAGCGGCGGAAACGCATGCATCAGGCCGTTGCGCACGGCCCAGAACGGGTACCCGCTCTTCAGATCCATGGAAGCCTCAGGCGGTCGGGTGGCCGGTGTGCGGGGTCTGGATCAGTTCGGTCAGGTCGAAACCCTGCAGCCGCGCCTGCGCCAGGTAGTGCTCCTGGGTGGTGCGGTCCAGCGTGGGCGTACGCGACAGCAACCAGAGGAATTTGCGGTCCGGGCTGCCGACCAGCGAGACGCTGTAATCCGGGGCGATCTGGATCACCCAGTAGTCGCCCTTGGTGAACGGCAGCCAGCGCAGGCCCTTGGGCAGGAAGCTGATCTCCAGCCGCGCGGTGTCGTTGTCCACGGGGCAGGCTTCGCCGTCGGCTTCCTCGATCTCATCGCCCATGCGGCAGCGGTTGACCACGGCGACGTGGCCGTTGTCCTTCAGGCTGTAGTGCGCGGACACATCCGTGCAGCCTTCCGGCTCATGCTTCATCGGCAGGCGGGCGATCTCGTACCAGGTGCCCAGGTAACGCGGCAGCTTGAGGTCGGGAACGGTTTTCAGGTCGGGATGTGGGGTCATGGGCAACGGCTGGTGGGAGTGCGATCCCACGATGCCGGGGCTGCTGCCACGGCCGGGTGAAGCCGGGGCGAGTTCGGCGTCGAGACAGTCCGTTGTAGTCGCGTCATGTCCCGCTTCCGGTCACAGCGCTATGCTGGGCCGCAGCGCCATTGGCGCTTCTTTCAACAGCGATGGAGATGCGGATGTACCAGGTGATTCTGCTCAAGAGCGAAACCGGCGTTGCGCGCCAGCAGCGCGAGACGGCCGACGATGTGGTCGACCATGAGGGTGTGACCTACACCCTGCGCGCCGGTCCGCGGCAGCCACTGCCGACCGATCACACCTGGGACGAAATCGCGGTGTATGCGCCCGAAGAGATCACCGAAGAAGAATTCCAGGACTGGTATGCCCGCCTGCAGCCACAGGTCGAAGAGCTCCGCCTGAAGTACTGAGTGCCCACATACCCGTTCTGAACAGGGGCCGGTTTATAGTCGCGGGCAGGCGCGGTGGTCCGCGCGAACCGTTGGTGCTGGCGTGTCGCTTCGTCATTCTTCGTTTGTGGTGCGGTCCTTGTCGTGGCTGCTGTTGTTCGCCTGGCTGGGTGCCGCGCCGCTCGCCCTCGGGCAGGCCACGGATCCGGCCCCGGATCCCGCCAAGCAGCTGGTCCAGGCCGAAAAAGCGCTCCGCGCCACCAGCGACGCGCTGGAAGATGCGGGCACCACGGAAACCCTGAAGGCGCTCTCCGACCGCGCCTTGGCCGTCCAGCGTGATGCCGACGGCCTGCAGAGTGCCTTGGACCCGCAGCTTCAGCAGGTGGATGCCCGGCTTGAGCAGCTTGGCCAGGTCGCCGAGGGCACCATCGAACCAGCCGAGGTGAGCCGGCAGCGCAAGGCGCTGAACCAGCAGAAGGCCGACATCACCGCGCAGATCGCCCGCGCCAAGCTCCTTTCCGTGGATGCCAGGCAACTGGGCGAACGCATCGAGAAGATGCGGGTGACCCAGTTCAGCGAACAGCTGAGCCGCAAGGTCGCCTCACCGCTGTCACCGTCGCTGTGGCGCAGCTTCGCCAAGGACGTGCCTGACGATGTGCATCGCCTGGTCATCCTTTACCGCCTGGGCGAAGACGCCGCCCGCAACGCCATTGCCAGGCATGGCTGGAACGCGCCCTTGATCGGGCTGGCGGTCGCACTGGTGATGTTCTTCCCGTTGCGCCTGTGGCTGCGCGCGCTGGGACGTCGCTTTGCCGCCTCCGAGCGCGCACCCGATGGGCGCCTGCGCCGCTCTGGCCTGGCGGTGTGGCTGCTGCTGGTCGGCACGTTGTTGCCGGGGCTGGCGGCAGTGGCCCTGGTGGAATCGCTGGATGCGATCGGCGCGATCCCCCCGCGCCTGCAGCAGGTGGCCGAGACCTTCGAGGTGGCCACCTTCGTGGCGGCCTTCATCGCTGCGCTCAGTGCCTGCCTGCTGGTCCCCAAGCGGCCATCGTGGCGGCTGCTGTCGCTGGATGACAGCGCGGCGTTGCGGCTGCGCAAGTACGCCTGGGGCGCGGCCGGCCTGACCTGGCTGAGCATCATGCTGGTCGCCCTCGACCGTGCCGCCCGCACCAGCGAGGTGACCACGGTGGCCGCCGATGGGTTGATGGCGCTGACCTACATGGGGCTGATCATCGCGATCCTGACTTCGCTGGCACGCATGCACAACCGCCAGGCAGCCGAAGCCGCCGAAGCCGAAGCACGTGCCGATCCCCGCGCCGGTGGCGATGGCAAGGTGCGGGGGGCGCCACGCCGCAGTGGCTGGATCGTGCTGGCGCGTCTGGTCGGCCACATCGCCGTTGCCGCGGCAGTGATCGCCACCCTGCTGGGGTACCTCAACTTCGCCCTGTTCGTGGCCCAGCAGCTGGTCTGGGTCGCGGTGGTGTTCATGGCGGTCTCGCTGCTGCTCAAGTTCGCCGATGACCTGGCCACCTGGATGCTCGCGCCCAGCAGCCGTGCCGGGCAGACCATCGTATTGACCACCGGGCTCAGCGAGTCACGGGTGGAGCAGGCCGGCGTCCTGCTCTCGGCGGTGCTGCGGGTCGCGGTGATCCTGCTGGGCGTGCTGATGCTGGCCGCGCCGTTCGGCAACCTCAACGCCTTCCTGGGCGGGCTGGACTCGTTGTCCGGCGGCTTGAAGATCGGTGAGACCACGCTCAGGCCGGGGGGCGTGCTGTATGCGGTGCTGGTGTTCCTGGTGGTGTGGGCGGTGATGCAGACCTTCCAGCGCTGGCTGAGCGACACCTACCTGCCCAAGACCGAGCTCGATGCTGGTGCGCGCAACTCGATCAGCACCGTCACCCGCTATCTCGGCATCATCGCCGCGGTGCTGTGGGGCGTCACCGCGCTGGGGATTGGCCTGGAAAAGCTGGCACTGGTGGTCAGCGCGCTGTCGGTGGGTATCGGTTTCGGTCTGCAGGCGATCACCCAGAACTTCGTCTCGGGCCTGATTCTGCTGGCCGAGCGGCCGGTGAAGATCGGCGACTGGGTCAAGCTGGGCGACCAGGAAGGCGATATCAAGCGCATCAGCGTGCGCTCGACGGAAATCCAGGTGGGCGACAAGTCCACCTTGATCGTGCCGAACTCCGAGCTGATCACCAAGACCATCCGCAACATGACGATGGGCAACGCGCAGGGCCGGATCCAGATCCAGTTCTCGGTGCCGTTGAACACCGATGTGGCCGCGTTGCGCCAGATCCTGCTGGATGCCTACACCGAGCACCCGGGCGTGCTCAGCGATCCGGCGCCGTCGGTGTTCATCGACTCGATCGCCAATGGCCAGATCGCGATCAACAGCTTCGCCTACGTGTCAGGCCCGCGGGCGGTGTACGGCGCGCGCAGCGAGCTGTACTTCACGGTGCTGCAGACGTTCGCCGCGGCCGGGATCGCGCTGTCCTCGCCGACGGATATCCATCTGGTGCGCGACCCGGCAGTGAAGCCGGATCCCGACGCGTAGCTGCAACGGACGATGGATGGATACCGACCGTCGACAGCCCCCGATGTCGGCCGGGGGTGCCGGATCAGCCGCGGTTGCCGCGGCGCGACGGCACCAGCGCGAAGGTATCCACGGCGAGCTTCTCGGCGTGGTTCAACCAGGCGCGCACTTCCAGATCATCGACCTCGTGGTCCAGACCAAAGCTCAGGTTGACGCGGCCGTCGGCATCGGGCTGTACCCACTGCTGGGCGACCACCACCTTGCGCTGCGAGGACACCGCTTCGATCCAGAAACCGCGGTCCGGTGACTGCTTGGTCACCAGTTGCACCATGTACTGACCGGCGCGGGTGCGGCGGCCTTTGTGGGTGATCATGTGCGCCTGGCGGATGCTTGGGCGCGGGCCGTTGAACGGATCCAGCGGGCCGTCCACCGCCACGCCACCGCGCAGCTGGTCATCGCGGAACAGCTTGATGCCCTTGTCCTGGTTGACCAGCATCGCGCACCAGTCGCCATCGGCCGAGCCATCTTCGAACGCGGTGCAGCGATCCACGTAGGCCAGCGTATTGGACGGGTCGGCCAGATCGAACTGCTTGGAGGTGTTCTCCAGGTAGACCGATTTCAGGTCCCAGTGCTTGTCGTACTCCAGCAGCACCGGCGGCTGCACATGCTGCAGGCCGATCACCACCTGGTTGTCGTCATCGATGCGCAGCTGGCGGGTCTTGTCGCCCAGCCACAGCGAGCGCGAGAACGCCAGGTAACGCGGATAGTCCTTGCCGTTGTCACGGAACACGGCGGCACTGGCACTGTCCGAGCGCTCCGGATGCAGCAGCGAGCGGCCGAAGCCGATCGAATCGATGGCCGGATCGATCAGGCTCAACAGGGTGGCGCCCGAATCCAGCGTCGAACCGGCCGGCGCGGTCAGCTGGCGCGGGGCGATGTCCTTGCCCAGGAACAGCAGCAGGTTCTCGCGGTGCTGCTTGGCCAGGATGTGGCTGAGATCGTTCGGCATGGCCAGGTGATCGGAGGCGATCACGATCAAGGTGTCTTCGCCATACGGGCTGGCCTGGATGCGGTCGACCAGCTTGGCGATCAGCCCGTCGGTGCACTTGAGCGCATTGAGCATGCCGATGTTGCCGTGCTCGCTCTTGTAGCGGGTGCCCTTGCAGGCTACCGGCAGGTGACCCGCAGGATGATGGGTGTCCATGGTCAGCGTGGTGAGCATGAACGGCTCGCCCTTGCGCGAGAGCTGCACGAAACGGTCGTAGGCTTTGTCCAGCAGCACATCGTCATGCACGCCCCACGGCGAGAAATGCGCGCGGGTGATCTTCTGCTGCTTGAACCAGGCCAGGTCGTCAACGGTATCGAAGCCATGCGTGGCCAGGAACTGGCCCTTGCCGGCGAACTGGCCGTTGGCCCCGCCCAGGTAGTGATTGGTGTAGCCCTGCTGCTTGAGGTAGTCGCCCAGGCAGACCGCTTCGGGCAGGAAGCTGCCCATGCGGCCCATGCTGTTTTCGTCTTCCTTGGCGGTGGTCAGCGGCACACCGCACATCGAGGAGACCAGGCCGGCGATGGTCCAGCCACCGCCTTCGGCCGAGACCAGCCCGCGCACGTCCAGCGACTGCGCGGCCAGCCGGTTGATGTTGGGCATCAGGTCCGGGAAGGTCTCTTCATTGAGATAGGTGCGCTCCAGGCTTTCGCCGTAGATCCAGACGATGTTGCGCGGCTTGGTCAGCGGCTGCGTCGGCACGCGGTATTCGGCCTTGACCATGCTGTAGTCCACCGGGCGCATCTGCTGGTACAGACGCTGGGCATCGGTGTACAGCGGGCTCACCACGATGGCGACGAACCACATGGCCATGAAGCCGGCAAACACCGCCTTGCCATGCGCGGGGCGGCGCCGAGGACGCAGGCGCGCCAGCAGCAAGGGGGTGAGCGAGACCAGGGCCAGCGCGATGAAGCCGGCGATGTACTGTTTGAAGTCGGCGACACCGGCGCCTTCCATGTCCGCGCCGAGGTGGTACAGCGTGGCTGCATTGAGACCGTCACCGGACAACTTGTTGATCAACCACCATGCGCTGAGCGTCAGCAGCAGCAATGACATCAGGCTTGCCTTCCACCACACCCATTTGTCAGATGCGAGGAACAGCCAGGTGAGCAGCAACAGTGACAGCAGCAGGATCCAGAGCATAAGCACTTTTGGCAGTGGAGACAGGTGGTGATGGACGTCATGACGACGCAGTTCCCATCCGACCGGCTGTCTCAACCACACATGCATGACAAGCCGATGACTGGATCATGCCTGCACGAACCTGACTGAAATGTTTGTTGAAAACGACATACTTGATCACGCATCGCACTGCGATATGCGACGTAAAACGCGTGTGAAGAAGCACGCGCGATGCACTGCGTCGCGCGTTCTGCGACCCGTCGTTTTCGTTGTGCTTGAATGCGCGACGCGCGTGGTGAGCGCGTCAACGGTGCCCGCGTTCTTCCTTCGAGCGCGCACGGCGATCAAAGATCAGCGCACTGAGGATGATGCCCAGACCGAGGAACACACCAATCAACATCAAGGTGAATGCGATGGCTGGATAGCCGAACAGATGCCAGCCGGTATCGACTTTCATCATCATCGCCGCGGCGAGTATCAGTGCAGCAGTGACGATGCCGGCAGAGACGCGGTTGGCGATCTTCTGCAGGTTCTCCATCAGGCGTGATTCTTCCAGCCCGGTGACTTTCATCTGCAGGCGGTTCTCGGCGAGCAGCGCGAGGATGTCGGTCATCTTGCGCGGCCCATCGCGCAGCAGCTGTTGGATCTCCATCGCTTCGCTGGCCAGATTGGCTTTGGACAGTGACTTCTTCAGGCGTGCGCGCATCACGTGCTGCAGCTGTTTCTCCACGATGCGGCGCGTATCCAGGTCCGGCGACAGCAGTCGGCAGACGGTTTCCAGATTCAGCAGCGCCTTGCCGAGCAGGCTCAGCTCCGGCGGGGTACGCAGGCCGCTGGCGGTGGCGATGCGCACCAGGTCCAGCACCACGCGGCCCTCGGAGAAGCTGCTGTTGGCGGCATAGCGCGCGATGATCTGCCCTGTCTCACGCAGATACCGTTCCTCATCGAAGAACTCCAGCCGCGTACTGATCCCGATGATCTCATCGGCGACTTCCTCGCCGCGTCCATCCACTGCCGCGAACAGCAGTTTGAGCAGCCGCTCGCGCAGCCGAGGGGGCATGTGCGCGACCATGCCCAGGTCGAAGATCGCCAAGCGACCCGCCGGTGTCACGCGCAGGTTTCCCGGATGGGGGTCGGCATGGATCTCACCATGCACGAAGATCTGGTCGACATACCCCCGGATCAGCGCAGCGGCGAGCGGGGCCATCGGCTGCTCGGTGCGGCGCACGTCGGGGATCATGTCCACCCGCACGCCTTGTGCCAGCTCCATGGTCAGCACGCGATGGCTGCAGTAGTCCCAGACCGGCTGTGGCACCCACAGCGGCTTGAACGGCTTGAGGTGCTGGCCGAAGCGCTGCAGGTTCTCCGCTTCGGCCTGGTAGTCCAGCTCCTGCATCAGTGTCTTGGCGAACTCATTGAGCCAGTCGCGCAGGCGCACGCGGCGGCCCACCTGGGTAAGGTGATCCGCGGCCAGCGCGAAGCTGCGCAGCACCTCCAGGTCCGAGCGCAGCTGTGCGGCGACCTCCGGCTTCTGCACCTTGACCGCCACCTGACGCCCGTCATGCAGTTCGGCGCGGTGGACCTGGGCGATCGAGGCGCAGCCCAGCGGGACCGGATCAAAGCTGGCGAACAGCTTGGAGACCGAAGCGCCGAGCTCCTGTTCGATGATGGCCGAGATGCGCTCGACGGGGATCGGCGCGACCTTCTCCTGCATGCGCTCCAGCGCCGTGGCGAATTCCACAGGCACCATGTCCGGGCGGGTGGAAAGCATCTGGCCCAGTTTGACGAAGGTCGGCCCCAGCGATTCCAGATCGGTGACGAACTGCTCCGGGTTCCCGTCCGGCGGCACATCGTGGACCGCGCGTGCGTCCAGGTTCATGCCGGAAAACACGCCGGAATTACGGTAGCGCAACAGCAGGCGCAGGATCTGGCTGCGGCGGTTCATGCCCTTGACCAGCGACGGCGAACCGGGAACGACGGGCGTGGTATTCAAGCAGGACTCCGGGGCGACGATCACCGGCAGTGTGGCCGGGTGTCGGTGGTGGGCTGGTGAATCCGCGCCGGCTACCGCGCAAGGGCGCAGATCGGTCAGAATCGGCGCTTCCGCCTCCTCCTTTGGATCCACCATGGCCGGTGCCAGTCTGTTCGCGTTGCTCGATGATATTGCGTCCCTGCTGGATGACGTGGCGGTGCTGACCAAGGTGGCAGCCAAGAAGACCGCCGGGGTGCTCGGCGACGACCTGGCGCTGAACGCCCAGCAGGTGACCGGCGTCAGCGCCAACCGGGAGCTGCCGGTGGTCTGGGCGGTGGCCAAGGGCTCGCTGGTGAACAAGGCGATCCTCGTGCCGGCCGCGCTGGCGATCAGTGCCTGGCTGCCCTGGGCGATCACCCCGCTGATGATGATCGGCGGCGCGTTCCTCTGCTACGAGGGGGTGGAGAAGCTGGCGCACCGCTTCCTGCACTCGCGCGATGAGGATGAACAGCGCAAGGCCGAGCGGGTCAAGGCCTTGGCTGACGAGAAGGTGGACATGGTCGCGTGGGAGAAGGACAAGGTGAAGGGCGCGATCCGCACCGACTTCATTCTGTCGGCGGAGATCATCGTGCTGTCGCTGGGCGTGGTGTCCAGCGCCCCCTTCCTCAACCAGGTCACCGCCCTGGTGGTGATCGCGCTGGCGATGACCGTGTTTGTGTACGGACTGGTCGCCGGCATCGTCAAACTCGACGATCTGGGCCTGTATCTGTCCAAGAAGGGGGCTGCGCTGGCCGCGATCGGCCGGGGCCTGCTGGTGGCCGCACCGTGGCTGATGAAGTTCCTCTCGGTCGCCGGAACCGCGGCCATGTTCCTGGTCGGCGGTGGCATCCTGGTGCACAGCATCGCGCCCCTGCATCACGCCATTCTGGAGATGGGGGGCGATGGCAGCTGGGGCTGGTTGATCAACGCGCTGGGCAACGTGATCGTCGGCGTGGTGATCGGCGCGGTGGTGCTGGGCGCGGTCACCGCATTCCAGAAGCTGCGCGGGGCCAAGCCGGCGCACTGAAGCTCGGCCCGCTCAGGCCGATTCCCACCCGCGCAGGGCCTCCAGCTCGGCGCGGGCACGCGCCAGCCGGCGCCCGGAGAGTGCATCGATCGCGCGCTGCAGCCGCGGCGAGGCCGGCGCGCGCTGTACCCACTGACGTGCAGCCACCATCGCGGCGATCATGGCCAACGTTCCCGCACCCAGCGATACCAGCAGCCACGGCGTGGCGACGGCGCCCAGATCCACGTGCCAGGCCTGCCATGCCACCAGCACCGGCACCGCCAGCCACAGCCAGCACCACGGCAGGCCGAGCAGCAGTTCGGTCAGTGCGGTGTGCCAGCGCAGCGTGGCCAGGTGGTGCGATTGCTCCACGACAGCAAGGGTGGGGTGAAGCTGGCGTCGGCGCTGCAGGCGGGTGATGCTGACGATGATGGCCGCGATGCAGTACGCGTGCAGGGACAGCGCACTGAGCATCACCGCCAGCGGCGGTTGCTGCCACCACTGGCTGCCGCAGTACACCGCCACGGCCAGCCAGATCGCCAGCTGCAGCCACTGCCAGAGGCTGAAGGCCCCCAGCTGATGCTGTACGGCCCGTTGCCGATGGCTGCGCCACGCATCCAGCGCGAAGGCCTCCTGCGCATCGGCGGCGTCGTTGCTGCGGTTCCACAGCTGCTTGAGTTCATCCGGTTGCATGGCGGTTCCCTCAGTCGGTGGGGTTCAAGCGGGTACGCAGTTGCTGGCGCACACGGTGCAGGCGGGTGGAAACATTGGCAATGCTGATGCCCAGCACCTCGGCCATCTGCCGATGGTCGTGATCATCCAGGTGCAGCAGCATCAGGGCGCGGTCCAGCGGTGGCAGCGCGTGGATGGCGAGCTCGAGCTGGCGCAGCGCGTGGCGCTGTTCGGGCGGCGCGGCGTCGTCCACCGCGGGCAGATCGTCGTCCAATGGTGCGTGGTGGCCCTGCCGGTGCTGCTGGCGACGCCACTGCGAAATCGCCACATTGAGCGCTACCCGGTACAGCCAGGTCGAGAAGCGTGCCCGCGAAGGATCGAACGCCTCGAACGCCGCCCACGCCTGCACGCTGATCTCCTGGACCAGATCCAGTCGATCCTCCGGGTGGTGGCAGTAGCCACGCGCCACCTTCACCACAATGCCGCGGTGCTGCTCCAGCAGCGCGGCGAAACGCGTGCGTGGATCGTGGGCGGTACGGGGCAGGGTCATGTCCATATCCAAGTGATTCGCGCCAGTGCGCCGGCTATCACAGCCACCGGATCAGCGCGCCGGCTCGGCAGCCTGCACGCGGTTCTTGCCGACGCGCTTGGCCGCGTACAGCGCGGTATCGGCACGGCGCAACAGCGCGTCCGCCGCTTCGGCGGGCTGCCATTGCGCCAGACCGGCACTGAAATGCACCGGCACCCGTTGTTCGTTCAGCGGCAGCGGGCGCTGTGCCAGCGAGCGTTGCAGCCGCAGCAGCGTGGACATGCTGTCCGCCGCCGGCGTTTCCGGCAGCAGCAGGACAAACTCGTCACCGCCCAGCCGTGCGATCGCATCGCTGCTGCGCAGGTGCAGCTGACAGACCTCGACCAGATGGCGCAGCACGGCATCGCCGCCGGCGTGGCCGTACTGGGTGTTGGTCTGATGGAAATCGTCCAGGTCCAGCAGCGCCAGTGCCAGCGGATGACCGTGGCGCGCCGCCCGCGCCATCTCGCGCTCAAGCAGTTCATCCAGCCCGCGCCGGTTGAGCGCACCGGTCAACGGATCGGTGCGGACCAGCCCGGAGACGTCACGCAACTCCTGCTCCAGCTCGGCGATGCGCTGCTCGGCCTGCTCCACCTCGCGGCGTGCATTGCCCAGGTGGTCGCGCGCCTGCAACGCCTGTTCCTGCACCCGGCCGGTATCCACCAGCACGTCCTGCAGCAGCTGGTTGAGATCGGCGATGCTGCGGGCTTCCTTCAGGGCCAGCGCATAGCTGCTGATGCGATCGTGGTATTCGCCGGTGCTGACCGCCATGCCATCCAGGCGCTCGATGAAGCCGCCCATGACGTTTTTCATCGCCGCCTTGGACTCCACGATCCCCTGTTTGAGCAGGCCCTGCTTGTAGATCACCTCGCGCAGGTTGGCGCGCGCCTGTTCCACCGAGTCGCGATCTAGCGGTCCGCCGATCAGTGAGCGCACCGCGTGCACCTGGCCATGCAGCCAGCTGCTGTCATCCAGCAGCTCGCCGATGTTGTCCAGCAGCAGATCGAACAGGCTCAGCAGCAGCTCCTGCTGCTCCTGCCAGCCATCGCTGCGCACGCCGATCTGATGGGAGAGCTCGCGCAGCCGCACTTCGATCGGCTGCAGCGGTTGGCCGGGATGCCAGCGGTGCACCTCGCCGGCAAGCTGCCCGGGCTCCTCGCGCAACTCGGGCATGTTCTGCAGCAGGCTGGCCACGGTCACCCCGAGGGTGTGCCGCAGCAGCTCACGCAGGCGCAGGCTGTCGGGTTGGCCATCGGGCGTTTCCTGCTCGATGGTGCGGATGTACTTGTCGATCAGCTGGCGCATCGCGCGCCCGTAGCTGACCCAGTCGCCGCTGCGTTGCGCCGATTGCAGGCGCAGGCCCATGTCGCCCAGCTCGCCGGGCAGGGTGGACATGCCATTGGCAAACGCGCCCAGCAGGGGCTCGGGGCTGTCGATCCCGGCAAACAGGCGCTGCAGCATCGCGCTGCTGCCGCCCTTCAGGACCGGGGCCGGTTCACTGCGCGTCTCCACCGCGGTCCCCACGCTCTGCCGCCGCGACAGCAGCCGCCCGACAGCAGTGCCGGGGCTGGGGGGAGGGTCGTGCGGGTCCGTCATGCGGCAGGTCCTTGCAGGGCACGGCCGGGGGCCGGAGCGGTGGAGAGGTTGGAACAGTATCGGCGCAGTCCGGTCACGCTTGAACCGATCCTGCATGGCAGGATGGTAAGCACGAGCCAGGCAGGAGAATGCGATGAAGGTGATGCTGGTGGGCGCGACCGGATTGGTCGGCAGTCACGTCCTGCGGCAGTTGCTGGAGGACCCGCGCTGCGATGCGGTGGTTGCCCCGACCCGACGTCCGGTAGGCATCACCGATGCCGCGCTGGTCAATCCGGTGGTGGACTTCGAGCAGCTGCCGGCCGAGGCCGAGTGGTGGGCCGTGGATGCCGTCATCTGCGCGCTGGGCACCACGATCAAGCAGGCCGGCAGCCAGGCGGCCTTCGCGCGGGTCGACCATGACGCGCCGCTGGCGGTGGCGCGGCTGGCGCGGGCGCAAGGCGCGCATGCCTTCGCGTTGAACTCGGCGATGGGCGCCGACCCGGGCGCGCGGATCTTCTACAACCAGGTCAAAGGCCGGCTGGAGCAGGACCTGCGGGCACTGGGCTACCCCTCCCTGACCCTGGTCCGCCCCGGGCTGATCGGGGGCGAGCGTGCCGAGCGGCGCACCGGCGAGCATCTGGCCAGCCTGGTGCTGGGCGTACTCGGCCCGGTCCTGCCGCGTGCCTGGCGGATCAATCCGGCCGGGATCATCGCGGCCGCGCTGGTCGAGGCAGCCCTGGTGCCGACGCCGGGCGTGACGATCGTCGGTTCGGCCGAGCTGGTGGAGCGGTGAGCCGTTGACGGCCGGATGCGCGGCCACCGGGCCACTGCGCTACCCTTTCTGCCCCTCAAGCGGTCCCTGCCATGTCCGTCGACAAGAACCAACGCGATCTCGAAGCCGGTATCCACACCGATCTGGAGGGGCGGCTGACCTACGGCGGTTACCTGCGCCTGGATCAGCTGCTGTCGGCCCAGCAGCCGCTGTCCAACCCGCCGCATCACGACGAAATGCTGTTCATCATCCAGCACCAGACCTCGGAGCTGTGGCTGAAGTTGTTGGCGCACGAGCTGCGCGCGGCGATCGGCTTCCTGCAGCGCGATGAGGTCTGGCAGTGCCGCAAGGTGCTGGCGCGCAGCAAGCAGGTGCTGCGTCAGCTGACCGAGCAATGGTCGGTGCTGGAGACGCTGACCCCTTCGGAGTACATGGGCTTCCGCGATGTGCTGGGCCCGTCCTCGGGCTTCCAGTCGCTGCAGTACCGCTACATCGAGTTCCTGCTGGGCAACAAGAACGCGCAGATGCTGCAGGTGTTCTCGCATGATCCGGCCGGCCAGGCCCAGCTGCAGGAGGTGCTTGATGCCCCGAGCCTGTATGAGGAGTTCCTGCGCTACCTGGCCCGCTTTGGCCATCCCGTCCCGGCCGGCTATCAGGGCCGCGACTGGCAGCAGCCGCACGTGGCCGACGATGCGCTGCACCCGGTGTTCGAGCGGATCTACCAGAACACCGACCGCTTCTGGCGCGAGTATTCGCTGTGCGAAGACCTGGTCGATCTGGAGACCGCCTTCCAGTTGTGGCGCTTCCGCCACATGCGCACGGTGATGCGGGTAATCGGGTTCAAACGCGGCACCGGCGGCTCCAGCGGGGTCGGCTTCCTGCGCCAGGCGCTGGAGCTGACCTTCTTCCCGGAACTGTTCCAGGTGCGCACCACGATCCGCAACGACGACCCGATGCCGCCGGACGCGTGATCGAGCACGAGCGCCAATAAGCCTATTCATATTTGCTGCATCTATAACCCCTACCGTGCGGCAGGCCCCGCCGTTGCTGCGCTGACGGTTCCACCCCGGCAGTTTCAGATGCAAGTTCAGCGACCGTGCCGCCAGCTGCGGGGATCGGTGTGTATTTGACGTGAACGCGTTTGTTCTGGGATTCTCCCGAGTTGTTTCGCACATCGGACGTGCATGTCTTCCACCGAACCCAGGAATCCCGCATGAGCGTAGACGCCGCCGCGAAATCCGTTCCCGAACCGGCGTTGCCGGAGTTCAAGACCCTCTTGGGCCATCCGCGTCCCTTGTGGATGCTGTTCATGGCCGAATTCTGGGAACGCTTTGCGTTCTACGGCATCCGGTGGGCGATGGTGTTGTACATCGTGGCCCAGTTCCATGGCGGCGAAGCCTCCGGTGAAAAGCCGGCAAGCGAGCTGTATGGCGCCTACCTGGCGCTGGTGTATGCCGGTGCCATCTTCGGCGGCTATGTCGCTGACAAACTGATTGGTTTCCAGCGCTCGATCCTGCTGGGCGCGCTGTTCATGGCGGTCGGCCTGTTCATGCTGGCCTCGCCGACCGAGCTGCTGTTCAAGCTCGGCCTGGCGACCATCATCGTCGGCAACGGTCTGTTCAAGCCGATCATTTCGACCCTGGTCGGCAAGCTGTACCTGCAGGGTGACGTGCGCCGCGATTCGGGCTTCACGATCTTCTACATGGGCATCAACCTCGGTGCGATGATCGCCCCGGTGATCACCGGCTGGCTTGCCCGTGAGATCTTCGGTACCGATGCGATGCCGCATTACCAGGTGGTGTTCATCTCCGCCGGCGTGGGCATGCTGGTCAGCCTGGTCTGGTTCTGGCTGGGCCGTCGCCAGCTCAAGGGCATCGGCGAACCGGCCCCGGGCCAGGAGAGTGTCGGCCGCGTGGGCATGGTAGCCGTGCTGGGCGCCATCATCGGCATTCCGCTGTTCTACTTCCTGCTCACCATTGACGCACAGGCCCTGCAGGCCCTGCTGATGGCGCTGTTCGTGGTGCCGGCGGTGATGCTGCTGATCGAAGGTATCCGCGGCGGCAGCGTGAGCCGCGACAAGGTCATCGCGATGCTGGTGATCTTCGTGTTCAACGTGCTGTTCTGGATGTTCTTCGAGCAGGCCGGCAGCTCCTTCACCTTCCTGGCCGACCGCATCGTCAACCGCGAGTTCGGTGACTGGACCTTCCCGCTGGAATGGTTCCAGTCGGTGAACTCGATCGCGATCATCACCCTGGCGCCGATCCTGGCCTGGCTGTGGGTCAAGATGGGCAAGGCCAATCCGTCGATTCCGCGCAAGTTCGGCCTGGGCCTGGTGTTCAACGGCCTGGCCTTCCTGCTGCTGATGGTGGCCCTGTCGAGCATGGTCGATGGCGCCGGCAAGATCCCGTTCTGGACCTTGTTCATGGTGTACGTGATCCAGTCCGTCGGTGAGCTGTGCCTGTCGCCGATCGGTCTGTCGATGACCACCAAACTGGCTCCGGCCCGTCTGGGCGGCATGGCGATGGGTTGCTGGTTCCTGTCGATCGCCATCGGCAACAATCTGGCGGGCATCTTCGCCGGTCGGGTCAGTGGCGAAGGTGGCATGACCGTGCAGTCGGCACAGTCCGGTTACACCTTCGGCTTCATCGCCCTGGTCGGCTCCGGCGTGCTGCTGTTCCTGGTCGCGCCGCTGATCAACAAGCTGATGCACGGCGTCAAGTGAGGTCTGCCATGCGCATGAAAGCAGCGGCAATGTCGATGATCGTGGCCGGCCTGCTGGCCGCCTGTTCGCCGTCGTCGACGCCCACCGCTGCGCCTGCGCAGCCGCTGGATACCTCCGAGCAGAAGGCCCCGGTCGCCGATCCCGGCGAACCGGTGGCCTCGGGCAACACCCCGGCCGCGGCGGACATCGCCGCGATCGCGGCGCTCAACGCCCAGTTCGATCCGGCCCGCGATCCGGTCGCCGATCTGGCCACGGCCAAGGTCGAGGCCCAGCGCGGCGGCAAGCGGATCATCCTGGATGTGGGCGGTGAGTGGTGCCCGTGGTGCCATCTGATGGACGGCTTCATCGAGGGCGATGCGCAGATCCGCAGCTTCCGCGATGCGAACTATGTCTGGATGAAGGTCAACTACAGCGAAGACAACGAGAACGCGGCGTTCCTGTCGCAGTTCCCGGCAGTGAAGGGCTATCCGCACCTGTTCGTGCTCGATGCCGACGGCAAACTGCTGCACTCGCAGTTCACCGGTGAGCTGGAGGCGGACAAGGGGCAGAAGAAGGGCTACGACCGTGGCCGCTTCTTCGCCTTCATGAAGCAATGGGCGCCACCCAAGGCGTCGTGATCGAAAAAGCCGCGGATTCCGCGGCTTTTTTTTGCGCGCGTGGTGAACCTCTCCAGACGGCCCTCAACTTCCGCGCCAACCTGCCGTTACCTCCAAGGACCTCATGCCGCGCTGTTCGTGGCGGACAACCGACGGAATCCACACATGCAGCCGGGCACCAGCGACAGCACCACCGACGTTTCCCTTGATGCGCCGGCCGGCGTGAGCCTGCCGCCGGTCGATGTGCTGCTTGATGACCAGACCGCGCCGGATGCGCTGGATGCCGAGGTGGACACCCCGGCGCCGGGCACGATCCGTTACCGCCTGCCGATGGTGTCCGTGCCCGACAACGTGCTGCTCAAAGCGGCCGTGCAGAAACTGGTCGAGCAGAAAATGCAGCTGGACGCGCTCGCGCGCCAGGGCACGCTGCCCGGCCTGATTCCTGCCGAGTGGCAGGGCAGCGGCATCCGTGGGGTGGACCTGCAGGGCTTCGTGCTGAGCGTGGTCCCGTTCCTGCAGAACGCCAGCAAGGACGAAACCGCGCCGGCCCGTCTGCCACTCAAGCATGTGCTGGGCGATGCCGGGCGCTGGGATCAGCACGATGTCGCCGAGCCCAAATCGCTGGCGTTCTTCCTGGCCAGCGATGATCGCGCCAGTGCCGGTGTGAAAGATCCTGCCGAGGCGTACCTGGTCGGTGCGCTCGGTCTGGCGTGGGCACATGAGGGGCGCACCCGTCCTGGCTTCCTGCGCGCGATGGGCTACGACAGCATGGCTGCGCGCGTGCATATGCTGCCGTACCCGGCTGCAGGGCAGCTGGCGCTGTACAGCGTCACCGCGCATGGCGTGACCCAGATCTGGTGCGTGATGGACCGTCGCAAGGTGCGGCCCTTGCTGGCGCCCTGGATCAGCGTGCCGCTGCTGACCGCCTATGGCGTGAGCGCTCCGCAGACCTGGCCGACCAGCTTCCCGGCCGTGGATGAGGTGGCAGCGATGCTGGCCACCGCGCGCACCGGCAAGGGGCCGGTGGAGGCGGACCTGACCAAGGTCGCGGCCAAGGTCGCGCAGGACGCATCGGCAGAGACCTGGATGCCGGTCAGCCTGCTCCAGGTCGGGACCTGGTCACCGCGCTGGCGTTACTTCATGGCCGTGTTCATCGGCCTGCCGTCACTGCTGCTGGTGGTCGCCGCACTGGCCCTGCCAGGCGCGATCGAGGCGGCGGCAGTGGCCGCCTCGCTGGGCTTTGCCGCCGGCGCCATCGGCGCCCTGGCCGCGCCGTGGGTGCATGCGCGGCGCAAGCACCTCAGCTGAGCCGCAACGACCAACGGTCGCTGCCTACTCGTCCATCCGCTGCAGGCCGTCCCCGGCCAGGCGCAGGATCAGCGTTTCCAGCAGCTGCTCCTCTTCTTCGCTGAGCACGGACATCAGCTTGCGGGTGATATCGATCACCAGCGGGGCGATGGTCTCGTACACCTCGAACCCGGCCGCCGACAACGCCAGCACCGAGCGGCGGCGGTCGTCGCCATGGGTTTCACGCTTGATGAAGCCGCGTTCGAGCAGTCTGGCCACGGCGCGGCTGACCGCGACCTTGTCCATCGCCGTGCGATCGGACACCTCGCTGGCCGACGAGCCCGGGTACAGCGCCAGGACCGTGATCACCCGCCACTCGGGGATCGCCAGTCCATAACGGTCCCCGTACAGCTTGGCGATGTTGCCGCTGACGCGGTTGGACAGAACGCTCAGCCGGTAAGGCAGGAACTGTTCCAGATCGAGCAGGGCGTGCGAGGCGCGGATGCTGTGACTGCTGGGATCGGGCGGGCTCATGCTGCGGTGCACCTTGATGGTGGTTTCATGTGAAACTATAACCTACGTTCCGGACTCCGCATTCTCGCGGGTCTGCCTTCCTACCGCACCTGGTTTTTTCCGATGCGGACTGCTTTGGAGCCACAGCATGACCAGCCAAACGAGCACCGCGTCCTACGCACCCGATCCGGGCATGCAGGTCACCACCTTCGAAAACCCGATGGGCATCGATGGTTTCGAGTTCGTCGAGTTCGCCGCCCCGGCCGGCCGTGGCGCGGAACTGCACGACTATTTCCGCAAGATGGGCTTCACCGCGGTGCTGCGCCACAAGCAGCGTGCGATCACGGTCTATCGCCAGGGCGACGTGAACTTCCTGGTCAATGAAGAGCCGGACTCGTTTGCCTCGGACTTCGCCGACAAGCACGGTCCGTGCGCCTGCGGCTTCGCCATCCGCTTCAAGAAGCCGGGCGATGAGGTCTACCAGATGGCACTGGGCAACGGCGCCGAAGCGATCGACTTCAAGCCTGACACCCGTGCGGTTGCCGCCCCGATCATCAAGGGCATTGGCGACTGCATGCTGTACCTGGTTGACCGTTACGGCGCCAACGGCAGCACGTTCGACACCGACTACGCACCGATCGAAGGCGTGGACCCGCGCCCGAAGGGCTTCGGGCTGACCTTCATCGACCACCTGACCCACAATCTGTACTTCGGCAACATGCAGCAGTGGTCGGACTACTACGAGCGCCTGTTCAACTTCCGCGAGATCCGCTACTTCGACATCAAGGGCCTCAAGACCGGCCTGGTGTCCAAGGCGATGACCGCCCCGGACGGCATCGTGCGCATCCCGCTCAACGAATCCTCCGATCCGAAGAGCCAGATCAACGAATACCTCGATGCCTACAAGGGTGAGGGCATCCAGCACATCGCCTGCTTCACCGAGAACATCTACGACACCGTGGAAGCGATGCGCGCCCAGGGCGTGGAGTTCCTCGACACACCGGACACCTACTTCGACGTGATCGACATGCGCGTGCCCAACCACGGTGAAGACGTCGCGCGCCTGGCGAAGAACAAGATCCTGATCGATGCCGACCCAGAGACCCACCAGCGCAAGCTGCTGCAGATCTTCACCACCAACTGCATCGGCCCGATCTTCTTCGAGATCATCCAGCGCAAGGGCAACGAAGGCTTCGGCGAAGGCAACTTCACCGCGCTGTTCGAAAGCATCGAGCGCGATCAGATCAAGCGCGGCGTGCTGTAAGACGCCTGCTGTAAAGCGTCCGGCACCCGTCGGCGTTACGCTTCAACGGTGGCATCCGCGTCCGCGTGGGTGCCACCGGCTGTACTCCCTTGCCATCCACGCCTCCGGCGGAGCAGGACCATGAACAACCCGATGTCATCGCGCGGCTATCAGACCGGTTTCGGCAACGAGTTCGCCACCGAGGCGGTGCCCGGTGCGCTGCCGGTGGGGCAGAACTCCCCGCAGCGTGTCGCCCATGGCCTGTACGCCGAACAGCTCTCCGGCACGGCGTTCACCGCGCCGCGCGGCAGCAACCGCCGCAGCTGGATGTACCGCATCCGCCCGGCGGTGACCCACGGTGAGTTCACCCCCTTTACCCAGCCGCACCTGCACGGCGATTTCGCGCACGGCGCGGTGTCGCCCAACCAGCTGCGCTGGGATCCGTTGCCGCTGCCGACCACGCCCACCGATTTCATCGAGGGGCTGTACACCATGGGCGGTAACGGTTCGCCCGATGCCCATGGTGGCGTGGGCATCCACCTGTATGCCGCCAACCGCGACATGCAGGGCCGCTATTTCTACAATGCCGATGGCGAGCTGCTGATCGTCCCGCAGCTGGGCCGCCTGCGCCTGCTCACCGAAATGGGCGTGATCGAGATCGAGCCGCAGCAGATCGCGGTGATCCCGCGCGGTGTGCGCTTCCGTGTCGAGCTGCCCGATGGCGACGCACGTGGCTACGTCTGCGAGAACTTCGGCGCGCTGCTCAAGCTGCCTGACCTCGGCCCGATCGGGTCCAACGGCCTGGCCAACCCACGCGACTTCGAAACCCCGCATGCAGCGTTCGAGAACATCGACGGCGCGTTCGAATTGATCGCCAAGTTCGCCGGTCAGCTGTGGCGTGCGGATATCGATCATTCGCCGCTGGACGTGGTCGCTTGGCACGGCAACTACGTGCCGTACCGCTACGATCTGCGCCGTTTCAACACGATCGGCTCGATCAGCCACGATCATCCCGATCCCTCGATCTTCCTCGTGCTGCATTCGCCCAGCGACACCCCGGGCACCAGCAACATGGACTTCGCGATCTTCCCGCCGCGCTGGCTGGTCGCGCAGAACACGTTCCGCCCGCCGTGGTTCCACCGCAACATCGCCAGCGAGTTCATGGGCCTGATCCACGGCGCCTACGATGCGAAGGCCGAAGGTTTCGTACCCGGCGGTGCCTCGCTGCACAACTGCATGAGCGGCCACGGCCCGGATGCGGCGACCTTCGAGAAGGCCTCCGCGGCCGACCTGAGCAAACCGGACGTGATCAAGGACACCATGGCCTTCATGTTCGAAACCCGCGGTGTGATCCGCCCCACCGCGCAGGCGATGGACGCGGTGCATCGCCAGCGCGGGTACCAGCAGTGCTGGCAGGGGTTGAAGGCGAATTTCTCGGGCTGACGCGGGCTCAAACCACCGCGATCTGGAGCCGCTCGGCATGTTCCTTGGGCAGCACCTCCAGCAACCGCTGCCGCACCCGTGCGGCGTAGCCGGTGGAGGTCAGGCCTGGCAGCGCGTCCAAAGCGGCCTGCAGCGCGGCCATGACCGTTTCGTCGCTGCGCGACTGCTGCAGGGTGTGGAACAGCGCCGCCGCCTGCGGATGACGCTGCAGTTCCAGGATGTCCAGCAGATAGATGCGGGCGGCCACCAGCGATCGGCGGCGTTCGGTCATCGGCACCGGCACCGCGGTCGGTGTCACCGCAGGTGCGGGTGCAGCGGGTGCGACCACGGCGGCCTCCGCGACCGCACTCGACACCAGATACCCGCTCTGGATCAGCTGGATCACCATCGCCGGGGTTTCCGGGCCCACCAGCTGGCCCAGCTGGGCCAGGTCACGCTGGCCGTCGCACAGGATCAACAGCCGGCGCTGGCGCATGTCCAGGGGCGCGCGGTGGGCCTGCAGAGCGGTGCGGGCGAGGTCGGTCTTCTGCGGTTGCATGGGGGCGGGGTCGATGCGGTGCAGGCCGAGCCTGAACGCGGCAGGTGAAACGCGGATGACAGCGACACTGTGCATGCCACCCACACGGCACCCGCGCTAGGCTGCGCCCATTCACCGGGAGGATGCAGGCATGAAACAGCTGGCAAGCGTGTTGGCGTTGGGAGTGGTGCTGGTCTTGGCCGCGTGCGAGCGCACGCCGGAGACGCCGTCGGCCGATGCCGAAGCGGCCGTGCCAACACCGGCGGCGGACACCGCGCCGGCAGCGCCTGCCACGGCGGACTCGGGCACCCCAACGCAGGGCCCGGCACGGCTGGATGGCTACGGCCCCGTAGCGCTGGGCAGCACCCTTGACGAAGTCCGGGCAGCCTGGAAGGAACCCCTGCAGGGTGAAGTCGCCGACGACTATTGCCACGCGCTGCGGCCAGAAGGCGCGCAGGCCGAGGACGTGATTTTCATGATCGAAGGCAAGCGACTGGTGCGCTACGACGTGCGCAACGACCGCATCGTCGCCCCCGGTGGCGGCAAGGTCGGCATGTCGCTGGGCCAACTGCAGACGCTGTACCCGGATCGCGGCGATCTGACCCCGCACAAGTACGACGAGCAGGGCCACAACCTGCGCGTGCGCCCGGCCAGCGAGGGCGGTGCGCTGGTCAACTTCGAGATCAACGGCGATGGCAACGTGACCGCGTGGCGGGTCGGCAAGACCCCGCAGGTCGACTACGTGGAAGGCTGCTCCTGAGCCATCGGCACCGCTGCGGCCACAGTGCCGGAGCGGGCCTTCACTGTTTGGCGTGGGCTGGCCCTAGAATCGGCTCACATCTGTCACCGGGGAGCCCCAGATGATCGCTGCCACTGTTTGGTTCGTGCTGGGCCTGGTGCTGTTGGCACTGGGCGGTGACTCCATCGTGCGGGCGGCCTCCGGCCTGGCCCAGCGCTTCGGGGCGTCGCCGTTCGTTGCAGGGCTGCTGCTGTTGGCCTTCGGCACGTCGCTGCCGGAGCTGGTAGTCAATGCGCGCGCCTTCGCGGTTGGCGCAGAAGAGCTCGCGCTGGGCAATGCGGTCGGCAGCAACATCGTCAACGTCGGCCTTACCCTGGGCCTGGCGGCGCTGGCTGCGCCGCTGCTGGTCCGTGCGCGCCTGCTGTCACCGTTGCTGGTCTGCCTGGCCGCCGCCAGCGCGCTGCTGATCCTGTTCGGCCTGGATGGCGTGATCGCACGCTGGGAAGGGGGCGTGCTGCTGCTCGCCTTCGTCGCCCTGCTGGTGGTCCTGCTGCGCCGTGCGAAGCTGGAATCCGAGCCGGTGCGCGCGGCCATCGCCGGCTATGCGATGACCCGCACCGGGCTGTTCCTCAATACCCTGCGGCTGCTGTTCGCGGCGGTGTGCCTGTACTTCGGCGCGCGCTGGATCGTGCAGGCCGCACCGGTGTTCGGCGCCGGGTTGGGCTGGTCGCCCCTGCTGGTCGGCCTGCTGCCGGTGGCGATCGGCACCGCTCTGCCCGAAGTGGGTGCGGCCGTCGCGGCGGCACGACGTGGTCAGGGCGACATGGTGCTGGGCCACGTCATCGGCTCAAGCCTGTTCAACCTGCTGGTGGTGGTCGGTGGCATGGCCGCACTGCGGCCGATGGCGCTGCCCGGATCGTTCGTGAAGCTGGAACTGCCGGCGGCGATCGCTTTCGTACTGGTGCTCTATCCGATGCTGCGCGGCGATCTGACGATCAGCCGGCGCGAAGGCGCGGTGCTGGTGGTGGCCTTCCTTGGCTGGATCGCGCTGGAGCTGGCGCTGGTCTGGGGTGGTTGAACGTCGCAATCGGCTCTACTGGCTGTCCCGGGAAACCGGCGCCTCGGTACCCTCGGTGTCGCCCGGATGGCGCGGCTCCGGCGGCGGCAACTGTTCTTCCTTGGCGGTCTTGTGGCCGGGCAGGTCCGGCCGCGTTTCCATCAGCAGCGACAGTGCGGCCTTGGCCATCATGTGCGCGCTGATCGGTGCGGTGATGAACAGGAACACGGTGATCAGCAGTTCGCGCGGCTGCGGATCCTCGCCGAGAAAGATGTGATAGCAGACCGAGCCGACCAGCACGCAGCCCACGCCCAGCGTGCTGGCTTTGGTCGGTGCATGCAGGCGCTTGAAGAAGGTGGAGAGCTTCACCAGGCCGAGTGCACCGACCAGGATGAAGAAGCAGCCGAACAGCAGCAGGATCGACAGCACGATCTGGATGAAGGTGATCATTCGACGATGTCCCGGCGCAGCACGAACTTGCTCAGCACCACCGTGCTGCCGAAGCCGAGCATGGCGATGATCAGCGCGGCTTCGAAATACACTGCCGAGTTGAGGTACATGCCGAACAGCATCAGCTCGGCGATGGCCGTCACCGACAGCGTGTCCAAGGCGAGGATGCGGTCCGGCACGGTCGGGCCGCGCAGCAGGCGCCAGGTGGCCAGCAGCATGGCCAGGCCGACCACGTGCATGCACACCACCATGGTGGTCTGGATGAACATATGTCCGGTCATGGGAAAATCTCCATCAGCGGGGCTTCGTAGCGGGATTTGATCTGCCGGATCAGCTCGTCCGGATCATCCAGATGCAGCACGTGCACCAGCAGATAGCGGCGGTCATCGGACAACGCGGCCGAGACGGTACCCGGGGTCAGCGTAATCATGCTGGTCAGCGCGGCGATGCCGTGGATGTTGGCGATATCCAGCGGCAGCCAGATGAAACCGGGGTGGATGCGGCGCTCCGGCCCCAGCACCTGGATCGCGACCCGGATGTTGGAGATCAGGATGTCCCATAGGGTCACGAACAGCAGCTTGGGCAGCGGCCGGAGCGAGCCGATGCGCGCAAACTCGCGGTCCAGCCGCGCGGCGAACAACGGCACCACCACGCCCAGGATCATGCCGAGCACGAACTGGCCGAGGGTGAAGCTGTCGGACATCAGCAGCCAGAACACCACCACCATCACGCTCAGCGAGGGCGAGGGCAGCACGCGTTTGTAGAGGGAAGGCTTGCGCGTCATGGCTGGCGGATCTCCGGCGTGGTAGCGCGCAGTTCACCCACATAATCCTGGGGCTGCAGCAGCTGGGTGGCCATCGCATCGGTGTGCTGCATCAGCGGGCCGGCGAACACGCTCATCGCGATGCCATAGCTGAGCAGCAGCGCGGCGGCGAACAGTTCCACCGTGCGCGTGGGGGCCTTGCGCGGTCTGGGCGCGCCTTCTTCGACCACCGGTACGCGCCAGAACAGGCGGATGCCGCCACGGGTCAGGCCGACGATCACCATCAGGCTGCTGCCCAGCACGGCGGCCCAGACCGCCCAAGTGTACTGCGCCGGCATGCCGGCCAGCAGCGCGGCCTTGGCCAGGAAGCCGGACAGCGGCGGCAGGCCGGCCACCGAGACGGCGCCGATCAAGAACAGCACCGCAGGGGTTTCCTTGCCCGGCATCGGCGCGATGATCTCCTTCTTGTCGCTGGCACCGCCACGGCGGCGGCGGATCAGGTCGGCAATCAGGAACAGCGCGGCGGCCACGAAGGTGCTGTGCGGCAGGTAGTACAGGCCGGCCGAGAGCACTTCGGGTGTGCGCACCGAGAAGGCGATGAACAGCGTCGCCGCCGAAACCACCACCAGGTAGGAGATCAGCACGCGCAGACGTGCCGCAGCGAGCACACCCAGGCCGCCCAGCACAAGGGTGGCCACACCGGCCCAGAGCAGCCACTGGCTGCCGTAACCGGCCATCGGGCCGGCACCGTCGCCGAACCACAGGGTGCTGACCCGCAGCACCGCGTACAGACCGACCTTGGTCATGATCGCAAACAGCGCCGCCACTGCGGCCGGCGCACGCGCATACGCTTCGGGCAGCCACAGGTACAGCGGCATCAGCGCGGCCTTGCTGCAGAACACCAGCAGCAACAGCCCCATCGTCGCCTTGACCAGGGTCAGGTGCGAAGCCGGCACTTCAGCGATGCGCTGGGACAGCTCGGCCATGTTGAGCGAGCCCAGCGAGGCGTACAGCAGGCCGAGTGCGATCAGGAACAGGGTCGAGGCGGTGACGTTGAACACCACGTAGTGCAGGCCGATGCGCATGCGCAGGCCGCGCCCGCCGCTGAGCAGCAGGCCGTAGGAGGCGATCAGCATCACCTCGAAGAACACGAAGAGATTGAAGATATCGCCGGTCAGGAACGCGCCGTTGAGGCCGACCAGCTGGAACTGGAACAGCGCATGGAAGTGCGGCGCGCGGCGGTCCCAGCCCGAACAGGCGTGCAGCAGGCACGGGATGGCCAGCAGCAGGGTGGTGACCAGCATCCATGCCGAGAGGCGGTCGGCCACCAGCGCGATGCCCAGGCGCGAGGGCCAGTCGCCCAGCAGGTACACCGCGATGCTGCCATCGGCGGTCTGTGCGAACAGCAGCGCCACGGCCGCGGCGAGCGCGGTCAGCGTCGTCCACGCCACCGTGCGCTGCACCTTCGGACCATAGCGGCGATGCTCCACGAACAGCGAGCAGGCCGCGCCGAACAGCGGAATCAGGATGGGCAGGATCACCGCATGGTTCATGCGCCGCCCTCCCGGCCCGGCGCGGTATCGGCAGGAAGCTCTTCTTCTTCGTGCGCGTCCACGTGGTCGCTGTGGTTGTCGCTGCGGCTGCGCATCGCCAGCACGATGCTGACCGCCGTCATCGCAAAGGCGATCACGATGGCGGTCAGCACCAGCGCCTGCGGCAGCGGATCGGTGTAGTTGCCCAGATCGCTGTCGATGCCCTCACGCAGCACGGGGGCCTTGCCCTGCACCAGCCGGCCGCCGGCAAAGATCAGCAGGTTGGTCGCATACGACAGGAAGGTCATGCCGAGGATCACATCGAAGCTGCGCGCGCGCAGCAGCAGGTAGATGCCGATCGCGCTCAGTACGCCGATGGCGCTTGCCAGGGCCAGTTCCATCAGTGCATCTCCCCGGTTTTTGCCGAACGGCGGGTGGGATCGATCTCGCCTTTGCGGGCGTTGCGGGTGCGCGAGGGCTTGATCGTGCCCATCATCGAGAGCATCAGCATCACACCGCCGAACACCACCAGGTACACGCCGGTATCGAAGCCGATCGCACTGGCCAGCGGTACCTCGCCGATCAGCGGTATGTGCAGGTCCAGATGCCCACTGGTCAGGAACGGCACACCAAACAACATCGAGGCGCAGCCACTGAGGATGGCGATCAGCAGACCGGCACCGATGCAGCGGATGTAATCGAAGCCGAAGCGTGATTCCACCGAGGTGGTGCCCTGGATGACGTACTGGATCAGCAGCGGCACGGCCAGCACCAGGCCGGCGATGAAGCCGCCGCCGGGCGCGTTGTGGCCGCGCAGGAACAGGAAGATCGAGACGGTCAGGGTGAGCGGGAACATGATCTGCGCCAGATCGGCCGGCACCGGCAGCTTGATCGGCGGGCCCGGCATGATCTGTTCCGGCGCCATCCGCGAGCGGCGCAGCATGGCGTGCACCACCAGCGCGGCGATGCCGAACACGGTGATCTCGCCGAACGTATCGAAGCCACGGAAGTCGACCAGGATCACGTTGACCACGTTCTGCCCATAGGCCTCCGGCAGCGCACGCGCCAGCAGCTCGCCAGCCATGGTGTTGGGCGGCAGGGTCATCGCGGTGTAGGCCATCGCCGCCAGGCCGCCACCGGCGACGATCGCGATCACCGCATCGCGACGTTTGCGCCAGACCGATTTCTCCGGCGGCGACTGGATCGGCAGGTAGTTCATGCCCAGCAGCATCAGGACCAGAGTCACCATCTCCACCAGCAGCTGGGTCAGGGCCAGGTCGGGCGCGGACAGGAACACGAAGGTCAGCGAGACCATCAGGCCGACGCCGCCGACCACCAGCACCGCCAGCAGGCGCTGCCGGTAGACGAACAACGCGCCCAGCGCGCAGGCCATCATCACCAACCACAGCGCCCAGCCCAACAGCGGGATCGGCTGCGGCGAAGGCCAGTTGGGCGAGGCCGGGTTGGCCACGAACGGCGCGGCGGCGACGATGATCGCCACCACCACCAGCGCCATCAGCATGCGCTGCAGGCTGCCGTTGGCCAGGCCTTGGGTGAGGCGGTGGGCGAAGCCGAACACCAGGTCCAGCTGCTTGTGGAAAATGTTGCGGCCGATGCTGCGGCTGACCACCGCATGCAGGTCGATCAGGCGGCGCAGGCCGAAGTACAGCACGATGCCGCCGACCACACCGGCAGCGCTCATCGCCAGCGGCATGTTGAAGCCATGCCAGACCGAGAGGCTGTACGCCGGCATCGCCGGGCCCAGGATCGACGACGCGGCGGCATGCAGCACCGGCGCGATGGTGATCGCGGGCGCGACGCCGACGGCCACGCAGACCACCACCAGGATTTCCACCGGCACCTTCATGAAACGCGGCGGCTCATGCGGAACGCGGTCCAGATCGTGCGGGCCCTTGCCGAAGAAGGTGTCGTGCACGAATCGCAGGCTGTAGGCGACGCCGAACACGCCAGCCAGCAATGCGGCGATCGTCATGGCGATGCGCATCGCTTCGGGCCCGGCGGTCAGCGCTTCGGCGAACAGCATTTCCTTGGACAGGAAGCCGTTGAGCAGCGGAATGCCGGCCATGGCCAGCGAGGCGATGATCGCCAGCGCGCTGGTGATCGGCATCAGGCGGCGCAGCCCACCGAGCTTGCGCATGTCGCGGGTGCCGGTCTCATGGTCGATGATGCCCGCGGCCATGAACAGCGAGGCCTTGAAGGTGGCGTGGTTGAGGATGTGGAACACGCCGGCGACCACCGCCATCGGCGCGGACAGGCCGAACAGCATGGTGATCAGGCCCAGGTGGGAGATCGTCGAATAGGCCAGCAGGCCTTTGAGATCATGCTGGAAGATCGCGTTCCAGGCACCGATCAGCAGGGTGATCGCACCGATGCCGCTGACCGTGTAGAAGAACAGATCGGTGCCGGCCAGCGCCGGATGCAGCCGTGCCAGCAGGAACACACCGGCTTTGACCATCGTGGCCGAGTGCAGATAGGCCGAGACGGGGGTCGGCGCGGCCATCGCGTGCGGCAGCCAGAAGTGGAACGGGAACTGGGCGCTCTTGGTGAAGATGCCGGCCAGGACCAGGAACAGGGCATACGGGTACAGCGAACTGGCGCGGATCAGATCGCCGGCGGCGAGCACCGCATCCAGTTCGAAGCTGCCCACGATGCGGCCGATCAGCAGCACGCCGCCGAGCAGGGCCAGGCCGCCGCCGCCGGTGACCACCAGGGCCATGCGGGCGCCCTCGCGGGCATCCTGGCGGTGCGACCAGAAGCCGATCAGCAGGAACGAGCTGATGCTGGTCATTTCCCAGAACACCATGAGCAGCAACAGGTTGCCCGAGACGACCATGCCCAGCATGGCGCCCATGAACAGCAGCAGGTAACAGTAGAAGCGGTGGGCGCTGTCGCGGGCGCTGAGGTAGTAATGGGCGTACATCACCACCAGCGCACCAATGGCCAGCACCATCCCGGCGAACATCCAGGCCAGGCCGTCCAGGCGCAGCGAGAAGGCCAGGCCGATCTGCGGTATCCACTCCCCGTAACTGCGGACGATCCCGCCGTCCATGATCGCCGGGGTCATCGTCGCCAACAGCGCCAGTCCCCCCAGCGGAGCGGCCGCGGCTACCCAGGCGGCCGTGGAGCGGGAGGTGCGGCGGAATGAAGCGACGGCCACTGCCATCAGGAAGGGCAGGGCGAGCAGCAGGAGCAGACTAGGATTCATGCAGGGAATGCGGGATTCACGAGCAGGTCGTTCAGTCTAACAGGCAGGCAATTGCTGCCGATACACCCGAATACGCCCTCAATTGCATGTAACGTGCACTGATTCATTTTTTCCGGCCAGCGCCCGGCCCCATTCGGGTCCGTCGGCGGCCGTATGGACGCCCGCTGCCGACTTTGCCGACTGTGGCCTCCCGACGCCTGTCGAAACGGGTCCGGAACCAGTCCTCGCAGGGGCTGCGGGGCCGAAACGGTGTGCACGAAGATGAACGGTGACCGTCGCTCGAAAGGCCACTGGGGACGATGCTGGAGGGTGCGGCGTGGAGTGCCGGTGAGTGTCCGCGCTCGTTCAGGAAAAGCGGGTCAGTAGCGCCAGTCCATCCGGCGATAGAGCTTGGCCAGCACCCACAGGGGACCGATCAGCAGGTAGACCAGATCGGTCAGGAAGCTCGGCTTGCGGCCTTCGTGCTTGTGGCCGATGAACTGTGCCACCCACGCCACGGCAAAAACCCCCAGCGCCAGCCAGAACAGGTTCACCAGGCCGATCTCGGCCTCCAGCAGCCGGCAGACGCAGCCGCTGACGAAGAAGAACGCGAGCATGCCGTAGCCCAGCGTGCGCGAGAGGCGGTTGTAGAAGCACCAGGCGGCGAACATCGCCAGGCCCGCCCAGATCCCGTTCTGGAACCAGGTGATCAGCGGCGGCAGGCACCACAGCAGGGCGATCACCGACCACGCGATCGCCGGGACGGCCACGACGTGGATGCGCTGGTTCAGCGCATTGCGGTGATCGTCGGAATAGCTGGCGAAGTAGCGGTCGATCGGTCGTGCGACGGTGGTGGTGGCCATGTTCCCTCCCAGGATCTGCAGAGCATACCGCCGGTAGGGCCGACCGTTGGTCGGCTGCCTTCCATCCGCTGCCCGACATGGCCCCGGCATCGAAAACCGCGTTCCCCGGCGCAGGGCCGGGGAACGCCGTGCCGGTCAGTCGACCGAGATGCCCGCCAGGCGCTGCAGCGCCTCGGCGTACTTGGCGCGGGTGCGCTCGATGATCTCGGCGGGGATGCTCGGGCCCGGGGCGGTCTTGCCCCAGTCCAGCGTTTCCAGGTAGTCGCGGACGAACTGCTTGTCGTAGCTCGGCGGGCTGGTGCCCACCTCGTACTCGTCGGCCGGCCAGTAGCGCGAGGAATCCGGGGTCAGCATCTCGTCCATGATGTACAGACGGCCATCGGCATCGGTGCCGAACTCGAACTTGGTGTCGGCCAGGATGATGCCGCGCTCGCGGGCGTACTCGGCCGCGTACGTGTAGATGCGCAGGGTGGCATCGCGTACGCGCTCGGCCAGGTCCGCACCCACCGCCTTGACCATCGCATCGAAATCGATGTTCTCGTCATGGTCGCCGACGGCGGCCTTGGTCGAGGGGGTGAAGATCGGTTCGGGCAGTTGTTCGGCCTGGCGCAGGCCGTCCGGCAGCTCGATGCCGCTGATCTTGCCGGTGCGCTGGTAGTCCTTCCAGCCACTGCCGATCAGGTAGCCGCGGGCGATCGCCTCGACCGGGACCGGCTTGAGCTTGCGGGTGACCACGGCGCGCTTGGCGTACAGGGCCGGATCGACGCCCTCGGGCAGCACGCTGGCCACATCGATGCCGGTCAGGTGATTGGGCATCAGGTGCGCGGTCTTGGCGAACCAGAAGTTCGAGACCTGGCAGAGCATTTCGCCCTTGCCGGGGATCGGATCGGGCAGCACCACGTCGAAGGCTGACAGACGGTCGGTGGCGACCATCAGCAGGTAGTCCCCCGGCGGAGTGCCGGCGGGGAGCCGGTCGCGCGGAATGTCGAAAACATCACGCACCTTGCCGCGATGGCGCAAGGGCAGGCCGGGGAGATCGGATTGCAACAACGTGGTCGGCACGGGCACTCCTGAGGCTTCGTCATGACAGCTGTCCAGGGGACCCGGAGGGCCCGCACAGACAGCGGGCGGCCTAGTGTAAAGCGGGTTGGGCCCGCTGTGACGTAAAATGAGGATCCTTTGTCGCCTCGGCTGCCCAGACCACCATGCGCTGGTACGGAAAACTGCTCGGATTCATCGCTGGCGCCCTGTTGTTCAGGCCCAATCCGCTGTTCGGGGCCGTGGTCGGGCTGCTGCTGGGGCACGCCTTCGATGCCGACTGGTTCCGGCTGAACAGGGAAAATCCCTACCGCGAGCTGGGGCTGACCTCCGAGGCGACCGATGCCGAGATCGACCTGGCCTACCGCCGCCTGATGTCCCAGTACCACCCGGACAAGGTGGTCGGCGCGGCGCCGGAGCTGCGCCAGCAGGCCGAGCGCAAGTCACGCCAGCTCAATGCCGCCTATGACCGCATCAAGACCCTGCGCAAGCGCTGATGCCGCGCGGCGCCCCCTTTCAACCTCCTGAAGGCCCCGGCCATGTCCAACTGCATCATTGCTCCCTCCATTCTGTCCGCCGATTTCGCCCGCCTGGGCGAGGAAGTGGACAACGTGCTCGCGGCCGGCGCCGACTGGGTGCATTTCGATGTGATGGACAACCACTACGTGCCGAATCTGACGATCGGCCCGCTGGTCTGCCAGGCCCTGCGCAAGCACGGCGTGACCGCACCGATCGACGTGCATCTGATGGTGGAGCCGGTGGACCGGATCATTCCGGACTTCGCCGAGGCCGGCGCGACCTACATCAGCTTCCATCCGGAGGCGAGCCGCCACGTGCACCGCACGATCCAGCTGATCCGTTCGCTGGGCTGCAAGCCGGGCGTGGTGCTCAATCCGGCCACGCCGGTTGAGGTGCTGGACTGGGTGCTCGATGACCTCGATCTGGTGCTGGTGATGTCGGTCAATCCGGGTTTCGGCGGCCAGGCGTTCATTCCGTCGGCGCTGGACAAGGTGCGCGCGATCCGCAAGAAGATCGATGCCAGTGGCAAGGACATCCGCCTGGAGATCGACGGTGGCGTGAAGGCCGACAATATCGGCGCGATCGCGGCGGCCGGTGCGGATGCGTTCGTGGCCGGCTCGGCGATCTTCAACGCGAAGACCAGCTACCAGGACATCATCGCGCAGATGCGCAGCAACGTCGCCGTGGCGCGGGGCTGAGCCATGCAACCGGTGGCTGCCGTGACCATCCGCGTGGCCACCGCCGAGGATGCGGGGCTGATCCTTCGCTTCATCCGCGAGTTGGCGATCTACGAGAAGGCCGAGTCGTCGGTGCAGACCGACGAAGCGGGTATCCGCGCGAGCCTGTTCGGCCCCGATGCCAAGGCGCATGCACTGATCTGCGAAGCCGACGGCGTGGCCATCGGGTATGCGGTGTATTTCTACAACTATTCGACGTGGCTGGGCCGTAACGGGATCTATCTGGAAGATCTGTACGTCAGCCCGGAGCGCCGCGGCAGCGGTGCCGGCAAGGCGCTGCTGCAGCACATCGCGCGGATCGCGGTGGCCGAAGGCTGCGGTCGTTTCGAGTGGTCGGTGCTGGACTGGAATGAGCCGGCGATCCAGTTCTACGCGGCCGCAGGTGCGAAGCCGCAGAGCGAGTGGACGGTATACCGGATGGAAGGTGAGGCACTGCGGACCTTCGCCCAAGGCTGAGCTGTCTTAAAAAAAAGACCGCACCATTGCTGATGCGGCCCTGGGAACAGCGGGAGGCTGATCCTGCCTCCATCCATCTTCCTTGCTATGGCCTCCCATTCTCCGGGCCCTTGGTGACGCTTTGATGACGTTCACCGGCGGCCACGCCGTCCGCTGCTAGCCTTCGCTTCCCCACTCCCTGGAAGTACCGCATGAGCCGTCCCCATTGGCGTTTGATCCTCAACGGCAAGGCCACCGGCAATGAGGATGTGCGCGAGGCGGTGGCGGCGCTGCGCGAGCGCGGGGTGCAGCTGGAGGTGCGGGTGACCTGGGAATCGGGCGATGCCGAGCGCTATGTGGCCGAGGCGATCGCGCATGGGGTCGATACGATCATCGCGGCCGGCGGTGACGGCACCCTCAGTGAGGTGGCCGAAACGCTGGCGCATCGCGAGGAGTCGGCTGACGCGTTGCCGTCGCTGGGCCTGTTGCCGTTGGGCACGGCCAATGACTTCGCCACCGCGGCGGAGATTCCCGATGAACCGTTGGGGGCACTGGAGCTGATCATGCATGCGCCGGCGCGCCCGGTCGATCTGCTGCGCATCGATGCCGATGGCAAGGTGTGGTGGTGCGCCAACGTCGCCAGCGGCGGGTTCGGCACCGAAGTCACGGTGGAGACCGATGAGGGCCTGAAGAAGGTGCTCGGCGGGTTGGCCTATCTGGTCACCGGAATATCGCGGCTGGGACGGATCGATCCGATCCAGGCGCGGGTCCGGGCGCCGGGGTTCGAGTGGGCCGGTGGCTTCATCGCCCTGGGCGTCGGCAACGGCCGCGAGGCCGGCGGGGGGCAGGTGCTGTGCCCGGAAGCCCTGATCGACGATGGTGTGCTCGATATCACGGTGATCCCTGAGCTGAGCGGGGAGGTCGCCTCCACCTTTGCCGCGCTGGTCAAGGGGGGCAAGCGCGGCGCGCTGGAGCAGGTAGCCGAACGTGTGCAGGCACCGTGGGTGGAGATCGACGCCGAGGCGCCGCTGACGCTCAATCTGGATGGCGAACCGGTCCAGGCACGGCACTTCCGCATCGACTGCGTGCCGGGGCGGGTCAACCTGCATGTGGCGCTGGACAGCCCGCTGCTGTCGCGCGCCTGATGCGCCGGGCGGCGCCGGGTTCCATCCGGTGCCGTCAATGCGGTACAGTCGCCGGGTGTCCATTCTGACGACCCCGCATACCCTTTCTTCCGCTCGCCGTTGGTGGCGATGGTGGCCTGTTGCCGTCGTCCGTCCCGCCACCGCCGTTTCCCGGAAGGAAAGTCGTCTTGATTACGTTCGAGCAGTTCCAGCAGCAGGCCGCTGAAGGCCACACCCGCATCCCCGTCGTCCGTGAAGTGCTGTCCGACCTGGACACGCCGCTTTCGGTCTATCTGAAGCTCGCCGACGGCCCGCATACCTATCTGTTTGAATCGGTCGAAGGCGGCGAACGCTTCGGGCGCTATTCCATCATCGGCCTGCCGGCGCGCCGGGTGTATGCCTTCCACGGCCATACCCTGACCATCAGCGAGTCCGGCACCGTGGTGGACACCCGCGAGGTCGCCGACCCGTTCACCGAGGTCGAAGCGCTGCGCAGCGCCCACTCGGTGCCCAAGCTGGCCGGTCTGCCGGGCTTCACCGGTGGACTGGTCGGCTGGTTCGGCTTTGAATGCATCGGTTACATCGAACCGCGCCTGGCCCCGCCGCGTGGCCGCGATGAGCTGGGCACCCCGGACATCCTGCTGCTGCATTCCGAAGAACTGGCGGTGTTCGACAACCTCAAGGGCCGCCTGTACCTGATCGTGCATGCCGACCCGGGTCAGCCCGGTGCATGGGAGGATGCCCAGGCCAAGCTGGATGCGCTGGTCGCCAAGCTGCGCGCCCCCGGCGCCGGCTACCCCGCACCGATCACCCGCGACGTGCTGGACGAGAACGATTTCGTCTCCGGCTTCACCCGCGAAGGCTTCATCGCCGCGGTCGACAAATCCAAGGAATACATCCGCGCCGGCGACATCTTCCAGGTGGTGCTGAGCCAGCGCCTGAGCGTGCCGTTCAAGGCGCGCCCGGTGGATGTGTACCGCGCGCTGCGTGCGCTCAATCCCTCGCCGTACATGTACTTCCTCGACACCGGCGACGTGCAGGTGGTCGGCTCCTCGCCGGAAATCCTGGTGCGCCTGCAGGACGGGGAAGTCACCGTGCGTCCGATCGCCGGCACCCGCCCGCGCGGCGCGACGGTGGAAGAAGACAACGCACTGGAAGCCGAACTGCTGGCCGATCCCAAGGAGCGCGCCGAGCATCTGATGCTGATCGACCTGGGCCGCAACGATGCGGGCCGCGTCTCCAAGGCGGGCACGGTGGAAGTGGGCGAGCAGTTCGTGATCGAACGCTACAGCCACGTCATGCACATCGTCAGCGAAGTCACCGGGCAGCTGCAGCCGGGCCTGAGCTATGCCGACGTGCTGCGTGCGACGTTCCCGGCCGGCACCGTCAGCGGCGCGCCGAAGATCCGCGCGCTGGAAGTGATCCGCGAGCTGGAACCGATCAAGCGCAACGTCTACGCCGGCAGCATCGGCTACATCGGCTGGCATGGCGATGCCGATACCGCGATCGCGATCCGCACCGCTGTGATCAAGGACGGCCGCCTGCATGTGCAGGCCGGCGCCGGCATCGTCTACGACTCCGATCCCGGCAAGGAATGGGACGAGACGATGAACAAGGGCCGCGCGCTGTTCCGTGCGGTCGCGCAGGCTGCCAAGGGCCTGTAAGGCTCCTCTGCCCAGATGCATGACACGTGCACGGTTGCGTGCACGCCACTTCCCCATTCAAGACGGACCCTGACCATGTTGTTGATGCTCGACAACTACGACAGCTTCACCTACAACCTCGTGCAGTACCTGCAGACGCTGGGCGCCGAGGTCAAGGTGGTGCGCAACGACGCGTTGAGCGTCGATGAGATCGCTGCGCTCGCCCCTGAGCGCATCGTGATTTCGCCCGGCCCTTGCACGCCAAACGAAGCGGGCGTGTCGCTGGAGCTGATCCGCCGGCTCGGCCCGACCACGCCGATCCTGGGCGTGTGCCTGGGCCACCAGAGCATCGGCCAGGTCTACGGCGGTGATGTCATCCGCGCCACCAACATCATGCACGGCAAGACATCGCCGATCCGGCATGAGGGCAGGGGCGTGTTCGCCGGCCTGCCGGACCGCTACCAGGCCACGCGCTACCACTCGCTGGTGGTCGACAAGACCACGTTGCCGGCCTGCCTGGAAATGACCGCCTGGACCGAGAACGCGGACGGCTCGATCGAAGAGATCATGGGCCTGCGCCATCGCGAGTATCCGGTCGAGGGTGTGCAGTTCCATCCCGAGTCGATCCTCACCGAGCATGGCCATGCCCTGCTGAAGAATTTCCTGCAGCGCTGAGCGCGCCGCACCCGCATCACAAAGGACCCCGCATGACCTTCTCCCCCCAGGAAGCCCTGCAGCGCACCATCGAGCATCGCGAAATCTTCTTCGACGAAATGGTCGACCTGATGCGGCAGATCATGCGTGGTGAAGTGTCGCCGGTGATGACCGCCGCGATCCTGACCGGCCTGCGGGTCAAGAAGGAAACCATCGGCGAAATCGCCGGTGCCGCCACCGTGATGCGTGAGCTCGCCCTTGCCGTGCCGGTGGAGGACAAGACGCAGCTGGTGGACATCGTCGGCACCGGTGGCGACGGCTCGCATACCTTCAACATCTCCACCTGCGCGATGTTCGTGGTGTCTGCGGCCGGGGCCAAGGTGGCCAAGCACGGCAACCGCAGTGTTTCCTCCAAGTCCGGCAGCGCCGACGCGGTTGAAGCACTTGGCGCGATCATCGATCTGCAGCCGCAGGAGGTCGCACGCGCCATCACCGAGACCGGTATCGGCTTCATGTTCGCGCCGATGCACCACCCGGCGATGAAGGTCGTCGCGCCGGTACGCCGCGAGATGGGGGTGCGCACGATCTTCAACATCCTCGGCCCGCTGACCAATCCGGTGGGCGCGACCAACGTGTTGATGGGTGTATTCCACTCGGATCTGGTCGGCATCCAGGCGCGCGTGCTGCGTGAACTCGGCGCCGAACGCGCGCTGGTGGTGTGGGGCCGCGACAATATGGATGAGATCTCGCTCGGCGCCGGCACGCTGGTGGGGGAGCTGCGCGACGGCAAGGTGCGCGAGTACGAGATCCATCCGGAAGACTTCGGCATCGCGATGTCGGCCAGCCGCAACCTCAAGGTGGATGGCCCAGAGGAATCCATCGCGATGCTGCGCGGCGTGCTCGACAACCAGCCCGGCCCGGCGCTCGACATCGTCGCGCTCAACGCCGGTGCGGCGCTGTATGTGGCCGGTGTCGCCGACAGCATTGCCGATGGCCTGGCCCGTGCCCGTGCGGTACTGGCCGATGGCAGTGCACGCTCGCGGATGGAGCAGTACGTTGCCGCCACCCGCCGCATCCGCGGGGCCGTCTGAGCCCGCGTTTTCCGAATTCAGCGGAGCTGGTCGATAATGGCCGGCCTCCAGGACCCCAATGACATGAGCGACATCCTCGATACCATCCTGGCCCGCAAGGCCGACGAAGTCGCCGCACGCCGGGCCCAAGTGCCGCTGGAGGCACTGATCGCGCGCGTGGAACAAGCGCCGCCGGTGCGCGGCTTCGCCGATGCGCTGCGTGCCTCGATTGCCGCGGGGCATCCGGCCGTGATCGCCGAAATCAAGAAGGCCAGCCCGTCCAAGGGCGTGATCCGCCCGGACTTCCATCCGGCCGACATCGCGGTGAGCTACGAGTTCGGCGGCGCCAGCTGCCTGTCCGTACTGACCGACGTGGATTTCTTCCAGGGCAGCGACGCCTACCTGCAGCAGGCCCGTGACGCCTGCACGCTGCCGGTGCTGCGCAAGGACTTCGTGATCGATGCTTATCAGGTGTATGAAGCGCGCGTACTCGGCGCGGACTGCATTCTGCTGATCGTGGCCGCGCTGGACGACCGCCAGCTGGCCGAGCTGTCCGACCTGGCCATGCAGCTGGGCATGGACGTACTGGTGGAAGTGCACGACATCGACGAGCTCGAGCGTGCCATCCAGGTGCCGGTGCCGCTGATCGGCATCAACAACCGCAACCTGCGCACCTTCGAGGTGTCGCTGCAGACCACGCTGGACATGCGCCAGGCCGTGCCACGCGACCGCCTGCTGGTGACCGAAAGCGGCATCCTCGGCCCGGCTGACGTCACCGTGATGCGCGAGGCCGGGGTCAACGCGTTCCTGGTCGGCGAGGCTTTCATGCGCGTGGAAGAGCCCGGTGAGGGCCTGCGTCAGCTATTCTTCAGCGCATGACAGCGATCTACCCAACGCCGCGCGACGACGCCCCGCTGGTGGTCTTCGACTTCGATCACACCCTGTATGACGGCGATTCCGGCAGCCATCTGTTCGCGTGGCTGATCAAGCGCAACCCGCTGCGGCTGCTGGCCGCCCTGTTGGCCACGCCGCTGCTCGGCCCGCTGGTGGCGTTCCTGCCCACCCGCCGCCGCGGCATCTCCGGCTATGTCTGGATCGCCACGTTTGGCCTGCACCGGGCGCGCGAGTTCAACAAGGTGATCGACCGCTACGTTCTCAAGCACGAGGCCGATATCCGGCGCCGCCTGCTGCCCGTGGCGCTGGAGGTGTTTGCCCGGCATCGTGCCGCCGGCGATCGCGTCGTGGTCGCCACCGGCGCACCGCCGGAGCTGGCCCGCGCCATCCTGGCCTTCGTCGCCCACCAGGGCGTGCCGGTGATCGGCAGTGAGGTCGGCCCGTTCCTGGGCGCGGTGATCGCCACCCGGCACTGCCACAACGAAGAAAAGATGCGGATGCTCCGCGAGCGCGGCTATGGCGACGTGGACGTCGCGTACTCCGACAGCAGCGCCGACCTGCCGCTGTTGCTGGCCGCAGCGGCGCCGGTGGTGGTCAACCCGAAGGCGTCACGCGTGGACTATTTCCGCCAGGTGCTGCCGCCGGGCACCCCGGTGCTCAACTGGGGCTGTGTCGATCGGGCCGGTGACAAGGTCTGATGCGACGTTGAAATAGCCTGAAAGGGGCTGGAAAAGTGTCGGGTCCAGCTCAGCCTGCGCGCCACTGCCCGATCGCATGCCCGATCTGGAACAGGCTGATGCCCAGCACCAGCACGCCGACGGCAATCAGCACCCAGCGCTCCTTGACCTTTTTGACCAGAATCGCGGCCACCGGTGCCGCCATCATGCCGCCGATCAGCAGGCCGGCCACGATGTTCAGGTACTGCACGCCCATGGTCAGAAGAAAGGTGATCGAGACCGCAAGCGTGACCACGAACTCGGCCGCGTTGACCGTGCCGATGGTGGTACGGGCCTGGCCACCGCGGGCCAGCAGGGTGGAGGTGGCCACTGGCCCCCAGCCGCCGCCGCCACTGGCATCCAACAGGCCGGCCACGAACCCCAGCAGCGGGACACGCTTCACTTCCTGGGCCGGCAGCATCCGTCCGGCCGCACGCAGCAGGATGAAGATGGCGAGCACCAGCAGATACATATAGATGAAGGGGCGGATCACGTCACCGGGAAGCTGGGTCAGCACGTAGGCGCCCACCACGCCGCCGACCGCGCCGGGCAGCGCCAGGCGCAGGAACAGCCGGCGGTCCACATTGCCGGCGACCAGGTGCGAGACCCCGGAGGCGCCCGTGGTGAAGACTTCCGCGGTATGGATGCTCGCGCTGACTGCTGCTGGCGGCAGGCCCATGCTGAGCAGCACGGAGGAAGAGATCAGCCCGAAGGCCATGCCCAGCGCGCCATCGACCAGCTGCGCGCCGAGGCCGATCAGGATGAACCAATAGAATTCACTGCCAAGTTCCATGCGACCAGCCTAGCGGCAAATGGGCAGGTAGTGCCGGTCGCTGGCCGGTAACCTCGTCCAGGTCGACGGGCGTCGGTGTGGATGTGCGTGGTTGCCGGCCAGCGGCCGGCACTACGCGGGCAGGATCAGCGGGTGCCGTACAGAACCACGGTCTTGCCACGGGCATGCAGCTGGCCGTCGGTCTGCAGCTTCTTCAGCACGCGGCCGGCCATTTCACGCGAGCAGCCGACCAGGCGGGCCAGTTCCTGGCGTGAGACACGCAGCTGGGTGCCCTGCGGGTGGCTCATCGCCTCCGGCTCGCGCGACAGATCATGCAGGGTCCGCACGATGCGGTCGGTGACATCCAGGAAGGCCAGGCGGCTGGCTTTCCTGCTGGTATCGAGCAGGCGCTTGGAGAGCTGCTGGCCGATGGAGTAGAGCAGGCGCGGAGCATCGGCCGAGAGCGGCCCCAGGAACAGCTGATGCAGGCGCTCGTAGCTGATCTCGGCCAGTTCACACGGCGTACGGGTGCGCAGGATGACCTCGCGACGGTCCGATTCGACGAACAGCCCCATCTCGCCGACGAACTCGCCCGAGCCGAAATAGCCCAGCACCAGCTCACGATCGTCATCTTCCTCAGCCATTATTGAGACTGAGCCACTGATCACGTAGTACAGGGTCCCGGCCGGATCCCCCGGACGAAAGACGTCGGTACGCGCGGGATAGCGCCGGCGGTGGCTGTGGGCCAGGAAGCGATCGATGGTGGCGATGTCCAGGGCCAACGGACTTGTAGCAAGGCGCACAGTTGACACGTTGAGGCGCTCCGATTGCTCATGAAGAATTCACGGCTATGTGCCGGGAGCTTAACGATCCGAATTGTTAAGGGCAAACCGAACACAGGTACTCGTTTCAATGCAAGTTTCGCCCTCGATCACTTTGCCCCATAATTACTTCTTTCCCACCACACACAGGATCGACCGCCGTGGTCAAGCCGTTGCCTCGCCTGAGGTTGCAGGGTTTCAACAACCTCACCAAGGCGTTGAGCTTCAACATCTATGACGTCTGTTACGCCCGCACCGAAGAGGAGCGTCAGCGTTACATCGAATATATTGATGAAGAGTACAACGCCGATAGGCTGACTCAGATCCTGACCGACGTTGCCGAGATCATCGGTGCGAACATCCTGAACGTGGCCCGCCAGGACTACGATCCCCAGGGTGCTTCGGTGACGATCCTGATCTCGGAAGAGCCGGTGATCGACAAGAAGCAGGCCGGCAAGGAGCTGATCTCCGACGCCGTGGTCGCGCACATGGACAAGAGTCACATCACTGTCCATACGTACCCGGAAACCCACCCGCAGGAGGGCATCGCCACGTTCCGCGCGGACATCGATGTGGCCACCTGTGGCGTGATTTCCCCGCTGAAGGCGCTGAACTACCTGATCGAGAGTCTGGAATCGGACATCGTGATCATGGATTACCGCGTGCGTGGCTTCACCCGTGATGTGAAGGGCAAGAAGCACTACATCGATCACAAGATCAACTCGATCCAGAACTTCCTGGCCAAGAACATCAAGTCGCGTTACGAGATGTTCGACGTCAACGTCTACCAGGAAAACATCTTCCATACGAAGATGCACCTGAAGGACTTCGACCTGGACCAGTACCTGTTTGAAGAGAAGGCCAAGAACCTCTCGTTCAAGGAACGCATGAAGATCGAGGCGCTGCTGCGCCGTGAGATCGAAGAGCTGTTCCATGGGCGCAATCTGGCCGAGTGAGGCACTTCGCGATGTCGCCCGGGCCTGGCCCGGGCGGCCTCGCTCAGGCGGGACGGCCCGCCCTGTGGAACCGGTGTTTGCGCAAAACTCGGTTCCACGGCAGCTACCGACGACGGTCCGGTGTGAAAACACCGGGCCGTTTTGCTTTTGTTAACCCAAGGAATCCCCCATGCCCTGGATCTATCTTCTCGTCGCCGGTCTGTTCGAAATCGGCTTTGCCATCGGAATGAAGTACTCCGAAGGCTTCAGCAAGCCGCTTCCCACCCTGGCCACCGTTGGCGCCGCGCTGATCAGCCTGTACCTGATGAGCCAGGCGATGAAATCCATCCCGGTCGGCACGGCGTATGCGATCTGGACCGGCATTGGCGCGCTTGGCGTGGCGATGCTCGGCATTTTCCTGTTCGGCGACAGTGCCTCGCCGTCGCGGCTGGCCTGCATCGCGTTGATCGTGGCCGGTGTGATCGGCCTGAAGCTGGTCTCTGGGTAACGCACTCGCATTCGCGCTGGCGCTCCCACGGTTCGCTGTGCGAACCGCGGGCCCCCGGCTCACTGAACACCCATACCCCCGCCGCTTCGCGGCGCCCCCCTGACTCAGGGGGGCTTTTCACCAGATGCACGCGGCGCGGTGGAGGCTTAAAGGCGGTACGCGATGGTCTTCATGACCTTGGAGGCCAGTGCCATTACCGATGGGATCGGTGCGGGCAGCTTCCGGGCGCCGGCATGCTCGGCGTGGTCGGCGTGGCGGGCCTCGTCGATCTTCATCACCTTGATCACCTCACGGCTGCGCAGGTCGGCCGGGGGCAGGGTGTCCAGGTGTTCATCAAGGTGGGCTTCGACCTGGCGCTCGGTCTCGACCACGAAGCCCAGGTTCCAGCCGTCGCCCCGCAGGCCGGCCAGGGTGCCGATGGTGTAGCTGCCGGCATACCAGATCGGGTTGAACAGGCTGGGCCGGCTGTCCAGTTCGCGCAGGCGCTGGGCACACCAGGCCAGGTGGTCGGTCTCTTCCTGGGCGGCGTCGAGCAGGTGGGCGCGGGTTTCCGGCTCGCGGGCGACCGCGGCCTGGCCGAAGTACAGGCCCTGGGCGCAGACTTCACCGACATGGTTGATGCGCATCAGCCCGGCCGCGTGGCGGCGCTCGGGAGCGGCCATCTGCACATCCGGGGTCGCCTCGGCAGGGTAGGGGCGGCTGGCCGGCGGATTGCCGAACACCGTATCCAGGGCCCGCTGGGCTTCGGTCAGCAGGTGGTCGAGCGGGGTGATCTGGCGGAGCGCAGTCATGGCAGGGGGATGTCGCGGCGGGGGACTGTCGATTCTCGCCCCCCGCGGCCGGTGTGCCAAGCCGGGATCAGGGTCAACTTGCATGTGGCGGGGATGGCCAGTACAATCCCGCCTCTTCACAACGCGTGGCAGAGTTCCGGCCGTACTGCGCCGTAATGAGCCCGACCTACTAGAGTTCTTTCATGAGCACTTTCACTGCAAAGTCCGAGACCGTCCAGCGCGACTGGTATCTCGTCGACGCATCCGGCAAGACGCTGGGCCGTCTGTCCACCGAGCTGGCCCGCCGTCTGCGCGGCAAGCACAAGCCGGTTTACACCCCTCACGTTGATACCGGTGATTACCTGGTTGTCATCAATGCAGAAAAGATTGCCGTCACCGGCAACAAGCTGCAGGACAAGCTGTATCACCGTTTCACTGGCTACATCGGCAACCTGAAGACCGAAACTCTGGCCCAGGCGCTTGAGCGCCACCCGGAGCGTGTCATCGAGACCGCCGTCAAGGGCATGCTGCCGAAGGGCCCGCTGGGCCGCGCCATGTACCGCAAGCTCAAGGTGTACTCGGGTTCCGAGCACCCGCACGCCGCTCAGCAGCCTCAGGTTCTGGATATCTAATCATGGCTATCACGCAAAACTACGGCACCGGCCGCCGCAAGTCCTCCACCGCCCGCGTGTTCCTGCGCAAGGGCGCCGGCAACATCACCGTCAATGGCCGTCCGCTGGACGAGTTCTTTGGCCGTGAGACTGCACGCATGATCGTGCGTCAGCCGCTGGAACTGACCAAGAACACCGAAAGCTTCGACATCATGGTCACCGCCGCTGGCGGTGGTACCACCGGTCAGGCCGGTGCGATCCGTCTGGGCATCGCCCGTGCACTGGTCGAGTACGACGAAACCCTGAAGTCCGAGCTGCGCAAGGCTGGCTTCATGACCCGTGACGCCCGTGAAGTCGAGCGTAAGAAGGTCGGCCTGCACAAGGCACGTCGCGCCACCCAGTTCTCCAAGCGCTGATCCATCGCGCCTGGCGCGGGATCCTTCGGGATCCCCCTGGGAGGTACGCAAAAGCCCGGCTTCGGCCGGGCTTTTGTCGTTTCCGGGGGTGGGTGTCCGCGGCGCAGATCATCTGGTTGTTGGAGGCGCGCTGCGCGGGCTGGCGACGCTGCGGCGTCACTGTGCGCTCGCCAATGTTTCATGGGGCGGTGGCGGCGGCGGTAGTGCCGACCGCTGGTCGGCCGCTTTCGTGGCCCGGCATGGGCAGGGTGTCGGCCGTTTCGCGCCCGGACAAACGCTCAAACAAACAGAAAAGGCCGATCTTTCGATCGGCCTTTTCTGTTTGTTTGGCTGCCCCGGATGGATTCGAACCACCGAATGCCTGAGTCAGAGTCAGGTGCCTTACCGCTTGGCGACGGGGCAATATGTGCGTGCAATTATTGCACTTTTTCCCTGAAAAACCAAGCGGACTTGGTGGCTATGGGTGGACTCGAACCACCGACCCCAGCATTATGAGTGCTGTGCTCTAACCGGCTGAGCTACATAGCCTCAGGGAGCCGGCAATTCTGGAGATGTATTCGGAATCTGTCAACACTTTTTCACCGCGCTTGTGAGTGGGCAGCGGGCATGGCACAGTCCGATCAGTAGATTTTTCTAGGAGTCCGCATCGTGATCGATCCGGACGGCTATCGACCGAACGTCGGTATTGTGCTGATGCGTCAGGATGGGCAGGTTTTCTGGGCACGACGTGTGCGCCGGGATGGCTGGCAGTTCCCGCAGGGCGGCATGAATACCGACGAGACGCCTGTCGAAGCCATGTATCGCGAGTTGCAGGAAGAAACCGGGTTGTTGCCGGAGCACGTTGAAGTGCTCGGTGCGACGCCGGGTTGGCTTCGCTATCGGCTGCCGGCACGGGCCATCCGCCGCAATGAACGGCAGGTCTGTATCGGCCAGAAGCAGGTGTGGTTCCTGCTCCGGCTGGCGGGAGACGAATCCCACGTCACCCTGGACCATACCGACAGCCCCGAGTTCGACCAGTGGCGCTGGGTCGATTTCTGGTACCCGGTAGAGCATGTGGTGATGTTCAAGCGGGGCGTCTACGCGCGCGCCCTGCGCCATCTGGCGCCCTTGGCGCGGGGGGTGGCCGGGACCGGGGTGGAATCGATGCCCAAGTCCGCTCAGGAGGCCTGGATGCCGGGCAACGCCGCCGGCCACGACCGGCCGCGCAAGCGCACCACGCCCAAGCGGGGCGGCGGCTACTGGCCGCGCAGCAAGGCCAAGGGCGAGCCGGGCGCCGTCTGATCGCTCGGCGGCGGCTCTGAACCGTATCGAGAATGATTCAGGTTCGAAATTGACAACCATTCTCGTTTCGATTGGAATAGCAGCAGGCCGATCCGGGCCTGCCTGCCGAGTCCGCACGTGTACGTCTGCATCTGCAACGGGGTTACCGACCATCAGATCCGCGAAGCCGCGCAAAGCGGTGTCGTGAGCGTGTCCGAGTTGACGATGCGCACCGGCTGCGGCGCCACCTGCGGTTCCTGCCTGGACATGGCGGCGGACCTGCTGGCCAAGTTCAGCGCCACCCACGATCTCCCGCTGCCGGTATTGGGTCTGCAAGCCGCCTGAGATCGTCCTACCCGGTTGCGGGCCGCAACTGAGCACGATTCGCGTTCCTTCATGCCTGCGCGCGACACGCTACAGTGCGCTCGATTCCACGCAGCAGGAGCACGCTCATGAAGGGCGACGCCAAAGTCATCGAATTCCTCAACAAGGTCCTCTACAACGAGCTGACCGCGATCAACCAGTACTTCCTGCACGCCAAGATGCTGAAGAACTGGGGTCTGAAGGAACTCGCCGATCACGAGTACAAGGAATCGATCGAAGAGATGAAGCATGCGGACATCCTGTCCGACCGCATCCTCTTCCTCGAAGGCCTGCCGAACTTCCAGGCGCTGGGCAAGCTGCGCATCGGCGAGAACCCCGCCGAGATCCTGCAGTGCGACCTCAGCCTGGAACGCGATGGCGTGGTCACGCTGCGCGAGGCCGTGGCCTATGCCGATTCGATCGGCGACTACGTCAGCCGCCAGCTGTTCGTGAAAATCCTCGAGTCCGAGGAAGAGCATATCGACTGGCTGGAAACCCAGCTGGATCTGATCGAGCGCATCGGCGAACCGAACTACCTGCTGACCAAGATCGAAGACTGACTCAGCCCTGCAGCGGGGCGCGCAGGCGGGCGTGATAGCCGGCCAGCGCGATCCGTGCACGCGCGAACTCGGCGATCAACAGCGCCACCGCCACGGCGGGGCGCTCCAGCGTGCCGGCGCGGGCATCGTGCTCGATCCGCCAGGCCGCTGACGACAGCGCCATCGCGCCTACATTCGCACTGGCCGATTTGAGGCTGTGCGCCAACGCGCGCAGCTGGTCCAGGTCCGCCGCGACCGAGGCGTCCTGCAGCTGCCGGATCAACGGCGGGGTGTCATCCAGGAACACCCCGATGATGCGCGCGGTGTCCTCGCCAATCACCTCCAGCAATTCATCCAGCACGTCCTGGTCGAGCACTGCGGCGGGCGTTTCGTCGCGTGCGGCGGGCGCCGGTGCCGGGGGCAGCGGCGATGGCGTGGCCAGTGGCGGCGTCGAGGCGGTGTCATCGGCCATCACGCTGCTCCACCGTGCCAGCACCACCTGAAGCGTTTCGCGGTTGATCGGTTTGGACAGGTAATCGTCCATGCCGGCCTGCAGGCAGCGCTCGCGGTCGCCGGCCATCGCATTGGCGGTCATCGCCACGATCGGCAACCGCGCCGCCCCCAGCGTGGCCTCGTGCGCGCGCCAGCGGCGGGTAGCTTCATAACCATCCACTACCGGCATCTGGCAATCCATCAGCACCAGATCGAACGCCTGGGTATGCAGCGCCTCCAGCGCCTGCTCACCCTGGGTGGCGGTGACCACTTCGCACCCGAGTACCTGCAGCAGCCGCTGCGCGACCAGCAGGTTGACGCTGTTGTCTTCCACCAGCAGCAGGCGCAGCGGAAACTGCGGTAGTGCCGTGGGCGAGCCGGCATATTCCACCTCGGCCAGCAGCGCGGCCGGGCGCGCACTGGGCAGCACCGGGCGCAACACCGCATGCAGCTCGCTCTCGGCGGCCAGCCGCGACAGCGCCGGTCCCGGGCCAAGCGCTTCGGGCGCGGGCGCGTCATCGCCATACAGCCACAGCAGCTGCGCCTCCGGGTGGCGATCATTGCCGGCCACCGCGTTCTGCAGTGCCTGGGCGCCAAGGCGCAGTCCGTCGGTGTCTGCGATCACCCAGGCCAGGACGGGATCGACGCCGCGCCGCTGCGGCGCGCGCAGGACATCGATCGCCTCGGCGCTGGTCTCCACCGCGTGCAGGCGCAGGTCATGGTGCTGGGTCACCCGCTCGATGCGCTGGGCCAGCAACGGGTCGCGGGTGACCAGCAGGGCACGGCGCGCACTCAGCGCGGCAGGCAGATCGCCGATCACCTTGAGCAGCGGAATCTCGAACCAGAACGTGGCCCCGTGCCCGGGCGTGGAGTGCACGCCGATGCGGCCATGCATCAGGTCGATGATGCGCTTGCAGATCGCCAGACCCAGGCCCGTGCCGCCATACAGGCGCGTGGTCGAGGCATCGGCCTGGCTGAAGGACTGGAACAGGCGTGCCTGCAGTGCCTCGTCGATGCCGATACCGCTGTCGACGACCTCGAACCTCAGCTGGTGCTGCGCGTTGGTCTCGCCCTGGCGCTGCACGCGCAGCCGGATCTGGCCACGCTCGGTGAACTTGATCGCGTTGACCAGCAGGTTGCTCAGCACCTGGCGCAGCCGCACCGGGTCGCCACGCACCGACAGGCGTACCGCCGGGTCCAGTTCAAGCGAGAGCTGCAGCCCCTTGGGATCGGCGGCGCGCTGCATCAGCTGCACCAGGCCTTCCAGCAGCTCGCGCAGGTTGAAGGTGGTGATCTCCAGGTTCAGGCCCTTGGCCTCGAGCCGGGAGTAATCGAGGATGTCATCGACGATGCGCAGCAACTGCTGCGAGCTGGTCGCGGCGGTCTGCAGCATCTGCCGTTGGTCGCTGCCGAGCTGGCCGCGCGCGATCAGGTCCAGCATCGGCAGGATGCCGTTGAGCGGCGTGCGGATCTCGTGGCTCATCGTGGCCAGGAACTCGCCCTTGGCCAGTGCGGCGGCTTCGGCGGCCTGTTTGGCGCTGAGCAGTTCCTGTTCCAGCTGGTTCTGCTGCTGTCGGCGCTGCTGCAGCTGATCGCGCTCGAGCAACAGCGCTTCGCTGCGCTGCTGCAGTGTGTGGAGGGAGTCCTGCGCTTGCCGCCAGCGGCGCACCCCCTGGATCGCCGCCAGCAGTGCCATCACCCCGGTACCCGCGGCGATGTCGATCCACGGGCCGTTGGCCCCGGTCCGCGCCATCACCGCGGCAGTGGTGCAGACCGCAGCTGAGCCGGCAGCGATCCACAGCGAAGCCGGGGTGGGCAAGTGGGCTGGCCGTCCGTGGCGTCCCATGCTCAGAGCACCGAATTCTGGAAGTCGAAGTTCAGTTCGTTGCCGGCAGACTGGACCATGTTGCCCTGAATGAAATCGACCCCGCCGATCCACATCGCCGCAGCAGCCTGCGGGTCTTCGATCTGCTGGCCGATGATGCGCAGCCCGGCGCGGTGGGCCAGATCGATCGCCGCGCGCAGTTCGTCACGCGTCTGCTGGTTGGTATGGCTGTTGGAGAAGCGCGCCGCCATGCGCACAAAGGCCAGCGGCAGCTGCGACATCAGCGCATTGGCTTCGTCGCCCGGCTCGAACTGGCTCAGGCAGAAGCGCACACCGGCCGCATGCATGCGCGTGCAGAACTGCTGCAGGGTGACGGTGTGGATGAGTGCATCGGGCAGGCGCACATCGATGACCAGCGCGCTGCCGTCGATCTGCCGGCTCGCCAGCGATTCCAGCAGCCAGTCGCCGAAGGCATCGCGGGCCAGCGTGCGCAGTGATTGCGACACGAACAGGTGCAGCGGCTGCGCGGCGTGGCGATACAGATCCAGCAGGCCCAATGCGTGGTCGAGCACCTGCTGGTCCAGATCGGCGATGCGCCCCGCTGCTTCGGCAGCCGGAATCACCTGGCCGGCGGCGAGCACGCTGCCATCGGCCTGGCGCAGCCGCAGCAGCACCTGGTACTGCGCGGTGTTGGCCCCAGCCACCGCGACGATCGGTTGATAGGCGAGTTCCAACTGCCCTTCCAGCAACGCGAGGTGCTCCTGCGCGGCGACATCCTCGCGGCGCACGTAGGCGGCCACCCCCGCGGTCAGCAGGCGCGCCTGCAGCGTGGTGCGTTCGACCGCCTCCAGCGCGCTGCCCGCATCGGGGAAGCCCGGCGAGAGCTGGGCATGCCCGACCACGCCGCGCAGGTGCACCGATTCGTCATCGCGGATCACGAAGGCGCGCGTGGACAACTGCTCGCGCAGTGCGTGCGCCATCGCATCCAGGGTGTCCTCGTCGGCATCGCGGCCCAGCACCAGGAAGCTGTTGTCGTTCAGGCGTGCCAGCAGATGGGGTTGGGCCGCATCGGCCAGACGCTGACCCGCCTGGGTCATCAGCCGCTCGAACGCGGCATAGCCATAGCGTTCGCGCAGGCCGAGCGCGCTGGCGATTTCGATGAAGAACAGGCCGCCACGATCACGATGGGCGAGAGAGGCGCCGAGCTGCTGCATCACGTGATGACGCGTGGGCAGGCCGGTCTCGGGGTTGCTCATTGCCGGGGCACCGGCGTTGCCTGCCTGCGAGGCGGCCTGGGCGCGGGCGCGGCGAATCCGGTTGGACACGGCGGCGATCAGATGGCGCGGGCGGATCGGCTTGCTGAGGAAATCATCGGCGCCGCTGTCGAGCACTTCGAACTGGCGCTCCGGATCCGGATCGCCACTGAGGAAGACGATCGGCAGCAGCTGCTGGCCGGGTTGCTGGCGGATCAGCGCGGTCAAGCGCATGCCATCCAGGCCGGGCAGATGCAGGTCCATCAGAATCAGATCGGGGCGGTGCTCGGCGATGGCCTGCTGCACGCCCTCGGCATCGCTGTGCACCAGCGCCTCCATGCCGGCACCGTGCAGCACGCTCTGCGCAAACAGGGCCTGCGAGCGGTCGTCCTCGACGATCAGCACGCGGTAGGGCGAGTCGATCCCGGGCGGGGCCATCTGGCTGGCATCGGTGGGCAGCGGTGGGAGCAGCGGCGGCGGGCTGGCCGGTGCAGCATTGAGCGCGATGACATTGCTGATGGCCACCGGTGCCGGCGCGTCCGGGCGCTGCCAGCGCTGCCAGTGATCGGCCGGCGGCGTTTCAGCGCGCACGGCGCGCGAGGGTGCAACAACATTATCGTGAACGGCCATCAGTACTCCCAGTCTGCGCCGCAATTATGCGACGAACGCCCGAGGGCAGGGCACGCATTACCGTGGCAGGGTTCCCGGTTTGACCTGGGTCTGCCCACTGTCGGCCTGGCGCATCAGCCAGCGCATGCCTTTCCACAACGTCCGCCAGATCATCCACACGATCAACGCACCGATCAGGCTGCAGGCCACCACCAGGATCAGCGCCAGCCACGGGTGGGCCAGCGCCAGCGCCAGCCCGCCGACCACCACGGTGTCTTCGGCGGCCGAGGCGACCCAGTTGCTGGCCGGTTCGGGCGAGGTGTTGAGCAGGGCGCGGGTACCGGATTTGAGCCCGTGGCTGGCAAGGGCGACACCGGCCCCGGCGACCAGTGCGGTACTGCTGAGCTCGCCGCTGGGCGAAAGCGTGGCGGCAGCGAGAAAGGCGCCGGCCGGCACCCTGGCCAGGGTCTGGACCAGATCCCAGGCCGAATCGACCCCGGGAATCTTGTCGGCGAAGAATTCGGCGATGGCCAGCGCGGCCGAGGTGCCCAGCACCCACCAGGACTCCGTGGCCTGCAGGGCCGGCGGCAGATCGACCCAGCCCAGCAGCCCGGCCAGGCCGACGCCGAACACGGTCAGGTACACGCGGATGCCGGCCAGCCAGGCCAGCAGGATGCCGATCACGAACAGGTGGGCTTCGGTCATGGCACGCGCTCCCGCTGCAGAATGTGCACAGGCGCACACTATCGGGGATGACGTCCATGAACGCTACTGCCCCGATCCGGGCCCTGCGCGGACAAGGCCTTTTCCCTGACTTACACTAGCAAGTCGTTCCAGACAGGGGCCGTTGCGACAGCGCCGCCAGGCGCGGTCGCCCAGGACTGCCATGAGCAAACCCACACCTTCCCGCATCCAGATCCGCCGGCCGGGCGCGCCGCCCGTGCAGGACCGCAAGCGCCTGCTGGTGCTGGGCGGGACCTGGGTGCTGTCGCTGGTCCTGGCCGCGCTGCTCGGTGCCTGGCTGGGCTCGCCCGGCGGCGACGTCGGCACCCAGCTCAAGGCGGCCGAAACCCGCAACGATCGCCTCCAGCAGCAGCTCATCGAGCTGCAGCAGCGCCAGGCGACCCTGCAGGCGTCCGACCGAATCAGCCGCGCCGCCAACACCGAGGTCCAGGCCTCGCTGGGCGAGCGTGATGAAGAGATCGCCGGCCTGCGCGCCGACGTGGCCTTCTACGAGCGGCTGGTCGGTGCGACCAGCCAGCGCAAGGGCCTGAACACCCATTCGGTGGAGTTCGCGCCGGAAACGGGTGGCACCTGGCAGTACGCCGTGGTGCTGACCCAGAACCTGAACCGCGGGGCGATCAGCCAAGGGCAGATGCGCTTCACGGTGGAAGGCGTCAAGGACGGCAAGCTGACCTCGGTCAGCTGGGACGAGCTGCACCAGCGCACCAAGGTGCCGGGCCAGGACTATTCCTTCCGGTACTTCCAGCAGCTCACCGGCAGCGTGATGCTGCCCAAAGGCTTCACCCCGCAACGCGTGCGGGTCACGCTGGGATCGGGCGCGGGGGGCGCCACCCAGGTATTCGATTGGAAGCAGGCCGGCGCACCGGCGGCATCGGCAAAAGAAGGGGAGTAAGCCCATGTTTGGCAGCAACAAGTCCAACCGCGACGGACATCTGGTCGTGGACGCGCTGATCGGCGCGCAGGTGGTGATCCGCGGGGACGTGGAATTCAGCGGTGGCCTGTACGTGGAAGGCACCATCCTGGGCAAGGTGATCGCCCAGGACGGCGCCAGCAACGCCACCCTGACGGTGGCCGAGCACGGTGCCATCGAAGGCGAGATCCGCGCCCAGGTGGTGGTCATCAGCGGCCGTCTGGACGGGGATGTGCACGCCACCGAGCGGGTCGAATTGACCCCCAGCGCCCGGGTGACGGGCAACATCCATTACCAGGTCGTGGAAATGCACGCCGGCGCCCAGCTGACCGGCCGCCTGATCCATACCTCGGCGCAGATGGCCCTGCCGCCGCCGTCCGGGGATGCGGACGAGGGCAAGGGCAAGGACACCGCGGCCCGCAAGAAGCTGGCCGAGGCGATGGCCTGAGCTTGAAACCGTGCTCATGCACCCCCATGCTGGGGGCATGAGCACGCTTGTTTCCCTGCCCGGCGCTCCCGCCGCCGCGCCGAACTACCAGTCCCTGGACCGTCCGCTGAACTTCACCGAGGCCGCTGCGGCGAAGGTCAAGGAGCTGATCCAGGATGAGGGCAACGCTGCCCTCGCCCTGCGCGTCTACATCGAAGGCGGCGGTTGTTCCGGCTTCCAGTACGGGTTCGAGTTCGATGAGAACCGCGCCGAGGACGATCTAGCCGTGGATACCGCCGGCGTCACGCTGCTGGTCGATCCGCTGAGCCTGCAGTACCTGATGGGGGCCGAGGTGGATTACACCGAAAGCCTGACCGGGGCGCAGTTCGTGATCCGCAATCCGAACGCCAAGACCACCTGCGGCTGCGGCAGCAGTTTCAGCATGTGATGCGCGTGCAACCGGCCAAACGGTCGGTTGCCGCTTGCCAGTCCCGCCGAATGTGGGCAGGCTCTTGCGATGTCCAGATTTCCCTCGCAGCTTTCCGGTTTCGCCTTTGTCAGCGAGCCGTTGGAGCGCGCCGATACCCTGCGCGATGACGCCGATGCGTTGTTGCGCCTGTGGCCGGACGCGCGCGTATTGGTCCTCGATCCCGATGGCACGGCCCTGGCCGGCGATGACGGTCAGCCACTGCCATTGACCGGCGCCGATCTCGGCGGCGGGCCCGGCACCGCGATCTTCCTCGGCCTGCGCGGCGAGCAGGCGTGGTTCTCGCTGGAGGCCGCCGCCGTGACGGTGACCGCGCCGCAGCGCGTGGATCTGCGCCAGTCGGCCGCGACCTGGTCCATCGCCGATTCCACCGCCTTCTGCTACGCCCGTGGCATGTCCTACTGGCAGTCGCGCACCCGCTTCTGCGGGGTGTGCGGTGGCGCGGTGACGTTCAGCCGGGGCGGCTTCGTCGGCCGGTGTGGCCAGTGCGCCACCGAACACTACCCGCGCGTGGACCCGGCGGTGATCGTGGCGGTGGAAAACCAGGGCCGGCTGCTGCTCGGTCGCCAGGCGAACTGGGCCCCGCGCCGTTACTCGGTGCTGGCCGGTTTCGTGGAGCCGGGCGAATCGCTGGAGCAGACCGTGGTCCGCGAGGTGTTCGAAGAGAGCCGGGTGCGCGTGCGCGAGTGCCGCTACCTGGGCACGCAGCCGTGGCCGTTCCCCGGCGCGCTGATGCTGGGCTTCGCGGCGACGGCCGAAGACGACGTGCCCACCGTGAACGGCGAGCTGGAAGATGCACGCTGGTTCACCCCCGAGGAAGTAGGAGCGGCCCTGGCCCGCGACGTGGAGGATGACGGCGAAGGCATCCGTCTGTCCCCGCCCATCTCGATCTCGCGCAGCCTGATCGAGCACTGGTACCGCCAGCAGGTGGCCTGACCGTCGCCCGCCGTTGCCGCAGGCTGAACACGCGGCGCGGTACATTACCAACGGCCCGGGGAATTGCCGGGCCGCAAGGCATAGTAGCGGCGCGTTCCACGTCCCGAGCCGGAGGCTTACATGTTCACCACCCTGGTCGCCGTGCTGGTTGCCTTGGCCTTGGGCCATGTTGCGCCTGGCGTGGCCGTCGCGCTGCGGCGGTTCGGCCTGTACCGGCGCTGGCTGCAGTGGCTGGACCGGCACGCTGCCGAAGGCGGCCTCTGGCGCGGCCGCAAGGGCGCCTGGCTGGCCGTGCTGCCGTTCGTGGCGGTGCTGGGCATGCTGCAGTGGCTGTTCGATGGCCGCGTCTACGGCCTGCCGTCGCTGCTGCTGGGCGTGCTGGTACTGGTGATGTGCTGGGGCCCGCGCGATCTGGACCGCGATGTCGAAGCGGTGATCGACGCCGATGACGCCCACGCGCGGCACCTGGGCATCGCACAGCTGCAATCGGCCGGTGGCAGCCTGCACGAAGACGTGCCCTCGCTGGTCGAGGCGACCGTGCTCAACGCGCTGCGGCGCTGGTTCGCGGTGCTGTTCTGGTTCCTGCTGCTGGGCCCGGTCGGCGCGCTGCTGTATCGCCTGCTGGCCTTGCTGGCGGTCGGCCCCATGCGCTCGCTGGCCAGCGTGGAAGCGGTCGCCGGTGCACGCGTGGTGCTGGCCTGGCTGGAGTGGCCGGTCGCGCAGCTGATGTCGCTGTCGATGGCACTGGTCGGCAACTTTGATACCGCGTTCAAGGCCTGGCGCGAAGCGCACGGCAATCAATGGTCGGCCTCCACGCACTTCCTCGGTGCGGTCGCGCGGGCAAGCGTGAGCGCCGAGCTGCGTGAGGACGCGCACGATTACAGTGATGCGGGGATGGTGCCGGTGTGGCGTCGTCTGCCGGAGCTGCGCGATGCGATGAGCCTGGTGTGGCGCATGCTGCTGCTGTGGATGGCGGTGCTGGCGTTGCTGGTGATCGCCGGTTGGGTCACCTAGCAGTTATAGGATCAGCCCGGTGCCAACCAGGTAAACGGCACCCACGGCAGGTTGCGTGCGATCCAGTACGCGGGCAGCAGGATCAGCCAGAAGGCGGGCTTCATCAGCAGCGTGATCAACGGCTGCAGCGCGCGCGGGCGCCAGCCCAGCGCCCAACCGAGTACCAGCGGGGCGATGGCCAGCATCAGCATGGCCAGGGGGTTCATCGAGAACGCGGTGGCCACATCGCCGTGGGCCAGCGCGTGCAGTGCACGCGTCAACCCGCAGCCGATGCAGTAATACCCGGTGACCGTCAGAAAGCTGCACGGCGGGAACGGACTGCCGGCGCTGTTGGGGTCGTAGTGCCGCAGCACCCAGAACCCCGCACCGGCCGCCAGTGCGGCCGGTGGCAACAACGCCAGCAACCAGCGCTTGCCGTGCAGCGCGATCATCAGCTGTTGCTTTCGATCTGCTGCTGGAACTGCTGCATCTGCTCCATGTAACCGTCCACGCCCATGAAGGCCAGCGAGATCACGAACAGCACGACGCCGGCGATCAGGAAGCCGGTGGTGACCCAGGCCCAGATCTTGGCGTTCTTGGAAGCACGACGTGCGCCTTCCAGGTCGCCCTGGTTGAGCAGGCCGTTGACCTTGCTGGCGAACACGATCGCGACCACGCCGGTGACGATGCCCGGGAAACTCAGGCACGACAGGCAGCACACGAAGAACGCCAGGATGGTGACGACGATCGACCAGATCAGGTGGTTCGGGATGCTGCCCGGGGCGGGCGGCAGTGGGGCGGTGGCATTCATCAGCGAAACTCCATTTGCTTGGGTGGGTGTGGACGCACGAGGTGTCCCGGGCGGTAATCTAACCGATGTCCCTGTCTCTATGTATACGGTTACATGCAGGCAGGGCGGGGCTCAGGCCTGATCGCCCCGCAGCTGTCGCACCCGGGTTTCCAACATCGGGGCGGTGGCAGCCTCCCCCGCGATCGGCGCAGAGGCGACCACCTCCACATGCGCGCGGAAGCGGCGTGGCACTCGCATGCGGCCCAAACGCGTGTCGCGCCGGCTCCACATGCTCGTCCACATTCCCCGCAGTGCCATCGGCACCACCGGCACCGGGCGACGTTCGAGAATCTTCTCCACGCCCGATTTGAACGCGCCCATCTGCCCATCGCGGGTCAACGCGCCCTCGGGGAAGATGCACACCAGTTCGCCCTCGGCCAGCGCCTTGTCCACCTCATCGAACGCGGCCTGCATCAACGCAGGATCCTCGCGCGCGCCGGCGATGGGAATCGCCTTGGCGGTGCGGAAGATCCAGCGCATCACCGGGATGTTGAAGATCTTGTAGTACATGACGAAGCGCACCGGGCGCGGGATCGTCGCCGACAGGATCAGCGCGTCCATGTAGCTGACGTGGTTGCACACGATCAGCGCAGCACCTTCGTCCGGTACGTTGGCCTCGATCCCATGCGTGCGCAGCCGGTACAGCGTGCGCACCATCACCCAGCTGAGGAAGCGCATCAGGAATTCGGGCACGATGGTGAAGATGTAGATCGACACCACGGCATTGGCGATCGCCAGCGCCAGGAACAGCTGCGGGATGGTCCAGTCCAGCACGCGCTGGGTAAGCAGGCCAAGACCCGCCGCCAGCACGATGAAGCCGGAATTCTGGATGTTGAGCGCAGCGAACACGCGCGACATTTCCGACTTGGCCGTGCGGCTCTGGATCAGCGCGAACAACGGCACCACGAAGAAGCCGGTGAACAGGCCGATGCCGATCAGATCGATGATGATGCGCGCGCTGCCCGGGGCCTGCACGAACTGCCAGATCGACAGCCCGGCCACGGCAGCCTCGCCGACGCGGGCGAAGTACAGGTCGAGCATGAAGGCGGTCATGCCGAACGCACCCAGCGGCACCAGACCGATTTCCACGGTGCGCCCGGACAGCTTCTCGCACAGCAGCGAGCCGGTGCCGGTGCCGAGTGAGAACAGCGCCAGCGCGAAGATGTAGAGCAGGGAGCCGCCGCCCAGGTTGACCTCGGCATACGTGGGCAGCTGCGAGGTGAGCATGGTGCCGACGAACCAGAACCAGGACACGCCCAGGATCGCATTGCGCACGGCTTTCTGCTTCTTGGCCATGCGCAGCACCGCGAGCGATTCGGGCAGCGGGTTCCAGTTGATCTTCAGGTCCGGCGCGCCCGCATCGACCTTGGGAATCATCCGTGCGGTCAGGTTGCCCGCGATGGCGAGCACGATCACCGCAGTGGCCGCCACGATCGGCCCATGGCTGCCGGACAGGGCGAAGATCAGGCCGCCGGCGATCATTCCGGACAGGATCGACAGTGAGGTGCCCATCTCGACCAGGCCGTTGCCGCCGGTCAGCTCTTCTGGCTTGAGGATGGAAGGCAGCACCGAGTACTTCACGGGCCCGAACAGGGTGGACTGCATGCCGGTGCAGAACAGCGCGACCAGCAGCACCGGCATGCTCTCGGTCAGGAAACCAAGCGCGGCCAGCGACATGATCGCGATTTCCATGGTCGTGGTGATCACGATCAGTCGCGATTTCTCCAGCTTCTCCGCGATCTGGCCGGCCAGCGCCGAGAACAGGAAGTACGGCAGGATGAAGATCGCCGGCGCCAGGTTGGTATACAGCGAGCGCTCTTCGATCGGCGTGCCGAGGAAGAACAGCAGCGCGATGATGGCCTGGCGGTAGACGTTGTCGTTGAACGCGCCCAGCGACTGGACGATGAAAAACGGCAGGAAACGGCGTTGCCTGAGCAGAGCGAACTGACTATGGCCGGACATGAAGACTCCTTGCGAACCGGCGCAGCCTAGCATTCTCCCTGTTGGCGCAGCATGGCAGGGCCGGCGAATGTCCCGGCCGGATTCAGCGCAGCGTCCGGGCGGCCTCGTTGGCGGCGCCGCGCAGCTTGGGCAGCAGGCGCAGCATCAGCCCCATCTGGGTGCGGATCAGCTGCAGCTTGGGCGGCATGTCGTCCGTCATCTGCTCCAGCTGCTCGGCCAGGGCGCGATCGCCCTCGTTGGCGTCTTCGGCCACCGGCTGGCGCTGCTGCAGCGCGTTGGCGATCTGCTGCATCGCCTGCTGCACCCGTTCACCGCCAGACAGCGCCAGCGGATCCTGGCCGTAGCTGTCCAGCTGGGTGCGGTGGGCGCCCAGTGCGGAGAGATGGCCGAGCAGAGTGTTGGACAGCGCCAGGAAGCGGAAGCCGGCATCCAGGTTGCGGCGCACGTGGCCGGGCTCGCGCAGCATGTTCGACAAGGCCGTGGACAGTGCCGCGTCGGCGTTGTGCATGTCGCGCCGTGCAATGCGGTAGGCCAGGTCGTCCTGCATGCCGCTGCCGTACTGGCCCAGCACCGCGTGCAGGTACTTGGCACAGTTGTCGAGCACGCGCGCCATCACCAGGTTCAGGCGCCGGCCCTGCCAGTCGGGCAGGATCAGGAACGCGGCCGCCGCGGCGATCGCGCAGCCCAGCAGCGTATCCACCAGGCGCGGCCAGATGAGCAGGAAGCCATCGCCGATCAGGTTGAAGCAGGTCAGCGCCATCACCGTGATCGCCGCCGAGGCCACCAGGTAGCGATCGCTGCGGGTGAAGAAGAACAGCAGTGCCGACAGCAGCGCGATCAGCAGTTCGATGCGCAGGTCCTGGAACAGCTGCATCAGCGCCCAGGTCAGGACCAGACCGATCAGCGTGCCGGCGATCCGCTGCGCAAGGCGCTGGCGGGTCGCACCGAAGTGCGGGCGGCACACGAACACGATGGTGAGCAGTACCCACGAGCCGTTCTGGGCGTTGAACAGCCGGATCGCGGCAAAACCGACGATCAGCGCCAGCGCCATGCGCAGGCCATGCCGGAACAGCACCGAGCCGGGCGTGAGCTGCTGGCGGATGCGCACGCCCATCTCGCGCAGGGTATGCGGGTTGGTATCGCGCAGGCGGGTATCGACGTTGTCCAGGGTGGACTCGGACTTCTCGGCCTCGGACAGGCGCCGCTCGATGCTCTGCAGGTTATGGCCGAGCAGCTCCAGCGAGGCCAGCAGACGCTGCCACTGCGGATTGTGCTGGGCGCGCAGCCAGCTCAGCGAATCGGTGAGATCGGCGGTGGCCTGTTTGGTGCGCTCGCCGTACTGGAACGGCTGGCGCAGGCGGATCGCCTGGCCGAGGTTGGCGCAGGCTTCACCCTGCAGCGCGAGCAGGCGCTGGCAGCGGTACAGCACGTCGCTGTGGAAAAACGCCTCGGTCAATGCGCCGTAGGGGTAGTGCGAGGAGCTGGCGCGCTCATGGAAGTCCTGGGCCATGTAATACAGGCGCAGGTACAGGCCGGACTGCACGCCGGGCCGGCCGGAGCGGCCGAAGCGTGCCAGGATCGCAGTCTTGGCGATGTTCAGCGCTTCGACCACGCGCCGGTTCTGTTCGGCCAGCGCCAGCTGGCGCTTCTGCACGTCGGCATCGCGGACCGGTTCGAACAGATCGGCCTTGAGCTGCAGGTAGCGGCCCAGTTCGATGTACAGCCGGGCCACGCGCTCGCGCACCGGCCGGTTGGCGAACAGGGTGGTCCATAGGATCGAAAGCAGGCCGTACCAGGCCGCGCCCGCCAGCAGGTGGCTGACCGCGCTGATCGACTGGGCCAGATCAGCGCTGCCGTGCTGTTCCAGGCCGATCATTGTGTAGATCGCGAGGGTCACCGTGGCCTGCGCGATCGAGGCGTAGCGTTCGCCCAGGCCGCCCAGCAGGGTCAGCCCGAACGTCGCGGCGGCCAGCGCGGTGATGAACCACCACGGATGCGGGAACAGCACCACCACGGTGGCTGCGGCTGCCACGAAGCACAGCAGTGACAGCGCCACCGATTTGATCCGGCCCCACCAGTTGTCGTCGGTCTCGGCGATCGCGCTGGCGATGATGCCCAGGAACACACCGGGCAGCGCAGGCAGCTGGTCCAGGTACCAGCACAGCCCCATCGCCGCGGACAGCGCGATGAACACCCGCAGGCCATAGCTGGCCTTTTCATGCGCCCACAGGCGGCTGACGCGGGTTTCGAACGAAGGCATGGCGACTCGGTGGCAGGCAGGCCACCATTATTGCCGGAGCGGGGTGAAGGGGACACCTCTGTCTGCGGGGCCGGTGCAATTTACATATCGAACCGCACGCTCACCGCGAAGGTGCGCGGCAGGCCGACGCCTGCGTTCGACCAGTACTTCTTGTTGGCGAGGTTCTCCACGCCGGCGCGCCAGGTGACGGGGTGGCCGGCGGCCTGCATGCGGTAGCCGACGCCGGCGTTGACCAGGGTGTAGTCGGGCAGCTTGAGCGTGTTGTCGGCGTCGTAGTAGACGTCACCGTAGTAGCGGGCCAGTGCGTACACGCTCAGGCCCTCGATCTGCGCGATGCTGTAGTCGGCGTGCAGCACGCCCTGCCAGCGGGCGGCGCCGGCGGTGCGGTTGCCTTCCTGGGCGACGCTGTCGGGGGAGAGCTTGTCGTAGGTCGGGTCCAGCCAGGTCACGCCACCACCGAGGGTGAAGGCATCGGTCAGGCGCACATCGCCACTGACTTCCACGCCTTCGTACAGGGTGATGCCGTCCTGCACCAGCCGCTTGCCGGCGGGCGTGATCAGGTCGATGTTGGCGCCACGCTCCAATCGGAAGGCGGCGGCATTGGCGCTCCAGCGCGGATACTCGATCTTCGCGCCGATCTCGACCTGCTTGCTGATGGTGGGGTCGAGCACGTCGCCGGCATTGATGTAATCGCTGCCCACGCGGCTGCCGGCTTCCAGCGATTCGACGTAGCTGGCATACAGCGTCACGGCATCGGCCGGCTTGTACATCAGGGCGTAGGTCGGGGTAACCGGATAGGTGTGGTACGCGCCCTTGTTTTCGAAGTCGTTGTAACGCGCGCCGGCCAGCACCGACCAGCCGTCGGCGAAGCTGACGGTGTCGCTCACGAATACCGCCTGCTGCACGGTCTCGCTGCCGCGGCTGAGCACGCGCGAGCCGACCGCATCGTGGCGCAGCGTCGGACGCTGATAGAGGTTGCCGCGGCCGAGGGTGTTCCACTCGTACGGGCGGTCCCAGCCCAGGCCGGTCTGGTGGGAGACGCCGGCAACGACCTGGTGCGACAGCGGGCCGGTCTGGAAGCGGCCCTGCACGATGGCCTGGGCCAGCTTCCACTCGCTCTTGCCGCCGAGCTCGTAGGTGTTGACGTCGTAGTCGCCGTTGACGTCATCGATGTAGGCGAAGATCTTGTTGACGTCGTTCCAGGAGGTGGTCACGCCATAGCTCAGGCTGGCCTTCCAGTCGCTGTTGATCTGCCAGCTCAAGGCGGTGGAGAGCAGGCTGGAACGGGTGTCGTAGTAGCTGCCATCGATGCTGTTGTCGATGTCGCCGGCCAGCGGGCGCGGCAGCTCGGTCAGGCCGATGAAGTAGTACTGCGGGGATTCGTTGCTGAGATCGCGTGACTGGAACACGCCGTCGAAGGTCCAGGTGAGGCGGTCGCTCAGACGCGCATCCAGCGACAGTGCGCCGACCTTGCGGTTCACCTCGCCGCCGTTGAAGGTCTCGCCTTTCTCCTGGTATGCATTGAAGCGGTAGCCGAACATGTCCTCGTTGCCGAAGCGTCCGCCCACATCGACCTGGCCGCTGACGATGCCCGCCTCGCGCCAGCCGAGCTGTGCCGACAGCGTGGTGACCTCGGTGGGCTTCTTGGTGACGTAGTTGACGATGCCACCGGGCTGGCCGAAGCCATACATGAAGCCACCGGGACCCTTCAGCAGTTCCACCTGCTCCATCACTTCCAGCGGCCATTCGGTGCCCCACGAAGAGACCTGCAGGCCGTTGACGCGGTAGCTGTCGTAGCTCAGATCGATGCCGCGGTTGCGGATCGGCGAGCTCCAGCCACTGGCGTAGGCGCTGACCTGGGTGACCACGGACGGATCGGAGAGGAAGGCCTCGCCCAGCGAGACCACCTGGCGCTTCTCGATGTCCTCGCGCCCCACCACCGAGATCGCGAAGGGGGTATCGCGCACGGCGCGGTCGCCCAGCGCGCCGGTGTCGGTATGGGTGCGTTCGGCGGTGACCTTGATCGCATCCAGGTCGGTGGCCAAGCGCGCCCGGGCGGCGCCGTCGGGCGTGGACTGGGCATGCGCAGCGCAGGCCGCGGCAAGGGAAAGGGCGAGCAGGGCCGGGCGCAGGGCACGGACACGGCAGCCCGGCACCACGGCCGGGAGCAAAGACACAGACTGGCGCATGTTGTGGGGGTCCTCCGCGGACAGCAGCACACCGTCCGCGATCAGAAGAAAGCGGAAAAGGAGGGGTGGCTGAGTCGTCAGGCTGGCCGGGGAACCGGGAGCGGGGCAGCGCGCTGGGGCAATGCAGGACCGTGGCTGATGCGAATTGTTCTCTTTTAGGCCGGAAGCGTCAATCCGGCGGGGTGCCGACCCACGGTCGGCACCTGCCTGCATGAACCACGTTCAGTGCAGGCGTGCCACCGTCAACGCGCGGCCGCGGCGCGCTTCAACGCACGCTTCTCGCGGCGCCGCGCCCGCCGGGCCACCCAGCGCTCGCGCAGGCACGAGAAGATCACGTACAGCGCCGGAGTGCTGAGCAGCGTCAGGCTCTGCGAGAACAGCAGGCCGCCGATCATCGCGATGCCCAGCGGGCGGCGCAGTTCGGAACCTTCGCCCAGGCCGATCGCCAACGGCACCGCCGCCAGGATCGCCACCATGCTGGTCATCATGATCGGGCGGAAGCGCACGATGCTGGCCTCGCGTGCGGCCTCCAGCGGCGTCTTGCCGTGCTCGCGCTGCGCCACCACGGCGAAGTCGATCATCATGATCGCGTTCTTCTTGACGATGCCGATCAGCAGCACCAGCGCGATCATCGAGATCACCGACAGCTCGGTGTTGGTGCCATACAGCGCCAGCAGCGCGCCCACGCCCGCCGCCGGCAGCGTGGACAGGATGGTGACCGGGTGGATCAGGCTTTCGTACAGCATGCCCAGCACCAGGTAGACGGTGATGATCGCCGCCATCACCAAGATGAGCATTGCCATCGGGTCCGAATCGAAGCCGAAGCCTGCGTCCTCGGCCAGGCGGATGTCACCGGGCATGCGCATGCCGTTGACCGTGCTGTCGATGATGGCCTTGGCCTCGCCCATGCTGGTGCCGGGGGCGAGGTTGTAGCTCAGCTCCATCGTGGTGTACTGGTTTTCGTGGGTGATCTGCGACGGCGCCAGGCCCGGCACCTGCTCGGCCACCGCCGTGATCGGCACCATTTCGCCATTGCCGGCCCGCACGTAGATCTGGTCCAGCGCTCCGGGTGTTGCGGTCTGCTCGGGCAGTGCGTTGGCCACCACGCTGTACTGATTGATGTCCGAGTAGATCGTGGAGATCTGGCGCTGGCCGAAGGCGCCGTACAGCGCGCCGTCGATGGCACCGACCGAGACGCCGAGGCGTGCGGCCTTGGCCCGGTCGATCACGATGTTCTGGCGCAGGCCGGCAGCGTCCACGTCGGTGCCGACGTCGGCCAGCTTCGGGTTCTTCTTCAGTGCGGCCTGCAGCTTGGGCAGCCATTCCTGCAGCTGGGCCAGGTCGTTGCCCTGCAGCGAGACGCGGTACTGCGCACCCTGGCTGGCACCGCCGCCATCGTTGCTGGGCAGATCCTGGATGGCGCGCAGGCGCAGCTGCAGATCGGGGTAGCGGTCGGCCTTTGCACTCAGCCGCGCCAGCGCCTGTGCGGTCGTTTCGCGGCGGCCATCCTTGCGGGACTTGAGTTCCACATTGAACTGCGCGCTGGAGCCCTGGCGGCCACTGCCCAGGCGTACACCCACGGTCTTCACCGCCGGGTCGGCCATCAGCATGTCGGTGATGCGGCGCTGGCGGTTGACCATGTCCTCGAAGGAGACCGTGGCGCTGGAATTCGCGCGGCCCCAGATCAGGCCCGTGTCCTGTGCCGGGAACGCGCCCTTCTTGACCGCGCCGAACAGGAAGATGGTCGCGCCGATCAGCAGCAGCGGGGTCAGCGACAGCAGCAGTGCGTGGCGCAGCGAGAAGTCGAGCAGCTTCACGTAGATCCGCAGCATGCGGTCGTGGCCGGCATCGAGCAGGCGGCCGAAGCGGCTCGGTTCGCCCGCATCGGCATGCGCGCTCAGGAAGCGGCTGCACAGCGCCGGGGTCAGGGTCAGCGAGATGATCATCGAGACCACGATCGCCGCAACCAGAGTGACGGTGAACTCGCGGAAGAACGCGCCCATCATGCCTTCGGCAAACAGCAGCGGGATGAACACCGCCACCAGCGAGGCGGTGATCGAGACGATGGTAAAGCCGATCTCGCGCGCACCGGTGAGGGCGGCCTGCATGCGCGGCATGCCCTCGTCGAGGTGGCGCATGATGTTCTCGATCACCACGATCGCATCGTCGACCACGAAGCCGATCGCGATCACCAGCGCCAGCAGGCTCAGGTTGTTCAGGGTGAAGCCCAGCACGTACATCACCAGTGCCGCGCCGGCCAGCGACAACGGCACGGTCACCGCGGCGATCAGGGTCGGGGCGAGCCGCCGCAGGAACAGCGCCATGGTCAGCACCACCATGGCCAGCGCGATCAGCAGGGTGATCTGCACTTCGTGCAGCGAGGAGCGGATGGTCGGGGTGCGGTCGAAATACGGGGTGAGCGTGGTGCCCGGTTCCAGATAGTCGCGCAGGGTCGGGATCTGCGCCTTCACCCGGTCCACGGTCTCCACGATGTTGGCCCCGGCGCGGGTGAACACGTACATCACCACCGCCGGTTTGTGGTTGAACCACGCGGCCTGGTAGGCGTCCTGCTGCCCGTCGTAGACGTTGGCGATGTCCTGCAGGCGGATCACGCGGCCGTTGTCGGCGGTCTTGATCACCAGCTGGGCGAAGTCCGCCGCGCGCGCCACCGAGTCGTTGGCGATGATCGCGGTGGTGGTGTTGCCATCGGTCAGGAAGCCGGTCGGCGAGGTCACGTTGGCCGCACGCACCGCGTTGCGCAGGTCATCGGCGGTCAGGCCGAGCGCGTTCATCAGGCGCAGGTTGACGTCCACGCGCACGGCGGGCGTGGACGCACCGGCGATATCCACCGAGGACACCCCGGTGATCTGGCGGATGCGCTGGGCCAGCAACGAGTCGGCCACGTTGTAGAGGTCATCGGCCGACTGCGTTTCCGAGGTCAGGGCGATCGCGATGACCGGGTCATCGTTCGGGTTCGCCTTCTGGAACATCGGCGTGCCCAGCCCGGCGGGCAGGTCGGACTGGGCCGAGTTGATCGCGGTCTGCACGTCCAGCGCGGCCGAATCGATGTCGCGGTCGCTCTGGAAGATCATGAAGACCAGCGAGCTGCCTTCCGAACTGGACGAGCGCATGCGGTCGATGCCCGGCAACTGGCCAAGGTGGCGCTCCAGCGGCGCGGTCACCGTGGAGGCCATCGTCGTGGCATCCGCGCCGGCCTGGTTGGCGTGCACGAAGATCACCGGGATCTGGATGTTCGGCAGCGCCGACACGCCCAGCTGCAGGTAGCAGATCACGCCCACCACGAACAGGCCGATGGCCAGCAGGGCGGTGCCGATCGGGCGGCGGATGAACGGACCGGAGATGTTCATCGACCACCTCCGCAGCGGTCTGCGGTGCTCATCCTCACGCCTGCGGCTCCTGCACCGGGCCGTGGCCATGACGCAGCGCGCGCTGTTCGCGGCGCTGGCGCAGGCGCTCGGAGAAACGCTCCATGTACAGATAGATCACCGGCGTCGTGTACAGCGTGACCAGCTGCGAGAGCAGCAGGCCGCCGACGATGGCGATGCCCAGCGGGCGGCGCAGTTCCGAGCCGATGCCGGTGCCCAGCGCCAGTGGCAATGCACCGAGCATCGCGGCAGCGGTGGTCATCATGATCGGGCGGAAGCGCAGCAGGCACGCGCGACGGATCGCCTCATGCGCGTTCGCACCGGTGCGCCGGGCCTCGATTGCGAAGTCCACCATCATGATGCCGTTCTTCTTGACGATGCCGATCAGCAGCACGATGCCGACGATGCCGTCCACCGACAACGGCAGGCCGCACACCATCAGCGCCAGCAGCGCGCCTACGCCGGCCGGCGGCAGGGTGGAGATGATGGTGAAGGGGTGGATGTAGCTCTCATACAGCACGCCCAGCACGATGTAGATCAGCACCAGCGAGGCCAGCAGCAGCCACACCACATCGGTCTGGCTGCCAGTGAACTCGGCGGCCTTGCCGATGAACTGCGCATGCACCTGCGAGGGCATGTCCAGGCCCGCCTTGGTCTCTTCGATCGCTTTGACCGCATCGGACAGGGAATAGCCCGGTGCGATGTTGAACGACACCGTGACCGCCGGCAGTTGCTGCTGGTGGCTGACCACCAGCGGGGTGCTGGTGACCTTGCTCTCGGCCAGGGCGGCCAGCGGGATGATGTTGCCGGCACCGACTGGAATGCCGGTGTTCTGCGCGCCGATGCCGGTGGCGGTGGAGGAGTTGGACGAGGTGACCTGGCCGAAGTTGGTGGCGTTGCTGCCGGTCAGCGCGCCCGCGCCATTGGAGGCTACCGCCAGCTGGTTCATCAGCGCGGTACTGGTGCGGAATTCCGGGGCCACTTCCAGCACCACGCGGTACTGGTTGAGCTCGGTGAAGATGGTGGAGATCTGACGCTGGCCAAAGGCGTCGTACAGGGTGTCGTCGATGGTCTGCATCGGCACGCCGAGCACGCTGGCCTTGTCGCGGTCGATGGTCAGTTCGAGTGCGCGGCCCTGGTTGGACAGATTGTTGTCCACGTCGGCCAGCTCCGGGCGCTGGCGCAGCGCCTCGGTCAGGCGGGTGGCCTGCAGCGCGACCTGGGCGCTGTCCACGTCCGACAGCGAGTACTGATACTCGGTCGCGGCCACGCGGGTATCCAGGGTGACGTCCTGCACCGGCTTGAGGTACAGCGCCACGCCGGGGATGCCGGCCACGGCCTTCTGCAGACGCGGCAGGATCTCCTCGAGCCCATCGCGGTCGCCGCGCTCCTTGAGCACGATCGACAGCTGGCCCTGGTTGAGCGTGGGGTTCATGGTGCCCGCACCGATGAAGGCCGAGACACCGGTCACTGCCGGGTCGCTGCGCAGGGCGTCGGCCACCGCCTTGGTGCGCTGCTCCATCTGCGGGAAGGCGATGTTCTGGTCGGCCTGCACCACACCGGTGATCAGCCCCGTGTCCTGTTCGGGCAGCAGGCCTTTGGGGATCACCAGGTACAGCACCACAGTCAGCACCAGCGCGCCGGCGGCGACGGCCAGCGTCAGCGGCTGGTGGTCGAGCACCCAGTCCAGGCTGCGCTCGTACAGGCCTACGGTGCGCGACCACACGGTGGTCTTCCCTGCGGCGGCCGCCCGCTCGTGCGCGTCTTCGCCCTCGGGCAGCGCATCGGGCTTGAGCAGGTAGGCGCACATCATCGGGGTCAGCGTCAGCGAGATCAGCATCGACAGCGTCACCGCAATGCTCAGCACCCAGGCGAATTCATGGAACAGCCGGCCGGTGACGCCGGGCATCAGCAGCAGCGGCAGGAACACCGCCACCAGCGAAATCGTCAGCGAGAGCACGGTGAAGCCGATCTGCTGCGCACCGATCTCGGCCGCTTCCGGCCCGCTCTTGCCCTGTTCGATGTAACGCACGATGTTCTCGATCATCACGATCGCATCGTCGACCACGAAGCCGGTGGCCACCACCAGCGCCATCAGCGAGAGGTTGTCCAGCGACATGCCGGCAAACGCCATCACACCGAAGGTGCCGGCCAGTGACAGCGGCACCGCCACCGAGGGAATGATGGTCGCCCACAGGCGGCGCAGGAACACGAAGATCACCGCGACCACCAGGCCGATGGTCAGGATCAGGGTGAACTGCACTTCATGCACCGAGGCCCGGATGGTCTCGGTGCGGTCGTTGAAAATTTCCAGATGCACGTCGGCCGGCAGCACGTTCTGCAGCTGCGGCAGCAGCGTGCGAATGCGCTCGACGGTCTGCACGATGTTGGCACCGGGCTGGCGGCGCACTTCCAGCAGCACCGCCGGCTTGCCATCGGCCCACGCGGCCAGCTGGTCGTTCTCCACGCCATCGACCACGTTGGCGACATCGGACAGGCGCACCGGGCGGCCGTTCTTGTAGCTGATGATGGTGTCGCGATACTCGGCGGCGCTGGTCAGCTGGTCGTTGGTGCCGATCGAGTAGGACTGGGTCTTGCCGTTGAGCGAGCCCTTGGGCGCGTTGACGTTGGCCTGGGTGAGCGCGCTTCGCAGCTCTTCCAGGGTCAGGCCCATGTTGGACAGCTGCGCCGGGTTGACCTGGATGCGCACGGCCGGGCGCACGTTGCCGGCGATCGAGACCAGGCCCACGCCCTGCACCTGCGACAGGCGCTGGGCGAGGATGGAGTCGGCGTAATTGTTGACGTCGCGCAGCGGGCGCGTGTCGGAGGTGAGCTTGAGGGTGACGATGGCCGCGTCGGCCGGATTCACCCGGTTGTAGACCGGCTGGTAGGGCAGCGAGGAGGGCAGGGTGGCCTGGCGGATCGCGGCCTGCACATCCTGCGCGGCGATGTCGATATCGCGGTCCATCGAGAACTGCAGGATGATCGTGGACAGCCCTGCCGACGAATCGGAGGTCATGATCTCCAGCCCGGAAATCTGCCCGAACTGGCGCTCCAGCGGCGTGGTCACCAGCGACGCCATGGTGACCGCGTTGGCACCGGGATACTGCGTGGTCACCACCAGGCTCGGCGCATCGATCTCGGGCAGCGCCGACACCGGCAGCTGGCGGTAACCGAGGATGCCGAGCAGCAGCAGGCCCGCCATCAGCAGCGAGGTGGCGATCGGGCGGCGGATGAAAATCGTCGAAAAGCCCACGGGCGGGTCCTTGCTGGTGCGTCGTGCTGCGTTGGATCAGGCGAACGCCGGCATGTAAGCCGGCGTCAGGAACGTAGGGCGGGCGCGATCAGCGCGGACCGCCACCGCGGCGTCCACCGCCACCCTGCTGCTGGGCGGCCTTGAGCTCGGCTTCGGTCGGTGCGGCCGGGGTTTCGCCCGGCTTGAGCGCGGTGACCTTGGCGCCCGGCTTGAGCCGGAACTGGCCTTCGCTCACCACGCGCTCGCCACTCTTCAGGCCCTCGGTGATCTGCACCTGGCTGTCGCCGACTTCCACGCCGCTCTTGACCGTCTGCATGGCCACGGTGCTGTCCGGCTTGACGATATAGACGTACTCGCCGTCCGGCCCGCGCATCACGGCCTGGGTCGGAATCACCACGCCGCCGGCGATGGTGCGCAGCTGCATGCGGACGTTGACGAACTGGCCCGGCCACAGCGAGTTGTCGGCGTTGTCGAACAGCGCACGCGCGCGGAAGGTGCCGCTGTCGCTGCTGATCTGGTTGTCCACCACGTCCAGCTTTCCGCCGTCGGTAAGGACGTGCGCGTCGTTGCGGTCCAGGGCGGCGATGTCCACCGCGCCGGCAGCCTGGGCCTCTCGCACGGCCGGCAGCTGGCGCTCGGGCAGGTTGAACACGACATGGATCGGATGGATCTGGGTCAGCGTCACCAGCGCGGTGCCGGCGCTGACGATGTTGCCGGCGTCGACCGCGCGGATACCGGCGATGCCGGAGATCGGGGCGGTCACCCGGGTGTACTGCAGCTGCACCTGGGCGGCGCGCATGCTGGCCTCGTTGGCGGCCACGGCACTTTCGAACTGGGCCACCTGGTTGCGCTGGGTATCCAGATCGGTCTTGGCCACGTACTGCCGGTACTCGGCCGAATTGGAACGCTGGTAGTTGGAGCGGGCGGTGGCGAGCTGGGCCTGGTTCTGGCGCTTGGCTGCCGCAGCTTCGTCGTAACTGGCCTGCAGGGTGCGCGGGTCGATCTGCGCGAGCAGGTCGCCCTTCTTCACTTCCTGGCCTTCCTTGAAGTTCAGGCTGATCAGCTGCCCGCCGACCTGCGGGCTCACCGTGACCGTGTTCATCGCCGCCACCGTCCCCAGCGCGCTGGCGTAGACCGGCACGTCCTGGCGGACCGCCTCGATCACCGTGACCGGCACCGGGCCTGCGTTGGCCGGGTCAGCGCCCTGGCGCCCTTCGGCTGCCGGGCCTGCCGCGTCCCCCTTCTTGCCACCCATCAGGCGCATACCCACGACGGCAATCACCAGCACTGCGACCACCAGCAGCACGATCTTCCAGAAACGCGACATTCAATAACTCCCGAGGGCTGGCGGAGGGCGGGGGCGCCCGGTTGGCTAGGCGCAAAGCATACTCGTCGCCCGTGGCCTTTCATGCATGACGGATGGGACGGGCGATCAGACCGGATGTGACGGATGAGGTTCCATCCATGAACGTTCGCCGGGGCAGAAAGTTACAGCGCGACCGGCGCCGATGCCCTACATTCAGGTTCGACCGCCGTTCTGACCCGTGGAGACCTTCAATGCCCCGTCTGTCGCTGTTGATGTCCGCCCTGCTGCTGGCCACCCCCGGCCTGGCTGCCGCCGCCCCCGCCGAACGCCCGGAAGTGGCCGCCGCCGCGACCCGCCTCAAGGCCCAGGTGATCGACTGGCGCCGCGACTTCCACCAGCACCCGGAGCTGTCCAACCGCGAGGAGCGCACCTCGGCCAAGGTGGCCGAGCGCCTGCGTGCGATGGGCCTGAAGCCGCAGACCGGTATCGCCCACCACGGCGTGGTGGCGATCATCAAGGGCGGCAAGCCCGGCCCACGGATCGCCCTGCGCGCGGACATGGATGCGCTGCCGGTCACCGAACAGACCGGGCTGCCGTTCGCCTCCAAGGCCACCAGCACTTACCGCGGCGAGACCGTCGGGGTGATGCATGCCTGCGGCCACGACGCCCACACCGCCACCCTGCTGGGCGTGGCCGATGCGCTGGTGAAGATGCGCGCGAACCTGCCCGGCGAAGTCATGCTGATCTTCCAGCCCGCCGAAGAGGGTGCGCCGCCGCCGGAAGAGGGCGGTGCGGCGCTGATGCTCAAGGAAGGGCTGTTCAAGGACTTCAAGCCCGAAGCCGTGTTCGGCCTGCATGTGTTCTCCAGCGTGCCGGCCGGCCAGATCGCGGTGCGTGGCGGCCCGCTGATGGCGGCGTCGGACCGGTTCGGGATCAAGGTGATCGGTCGCCAGACCCACGGCTCGGCGCCGTGGAACGGCGTGGACCCGATCGTGGCCACCGCCGACCTGGTCGGCACCGCGCAGACCATCGTCAGCCGCCGCGCCAACCTGTCCAAGCAGCCGGCGGTGGTGACCTTCGGCGCGATCAAGGGCGGCATCCGCTACAACATCATCCCCGATGAGGTGGAGATGGTGGGCACCATCCGCACTTTCGACGAGGGCATGCGCCAGCAGATCTTCGCCGATCTGCGCAATGTGGCCGAGCACACCGCCGCTGCACACGGGGCCAAGGCGGAAACCGAGATCTACGAGTCCGAGGGCAACCCGGCCACGGTCAACGATCCTGCACTGACCGCGCGCATGCTGCCGAGCCTTCAGGCCGTGGTGGGCGAGGGCAATGTGTATGAGCCGCCGCTGCAGATGGGCGCCGAGGACTTCTCGCTGTACGCCCAGCAGGTACCGGGCATGTTCTTCTTCGTGGGCTCCACCGGCGAGGGGATCGATCCGGCGACCGCGCCGGCCAACCACTCGCCGAAGTTCCTGCTCGATGAGAAGGCGCTGGATGTAGGCCTGCGCGCGCTGCTGCAGGTGAGCCTGGATTATCTCAATGGGACGCCGGCTGCGGCGCCTGGCGCAGGCTGACGTCAGACAACGGCTGGGACACGGAAGGTCCCGGCCGCTGGCCGGGTCCGTTCGTTTTCGCCGGCGGACGCCGCGCGCCTACCGGCGTAAAATGGGGGCATGAATACCCCCCAGGACTCCAGCCTCGGTCGCGAGGTGGCTTACCCGTCGCAGTACGATCCCGGCCTGCTCTTCCCCATCCCGCGCCGTGGCGCCCGCGAGGAGATCGGCCTGGACGATGCGGCGTTGCCGTTCGTCGGCCATGACCGCTGGCAGGCCTATGAATTGAGCTGGCTGGACGGTCGCGGCAAACCGCGCGTGGCCGTGGCCACGGTCAGCGTGCCGTGCACCTCGCCGAACCTGATCGAATCCAAGTCGTTCAAGCTGTATCTCAACTCGCTCAACAGCACGCGCTTCGAAGATGACGCGGACGCACGCCTGTGCATCACCCGCGATCTGTCGGCCTGCGCCGGGGCGGTGGTGACGGTGGTATTCGGCGTGCCGGCGCTGGTGGAAGAGGCCGAGGGCGAGTCGCTGGACGAGCGCGAGGTGACCATTGAGCGCTACGGCCCGCCGGCCCCGGAGTTCCTGTTCGCCGATGCCGATCAGCTCGTGACCGAAACGTTGAGTTCGGCGCTGCTCAAGTCCAACTGCCCGGTCACCGGCCAGCCGGACTGGGCCAGTGTCAGCGTGCGCTACCGCGGCCCGAAGATCGACCGCGACGGCCTGCTGAAATACCTGATCAGCTACCGCGAACACGCCGAGTTCCACGAGCAGTGCGTGGAGCGGATCTTCAGCGAGATCACCCGGCGCTGCCAGCCGCAGTGGCTGGAAGTGGAAGCGCGCTACACCCGCCGCGGCGGGCTGGACATCAACCCGTGGCGGGCCAGCCCGGGCATCGCCGCCCCGGCGCGCACCGTCCGCGACCTTCGCCAGTAGGCGTTCCGCGCGTCTTCACATCCACGCCATGCCCCATTAACAAGGGCTGTGACACCGTGCCTCCCATGTCGTCAATCAAGACGGGAGTGTATGGATGAGTACCGATAAGAAAGTCGACTTTTCCGGTGTCAGCGCCAGCGTTGATACCACCGCGCAGAAAGTCGATCAGGTCGATTTCTCGGGCGTGACCGCCTCGGTGGATACCACCGCGGAGAAGGTCGGAGGCACCTACACGGTGCAGAAGGGCGATTCGCTCTCGAAGATCGCCAAGCAGGAACTGGGCGATGCCAATGCGTGGAAACGCATCTTCGAGGCCAACCGCGACGTGCTGGACGACCCGGACAAGATCCAGCCGGGCCAGACCCTGAAACTGCCGCCCAAAGCCTGATCCGCTGCACTGCCCACCATCCAATAGGGAGCAACCTCCATGAAGAAGTCGTCCATCAGTACTGCCGTTCTCGCCGCGCTTCTGGCCACCGTGGCCCTGGCCGGCTGCAAGAAGAAAGAAGACACCGCTGACAACAATGCGCAGCCGGCGGCGACCACCCCGGCCGCACCGGCGCCGATGACCGAAGCCGCCCCGCAGCCGATGACCGCTGCGGCCGGGGTGAACGTTTCCAACGTGACTGTCGGCAAGACCGCTGCGGCGGACAAGACGGTTACTTCGGCTGCGTTGTTCGCGCCGAAGGACGACATCATCGTCTCGATCCGCACCGACGGCAGCGCCAACAATGCCAACGTGGCGGCGAAGCTGACCTTCCAGAACGGCCAGGTCGCCGGTGAGCAGAATCAGGTGGTCAATACCACCGGTGCCGAGACCACCAACATCTCCTTCAAGAATGCCAATGGCTGGCCGGCGGGCAAGTACCGCGCGGAAGTCACGGTAGATGGTAAGGCGGCTGGATCGCCGCAGGAGTTTGAGGTCAAGTAAGCCTAGACGCCGACTCTCTCCCGGCAACAGGCTCACGATGGACGCAGCCGCGAGGCTGCGTCTTTTTTATGGGCGCTTGCCGGACCACAGCGTTCCAGTACGTTTGCGTATGGGGTGGCTTTGCTCCGGGGGGCTGAAAACGCGACAATGGAGGGGTTTCCCGCCGTGCGCGCCGTTGGTTGGCGCGGTCCCCGGGGAAAGTGCGGGCCAGGCTGTGCCAGGCCCTGCACGCGACACGGTTGCACGCGGCCCGGCATTGCCGTCGGCCATCATTCACGAGATCTGCAAGAGAGCCCTGATCCCCCATGTCGAACACGCCCAAGATTCTCTACACGCTCACCGATGAAGCCCCGTTCCTGGCCACGCAGTCGCTGCTGCCGATCGTCGAGGCTTACACCGCCACCGCCGGCATCGCCGTGGAAACCCGCGACATCTCACTGTCCGGCCGCATCCTGGCCCTGTTCCCGGATTACCTGAAGGACGACCAGAAAGAAGCCGACCACCTGGCCGAACTGGGCCAGCTGGCGACCACGCCGGACGCGAACATCATCAAGCTGCCCAACATCAGCGCCTCGGTGCCGCAGCTGAAGGCCGCGATCAAGGAACTGCAGGACCAGGGCTTCGCGCTGCCGAACTATCCGGACGTGCCGACCGACGACGTCTCGCGCGACATCAAGGCGCGCTACGACAAGGTCAAGGGCAGCGCGGTGAACCCGGTGCTGCGCGAAGGCAACTCCGATCGCCGCGCGCCCCTGTCGGTCAAGAACTACGCCCGCAAGCACCCGCATCGCATGGGCAAGTGGTCCACCGAGTCCAAGTCGCATGTCGCGCACATGGACGGCGGTGACTTCTACGGCAGCGAAAAGTCGGCCACGCTGGCCACTGCCGGCAGCCTGAAGATCGAACTGTTCAAGGCCGACGGCAGCAGCGTCGTGCTGAAGGAAAAGACCGCGGTCAAGGCTGGCGAAATCGTTGATGCCGCGGTGATGAGCCGCAATGCGCTGGCCTCGTTCGTGCAGGCGCAGATCGCCGATGCCAAGGCCAAGGGCGTGCTGTTCTCGCTGCACCTGAAGGCCACCATGATGAAGGTCTCCGACCCGATCATGTTCGGCGTGGTGGTCGAGGAGTTCTACAAGGACGTGCTGACCAAGCACGCCGACGTGCTCAAGCAGGCCGGGTTCGATCCGAACAACGGTATCGGCGATCTGTTCGCACGCCTGCCGCAGCTGCCCGAAGCGACCCAGGAAGCGATCAAGGCCGACCTGGCTGCCGAGTACGGCAAGCGCCCGGGCCTGGCCATGGTCAATTCGGACAAGGGCATCACCAACCTGCACGTGCCGAGCGACGTGATCGTCGACGCCTCGATGCCGGCGATGATCCGCGACTCCGGTGGCATGTGGAATGCCGACGGCAAGCTGCAGGACACCAAGGCCGTCATTCCGGACCGTTGCTATGCCGGTGTGTACCAGGCCGTGATCGATGATTGCCGCACACACGGCGCGTTCGACCCGGCCACCATGGGCTCGGTGCCGAACGTCGGTCTGATGGCGCAGAAGGCCGAGGAATACGGCTCGCACGACAAGACCTTCCAGATTCCGGCCGACGGCACCGTGCGCGTCACCGATGAGGCGGGCACCGTGGTGTTCGAGCACACCGTGCAGACCGGCGACATCTGGCGCATGTGCCAGACCAAGGACGCCCCGATCCAGGATTGGGTGAAGCTGGCCGTGAACCGCGCCCGCCTGAGCGGCACCCCGGCGGTGTTCTGGCTGGATGCGGCCCGCGCGCACGATGCGCAGGTGATCGCCAAGGTCGAGACCTACCTGAAGGATCACGACACCAACGGCCTGGACATCCGCATCCTGGCCCCGGTGGAAGCGACGGCCTTCTCGCTGGATCGCATCCGCAAGGGCGAGGACACCATCTCGGTGACCGGCAACGTGCTGCGCGACTACCTGACCGACCTGTTCCCGATCATGGAACTGGGCACCAGCGCCAAGATGCTCTCCATCGTGCCGCTGATGGCCGGTGGTGGCCTGTTCGAGACCGGTGCCGGTGGTTCGGCGCCCAAGCACGTGCAGCAGTTCGTGGAAGAGGATTACCTGCGCTGGGATTCGCTGGGTGAGTTCCTCGCGCTGGCCGCCTCGCTGGAGCACCTGGGCAACCGTTACGACAACGCCGGTGCGACCGTGCTGGCCAAGACCCTGGACCAGGCCAACGGCCAGTTCCTGGACAACGACAAGTCGCCGTCGCGCAAGCTCGGTGGCATCGACAACCGCGGCAGCCACTTCTACATCGCGCTGTACTGGGCCCAGGCCCTGGCCGCGCAGGACGACGATGCCGCGCTGAAGGCCCGCTTCGCACCACTGGCCAAGGCCCTGTCCGACAACGAGCAGACCATCGTCGGCGAGTTGGCGGCGGTGCAGGGCAAGCCGGTCGATATCGGCGGTTACTACCGTCCGGACGTGGCCAAGGCCAGTGCCGCGATGCGTCCGAGCAGCACCTTCAACAGCGCGCTGTCCGCGCTGTAACGAAGCGGTCCCGCGCCTGCGGTGATCGAGGAAGAACCCGCGCTTCGGCGCGGGTTTTTTTGTGGGCGACCGCTGGGCAAGTGCCCAGTCGCTGCCGTATGGTGGCAACAGGTCCTGTGGAAGTGGATGCATGCACGGTCGCTGTTCCTGCCAGAACGTTCCATGCCCCATCGGCGGCACCGCATGAATGCATCAGCGGAGGCGATCGCGCGGCTGATCCGCGACGGGTTCGAGAAGTACCATGCGCGCTTCGCGGCGATCAGCCAGCGTGCGCGGCAGCGCTTCGAACAGCGCGAGTGGGCAAGTGCCCGGCAGGATGCGGTGGAGCGCATCGGGCTCTACGACCAGTGCATTGCCGAGACCGTCAATGTGTTGCGCCGTACAGCCGGTGAGCGGATTGGCGAGCGCGCGCTGTGGCTGCAGGTGCGCACGGCCTATGCGGCGTTGCTGGCGGGGCTGATCGACGCCGAGCTCTACAAGACGTTCTACAACACGCTGGCGCGCCGGTTGTTCGCTACCCGCGGTGTGGACGGCGCGATCGAGTTCATGGCAATGGATGTGGAACCGTCAGACGCCATCACCCATCCCGTCGCGCGACACAGCTATACCCTCTCGCCCACGCGCCCTGCGGACGCATTCATGCGGGTGCTCGGTGACTACCGATTCGACGTGCCGTATGCGCACCAGCTGCGCTGTGCCGCCGCGATCGCAGTGCGCCTGCAGGACGATCTGGCGCACTGGGGCGACGACCCGGTGCGCAGCATCGAACTGCTCGACACCGTGTTCTACCGCGAGCGTCGCGCCTATCTGGTGGGGCGCGTATTCGGCGAGCATCGCTTCTCGCCCTGCGTGATCGCGCTGGTGCATGACGAGCGCGGTCTGCGCGTGGACGCGGTGCTGACCCGGCGGCGCGATGTAGCGCATCTGTTCGGCGTCTCGCGCAGCTACTTCCAGGCTGATCTGACCACCGTCGGTGATGCCGTGGTGTTCCTGCGCAGCCTGCTGCCGGGCAAGCCGGTGGATGAGATCTACACCGTGCTCGGGCGTGCCAAGCAGGGCAAGACAGAGCGCTATCGCACCTTCTTCCGTCACTTCCAGGAACAGCCGGGGGAGCAACTGGTGCATGCCGACGGCACGCCCGGCATGGTCATGGCGGTGTTCACCCTGCCCAGCTATCCGCTGGTGTTCAAGCTGATCCGGGACCGTTTCGCCTGGCCCAAGACCATGACCCGACACCAGGTTGAAGAGAAGTATGCGTTGGTGTTCAACCTGGACCGTGTCGGCCGGCTGCTCGACGCGCAGCCCTATCGGCACCTGCGCTTTCCGCGCGCGCGCTTCTCCCCAGCGCTGCGCGAGGAACTGTTGACCCAGTGCGCCAGCAGCGTGCATGAAGAAGGCGAGGACCTGGTGATTGCGCTGTGCTACGTGCAACGGCGTTTCCGCCCGCTCAACCTGTACCTGCGCGAGCAGACGGCCGAGGCGCGACGTGTGGCCGCGCTCGACTATGCGCAGGCGATCACCGACATGGCGCGCAACAACATCTTTCCTGGCGACATGCTGCCGAAGAACTTCGGTGTCTCACGCCACGGGCGTGCGGTGTTCTATGACTACGATGAACTCTGCCTCGTCACCGAGTGCACCTTCCGCGCCTGGCCAACACCGCGCAACGAGGAAGAGGCGCTGGCCGACGAACCCTGGTTCCAGATCGGGCCGCGGGATGTGTTTCCGGAACGGTTCTGGATGTTCATGGGGCTGCCGGCGCTCGAGCTGGCGGCGGTGCGCGAGCATTTCGCGCCTCTTTTCGATCCGGTGTGGTGGCAGCGCCTGCAGGCCGGCTTCGCCGCGGGTGAGTTCCCGGATACGCCTCCCTATTCAGCCAGTAACAGACTTGCCTGATAGGCCTCGGCCGGAACCTGGGCTAGGCTTGTATGCCTTCACAAGGAGAAGGTGGAAATGCGTTCATTACGAGGGATTGCGTTGGTGCTTGTACTGGGGGGTGTGGGCGCGTCGACCGTGTTCGATGTGGCCGCGCAGACCAGGCGCGAAGTGCGCGAGCAGGCTGAAGCAAGCATGGTGCTGACCGGTGAGATCGATATCGGTACCGAAGGCCAGGTCGAGGCGTTCCGTCTGGACAAACGCGCGCAGGTCGATGAGACCATCGTCACGTTCGTCGAAGGTGCAGTGAAGACCTGGCGTTTCGCCCCGATGCTTGTGAATGGCCAGGCCGCCAAGGCGCGCACGCCGGCCACCATCCGCCTGGGCGCAAAGAACAATCCCGATGGCACTGGCCTGATCACGCTGCTGGCGGCGAACTTCGAGACATATGACGAAACCTCGACCGACAACGTCACCAAGGTGAAGATGTCGCCGCCGATGTATCCGGAGGATGTCCTCAATGCACGCGGGCGGGGCGACGTGCTGCTCTTGGTGCAGGTCGGGCGCGATGGAAAGGTGCTGGACGTGGCCACCGAGCAGGTCAATCTGCGGGTGATCGCCAACGAGGCGATCATGCGGAAGATGCGCGACAAGCTGGCCCGCGTGTCGATGGGCGCCGCACGTAAGTGGACCTTCAAGGCGCCCTCTACGGGCAATGAGAAGGATGAGGCCAGCTGGACCGTCCGGGTTCCTGTGCGTTTCTCGTTCGGCGACGAGGTTGAGCGCTACGGCCGCTGGGACGCCTATATTCCTGGCCCGCGCCAGCAGGCACCGTGGCGCAGGGACATGGCCTTGAGCGCCGATGCCAATGCCGACCTGCTACCCGCCGGCGGCGTGTTCATGGCCGACGCCACGAGCAAGGGACCGAAACTGCTAACCCCGTTGGGCGGTTGATCATGCAGGCCGTGATGCATCACCCGAGCCCCTCAACGGGCAGGAGGGTGCGCGTAGGTCTCCAAACCAACCTGCAGAGTTTGCTAGGCTGACAGACCATCAGGACAGGGAGTCGAATGGATGAAAGTGGCATGGCAGTGGGTACTGGCGCTTGGCGTGGCAACAGTCGGCGTAGGCCTGGCAGCACAGGACGTTCATGCGGTACCGAGCATGCGCGCGCTCCAGAGCCAGGTGGAGTCGAGCATGCGGATCAAGGGCAGCCTTGATATCGGTGCGGACGGCCGCGTCGCTGCGGTGCGCCTGGATCGGGAAAGCGCGATTCCGGCAGGCGTCGTCACCTTTGTGAAAGATTCGGTCAAGCAATGGGAGTTCGAGCCCACCGTACGCGACGGCCAGTCCGTCGCCATCACCACGCCGATGACCCTGCGCCTGATCGGCAAGACGCTCGACGATGGCAGTGCGCGTGTGGAGATTCGCCATGCCAGCTTTGTCGAGTACGACGCGAACGATCCGACCATCGTGGCCCGTGAACGGGGATCGGTTCCGACCTTCCCCACGCGCAGGGTCGGGCGTGATGCAGCGGCAGATGTGTTTCTGTTGATCCAGGTTGGCCGGGACGGCAAGGTCCGCAACGTGCTGGCAGAGCAGGTCAATCTGCGCGTGCTGGTATCGCCGCGTGAGATCGCTTCAACCCGGGCAGCATTCGCCGACAGTGCCACGCAGGCGGCGCGCGATTGGCACTTCCGGGTGCCGACGCAGGGTCCACGGGCCGCTCGCGACACGTGGGTGGTGCGTTTGCCGGTGCGCTTCTCACCGCCGGCCGATCGCAATGCGCCGCGGTGGGAGCCGTATCTGCCGGGCCCGCGGAGCACCGCACCCTGGCTGTCGCCCGAGCCGCAGTTGGTCGCGCCGGATGCCCTCGATGATGGCGTCTACCTTGCGGGTGAAGACACCGGTCCGCGGTTGAAGACTGCGCTGGATCAGGGCTGACGATCAAAAATAGAAGGCGCCTTTGGTGAGGCTGCCAACCCTGTGTCGACTAAGTAGGGCGCGTCTTCATTGCGCACTATTCTGTCGACAACGATGACGATGGATCGCATGAGGAGAAACACCACGATGGATATCATCAAAACAATTGCGGCGGCATTGCTGCTGGCAGCAGTCCCTGCTCATGCCGCCAAGCTATCGGCGGACGTGCCGGTGGAGATGGGGATGCGCGTGGAGGGTACGCTGGCCATTGGTGGCGACGGCCGCATCACCGCGCTGGAGATCGACAAGCAGGACGCGCTTCCCGATGCCGTAGCCGCGCTGGTGCGCAACACGGTGCAGCAGTGGCAGTTCGAGCCGAGTGTGCGTGACGGCGTGCCGGTGTCGATGGACACGCGGATGACCGTGCGCGTGGTAGCGCGGCCAGGGGCCAACGAGACGTTCAACGTGCGGCTGGTCAGCGCGCACTTCGAGCCCGCCAAGAGTGATGCCGAACGTGCAGCAGACATCCGGGGGCGGACGTTGCCGCCACGGTATCCTGCAGAGGTATTCCGCAATGGCGGGCAGGGCACGGTGTATCTGGCGCTGAAGGTCGACGAAGAGGGCCGGGTGATCGACCGGATCGCCGAGCAGGTCAACCTGCGCAGCGCTGGCACGCCGCGCCAGATGGAGGCGTTCCGCAGTGGCCTGGCCAAGGCGTCGCTGGAGGCCGCACGCAAGTGGCGCTTCCCGCAGAGCGCGGGCGATGCCGCCCTTGGTCAGCCTTACCGCACGCTGCGTGTGCCGGTGACCTTCGCCATCAACCAGACGCCTGCCGATGATCTGGGGCACTGGCGCGCTTACATCCCCGGTCCGCGCAGCCGGATTCCGTGGGTGACCGGCGCCGACAGCGCCGGGTTCTCGCCGGATCTGCTGACGGATGGCACGGCGACCCTGGCCGACGATCCCAACGCACCGCGCCTGCTCACGCCCCTCAGCGGCTGAACGCGCCGCCGGACATCGCGGGCGTGCTGCGCCCGCGATGCGCTGCTTACCCGATGCCGGCACTGTCCGGTTGCGGGTAGACCACCGTGCGGTTGCGGCCCTGTTCCTTGGCCATGTACAGCGCCTTGTCGGCAAGCCGCAGCGCCTGCTGCGGATCGTCGTGGTAGGTCGGGTAGTGCGCCACACCCAGCGAAACAGTGACGGTGCCGACCTGCTCGAACACTTCGGCAGCCACCTGCACCCGCAGGCGCTCGGCCACCTGGGCCGCATTGGCGACATCGACGCCCGGCAGCAGCATCAGGAACTCCTCGCCGCCATTGCGGCAGAGCAGATCGGTATCGCGCGAGCCACTGCGCATCAACTGCGCGATGCGCAGGATCACGGCATCGCCAACGGCGTGACCGAAGCGGTCGTTGATGGTCTTGAAGCGGTCGATATCCAGCGCGATGATCCCGAACGGCTGGCCACGGGCCTGCCAGTCTTCCAGCCCTTGCTGCAGGCCCCGCCGGTTCTGCAGGCCGGTGAGCGGGTCGGTCATGCTGGCCCGGTTGAGCTTGCCGATGCGGTCCTGCAGCAGATTGAAGCTGTAGAGCAGGGCGGTCTTGAGCTGGGCGACTTCGTAGTACCACGCGCGGATGCCGGTGACGTGGCGGATCGCGATGCCGGTGTCGCGGTTCTGCACGTTGCGGGCAAGTTGCCATAGCGGCAGCGAGATGCGTCGCGCGAACCACCAGGTGATCAGCAGTGAAAGGATGCCCAATGGAATGGCATTCCAGATCACCGAGGACATCAGCGTGGACAGCGGAGCCAGGGTGGCCGTCGTCGGGCGCTGGGCCACCACGCCCCAGCCCACACTTGGCACCGGCGCGTAGCCGGCCAGCATGCGCACGCCGTGGCTGTTGAGCACCTGTTGCGCGCCCGAATGCCCTTGAGTGACCGCCTGCACGGCCGGGTTCTCCAGGGCGAACTGACCGACCCGGTCCTGTTCGATGTGGTACAGGATGCGGCCATGGCGGTCGACCACGTACAGGTACGAACCATCCCGGTAGTAATGCTTGCCCAGCAGCGACTGCAGGATGCTGCGCTGGCGCAGGTAGATGGTCCCGCTGACGTAGCCTTGATACTCGCCCTGCGGGTTGAAGATCGGATGCGAGATCGCGATCAGCAGTCGGCCGGTCGCCGATTGGTAGGGATCGCTGATGAACGGCACGCGGCGCGCCAGGGCATCGCGGTTGCCGGCACTCTTGAGCAGCACGCCCTGCAGCGCCAGGCTCTGCGGTGAGGTGGCCAGCACGGTGCCGCCGGCATCGACGATCAGCACGGAATTGAAGCTGTTGGTCTGCAACTGCAGGCGTGCGGCTTCGGCTTCCAATTGCGTGCGGTCATGGCGGCGCTGGCCAAGCAGGGTGGCGCTGTAGGCCACCTGCTGCTGGGCCGAGAGCACGAAGTTCTGGGTCGATTCGGCGAGCTTGCTGGCGTACACGCGGTTGGCTTCCAGCGTGCTGCCGATCAACTGTTCGCGCTGCACGCGGTAGCTGGCATGCAGGGTATTGGCCAGCGCGATCAGGGCGCTGAGCAGGGCCAGGGCAAGAATCAGCGTGCCGAGGTTGAGGCGGGCGGACAACGGGCGCATGGGGTTCACGGGCGGGCAGGGCGCAGCGCCAACCGGACATGCGGATGGAACGGCAGCAGCGAAGCGGTCAGGAGCGCACGACATCGGACTGAACCGCTGCGCGTCCTGCGCAGGTCACCCGTCGACCCCGCCCCCGGGCGGTCTACAAGTCTCTCAGGGGGATTATTGCGGATTCTGCCCTGCAAGGGTCAAGCCAGCGACGCCCGACCGGCGCGGCGATACAAAAAAGGCCCCGCAATGCGGGGCCTTTTCCTGTCCGGAGGACGCGCCGGTCAGCGCTTCATCGAACCGAAGAACTCGTCGTTGGACTTGGTGTTCTTCATCTTGTCGAGCAGGAACTCCATCGCAGCCATTTCATCCATCGGATGCAGCAGCTTGCGCAGGATCCAGATCTTCTGCAGCAGTTCCGGTTCGATCAGCAGATCTTCGCGGCGGGTACCGGAGCGGTTGATGTCGATCGCCGGGAACACGCGCTTTTCAGAGATGCGACGGCTCAGGTGCACTTCGCTGTTGCCGGTGCCCTTGAACTCTTCGTAGATCACCTCGTCCATCTTGCTGCCGGTATCGACCAGTGCGGTAGCGATGATGGTCAGGCTGCCGCCTTCCTCCACGTTACGCGCAGCGCCGAAGAAGCGCTTCGGGCGGTGCAGGGCGTTGGCATCCACACCACCGGTCAGCACCTTGCCGGAGCTCGGCACGACGTTGTTGTAGGCACGTGCCAGGCGGGTGATCGAGTCGAGCAGGATCACCACGTCCTTCTTGTGCTCGACCAGGCGCTTGGCACGCTCGATCACCATTTCGGCGACCTGCACGTGACGGGCGGCCGGCTCGTCGAAGGTGGAGCTGATGACTTCGCCGCGCACGGTGCGCTGCATTTCCGTCACTTCTTCCGGGCGCTCATCGATCAGCAGCACGATCAGGTGCACGTCCGGATGATTGGTGGTGATCGCCGTGGCCACCTGCTGCATCATCATCGTCTTGCCGGCCTTGGGCTGGGAGACGATCAGCGAACGCTGACCCTTGCCCTGCGGTGCCATCAGATCGAGGATGCGGCCGGTGATGTCTTCGGACGAACCGTTGCCGCGTTCCAGGGTGAAGCGCTTGCGCGGGAACAGCGGGGTCAGGTTCTCGAACAGCACCTTGTTCTTGGACGCTTCCAGCGGCTCACCATTGATGGTGTCCACGATCGACAGCGCGAAGTAGCGCTCGCCGTCCTTCGGGAAGCGGATGCGGCCGGACAGGTGATCGCCCGTACGCAGGTTGAAGCGGCGGATCTGGCTGGGCGAAATGTAGGTATCGTCCGGGCCGGCCAGGTAGCTGGCTTCGGCCGCGCGCAGGAAGCCAAAGCCGTCCGGCAGGATTTCCAGCACGCCGTCGGCGGCAACGCCGTCGCCATGACGGGTCAGCACCTTGAGCAGGGCGAAGATCACATCCTGCTTGCGGGCACGGGCCACGCCTTCGGAGATCTGCAGCTGCTCGGCGATTTCCAGCAGCTTCTGTGCCGGCATGCGCTTGAGGTCACTCAGCGAATAGACCGGGAAGCCTTCGGGCACGTTGGCCTGCTGGCTGCGCACGAACGGCTGCTGTTCACCGTTGTCCTGCGGCATGCCGTCATCGTTGTAGCGATCGCCACCGCGGTTGCGGTCACGGCGATTGCGGAAACGGTCGCGGCGGTTGCCTTGGCCCTGACCCTGGCCTTGGCCTTGGTTCTGACCCTGACCCTGCTGGTACGGGTTCTGCCCGCCCTGCTGGTTCTGGTGACGGCCATTCTGGTTGCGCTGGCCACCGTCGCCGGTGTCCTGCTGACCACCGCCCTGCGAGGGCGATGCGTCGCCACCGGCAGAGGTTGCCGGTGCCGATGCCTGCGGGGCTGCCGAAGGAGCAGCAGCCGGCGCCGGCGCGTCAGACGCGGCAGCCAGAGGCAGAGCGGGTTGTGAGGGGGGAGAACCTGCGTCGGCAGCGGTGTTGGCGGCGGCCTTGGCGACGCGCGGCTTGCGCACGCGCTTCTCGGCGGGCGCGTCGGCGCTCCCGGGTTCGGAAGTAGTGATATCGGACAAGTGCTGGATTCCTCGCTAGAAGGTGCGAGCGCCCGGCAGGGCGGCGAACGTTGGGAAAGGATCTGGAAGGAAACGACGTCCAGAAGATGCGGCGCGCGAATGCGGCCGGATATGCCGACACTAACACCGGCTCGCGGCGGCGCGCAAGCCGGGTGGGGCAGGGTCATTCATGCGGGCGACGGGCCCGCGTGGCAGCCGGACGCGGCCGGCTGCCTGCTGCGATCAGGCCAGGGCCTTGTCGAGCATGCCGGCCAGCTGGGCCTTGCCGACGGCACCGATCTGCTGCGCCTGGACTTCGCCGTCCTTGAACACCAGCAGCATCGGGATCGAACGCACGTGGTACTTGGCGGCCAGGGCGCGGTTCTGGTCCACGTTGACCTTGGCGATCTTGGCGCGGCCGTTGTAGGCGTCGGCCAGCTCGTCCAGTGCCGGGGCGATCATCTTGCAGGGACCACACCATTCGGCCCAGAAATCGACCAGCACCGGTTCCTTGGAATTCAGCACTGCGCTATCAAAGTCGGCGTCGCCGACATGTACAACCTTGTCGCTCATCTTGGTTTCTCGTCTGGTAATGCACCCGGCAAGGCCGGAGGAAGTTGAACCTGGGCAACGCCAACCGGGCGTCACCCTCGTCTGGTGCCTCGTGGCCGCGAACGGCCAGCGGTGCGTTCGGCGGATGCCTGGACGCTCACGGGGCGAAGTGTACCGCTATCGCCGTGACCGGACAGACGCTGGTTGGAAAGAAGCATCCCGTGATCGTCCCCCTGTCCAAGCGGGGCGGTCACGTCAGATATGTGGCACCACCGACTTGGGTTCCAGTCCAACGGACGCGGCTGTTCAACCGGCGGCAGGGCCGGTGAACGCGGGGTCCAGGGGCCAAGCCGACGCCGGCAGGGCCACCCAGAGGCCCTGATGCCGGGAATTCTCAGAGGGTGGTGCGACCACCGGTCCCGGTTTGGGGCCGACATTGCGCTAAACTGGGGCATTGCGCGGCGCCCTGGACCCGAGTCCGGCCCCGCCAATCCCGGCGCAGGGGCCGTTTGCGACGGTGCCCCCCAAGATGATGCAAGCCACCCGCACCTCTGCCGGCTGGCCTTACCAAGACGGACTCATGAGCGACAAACCGCTGACCGATTTGACCTTCTCCTCCTTCGAGCTGCACCCGGCCCTGCAGGCCGGCCTTGAAGGAGCCGGATTCACCCGCTGCACGCCCATCCAGGCGCTGACCCTGCCGGTCGCGCTGCCCGGCGGCGACGTCGCCGGCCAGGCCCAGACGGGTACCGGCAAGACCCTGGCCTTCCTGGTCGCCGTGGTCAACCGCCTGCTGACCCGTCCGGCGCTGGCCGACCGCAAGCCGGAGGACCCGCGCGCGCTGATCCTGGCCCCGACCCGTGAGCTGGCCATCCAGATCCACAAGGACGCTGTGAAGTTCGGCTCCGACCTTGGCCTGCGCTTCGCGCTGGTCTACGGTGGCGTGGACTACGACAAGCAGCGCGAGATCCTGCAGCAGGGCGTGGACGTGATCATCGCCACCCCGGGCCGCCTGATCGACTACGTCAAGCAGCACAAGGTGGTCTCGCTGCACGCCTGCGAAATCTGCGTGCTCGACGAAGCCGACCGCATGTTCGATCTGGGCTTCATCAAGGACATCCGTTTCCTGCTGCGCCGTATGCCCGAGCGCACCACGCGCCAGACGCTGCTGTTCAGCGCCACGCTCAGCCATCGCGTGCTGGAGCTGGCCTACGAGCACATGAACGAGCCGCAGAAGCTGGTGGTGGAAAGCGAATCGATCACCGCCGCCCGCGTGCGCCAGCGCATCTACTTCCCGGCCGACGAAGAGAAGATCCCGCTGCTGCTGGGCCTGCTCTCGCGCAGCGAAGGCGCCCGCACCATGGTGTTCGTCAACACCAAGGTGTTTGTCGAACGCGTGGCGCGTTCGCTGGAAAAGGCAGGTTACCGCGTCGGCGTGTTGTCCGGCGATGTGCCGCAGAAGAAGCGAGAGAGCCTGCTCAACCGCTTCCAGAAGGGCCAGCTGGAAATCCTGGTGGCCACCGATGTCGCCGCCCGCGGCCTGCACATCGACGGTATCAAGTACGTCTACAACTACGATCTGCCGTTCGATGCGGAAGATTACGTGCACCGTATCGGCCGTACCGCGCGCCTGGGCGAAGAAGGCGATGCGATCAGCTTCGCCTGCGAGCGCTACGCGATGGGCCTGCCGGACATCGAGGCCTACATCGAGCAGAAGATTCCGGTCGAGCCGGTCACCAGCGAAATCCTGACCCCGATTCCGCGCGCGCCGCGTGCGCCGTCGCCGGAAGGCGAGGGTGATGCCGAGGGCGACGAGAACGAGAGCGTCGGCCAGATCTTCCGCGAAGCGCGTGAAGCGCGTGCGGCCGAAGAACAGCGCCGTGGCGGTGGCAGCAGCAGCCGTGGCGGCAAGCCGGCCGGTGGCCGCGGCGAACGCCGTGCACCGGGTGAGCGCAGTGCCGATGGCAAACCGCGCCGTGAGCGCAAGCCGCGCGTGGAAGGCGACCAGCCGGTGGCTGCCGCCGCCGATGCCGTGGCCAAGCCGCAGCTCGCCCCGACCGCCGCCCCGTCTGCCGACGGCAGCCCGGCCGTGGAAGGTGAGCGCGCGCCGCGCAAGCGTCGTCGTCGTCGCCACGGCCGCCCGGTCGAAGGTGCCGAAGGCGCGGCAGCCACCGGCCCGGTGACCCCGGTGCAGGTGACGGCCAAGCCGATGCGCGGTACGCCGACCGCCGATCCGGGCGCGTCGTTCCTGACCCGCCTGGGCCGCAAGATCCGCCGGATGCTGTCCGGTTCGTAAGACCTGGCGGATGAGGTAGTGCCGGCCGCTGGCCGGCTCTACCGATCAGCCCCCATCAGGCTGCCGTTACCTACGCGCCACCCTCGTCCTGCATAATCAGGGAATGAGCGTCCTGCGTTTTGACAATGTCAGCAAACAATATGCCGGCGGCCACCAGGCACTGGTGGACGTCAGCTTCGATGTCGCCCTCGGGGAAATGCTGTTCGTCACCGGCCATTCCGGTGCGGGCAAGAGCACCCTGCTCAAGTTGATCCATCTGGACGAGCGGCCCAGCCGCGGCGCGGTGATCTTCGATGAGCGCAATCTGTTGAAGGTGCGCGGTGGCAGCATTCCGCGGCATCGACGCGAAGTCGGTGCGGTCTACCAGGACCACCGCCTGCTGATGGACCGCAGCATCGCCGAGAACGTCGCGCTGCCGTTGATCCTGCGCGGCACCCGCCGCAACGAGATCGGCAAGCGCGTGCGCTCGGTGCTCGAACGCATGGGCCTGGGCCATCGCGAAAAAGCCCTGCCTTCGCAGCTGTCGGCCGGTGAGCAGCAGCGCGTTGGCATTGCCCGTGCGATTGTCGGCGAGCCCAAGCTGCTGGTCGCCGATGAGCCGACCGGCAATCTCGACCCGACGTTGGCAGCGGAAATCATGGCCTTGTTCGCCGAGCTGCCCGACCGCGGCACCAGCGTGCTGGTGGTCAGCCACGATCTGCCCCTGCTGCGGCGCATGCGCAAGCGCGTGCTGATCCTGGACCACGGCCGCCTGGTCGATGACATCTCGCCGCAGGACCTGGCCGAATGAATACCCCGGTGACCAAAGAAACCGCCGCGCCATCGCGCCTGGGCGTGTGGCTGCACCACCACGGCCACAGCGTGGTCTTCAGCCTCGGCCGCGCGTGGCGCAAGCCGTGGGCGACCCTGCTGACCGTGATGGTCATGGCACTGGCGCTGGCCCTGCCGCTGGGCCTGTCGATCGCGCTGGACAACCTCAAGCACTTCGCTGGCAGCGTGCAGCAATCGCGCGACATCAACCTGTTCCTCAAGACTGATGCCGGTGCCGATGCGGCCGGCCAGGTCGCCGAGACCCTGCGCGGCCGCGCCGATGTGGCCAACGTCACCGTGCAGACACCCGAGCAGGGCTTGGCCGAGCTGCGCGAGAGCGCCGGGCTGGGCGAAGCGATCGATGCGCTGCATGACAACCCGCTGCCGACCCTGCTGATCGTGACGCCGGGCGAGGGCGCTGATGACACGCGCCTGGCACAGTCGCTGGAAGGCCTGCCGCAGGCCGATCTGGTGCAGCACGATGCGCTGTGGCGCAAGCGCCTGGATGGCTGGCTCGGATTCGGCACGCGCCTGGTGCAGGTGTTGTCGGTCCTGCTCGGCCTGGGGGCCGCGCTGGTGGTCGGCAATACCGTGCGGCTGGACATCCAGGCCCGCCGCGATGAGATCGGTGTGCTGCAGCTGCTCGGGGCCAGCGATGGGTTCATCCGCCGCCCGTTCCTGTACCTGGGCGCGTGGTACGGCCTGGGTGCCGGTGCCGTCGCGCTGGCGCTGATCGGCGCGGCCGGGCTGGCGTTGCGCCCGCCGCTGGCCGCGCTCTCGCAGAGTTACGGCAGCCCGTTCGTGCTGCACGGTCTGGATCTGCTGCATTCGTCGTTCGTGCTGCTCGGCACCGTCGTGCTGGGCTGGCTGGGCGCCTGGCTGGTGACAGGGCATTTCCTGCGCCAGACCCGTCCGACCGAAACCTGAGGCCCGCATGCGCCCGCAAGTCCTCAAGCACCTCGCCGACGACGCGCCGCGCGTGATGGTCGTCGATGGTTCCAAGCTGGTCCGCAAGCTGATTGCCGATGTGCTGCAACGCGAACTGCCGGCGGTGGAGGTGGTGGGCTGCGCGAGCATCGCCGAGGCGCGTGCGGCACTGGACGCCGGTCCGGTCAGCCTGGTCACCACTTCGCTCACCCTGAGCGACGGTGACGGGCTGGCACTGGCGCGCATCGTGCGCGACGCGGCGGGCCAGGCCTACGTGCCGGTGATCGTGGTGTCCGGCGATGCGCAGCAGCATCTGGAGCAACGCCGCTTCACCGAGTACGTCACCGATTATTTCGACAAGGCGCTCGGCCACGAAGCACTGGCCACCTTCATTCGCGGCTACGTGCAACCGGAGACGATTCCGGGCGCGACGATCCTGTATGTCGAAGACAGTCGCGTCGTTGCCGAGGCGACCAAGCGCATGCTCGAACGGCAGGGCTTGAACGTGTTGCACGTGCTGACGGCTGAAGATGCTTTCGCCCTGCTCACTGCCGAGTCGCTTGGCCGCAGCAGCCATCGCATCGATCTGGTGCTTACCGATGTCACGCTCAAGGGCGAGCTCAGTGGCCGCGATGTGGTGCAGCGCGTGCGGGTGGACTTCGGCTACGGCAAGCGCCGCCTGCCGGTGCTGGTGATGACCGGTGACGGCAACCCGCACAATCAATCCGGCCTGCTGCAGGCCGGTGCCAACGATCTGGTGCAGAAGCCGATCGAAGAGCGGCTGCTCATCACCAAGGTATTGTTCCAGCTGCGCCTGTCCCGCCTCAACGACAAACCTGTATTGCGATGAATGATGATGTAGTCCCCAGCATCCAGCTCGAACCGAGCTGGAAGGCGCGGATCGGCGATTACCTGCTGCGCCCGGAGATGCGTGAACTCTCTGCGTTCCTGCGACAGCGCAAAGCGGCCGGTGCGCAGGTGTTTCCGCCGGGCACGCAGATCTTCGCCGCCTTTGATGCCACCCCCTTCGACCAGGTCAAGGTCGTCATCCTGGGCCAGGATCCGTATCACGGCTACGGCCAGGCGCATGGCCTGAGTTTCTCGGTGATGCCGGGCGTGCCGGTGCCGCCGTCGCTGCTGAACATCTACAAAGAGATCGAGGCCGATCTGGGCATTGCGCGTCCGGATCATGGGTGCCTGCTGCCGTGGGCACGTCGCGGCGTGCTGTTGCTCAATGCGGTGCTGACCGTGGAAGCGGGCAACGCCGGTGCGCACCAGCGGCGCGGCTGGGAAGGCTTCACCGACCACGTGGTGGATACCCTCAACCGCGAGCGCGAAGGCCTGGTGTTCCTGCTGTGGGGCAGCTACGCCCAGCAGAAGGGCAAGGTCATCGATACCGGCCGGCATCGCGTGCTCAAGGCACCGCATCCCTCGCCGCTGTCGGCGCATCGTGGCTTCCTGGGCTGCCGGCATTTCTCGATGACCAACGAGTACCTGCAGCGCCGCGGCCACGGCAGCATCGACTGGTCGCTGCCACCGCGCGCCGCGCTGGATATGTCGGCCTGAGGAGTGCCGGTCGTGGCCTACACGACCAGCATCTCGATGATGGATTGCGCGACCTGCCGCTTACGCGGAGGCAGGCGCCGCAGCAGTGACAGCACGTTACCCTCCAGGTCATCGCGCACGTAGTCCTGCGCAGGCGTCCTCACCGTGAGTTCTTCTCCGTTGGCCTTGCAGATCCCGCGCCCAGTGGCCAACCACTCGAAGCGGACACGCGTACTGATGGCGACATGTGCCAGGTGCGACACACTCGGGTGCGTGCCGCCGCGCCGTTCCCATTGCGCCACGGCACTGCGTTTGACGCCGGTTTGAACGGCCAACTGCGTCTGTGACATCCCTGCACTGGTGCGTGCTGCGCGAATTCGATCCGACATCGCCAACATGGCCTTCCCCTTTCTCGGTCCTTGAACGGTGGATGGTTATCGATACTTACCGGGCAGTGATTCTTTTCGTGCTCTGTACAGAATGACTTGCCGCCACTGTCGCCCTAGGCGCTCCACCGATAAACCGCGAGCCGACAGTAAAACTTCCCCCTGCATCTTATGTGGCCGGTTTGACGCTTTCCACCCGTCGACGTACTTAATCCCTCAAGCCGGCCATGACGCGCCGGGATATCCAAAACATCGGAAGCAGGCCGATGCCCTGTCGCTCATGGCCGGTACCCATCGGCCCGTGACAGATCGCTTACGCCAGGACGCAGGGGATGGCGGATGGATAAAGTTTCTGTTGTGAAGTTGGCGTTAGGGCGATTCAGTTTGATGGCCCGAACCCTGTTATTTGTGACGCTCATCGCATTAACTTCTGGTATTTATTCAGCGAATGCCCAATCGGCCTGCACTGCCGGTGCGTGCGTCAGCGCCGGGCCGCGGCTGGCCTCGATCGATTCCGCCCAGAGTCCGGTGCTCAATCTGCTGTTTGGCGCGTTGCTGCCCGGCACGTCCCTGAATCTCTCGGTGGCCGACTGGAACAACTTGGCCGGCGCAAACATCAATCTCAACGCGCTGCTGACCCAGCTCAACGGCGGCGTGGTGGTCAGTGATCCCAGCCAGGTGCTCAACACCAACATCACCCTGGGCCAGCTGCGTGCGGCCATGGTGCAGGTGCTGCAGGCCGACGGACAGACCGCGGCGGCCAACGTGCTTAACGCGCTCCCGCTGGGAGTGGCCGGCACCAGCGGCAGCATCCGCCTGGCCGACATCCTTCAGATCGCCCTGCCGACCGGTTCGCTGGCGACCGTGCGGTTGAACGTGCTGGATCTGCTCACCGGCAGCGTGCAGCTCTACAACTTCCGCAACGTGCTCACCACGCCCACGCCGATCACGGTGAACACCGCTGCGCTCGGGCTCAACGGCGTGGCCAACGTGCGCCTGTGGGCGCAGGTGATCGAGCCACCCGTCTACAACTGCGGCGCGGTCGGTGCGGCGTTCCACAGCGCGGCGATCCGCATCAAGCTGGATCTGGATCTGGTGCAGGGATTGAACACCGGCACGCTCAGCGCGGCGCTCAGTGGCCTCAATCTACTGGGTGTCACACTCTCCAACACGAGTGTCAGTGCTGATGTGCTGCACCTGCAGCTGTATGCCGATGTCGCCCGCGCGGAAGGCACGATCTCGGCCATCAACCTGGTGGGCAACGCGGTCACCCTGCAGGCCCGCCCCGGCCTGGTGAACCTGTATGTCGGCCAGATCAGCGACGCCACGTTCTTCAACCGCAGCACGGTGCTCACCGATACCGCGCTGACGGCCGCCACGTTGACCTCGCTCAGCGTGCGGGTGCGTGTGTCGGCCAACGTGCTGGGTCTGCTCACGCCGATTGCCGATATCACCATCCCGCTGACGGTCAGCATCCGCAGTTTCGCCACGGCCACGCCGGGGCTGCAGAGCGCCAGCTTCACCGGGCTCTATCCACAGACACGCACGTTGAGCGCCGGTACGGTCAGTGCGGCGACCATGGTGTCCACGCTGGTCAATTCGCTCAGCATCCAGGTCACCAGTGGCAACCCTACGGTCACGCTGCTGGGCGGCATCGCCTTGCCGTTGCCGGTAGCAGACCTGGTCAACGGGATCGTCAACACGCTGCTCACGCCGATCCGCACGCAGGTCAATGCGCTGGTCACGCCCGTGTTGACCGCGCTGCTGGGCGGGCTCGTCGACAATCTACTGGCGCTGCTCGGCATCCGCATCGGCCAGGCGGTCTTCACCGTCGAAGGCATCACCCAGGCGTGCGCGGCGACACTGCAGCTGGTCAAGGACCTGCAACCGACCAGCGATACCGGGCGCTTCAATCTGTCCATCACCTACAACGGCAGCACCGTTGGCTCAGCGAGCAACGTGGGCAACAACGGTGCTACCGCGGCGGTGATCACCGTGCCCGGTGGCAGCTACGCGCTGGCTGAAGCTGCTGCGGCCGGCACCACGCTCACCCGCTACGCCAGCACCTGGCAGTGCACCGACCAGAACAACGCCGTGGTGTCCTCCGGCACCGGAGGCAGCTTCACGCTGCAGGCGCCGGCGCTGACCGCCACGGCGGTGACCCTGGTCTGCCGGATCACCAATCGAACACGACAGGCCGATCTGTCCATCACCAAGACCGATGGCAGCGGCAGCTACACGCCAGGCGGTACCGCGACCTACACGCTGCTGGTTCGCAATGACGGCCCCGATGCCGTGACCAACGCCGTGGTCAACGACAGCCTTCCCAACGGCACCACGCTGCGTGGCGCCTGGACCTGTAGTGCCACCAGTGGCAGCACCTGTGCTGCGGCGAGCGGCGGTGCAGTGGGTGGCAACGCCGTGAATGTCGGGGTGAGTCTCATCAATGGGGGGCAGGCCACGATCAGCGTACCGGTCAGTTTCAGCAGCAGTCCCGGCGCGTACTAGCGCCGGGAGCAGCATCGCGTGCAGCGCAGGGATCGCCCTGCGCCGGGATGGACAGGACCACCACAGCCGAACGGACCGACCAGGGCCGTTGGCCGCTTTCGAGGATGAACGCATGGCAGCTACCGGCACGCATCGCAGGGCACGCTTGGCTTCGGCCGGCATCGCGCATGCGGTGGCCCTGTTGGTGTTGCTGCTGCCACCGCCGCTGCTGGCGCAGAGTTACCCCAATCCGCTCAACAACACCGCCACGATCACCGCGCCGACCGACGTGGCCGATCCGACGCCCGGCAACAACAGTGCTACCGACACCAATGCGCTGGCACTGCAGGCACAGCTGAGCGTGACCAAGACGCTGCTCAGCGCCACGCCGGTGGCCGCGGGCGGTGCGGTGCAGTACCGCATCCAGGTCAGCAACGCAGGCCCGTCGGTGGCCTCGACCGTGGCCGTTGTCGACAACGTCTCGCCGTTGCTGACCAATGTCACCTGGACCTGCCAGGGCAGTACTGGTGCGTCCGCGTGCGCGCAGGCCAGTGGCACCGGCAATGCGATCAACGTGCAGGTCAACGTCGCCGTGGGCGACAGCGTGGTGCTGCTGGTCAACGGGACCGCACCCACCAGCACCCCGGCCACGGTGCCGGCCAACACGGTCTCTCTGCTGCTGCCCGCTGGCACTACCGACCCGACCCCGGGGGACAACAGCGCCACCACGCCGGCGATTCCGGTGCAGCCCAATGCACTGGTAGCCAACAACGATACCTTCGCCGCCGCGATCTCCTCGGCCACCGGTGGCAGCACGCCCACGGTGCTGGTCAACGACACCCTCAACGGCGCGGCGGTGAATGGCGCCAATCTGATCATCGCGCTGCAGAGCGCACCCGCGGGTTTCACCATCAACAGCGCGGGCGTGATCACGGTGCCTGCCGGTGCGGCCGCAGGCGCGACCACGTTGACGTACCAGATCTGTGAAAACGCCTCGCCGACCAACTGCGCCACCGCCACGGCCAGCCTGATCATCAGCCCGACTGCCGTCAATGACAGCTTCAACGCTACCGGTGGCTCGCCGTCGTTCAGCGGCAGCGTGGCCAGCAACGACAATGCGCCGGCCGGTGCAACCTTCAGCGCGATCGGCACGCCGCCGGCCGGCCTCACCATCAACAGCAACGGCACCTTCACCTACGCGCCGGCCGGTGGCATCGCTGCCGCCACCTCATTCCAATACCAGGTCTGTCTGCCAGCACCGAATGGCAGCGTGTGCGCCACCGCGACCGCGTCGATCGTGGTCAATGCCAATGCGCTGGTGGCCACCGATGACACCTTCACCACACCCCTGCCGTCCGGTGCGGGTGGGCTCACCCCGAGCGTGCTGACCAATGACAGCTTCAACGGTGGCGCGGTGCCGCAGGCCCAGGTGACGATGAGCCTGGTGGGTGCGCCGGCGGGGTTTGCCATCACCGGCAACGGGGCCATCCAGGTGCCCGCTGCTGCGGCAGCCGGCCCGTTGGCCCTGACCTACCGCTTCTGCGAAAACGCGCTGCCGGCCAACTGTGCAACGGCCACGGCCAACCTGGTGGTCAGTCCCGACGCGGTCAACGACACGGTGACCACGCCCGGTGGCGGACAACCGGCAACCGGCAGCCTGGCCGGCAACGACAACATCGCAAGCGGTTCGGCTTACACGCTGGGCACCGCGCCCACCCGTGGCACTGCGGTGGTCAATGCCGACGGCACCTTCAGCTATACCCCGACCAACGCCAACACCGGACCGGATTCCTTCACCTACCAGGTGTGCTTGCCGGCGCCGAACATCGGCGTGTGCGATACCGCGACGGTCAGCGTGAACGTGCAGGCCAACCAGATCGCCGCGGTCAACGACGTCTTCGCCACGCCGTTGCAGCCGGGGACCATCACCACGATCAGCCTGCTTGGCAACGACTCCCTCAACGGTGTGGCAGTGGTGCCCGCCGCGGTGACGTTGACGCTCACCGGCGCCCCGACCAACGTCACCGTCAACGCCGCAGGGCAGGTGGTCGTCCCGGCAGATGCGGTGGCTGGCGCGGTGAGCTTCAGTTACCAGATCTGCGAACTGGCCTCACCGACCAACTGCGCGACGGCCACCGTGCAGTTGGTGGTGGCTCCCGACGCGGTGGATGACAGCTTCGCGGCTACAGCCGGCATCCTGCTGACGGGCACTGTCGTCGGCAATGACAACGCACCGGCCGGCGCGCAGTACAGCCTGCTCGCGGTGGCCGCACACGGCACGGTCGTTCAGGGTGCCGATGGCAGCTTCAGCTACACCGCGCAGGCCGCTTACAGCGGTCCGGACAGCTTCCGTTACCAGGTGTGCCTGCCGTCGCCGGACGGCAACGTGTGCGATACCGCCACCGTGACCCTCAACGTCAGCGCCGCCACGATCATTGCCAACAACGATGACTTCAGTGCCGCGCCGCTGACCAGTGCCGGTGGGCTGACCGCCAGCGTGCTGAGCAACGACACCCTCAACGGTGTCGCCATTGCTCCTGCGCAGGCCACGCTGTCGTTGATCAATGCGCCGCCGGCGGGTTACACCCTCGACGCCACCGGTCAGCTGCAGGTACCGGCCGGCGCTCCGGCGGGTCCGGTGAGCCTGACGTATCAGCTGTGCCAGGCGGGCACCAGCAATTGCACCACCGCCACCATCGCGGTGGTGATCGCGCCGGATGCCGTGGCCGATGCGTACACCACCCAGGTGGCCACCCCGCTCAGCGGCAACGTGTCGGTGAACGACAACACGGCCGTGGGCACCACCTTTGCCGTGAACGGTGCATCCCCAGCCGGCCTGGCCTTCAATGCGGATGGCAGCTTCACCTATAGTCCGCCTGCGCAGTACACCGGTACCACCACGTTCGTTTATCAGGCGTGCCTGGCCGCGCCACTGGCAGGCGTGTGCGATACCGCCACGGTGACCCTCAACGTCAATGCGGGGACGCTGGTCGCCAACGACGATGATTTCCGTAGTGCGATCCTCAACCCCGCCGTGGGCGGCACCACCAACAGCGTGCTGGCCAACGACACCATCAATGGTGCGGTTCCGCCGGCACCGGCCCAGGTGATCCTCAGCCTGGTCGGCGCACCGGCCGGGTACGTGCTCAACAGCAACGGCACGATTTCCGTGCCCGGCGGTGCGGCAGCCGGTGTGGTCGATTTCACGTACCAGCTCTGCGAAGCGGCGCTGCCAGGCAACTGCACCACGGCCGCAGTACGCCTGCTGCTGGCGCCGGTGGCGGTCAATGACACCTTCAGCACGCCGGTGGGCGTGGCGCTGACCGGCAGCGTGGCCGGCAATGACAACGTGCCGGCGAACACCAGCTTCAGCCTCAGCGGCACGCCGCCGACCGGGGTGGTGTTCAACCCGAACGGCGGCTTCACCTATTCCCCGCCGGCGGGGACCCAGGGTGCGGTCACCTTCGCTTACCAGGCCTGTCTGCCTGCACCGGATGCCGGGGTATGCGCGGGTGCGACCGTCACGATCAACGTCAACGCGGGCACGCTGGTCGCCAACGATGATGATTTCCGGACGGCGCCGATCAATCCCGATCTCGGCGGCGGCACCGCGTCCGTTCTGACCAATGACAGCCTCAACGGCACCGTGCCGCCTGCTTCGGCGGACGTGCTGCTGACCCTGGTGGGCGCACCGGCCGGCTATACGCTGGCCGCGGATGGCACGTTGACGATCAGCAGCGGTGTGCTGGCCGGCTCGGTCACGCTGGCCTACCAGCTGTGCGAAGCAGCGCTGCCAAGTAATTGCGATTCCGCGCAGATCCGGCTGCTGGTGGCCCCGTCCGCACTCGACGATGTGTTCTCCACGCCGGCCGGGCAGCTGTTGGCTGGCAATGTCGGCACCAACGACAACGCACCGGCGGGTGCGGTGTTCAGTCTGACCACCACGGCGCCGGCCGGGCTGCAGTTCGGCCCGGATGGCAGCTTCCAGTACACCCCGCCGAGCGGCTTCACCGGGCCGGTGACGTTCACCTACCAGGTGTGCCTGCCGGCGCCGGACGGTGCCCAGTGCAGCCCCGCGACGGCCACCATCAACGTCAATGCCGGCACCCTGTTGGCGCGTGACGATGACTTCAGCGCCACGCCGCTGGCGCCGGGCGGCACAACGGTCACCAGTGTGCTGGTCAACGATGCGCTCAATGGCACCACGCCGCCGGCGGCGGGCAGTGTGCTGCTCAGCCTGGTTGGCGCACCGGCGGGGTACGCCCTCGATGCCAACGGCCTGCTGCAGGTGCCCACCACCGCGGTCGGTGGCGCCACCGTGCTGACCTACCAGGTCTGCGAGGCCGCCCTGCCGAGCAACTGCGCCAGCGCTGCGATCCGCCTGGTGATCTTGCCCGCGGCGAGCAACGATGCCTTCTCCACACCGGCCGGACAGGCGCTCAACGGCAGCGTTGGCGACAACGACAACGTGCCACCGGATGCGTTGTTCACGGTGACCGGTACCGCCCCGGCGGGGCTGGTGCTCGGCGGCAACGGCAGCTTTACCTATACCCCGCCCGTCGGTACCACCGGCCCGGTCACGTTCACCTACCAGGTCTGCCTGCCCGCGCCCAACGGCGCGCTGTGTGCCACCGCAAGCGCCACCATCACCGTCAACGCCGGCACGCTGGCCGCCATCAACGATGATTTCAGTGCGACGCCGATCAACCCGATCACCGGCGGCGCCACCACATCGGTACTGGCCAACGACGCGCTCAACGGCAGCACGCCGCCTGCGATGGCCGACGTGCTGCTGTCGCTGCAGGGCGCCCCGGCCGGGGTGGCCATCACCGCCGAAGGCGCGGTGACCGTGGCACCCGGCACGGCGGCCGGGGTCAGGAATGTGACCTACCAACTGTGCGAGGCGGCCGCACCCGCCAACTGCGCCGTCGCGACGGTCCGCCTGGTGATCGCGCCCTCTGCGGTGGACGATGCGCTGTCCACGCCGGTAGGTCAGGCGTTGAACAGTTCGGTCGCTACCAACGACAACGCCCCGGTCGGTGCGCTGTTCACGGTGGTCGGCACCGCGCCGGCTGGTGTCGTGCTCGGCCCCGATGGCAGCGTTGCCTACACCCCGCCGGTGAACTTCAGCGGCGCGGTGAGCTTCACCTACCAGGTGTGCCTGCCCGCACCGGATGCATCCGTGTGCGCCACTGCCACCACCACGCTCAACGTCAACAGCGGCACCCTGGTGGCGGTCGATGACGGCTTCACGACACCGGTGGCGCCGGGCGCGCCATCGCCGAGCGTCCTCATCAACGACACGCTCAACGGCAACACGCCGCTGGCGACCGAGGTGGTGCTCTCGCTGGTGGGCGCGCCGACCGGGTTCAGTATCGCCGCCGATGGCACGATCAGCGTGGCTACCGGCACTGCCGCAGGCGCCACGACGCTCACCTACCAGCTGTGCGAAGCCGCCGCGTCGTCCAACTGTGACACCGCCAGCATCGCACTGGTGGTCGCGCCTGCACCTGCCGATGATGTGTTCGCCGTGCAGGCGGGGCAGACGCTCAGTGGCACGGTGTCGGGCAACGACAACATGCCGATCGGGTCGCTGTACACCGTGCCCGGCGTCGTGCCGGCCGGGGTGACTTTCAACGCCGACGGCAGCTTCACCTACGCGCCGCCGGCCGGCACCACCAGCCCGGCCAGCTTCGTTTACCAGGCCTGCCTGCCGGCCCCGAACGCGGCCATCTGCGGCAGCGCCACGGTCACGCTCAACATCAACAACGGGGCGCTGGTCGCCAGCGATGACAGCTTCGGTGCGATCACCCCAGGCGGCACCACGCCCAGCGTGTTGAACAACGATGCGCTCAACGGTGTCAGCCCGGCGCCCGCCGCACGTGTGTCGCTGAGTCTGGTCGGCGCGCCCAGTGGGTTCTCGATCAATCCCAGCGGCACGGTTTCGGTGGCGGGCAACGCGCCCACCGGCGCGATCACGCTCAGCTACCAGATCTGCGAAACCGCGGCGGCCAACAACTGCGCCACCGCGAACATCACCCTGGTCGTTCGACCGGCCCCGGTGGATGACACGATTGCGGTGCAGGGCGGCCAGGCCAACACCGGCAACGTCTCCGGCAACGACAACATGCCGGCCGGCTCCATCTGGAGCGTGGCGGCGCCGCCGCAGGGCCTGGTGTTCAACAGCAACGGCAGCTTCACCTATACGCCGCCGGCCGGCACCGTCGGTCCGGTCACGTTCGCCTACCAGACCTGCCTGCCGGCCCCCGACGCGGCGATCTGCGGCACGGCGACCGCTACGCTGACCATCGCCGTCAACGCGGTGGTCGCCAACGACGACACCTTCGTCGCGCCGGTCAGTGGCGGCTCGGCCACGCCGAGCGTACTGACCAACGACTCGCTCAACGGTGTGAGTCCGCCGGCCGCTGCATCGGTGCAGTTGCTGCTGGTCGGTGCACCGGCCGGCTTCGTGATCAACAACGATGGCACCGTGCAGATTCCTGCCGCAGCTACTGCCGGCTCCACCGTGCTCACCTATCAGCTGTGCGAAGCGGCATCGCCGACCAATTGCGCCACCGCTGCGATCCGCTTCGTGATCGCGCCTGCGCCGCAGAACGATGCCTTCTCCGTGCAGGCCGGTGGGTCGCTCACCAATGGCAGCGTTGCCGCCAACGACAGCATGCCGGTCGGGTCGACCTGGGCGGTGCAGGGCACCCCGCCCGCCGGGCTGGTGTTCAACGCCGATGGCAGCTTCAGCTACACACCGCCGGCCGGCACCGCCGGGGCGGTGACCTTCACCTATCAGACCTGTCTGCCGGCGCCGAACGGTGGTGTGTGTGGCACGGCGACCACGACGCTCAACGTCAACCTCGGTACGCTGGCGGCGGCGGACGACCGCTTCGTCGATATCGCGCCAGGTACGGCCACCCCCAGCGTGCTTGGCAACGATGCGCTCAACGGCGTCAGCCCGCCGGCCCCGGCCAGCGTACAGCTGAGCCTGGTCGGTGCGCCGGCCGGTTACAGCATCGCCGCCGATGGCACGATCAGTGTGCCGACGGGCGTGGTTGCCGGCGCGTCTACGCTGACCTATCAGATCTGCGAAACCGCCGCGCCGTCCAACTGCGATACCGCGACCGTCGCGCTGGTGATCCGCCCGGCAGCGCAGAACGATGCGTATGCGGTGCAGGTCGGCGGCACGATCAGCAACGGTAACGTGGCAGCGAATGACGCCATGCCCGCAGGGTCGACCTGGGCCGCGCAGGGGACCGTACCGGCCGGGCTGCTCTTCAATGTCGATGGCACCTTCACGTATACCCCGGTGGGCGGTACCACGGGTCCGGTCACCTTCCTCTACCAAACCTGTTTGCCCGCACCGGATGCAACGCTGTGCGCGACCGCCACCGTCACGCTCAACGTCAATGCGGGCACGCTGGTCGCGGTCGATGACACGATCAGCGGCGTTGCCGCCGGGGCCACCTCGGCGGCCAGCGTGCTGGCCAATGACACGCTCAACGGCACCACCCCGCCGTTGTCGGCCGATGTGGTGCTCAGCCTGGTGGGTGCACCGGCCGGCTTCAGCATCACGCCGGCCGGCACGATCAGCGTGGCCAGTGGTGTGATCTCGGGTCCAACGACGCTCACCTACCAGATCTGCGAAGCCGCAGCGCCAACCAATTGCGCTACCGCCAGCGTCACCGTGGTGGTGACACCGCAGCCGCAGAACGATGCCTTCAGCGTGCAGCTGGGGCAGACGTTGAACGGCAGTGTCGCAACCAACGACAGCCTGCCCGGCGGCGCGACCTTCACGGTGCAGGGCACGGCGCCAGCAGGGCTGGCGTTCGCGCCGGACGGTGCATTCACCTACACCCCGCCGAGCGGCACGACCGGGCCGGTCACGTTCACCTATCAGGCCTGCCTGCCGAACCCGAACACGGCCCTGTGCGGCACCGCTGCGGCCACGCTCAACATCACCACCGGTGCGCTGCTTGCCGGTAACGACACGCTCAGCGGCGTCGCCCCCGGGACCACCTCGGCGGCCAGCGTGCTGGCCAACGACAGCCTTAACGGTGTCTCCCCGCCGGCCGCCGCCAGCGTGGTGCTGAGCCTGGTCGGCGCGCCCGCCGGTTTCGCGATCACACCCAGCGGCACGATCAGCGTTGCGACCGGCACCATGGCCGGCCCGACTACGCTGACCTATCAGATCTGCGAAGCCGCCGCGCCGGGCAACTGCGCCACCGCCACGGTGACGGTGATCGTCAGCCCGGCACCGCAGAACGATGCGTTCTCCGTGCAGGCCGGGCAGTCGCTGAGCAACAGTGTGGCGACCAACGACAGCTTGCCGCCGGGGTCCAACTGGGCCGTCCAGAGCATGCCGCCGGCAGGGCTCGCGTTCAACCAGGACGGCAGCTTCACCTATACGCCACCGAGCGGCACGCCCAGCCCGGTGACCTTCATCTACCGCGCGTGCCTGCCGGCGCCCAACAACAGCCTGTGCAGCACGGCCACGGTCACCCTCAACATCAACAACGGCACGCTCACCGCGGGCGATGACACGCTCACCGGCGTGGTGCCGGGAGCGACCACGGGCGGCAGCGTGCTGGACAACGACAGCCTCAACGGCGTCTCGCCACCGTTGCCTGCCGATGTGGTGTTGAGCCTGGTTGGCGCACCGGGCGGATTCACCCTCAATCCCGATGGCACGATCAGTGTCGGTAGCGGTGTGATGTCCGGGTCTACCAACATCACCTATCAGATCTGCGAAGCGGCCGCGCCAGCCAACTGCGCTACCGCCAGTGTCACGGTGGTGGTTACGCCCGCACCGCAGAACGATGCCTTCGCCGTGCAGGCCGGGCAGACGCTGAGCAATACGGTCGCGATCAATGACGGCACACCGCCTGGCGCGCTGTTCAGCCTGCAGGGCACGCCGCCGGCGGGCCTGGTCTTCGCGCCCGATGGCACGTTCACCTATACCCCGGCCAGCGGTGTGATCGGTCCGGTCAGCCTCACCTACCGGGTGTGCCTGCCCGCGCCGAACAGCAGCCTGTGCGGCACTGCGATCGTCACCTTCAACGTCAACAACGGTCTGCTGGTGGCCGGCGATGACACGCTCACCGGCGTGGCGCCGGGCAGCACGTCCAGCGGCAGCGTGTTGAGCAACGACAGTCTCAACGGTGTTTCACCGCCCGCACCGGCGGACGTGGTGTTGAGCCTGGTCGGTGCACCGGCCGGCTTCGGCATCACCGCGGCGGGTACCATCACGGTGGCCAGCGGCACCACGTCCGGTGTCACCACGATCACGTATCAGATCTGCGAAGCAGCGGCCCCGGCCAACTGCGATACCGCCAGCGTGACCGTCGTGGTCAGCCCCGCCCCGCAGAACGACGCGTTCTCGGTCCAGGTCGGGCAGACGCTCAGCAACACCGTGGCCGGCAACGACGCCATGCCGCCGGGTGCCGTCTATACGGTGCAGGGCGCGTCGCCGGCGGGCCTGACCCTGGTCGCCAATGGTGGCTTCACCTATACGCCTCCGGCGGGCACGGTCAGCCCGGTCAGCTTCAGCTATCAGACCTGCCTGCCGGCGCCGTATGCCACGCTCTGTGGCATCGCCTCGGTCACCATCAACATCGACAACGGCACCCTGGTGGCCGGTGATGACGTGCTCACCAATGTTGTCCCGGGCACCTCGTCATCGCTCAGCGTGCTCGACAACGATCAGCTCAACGGTGTCAGCCCGCCGCCGGGCAGCGCGGTGCAGCTCAGCCTGATCGGTGCACCGGCCGGCTTCAGCATCCATCCGGATGGCACGATCGCGGTGGCCGTTGGCGCCCTCTCCGGTGCCAGCACGATCACCTACCAGATCTGCGAGGCCGCCGCGCCGACGAACTGCACGACCGCCACGGTCATCGTGGCCGTTACACCGGTCCCGCAGAACGACAGCTTCACCGTGCCTGCCGGTGTGCCGCTCTCGGGCAATGTCAGCCTCAATGACAACGTCGCGCCTGGTGCGGTGTACACCCTGACCAGCGGTGCCCTGCCGGGCCTGGTGTTCAACGCCGATGGCACGTTCACCTACACCGCGCCGGCAGGCGTCACCGGTCCACAGAGCTTCACCTACCGCGTCTGTCTGGCCGCGCCCTACAGCACGCAGTGTGGGGATGCCACCGTGACGCTCACGCTGTCCGTCTCGGCCAACGTCGTGCTGGCGGTCAACGACGACTTTACCGGCACGCCGGTGGACCCGGCCGTGGGTGGCACCATCGCCCGCTCGGTGCTGGAGAACGACAGCTTCAACAACGTCTCCCCGCCACCGGTCGGCAGCGTGGTCGCAAGCCTGACCGGCAGCACGCCCGGTTACACGATGAACAACCAGGGCCAGATCATGGTCGCGGCCGGCGTGCAGCCCGGCCAGGTGCAGCTGGCGTACCAGCTGTGTGAGAACGGCGTGCCGACCAACTGCACCACGGCGATCGCCACCGTGCGGGTACAAGGCCCGGTCGGTGCCCTGCTGGCGGTGGATGACAGTGGTGGTCCGGTCGGCCCCACCGGCAGCGTGCGCCTGCTCAACGTGTTCACCAATGACACGTTCAACACCGCATTGCTGGATCCCACCCAGGTGAGTTTCGCGCCGGTGAGCACCAATGCACTGAGTTTCAGCGCCGACGGTTGGGTGGACGTCGCGGCAGGGCTGGCGCCGGGCAGCTACAGCACGACCTATACGATCTGCCTGATCAACCAGCCCACCGTCTGCGACACCGGCAACGTGACCGTCACCGTCATCGCGGGTGAGCCGGGCGTGGATGCCAAGGATGATCGCGTTGAGATCCCGCAGGACGGCGTGATCGAAATCGACGTGCTGGGCAACGATCGCGTCAACGGCACGCCGATCGATCCGGACACGGTCAGCGTGACCATCACCGCAGCGCCGCCGTACGGCACCGCGACGGTAATGCCGCGTGCCCGCATCCGCTTCGCTGCACTGGCCAACTTCTCCGGTCAGCAGAGCTTCGACTATCAGGTCTGCGACGTGGCTGATCCGGCGATGTGTGCCGGTGCGACGGTCACAGTCATGGTCGACCCGAACGTACTCATCCTGGCCGATGACGCCATGACCGCCGACACCGCCGGGCCGCAGGTGATCGATGTACTGGCCAATGACAACGCCCGCACCGCACCGCTGGATCCGGCCTCGCTGCAGGTCGCGGTGGCACCGGCGCACGGCACCGTGCAGTGCGCCAACGCTCTGTGCACGTACACGCCAGCGGCCAACTTCGCCGGTACCGACAGCTTCCGCTACCGGGTCTGCGATGTATCCATCCCGACCCCGATGTGCGCCGAGGCCAATGTCGCGGTGACGGTGGCGGGCCAGCAGGCCGTGCTGCGCCTGACCAAGGTGGCCGCAAAGCGCAGCGCGCAGATCGGTGACCTGGTGCGCTACACCGTCACCATCGACAACGTCGGCGAGGTGGATGCCAACGGCGCCACCCTGCTGGATACGTTGCCGCCGGGCTTCACGTTCGTGCGCGGTGGCTTCGCGGTGATCGATGCCGACAACGACGCGCGTACCAGCGGCGTGCAGCCGCTGCGCATCGATGGCATCGACGTGGCCGCCGGTGAGCGGGCGACGGTGGTCTACTACCTGCGCGTCGGCGCGGGCACCGGCACCGGCGTGCATACCAACCGCATCACCGCCATCGATGGTGAGAACCGCACGATCGGCAACGTCGCCTCGGCCGAGGTGGACATCACCACCGATCCGCTTCTCGATGAGAGCCTGATCTTGGGCAGCGTGTTCGATGACCGCAACGGCAACGGCATCCAGGATGACGGTGAGCGTGGCGTCCCCGGCGTGCGCATCGCGGCGGTGGAAGGCCTGCTGATGGAAACCGATGCCTTCGGCCGCTACCACCTGGTTGGCATCCCCGGTGGGCAGGCACGCGGGCGCAACTTCATCCTCAAGGTGGATCCGTCCACGCTGCCGGCCGGTGTGCGCTTCACCACGCCCAATCCGCTGGTCCGCCGCATCACCCCCGGACTGCCCGCGCGCTTCGATTTCGGTGTGCGCATGCCCGACGGTGCGCTCAGCACGTCCGGTCCGACCGCGACCGCGACCGCGGCACCGCGCCCGGCGCGCATCGAACTGGGCGAGGCGCTGTTCGCGCCTGGCAGCGCACAGCTGGGTGCTGACCGCGCGCCGGTGATCGCCACTGCCGCACAGGCACTGGCGACCCGCGGTGGCGGGCGCCTGCAGCTCACGGCCCCCACCGGCCAGGATGCGCTGGCGCGGCAACGCGCGCAGGCCCTGCAGGCGGCGCTGCGGCCGCAGCTGTCGGCACCCGTCGCGGCGGCAACGACGGTCGAGGTGCTGGGCGCGGACAGCCGCGTGCTGCACCGGTTGCGCCTGGACGATTCCCCCGAGCCTGCCAGTCCCGGTCGCCCGACCGGGGAGGGGCGCTGACATGGACATGACCCTGATCCCGAGCCCGATCTCCCGTCGCCTCATCGTCGGCCTGGCCAGCGTGTTGCTGCTGGCACTGCCGGCGGCCGCCCAGCCGCTCACACCGGCGCCGTCCCCCGCGCCGATCCGCTGCGAGGCCGACAGCTGCCGCAACGATGACGGGCTGCTGCTGCGCATCCTCGATGACAGCGAGCCGGAGCTACCCGGCCGCGCGGAGCTTCCCGCGGCCGGCGCGGTGCCGGCATCGCCGGCAGTCACCCCGGATGTCGCCGCGCGTAGTGGCCAGTTCATGGCCGAGCTGCCCAACGGCGGCGTGGTGTGGGCCACCGAAGACCCGACCATGGTGCCGCCCAGCCTCAGTGTGCAGGCCGCCGCCACGGTGCCGTTCGAGAATGGCCGGGTGATCCGTCCGCTGCGCTTCCACAGCTACAACAACTACGCCTCGTTCATCCAGAAACTGGAGGTCACGCTGTATCGCGGCACCGATACCGATCTGGTCACGCCGCTGGCCCGCATCGAGCTGCCGGCCGACTATGTCGGCGACGCGGAGTGGAGCGGTGAGTTGCCACCGCAGATCAAGCTGCGTACCGGCGATGAGCTGATCTACGTGGCGCGGGCCTACGGCGCCGGTGGTGCGTTCGATGAAACCCGCCTCCAGCGCATTCAACTGGTGACCCCGGCCGATTTCGACCGTGGCCTGCAGATCACCCGCGAGAGCGTGCAGAAGACATTGGGCCAGACGTTGGATGGCGACAGCGCGCAGGACCTGCAGCTCAGCAACAGCATTTATGGGCAGAGCATGCTCCGCCTGCAGAACATTCCCATCCACGGCTCACGTGTGCGCCTGTACGGCCGCAACCTGGAGCCCAACAGCCGCGTGCGCATCAACGGCCAGGACTTCCCGGTCGATCTGGAGCAGAAGTTCGCGGCCGAGTTTCTCGAGCCGGTGGGTGAGCATCGCTACGACGTCAGTGTCGAATCACGGGATGCACCCTCCGCGCAGCGTCAGCTGGATGTGGATGTCACCGGCCGCTACCTGTTCCTGGTCGCCATTGCGGATGTCACCGTCTCCAAGAACAGCGCCAGCGGAAATCTGCAGCCGCTCGCCGCCGATGATCGTGACGACGACAGCTTCCTCAGCGAAGGCCGACTGGCGTTCTATCTGAAGGGCAAGCTGCGCGGCAAGTACCTGGTGACCGCACAGGCCGATACCCAGGACCGCGAGCTGAAGCATCTGTTCCGCGATTTCACCCAGGCCGACGCGCAGGACGTGTTCCGCCGTCTTGATCCGGACCTGTACTACCCGGTGTACGGCGATGACTCCACCACGTACCGCGACGTGGATACCCAGGGCCGGTTGTACCTGCGCGTGGACTGGGATCAGAGCCAGGCGGTCTGGGGCAACTACGCCACCGGTATCACCGGCACCGAGTATGGCCAGTACGTGCGCTCGCTGTACGGCGGTGCGTTGAACTGGCGCTCGCTGGAGGCCACGCCGCTGGGCGAGGCGCGTTCGCAGGTGAAGGTGTTCGGTTCCGAGGCGCAGTCCGCCCCGGGCCACAGTGAATTCCTCGGCACCGGCGGCAGCCTGTATTACCTGCGCCACACCGATGTGCTGCCTGGCTCTGAGCAGGTGGTGCTGGAAGTGCGCGACCGCACCACCGGGCGCACCGAAACCCGCGCCACCCTGCAGGAGGGCGTCGACTACGAGATCGACAATCTGCAGGGCCGTTTGATCCTGACCCGGCCACTGGCACAGCTGACCCGCGAGAACGTGCGCAGCATCACCCGCGACATGCCGCTCGATGGCTACGACCAGTTGCTGCTGGTGGATTACGAATACGTGCCGCTGGGTTTCAGCAGCGATGACGTGACCTATGGTGCGCGTGGCCGGCAGTGGATCGGCGATCACGTGGCGATCGGCGGCACCTGGATCGACGAAAACCGCAGCGGTGAGAACTACAGCCTCAAGGGCGCCGACCTCACCCTGCAGGCCGGGCGCGGCACCTACCTGAAGATGGAGCAGACCCGCACGGAAGCCACCGCCGCCCCGGTGTTCTATTCGGACAACGGTGGCCTGAGCTTCATCCGCCGCAACCCGTACGAAGGCCGGCGGTCGGGCACTGCCAGCGCCGTGGAAGCGCGTGCCAACCTGCGTGAGCTGGGCTGGACCACGCAGGATTGGAGCCTGGGCGCATGGTTGCGCGACGTGGACGCCGGCTTCTCGGTCGCGCGCCAGGACACCGGCCTGCCGATCCAGGAATACGGTGCGGAGTTCCTTGGCTATCTCAACGACGATTTCAGTCTGTACGGTCGACACACCCGTACCGAACAGGGCGAACTTGCCTTGGAGCAGAGCCAGCTGACTGCCGAGTGGCGGCTGGGCAACGACGGCCAGTTGACCGGTGAACTGCGCCGCGTGCGCGAGGAACAGGCACTGCAGAGCGTGGATGCGCTGCTCGCCGCGATCGGTTACCGCCAGCGTTTTGGATCGTCCTGGGAGCTGTACGGCACCGGCCAGGTCACGCTGGACGATGACGGTGGCGCCTACGAAAAGAACGACCTGCTTACCTTGGGTGCACGATATCTGTTCGGCGATCGCAGCAGTGTCGGTGCGGAAGTGAGCGGTGGCAGCCGCGGTCATGGTGCCAAGGTCGATGGCGAGTACCGCATGGCACCGGACCACAGCCTCTACGGCAGTTACAGCTACAGCACCGACCGCACCGGCACCGATCCGCTGTTCGATACCGGCCTGCAGAGTGGCTGGACGCTGGGCCAGCGCTGGCGGCTGAGCAACCAGGTCAATGTCTACAACGAGAGCCAGTATCTGAAGGATCGCCGCCAGGACAGCGCCGGCCTCGTGCACACCTTCGGCATGGATTTCTATCCCGCGCAGGGCTGGAACCTGGGCTTCACGATCATGGACGGCGAGCTCGATTCCACTCTCGGCCGCGTCGACCGCCGTGCCTACAGCATCAGTGGCGGGCGCACCGATGCGGTGGCGCAGTGGAACAGCAAGCTGGAGTACCGCCGCGACAGCGGTGCCGAGCAGCGCGAGCAGTGGGTGACAACCAACCGCCTGCTGTACAAGCTCAACGAAGACTGGCGGTTTGCGTTGCGCGCCAACTACGCCGACACCGAAGACCGCATCGACCGCCTGGCCGACGCCAAGCTGGTGGAGACCAACATGGGCTTCGCCTGGCGCCCGCACGACAACACACGCTGGGCCGGCTTCGGCAAGTTCACCTATCTCTACGACGTGGCCTCGCTTGGGCAGGAGGGCGGCAACCTGTACGACCAGCGGTCGCAGATCCTCTCGCTCGAAGGAATCCGGCAGCTCGGCGCGCGCTGGGAAGTGGCCGGCAAGCTGGCCTCGCGCTGGGGGGATTACCGCACCGGGCGCGGTGAGGGTGCCTGGTTGGACAGCCGTGCCGACTTCGCTGCCTTGCAGCTGCGCTATCGCCTGTTCGGGGAGTGGGAGGGCCTGGCCGAGCACCGCTGGTTGAAGGTGCGCGACGGCGGCGTGCGCAAAGGCTGGCTGGTGGGCGTGGATCGCCGGGTGGGGGAAAACTTCAAGGTCGGGGTGGGCTACAACTTCACCGAGTTCAGCGATGATATGACCGAGCTGAAGTTCGACCAGAAAGGGTTCTTCCTGAATATGGCGGGGTATTACTAGCTTCGGCGGGTTCGGGCTGCCACACATGGCGTGGCACCACCGGGGATCGCAATGTTGGCGGTCGGCGTCGGTGGGCGCAGGGCGCGCAAGGGTAGAGCCAAGCCATGCCTGGCTGAACTGCCGACAACCTTTCCGGGATGAATGGGCGCTTCCGACGGGCTGTTCAGCCAGAAAACACGCGATATGACCCCATTCACCATTCTATATTATTGATTTCATTGGGTTTGCTGCGCCGTTCTCAGGCTCTCGCCACTGTCATCATTTCGCGATACGTTAGCGGTGTCTTCGGTGCCAGCGTCCCATGAACAGAACGCTGGAACTTCTTTCCCCTTTAGCAGTCCAATTCCGGGACTGCTAAGATGAGTGCTATGAGCCAGAACACCTCTACTGCCCTTGTGGCAAACAATCTCCCGATTCCCAGTGCGCTCGGTTCGCTGGACGCCTACATCGGTGCCGTGCACCAGATCCCGGTGCTGTCGGTCGATGACGAGCAGGACCTGGCCCGCCGCTTCCGCGACGAGCTGGATCTGGACGCCGCGCGCGAGCTGGTCCATTCCCACCTGCGCTTCGTGGTGCACGTCGCCCGCGGCTACAACGGCTACGGCCTTGCGCTGGGCGACCTGATCCAGGAAGGCAACATCGGCCTGATGAAGGCGGTGAAGCGCTTCGACCCGGACATGGGCGTTCGCCTGGTGTCGTTCGCGGTGCATTGGATCCGTGCGGAAATGCACGAGTTCATCCTCAAGAACTGGCGCATCGTCAAGGTCGCCACGACCAAGGCGCAGCGCAAGCTGTTCTTCAACCTGCGCAAGTCCAAGACCCGCCTGGGCTGGATGAACGCGGCCGAAGTCAGCGCGGTGGCCAAGGACCTGAACGTGTCCGAGCGCGAAGTGCTCGAGATGGAGTCGCGCCTGTCCGGTCGCGATATCGGTTTCGATCTCTCCGGCGATGATGATGACGATCATGCGCCGCCGTCGCCGGCTGCCTACCTGCGGGCCAACGAAGAAGATCCTTCGATGGCGTATGAGCGGATGGACAGCGAAGACAATCAGCTGCAGCTGCTGCGCGAAGGCATGGCCGAACTGGATGCGCGTTCGCGCGACATCATCCGCCGTCGCTGGTTGGACGCGGACAGCAAGGTGACGCTGCAGGAGCTGGCCGATGAGTACGGCGTCTCTGCGGAGCGCATCCGCCAGGTCGAGGCGAACGCGCTGAAGAAGATGAAGGCGCTGTTTACTGCGTGATGCAGTGACTGCCGTGGTTACGCAAAAAGGCCCGGCTGATGCCGGGCCTTTTTGCGTTCTGGCGCTCAGAGCAGCGCTTTGATGGGGCGTGGCCCCACCGTGCCAGGTCAACCCTGCTCGCGCGCAATCGCCCGCCAGCCGATATCGCGGCGGTGGAACTCATGGGCCCAGTGGATCGCACCGACGCCGGCGTAGGCGTTGCGCTGTGCCTCGCCCACCGTGCCGCCCAACGCAGCGACGCACAGCACGCGGCCGCCGGCGCTGAGCACCTGGCCCTGCGCGTCCAGCGTGGTGCCGGCATGGAACACCTTGGCCGTCGCGGCGACTGCCTCCAGGCCATGGATCACGTCGCCGGTGATCGGGGTCTCCGGATACGGCGAGGCGGCCATCACCACGCCGAGGGACGGGCGCGGATCCCACTGCGCCTCCACGGTGTCCAGGCGCTCATCGATCGCCGCTTCGACCAGATCCACCAGATCCGACTGCAGGCGCAGCATCACCGGCTGGGTTTCCGGGTCGCCAAAGCGCACGTTGAACTCGATCACCTTCGGCGCGCCGTTGGCATCGATCATCAGGCCCGCATAGAGGAAGCCGGTGAACGGAATGCCGTCGGCGATCATGCCCTGCACGGTCGGGTTGACCACCTCGCGCATCACGCGCGCATGCACTTCGTCGGTCACCACCGGGGCCGGCGAGTACGCCCCCATGCCGCCGGTGTTCGGGCCGGTATCACCGTCGCCGACGCGCTTGTGGTCCTGCGACGTCGCCATCGGCAGTGCCGTCTTACCGTCCACCATCGAGATGAAGCTGGCTTCTTCGCCGTCCAGGAATTCTTCGATCACCACGCGTGCGCCGGCATCGCCGAAGGCATTGCCGGAGAGCATGTCGCGCACCGCGTCCTCGGCTTCGGCCAGGGTCATCGCCACGATCACGCCCTTGCCGGCGGCCAGGCCATCGGCCTTGACCACGATCGGGGCGCCCTTGTCGCGCAGGTAGGCCAGCGCCGGCTCGACCTCGGTGTGCACCGCGTAGAACGCGGTCGGAATGTTGTGGCGGGCCAGGAAGTCCTTCGCATACGCCTTGCTGCCTTCCAGCTGGGCGGCGGCGGCGGTGGGCCCGAAGATGCGGTGCCCGGCGGCGCGGAAGCGGTCGACCACGCCGGCCACCAGCGGCACTTCCGGGCCGACCACGGTCAGGCCGATGTCTTCGGTGCCGACCAGCGCCAGCAGGCCGTCCAGATCGGTGACCTTGACGTCCACATTGCGGCACTTGGGCTCGGTGGCGGTGCCTGCATTGCCGGGAGCGACGATGACCTCGCGGACCTTCGCGGACTGGGCCAGCTTCCAGGCCAGGGCGTGTTCGCGGCCGCCAGCGCCAATGACCAGGATCTTCAATGCAGTTCTCGCGTAAGAGGGCAGGAACGTGATTTTACGCGGTGCGGGCGGCGGGCGCATTCGGTCGGTCGGTTGCGGTGGCAACCCCACGGCCTCAGCGGTCGGCGCAGCCGTCGCGCTGCAGGTCATCCGGTACCGGATACGCGCGCTGCCGGGCATCGAAGATGAGGTGGTAGTACTCGCTCGCCGGGCCCGTGCAGTCGTGGCCGCTGGCACGCACCGTCAACGGCCAGTAGCCATCCACGACGTTGCTGTCGCCTACGGTCGTGCTGAAGTCGACCGCGAACACGCCCTCGCCGCAGTCGGCCGGTTTGCCGTCACAGCCGTGCAGGGCGAGATTGTCGAGGTGGTCGCGGTACTGGGCGACATCGCGCAGGCGGTCGTTGTGAAGGGCGACGTAGCTGCGCCAGATGCGCCGATGGCCCCGCCGGTGCTCCTCGTGGGTGATCTGGAAGGCATGGCGTTGCGGGCCGAGCTGCGCGATCTGGACCGTGCCGGGCGCGCCGTGGCGGCCGTAGGGGCGCTGCAGGCGCTGGGCGATGACCAGCAGCGGATCGTTGGCCAGCTGCTGGGCAAGCGCGCCGCCGTGACTGGCCTCAACGTTGTCCTTGCCCAGGCGCAGCACATACAGGTCGACCCGCCCGGGTTCGACAGTGGCGGCGTCATCAAGAGTCTGGCACACCGCCAGCAGGGTCTGCTCGCTACCGTCGGTAGTGACCGTGTCACGCGCGCACACGCGGCGGGTGACCGCACGCAGCGCCTCGACCTCGGTGTCCTCCCAGTCGCCCTTCCATGGTGCATCGAGCAGAGCGGTGTCGCCGTAGCGCTTGCGCAGAAAGGCCAGCAGGCGCTGGTTGGCATCGCCCCGGACGTAGATCATGTCCTCCACCAGCGCCGTGGTTCTGAGCACCCGGCGGGGTGTGTCTGGATCGGGCGCTGCAGGTGTGCGATCACAGCCGGCCAGCAGCGCGAGCGCCACACCTGCCAGTGCCCATGAACGGATCACTCGCACCCTTCCCGCTGAAGCGCGTCGGGAAACGCATACGTCCACGTTTTCGGGTCCAGGGTGAAGCGATGTTCGCGCTGGACCGGCTTCCCGCCACACCCCAGGCCGGTCTCTTCAATCATCAGCGGCCATTGCCGCGCCGCCGGATCGCGGCTGTCGAAGCGCAGCGTGAAATCGAGGTTGAACAGCCGCGCCTGGCAATCGGGTTCGGCGTCGGCATCGTCGCAGTCGTAGGCTGCGTTGTTGTCGATATGGCTGCGCACGCCACCGGCTTCCACCAGCCCGTTCGGGCCAGGCAGCACCAGCGTCTGCGTGATCAGCGAATAGCCCTGGCCGAACCAGCCATGCTCGATGCGGAAACCGTAGAAGTCGCTGCCGGCGCGCAGGATCTGCACCGTGCCGGGTTCACCCTGGCTGCCGAAGTTCTGCCCGGTCAGTTCAGCGGCCACGACAAAGCGGTCCACCTCGGGGCGCAGCACGAAGAAGTCGATCGCGCCCGGGTCCGGGTGGGCATTCTCGAGGGGGGAGCCGCAGACGGCCAACAGCTGCTGCCAACTGTCGCCGGTCACCACCGGTTGCTCGGCACACACATGCCAATCGGTGAGGCGGGTATCGCCGTCCTGGGGCCAACTGCCACGCCATGTTCCTGAGAGCCTGACGGCCTTGCCGTAGCGCTCGGTCAGGAAGGCCAGCAGGCGCTCCGTGCGGCTGACGTGGGCAAGCGGGGCGGCCTTCGCCGCGGCTGCATCGGGCACGGCCCGCGGCGCTGCCGGTGCACTGGCCGGCGTACAGCCAGCCAACCCTGCAGCGGTGGCGATCACCGCCGCTGCGAGGGCAGTGCGTTGCCGTGGCGACATCCGTGTCGATCCAGGCATCAGTGGCGGAAGTGCCGCACGCCGGTGAACACCATCGCCAGGCCATGCTCGTCGGCGGCGGCGATCACTTCGTTGTCGCGCATCGAGCCACCCGGCTGGATCACCGCCTTGATGCCGGCCGCCGCAGCGGCATCGATGCCGTCGCGGAACGGGAAGAACGCATCGGAGGCCATCACCGAGCCTTCCACCACCAGGTTCGCATCGGCAGCCTTGATGCCGGCGATGCGCGCCGAGTACACGCGGCTCATCTGGCCAGCACCGACACCGATGGTACGGTTGTCCTTGGCGTAGACGATGGCATTGGATTTGACGAACTTGGCGACCTTCCACGCGAACAGCAGATCGGCGAACTGCTTGTCGGTCGGCGCCAGCTTGCTCACCACGGTCAGTTCGTCGCGGCTCATGCCACGGTTGTCGGCGCTCTGCATCAGCAGGCCAGAACCAATCCGCTTGGTGTCGTAGTTGTTGAGGCCCTGTCCGTGCGGAATGCGCAGCACGCGCACGTTGGCCTTCTTCTGCGCGTATTCCAGCGCAGCCGGCTCGTAGTCCGGGGCAATCAATACTTCCACGAACTGGCGGTCCAGGATCACCTTGGCGGTGGCGGCATCCAGCGGCTGGTTGAAGGCGATGATGCCGCCGAAGGCGCTGGTCGGGTCGGTCGCGTAGGCCAGCTCGTAGGCATCACCGTTACCGGCGCCCACGGCCACGCCGCACGGGTTGGCGTGCTTGACGATCACGCAGGCCGGCACGTCGAACTGACGCACGCATTCCCACGCGGCATCGGCGTCGGCCAGGTTGTTGTAGCTCAGTTCCTTGCCCTGCAGCTGCTGGAACGTGGCCAGCGTGCCCGGCACCGGGTACAGGTCGCGGTAGAACGCGCCGCTCTGGTGCGGGTTCTCGCCGTAGCGCAGGTCCATCACCTTCACGAAGCTGGAATTCATCTGCGCCGGGAATTCGGTGCGCACCGGCACCGCGGTGTCGGTGGTGGTCACGGCAGAGAGGTAATTGCTGATCGCCGCATCGTACTGGGCCACGCGGTTGAACGCGGCCACCGAGAAGGCGAAGCGCTTGGCGGCCGAGAGCTTGCCGTCATGGGCGTCCAGTTCGGCGAGCAGTTCGTCGTACTGCGACGGATCGGTCGCCACGGCCACGCGGGCGAAGTTCTTCGCCGCCGAACGCAGCATCGCCGGGCCACCGATGTCGATGTTCTCCACGGCGTCTTCCAGGGTGCAGTCTGCCTTGGCGGTCACTGACTCGAACGGATACAGGTTCAGCACCAGCAGATCGATCGCGCCGATGCCGTGCTCGGCCATCACTGCGTCATCCAGCCCCGCGCGGCCGAGCAGGCCACCGTGCACCATCGGGTGCAGGGTCTTGACCCGGCCGTCCATCATTTCCGGGAAGCCGGTGACGTCGGCCACGTCCTTCACTGCCAGGCCGGCCTCACGGATCGCCTTGGCGGTACCGCCGGTGGAGAGCAGCTCCACGTTGCGCGCCGCCAGGGCGCGGGCCAGGTCGATCAGACCGGTTTTGTCGGAAACAGACAGCAGGGCCCGGCGCACGGGCAGCAGATCGGAACTCATGGGGGCAGGAGATCGAAGCGGAGCGGGGCCATATTGTAGGCCAGTGGCGCGGGCATGGCCCCAGAAACGTCAAAGGCCGGTACCGAGCGCTGCTCGATCCGGCCTTGTTCCGCTGGCGCGACGCAGGCGCCCACCGGCATCAGGTCGCGATGCCGTATTCCTTGAGCTTCTTGCGCAGGGTGGCGCGGTGGATGCCCAGCATCGCCGCGGCGCGACTCTGGTTGCCTTCGCAGTGGTTCAGCACTTCCACGAACAGCGGGATTTCCATTTCGCGCAGCACGATCTCGTAGACATCGTCCGCATCGCAGCCATCCAGGTCCCGCAGGTAGCGCCGGACCGACTGGGCCACGTGTTCGCGCAGGGGTGGCTTGGGCGCGCCACGACTGTTGTCAGGACGAGAAAGGACAGCGTTCAAGGAGTTTCCCGGTGCAAGAGCCGGGCCGGACAACAGCCCACGGCGGAAGGGTGATGGGACCAGTCTAGCGCGTGCGTCGGCTGCCTGCCACGCTCCGGCCGACCCGGCGACACCTCAGAGGAACTCAAAGGTGAATGCGACGGTAGACGCTGCGGGCTCGCGCACGCGGAAGGCAATCTGTGCGCTCTGGCCGGGTTCCAGCGTGGCTGCCGGGTCTGTTGTGCGATCCAGATAGTCGGCCGGCGCGAACACATTGGTGCCGATCACGCGGCCATCGGCATCGGACAGTGACAGCCGCAGCGACGGCCACGCCTGGGCCCAGCGGGCATCGTTGCGGATGCTCGCCTGCACCTGCAGCGCGCCGGCCTGGCCCGGAACGGGACGCACATCGCGGCTGAGCATGCTGAACGCCGCCGGCTCGCGCCAGGCTGGCAGTGAACAGCGCAGCACGCTGCACAACCCGGCGATCCACGGGCGCGTGCCCGCATCGGCAGCGAGCCGGGCGCGGTCGGCTACGGCAATCTGGACCAGCAGCACGGCGGCCAGCCCGGCGACCATTCCCCACTGCCAGCGCGGCGTGCGCAGGCGCGCACCGGGCAGGCGCAGGAAGCTCGGTGTGGTGATCGCCTCCGCTGGCGGCAGGGCCGCGGTGGCGCTGCCGCGTGCGGCCTCAGTGAGGCCGTCCGCATCTTCCAGGGGCGCTATCGATGGCGCTGCGGTGTCAGCGGGCGACGTGGCCGCTGACCCAGCGTCGGCAATCGGCGTGCGTTCGGATGGAGGGGGCAGGTCGAGTTCGAACGCCGGTACCGTGCGCTGCGGCGCGTGCACCGGTTGTGCATCGATCACCTGTTCCACCGCCAACGGCGCGATGCCATCGTCCACGGGCGACGTCGGCAACGCCTCCGCCTCGTCGTGGGACAGCGAAGACGGCTCAGTCGGATCGGCCGGCGCCTCCGGCGACGGACGCAGGAACGTGGCGATCGGGCGTCGCGGCGGCATCGGAGGCTCGGACATGGGCACGGGACCGGGCAGGAGACGGGCTATTCAAGCACGGCGGACGCCGGTGATGCGCATCCAATCGCCGTCCTGCGCCACCGCCAGCTGTTCAAAGGCCGGGGCATAGCGCTCCAGCAGTTCGCCTTCCTGCCCATGCAGGATGCCCGACAGCGCGATGCGGCCGCCCGGTGCCACGCGTGCGGCCAGCACATCGGCCAGTGCATCCAGCGCGGAGGCCAGAATGTTCGCCACCACGACCGGATAGGTTGCCTGCGGCTCATCGTCCGGCAGGTAGACCTGCACGCGGTCCTGCAGGCCATTGCGCTCGGCGTTGTCGCCGGTGGCGATCACCGCCTGCGGGTCGTTGTCCACGCCGACCGCGCGGGCAGCGCCCAGCTTCAGCGCCGCCAGGGCCAGGATGCCCGAGCCGCAGCCGAAATCGAGCACGGTGTTCCCGGCCAGTGCGCCTTCGGTGGCCAGGCCGTCCAGCCAGCGCAGGCACAGCGCGGTGGTCGGGTGGGTACCGGAGCCGAATGCCAAGCCCGGGTCCAGGCGGACCACGGCGGCATCCTCGGCCTGTGCGGCCTCTGGAAGCTCATGGTTCCACGGCACGATCCAGGTGCGGTCACCGAAAGCCATCGGCTGGAACTGGTCGATCCAGGCGCGTTCCCAGTCTTCATCGGCCACGGCGCGGAAGCTGGCATTGGCCCAGTCCAGGCCCGGGTCGAAGGCGTCCAGTGCAGCCAGCAGGGCCAGCGCGTTGGTGTCGCCCGGGAACAGCGCGGTCAGCACCAGATCGTTCCACAACGGGGTCTCGCCCACGCCCGGCTCCAGGATCGCGCGTTCGTTGCTGGTGTCGGCATCGGCATCGAGCAGGGTCACCGCCAGCGCGCCCACGTCGTCCAGCGCATTCTCATAGCGCGGCTGGGTGGCTTCGGTGCAGTGCAGGGTGAGTTCCAGGAAGGGCATGGGGGCAGGGACCGGCGGAAAACCGTGCATGTTAGACCAGTGCGGGCCGATGGTCCCGGCGCCGGGCAGGTGCGGGCGTCTCGTTGACCGGTAAGATCGGCCGGACAGCCGGTTCAGACACCACTGCGGCCGCTTGCTAAACTTGGATTTCTGCTGTCCATCACCGACAGCCTGTGAACCTTCGCCCATGGCGCTCGTGCCGACCCTGAAAACCTGGTTGCTGGTCGTACCGGCCCTGGCGTTGCTGGGGGTGGTGGGCTATCGCGCGGGCGATCGGGTATTGCACGCCGATCAGGCCGCTGCGCACATGGATGAGCCGCCGGCCGGCAATGCGCCGACGGCGGTCCCGGCCGAAGCGCGGCAACTGGCCCGCCGCCTGCTCGGCAGCGAGCGCGGCACCGCGGTGGCATCCGGCCTGCCACTGGACCTGCGCGCCGATATCGAAGGCGATACCGATCTGTTCGCCTATGCACAACGCCTGCAACTGCAGGCCGCCAATGGCAACGCCGAGGCCGGGTGGATGGTCAGCCGCGTCTACGACTATTGCGCCATGTATGCGATGGACCCGGGCGGCTACCAGCTGGACAACACGCTGTTGACCGGGCTGGGCATGAATGCGTCGGCACCGATGGTCGCCGCGCGCGAACGCGTCTCGCGCCGTTGCGCAGGGTTTGTCAGCAGCGACAACCTGGGCCGGCCGTTGATCCTGGCGCAGCGGCTGCAGTCGGCCAAGGCCGGCAACCTCGCCGCCGAGGCCTCGCTGTTCGCTGAAGGTCATCCGCTGGAAACCGCGCCCGCCTATCGTCGCGGGCTGGTCGAGCGGGTGATGGACTCGCGTGATCCGGAAGCCTTCATGGCACTGGCGCCGGGCATGGGCCAACGTGCCAGCGGCGACAACGCGATGAGCGGCCTGGTCGCCGGCGATCAGTTCAGCGAACTGGCGTGGCGGCTGGCAGCGTGCGAGCTGGGCATGGCCTGCGGGCCGGACAGCGTGCTGATGAACAATTTCTGCGCGAACGGAGGGATCTGTTCGCAGGACGGTGGGCAGGACTTTGCCACTTTTGTGTATGACGCCGCGGTATCGCGGCAAGGTGCGGGGAAAATGAGCGTGTTGGTCGAAGAGCTGGTCAAGCAGAGGAAAGGGCGATGAATTACCGTCGAATCCTGCATGGTGCGAAATTCTGGTTCTGGGTGGCGTTGTTCGTGGCGTACTCGGCTGGAGCGGTGGGTCTGGTGATGATCGACACCTATGACGATCGTTACCGAAGCCTGTCCAAAGTGCAGCTGACCTCGGTCAAGGCCGATGCCGAGGTGCGTCGTGCCGGTGCCAGCCAGGTCGCTGCGGTGTACCGCGCGCAGAGTGGCATGCCGTTCGCTTCGCTGCCCAGCGGCAGCACCTTCCAGGTGGTGTGGCCGGATGGCTCCACCGAAACGATGGTGATCATGGATCCGACCTCGTCGCTGGGCGTGGAGCCGGTGAAGAACTCGCAGGTCACTGCGGCTGATACCGCCAAGTGACCTTCCGGCAGGGCCGGCCATGTCCGACCTGCCTGTGCTGATCGTGCTGCCGGGCATGGATGCCACCGGCACGCTGCATGACGGCTTCATCAATGCGATGGCGGCGAGGGGCATTGCGGCGTCGGTCATTGCCTATCCGCATGACCGTCCGTTGGATTACCGCCAACTGCTTCCCTTCGTGCAGGCCGCGCTGCCGCGCGATGTACCGTTCGTCCTGTTGGGGGAGTCGTTCTCCGGCCCGCTGGCGTTGGCGGTGGCGGCCCGCGCACCCCGTGGCCTGCAAGGCCTGATCCTCACCACCACGTTTGCCCGCGCGCACTGGCCGGCAGGGCGCGCGATGCGGCCGCTGCTGCGCTGGCTCCCGATGCGGGGCCTGCCGTCGCCGGCGCTGTCATGGTGGCTGCTCGGCCGCTGGGCGACGCCGGCGATGCGCGATGGGCTGCAGAAGGCGCTGGCCCAGGTGGACGTGCCGGTCTTGCGGGAGCGGCTGCGTGCCGTGCTGGAGGTGGACATGCGGGCTTGCGCGCCCGAGGTGGCGGTACCGGTGCTGTGTCTGCACGCCTCGGATGACCGCTTGCTGCCTGCGCGCGCGCAGCGCGAGTGGTCAGCACTGCTGCCGCACGCGCAGCAGCACAGCGTGGCCGGCCCGCACCTGCTGTTGCAGGCCAACCCGCAGGCTGCCGCCGACCTCGTCCAGCGTTTTGTCTGTAGGCTCGGCTGACGCGGCAGCACGCCGCAGGCAAACAAAAAGGCGGGGAAATCCCCGCCTTTCTGCTGTCCGGCCTACCGCGTAGAACAAACGATCAGGTCAGCGCGATCGACTTGTTCTTGCGTTCAGCCAGGCGCTTTTCCAGGTAGTGGATGTTCTGTCCACCGGCCTGGAAGCCCTTGTCGCGCATGATGCGCTGCTGCAGCGCGACGTTGGTCTTGATGCCGTCCACGACCAGCTCGCTCAGCGCCACGCGCATGCGCGCGATTGCCGTCTCGCGATCCGGGCCGTGCACGATCAGCTTGCCGATCATCGAGTCATAGTTCGGCGGCACGCGGTAGCCACTGTAGATGTGGGTATCCACGCGTACACCGGGGCCACCCGGCGGATGGAACGCGGTGATCTGGCCCGGGCTCGGCACGAAGGTCTCGGCGTCTTCGGCGTTGATGCGGCACTCGATCGCATGACCGGTCAGCACCACGTCGCTCTGCTTGATCGACAGCTTCTGGCCGGCGGCGATGCGCAGCTGCTCGCAGACCAGGTCGATGCCGGTCACCATCTCCGTCACCGGATGTTCCACCTGCACACGGGTGTTCATTTCGATGAAGTAGAAACGACCGCCTTCGAACAGGAACTCGAAGGTACCCGCGCCGCGGTAGCCGATGCGGATGCAGGCTTCCACGCAGACCTTGCCGATCTCGTCGCGCAGCTCGGCGGTGATGCCCGGTGCCGGCGCTTCTTCCACCACCTTCTGGTGGCGGCGCTGCATGGAGCAGTCGCGTTCACCAAGGTGGATGGCGTTGCCCTGGCCATCGGCGAGGACCTGGATCTCCACGTGACGCGGATTCTCCAGGAACTTCTCCATGTAGACCTGATCGTTGCTGAAAGCGGCCTTGGCCTCGGACTTGGTGGTCTCGATCGCGGCCTTCAACGAGGCTTCGGCATGCACCACGCGCATACCGCGGCCGCCACCGCCACCGGAGGCCTTGATGATGACCGGGTAGCCGATCTCACGGGCGATCTTGGTGTTGGCCACGATGTCGTCGGTCAGCGGGCCGCCCGAGCCGGGCACGCACGGCACGCCGGCGGCCTTCATCGCGCGGATCGCTTCCACCTTGTCGCCCATCAGGCGGATGGTGTCGGCCTTGGGGCCGATGAAGATGAAGCCGGATTCTTCCACGCGCTCGGCAAAGTCGGCGTTCTCCGACAGGAAGCCGTAGCCCGGGTGGATGGCCTGGGCGTCGGTGACTTCCGCCGCGGCGATCAGGGCCGGGATGTTGAGGTAGCTCTCCGAGGACGGTGCCGGACCGATGCAGACCGACTCGTCGGCCATGGCCACGTGCTTGAGGTTGCGGTCGACCGTGGAATGCACAGCCACCGTGCGGATGCCCAGGGTATGGCACGCGCGCAGGATGCGCAGCGCGATCTCCCCTCGGTTGGCAATAACGACTTTGTCGAGCATGGACTAATCCTTAGCCGATCACGAACAGCGGCTGGTCGAATTCGACCGGCTGGCCGTTTTCGCCCAGGATGGCGACGATGGTGCCGGAGACATCGGCTTCGATCGGGTTGAACATTTTCATCGCTTCGATGATCGCCAGCGTTTCACCGGCCTTGACGGCCTGGCCGATCGACACGAAGGCCGGCTTGTCCGGCGAGGACGAGGCATAGAAGGTGCCGACCATCGGCGCGCGCAGCACGTGGCCATCGGGCAGGGCATTGCCGGCCTTGGCGGTGCCACCGGTGGAGGCTTCGGTCGGCGACTGCATCGGCATGGCCGGCGCAGCGGCCTGGGCCGGTGCCGGCGCCATCATCATCTGCGGCTGGGCCTGGACCATGCCGTAGCCGGAGACGGGCGCGCGCGACAGACGCACGGACTCTTCGCCTTCCTTGATTTCGATTTCGGCGAGGTTCGACTCTTCCAGCAGGTCGATCAGTTTCTTGATTTTGCGGAGATCCATAGGGGCCTCTTTAGCTCGTGGTGTCAGTGTGGTGGGAAGCGCGATGCGCTCGGGTCAAAGCAATTCGTAGAAATCGCGCAGCTGCCGCGTACGGTCGCGCGCGAGGGTGGTGAGGCAGTGCATCTGCGCGCCATTGCGCGAGGTGCCATCGGCGTTGAAGGCGTAGACCGCATCGCAATCGTGATCGCGCAGCTGCATCCACGCGCGCTGGGCCAGGATCAGCTGCTTTTCCGCATCGGCGCAGTGCGTGCAGGCGCCTTCGGCGGCCTGGCTGCGCAACTGCTGGCGCGCCTGGGCGTACACCGCGTTCAATTCGGTATCGGCCTCGCTGGCCACATCCGAGGCGCACAGGTCCGATTCCATGGTGCCGCTCGGCTGCGCGCAGTCGATGCCTTCCGCGCTGCGATCAGCGGCGATGGCGGCGCCGCACAGGCAGCCCCACAGCGCGACGCTGGCGAGGACACGCGGCAGCGTCATCACGCGGAGGTGGCCGCCAGCCTGGTCAGCGCCGCATCCATCGCATAGCGATAGCTGTCCGCCCCGAACCCACAGATCACCCCGACCGCCTTGTCGCTGAAATAGCTGTGCTGGCGGAAGGGCTCGCGCGCATGCGGGTTGGACAGGTGGATCTCGATGAAGGGCACGTCCACCGCGGCCAGCGCATCGCGCAGGGCCACCGAGGTGTGGGTGAAGGCCGCCGGGTTGATCAGGATGAAGGCCGTGCCGTCATCGCGGGCGGCCTGCGCCCGGTCGACCAGCACGTGCTCGGCATTGGACTGCAGGCTCTCCAGGGCATGGCCGGCGGCCTGCGCCTGGGCCAGCAGGGCCTGGTCGATCTGCGCCAGCGTGGTGTGCCCATAGACCCCCGGCTCGCGCGTGCCGAGCAGGTTGAGGTTGGGGCCATGCAGGACCAGCAGTTTCGCCATGGGTGCCGAACAACAGGAAAGGGCGGAGTCTGGCGGAACTGGTGGATCGTGTCCAGTTCGACGAAGTTACGCGTGTTTCAATCGTATGTTTGAAAATTGAGTGGGACCGTTGGGGTAGATGGATGTTGGCGGCTTGGGGTCGGCGACACGGCGGTTGCAGCCGGTGGCACCCGTTCATCGCATGGCAGGAAATGCGTGGATGTACGCCAGCGCGCACAAGGATCGTTGTGTGGACGCGGTGGCCTGGCGCATCAGGATGCCAACGCGCTTCTCTCAGGGCATGTCGGTCGCATCGAACAACATCCCGCCACGGCTCTTCAATGCGATGGTGCTCACCTCGCTGTGCCCCTTGTCCACCAGCATCTCTGCGGTCCGCTGCAGATAGTCCTTGAAGTGAGGCGTTTGCCGGTGGGTGTCATAGGCAGAGGCATCGGCGTAGATCTCAAAGAAGATCCAATGCTCCGGCTGATCCTGCCGTGTAACGGCATACATCGCCAGGACGCCCGGTTCGATCCGCATGGACTCGCGCATCTCCGCCGTGACGATCCGGGTGAATGCCGGTATATCCGCGGATTTGACCGTCACATCGACGATCCGGACCTCTGGCGTGTCGCCACGCTGCATGACCGAGAGGCGGTCCGGCTTCTCGGCAAGAAACACGGGCGTCGTTTCCGTCAACGTCTTGTCGGTGATGAGCGGCTGCGTGGCGTGCAGAAAATCGGCGTAATGCGCGGTCGCAAGATGCGTCTTCAACGCGTCCGCATCCGCGTAGATTTCGAAGACGTACGCCACGCCCGGCCGCTGGCGATCAGTGACGGCGTGCATCGCCAGAACACCGGGCTCCGTCCGCAGGGAGGCGTCCATGTTGTGCCGGCCGGCAGCGTCGAACGCTTCCTGCCGGCCAGGGTCGGTGTGCAGCTCGAACATGCGCACGATGGGCTGTGCGGCAACGTCGGCACTTCCCAGTATCAGGGACATCAGCATCAGTGCTATCCAGCCGGTCATGGTCTTCTCCTTCGCAGGGTTCAATGGGCGAGCGTGCCGCGCCGCGCCTGGTCCGCGCGATCGGCGGCCTCGGCACTGACCACGTCGCGCAGCACCGCCACGACATGCTCCAGCTGCGCCTCGCTGAGCGCTACGTTCCGGCTGATGCGCATGTGCGCCTGCACCTGCGACTCCGTCCCTGCCATGGCCGACAGCGCGGCCACGGTGGCGAGCTCGCGATCACCCCAGTCGAGGTTGTCGCGCGCAAAGATCGCGCCGAACAGATGTTCCTTGAGGTAGCGGTCGATTTGCGGGGAGAACGCGAACAGCGGGCCTGCGACGGGCTGACCCGACAACCGGGTCTGGTTGGCGGTGCCTACGGCCAGCATCTGGTCCGGCGCAGGCAGCGCGCCCGGCGCTTTCCCCTGTGCATCGTGAACGCCCTGTCCCTTGCGGTCCTCCACCACCGTCATGAAGGTGCCCAGCGCATTCAACGCGCGCGGAAAGCCTGCATAGGCGTAGAGCTGCCCCAGGATTTCCTTGATTTCATTGATCGTCAGCCCCGCGTCCAGTGCGGCGCGCAGTGCCGGTTCGAGGCGGTCAAGATCGCCGCCGCCGTGAACGCGGCGATTGGCAGGATGGCCTGTTGGCGTGCAGAGAGAGCTGAGGGGGTGTTCATGTGGATATCCGTGGTGTGGGCGGGGGCCGGGTGCTGCGCCAGCAGGGGCAGGGCCATGCCAAGCAGAAGTGCCGCCGTGGCGGCCCGCATGGTGCGGAGGTGGATGTGTCGGCCGTGCACCTGAGGATGCGATCGGGCAGCGGCCGCGAAGGCGGGGAAAAGCGGGGTGGGCATGGCGTTCCTGCTGGCATGGCCCAAGGTGGGGCGCACCCATGGTGCCGCACCGTTTTATGTGGATAAACCTGCAGGTCGCGAATAGAGTTATAAAAGCGGCTTATCAATGGGGCGATCATGCGGCGCGAACACTACAACGACCTGCGCGCACTGATGGCGGTTGCCCAAGAGCGCAGTTTCACCCGCGCCGCCGCGCGGATGGGGGTGTCGCAGGCTGCGCTGAGCTATACCGTGCGGGTGCTGGAGCAGCGGCTGGGGATACGCTTGCTGACCCGTACCACGCGCAGCGTGACACCGACCGAAGCCGGTGAACGGCTGCTGGCGCAGATCCGGCCGCACTTCGCCAGCATCGACAGCGCCATCGACGACCTGAGCGAACTGCGTGATCGGCCCAGTGGCACCTTGCGCATCAACAGCAGTGATCCGGCCAGTGAACAAGTGGTCTGGCCCAAACTGCAGGCTCTGCTGGATACCTACGCGGACATCCGGGTGGAGATCACCGACCAGTCCAATCTGGCCGACATCGTCGCCGAGGGGTTCGATGCGGGCATACGCCTGGGCGAGCAGGTGGCCAAGGGCATGATCGCGGTACCGGTCACGCCGCCGCTCAGGATGGCCGTTGTCGGTGCGCCGGACTACTTCAAGCGGTGCGGGGTGCCGCGTACGCCCCAGGACCTGACCGTGCATGACTGCATCAACATGCGGCTGCTGACCCAGGGGGGGCTGTATGCGTGGGAGTTCGAAAAGGATGGCCGCAGCGTGAACGTGCAGGTGGAGGGGCGGCTGACGTTGAGCAGTGTGCGCCTGATCGTCCAGGCGGCACTGGAGGGCCGCGGCTTGGCCTGCGTGCCGGACCTGATCGTCGCCGATGCATTGGCGGACAAGCGGCTGATGCGGGTGATGCAGGAGTGGTGCCCGCCCTTTCCCGGTTTCCATCTTTACTACCCAAGCCGGCGCCAGAACTCGCCGGCGTTCGCGCTGCTGGTCGAGGCGCTTCGATGGGATGGGGATGACGCACTGCTGAGAAAGCCTCAGTAGTCCATGAACCCGGGGGCTGCTTATCAGTCCCCGCTGCGTGGGCCACCATGGCGCCCACTGAAACCACGCCCGGCTTCTGCCGCGCTGCCCAGCACTGTTTCTCTGCATCCTCCCTGCGCACCGCGCTGGGCGGCAACGCCATTGCTGCTTCATAGAGTGTCCACCATGAGTCCTGTCGCCACCTCCATCCATGCGCATCGCGCTGCCGCCGCGCCGGCGCACTGGGCCGGCATCTTCGCCATGACCCTGTGCGTGTTCTGCCTGGTCGCCTCGGAATTCATGCCGGTCAGTCTGTTGACGCCCATCGCCACCTCGCTCGGTGTTACCGAAGGATGGGCCGGCTATGGGATTGCCATCTCCGGTGCCTTCGCCGTCATCACCAGCCTGTGCATCGCCCGCATCGCAGGTAACCGCGACCGCAAGACACTGCTTCTGCTGCTCACCGTGCTGATGGGCATCTCCGGTGTCATCGTCAGCCTCGCCCCCAGCTATCCGGTCTACATGATCGGACGCGCGCTGATCGGTGTGGTCATCGGCGGCTTCTGGTCGATGTCGGCGGCGATCGCGATACGGGTGGTGCCGGCCGCGAGCGTGCCCAAGGCGCTGGCCGTCTTCAATGGCGGCAATGCGCTGGCGACGGTCGTGGCAGCTCCGTTGGGTAGCTACCTCGGCGGCATCATCGGCTGGCGCGGCGCCTTTCTGTGCCTGTTGCCGATCGCCGTGATCGCACTGGTGTCGCAATGGATCAGTCTTCCTGCACTGAAGCCGGCGCCTCGCCAGGCGACCGGCAGCATCTTCGCTGTTCTCCGGCGCCCGCTGGTGCTGCGCGGGATGGCCGCCGTCGGGGTGTTCTTCAGCGGTCAGTTCATGCTGTTCACCTACCTGCGCCCGTTCCTTGAAACGGTGACCCAGGTCAGCGTGGGCACGCTGTCGATGCTGCTGCTTGCGTTGGGGGTGGCCGGCTTCGTCGGCACCGTGCTTATCGGGAGTTGCATCAGGAAGAGCGTGTACCTGCCGCTGATGATCATCCCATTGGTCATGGCGGCCATCGCGGTGGGGCTCACCGTCTTCGGTCACTCCAGCCGCATGGCCTTCGTGCTTCTCGCTGCCTGGGGCCTGGTGGCGACTGCCGCACCGGTCGCCTGGTGGGCATGGCTGGCCCGGTCCATGCCTGAGGATGCCGAGGCCGGTGGCGGGCTGATGGTGGCGGTCGTGCAGCTCTGCATCGCGCTGGGGTCCACGGTGGGCGGGCTGCTTTTCGACGGCAGTGGCTACCGCGTGACCTTCATCGCCAGCGCGGCGGTGCTGCTTGTCGGTTCGCTGCTGGCTGCACTTGCCGCGCGCACCCGCACGTCATCGCGCACCCGCACGTCATAGTGCTGGATGGCGCAGCGCGTTGATGAGGGCGGCAAACGCAGGCGATCCCTGCCGGCGGTTGGGGTAGTAGAGGTGGTAGCCGGAAAACAGCGGACACCACTCGTCCAGCACCTGCACCAGCTGTCCGCTGGCGAGGTAGGGCGCGGCAAGATCCTCGGTCACATACGCCAGTCCAATGCCATCCACGGCGGCATTGATGACATGGAACATGCTGTTGAACACCAGCTGCCCCTCGCCCTTGACGCTGAATTCCTTGCCATCCTTTTCGAACTCCCATGCATAGATGCTGCCTGCGGGCCGGTGACGGATGTTGACGCAGGGCAACCCCGTGATCTCGTACGGCGTACGGGGTTTGGGATGGCGCTGGAAGTACGCAGGCGAGCCCACTACCACCAGCCGCCAGTCCGGACCAATGCGGACGGCGATCATGTCGTTGCTCAGCGCCTCGCCCAGGCGGATGCCCGCGTCGAAGCGTTCCTCGACCACGTTGGTGAATCCGTAGTCCACGTAGAACTCCAGCGTGATGTCCGGGTACGCGGCCAGGAACGTCGCCAGCCTGGGCCGGATCACCATCTCGATGGCATCGTCGCTGCAGGTGATGCGAAGAGTGCCGGCGGGGCGGTCACGGAGATCGCCGAGCGCATCCACGCTCTCGCCGATGGCGTCGAAATGCGGGCCGATCGAGCGCATCAGCCGCTCGCCCGCTTCGGTGGGCGCGACATTGCGCGTGGTCCGTGCCAGCAGCCGGACCCCCAGGCGCGCTTCGAGCTGTTTCAGTGTGTGACTCAGCGCCGATGCAGAGACCCCGAGCCGTGCCGCGGCCTTGGTGAAGCTCTGCTCCCTGGCGACGGCCAGAAATGCCTGCAGATCGTTGGTTTTCAGGACAGCCATTGCTGATTCCGCATCAGGAGTCGGGCGCGATGCCCACAGTATCACCGCGATTTGTGAGCAGAGCTCAGTACGCCTTCCACATTCCCCCGGCTAATCACGGTGGTTGCGGAGGACTACCTTGGGTCCGGCCTACCAACGCCCCGCATTTCTTACCGAGTACCTCTCATGAAACGACTTGCCCTGCTGCTGGCGCTGGCCGCCAGTTCCTTCACGACCCTCGGAGCCACCATGCCAACCGGCGCAGACAATTTCTACACAAGTGACACGGTCACCGTTGAACGGGTGACCTTCAAGAACCAGTACCACATGGAGGTGGTGGGGAATCTCGTCAGGCCCAAGGCGGCATCGAACGCCACCGCGTCGGCCGCGGTGATCGTCGGCCACCCGATGGGAGCGGTCAAAGAGCAGAGCTCCATGCTGTACGCGCAGAAGCTGGCCGAGCAGGGCTTCGTGACCCTGGCGATCGATCTGCCCTTCTGGGGAGAGAGCGACGGCGAACCCCGCAATCTGGTCGCCCCCGAGATGTACAGCGAAGCCTTCAGTGCCGCAGTGGATTACCTGGGGACCCGCGACTTCATCGACCGCACGCGGATCGGTGTGCTCGGCATCTGCGGCAGCGGCAGTTTCGCCATCAGCGCGGCCAAGATGGATCCCAGGCTGCGCGCCATCGCCACGGTCAGCATGTATGACATGGGCGACGTGACACGCAACGGTCTGGGCCAGTCGGTGTCGCTGGAACAGCGCAAGGCGATGTTGGCCAAGGCGGCCGAGCAGCGCTACACCGAGTTCACCACCGGCAAGGGAATCTTCCTCGACTATCTTCCCATCCAGCTGCCCGCCGATGCCGATCCCGTGACCCGCGAGTTCTGGGCGTTCTACCGGACCCCGCGTGGCATCGCCATTCCCAAGGGCCGCACGCTGGAGACCACCCAGAACCGCATGCTGACCAGCGAAGTCCGCTTCGTGAATTTCTATCCGTTCAATGACATCGAGACGATCTCGCCACGCCCCATGCTGTTCATCGCCGGCAGCGAGGCCCACTCGCTGGAGTTCAGCCAGAAGGCCTACGCGCTGGCAGGCCAGCCCAAAGAGCTGTATCTCGTCCCGGGTGCAGGACATGTGGATCTTTATGATCGTGTTGATCGGATTCCGTTCGACAAACTCACCCGGTTCTTCGTCGCCAACCTGAGCGCCGACTGAGCCCAGGCAGGATGCACTTGCCGTCGGTTTTCAGCAGGGCAAGGGAGTCTTCGCCATCCCAACCAGGGGAGTCCAGCATCAGCTTCACCTGCGCAGCGTGTGGGGTGACGTCCAGGATCCGGTAACTGCGTTTGCGGGTGTCGGATCAAGGGCGTGCACTACGTTCCAGGACTCCGGAATTCGATTCCCGGAGTCCTCCCGTCAGCGCACCTCGGCAAGCACCGCGCGCACCCGCAGGGCCAACTCCTCCAGCGTGAACGGTTTGCCGATCAGGTGGACGCTGGGGTCCAGTACGCCGTCGTGCTCCAGCGCATTGCGGCTGTAGCCGGTGGTGAACAGCACTTTCAGATCCGGACGCCGCTTCAGGGCCTCATCGGCCAGTTGCCGGCCGTTGACCTCGGGCATCACCACATCGGTGAACAGCAGCGCGATGTCGGGATGGCTGTCGAGCAGGGTCAGTGCCGTGGCGGCCCCTTCGGCGGCGAGCACCGGGTAGCCCAGTTCGCTCAGCGCATCGATGGAGAACTGGCGGACGCCGGGCTCGTCTTCCACGACCAGCACACGCTCGCGGCCCCCGCTCAGCGGAGTGGTAACGCCTGTTGCCGGCGAAGGCGGGGCGGCGATATCAGCAACAAGGCGCGGCAGATACAAGGTCACCGTTGTTCCCTGGCCAACGGCAGAGCGGATCTTCACGTGACCGGCCGACTGTTTGACGAAGCCATACACCTGCGACAAGCCAAGCCCCGTGCCTTGGCCCACCTTCTTCGTAGTGAAGAAAGGATCGAATGCCTTGGCGATCACCTCCGGCGGCATGCCGCTGCCGTTATCGGCCACGGTGATCAGAACATACTCGCCGTCGGGAACATCCGCCGGCGCGGAGCCAACACCTGCGGTGATCTCACCGTTGGCGGTTTCCACCGTCAGGCGCCCACCGCCAGGCAGCGCATCGCGCGCATTGACGGCCAGATTGAGAATCACGTTCTCCAGCTGATTGGCATCGGCGAACGTCCGCCACAGGTCAGCGGCCAATACGGTCTGCAAGCGGATGCTGCTGCCCAGCGAATGCACCAGCAGGTCGGACATGCCCGCCACCAGCTGGTTCACATCCAGGGGCACCGGCTGCAATGGCTGCTGGCGCGAAAATGCCAGCAATCGCTGGGTGAGCTGTGCCGCCCGGGTAGCGCCATCGATGGCCATGTCGATGTAGCGCTTGGTGCGCGGGTCGTTGTCGCCGAGCCGCATCGCCAGCAGGTCCAGCGGGCCGATCACGGTCGCCAGCATGTTGTTGAAGTCGTGGGCGATACCGCCGGTGAGCTGGCCGACAGCCTCCATCTTCTGACTCTGGCGAAGCGCATCTTCCACACGGGTGCGCTCGGCGACCTCTTCGAGCACGCGGCTTTCCAGGTGCTCGTTCAATTCCTGCAGGCGGGCATCGGCGATCTTGCGCGCCGTGATCTCGACCACCACCCCCACGATGCGGACGCAGCGGTCGCCCTCGAAGTGACCGCGGCCCTTGGCCGCGACCCAGCGCACGATGCCGTCTTCCTTGCCGACCGTGCGGTACTCCACGTCATAGAGCGCGCGCTGGGCCGGATCAGCCGCGGCGGCAAAGGCGGCGAGGGTCGCTTCGCGGTCGTCGGGGTGGATGCCCTCGTTGAAATCACGCAGCGACACCGGAACATCGGGGGAAATGCCGAACATCGCCTTGGTCCGGGGCGGCCAGATCAAGGCGTCCGCCACCAGATCGACATCCCAGAAGCCCATGTCGCCTGCCTCGGTGGCAAACCGCAGGCGCTCCTCGCTTTTAGCCAGGGCCGCCTCGGCGGCTTCACGCACGGTGAGGTCCAGCATCGCGCCGATCATCCGCAGCGGCTCACCCACCGCATCGCGCAGGACGGTGCCGCGGTCGAGCACGGAAGCGAAGCTGCCATCGGCGCGGCGGAAGCGGTACTCGCTGTTCCATGCGGTGCCGTCGCCCTCGATCACGGCATGAATGTCCGCATCCACACGCGCCCGGTCGTCGGGATGGATATGGTCCAGCCACCACTGCGCGCTGGTTTCGCTCAGCGCATGGCCGAACAGCGTGGTCAGTGCCTCGTTCCAGATCACGTGACCATCGGAAATGCGCCAGTCCCAGATCGCATCGTTGGTGGCGTGGGCCGCCAGCCGATAGCGCTCCTCCACTTCAGCATGACGGGCTTCGGCCGCCTTGCGGTCGGTGATGTCCAGTGAGGTGCCGACCAAGCCCACCACGGTCCCATCCGCATCACGCAACGGCGATTTGGTGGACAGCCAGTAGGCGCGCCGGCCATCGGGAAAGCTCACTTCTTCTTCGAGCTGCTCGGTCTGCCCGCTGGCCATGACGCGCTCATCGGTGGCCATCACCGTGGCGGCCTGGGCCGGGTCGCTGAGCAGTTCGGCGTCGGTGCGCCCCACATACACCTCGGGGGGCAGACCGATCAGATCGGTGGTGCCGCGGTTGCCGATCAGGATCCGGCCTTGGCGGTCCTTGGCGTACACCACACCCGGTGCGGCTTCCACGAACGAACGCAGCAGGGTCTGCGCCTGGTCACGCTCGGCCTCCACCCGCCGACGTTCATCGATGTCGATCAGCACGCCGGGAAACCCGACCGCGTGTCCGTTGGCATCCAGATCGACCCGGCCGATGGCCTCGATCCAGCGATAGGCACCGTCCGCGCCGCGGGTGCGGTACTGGTGGGCATAGCGACCGCCACGGCGCACGGCTTCGGCGATCGCCTCCGCCAGCCCCGGGCGATCCTCGGGATGAACGGCAGACACCACCTGCTCCAGACGCAGCTCGGTGCGTGCAAGGGCGGGGTCCAGTCCATGCGCCTGGGCGAGGGCATCGTCGACGGTGAGGCTGTCTTGGGCAACATCCCAGAACCAGGTGCCGATGATCGCGCCGGCGGCCAGCGCCAGTTTGACGCGCTCGGTATCCCGTTCGCCGTGGGAACCCGTGGTAGGTGAAGAGCTCAAACGGTACCTGCGATCAGCGGGGGGCGGCCGCCATAGCGTATCGCTGCGGGGTGTCGCTGTGGAACCCTCTCAGCGCTGCGCGGCAGCGCCTCAGGGAATCAACCGCGCCGCCCGCAGCTGCGTGAACAGCGCGAAGAACGCATCGTCACTGGGCTGGTAATCCAGGAACCCCATCCGGCGGCTCTTGGACATGTCCGTGATCACCTCCAGCGGGCGCCCGAGATCGGCATCGGTGTGCCAGGGAGAGATCAGCCGGTGGATGTCAGACTCGGCCAGGCCGTGGGTGGCGGCCAGCGACGACCACAGCGCGGCATCATCGGCCATCTGCTCGGCGAGCGGACGGACCTGACCGCTGAACGGCACAGCCTCGATATCGAACCACGCAGCAATCCGGCTCCACATCCAGCGCCAGCGGAACACATCGCCATTGACCACGTTGAAGGCCTGGTTGGCAGCAGCCGGTGTCTGCGTCGCCCACAGCAGGTGCCGCGCCAGCAGCCCGGCATCGGTCATATCGGTCAGCCCGTCCCACTGGGCAAGCGAGCCGGGGAACTGGAACGGGCGGCCGGTGTAGCGGCACAGGGTCGCGTGTACGGCCAAGGTCGTGCCCATGTTCATGGCATTGCCCACCGCCGCGCCGATCACCGTATGCGGGCGATGCACGCTCCAGCGGAAGCCATCGCGGGCGGCGGCGGCAAACACCTCGTCTTCCTGTGCGTAGTAGAAGTTGTCCACGGGCAGACGCGGTTGTTCTTCACGGAAGGGCGTCTGCGGCAGGTTGCCCTGCGCATAGGCTTCGAAGGGGCCCAGATAGTGCTTCAGGCCGGTCACCAGCGCCACGTGCTGCACCGTGCCGGCCGGCTGCACTGCATCGAGCAGATGGCGCACCATCGCGCTGTTGACCCGGATGTTCTCGGCCTCGTTGGCTTGCCGGGACCAGGTGGTGATGAACACATGCGTGGGCGCCAGTCCGGAAAGCGCTTCACGTGTGGCCCGGGCATCACGCAGATCGGCCGAAACGCCGTGCGCACCCGCCGGCAGCGCATCGGGCCGACGCGCCAGGCCATGCACCTCCCAGCCTTCCTGCAGCAACTGCTGGATCAGCGCACTGCCGACGATCCCGGTCGCACCGACCACCAACGCTTTCTGCCTCACGATGTCGCCTCTTTCATTGCTTTACAGGCCCACACCTTAGGATATCCAGGTACGCCTCGAAAGAAGGCACCAAACGGTAACCACACATGAAAACCGGCAGTCCCGAAGAACACTGGCAGGAGGATTGCGCGCCCCGGCGGGTGCTGGAGCTGTTCAGCACCAAGTGGACCTCGATGGTGCTGCACACCCTGGCCGTGCGCCATGACGGTACCGCCCGCAGCAACGCGCTGCACCGCAGCCTGCCGGCCATTTCGAAGAAGATGCTGATCCAGACCCTGCGCGACATGGAGCATGCCGGGATCGTGCTGCGCACCGAGTATCCCACCGTGCCGCCCTCGGTGGAGTACACGCTGACCCCGCTGGGGCGGCAACTGGTGGAACCGATCGAACTGATCTACGACTGGGCGCGCCGCAACGCCGGCGCCCTGGATGCACTGCAGCCGCGCGCGACGTCACGTCGGCGCTGAGCCGGAGGTGCCAGCCGGATCGGGTAGAGTACGGCTCCCCTCCAGCGGATCGATGCGGTGACCCTCAGGTTCTGGCTCCTGCATGTGCTGGGTTGGTCGCTGTTCGCGCTGATCGCCTTCATTGCGCGGCCGAGTGAAGCGTCGGTGCCGGACGCGCTTCAGTTCCTGGCGGTGGCTGCGGTCAGCATCGGTGGCCTACTGGCCAGCCTGGGGCTGCGCTGGTTGTACCGTAAGGTCCAGGCCGATGGCTATGGGGAGCTGCGCTGGCTGGGCATGCTGCTGGTCGCCAGTGTGCTGGTCGCCGTCGGCGTGGACGTGGCCGTGTATGTCGTGCTTTCCCTGCTGGCCGGTCTCTCACCTGGGCTGGCGGCCCTGCACGATGCGCAGCCGATGATCTCGCGTGCGCCACTGCTGGCGCCGGCCTTCATCGCGTGGAGCCTGCTGTATCTGGCCATCAGCCGGCAGACCCGGCTGGCCGAAGCGGCACGTCACCAGAAGGATCTGCAGCTGGCACTCAAGGAAGCGCATCTGCAGCGCCTGCTCGGGCATATCAGCCCGCACTTCACGTTCAACACCCTCAACAACATCCGCGCGCTGATCCTCAAGGATCCGGATCTGGCACGGGAGCAGATCACGCGCTTTGCCAATACGTTGCGTTACCAGTTCACCGGCAGCGAGGACGCGCTGGTGACCGTGGAAGAAGAAATGGCGGTGGTGCGCGATCACCTGAGCCTGGTCGGCCTGCAGCTGGGTGAGCGGCTGCGTTACAGCGAACACGTGGATGCCGTAGCGCTGCGCAGGCAGGTGCCGCGCTTCTGCGTGCAGCTGCTGGTGGAGAACGCCGTCAAGCATGGCGTGGGGCTCAGCAGCACCGGCGGTGATCTGCACGTCGCCATTGCTGCACCGGCGGGCGTGCTGCGGATCGAGGTGCGCAACAGTGGTCAGCTGCGGGCGCCCGATGGCACCGGTACCGGCCTGGATAATCTCAGGCAGCGGCTGCAGTTGTCCTTCGGCAGCGATGCAGGCCTGAGCCTGGAAGAACAGGGCGACAGTGTTGTCGCCCGTGTCTGGATCGGGAGTGCAGCGTGATCGACGCCGTCATCGTGGAAGACTCGGAACTGGCGCGCTTCGAGCTGGAGCACCAGCTCAAGGCCTATCCACAACTGAGCGTGGTCGGCCATGCCGGCGATGTGGATGCCGCCATCGCCTTGATCGAGTCCACCACCCCGGACGTGGTGTTCCTGGATATCGACCTGCCCGGAGGTAATGCCTTCGATGTGCTCGCGCGGCTGACCCAGGTGCCGCGCATCGTGTTCACCACCGCCTTCGACGCACATGCGCTCAAGGCCTTCGGCTACAACACCGTGGATTACCTGCTCAAGCCGATCGAGCCGCAGCGGCTGGCGCAGGCCATCCACAAACTGACCGAGGCGGTGGCCATCACGCCAGTACGGCGTTCGATGGACAGCCCGATCTTCATCAAGGATGGCGAGCAGTGCTACCTGGTCAAACCGCGCGACGTGCGGGTGATCGAGGCGGTCGGCAACTACAGCCGGGTCTATTTCCAGCAGCACGCTCCGCTGCTGTATCGCCCGCTGGGCGCGATTGAAACGCAGCTGGCGCCGGAAAAGTTCTTCCGGGCCAACCGCCAGTACATCGTCAATCTGGACTACGTGGAGCAGGTGGCGCCCTGGAGCAATGGCGGGCTGATGCTCACCCTGCGCGGCGGGCTGGAGGTGGAGGTCTCCCGCCGCCAGAGCGCGCGCCTCAGGGATGTGCTGAGCCTGTAGCCGGCGCGGCCGCGGTCGGCGCGCGGTAGCCGACGGTATCGCCCATCAGCCGGTCATGCAGTGTCATGACCGCGCGGCCGTCGTCGGCAGTGGCGAAGCTCAGTGCATCCAGACCGCCATCCAGGTAGTAGCGGTCATCGGTGCCGGGGCTGACCGCGACCGGTTCCTCACCCTCGCCCTGGCGAAGCAACTGCAGGTGACCATCGACCAGCGACAGCACCCGCACGTCATCCTCGGCCAGCACGTAGCGGCCGAGCCAGACGGCGTCCTTCGCACTGGGCGCCACGGTGGCCGCATACGGGACGTCGGCGGCAATCGCGGCCAGCCGTACGGTCAACGTGGTCGGATCGAGAAACTCCGCATTGGTCAGCACCGTGGCGAACACATCCGGTGCCTTGAGCTGCACCACGTAGCTGTTGAAGCCGTTGATGAAGCCACCATGCTCCACATCGGCCACGCCCTGCACCTGGCCGATGATCCAGCCGAAGCCGTATGGCGATGCTTTGCCGTCGGCCAGCACGGTCTTGCTCATGGCCTGCGCCAGCAACGCGGCGGGAACGAGGGTGCCGTCGCGCAGTGCCTGATGCCAGCGTGCCAGATCGTCTACCGTGCTGATCAGGCCACCCGCGCCCTGGGGCTGCGTCATGCTGATGAAGTCTGCGTTCTGCAGCACGCCCTGCGCTTTCCGATAGCCATGCGCACGGCCCGGGATGATGGCCAGGTGGGTGTCATAGCGGGTGTGCTGCATACCCAGCGGCTGGAAGATCGCCTGCTGCATGTACTCGGCATAGGACTGGCCGGACAGGCGCTGGATCAGGTGGGTCAGCACGATGTAGTTGGAGTTGCTGTAGCGGAACCGCGTGCCGGAGGCGAACTCCAGCGGCAGATCCTTGAAGTAGCCGATCAGGCTGAGCGCATCGGCGTCCTCGCGGCGCGCGGCGCGCGACGCCGGAATGCTGCTGACGTTCTTGATGCCGGAGGTATGGGTGAGCAGCTGTTGCACCGTCACCTTGCCCATGGGGCCGGCGAGTGCCGGGTCCAGTGTGTCCAGCGGGGTTTCCAGCCGCAGCTTGCCGGCCTGCACCAACTGCATCACGGCCACCGCAGTGAACTGCTTGGTCACAGAGGCCAGCCGCAGCGTGGCGTCCGGTCGCATCGCCACGCCATTCTCGATATCGGCCATGCCGTAGGCCCGGCGCAGCAGGACCTGGTCGCCCTGGGTCACCAGGACCACGCCGCCCGGCTGCTGGCCCTTGAAGAACGCATCGGCCTCGCGGACCAGCGCCGCGGTCCGGTCCGTGGCCGGGGCAGCGTTCCTTGCCGCGGTCGGGCCGCTCATCACCAGCGCCGATGCCATCAGCACAATACCCAGAATCTTCATGCGTCCTCTCCTTCAGTAGATGGGAGAAGCGTAGGGGCGGCCCTGCGAGTACATGGAGCGATATATGACCTGCGGTCAGGCGACCGATCCAGTGGCGGCCAGACAGGATGAGCGGTCAGTGCGGTGAGATGACCCGCAGCCCACGCAGCAGCAGGTCCAGCGCGGTCACGCTCTGTGCCAGCCGCGCATCGCCATCGTCGCCATCGGCGATCCAGAACGCCGCCTCGGCCAAGCTGCCGTACACCAGCGAGGCGAGGGCCTGCGGGTTGGCCTCGGCGACCACGCCCTGATCGATCAGGCAGGCGAGCAGGCGCTGCATGGAATCGATGCAGTGGCGCTGCGATTCCGGCGAGGCACCGCCCAGTACCGCGCGCGCGTCGCGCAGGACGATGCGCTGGATGGTCGGCTCCAGCGCCATCTCCAGATACCCGATGCAGCGCAGACGAAAGCCCGCCCACGGATCCTCGGCGGCGTCGGAGATGGCCTTGAGGCGGTCATCCATCTCGGCGTCGATCTGATCGACGACGGCCGCGAGCAGGCCCTGCTTGTCGCCGAAGTGGTGATACAGCGCGCCACGGGTGAGCCCGGCCTGCGCGGTGAGATCGTCCATGGAGGTCTCGGCGTAGCCACGCGCGCTGAACACCGCGCGGGCGGTGGCCAGCAGCGTGGCACGGGTCTGCTCCATGTCGGCGCGGGTGCGGCGAACCATCATCAACTCCTTACATACGGGACGGATGATTGTTTACATCCGGTGCGTATGTATATAGGATTTTAAACATACGATGTGTATGTAAGTGGCGCAGAAGGCAGTGCACAGAACCGTGATTAACCCCCCCTTTTCCGGGCGACAGCCCGATGCACGCCACCCCTGGTGGGCGGTCACCGCCGTGAGCCTGGCCACGTTCTCGGTCGTGACCACCGAGATGCTCCCGGTCGGCCTGCTGACCCCGATCGCCGACGCCCTGCAGACGAGCACCGGCACGGCAGGCCTGATGGTCTCGCTGCCGGCGTTGCTGGCGGCGTTGTTCGCCCCGCTCGTGGTCATCGCCTCCGGCCGGCTGGACCGACGCACGCTGCTGTGCGGGCTGCTGGGGCTGCTGGTGATCGCCAATCTGGGCGCGGCCTTTGCACCCACGCTGGGCTGGATGCTGGCGGCGCGCGTGCTGGTCGGGTTGTGCATGGGCGGCATCTGGGCGATTGCCGGCGGGCTGGCCATGCGGCTCGTGCCGACGCGATCCGTTGGGCTGGCCACCTCGCTCATCTTCGGCGGCGTGGCGGCGGCCTCGGTGCTGGGCGTTCCCCTCGGCACGTTGATCGGTGAGCTGTTGGGATGGCGCTGGGCATTCGCCAGCATGGCCCTGCTCAGCGCGGTGGTATGGGCACTGCATCTGGCCGTCGTGCCCGGGCTGCCGTCGACCCATACCACCACCGTGCGCCAGTTCGGTGAGCAGCTGGGCAACCCGGGGCTGCAGCTCGGGTTGCTGCTGACCTTGCTGCTGGTCGCCGGGCACTTCATTGCCTTCACCTTCGTGCGGCCACTGCTCATGACAGTCTCCGGATTCGACGCGCGCTGGGTGGGGCTGTTGTTGTTCGGCTACGGCGCTGCCGGGATGGCCGGGAATTTCCTCGCGGGCATCGTGGCGGCGAGATACACGGCACCGACGGTGTTGCTCATCGCAGCGGGCCTGCTGCTGGCGCCGCTGCTGTTCCTGTCCATCGGCGATGCGCGTGCCGGCGGTGCCATCGCGCTGATCGCGTGGGGGCTGGCCTACGGCGGCGTCTCGGTCGGGTTGATGACGTGGATGATGAAGGCTGCGCCCCGCGCGGTGGAGGTGGCTTCCGCGCTCTACGTCGGCGTCTTCAACATCGGGATCGCATCGGGCGCATGGCTGGGCGGTCAGGCGCTCGACCGGCAGGGGCTCAGTGCCAACCTCTGCCTGGCCGGTGGCTTCGCGGCGACCGCGGTGCTGGTGTGCGTTGTGGGGCGCGGGCTGCAACGACCCGCCCGGGTGATCTGAGCCGGGGCGGGCATGCCGCGCCGATGCGTTGACACGCCCCGGATGTGCCATGCTGCGGAACATCCAACCAGGAACGCTGCCATGGCCAAGGGCCTGAACAAGCAGAAAGAAACGAAAAAGAAGCCTGCCAAGACGGCGAAGGAAAAGAAGGCCGAGAAGAACGAAAAGAAGACCACCCGCGGTTTCGCACCGGTCTGATCGATCCTGGCACGTCTAGAGCGTGCTGGAATCCACAAGCTGGCGACCGGCCTGGGTCAGGTCGATGTCGCCATCTTCGGCCTGGGCTGCATAGCCGGCCTTCACCGCCCAGTTGGCGTCCTCGTCACTGACCGGCCGCGTGGCATTGATGTCATCGAGGATACGGCGCTGTTCGTCGGTCAATGGCATTCGGCGGTCCTCCGGGCAGCGTCGCTCATGGCGTGGGGGCATCCACGCTGATCACGCGCTGGGCCAGCCGGGCGCGTTTGGCCCGCCGATGATTCACCCACCACACCAGCCCCGGCAGGCCGTAGAGCAGTGCACCGGCGAGCAGGAAGATTTTCAAGGCGGTCATGGCGGTTTCTCTCCGTGCGGTATGTCGTTGGTGCGTCGTGATCGGCCCGCGGTACGGTGGCGCGCACCGGCTCCTGCAGCAGCCCCGGCCGCGACCCCAACGCTAGTTCAGCGCAATCGCCGTGAAGGCGCTGTCCCTTCCTTCACCGCCGCACGTTCATGCGCCGCAGGGCCGCTGGCGGAGCCACTCTCTCACGACGAGCAGGAATGGAGGCTTCACCCGCGGGCAACGCCGGACTGGGTCGAGTTGGCGGGTGGCCGGTTCGCTCCTGCGTCCGACGCTAGGTCATGGCTTGTGAGGATCGACATGCAGCGCGGTGTTCATCTTTCGATCTGGCGAAGCAGGGCCTCCACAGAGGGTGATTAAGGGGGCAGGTGGGAGCCAATGCCCTTATGATCATCGGCGCTGGTCAGTAATGCTTGTCGGCTGGCCCACGTTCCCTCGCCGTACAAGGACTGTACTTTGGCTGCCATTACCCGCCCTCCTCTGCGTCGCCGCGCTTCCGCATGGGGCCTATGCTCCTGCCTGTTTCTCGCCTTGGTAATGGGACCTGTCCAAGCAAAGGCGGATGCCGCACTTGTGGCCTGGCCGGCAGGTATCTCAGGTGCGCCAGAGCGAATGGACGCAGATCTAGCGGAGCTTGCGTGCGCGTTGCTGCAGAAGGATCCCGCCGAGGCAGCATCACTCACGGAGGCACAGCGCAGCCAACTCCATCTGGTCGCGGGGCGCTACCCGGACGCATCGCGCTCGATACACGCGCTGATGGGTGCGTTAGTTGAAAACGGGGAGGCAGCCCGCGCCCAGCGGTGGGTGCCATATCTGTTGCTGGCTCAAGCAGAAACTGGGTCTTTCAGCGATGCAGGTGCCAGTTATGCAGCTGCATTCCGCGCTTGGTTCGCCACGCTGGATGACATGGCTGCCGTACAGACGCACTACTGGTTCGTTGCCGACCTGCCCAGCGCGAATGATCGGTTGCGCCAAGCCATCGTGGCACACGCAGGGCAGGCCGCCATCGCGCGGGCGGATGCACTCGAGTTGATTCGTCAGGCGGCCTTCGTAAAGACCTACCGAATGGCCGAACGTTTTTCGCCCGCGCTGATTCGAGAAGACGAGAGCAGACGGTTCCTAATTGACGACAAAGCAATGATTGCCGCCGACCGGGGCGTGTTCCTTTCCGCGCACGTGGCTCGCCCGCGCAGGACTTCCCGTGCTGCGCTGCCGGCCGCAATGGTATTCACCATCTACGCCGACCCCGTACAGAATCGGAACGAGGCGGTGCAGGCGGCCGCACGGGGATACGCTGGCGTCGTGGTCGACGCGCGCGGAAAACGATTGGGCAATGGACCAATCGTCCCGTACGAACACGATGGCGAAGATGCGAACGCGGCCATCGACTGGATCAGCCGACAGCCTTGGAATGACGGTCGCGTGGTGATGTATGGCGGCAGTTACTCGGGGTTCGCCGCGTGGGCGGCGGCTAGCTACAGGCATCCCGCACTGAAGGCGATCGCGCCCTATGTGGCTGCGATTCCAGGCCTCGGATTGCCGATGGAGAACAACATCTTCCTGACCGCCAACTACGCATGGCCGTTCTATGTTGCCAGCAACCGACTGCTCGACAAGGAGATTTATGGCCAGCGCGAGCGGTGGAACCTCTTGAGCGATGCCTGGTACAAGAGTGGTCGTGCCTTCAGCGAGATTGACCAAGTGGATGGCATGCCCAACCACTGGCTCCAGCGCTGGTTGCACCATCCCGACTACGATGCGTACTGGCAGGCCATGGTGCCTCACGGGGTGCAGTTTGCTGGTATCACTGTGCCAGCGTTGTCGATCACTGGTTACTACGATGACGGCCAGATCTCTGCGCTGCAGTACGTCAAGGAGCATATCCGATACCTCCCGGCAGCCAACCACCGTCTACTCATCGGTCCGTACGATCATTTTGGCGCGCAGGCGGCGAGCAAGCCCATGCAGTTGCGGGGCTACACGTTGGATGCTTCGGCGCAGTTCGATACCCAGGCCCTCACCTTCCAGTGGTTCGATCATGTCCTGGCTGGTGCGCCGCTTCCGGCGCTGCTTTCGGGCCGGGTCAACTACCAGCTGATGGGCGCCGATCAGTGGCGGCACGCGGACTCGCTTGCTGAAGCGGGAGGTGATCAGGTGGCCCTGCATCTGTCACACGATGGCGAGGGAGACCGTTATCCTTTGACTCGCCAAGCACCCCGGCGTGCTGGATACCTCCGTCAGACGGTCGATCTTTCCGACCGCACTGCGCCGGTGCACAGCTATTATCCTTGGCCCATCGTCCAGGATGATGTGCCCGCCGAGAGCGGCCTGAGCTTTGTCAGCGCGCAGTTTGAGCAGGCCACCGACATCGTCGGAAGTTTTTCAGGGGATCTGAAGATCCGCATCAACAAGCGCGACGTCGACCTCGGTATTTCGCTGTATGAAGTGATGCTCGATGGACGTCGCATGCAACTGAGCTACTACATCGGCAGGGCAAGCTATGCGCAGGACATGACCAAGCGCAGACTGCTTACGCCTGGGAAGTGGACGCGGCTGTCATTCGATCGCACCCGCATGACCGGGCGTCGCATGGCTGCAGGAAGCCGTCTGCTGGTGATTGTGGATGTGCTACGCGGACCGGGCCAACAGGTCAACTACGGGACCGGACGCGACGTGAGTAACGAGTCCGTTGCCGATGCGGGTGAACCACTACGCATCGACTGGCATTCAGACAGCGTTATCCGGGTGCCGTTGCGGGTCGCGCTTGGCCCGTCCTCCGCGTCGGAAAGCAGTCCGCGATAGCGCCGCCTGGGCGCCACACCTATCCCCGACCAGCCACGGATGCAGCCACGGGGCGCTCGTCGTCGGTCCTTCATCACTTCGTCGTCTGGCGCGCTTACAACGGGAGCCGTTGGCGACGCCATGGCCGCTTGTTGAGAGCGCCCTAAAGTTCCTCCCAAAGCCGCCGATACCGGCGCGCCCTTCCGCCTGGAGTACGTGATGTAGGCCATCCCGCCAGGCCTCCCTTCTGGGCGAAGCGGTGAATGCCTTCGTCGTGACACAACCGCCGCCGGCGCGTGTGCGCGCAACGGCCTGAGGCCGCGTCAAGGGCTCGCTCACCAGTCTTCACCGCCGGTGAGCTGGCGCTGTGGTTCGCTATTGTCCACCTATGAAAAAATCCACGCGCAGGCCGTCGCCTCCCACTGCCCCAGATGCCTTCGTCCGCGTCCGCGGCGCACGCGAACACAACCTCAAGAACGTGGATGTCGACATCCCGCGCGATGCGCTCGTGGTGTTCTCCGGCATCTCCGGCTCGGGCAAGTCCTCGCTGGCGTTCGGCACGCTCTACGCCGAGGCGCAGCGGCGCTACCTGGAATCGCTGTCGCCGTACGCACGTCGCCTGATCGACCAGGTGGGCGTGCCGGACGTGGATGCGATCGAGGGGCTGCCGCCGGCCGTGGCCCTGCAGCAGCAGCGCGGCACGGCCAGCGTGCGCTCCAGCGTCGGCAGCGTGACCACGCTGTCGAGTCTGCTGCGGATGCTGTACTCGCGTGCAGGTACCTATCCGGCCAGGCAACCCATGCTGTACGCCGAGGACTTCTCGCCGAACACGCCGCAGGGCGCCTGCCCGAACTGCCACGGCCTGGGCTACGTGTATGAAGTGACCGAGCAATCGATGGTGCCCGATCCGTCACTGAGCATCCGCGAGCGCGCCATCGCTGCATGGCCGCCGGCGTGGCACGGGCAGAACCTGCGCGACATCCTCGTCACGCTCGGCTACGACGTGGATGTTCCCTGGCGCGATCTGCCCAAGAAGCAGCGCGACTGGATCCTGTTCACCGAGGAACAACCGGTGGTGCCGGTGTATGCCGGCTTCACCCCGGCTGAAACCCGCGCCGCCGTGCGTCGCAAGGAGGAGCCGAGCTACATGGGCACCTTCAGCGGTGCACGCCGCTACGTGCTGCATACCTTTGCCACCACGCAGAGCGCGATGATGAAGAAGCGCGTGGCACGTTACATGATCGGCACCGAATGTCCGGTCTGCGATGGCCGCCGATTGAAGCGCGAAGCGCTCTCGGTGACCTTCGCCGGCATGGATATCGGCACACTCTCGCAGCTGCCGCTCAGTGCCATGGCCCAGGCGCTGCGACCGGCGGCGGAGGGCCATTTCGAGGTGGCGGCAGCAACCGCCACGCGCAGCCGCAGCGCTGGCAAGCAGGCTACGGCCAATCGGGTAGCTGCCGGTGGCAACGCGCATGCGGGCGGCAGCGACGTACGTAGGACGCCGGATCTGTCCGAGGAGAAGCGCATCGCGGCCCAGCGCATCGCGCACGATCTGGTCGAGCGGATCGGCACGTTGCAGTCGCTGGGGCTGGGCTATCTGTCGATGGACCGCGCGACCCCGACATTGTCGCCGGGTGAACTACAGCGCTTGCGACTGGCCACGCAGATCCGCTCCAGCCTGTTCGGTGTCGTGTACGTGCTGGACGAGCCCACTGCCGGCCTGCATCCAGCTGACGGCGAGGCCCTGTATGACGCGCTGGCGCAGCTCAAGGCCGGTGGCAACACCTTGTTTGTCGTGGAGCACGATCTGGAGATGCTGCGCCGCGCGGACTGGCTGGTGGACGTCGGCCCGGGTGCCGGTCAGCACGGCGGCCAGGTGCTCTACAGCGGCCCGCCCGAGGGCCTGCGCACGATCAAGGCCTCGGTCACCGCGCCGTATCTGTTCTCGAACAGCGCCGATACCCGACGTACGCCCCGCGCGCCGTCCGGCTGGCTGGGCCTGCAGGGCGTTCACCGCAACAACCTGCATGGCGTGGATACACGTTTTCCGCTTGGGGCGTTCACGGCGGTGACCGGTGTCTCCGGCTCGGGCAAGTCGAGTCTGGTCAGCCAGGCCCTGGTCGAGCTGGTGGGCGAGCATCTCGGGCAGGAGCCGGTGATCGAGGAGCTCGACAGCGAACTGCCGCAGCCCAGCCGCATCGAACGCACCCGTGGCCGTTTGACCGGTGCCAAGGCGATCAAGCGCCTGGTCAACGTCGACCAGAAGCCGATCGGGCGCACGCCGCGCTCCAACCTGGCCACGTATACGGGGCTGTTCGATCATGTGCGCCGGCTGTTCGCCGGCACGCGCGCGGCCAAGGCGCGCCGCTACACCGTCGGCCGCTTCTCCTTCAACGTCGCGGCAGGCCGCTGCGAAACCTGCGAGGGCGAGGGCTTCGTCCACGTGGAGCTGTTGTTCATGCCCAGCGTCTATGCGCCGTGCCCGACCTGCCATGGTCAGCGCTACAACGCCAAGACGCTGGAGGTGCAGTGGAACGGCCGCAACATCGCGCAGGTGCTGGCGATGACCGTGGAAGAAGCCTTGGCCTTCTTCGCCGAGGAGCCGCCCATACAGCGCCCGCTGCAGTTGCTGCGGGATATCGGCTTGGGCTATCTGCGCCTGGGCCAGCCGGCCACGGAGCTGTCCGGCGGTGAGGCGCAGCGGATCAAGCTCGCCACCGAGCTGCAGCGCAGCCAGCACGGCAACAGCCTGTATGTATTGGACGAGCCAACCACCGGCCTGCATCCGGCGGATGTGGACAAGCTGATGACGCAGCTGCACGGCCTGGTCGACGCCGGCAACACAGTGGTGGTGGTCGAGCACGACCTGCGCGTGGTGGCCGATGCGGACTGGGTGATCGATGTGGGGCCAGACGCAGGCGAAGAAGGTGGCCGGATCGTGGCCGAAGGCACACCCGCGCAGGTCAGTCGCGCCAGGCAGGGTGCCACCGCGCGCTATCTGCGCCGCTGGTTTCCCTGAGCGGCGCAGGCCCCTCAATACACGTCGCGGCGATAGCGTCCGTCGTTGAGCAGAGCATCGACCGCGTCGTCGCCCAGCACCTCGCGCAGCACCTTATCGACGCCCTCGGCCATGCCGTGCAGCGAGCCGCACACGTAGATGCTGCCGCCCAGATCCACCCACGCCCGCAGTGCCTCCGGCGCGGCACGCAGGCGGTCCTGCACATAGCCGCCGCCGTCCGGATCGCGCGAGAACGCCAGGTCCACCCGGCCCAGATGGCCCTGCGCCTGCCACGCCTCGATCTCCCCGCGATACAGGAAGTCGTGCGCGCGGGTGCGTTCGCCGAACACCAGCCAATGCCCACGGTCGCCACGCGCGTCTGCCTCACGCAGCAGGCTGCGCAAACCGGCGATCCCGGTGCCGTTGCCGATCAACAGCATCGGGGCATGCTCGGGATGGCGATGGAAACCGCTGTTCGGGCGCACCCGCGCGTGGAGGCTGTCCGCCTCAGCCGCATGCACGCACAGCCAGCCCGAGCCCAGTCCATGGCGGCCGTCGGGCAGGTCGGTCAGACGGACCACGAGCTGCACGACATCGTCGCCCGGGACCGAGGCAATGGAATACTCACGATGCGGCAGCGCTGGCAGACGCGCCAGCCAGCGTGCGGCGTCGGGCGCTGCAGTCGCATCGGGCGCCTCCGTTGTCTCCGGCAGCACGCGCGCGGCGGCGGCCTCGACCAGCGTCGTGATGCGTCCGTCCACCGTCACCGGTGCCTGCGGATCCAGACCGTTGCGGGTCAGCACCGCCAGCACGTGTGCACGCGCATGGCGGGGGGCGATCTCCAGGATGTCGCCGGCCTGCCAACTGGCGTGTGCCGGTGGCCGCAGTGCCACCTGCCAGATCGCACCGGCAGCACTGCCGGCGTTGAGATGGGTGCGCGTCTGCAACGCCCACGGCTGCAGTTCAATCGGCGCGGGCAGCGGCGTGTGGTCCTCCACCCCGGTCACCGCGGCCAACTGCTGCTGCCACTGCCCCAGCGTGACGGCATCGGTGCGGTCCACCTCGATGCTGGCAAACAGGCGCTGGGCGCCCTGCGTGGCCAGCCAGGTGTCCACCTGCCGCGAGAAGCCGCAGAAGCGTGCGTACTCGCGGTCGCCCAGTCCCAGCACGGCGTAGGCCAGCCCCTGCAGCGGCGCCGAATGCGCCAGCACCCGTCGCTCGAACGCACGCGCGGCATCGGGCGCTTCGCCATCGCCGAAGGTGCTGATGACGAACAATGCCTTGTCGGTGTGTGCCAGCAGCGCCGCATCCACCTGCGCAAGCGGGCGCACCTGCACCGGCAGACCGGCCGCCTGCAGTTGCGAGGCAGCGCGCCAGGCCAGCTGCTCGGCAAAGCCACTCTGGCTGGCGAACGCGACCAGCCAAGGCTGCCCGGTGCCGAGGGCCGTGCCCAAGGGCAGGCGTGAGGCGCGCACCTCGCGTTTCCTGCGGCGGCGATCCAGGTACAACATCCAACCGGTGATGAAGAACACCAGCATGCCCAGGCTGGACAGCATCACGATGATCCGCCCCGGCAGGCCGAAGAAGCTGCCCGAATGCAGCGCGAACATGCTGACGATGATTTTGCCGCCGGGATTTTTGGCGGCGTAGGGCTCCAGCGAGAGCAGTGCGCCAGTCGCCGGATCCAGTTGCACGATGTCCTGCGCGCGGTCATGCGCGGCATCAGCGCCCTGCACGCGGCTGGTCAGTGCACGCCCGGGCTTGGCCGGGAAGCGCAGATCGATGTAACCGTGGCGCACGCCGTCCAGCGCGTACAGGGTGGCCTGCACCTTGTGCAGATCCAGTGCGCCGCCGCGGGTGCGCGGTTGGCTCTGCTCGGCGCTCGAGCCCCCGAGCAACGTGGTCGCGGCCTTGCGGTACCAGTCGAACGACCACCACAGCCCGGTCAGTGCGATCAGCAGGTACACCAGCAGTACCCAGGTGCCGACCACCGAGTGCAGGCTCCACAGGAAACTGCGCCCCGTGCGCGACCATTCCACCGCCAGCCAGGTGCGCCAGTGCCACCAGCGTCGTGGCCAGCGCAGATACAGCCCGGACAGGCAGAAAAACACCAAGGCGATCGCGCAGCCGCCGGTGACCAGACTGCCTCGCTTACCGCTCACCAGGTGGCGGTGCAGGTCCTCGACGAAGGCGAAGAACCCCAGCCCCCTCAGCTCAGTGAGCACACGGCCGGTGTAGGGATCGAAGTAGCGCCAGTTGGCCTGGCCGCCTTCGAAACGCGCGACCGACAGGCGCTGCCCGGTGGCATCCACGCGCAGCCGCTGCAGCGCGTGCGGCATGTCCTGCTGCAATCGCGGTAGCAGCTCGGTGAGGGCCAGCGGCTGATCACCGGCTGCATGGCGTTCCACCACCTGCGCAAGCGCCGGATTGGCCGCGCGCATCAGCTCATCTTCGAAGGACAGCGTGGCGCCGCTCAGCCCCATCACCGCCAGCACGGTGCCGGCGGTGATGCCCAGCAGCCAGTGCAGCTGGAAAAGAACGGTCTTCAACATGGCGGTTCCGGCGGCAGAAGGCAGCGCGGCCAGCCACGCAGGCAGCGTGACACTGCCCGGCAGCAGATGAGAATGAATCTCGTCATTGTTGGGGGTGCCGCAACGGCGGTCAAGACCTTACGGGAGGTTGCGCGGCATCACGATCAACGGCCACGCTGTCGACGTCGGTAGACGGCCTCAGTGGCGCGCCCACGCCTCAATCTCGCCTGCAGAGAACGGCCCGAGCTTCTGTTTCACGATGCGCCCTTCGGCATCGACCAGCACCGAATAGGGGAGCAGGCCCTGTGCATTGCCCAGGCGCACGCTGGCATCGGCAGGGCCGGGCGTGTCGAGCACGATCGGGTAGGTCACGGGTATGCGGGTCAGGAAATCGCGGACGCCTTCAGGCGTATCCAGCGCAAGCCCGAGCACCTGCACACCGCTGGCACCCTGGGCGTCGGCAAACGCGGTCAGCGCGGGCATCTCTTCTACACAGGGGCCGCACCAGCTCGCCCAGACGTTGATCAACAGCGGGCGGCCACGGAAGCCAGCCAGATCCACGGGGTGTCCGTGGATGTCGGGCAGGGTGATCGCCGGCATCGGATCGCCGGGTTGGGCTGCGGCTACTGCCGCGCGCTGCGGTGGTGGGGCGATCGCCGGGCGGGTGTCATGCCCGGCGAACCACAGCCCCGTGCCGATGCCCAACACGGCCGCGATCACGACCACCACGACCGTCCGCCGTGGTGGCCGCAGGCTCATCGTGCGGTCCGCAGCAGCGCTTCTTCCACCAGCGCCTGGGTCAGCACGGTCGGCAGCACCGTCGGCGGTGCGCCCGGGCCGTAGACCACATACAGGGGCACGCCGACGGCCTTGTGCTCATCCAGGAAGGCGGTGATCTGCGGGTCGACATTGGTGTAGTCGCCGCGCATGTAGACCGCGTTGGTCCGGCGCAGGGTGTCGCGGAAGGCATCGGTGCCCAGCACCGCGCGCTCGTTGGCCTTGCAGGTCACGCACCAGTCGGCGGTCATGTTGACGAACACCACGCGGTTGTCCTGGCGCAGGCGGTCCAGCATCTGCGGTGAGTACTCCACCACGTTGTCGCTGGCCGGCTGTGCGGCCTTGGCCGGCGGATTCAGGCGGGTCACGCCCCAGATCGGATACAGCGCGGCCAGCACCAGCAGCAGGGCCAGCAGACCGCCGACGCGCTGGCTGCGCCAGCGGCTGCGCTCGAACCACCACAGCGCCAGCGACAGGATCACCAGGCCGCCCAGCACCAGCGCCATCGCATCCACGCCGCGCTGCTTGCCCAGCACCCACAGCAGCCAGATCGCGGTGCCGTACATCGGGAAGGCCAGCACCAGCTTGAGGGTTTCCATCCACGCGCCGGGGCGCGGCAGGCGACGGGCCAGCGACGGCACGAAGCCGATCAGCAGGAACGGCAGGGCCAGGCCCAGGCCGAGTGCCAGGAACACCAGCATCGCCTGCAGGCCGGGCGCAGCGAAGGCATAGGCCAGTGCCGGGCCCATGAACGGGGCCACGCACGGGCTGGCCACCACACAGGCGAGCACGCCGGTGAAGAAATCGCCGACCGGGCCGCTGCGCGAGGCCAGCGACTGGCCGACCCCGCCCATGCTGCCGCCCAGGGTGAACACGCCCGACAGGCTCAGGCCGACGGCGAACATCAGATACACCAGCGCGGCGATGAACCACGGGTGCTGCAGCTGGAAGCCCCAGCCCGCGGCCTGGCCGGCTGCACGCAGCGCGATCACCAGCGCACCGATCGCAGCGAAGGCGACCAGCACGCCGGCGGTGTACCACAGCGCATGGCTGCGCGCGCGCTGGCGGCTCTCACCGCTCTGCGCCACGCCCAATACCTTCAGCGACAGGATCGGCAGCACGCACGGCATCAGGTTGAGAATCAGGCCACCGGCCACGGCGAACAACAGCAGCACAAGCAGGTTGCCCGGTGCGGCGGCCGGTGAGGCCGGCGGCGGGGTGCGCTGTGCGTTGTCGGCGCTGGCATCCGGGGTGGCGGCCGTGTCGCCCGGCACGGCCAGGGCCGGCTCGTTCGGGCGGATCAGCATCGGCTGGCTGCCGGTGCCACCGTCGCCCCGGGCCAGTGCGCGCTTGTCGCGATTGGGCAGCGGCGCGATGACCTCGGTCTTCTGTGCGACCTCATCGGCCTTCGCATTGATCGTGCCGGCCGGCAGCGCCAGCTTCACCCGCCGCGTCATCGGCGGGTAGCAGATGCCATCGGTCTGGCAGCCCTGGAAGGTGATCACCAGGGTGGCATCGGTGGCATCGACACGGCTGCGGCGCAGCGGCAGCGGGACGTCGATCTGGTCGAAATACACCGCCACGTCGCCGAAGTGCTCATCGCGGTGCGATTTCGCGGCCGGCCACCTGGGCTTGTCCGCGCGGATGCCCGGGGCACCCTCCAGCGCCAGCGAGGTGCGGTCGCGATACAGGTAGTAGCCCGGTGCCGGGGTGAACCGCAGCAGCACGGTGTTGCCATCGCCGACGATGGCATCGAAGCCGAACGCGCGCTCGGACGGCAGCGGCAGCGCCTGGCTGTTGTCAGTGCCGGGCAGGCGCAGGCCAGTGCCGGTGCTGCCGGCGAGGGGGGTATTGAACGGGGAGGCGGCGCTACTGGTGCCGGCAGGTGTCGCGCTGGCAGTGCCACTTCCACCGGTCGGCAGCTTCACCTGCAGCGTGCGCTTCTGCGGCGGGTAGCACACGCCCGCATCGGCGCAGCCCTGATAGCGCACTTCCAGCGTGACGGTGTCGGCGCCATCGGCGGCCTTGCCCGGCAGCACGCCGGTCAGGCGCTCGCGATAGGTCTCCACCTCGCCGAAGAAATCATCGTGGTGCTTCTTGCCGGCCGGCAGCTGCAGCGCCTCGGCATCGAAGCCGGCATCAGCCTTGACCGTGGTGCGGTGGCGATACAGGTAATAGCCCGGGGCGATCTTCCAGCTGATCTCCACGCGGTCACGGTCGCGCGCCTGCGCGGTGAGCCCGAAGGCCTCATCGACCGGGAGCAGATCCTTTTCGCTGACCGCCCAGGCCGGCAGGCAGACCACGAGCAACGCGCACAGCGCGGCAACACGACGAAACAGCGTCATCAATCACTTTCCTCACGGGTCTGCGCCCGAATCCAATCCAGGTACGCCGGCAGGCCGGCGCGGGTTTCGACCGCGATGCACTCGGGGAGTTCATACGGGTGCAGGGCCTGCACGCGCGCGATCGCCGCGTCCAGGCGGCTGCCGGTGGTCTTGATCAACAGTTGGACCTCATGGTCCTCGGTGACCTCGCCCTGCCAGCGGTAGGTCGAGTGCGCCCCGTCCAGGCGCGTGACGCAGGCCGCCAAGCGTTCGTCCACCAGCGCGTGTGCCAGCCGCGTGGCGCAGGCCACGTCGGGGCAGGTGGTGAACAGCAGGAAGACGGGATCGGCAATCGACATGACCGCCGAGTATAGGACCGCCAGAGGCCAATGGTCCGACCGGCGCCGCGAGGGGGCGCCGGTCGGCCGGGCTCAGTTGGCCAGCTGGCAGGTGGCCGGCTTGGCCGAGGTGAACAGGGCCGGGGTGGCCCATTCGGGGTGGTCGATGAAGGGATTGCGGTTGCCCTGGAAACTGAAGATCACCTCGTTGCGAGCGCGTTCTGCCGCGTCCGGCGGGTCGGACAGGTGCCAGTCGATCAGGGTCGAGAGCAGGCCCATGTAGGCCGGTGAGGCCGACGTTTTGACGATCTTGCTGCGGTCGTCGGTCAGCTCCAGGTCCGGCTCGGACTGGCCGGTTTTGGCATCTTTACCGCCTTCATAACGGATCGCCATGTACATCACCGCACGCGCCATATCGCCCTTGCGGTGGCCCCACACTTCGAACGAGCCGCCATTGCCGTCCGGCGTGCGCACCCAGTTGGAGGTGCCCGGGTAGCCGCCGCTGCCACCCCCGAAGCCATTGTTGGCCTCGGTCGCGCGTTCACCGCAGTTGCTGTCGCATTTGGCAAACGGCTTGTTGCCGCGGTCCGCATTCCACTGCGCATCGGTCAGATACAGCATGTGGGTGTCGGTATAGGGCGCATACGGCAGGCCCTTGTCGCCGGTGGTGCTGGCAAAGCCCAGCGAGTTGGGCCAGGTGTGCTCGCGGTTGTAGGTCAGCCCGCTGCCGGTGCCTGCGCGCCCGCTGACCTTGGTGTAGCTGCGGTTGCGGTAGGCATCGAGGATCTTGCCGCTGTCGTTGGGATCTTCGTCGGCGATTTCCAGGATGGTCCAGGTGCTGGTGCCCGAGCCGCTGTAGGGGTAGGCGGTGTGCCCCTTGATGGTCTCGTGCAGCGAGCAGCGCAACTGGCTGGGGGTGGAGGTGTTGACCCTGCCGTAGTACTCGCCCGGAGTGCCAGGGTTGCCCGGATCGGGCGTGGTGGCGGTGGCCACGGTGAAGGCAATGCGCGTATCGGCGGCCGGGCGGGCGCCCTGGGCATCCTTCACGCGGGTGGCGCGGATGTCGAAGCGGCAGGCTTCCCCCGCCACCAGCGCGGTGTTGGTGGCCAGCGTGAAGCGGGTGCCGGTGGTCGGGTGGCTCAGCGCGACCGTGCCGGACTGGCCGCAGCTCAGCGCGAAGGCGCCGGTGGACAGGGTGACCGGCTCACTGAAGGTGACGCTCAGGTCGGCGGCAGCCGGGAAGGTGCTGGCGCCCTGCTCGGGCGTGGTGGCAGTGACCGAGGGCGCCGTATTCGGGCCGGTCGGGCCGCCGCCGCTGAAGGTCTGGCCGTGGTTGCAGGCGCCGAAGGTCTGCGTGGCCGATTCGGCCCAGGTGAAATGGGCGTATTGGCTGCCGGTGCCGGTCAGCTGCAGGGAGGTGCCCGGGGCGGTGCTGTTGGACTCGCTGACCGGGATGTTCTGGCTGGTCAGGCCCGCGGCGGGGCCGCCGGCAGCGGTGATGGTGCCCTCGTAGCTGAGGAACTGGACCACCTTGCCGCTGGCATCGACCAGGGCGATGCCGTCATTGGGACCGTTCTGGATCCCGTTGGTCGGGTAGCTGACTGTGGCCAGTCGGGCGCTGCCGCAGCTGGCGGTGCCGGCCGGGACCGCATTGTTGGCGTACACCGCGGCGGCTGAGGGGGTGCTGCCGTTGTAGAGATAGAGCCGGTAGCCGGACAGGTCTTCACCGGCGGTGGCGACCACTTCGATCGCCTCGCCGAGGTCCCCGGCCGGGGTGCTGTCGTCGTAATGCAGTTCATTGATGAATACATCGGCCCGGGCCGGGCTGGTGGCCAGCACCAGCAGGCAGGCCAGGGACAGCGGCGTCAGCAACCTCATCTACGACTCCTTGTGATTGGTCAATGCCGATCGAATCTACGCAATCCAGATGACACATCGATTGGTCTGTCGGATTCGACCTTTCGCATTGAGAACTGCGTCAAACATTCACGCGCGGACCCGGATCGGCGAAAAAAACCGTCCGCTGGCCCTTGAAAGGGGAGGGGCCAGCACCATCTCTGCTCTGTCCCGCACCGTCGGGTTTTTTCGTGAGCGTGGCTGGCAGTCGCCCTGTGCGAGTGCTAACATCGCCAGACTTTCCTAGACCAATCAACAACTTAAAAGGGTCTCACATGAGCATCAAGCCGCTTCATGACCGCGTCGTAGTCAAGCCGATCGAAGCCGACGAAATCTCGTCCGGCGGCATCGTGATTCCGGATTCCGCCAAGGAAAAGTCGACCAAGGGTGAAGTCGTGGCCGTCGGCCCGGGCAAGCCCCTGGACAACGGCAGCGTGCGCGCGCCGTCGCTGAAGGTCGGTGACAAGGTCATCTACGGCCAGTACGCCGGCAGCAGCTACAAGTCCGAAGGCGTCGAGTTCAAGGTCCTGCGCGAAGACGACATCCTCGCCATCGTCGGCTGAGTGATGCGGCCGGCCCCGTGCCGGCGCTTCCGCACTTCCTCCCGTTCAAGCAGCCGGGCATCGCCCGGCTCTACATAAAAAGGTAATCGCAATGGCTGCCAAAGATATTCGTTTCGGTGAAGACGCCCGCGCCCGCATGGTTCGCGGCGTCAACGTTCTCGCCAATGCCGTCAAGGCCACCCTGGGCCCGAAGGGCCGCAACGTCGTGCTCGAGAAGAGCTTCGGCGCGCCGACCATCACCAAGGACGGCGTCTCCGTCGCCAAGGAAATCGAACTGGCTGACAAGTTCGAGAACATGGGCGCGCAGATGGTGAAGGAAGTTGCTTCGCGCACCAACGATGACGCCGGCGACGGCACCACCACCGCCACCGTGCTGGCCCAGGCCCTGATCCGCGAAGGCGCCAAGGCCGTCGCTGCCGGTATGAACCCGATGGACCTCAAGCGCGGTATCGACAAGGCCGTGATCGCCGCCGTCGCCGAGCTGAAGAACATCTCCAAGCCGACCGCTGACGACAAGGCAATTGCCCAGGTCGGCACGATCTCGGCCAACTCGGACGAGTCGATCGGCAACATCATCGCCGAAGCGATGCGCCGCGTGACCAAGGAAGGCGTCATCACCGTTGAAGAAGGCTCGGGCCTGGACAACGAGCTGGACGTCGTCGAAGGCATGCAGTTCGACCGTGGCTACCTGTCCCCGTACTTCATCAACAACCAGCAGTCGCAGACCGCTGACCTGGACGATCCGTACGTGCTGCTGCACGACAAGAAGATCTCCAACGTGCGCGACCTGCTGCCCGTGCTGGAAGGCGTCGCCAAGGCCGGCAAGCCGCTGCTGATCATCGCCGAAGACATCGAAGGCGAAGCGCTGGCGACCCTGGTGGTCAACACCATCCGTGGCATCGTGAAGGTCGTGGCCGTCAAGGCACCGGGCTTCGGCGATCGTCGCAAGGCGATGCTGGAAGACATGGCCGTGCTGACCGGCGGCACCGTGATCTCCGAGGAAATCGGTCTGTCGCTGGAAAAGGCGACGATCAAGGACCTGGGCCGCGCCAAGAAGGTGCAGGTCTCCAAGGAAAACACCACGATCATCGATGGCGCAGGCGAGAAGGCCAACATCGAAGCGCGCGTCACCCAGATCAAGACCCAGATCGAAGACACCTCCTCGGATTACGATCGCGAGAAGCTGCAGGAACGCGTGGCCAAGCTGGCCGGCGGCGTTGCCGTGATCAAGGTCGGTGCCTCGACCGAAATCGAAATGAAGGAAAAGAAGGATCGCGTCGACGACGCCCTGCACGCGACCCGTGCAGCCGTTGAAGAAGGCGTGGTCCCGGGCGGCGGCGTTGCCCTGGTCCGTGCGGTCACCGCGCTGAGCGGCCTGAAGGGTGCCAACGAAGACCAGAACCACGGCATCCAGATCGCACTGCGCGCGATGGAAGCCCCGCTGCGCGAAATCGTGGCCAATGCGGGTGAAGAGCCGTCCGTGATCGTCAACAAGGTCAAGGAAGGCACCGGCAGCTTCGGCTACAACGCCGCCACCGGCGAATTCGGCGACATGCTGGAATTCGGCATCCTGGACCCGACCAAGGTGACCCGTTCGGCGCTGCAGAACGCTGCCTCGATCGCTGGCCTGATGATCACCACCGAAGCGATGGTTGCCGAAGCCCCGAAGAAGGATGACGGCGCTGGCGCAGCTGGCGGCGGCATGGGCGGTATGGGTGGCATGGGCGGCATGGACTTCTGATGTAGAGGCCGGCCATCGGTCGGCACGCATCGGAGCGGTAGGTGCTAACCGTTGGTCGGCACCCGCCATGCGCCAACGCAGTACGAAAAACCCCGCCGGAAGGCGGGGTTTTTTTGTGCGTGCATCACCGGCTCACAGCGCGCTGGTCGGGGCGTCGACCTCCTCCTGCAGCCAGCGCAGGAACGCCGCGATGGCCGGGTTTCCCTCGGCGCCGGGCAGGCCACCGGCAACAGCACCGGCGCCGCCAGTGGGCGTGAGACCAGGCCGGGATACTCACCGAGGCCGTGGCGGATGGCGATGTCCGCGTGGCGTTCGGTGAACCGCCCCAATCGCGGCACCAGCCAGGACGCGGCGAAGGTCGGCACGGTGCTGATGGTAAGCGTCTGCCGGGCATGGATGGCCTCCAGCAGGGCCATGCTGTGGTAACGCGTACCCACTACAGTGCCTGCGCTATGGCTGAGCGTGCCCATCACCGAGGCTCGTGGCGTCCGCTCTGCGTGCACGCCGGTCCAGCCACAGTCTGGTGGGGAAATACGTCAGCGCCGCGCCGATCAACACGCCCTGCGAAAACGCCATCGGAAACTGGCTGGCCACCATAGCGCCGACTGCCATGCCGATCAGGCTGGCCCCTGCAGCCACGCGCTGACGCTTCAGTTGTGCGGCGTTGGCGAGATCGCGCGCCCGCACGGCCTCGCGCCGCGGATCCGGTTGCAGCATGGCGTGGGTAACGGCTTCAGCTTGAGAACGGTCCATCCGCGTGTCCTTGCGTCGGTGGTGGTGTCTCCATGCTGCCGCGTGACGGTTCCCACGTAAACCCTGTACCTGCTGGGATCGCTCCGGTGGCGGGCTGATCGTGCGGATGCAGCTGACGTGGCCAGAGTAGGCGTCCGCCTTCCTCTACGACGTAGATGGCGATATAGTTAGCCGCCGTACTATTCTGGATCCGCCTGCATGCTGGAAATCAAACACCAGGCCTTCCTGACCGAACTGGAGCGTCGCGGCCAGCCGGACACGGGTGAGTTGGCGCTGTGTTTCCAGGTGTTGTCGCTGGCCAGCGCAATCGATCAGGACTGCGCGAGTCGTCTGGCACCGCTGGGCCTGAGCGAAGGGCGTTTCGTGCTGCTGTTCCTGCTGCGCGGCGCGGACACGGCACTGTCGCCGCATCAATTGGCCGATCGCGCCGGCGTCACCCGCGCCACCGTTACCGGCCTGCTGGATGGCCTGGAGCGCGAGCACCTGGTGAGCCGCCAAAGCAATCCGGACGACAAACGCCGCATCCACGTACGGCTGACCCCGGCGGGTCAGGCACTCGCTGCGCAACTGTTCGACCAGCAGACCGACTGGATCGCCTCGTTGTTCGCCGACATCAGCCCAAAGGAACGGCGCACGCTCGGCACGCTGTTGCAACGCGTGTGGTCGCGCACCGACGCAGGGCGTGCCGGATGAAGCAGCCCGTCACCCGCGAGCGACGCGGACAGCTGGATCGCGGTGAAACCGAAGCCACGCATCTGGCCGAAGTGCTGGCCGTCGATTTCGCCAAGCTGATGGCTCATGTTGCCCCTGGCTTGCCCGCCTCGGCGATCACCCCGATGCGCAACGCCGCCAAGCGGGGGATCACCCTGCGCATGCAGGGCGCCGCCACGCTGCTGCGCGTGCATGGCCACGGCGATCACGCGCGGTGGTCGCGCCATGCCAGCGACACGGTACGTGGCTGGGCCTGCTATCTGATCGGCAGTGACCCGGCGTTGTCACTGGAGCACAAGCTGGATGCGCTGCGCGCGCTGGCCGACGACGCGCACTTTGGCGTGCGCGAGTGGGCGTGGCTGGCCGTGCGACCGCATATCGTCTCCGAACCGCTGCGAGTGCTCACGCACCTGCACGGCTGGAGCACCGACGCCTCACCCAACGTGCGCCGCTTCGCCTGCGAAGCGCTGCGTCCGCGGGGTGTGTGGGCCGCCCACATCACGCTGTTCAAGCAGGAACCCCACCACGCCCTGCCACTGCTGCAGGCGCTGTGCTGCGATGCCTCGCGCTACGTGCAGGATTCGGTAGGCAACTGGCTCAACGACGCCGGCAAAAGCCAGCCCGACTGGGTCCGCGCGCTGTGCAGCGAATGGCAGCAGCACCACGCCGATGATCCGGCCAACACCTATATCCGCAAGCGCGCACTGCGCTCGCTCTGACCTCAAGGACTGCCATGTCGCACATGTTGATCGAGCTGTACACCGCCACCCCAGCCTGGACCGCGCTGGACCCGGTATCGCGCGGGGCGCTCTTCGCCCGCATCGGGGCGGGCATGCAGCACGTGGATCCCGCACGCGTCACACCGGTCGCGATGGGCCGTATCGAGCAGGACGTGCCGCACACCACCGCCGAGCAGTTCTATGCAGTGTGGCAGTGCGCCGAGCGACTGGATGCCGATGCCTTGCTGGCTGCGATCGGCGCCACGGGCTGGCATGAGTACTTCACCACCACGCACGCGGTGGGTATGGCGGGAAACCTGCAGCAGCACCTGGCTGAGCTGGCGGCGTTGCCGCGGGGATGATGGTGCAGGCCGGCGCGGCGGCGACTGAATGGTCATCGCAGTTGCGAATGAAACAGTTGGCACCTCCAAACCCCTGTGTTATCAATACTCCCCAATGAACGCACGCCCTGCCAACGCTTACTTTTGGTATTACTTTCCGAAGCCACCGGCGGAGGAAGGCATGCGCTCACCCTGAAGAAACCTTCAGACGCATTCCCGAAAGCCGCCAGCGCACCTGGCGGCTTTTTTGTTGCCGCCGCGCTGGGGACCCCCACTGCCAAGGAGTTACCCCATGCCCCCCCATACCGACGACCTGCGCATCCGCAAGATTGAACCGTTGACCCCGCCGGCGCAGCTGCTGGCGATGCTGCCCTGCGACGACGAAGCCTCCGATACGGTCAGCGCCTCGCGCGCGGCCCTGCACGAGATCCTGCACGGCCGCGACGATCGCCTCGCCGTAGTGATCGGCCCGTGCTCGATCCATGATCCGGTGGCCGCCATCGAATACGCCCAGCGCCTCAAGCCGCTGCGCGACGCCTATGCCGATGAGCTGGAAATTGTCATGCGCGTGTACTTCGAAAAGCCCCGCACCACGGTGGGCTGGAAGGGCCTGATCAACGATCCGGACCTTGACGGCAGCTTCAACATCAACAAGGGCCTGCGCGTGGCGCGTGGTCTGCTGCGCGACATCAACAAGCTGGGCCTGCCGGCCGGTGTTGAATTCCTCGATGTGATCTCGCCGCAGTACATCGCCGACCTGGTGGCCTGGGGCGCCATCGGCGCGCGCACCACCGAAAGCCAGGTGCACCGCGAACTGGCCTCGGGGTTGTCGTGCCCGGTCGGGTTCAAGAACGGCACCGACGGCAACATCAAGATCGCCGCCGATGCGATTGGTGCTGCGTCGAATCCGCATCACTTCCTGTCGGTGACCAAGGAAGGCGGCACCGCCATCGTCGCCACTGCCGGCAATCCGGACTGCCACGTGATCCTGCGCGGCGGCAAGACGCCCAACTACGATGCCACTCACGTTGAAGCGACCAGCCAGACCCTGGCCAAGTCGCACCTGGCCGCGCGCATCATGATCGATGCCAGCCACGCCAACAGCAGCAAGAACCCGGAAAACCAGCCCAAGGTCATCGCCGACATCAACGCGCAGTTGGCCGACGGCGAAGAGCGCATCGTCGGCGTCATGGTCGAGAGCCATCTGGTGGCCGGCCGGCAGGACCTCGTCGACGGCCAGCCGCTGACCTACGGCCAGAGCATCACCGATGGCTGCATCGGCTGGGACAGCTCGCTGGCGGTACTGGAGAGTCTCGCTGAGGCAGTGCGGGCACGGCGGGCAGTGCGGATCAGCGAAGCGGCGTGAGGGTGGGTGCGCACCCCCCTGCGCGGGGTGCTCCGGCCTACGGCTTTCCGGGGAAAACCCCTATTTTTCATGGCAAACCAACGGCATACCCTTGCCTCACCGTTTGGAACGAGGGCGTGCCGTTGAGCGATCATCCGCGTGTGTGTACATTGTATGCACAGACCTCCGGAGTGCTTCCCATGGCCCTCGCCAGCAAAGTCATCAATTTCCGGGCGCCCGCCGACAAGCAGGCGCTGATAGATCGTGCCGTCGAGGTTGCCGGCGTAAGCCGAACCGAGTTCATTCTGGACGCTGCCTGTGAGAAGGCGCGGGAGGTACTGGCGGACCAGACACAGTTCTCCCTGAGTCCTCAGGAGCTGCGACGCTTCAATGCGTTGCTGGATGCACCGCTGGAAAACAACGCGGCCATCAGGAAGCTGTTGAGTACGCCTGCACCTTGGGAGCGCTGAACATTGCGGTTGTCTGCGCCGCAAGCGCTTGCCCAAAGGCATCGACTGGAGCAGTTCCGATGCAGCGCGGTGGAGCTGACCTCGTGGTTGGTGGAGCGTGCGCATCAGAACCAGGCGTCGGGTGGATCGCGGTGCTTTGTTGTCTGTGACGCGCATCACCACGTGGTCGGTTACTACGCACTTGCCGCCGGTGGCGTTTCACATCACCTGGCTCCCGGCCGCATTCGCCGGAACATGCCGCATCCCATTCCGGTCGTCGTGCTGTGCAGGTTGGCCGTCCATGCTGACTGGGTCGGCCAAGGCGTCGGCGCGGGGCTGCTGAAGGACGCTGTACAACGCACGCTGCAGGTGTGCGGGCAGATCGGCGCGCGTGCCATGTTGTGCCATGCGTTCGATGAGACGGCCAAAGCGTTCTATCTCAAGCACGGCTTCATCGAGTCGCCGATGGATGGGATGACGCTGATGCTCCCGGTGGCATAGGGCGTCCAGCCGAGTAGCCACCCCATGGGTGGCTGCGCGCAGTACCGCAACGCCGTATGCAGAGGCAGCCACGCATGGCGTGGCCCTACCCCTGGGGTGTCGTGCGTCCGATGATCACGCCACGCGCCGCAGCTTCGCCAACGCCAGATAGATCGCCGGTGTGGTGTACAGGGTCAGCCACTGGCTGACCAGCAACCCGCCCACGATCGCGATGCCCAGCGGCTGGCGCATCTCCCAGCCTTCGCCGGTGGCCAGCATCAGCGGCAACGTACCCAGCAACGCGGCCACGCTGGTCATCAGGATCGGGCGGAACCGCAGCCGTGCCGCCTCGCAGATCGCGTCGTACGACGACAGCCCGCGCTCGCGTTCGGCCGACAGCGCGAAATCGATGATCAGGATGGTGTTCTTCATCACCACGCCTACCAGCAGGAACAGGCCAAGCAGCGAGATCAGGTTCAACTCGTTGCCGAAGGCCATCAGCGCCAGCAATGCGCCAACGCCGGCCGAGGGCAGCGTGGATAGAATCGCCAGCGGCTGCACGAAGCTCTCGTACAGCACGCCCAGCACCAGATACACCGCCAGCATCGCGCCGAGGATCAGCCACAGCTGGCGCTCGCGCAGCTTTTCGAAGCCACCGGCTTCGCCACTGAGCCGCGCCTGCACATGGGTGGGCAACATGATCCTGGCCATGGCCTGGTCGACCGCTTTCACCGCCTGGTCCAGGGTGACGCCGGGCGCCAGCGCGAACTCGATCCAGACCGAGGCGAACTGCTGGCTGTGATAGATCCGGTCCGGCGCCATGCCGTACTCCCACCGCGCGATGGACGACAATGGCAGGCGCTGGCCGTCCTTGCCGATCACATGGATCTGCTCCAGCGTGGAGGGATCCTGGGTGTAGCGCGGGTCCAGCTCCATCACCACGCGGTACTGGTTGAGGGTGTCGTACAGCGTGGCGACCTGGCGCTGGCTGAAGGCGTTGTTGAGCACCGAGGCGATCATGCGCATGTCCACGCCCAGGCGGGCGGCGGCATCGCGGTCGATGTCGAGCACCACCTGGCGCATGCCCTCATCGCCCTTGGACTCTACATCCACCAGCTCGGGCAGGGCACGCAGTGCATCGGCCACCTTGGGCGTCCATTGCCGCAGCGGTTCCAGTTCGCCGGAGAGCAGCTGGAACTCGTACTGGCCGCTGTCGCCGCTGCCTTCCAGTTTGATGTCCTGGTCCACCCACAGGAACATGCCCCCGCCGGGGATCTTCGGCATGTTGGCGCGCAGGCGGTCGATCACCTGCTGGCTGGAGACCTTGCGCTCGGCCAGCGGCTTCATCTTGATCATGATGAAGGCGTTGTTGACCCCGCTGCGGCCGCCGATGTAACCGATGATGTCGCTGATCGCGGGGTCTTCCAGCAGCAGTTTGCGGTAGGCCTCGATCTTGGGCTGCATGACCTGGAACGAGAGGCCGTCGTCGCCGCGCGCGAAGCCACGCAGCTGCGCGGTGTCCTGCTTGGGCACGATGCCTTTGGGCACCTGCTGGAACAGCCACACATTCAGCGCGATCACACCGGCGAACAGCAGCAGCGGCAGCGCGAGCCAGCGCAGCATCCTCTGCAGGCTGCCCACATAGGCACCGCGCAGGCGCTCGAACAGTGCGGTACCTGCGCGCTGCAGGCCATTGCCCGGGCCCGGCCGTGCCTGCCCGAGCAGGCGTGCGCACAGCATCGGGGTCAGGCTGAGCGAGACCAGCAGCGAGACGCCCATCGCGGCCACCAGGGTCAGCGAGAACTCGCGGAACAGCTTCTCGACGAAGTCATCCAGGAACAGGATCGAGATGAACACCACGGCCAGCGCGATGTTCATCGATAGCAGCGTGGCACCGACTTCACCCGCGCCCCGCAGCGCGGCGGTCATTGGCGAGGCGCCTTCTTCGCGATGGCGGGCGATGTTCTCCAGCACCACGATCGCATCGTCGACCACCAGCACCGCCGCCACGATCAGCGCCATCAGCGAGAGCGTGTTGAGCGAGAACCCGAGCAGGGCGATGATCGCCAGCGCGCCCAGCAGCGAGACCGGGATCGCCACCGTCGGCACCAGCGCCGCGCGCCAGTGACCCAGGAAGGCCAGCACCACCAGCACCACCAGGGCGATCGCCAGCAACAGCGTCAGCTCGGCCTCGCGCAGGGTGGCGCGGATCACCGGCGAGCGGTCCATCACCACCTGCATGTCGATGTTGGCCGGCAGCAGTGCCTGCAGCGTGGCCATCTGCGCCTGGATGGCGTCGACGGTCTCGATGATGTTGGCGTCCGGCTGGCGGCTGACGATCAGCAACACCGCCGGGCGCTCGTTGTGGAAGCCGCTGGCGTAGCGATCCTCGACGCCTTCGCTGATCCCGGCCACATCCTCCAGGTACACCGGGCGGCCGTCGCGCATCGCCACGATCAGGCGTCGGTACTCGGCGGCGGTGCGCAACTGCAGCGTGGCTTCCAGCTGCCACTGCTGGGCCTGGCTGGCCACCGTGCCCAGCGGCTTGAGTGCATTGGCATTGCGAATTGCCGCGGCGATGTCGTCCAGCGCGATGCGGTGATGGTTCAAGGCATTGGGATCGAGCGAAACGCGCACCGCGGGCAGTGAGCTGCCGCCCACCTGCACCTCGCCGACGCCAGGAATCTGCGCCAGCTTCTGCGCGATCACGGTGGAGGCCACGTCGTAGATCTGGCCCGGCGCGAGGCTGTCCGAACTCAGCGCCAGCGCCATGATCGGCGCCTGCGAGGGATTCACCTTGCGGTACTGCGGCATGCCCGGCATGCCGCTGGGCAGCTGCGCGCGCGCGGCATTGATCGCCGCCTGCACATCGCGCGCGGCATCGTCCACGTTGCGGCCGAGCGCGAATGTCAGCTCGACCTGGGTCGAACCCTGGGTGCTGGCCGAGTCGATCCCGGTCAGCCCCGGGATGGTGCCCAGGGCACGCTCCAGCGGCGTGGCGACGTTGGCCGCCATCGATTCCGGGCTTGCGCCGGGCAGGCTTGCGCTGACGTTGATCGCCGGGTAATCGACCTGCGGCAAGGGTGCGACCGGCAGCAGGCGCAACCCGAGCAGGCCGGCCAGTACCACCGCCACCGCCAACAGCACGGTGGCGACGGGATGCTGCACGAACCAGCCGATCGCCCGCGACAGCGGACTCACGCCAGCGCCTCGTCTGCCTCGTCGGTCACCGGCGCGGCGCGCTGGCGGAAGCGGTCGAAGAACAGGTAGATCACCGGCGTGGTGAACAGGGTCAGCACCTGGCTGACGATCAGCCCACCGACCATCACCAGGCCCAACGGCTGGCGCAGCTCGGCGCCCGAGCCACTGGCGAACATCAGCGGGATCGCGCCGAACAGCGCGGCCAGCGTGGTCATCAGGATCGGGCGGAAGCGCAGCAATGCGGCCTGATGGATGGCCTGACGCGGCGCCATGCCATGCTCGCGCTCGGCCTCCAGCGCGAAGTCGATCATCATGATCGCGTTCTTCTTGACCAGCCCGATCAGCAGCACGATGCCGATCACCGCGATCAGGTCCAGGCTGCGTCCGCTGACCAGCAACGCAAGCAACGCCCCCACCGTCGCCGAGGGCAGGGTGGAGAGGATGGTGATCGGATGGATGAAGCTCTCATAGAGCACGCCCAGCACCAGGTACATCACCACCACCGCGGCCAGCACCAGCCACAAGGTGCTCGACAGCGACGCGCGGAACGCATCGGCCGCACCCTGCAGGCGCAGCTCCACGCTGGTCGGCAGGCCGATCGCGGCGCGGGCGCCTTCGATGGCCTCCACCGCTTCGCCCAGCGACGCCTCCGGGGCGAGGTTGAACGAGAACGTCACCGCCGGGAACTGGCCGACATGGTTGATCAGCAGCTGGGCGGGGCGCTGTTCGATCCGCGCGATCCCGCCCAGCGGCACCTGCCGCCCGTCCGGACCGGTGACATGCAGGCGTGCGATCGCATCCGGGCCGAAGGCCACGTCCGGGCGCGCTTCCAGCACCACGCGGTACTGGTTGGCCTGGGTGAAGATGGTGGAGATCTGGCGTTGCCCGAACGCGTCGTACAGCGCATCGGCGATGGCCTCCACGCTGATGCCCAGGCGCGCGGCGGCGACCCGGTCGATCACCACATGCGCCTGCAGGCCCTGGTTCTGCAGATCGCTGGCGACGTCGGCCAGTGCCGGTGCCTGCTGTAGATGCTCAAGCAGGCGTGGGGTCCACGTTTCCAGCTGGGCGATGTCCGGGCTGGTCAGGGTGAACTGGTACTGGGTCCGGCTGATCCGGTCCTCGATGCCCAGTTCCTGCACCGGCTGCAGATACAGCTTGATACCCGGGACATGCGCCACGCGCTGCTGCAGCCGCGCGATGATCGCCTGCGCATCGGCAGCGCGTTGTGCGTGCGGTTTCAACTCGATCAGCAGCCGCCCGCTGTTGAGCGTGGCGTTGTTGCCGTCCACGCCGATGAACGAGGACAGGCTGGCCACGTCCTCATCCTCCAGCAACGCTGCGGACAGCGCCTGCTGGCGCTGCGCCATCGCCTGGAAGGAGATCGACTGCGGCGCCTCGCTGATGCCTTGGATCAGCCCGGCATCCTGTACCGGGAAGAAGCCCTTGGGCACCCACACGTACAGCAGCGCGGTCAGCACCAGCGTGGCGACGGTGGCGGCCAGCATCAGCGGCTGGCGTTGCAGCACCCAGTGCAGCTGACGATCGTAGACCGCTACGACGCGGTCGAACGGGTCACCCTGCTGCACCGATTCCTGCCCATCGGCATCGCGACGGGTCGCATGGCCGGCCTTGAGCAGGCGCGCGCACATCATCGGCGTCAGCGTCAGCGAGACCAGCAGCGAGATGCCGATCGCCACGGCCAAGGTGATCGCAAACTCGTGGAACAGCTTGCCGACCACGTCGGCCATGAACAGCAGCGGGATCAGCACCGCGATCAGCGACAGGGTCAGCGAGATCAGCGTGAAGCCGATCTGCCTGGCGCCCTTCAGTGCGGCCTGCATCGGCGTGGCACCGCGCTCCAGATGACGGGCGATGTTCTCCAGCATCACGATCGCATCGTCCACCACGAAGCCGGTGGCGATGGTCAGCGCCATCAGGGTGAGATTGTTGAGCGAGAAGCCGGCCAGCAGCATCACCCCGAAGGTGCCGACCAGCGACAGCGGGACCGCGATGCTGGGAATGATCGTGGCCGGGATGTTGCGCAGGAACAGGAAGGTGACCATCACCACCAGTGCGATCGCGATCAGCAACTCGTGCTGCACGCCGCGGATGGACGCGCGGATCGATTCGGTGCGATCGCTGAGGATGGCCACATCCACACCGGCCGGCAGCGAGGCCTGCAGTTGCGGCAGCAGCGCACGCACCTGGTCGACCACGGCGATCACGTTCGCGCCGGGCTGGCGCTGGATGTTGATCAGCACCGCCGGGGTGGTGCCTGACCACGCGGCCAGCTGGCGGTTCTCGGCGCCATCTTCGATGGTGGCCACATCGCCCAGGCGCAGCGGTGCGCCGTCCTTCCAGGCCAGGATCAGGGCGCGGTACTCGGCCACCGAGCGCATCTGGTCGTTGGCATCGAGCATGATCGCGCGGGTCGGCCCATCGAAGCTGCCCTTGGGCATGTTGACGTTGGCCGTGCCGATCGCGGTGCGGATGCTGGCCATGCTCAGCCCGTTGGCGGCCAGCGCGGACGGATTGACCTGGATGCGGACCGCCGGGCGCTGCCCGCCGGCCAGGCTGACCAGGCCGACGCCGGGCAGCTGCGAGAGCCGCTGCGCCATGCGCGTATCGACCAGATCGTGCACCTGTGGCAGCGAGAGGCCCTGCGAGGTCACTGCCAGGGTCAGGATCGGGGTATCGGCCGGATTGACCTTGCGGTACACCGGCGGCACCGGCAGGTCGTCGGGCAGGAAGCTGTCGGCGGCGTTGATCGCGGCCTGCACTTCCTGCTCGGCCACGCCGAGCGCCACCTCCAGCGAGAACTGCAGGGTGATCACCGACGCGCCGCCCGAGCTGCTGGACGACATCTGCTTCAGCCCCGGGATCTGGCCCAGCTGCCGTTCCAGCGGCGCGGTGACCGCGCTGGTGGTGACGTCCGGGCTGGCGCCGGGGTACAGCGTGGTGATCTGGATGATCGGGTAATCGACCTGCGGCAGCGCCGCGACCGGCAGCAGGCGGTAGGCCATCACGCCGGACAGCAGCAGCGCCACCATCAGCAGCGTGGTCGCGACCGGGCGCTCGATGAAGGGGCGCGAGAGGTTCATGCGCCGGTCCGCGGCGGGTCCTGCTCCACCACTTCGACCTTGGCGCCATCGCGCAGCCCGTCGATGCCTTCCACCACCACGCGCTCGCCGGCTTTGAGGCCTTCGCGCACCGAGACGCGTTCGCCATCGGCCGGGCCGAGCACCACGGTTCGCAGGGACGAAGTGGCATCGGCCGCAATCACGTAGACGTAGCTGCCCTTGCTGCCGAACTGCACGGCCGCGTTCGGGATGACCACCGCATCGCTACTGCTGACCTGCAGGCGCACGTTGACGAACTGGTTGGGGAACAACGACTCATCGGCGTTGGCGAACTGCGCGCGCAGCTTGAGCGTGCCGGTGGCGGTATCGATGCGGTTGTCCAGGCTGGAGAGCACGCCGTCGCCGAGCGCCGTGCGCTCCTCGCGGTCCCAGGCTTCAACGGTCAACTGCGGATTGGCGCGTGCGGCAGCGACCACCGCCGGCAGGTCCGGCTCGGGCACAGTGAACAGCACGCTGATCGGGGTGGTCTGGGTGATCGTGGCCAGCGGTTCGGTATCGCCACTGCGCACCAGGTTGCCGACATCCACATTGCGCAGGCCCATGCGCCCGGCCACCGGTGCGGTGATGCGGGTGTACTGCAGCTGCAGGCGTGCTTCATCCACCGCGGCCTGGTCGGTCTGGCGGCGGCCCTGCAGCTGGCGCACCTTGCTCTGCTGGTCACTCAGGTCCTGCGCGGAGACGAAATGCCTGCTCTGCAGTTCGACGAAGCGCTTGAGCTGGCTCTCGGCATTGTCCAGCTCGGCCAGGTTCTGCTGCTGGGTGCCCAGCGCACGCGACAGTTGTACTTGGAACGGACGCGGATCGATCTCGGCCAGCAGCTCGCCGGCGGTGACGTGCTGACCCTCGGAGAATGCCAACCGAAGCAGTTCGCCATCCACGCGGCTGCGGATACCCACCGTATGCAGCGGCGTCACCGTACCGAGCGCCTTCAGGCGCACCACCAGGTCTTCCTGCTGGGCGGTGGCCACGCGTACCGGGGTCGGCTGCGGGCCACCGGACGGGCCGGCGGCAGGCGCGGGCGAGAGCAGCTTCCATGCAGCGATGGCGGCCAGGCCGACAGCGGCAGCGATCAACAGCGGTTTGACCATACGACGGCGAGACGACGGGGGCGTTGAAGCGGACATACGCATCCTGCGCACCCTCCACCGGAGCAGTGCGTCCATGGGGACCGGCCGACAGCGGCTGGTCAACGGTGAGAGGGTGTCTGGCGGGGCAGCGGGTGGAACACCGCCGCGTGGCTGGATGCCGTTCGAATGGAACGGGAGCGCCATGATACAGGGCTGGGCCGCTCAAGCTCCCGTGACCTTGGTCATGCCCGCGGGTGCGTCAATGCACCTCGTCGCGATACACGAACTTCGGCATTTCCCACTTGAAGTGGATCGCCAGCAGGCGGAACAGGAAGCCGCCGCCCAGGCACCACAGCGTCGCCGCATTGAGCGATACGCCCAGTTCCAGAAGGGTCAGGTAGGCCGCGCCGGTGAGCAGGGTGATCACGGCATACAGTTCTTTCTGGAAGATCAGCGGGACCTCGTTGCACAGCACATCGCGCAGCACGCCGCCGAACGCACCGGTGAGCATGCCGGCGATCAGGATGATCGGCACCGTGTGCCCACCCTCGCGCGCGACCGCGCAGCCGATCAGGGTGAACGCGATCAGGCCCAGGCCATCGAGCACCAGGAAGGTACGCCGGAAATGGTGCATCCAGCGCGCCACCCAGGTCGCGATCAGGGCCGCGCAGATGGTGAAGCCCAGGTATTCCGGATGTTTCACCCAGCCCAGCGGGTAGTGGCCGAGCACGATGTCGCGCAGCGAGCCGCCACCGAGCGCGGTGACGCAGGCGATGATGACCACGCCGAACAGGTCCATGCGGCGGCGGCCGGCGGACAGGGCGCCGGTCATGGCTTCGGCCGAGATGGCGATGAGGTAGATCAGGGAGAGCAGCATGGGGTGGCTCCGGGAAACACGTCAGGCTGGGGACGGAAACGCGCACGCGTCACGCCAGCGCTGCTGCACTGTCGTGGGTGGGATTCCGTTGCCGCTCCCGCTGTCCTTTTGCCTGAGAGTTCGGTGGCCAAGGCCACGTGCCCCTTCGGCGGGTCATTGAAGACCTCTCTCCAGATCGGCGTGTCGGATGCATGGTTGGTGGCTGTGCAGCCACCGGCCTGAGCGATTATGGGAGCCTGCGCCTTCGGCGGGCGCCAGCGCGGCGCCTCTCTCCTGCATCCGGGGCGGATTCTAGCAGCCGCCGGGCCCGCGGCGGGGGATAATCCCGGTATGCCCGCTGAGCCCGCCCTCTGGTACCTGTACCTGCTTGAATGCCGCAACGGCAGCTATTACGCCGGCATCAGCAACGACGTGGACGCGCGGTTCCAGGCGCATCTCGCCGGAAAAGGGGCGAAATACACCCGGGCCAACCCACCGGTGAAGGTGCTGGCGACGCGTGCCTACCCGGACCGGGCAGCGGCGTCGAAGGCCGAGTGGCAGCTCAAGCGGCAACCGCGGGAGCGCAAGCTGGCATGGCTGGCGCTGCCTGATTCCACGTAGCTCCGCGCGCGGGTTGTTCGGGGCTCCGCTGGCGGCATACCATCGAGCATCGTTCGTTGATCCGCTTGCCCAAGCCCTGGAGTGCCATGTCCCGCGATCTGTCGTTGTACCCGGAAGATGAGAATGGGGATGTGCTCTGGAACATGCTGCAGGACGGCGACGATCTGACGATTCCGCGCGAGGTGGATTTCGCGCTGATCTTCCCGACCCAGGACGTGGCGATCGCCTTCGCCGTGCACCTGCTCAAGAACGACCAGAAGGTGTCCTTCGCCGCGTACGAGGGCAACGATGAGTTCCCTTGGCAGGTGGTGGTGCATCCGCTGATGCTGCCGACGCACCAGAACATCTCGGGCTTCGAAGGTCTGCTGGCCAGCGAGGCGGTCTCCTACAGCGGCCAGGTTGATGGCTGGGGATGCCTGTCGCAGGGGTGATCAGGGCGTCGGCGGTCGTTGCGGTCGGCGATCCTCCTGTGCATCGCCGAAGATGATCCGCGCGCTGCGCTGGTAACTCCAGTACGCCACCGCCCAGTTCAGCAGTACCACCACGCGGTTGCGGAAGCCGATCAGGAAGAACACGTGCGCGGCCAGCCAGAACCACCAGGCCAGCACGCCGGAAAGCTGGAGGCGCCCGAGGTGGACGATCGCGGCCATGCGGCCGATGGTCGCCAGGTTGCCGAAGTCCTGGTACTTGAACGGACCCGGCGCAGGCTTGCCGGCCAGACGCGCCTGGATCGTGGTGGCCACGTGCTTGCCCATCTGCTTGGCCGCCGGCGCGACGCCGGGCACCGGCTTGCCGTCGGCCTGGGTCAGTGCGGCCAGGTCACCGGCAACAAAGATCTCCGGGTGGCCTTCCAACGTGAGGTCAGGCTGCACCGGCACGCGGCCGGCGCGGTCCAGTGGCACGTCCAACGTGCGTGCCAGCGGAGAGGCGGCGACACCGGCTGCCCAGACCACGGTGCGGGCGTCGACGAAGCGGTCGCCGAGCTGGAAGCCGTCGGCATTGATGTCGCTGACCGGCGTGCCGGTGAGCACTTCCACGCCCAGCTTTTCCAGCTGCCGCCGCGCCTTGAGCGAGAGCACCTCCGGGAAGGTGGACAGCACGCGCGGGCCGGCCTCGACCAGGCGGACTTTGGCCGAGGCGGGATCGATATGGCGGAACTCATTGCGCAGCGTATGCCGTGCGATTTCGGCCAGCGTGCCGGCCAGCTCCACGCCGGTGGGGCCGCCACCGACGACGGCGAAACTGAGCCAGGCGGCTTTGCGCGCGGGATCGGGTTCGGCCTCGGCGCGCTCGAAGGCGAGCAGCAGCTTGCGGCGCAGCGCGATGGCATCGTCCAGCGTCTTCAGGCCCGGCGCATCGGCGGCCCATTCGTCGTGGCCAAAGTAGGCGTGGGTGGCACCGGTGCACAGCATCAGGGTGTCGTAGGTGATCTGCGTGCCATCGGCCAGCGTTGCCGTGCGTGCGGTCTTGTCGATGTCGGTGACTTCACCCAGGCGCACTTCAACATTGCGTTGGTGACCGAGGATGTGGCGCAGCGGGGCGGCGATATCCGGCGCCGACAGGCCTGCGGTGGCCACCTGGTAGAGCAGCGGCTGGAACAGATGGTGGTTGCGACGGTCCACCAGGGTGATGCGCACGTGCGCCGAAGCCAGGGCGCGGGTGGCCCAGAGGCCGGCAAAACCACCACCGATGATCAGCAGGTGGGGCGTGGGATCGCGGGTCATGCTTCACTCCTTGGCGGGCGCCGGAGGGGGGCGGCGCAGGTCGTCTCGTGATGCGGCCCATGGTCGCACGTGAAGCGCGATGTTCACGTCGATGGCCGATACTGGGTTCAGGGGCCATCGCGCTTGCCCGATGGCCGATCCGATTCCGCCCTGGAGACCGAGATGTCCGAACCGGAAAAGCGCATCGCCCTGTTGATCGATGCCGACAACGCACCTTCTTCCAAGATCGACGCGGTGCTGGCTGAAGTCGCCCGCTACGGCGTGGCCAATGTGCGCCGTGCCTACGGCAACTGGAAGAGCCCGCGGTTGAAAGGGTGGGAGTCCGTGCTGCACGAATACGCGATCCGCCCGATCCAGCAGTTTGCCTACAGCCGCGGCAAGAACGCCTCGGATATGGCGATGGTGATCGATGCGATGGACATGCTGTACGCCCGCAACCTGGATGGGTTTGCGATCGTCTCCAGCGATGCGGATTTCACTCCGCTGGTGATGCGCCTGCTGACCGACGGGGTGAAGGTGTACGGCTTCGGCGAGAAGAAAACGCCCGAGCCGTTCGTCAACGCCTGCTCGAAGTTCACCTACATCGAAGCCCTGGGTCAGCCGCATCCGGCCGACCAGGAGGTGGAGCAGGACAACGAGGAAACCCGCCCGCGCAAGAGCGGGCCGGAGCTGCGCAACGACACCCGCTTGGTGCAGATGCTGCGCCGCGCGGTGACCTCGGCCGAAGCCGAGGATGGCTGGTCGCACCTGGGGCCGGTCGGCAGCCAGATCGGCAACCAGGCCTCGTTCGATTCGCGCAATTACGGGTACGGAAAACTCAGCGATCTGCTGGCCGCCACCGGCCTGTTCGAGATGAAGAAGGACGGCAAATCGACCTATGTGCGCGCACTGCCGAAAAAGAGTGCGGCGAAGGCGGCGAAGTAACCGCCCGCCGTTGGGCGTATCGTATCCGTACCGCGCGACCCGTGCCGCGCATCGCCCGATACGAGAGTCCGATCATGCTGAAAATCTGGGGCCGTCGCAATTCCAGCAACGTGCGCAAAGTGCTGTGGTGTGCCGAGGAGATCGGTGCGCCGTACGAGTCGATCGAGGTCGGCGGTGCATTCGGTGGCACGCAGTCGCCGGAATACCGCGCGATGAACCCGAACGGGCTGGTGCCGGTGATCGAAGACCACGGCTTGCCGCTGTGGGAATCCAACACGATCGTGCGCTATCTCTGTGCGCGCTATGCGCTGGGCACGCTGTACCCGGAAGACGTGGTGGCGCGCGCGCAGTCGGAAAAGTGGATGGACTGGACCACATCGACCTTCGCCGGCGTGTTCCGCGATCTGTTCTGGGGCACGTTGCGGACCGCGCCGGCCGATCGCGATGAGGCGCGTATCGCCGCCGCGCTGGTGCGTTCGGGCGAGTTGCTGGCGATGGCCGATGACGCGCTGTCGCGACAGCCGTATCTGTCCGGTGAGCGTTTCGCGATGGGCGATATCCCGCTGGGCGCCTTCATCTATGCCTGGTTCGAGATGCCGATCCAGCGGCCGGACCTGCCGCATCTGGCCGCGTGGTACGAACGGCTCAAGCAGCGGCCGGCGTACCAGCGTGGGGTCATGACGGCGTTGACCTGATCGGGTTGGCGGACAGCGGCCGGGCTACATCGTGCCGACCCACGGTTGGCACCTGCCGGCCTAGTAAAGATCCATCGGGTCCACATCCAGCGACCAGCGCACCCTGCGTGCCTGCGGCAACGCGGAGATCTGCGGCGTGACCTGGTCCAGCACGCCATGCAGTGGGCGCCGCGCGGGCGAGGACAACAGCAGCTGGGTGCGCTGGTAGCCGGCACGGCGGGGCATCGGCGCCGGCATCGGGCCGTAGCGTTCCACCGCGGCATCGTCGGGAATCAACGCGCGCACCGCCCTGAGCATCGCGTTGGCATGCTCCACCTGCTGCGCTTCGGCACGCAGCAGCGCCAGGTGCGCGAACGGCGGGAAACCGGCCGCTTCGCGCTGCTGCAGTTCGGCCTCGGCAAAGGCGTGATACCCACCGTTGACCAGCGTCTCCAGCAGGGGATGCCCCGGGTGATGGGTCTGCAGCCAGACCTCGCCGGCATCCACCGCACGCCCGGCGCGCCCAGCGACCTGGATCAGCTGCTGCGCGAGTTTTTCACTGGCGCGGAAGTCGGCCGAGAACAGGCCTTCATCAATGCCGACCACCACCACCAGGGTCAGCTTCGGCAGGTCGTGACCCTTGGCCAGGATCTGCGTGCCAACCAGAATCCCCGCGCGATCGCCAAGCGAGGCCAGCTGGGTTTCCAGCGCATCGCGCTTGCCGGTGGTGCCGCGGTCGATGCGGATCACCGGAAAATCCGGAAAGGCCTCCACCAGATGTTCTTCCAGCCGCTCGGTACCAATGCCCTGCGGCTGCAACGCCAGGCTGCCGCAGTCCGGGCACGCCAACGGCGCGGACTGGCGCGCGCCACAGTGGTGGCACTGCAGGCGGCGGCCGCCGGCATGCACCGTCATCGGCGCATCGCAGCGCTGGCACGGCGCGGTCCAGCCGCAGTCATGGCATAGCAGCACGGGCGCATAGCCGCGGCGGTTCTTGAACACCAGCACCTGGTGCCCGGCCTGCAGATGCTGGGTGATGCCGGCCAGCACTTCTGGCGAGAGCCCATCGCGCAGTGGGCGTTTGCGCACATCCAGCACGCGCACCACCGGCGGGCGCGCGGCGCCCGCGCGCTGTTTCAGGCGCAGGTGGGTGTAACGGCCGGCATGCGCGTTGTGCAGCGTTTCCAGCGACGGCGTGGCGCTGCCGAGCACCACGGCTACGTCCAGCGCCTTGGCGCGCACCAACGCAAAATCGCGTGCGTGGTAGCGGATGCCGTCCTGCTGTTTGTAACTGCCGTCGTGCTCTTCGTCGATCACGATCAGGCCCGCATTCGGCAGCGGGGTGAACACTGCCGAGCGCGTGCCGACGATGACCTGCGCTTCGCCCCGCGATGCGGCCGCCCACACGCGGGCGCGCTCGTTGTCATTCAGGCCGGAGTGCAGCACATGCACCGGAATGCCAAGGCGGTTGCGGAAGCGCGACAGCGTCTGCGGCGTCAGCCCGATCTCCGGCACCAGCACCAGCGCCTGCTTGCCCCGCGCCAGGCAGTCGACGATGGCCTGCAGATAGACCTCGGTCTTGCCGCTGCCGGTTACGCCATCGAGCAGGTAGGCGGCAAAGCTGTCGGCGGAGGTGATCGCGGCGATCGCCTCGGCTTGCTCCGTGTTGGGTGCGGGGCCGCTGGCCGGCGAGGCGACCGCCGGCGCATGCGCCAGCGCGATCCGTTCGACCAGCTCACGCTTGGCCAGCGACCGCGCGGCGCTGCGCCAGTCGTCCATCAAGGTGTCGAGGCGGTCTTCATTCACCACACCCTCGGCCAGGCACTCGGCCAGCCGCTGCGGGCGGGTACCGTTGCGCAGCTTGGGCTGCGGGTCGTGCCCGGCCGCCGTCAGCTGCCAGCCCCACTGATGGGTGTCCGGCACCGCCTCGCCCCGCCGCAGCGGACCGGGCAGGGCCGTGCTGATCACCTCGCCCAGCGGGGCATGGGTATAGCGCGCCAGCCACTGCAGCGAGCGCCACAGCTCACCGGTGATCAGTGGCGTGGTGTCGATCCATTCGATCGCGGCGCGCAGGCTGCCCGGATCCTCCACCTGGCCGACCCCGGCCACCATCCCGACCAGCTCCCGGGAGCCGAACGGCACCCGGACCCGCTGGCCGGTCATCGCCGGATCCGGGCCCGGCCCGGGGGGCGGGGCGTAGTCGAACAGTTGCGGCAGCGGCACCGGCAGGGCAACGCGCAGGGTCGAAGACGAGGAGGTCATCGGGCCAGTGTAGCGGGCAGGGGCGGGCCGGATCACGCCCATTCACCGTCTCAACCGGGTACGCGCCGAATCATAAATCCCACCTAAATATCCGACTTGATTGGAGATTCAGGCTTATCCACATCTTCTGTGGATAAGTCTGTGTGCCACTGCGTATGTGACCGCCTTGCGTCAGGAACTTCCGACATTCTGCTCAGGTTGGTCAAAAAATAGCCAAGCTACAATAATCAATAGAAACAACAACATAGCTGTGAAACAAAGTTGAAACAGACTTGACGGAGGCCTCACCCCTTGTTCCACCCCGGTTTTACGTGGTGCTGTGCACAACCTTTTGCACCCGAAGGCTTTGCAGACCGTGGCTGCTCACGGGAAATGAACATCCGCGCGCCGCTGGAGTGACGCAATCGCTATCATTTCCACACAATGATGGAGTTGCTATGACGGCTGCGCCCGCCCCCGTTTCTTCTACCGCAGCCGGCGCGCTGTCGGCGTTTCTCCGTGGCGTTGAACGCCGCGCCCTGGTCGTGGCCGAGCTGCAGTGCGGTGATCCGACCGTGGCCGAGCAGGCCCTGGTCGCGGTGATGCGCGCCTTCGCCGGGATCGCCAGCGACCTGCCCATGGCCCAGTGGCCGGAACGGTTCTGGTCGCTGCTGGTGCACCGGGCGCCGTTGCGTGAGCCGGCCGGAGGCCATTGGCCAGCCCCCTTGGAGCACCTGGCCGGGCTGGCCCCGTCGGCGCGATTGGCGTTTCTGCTGCGGATCGGCGGCGGTCTGGATGAAGCCGCGGCCGCGCAGATCCTGGATCTGCCCATGGCCGACTACCAGCACGCGCTGGCCGATGCCTGCCCGCGCGATGCCCACGGCAACCCCGATGCCGCCGGCTGGCGTGCGCTGGCCGAACAGGTCCAACTGCGCATCCGTGATCTGCCGACCACCCGCCTGCAGCGCCTGCAGCAGCCGGTGGCCGCTCCGGCCAGCCAGCAGCCTGATGCCGCTTCCTGGCGCACCCCGGTCAAGCCCGATGCGCCCACGCAGCGCCGCCCGGTCAAGCGCCAGCGTGGCCGGCGCTTCCCCTGGAAGGGCGTGCTGATCGTCGCGGTGACGGTGGGCGTACTGCTTGGCGGGGCGGCATGGTGGAAGCACGCCCGCCAGGCCAGTGACTCCGCCGCGGCGGTCCCCGAGGGGGCGGTCGCCGATGACGCCCAGGTCACCGTGGAAGACCTGCCTGCCGACGACCTGCCAACCGTGGCCCCGACCGCCTCGCCCTACGCGGCCGCGGACGCGGCGATGCTGGCCGATCCGGATCTGCCGATCGCCCGCGATGCCGATCTGTACGCCTGGTTCGCCGCAGGCGGTCCCGTGCCCGTGGACGAATCCCAAGCCCAGCCAAGCCGCCCTGAACCCGCTACCGCCGGCCTGGAGACGGCTGCCGCCGATGAGTAAGCCTGCCTTCCTGCTGATCGCCCTTGGGCTCTCCAGTGCGGCGCTCGCCGCCCCCAACCGGGTCGAGGTGCCGCTGGCGGTGCCGGCCCCGCCCAGCGCCACCGCGCCGGCCATCCCGGCGACCCCGGCCGCGCTGGATCCGGCCCAGCTGCGCGAGCTGCGCAGCCGCTATGCCGCCTGGCAGGCCATGAGCGAGAGCGAGCGCGCCCGCGTCCGTGCGGCAGCGGCACGCGTGGCAGCACTGCCGCCGGCGCAGCAGCAGGCGCTTCGCCAGCGCTTCGCCGAACAGGATCAACGCTTCCGCGATGGCTGGCTGCTGGGTCCTCAGCTCGGGCATGAATTCGCCAAGCTGCAGGGCCTGTTCGGTTACCTGCCGGCCGAGCAGCGGCCCACCGCGTTGGCGGTGCTGCGCCAGCTCACGCCGTCCCAGCTGACCCAGTTGACCCTGGTCGCCCAGCGCACCCCACCGCAGGACCGCGACCGCGTACGCGCCGAATTCCTGGGCGTCGCCCCAGGCGCGCGCGATACCTGGCTGCGCGAGCACGTCGGCCACTGACGCATTCGTCTCGTTTACCTGCAAGCGCGGCTTTTCCCCTGCCGCGCGCGTAAGATGTCGGGCCGCAACCCGGTGCCTGTGCCTTCCGCGCGCGACCGTAGTTGCCGTCTGTGACGTCCATGTCTACCGCTTCCTCCACGCCGCGCCTCTCCCGGGAAGTGCGCGCCACCGGTCTGCTCGCGCTGCCGCTGGTTCTGGGCCATGTCTCCACCGGCCTGATCTCCTTCGTCGACAACGTGATCGCCGGTCACCACGGCACCCACACGCTCGCTGCCGTCACCATCGGTACGGCGTTGCTGTGGCTGCCGATGCTCATCCCGATCGGCACCCTGATCTCGCTGACTGCCTCGGTCTCGCAGCTGCACGGCGCGGGCCGCGAGCGCGAGATCGGCCCGCTGTTCCGGCAGGCGTTGTGGCTGGCGCTGGGCCTGGGCCTGATCATGTTCACCTTCCTCACAGTGGTGCCGCCGCTGCTGCCGGCGTTCGGCATCGCGCAGGACATCGTGCCCGGTGCGACCGCGTTCCTGCACGCGGTGCGCTGGGGTGGCCCGGCGCTGACGCTGTATTTCTGCATGCGCTACCTCAGTGAGGGCATGCACTGGACACTGCCGACGATGCTGCTCGGCTTTGGCGGCCTGCTGGTGCTGGCGCCACTGGGGTACGTGCTCTGTTACGGCAAGCTCGGCTTCCCCGAGCTGGGTGCCGAAGGCCTGGGCATGGCCTCGGCGATCATGATGTGGCTGCAGGCGCTGTGCTTTGCCGGCTATCTCTGGAAGACCAAGCGCTTCGCCCACCTGCAGCTGTTTTCGCACTTCGAGGCGCCGCGCTGGAGCGCGATCTGGGATCTGCTGCGGACCGGCCTGCCGATCGGCATCACCGTGCTGATGGAAGGCGGGCTGTTCATCGTTACGGCACTGCTGATCGGTCGCCTCGGTGCCACCGAAGCAGCCTCGCACCAGATCGCCATCAATGTCGCCCAGCTGTGCTTCATGATCCCGATGGGCGTGGCCGAGGCCACCACGGTGCGGGTCGGCCACGCGGTCGGCAGTGGCAACGGGCTGGGCGTGCGCCGCGCGGCGATCGCCGGGCTGCTGATCATCCTGGGCACGCAGACGCTCTCTGCGCTGGTGCTGCTGTTCGGCCACGATGCCATCGTCGGCGTTTACACGAACGACCTGGGCGTCGCCGCACTGGCCTCGACCCTGCTGCTGTATGCAGCGGCGTTCCAGTTCCCGGATGGGATCCAGGTGCTCTCGGCCGGCGCGTTGCGCGGACTCAAGGACACCCGCGTGCCGATGTTCATCGCGATGTTCTCGTACTGGGGCCTGGGTATGCCGCTCGGCGCCGGCCTGGGTCTGGGGCTGGGCATGGGCCCGCAGGGCATGTGGCTGGGGCTGATCCTGGGCCTGACCGCTGCCGCCATCCTGATGGCCTGGCGCCTGCGCGTGAGCAGCGCCCGCGCCGGCCTCCCTTTGACACCCTGACTTGTGTCCGATGCCGGCGCGCCCGGCACCGGCTATTCTGGTACCACGGCAAGAAGCCACTTTGGAGTTACCCCCATGAATCAACCCGCGCGTCGCAATCCCGTCGCCAGCTTCTTCATCGGGCTGTGGGATGTGATGAACTTTACCCGCCGGCTCATCCTCAACCTGGTGTTCTTCGGGCTGCTGTTCCTGATCCTGATCGTGTTCATCGTTGCGATGGGCAAGAGCGCGACCTCGAAGACATCGCTGCAGGACCGCACCACCCTGGTGATCGCACCGGAAGGCCGCCTGGTCGAGCAGTTCAGTGCTGATCCGGTCAGCCGCGCGCTGGGCAAGGCCGTGGGCGACAAGAGCGCCGAAGAGATCCAGCTGCGCGATCTGATCCGCGCCCTGGAGGCTGCCAAGACCGACAAGAAGATCGAGCGCGTGGTGCTGGAGCTGGACAAGCTGCAGCCGAGCGGTTTCGCCTCGATGCGCGAAGTCACGGTTGCGCTGCAGGAACTGCGCGCCGCCGGCAAGCAGGTCGTGGCCTTCAGCGAGAACATGAGCCAGTCGCAGTACCTGCTCGCCGCGCAGGCCAATGAGGTCTACCTGGACCCGATGGGCGGCGTGGTGCTTGAGGGCCTGGGCCGCTACCGCCAGTACTTCCGCACCGGCCTGCAGGACAAGCTCGGCGTGGACGTGCACCTGTTCAAGGTGGGCGAGTACAAATCGGCCGCCGAGCCGTATGTGCTGGATGCTGCCTCGCCGCAGGCCAAGGAAGCCGATCTGTTCTGGATGAACGATGTGTGGCAGCGCTACCTGGCCGACATCGCCAAGGCGCGCAAGCTCGACCCGGCACAGCTGGCCGCCGGCATCGACACCATGCCCGAAGGCATCGCTGCCGCCGGTGGCGACCTGGCCAAGTTCGCCCTGCAGCAGAAGCTGGTGGACGGCCTGAAGACGCGCGAGGAAGTGGACACCCTGCTGACCGAGCGCGGCATCGCAGACGATGACGCCGACGGTGGTTACCGCAACGTCAACCTCGATGCGTACCTCAGCGTGCTCGATGGCCGTCGTTCGCCGGTGGATTCGCGTCCGCAGGTGGCGGTGATCGTGGCGGCCGGTGAAATCTCCGGTGGCGATCTGCCGGCCGGTCGCATCGGCGGCGAGTCGACCTCGGCGCTGCTGCGTGAAGCACGCGACGACAAGGACGTGAAAGCCGTGGTGCTGCGCGTCAGCTCGCCGGGCGGTGAAGTGTTCGCCTCCGAGCAGATCCGCCGCGAAGTGGTCGCGCTGAAGGAAGCCGGCAAGCCGGTGGTGGTGTCGATGGGTGATCTGGCCGCCTCGGGTGGTTACTGGATCAGCATGAACGCCGACCGCATCTACGCCGACCCGTCCACGATCACCGGTTCGATCGGCATCTTCGGCATGATCCCGAACGTGGCCCGCTCGCTGGACAAGATCGGCGTACATACCGATGGCGTGGGCACCACCCGCTTTGCCGGTGCATTCGACATCACCCGCCCGATGGACCCGGCCGTGGGCCAGGTCATCCAGTCGGTGATCAACAAGGGCTACGCCGATTTCACCGGCAAGGTCGCCGCCGCACGCAACAAGCCGGTGGAAGCGGTTGATGAAGTTGCCCGCGGTCGCGTGTGGAGCGGTGCGCAGGCCAAGGAACGCGGCCTGGTCGATGACTTCGGTGGCCTGAAGGCCGCCGTGGCTGACGCCGCCAGCCGTGCCAAGCTGGGCGCGGATGACAAATTCCGCGTGCGCTACATCGAGAAGGGCGCGACCCCGTTCGCGCAGTTCCTCAGCGGCTTCGCCGGCAGCCATGCCGGTGCCTGGATGCTGGGCGAATCGGGCATGGCCCGCCTGATGCTGGCCCGTTCGATGCCGGAGCTGGACACCCAGCTGCGCTTCGTGGAAGACGCCGCACGTGACCCGCGCAACAACGCGGCGCCGGTCAAGACGCTGGTGTACTGCTTCTGCGGCCTGTAAGCGGCATCAGCCGTTGGGTGTGACACAAGAACGCCCGGCCAATGCCGGGCGTTCTGCTATCTGGTCGTTGGGCTCACGGCCGGGGCGGGGTGTCGCTGCCGGTGGCGCGGTCCACCTCGGCAGCTTGGGCGTCGGCGGTCTTCTGCAACGTATCGCCAACGCTCCTGGCGCGGTCGATCGGCTGCTGGATGGCCTCGCGCAGTTCAGTGGCCTGCGGTTCCGGCGGTGTATCCGGTGCCGGGGGCACCGGGCGGTTGCAGGCGCCCAGCGCGATCATCGCGAGCAGCGGCAGGGCAGTACGGATCGTCATGGCAACCTCCCTCATTGAGCCGGTGGCGGAGGACCAGTGTCCCACCGCCTCGCGCCTCGCGCGTGATGGCGTCCGGCGTGCCGGCCATCGCGCGTTATCCTATCCGGGCCGCACCGTGGGTGCTGCATCCCATGGATCACCGCAGGAGAAGCACGTGAGCGCGCAACGTTGGCGACTGGATGGACAGACCGCATTGATCACCGGTGCGAGTGCCGGCATCGGCTTGGCGATCGCACGCGAACTGCTCGGCTTCGGTGCGGACCTGCTGATCGTCGGCCGCGATGCGGATGCGCTGGAGATGGCGCGCGATGAACTGGCCGATGCGTTCCCGGACCGTGAGATCCATGGCCTGGCTGCCGATGTCTCCGATGACGAGGATCGCCGCGAAATCCTCGATTGGGTGGAAGACCACAGCGATGGCCTGCACATCCTGGTCAACAATGCCGGCGGCAACATCAGCAAACCGGCCACCGAGTACACCGAAGACGAGTGGCGCGGGATTTTCGAGACCAACCTGTTCTCGGCATTCGAACTCTCGCGCTATGCGCACCCGTTGCTGGCCCGGCACGCGGCCTCGGCGATCGTCAACGTCGGCAGCGTGTCCGGCCTGACTCACGTGCGCAGCGGCGCGGTCTACGGCATGACCAAGGCCGCCATGCACCAGATGACCCGCAACCTGGCGGTGGAGTGGGCCGAGGACGGCATCCGCGTCAACGCCGTGGCGCCGTGGTACATCCGCACCCGGCGCACGTCCGGCCCGTTGTCCGATCCGGACTACTACGAGCAGGTGATCGAGCGGACCCCGATGCGCCGCATCGGCGAACCGGAAGAGGTGGCCGCGGCGGTCGGTTTTCTGTGCCTGCCGGCCTCCAGCTACGTCACCGGTGAGTGCATCGCGGTGGATGGCGGGTTCCTGCGTTACGGGTTCTGAGCCGGCCAGCGGCCGGCACTACCGATCACAGGAGGCGCGGCAGAACGCGCTGATGGCACGGTGAATCCAGTCACGACGCGGGGAAAACCCGGTCATGGCACGGGGCAATCGCTCCCGGCCAACACCGCTTCAAGACGCGCGCGCTCGGCGGTCGCGGTGGCCTGATTGTCCGGCGTGGCGAAACGTTCGCGGCCCCGTGTATCGCGGAAACGCTGCTGCCAACTGCTGCAGCGTTGTGCTTCGGCTACCGGCTCGCAGGCATCGCGCACCACTTCGCAGCTCGCTGCATTGCTCGGCGCCTGGCTGCCACCCAGGCCGGTAAGGGCCAGCGATTCGCAGCGAGACGGGGCGGGCTCGCGTTCGTGCAGGTAGCGGCCGCCATCGGCTGCAACGCACTGATAGATCTCCGGCAGCGGTGGCTTGGGTGGGGCGGTCTCGTCATGTTCCGCCGCCGGCGCCTGCGGGCGCAGCGCTGCACTGTCGAGCAGGCCGCTGTCCGCGTCACCGGCCTGCGGCAGCGGCGGCATGGTGTGTTCGGTGGTGGAGGGGGGCGGGGTACTGTCGACCACGGCCGGGGCACGCACCGGTGCGCTGATCCGCTGGATGCGCTGCTCGCTGCCGGCCGGGCAGGCCACGCTCTGGATGGTCAGGTTGCCGCCCGCATCGGTGCAGCGGAAGAACACCGCATCGTCGGCAGCCGCCGGCAGGGGCAAGAGCAACAGGAGCAGCAGGAACCGTCGTTTCATCGCATCAGTGTAGGGCGCGGCGCGCTCAGTGGCCGCCACAGTCCTGGTCCAGGCGCGTGTCGATCCCGCGCTGCTCGCGGGTCAGCGCATCGCGCTCGCTCTGCAGCGCACTGTTGTAGCGGCGGATCAGGTCCCAGCGCCGGTCTTTCAACCGCGAGCAGACCTCCTGCGCAGGCAGGGCATGGCACTCATCGCGCACCAGCACGTTGCCGGCCGGCACCACCACGCTGTTCTCCACCCCCGGGTACGGATAGCCACCGCCTTGCCACTGCGAGCTGCCACCGCCGATGTTGATGCTGCCGCCGACCCGTGAGCCGCCGCCGCTGACCGAGAGCGAGCCGCCACTGCTGCGCACCGAACCGCTGCCCATCGGCATGATCGGTGGCAGCGGACGCGACGGTGGATAGCCCCCCGAGGGTGGCCGCGGGCCGGGCCGATAGGGCAGATAGGCATTCGTCCAGATCGGCACCCAGCGCGGACTGCCTTCGTTGCTGTCGCTGACGTAGGTATCGCCCTCGCTGGTGGTGCACTCGTACATCGGCTGCGGTGGCTGCACGTGCACGTAGCGCACCTCGCGCTCGGGTGCCCGCGCTGCAGGTGTCGGGTCGGGCGCGCGGTCGCTGCGTACCACGCGCGGGGCAGGATCGCGTGGGCGCTGCAGGTCGCGCACTTGCTGACGACCCTCGCGGCACGGTGCATCCTGCAGCGAGACCGCGCCGTTGCTGCCGACGCAGCGGTACACGCGCACGTTGTCGCTCTGCGCTGCGGCAGGCGTGACAGGGCCGAGCAGCGCGAACAGGGACAACCACAGGGCGGAGCGCAGGGTCATGTGCGCAGTGTGCGGGTTTGCCCGCCGCCACGCAAAAGCACGCTCAGCTGCGCAGCACGTGGCCCGTGAGCGCATCGCGGATCGGCGTAGGCTGTGCCAGGCCACCGGTCTGGCCGTCGATCAGGCCATCCAGCAGGGCCAGAAGGCGCGGGTCCAGTTCGGCGCGGGTGCGTGCCGGTGGCTCGCCGGCGAGGTTGGCACTGGTGGAGACCAGCGGGCCTCCCCAGGCGCGGCACAGTGCGGCAACCAGCGGGTGTGCGCTGATCCGCACCGCGATGCCACTGTGTTCGCCGGTGATCCATCGCGGCGCACGTTCGCCGGCGGGCAGGATCCAGGTGTTGGCCCCGGGCCAACTGGCCAGGACCGCGCCTTGGCGATCCAGCGGCAGGGCGTCCATCCGCACCCAGCCATCCAGCTGGGCCGGATCGGCGGCGACCAGGATCATCCCCTTCTCGACGGGGCGCTGCTTGAGCTGCAGCAGCTTCATCACCGCGGCCTCGTGCGCGGGGTCGCAGCCCAACCCCCAGACCGCTTCGGTGGGATAGGCGATCACCCCGCCGGCGCGCAGCGCAGGCAGGGCAGTGTCCACAGTGAGTTCGTTCATGACAGGTGGGCCGGATGCATGGCCGGCATTATCCTCCCGCCGTGGCGGGAGGGGTCAACCAGGCTCAGCTGGCAGCGACCTTCTTGACGGCCTTCTTCACGGCTTTCTTGGCCACCTTTTTAGTCGCCTTCTTCGCCGTGGCCTTCTTGGCGACCTTCTTCACCGCGGCCTTCTTGGTGGCGGTCTTCTTGGTTGCTTCGCCAGCGGCGGCTTTCTTGGCCGGTGCCTTCTTGGCCACCACCTTCTTGGCGGCCTTCTTGCCGAAGCCCTTGCGCACCGGCTTGCCGGTGTCTTCCATCAACTTCTGTACTTCGGCCAGGGTCAACGAGGCGGGCTCACGATCCTTCGGGATCTTGCCGTTCATCTTGCCATCGCTGATGTACGGGCCGAAGCGACCGTTCAGCACCTGGATCTCGCTGCCCTCGAATTCCTTGATGATCCGATTGCGCGCGATCTCTTCCTTCTCTTCGATCAGGAACACGGCGCGGGCCAGGTCGATGGTGTACGGGTCGTCTTCCTTCTTCAGCGAGGCATAGGTGCTGCCACGCTTGGCGAACGGGCCGAAACGACCGATACCGACGCTGACATCCTCCTCCTTGTCCTGGCCGAGCGCGCGCGGCATCAGGAACAGCTCCAGCGCGTCTTCCAGGGAGATGGTATGCATCGACTGGCCCGGGCGCAGCGAAGCGAACTTGGGCTTGTCTTCGGCATCCTCGGCGGTGCTGCCGATCGCGGCGTACGGCCCGAAACGGCCCAGGCGCACGCTGACCGGCTTGCCGGTCTTGGGGTCGGTGCCGAGCTCGCGCGCGCCACTGGCCTCGGCGCGGTCGACCGATTCGTTCTTCTCGCCGACCAGCTTGTGGAACGGCTCCCAGAATCGTGCCATCAGCGGGATCCAGTCTTCCTCGCCACGCGACACCGCATCGAGCTCATCTTCGAGCTTGGCGGTGAAGTCGTAATCCACGTACTGGGTGAAGTGGCTGGACAGGAACTTGGACACTGCACGGCCCACGTCGGACGGGCGGAAGCTGCGGCCTTCCATCTCCACGTACTTGCGGAACAGCAGGGTCTGGATGATCGAGGCGTAGGTCGAGGGGCGGCCGATGCCGTACTCCTCGAGCGCCTTGACCAGCGCCGCTTCGGTGAAGCGCGGCGGCGGCTGGGTGAAGTGCTGCTCGGCCAGGATGCGCTCGAGCGGCACGCGGTCGCCGGGCTTCATCGCCGGCAGCTTGCGGCCTTCATCGTCATCCTCGGCACTCTTGTTGTCCTTGCCTTCTTCGTACACGGCCAGGAAGCCAGGCACGACCACGGTGGTGCCGCTGGCGCGGAATACATGCTCGCTGCCGGCCGACAGGTCCACGCTGACGGTGTTGAGCGTGGCCGGGATCATCTGGCAGGCGACAGCGCGCTTCCAGATCAGCTCGTACAGCTTGCGCTCGTCATCGGTGAGGAAGCGTGCCACCTGGGCCGGGGTGCGCAGCGCCGAGGTCGGACGCACGGCTTCGTGCGCTTCCTGGGCGTTCTTGGATTTGGTCTGGTACGTGTTCGGCTGGTCCGGCAGCGAGGCGATGCCGAAGTCGCGCGCGATCACGTCGCGGATCTCGGCCAGCGCGTCCTGCGAGAGGTTCACCGAGTCGGTACGCATGTACGAAATCAGACCGACGGTGCCTTCTTCCTCGCCGATCGCCACGCCTTCGTACAGCTTCTGCGCGACCTGCATCGTCTTGCGCGTGGTGAAGCCCAGCTTGCGCGAGGCTTCCTGCTGCAGCGTGGAGGTGGTGAACGGCGGGGCCGGGCGGCGCTTGCGCTCCTTGCTGGCCACATCGGTGACATGCAGCGCGCCCTGGGCGGCCTGCTGGATGCGCATGCGCGCGGCCTCGGCGGTGTCGCCGTCGGTCACGGTGAACTGTTCGAACTTCTGGCCGTCCAGCTTGATCAGGCGCGCATTGAAGTGCTGCGAAGGATGCGCGCACAGCGCATCGATGCTCCAGTACTCGCGGGCGATGAAGGCTTCGATCTCTTCCTCGCGCTCGACGATCATGCGCAGTGCCGGGCTCTGCACACGGCCGGCGGACAGGCCGCGCTGCACTTTGCGCCACAGCACCGGGGACAGGTTGAAACCGACCAGATAGTCCAGCGCGCGGCGCGCCTGCTGGGCATCGACCAGGTCGCCAGCGATCTCGCGCGGGTGCCCCATTGCTTCCTTGATGGCACGCGGGGTGATCTCGGTGAAGACCACGCGCTGCATCGGCTTGTCCTTGACCAGCCCGCGCTCGCGCAGGATCTCGGCGATGTGCCAGCTGATCGCTTCCCCCTCGCGATCCGGATCGGTCGCCAGGAAGATGTCGTCGGCGCCCTTGGCAGCCTTGACGATGGCATCGACGTGCTTTTCGTTCTTTTCGATGAGGTCGTAGCGCATCGCGAAGTTGTTGTCGGGATCGACCGCACCTTCCTTGGGCACCAGGTCACGCACATGCCCATACGAGGCCAGGACAGTGAAGTCCTTGCCGAGGTATTTGTTGATCGTCTTGGCCTTGGCGGGCGATTCGACGATGAGCAGGTGCTTGGGCATGGCGTCAGGATTCTATGGGCAGGGCCCCGGGGAGGGCCGCTAGGGTGGAGCAAATGGCCGCATTAGTGAAGCGGCGCGGGCGATATACATAAACCGAACGCCCGGGGGTGGGCCGGGCGTTCAGCTTTCTTGCCTATTAGTGGAATCACGCCGGGGCCGCTCGTGTCAAGCGGCCCAGTGTGAGGATTGCCCGGATCAGGACATCGACGCGATCACGCCGATCATGGCCAGCATCACGCCGAACAGGGCCACCACAGCCAGTGCGGCGATCACCAGGATCACGATGGTGACCGTGCCCAGACCACGCTGCTGAAGCTCCGGATGCTCGGTGAACGCCCACTTGTCCACCACCAGGGTGTCGCACATCATGTCGTGCAGCGCCTGCTTGCGCTCGGTGAAGGCGGCCATGATGAAGCCGATCATCAGGATCAGGCTGCTGACGATGGTCGCCAGGTAGCGGCAGAACGCCCGCAGGAAGCTGATGCGCTCGCCGTTGCCGCGCACGACCTTGATGCCGACGGCCATCTTGCCCAGCGTGGCGCCGCCGCGCGAGGCGTGGAAGCCGGCGTAGTAGCCGATGCTGATCACCATGCTGAGCAGCATCACCACCAGCGTCAGCGCGACCTGCACACCTTCATTGCCGGAGCTGACCCCCATCACGTTGATGATCATGCTCAGCGGCAGGGTGACCACGGTCAGTAGGATGTAGTCGATGAAGTAGGCCGCGTAACGCTTCCAGAAGCCGGCATAGACCACGTCCTGGCCGCTGACCACGGCCGTGCTGGCATAGCCGGTGGCTGCGGCTGGGGCGGTGTACGGCGAGTAGGTGCCCCCACCGGTGCCCGGCAACGGGGCGGTGCCGTTGTCGATGGCAGTGTAATCGCCGCGCAGGTCGATGCCACTGCCGACCGTGCTGGCCGCGCTGGCCAGATGCTGCAGCTGCAGCTCATCGACCGCCTCGGACAGCGGTACCCACTGCGCCAACCCTTCCCGCCACACCAGCGTGGTCAGGGTGATCTCACCCCGCTGGAAGCGCTGGCGCATATCGTCTGCGCTCAGCGGTCCCTGACGTTCCTGGCCATCGGCGAAATACCACTCAGTCATTGCTTCAATCCCCTGTTGGGTGCATCCATGGACATCTGTCCGTTATCAGCCGCGGCAATCCAGCGGCAGGTACGTGTCATCAGGCTCACCACTGCATGTCCAGTGCTGTTGCTCACCGTCGTAATCCAGCCACAGCAGCTTGCCGTCCAGCGAGGTGCTGCCGGGCACGGTCAGTTCGGCCTCCACGCCGCAATGGCCATTGTCGAAACGGCCGATCCGCACGGCACCGACGGCACCAGCGGCGTAGCTTTCGGCGGGCTGGAAGCCCTCGTCATCGTTGACCGGGCAGCGGCCATGTTCGCTGGCGAACTCGGCCACGGCGGACTTGATCGGGACCAGCGTGGCGATCGCCTCGGTGGTCTTGCCACGCGCGACATACTCGCGGTATGCCGGTACCGCCAGCACGGCAAGCACGCCGCCGACGATCAGCACCAGCACGGCGAACACGGCCGCGATGATGCCCACGATCGCACAGCCACTCAGGCCCTTGCGGGGCGGCGGCACGACGGTAGGGTCGATGCTCGGAGCGGGCGTGATGGGCGTGGCGGGCGCGGCAGGCAGTGCCGGCGGGCCAGCGGGACCCGGCGTGATCGCCTCCACCGCCTCGGGGGCGGGAGCGATGTCCAACCCGATCTCAGCCGCCACGGATTCCAAGGGCTGCCACTGCGCCATGCCGTCGCGCCACACCAACGTATCCAGCGCGATGCGGCTGGAACGGTAGAGCGCGATCAACTCGTCAGCAGGCAGCGGACCGCGCTGCTGACTGTTTCCTTCTGCAAAAAACCACTGGTCCACCGGCCCGCTCCTGAATGCGCAAGGCGCTCAGTGTAAGGTCAGTGGAGCGGTTCGGGTTCGTCCACGAACATCTGGGTTTCCATCCAGGCGTACGCGGCTTCGGCCCCGGGCTGGTTGAACAGCACCATCAGCACGACCCATTTGAGGTCGTCCAGGTCCAGTTCGTCCTGGTCCAGCGCCATCGCGCGGTCCAGCACCAGCTCACGCTGGCTGGCATCGAGGATGCCGTGCTGCTCCAGGAACATCAAAAAGCCACGGCCTTCCACGTCGAGCTTGTCCAGCTCGGGCCCATGGAAAATCCGCACCGGGCCATTGACGCGGCCCAGCACCACGGCCGGGCGCTGCTCGGCGAGCGCGTCCAGCCAATCGAAGGCTTTGTTGATCTCGGTGGGGCTGAAGCCGGCCTGGATCAGGCCGTTCTGGAGGGAGTCGCGGTCGCGGATGAGATCCGCGTCTTCGCTGAAATAATGTTCGAACAGGTACAGCAGGACATCCAGAATGCTCTCTTTCATTGCCCCTCGGCCTGCGTCAACGACGCTGTGGAGGTGAAGAAACTAGGGTTTTCGACAGTAGCGACCATAGGCGGCCATTACCTTTCCATCCAGTTCCATGACCAGCAGCATGGCCGACAGCTGGGCCGCCGTCAATCCGCTGCGCTGTATCAATGAATCCATACCCGTTGGGTCGTCATCCAGGGCTTTCCACAAGCACTGGTAGTCCGGGTCGGTGTAGGAGGGGGCGCTGTTGAGCACCGGTCGTGCCTGTTCAGTGGGGGCGTCCAGCCGGCTTCGCAAGGCCCCGGCCAGGGTCTGGGCCAGCGCGGTCAGGCCGGCGGTCACCTCGGCCGGTTCTTCCACCAGCGCCGCCCCCTGGCGGATCAGCCGGTGGCAGCCGCGGGCACGTGCGTTGCGGATCGAGCCGGGCAGGGCGAACACCTCCCGCCCTGCCTCGGCGGCGCAGCGGGCGGTGATCAGCGCGCCGGAGCGCTGGGCGGCTTCGATCACCAGGGTGCCCAGGCTGAGCCCGGCAATGATCCGATTGCGCGCAGGGAAGTGCGCCTGGATGGCCGGCATGCCCGGCGGATACTCGCTGACTACCGCCCCGCTCCCCGCGATCCGGGCATGCAGGGCGGCATGTTGGCGCGGATAGGTCTGCTCCAGGCCGGTGGCGACCACCGCGACGGTCATCCCGCCGTGCACCTGAAGTGCGCCGTCATGGGCCTGCGCGTCCACACCGGTGGCCAGCCCGCTTACCACCGACCACCCGTCGCGGGCCAGGGCCGCCGCGAAGGCGTGCGCGTGTTCCCGGCCGCCGGGAGTCGGCGAGCGGCTGCCAACCACGGCCACGGCGGGATGCCAGAGCCGGGCCGGCTCTCCATCCACGAACAACGCCAGGGGCGGCTCCTCGATCTGGGCCAGCAGCGCCGGGTAGTCGGGATCGGTCAGGCCCAGAAGGTGATGTTGATCCTCGGCCAGCCACGCCAGGCCACGCGCCAGATACGGTTCGTCGGGCAACGCCAGCCGTGCACGTTGCGCGGGGGTGCAGCCGGCGGCGCGCCATGCGCTGGGGCCCGCCCGCAGCGCGGCCGCCGCGTCCGGAAATGCCCGGAGCAGGCGCAGACGGGGTGGCAGGGCACCGCCGGCCAGGACCAGGGTGAGCAGGGCGGTGGACGTCGCAGGGCAGGGAATCGGCATCCCGGCAGCCTGGGCCGCAAACGACGACGGCGCCCTAGGGCGCCGTCGGATGGCAGGGTAGGACTCTGCCGCGGTTACTTCGTATCGGGATGCAGTGCCGAATACCCGACCCTGACCGGCTTCACGCCTTCCATCACCAGCGCATAGCTGACGTTCTCGAAGGTGCGGAACACCATCGCATGGGCGGCGTACTCGTCCGGCAGGGTGACCCGGCCGGCACCGCTGGTCAGCGCATCGTCCATCCGCGACGAGTTCGGGTAGTCCATGCGGTGCGCCACATGACGGCCCTGCCGCCACAGCGAGAACACCGTGCCGTTGTCCACCCCGTTGGCGCTGCCGGCGGAAATCGCGATCACGTCGCGCGGGCCGCCCGCGGTGAAGGTGTCGGCCACGGCCAGTACGCGGACGTCCAGATCGGCGGTCTGCGGGGCGGGCACGTGCGGCACGAACTGCAGATCGTACGGGCGGGCCTCGACCGGGACCAGGCGGTCACCGGCGCGGACTTCACGGCCATCGACCTGGCCCTGCAGTACCAGCGAGGTCACCTCGACGTTGCCGCTCTGCACCCGGCTCACCGTGCCGACATTGATCTGGGCCAGCTCGTAGCCCAGCGTCTGATGGCGCTTGCTCGGCACGATGAAGGTCTTCCAGACGTTGCCGCTGCCAGGCGTGGTATCGCCCCGGGCGTTCAGGTCTTCGGTCGGCTTGGGCAGGGCGTACTGCACGGTCGGGCGGACCACCGCGTAGCGCTGGCCGACCTGGGCATTCTCCAGGCCCCGCACATAGGCGGTCTGGCCGGTGGTGGCGCGCAGGCGGTTGTCTTCCAGATTGACCACGTAGGGCAGTGACTTGACCTCGTCGACCACGCTCAGCTGCTTCAGGAAGGGCTCGACCTGCTCCAGCGGGACGCCGTTGATCGGGGCCTCCCGGCGGGGGCCGGGCTGGGCCACGACGCGGTCCAGATAGGCCAGGCTGAGCACGTCACCCGGGTAGATCAGGTGCGGATTCTTGACCTGCGGGTTGGCCTGCCAGATTTCCGGCCACAGCCAGGGCTTCTGCAGGAAGCGCGCCGAGATGTCCCACAGCGTGTCCCCTTTGCGCACGACATAGGTATCCGGGTGCCCGCCATTCATTTCCACGGCGGTAGCATAGGTAGCGACGGTCAGCATCGCTACGGCGACGACCGTACGAGTTCGTTCAAACATAGATGTGGTGCCTGATTCCCCAACAGGTTCGCGCACTATAGTCCAGAAACCGGGGCGCGGGGCAAGCGTTGGCGATAGAATCGCCCTGTACGCCGCTTCGACCGGCGCCCCCTACCGGTATTTGCCATGGCTCTCCTGCCCATTCTTGAATTTCCCGATCCGCGCCTGCGCACCAAGGCCGCGTTGATGGATGCCGCCGACGTGACCACGCCGGCGTTCCAGACCCTGATCGATGACATGTTCCAGACCATGTACGACGCGCCGGGCATCGGCCTGGCCGCCAGCCAGGTCGACGTGCACAAGCGTTTCATGGTGATCGACGTCAGTGAGGAGAAGGACACCCCGATGGTGTTCATCAACCCGGAGATCGTCGCCAACGAAGGGGGCCAGGTCTATCAGGAAGGCTGCCTGTCGGTGCCGGGCATCTTTGCCGACGTCACCCGCGCCAACCAGATCACCGTGCGCTACCTGGACCGCCACGGCGTGGCCCAGGAACTGACCACCGACGGCGTGCTCGCCGTGTGCGTGCAGCACGAGATGGACCACCTGGACGGCAAGCTGTTCATTGATTACCTCTCCCCGCTCAAGCGCGAGATGGTGCGCAAGAAGCTGGCCAAGCAGCGCAAGCACGTTGCCTGAGGTGATTGCAGCGACCGCCGCGCGGGTCGACCGCGCGACGTGTCCTGTCGCGCGGCGCCGGACATCGGCGCCGTTTTACGTTCTGTTAGTGGGGTCGCCATGAAGATTGTCTTTGCCGGTACGCCGGCGTTCGCCGTGTCCTCGCTGCGCGCTGCAGCCCGCCACCATGAAGTGGTCGCGGTGTACACCCAGCCTGATCGGCCCGCCGGCCGCGGTCGTGGCCTGGCGCCCTCGCCGGTCAAGCTGGAAGCGATCGCGCGCGGCATCCCGGTGTTCCAGCCGGAAAGCCTCAAGACCCCCGACGCCCAGCAGCAGCTGCGCGACCTGCAGCCGGATCTGATGGTGGTGGTGGCCTATGGCCTGATCCTGCCCAAGGCCGTGTTGGCGATCCCGACCCACGGCTGCTGGAACGTGCACGCCTCCCTGCTGCCGCGCTGGCGCGGTGCCGCGCCGATCCAGCGGGCGATCCAGGCCGGCGATACCGAAACCGGCGTGTGCCTGATGCAGATGGAAGCGGGGCTGGACACCGGCCCGGTGCTGCTCAAGCAGCACATCGCGATCGGTGCCAACGATACCGGTGGCCAGTTGCACGATCGCCTGGCTGCATTGGGTGAGCAGGTGCTGTCCGATGGCCTGGGCCTGCTGCGTGCCGGCATCAAGCCGATCGCGCAGCCGCAGCCCGAGGCGGGCGTTACCTACGCACACAAGCTGGACAAGGCCGAAGCCCGTCTGGACTGGTCCGACGATGCCCAGGCCCTGGCCCGTACCGTGCGCGCCTTCAACCCGTGGCCGATCGCCGAGGCGACATTGGCCGGCGAGCGCGTCCGCATCCACGGTGCGATCGCGCTGGAGGACAACCAGGGCAAGGCGCCCGGCACGCTGCTGGCCGCCTCGCGCGACGGCATCGACATCGCCTGCGGCCAGGGTGCGCTGCGCCTGCGGGTGCTGCAGCGCGAGGGTGGCAAGGCGATCACCGCCGCCGACTATCTCAATGCCCGTCGTGATCTTGGCGTGGGTGCCTGAGATGACCAACGCGCGTCCCGGCAAGCCTGCAGGCCCCTACACCGCCCATACCGCCCCCGGCGTGCCGACCCGCGTGCTGGCCGCGCGCGTGCTGGCCCAGGTGATCGGCCGCGGCCGTTCGCTCAAGGCCGAACTGGCCACCGCACTGCCGACACTGGACGACAGCCGCGACCGTGCGCTGCTGGAGGCGCTGTGCTTTGCCGTGCTGCGTCGCCGCGCCGCGTATGACGCCGCACTGTCGCAATGGATGCCGCGGCCACTGAGTGTGCGGGAAGACGAACTGCGCGCGCTGCTGCTGGTCGGCTTCGCCCAGCTCGACGCGCTGGAGCTGCCGGCGCACGCCGCGCTGTCGGCCACGGTCGACGCTGCCCGCGCGATGGGCCGTGATCGCCAGGCCGGCATGGTCAATGCGCTGCTGCGCCGCGCCCAGCGCGAAGGCATTCCGCCGCTGCCGGCGCGCGATGCCTTCCCGCTGTGGATGGCCGAGAAGATCGAACAGGATTGGCCGGAGGAGGCCGATGCCGTGTTCAGTGCGAGCCTGCAGGCCGCGCCGCTGTGGCTGCGGGTCAACCGCCAGCACAGCAGCCGCGATGCGATGTTGCAGCAGTTGGAGGCAGCCGGTATCGCGGCCGAGCCATCCAGCGTGGGTGCCGACGCGATCTGCCTGCCGGTGCCGGTAGCCGTGTCCGCGCTGCCAGGCTTCGCCGATGGCGCGCTGTCGGTGCAGGATCTGTCTGCCCAGCAGGTGGCCGATGCGCTCGCGCCGCGCCCGGGGTCGCGGGTGCTTGATGCCTGCGCCGCACCGGGCGGCAAGGCCGCACACCTGCTGGAGCGCGATCCCACCCTGCAGCTGTTGGCGCTGGACATCGATGCGCGCCGGCTCAAGCGGATCAGCGAAACGTTCGTGCGTACCGGCGTGGGCCAGAATGCGAAGGTACTGGCCGGTGACGCGACCGATCCGGCCAGCTGGTGGGACGGGCAGTTGTTCGACACCATCCTGCTCGACGCCCCCTGTTCGGCCACGGGCATCATCCGCCGCCAGCCGGATGTGCTGGCGCATCGTCGCGCGACCGACATCGACGCGCTGATCGCCTTGCAGGCACGCCTGCTGGATGCCTGCTGGACGATGCTTACCCCGGGTGGAACCCTGCTGTATGCGACATGTTCAATCCTGCGCGATGAAAATCAGTTCCAGGTGGAAGCCTTCCTGCAGCGCACCCGTGATGCCGGCTTCCTGCCGCTGGGCGAGGCGTATGGCCACGATTCCTGGGCCGGGCGCCAGCGCCTGCCAGGTGAGAACGGTGCTGACGGCTTCTTTTATGCGCGTCTGTTAAAGAAGGGCTGATCCGAACCCGGCTAGAATTCCGCCCCATGCTAAAAAACCGCGCATCCCGAGAGTTCTGGCTGCTTGCCCTGATGGCCCTGCTCGTTCTGGGGGCTGGCCTGGGCATGCGTGATCCGTGGCCGTCCGATGAGCCACGCTTTGCGCTGGTCGCCAAGCAGATGGTGGAGAGCGGCGACTGGCTGTTCCCGCATCGCGGCACCGAGCTGTATTCGGATAAGCCGCCCATGCTGATGTGGTCGCAGGCGACCTTGTACACACTGATCGGCGACTGGCGCGTGGCGTTCCTGTTGCCCTCGTTGCTGGCCGCGCTGGGGACGCTGGCCTGCGTCTATGACCTCGGCCGCCGCCTGTGGACACGGCGGGTCGGGTTGTACGCGGCGTGGGCGCTGCTGTTCGCGCTTCACTTCACCTTCCAGTCCAAGAAAGCCCAGATCGACCCCCTGGTGGTCTTCTTCATCACGTTGGCCAACTACGGCCTGCTGCGGCACCTGCTCAGTGGGCCGGCGTGGCGATGGTGGTGGCTGGGCTGGTTCGCTGCCGGGCTGGGGGTGATCACCAAGGGCGTGGGGGTGATCGCGCTGCTGATGATCGTGCCGGCCGCGGTGGCATCGGTGCTGGGCTGGCCGCGGGTCAAGCTGCACATCCGCGACTGGCGCTTCTGGGTCGGTCCGCTGGCGTTCGTGCTGGCGATTGCGTTGTGGCTGGTGCCGATGGTGGTGACCGCACTGGGCAGCGGCTCGACCGAGTACCGCGCCTATCTGGATGACATCCTGTTCCGGCAGACCGCCAAGCGGTACGCGCAGTCCTGGGATCACCACCAGCCCTGGTGGTATTTCCTGGGCACGATGCCGTCGATGTGGATTCCGGCCTTCCTGGCGATTCCGTGGGCGATTCCGGCCTGGCGCCGGCGTCTGCAGCGCCGCGATGCGCGCTACCTGCTGCCGCTGGTGTGGTGGTTGCTGATCGTGCTGTTCTTCTCGATCCCCAACGGCAAGCGTGACGTCTACATCCTGCCGGCGCTGCCGATGTTCTGCCTGGCGCTGGCGCCGCTGTTGCCGGGACTGCTGCGCAAGCGCGCGTTCCAGTGGCTGCTGGGCGGTTTTGTCGCGCTGCTGGCGCTGGGCCTGCTCGGCATCGGCATCTCGATGTTGCTGGGGCAGCCGGGCTTCGAGCGCAAACTGATTCTGGACCGGGGCATCGATACCGCGGTGACCTCCGGCCTGGGCTGGGTGGCCGTGGCGCTGGGCAGTTGGGCGGTGCTCACCCTGTGCGTCGCCGGCGTGCGGCGCTTCCATCTGGCGGTCGTGGCGACGCTGACCATGGCGTGGGTGGCGTTCGGGCTGATCGGCTACCCCCTGTTCAACGACTCCAGCTCCGCGCGGGGCCTGATGCAACAGGTCGGCCAGCGCATCGGCCCGGATGCGGAACTGGGCCTGGTGGCCTGGAAAGAACAGAACCTGCTGATGGCCGACCGTGATGCGGCCACCTTCGGTTTCAACCGCCGTTGGGACCGCCAGCTCGCCGACGGCGTTGCCTGGCAGGCGGCGCTGCCGCAGCAGCGCTGGCTGCTGGTGCAGGAGGACGCGCTGCTGGCCTGTGTGGACCGCACCAGCGCCGAGCTGGCCGGGGTCGCCAACCGTCGTCGTTGGTGGTTGGTAAGGCCGGGTGACATCCATGGCCCCTGCGTGGCCAGTGCCGAGGAACAGGCACGCGAGCGCGCGCTGCACCGGATCGACGGCGATGAGTGATCTCTGCACTGCTGCGTGTGGCAATCGAGGTTGGCAATGACGTTCTCCTCCGCATCCGGGCCGGCCGCGCCTGTCTCCCTGCCGCCGCTGCAGGGACGTGCCGGCGTGGCCCATTGGATCGCCACCGTCGGCCTGTTCTGCATGCCCGCGCTGGTGTTGACGCTGCCGCAGAACCTGCTGCCCTACGGGATCCTGTTGCTGCTGAGCACGCTGCTGGCGCCGGACTACCTGTGGCGCGCGCGGGGCGTGGCGGGGCGCCCCGTGAAGGTGTTGACCTGGTTGATGCTGGCGGCGATCGGCTTTGCGCTGCTGTCGATGTATCTGTTCGAGCAGGGGCTGCGTGATATCGACAACCGCTCGCGGTTCGTGGTGATCCCCTGGATCGCGCTGTGGGTGTGCGCATTGCGCCCGGACATCCGGTGGCTGTGGGCAGGCGCGCTGGCCGGCCTGATCGGCACGATGGTGCTGTCGATCCTGCAGGTCGCCGGCGGCGCGCCGCGTGCCGACCTGAGTACCAACGCCATCGTGCTGGCCGACATCGTGCTGGTGCTGATGGTGCTGCTGGTGTTCTGCCGGCCGCACCAGCGCTGGACCTGGGTGATCGTGGGCATGGTGGCCGGCTGCGTGACCATCGTGCTCAGCGGTAGCCGGGGTGTCTGGCTGGCGCTGCTGGCGTTGCTGGTGGTGATGGCAATGAGCCTGCGCTGGCGCACCGGGCCCGCGCGCCTGGGCGTGCTGCTGGCTCTGGTGGCGATTGCCGCCACCTTGACCCTGACCATTCCCAGCCTGCGCGAGCAGGTCCGGCTGACCGAGCTCAAGCACGACGTGGTGCGGATGGAGCGCGGTGACAGCGATTCCTCGGCCGGTGCCCGTGTGGAGCGGTTGCAGGTGGCCTATGAGACCTTCCTCGATCATCCGCTGACCGGCGTGGGCATCGGCCATTTCGACAGCGCGATGCAGCGACTGCCGGTGTGCCGGGATGATCCGGCCGAGCAGCGCTGCCATCTGGGCCACGCGCACAACGATCTGGCCGAGTGGGCCGCGACCCAGGGCGCGCCGGGCCTGCTGTTGCTGCTGGCCATCTACGGCGTGCCGCTGTGGGTGTTCATCGGCCTGCACCGGCGCAGCGGCGAGCAGACCTTCCGTGGCCCGGCCGCTGCCGGGATCATGGTGGTGGTGACCTATGTGCTGTGCGGGATCACCCAGTCGATGTTCGCGCACCAGATCACGGCCAGCTTCTACGTCACCATCGTCGGCCTGCTGGCCGGGCTGTCCATCGTCCAGGGCCATACGCGTCGTCTGGCGTTGGCGCGTGCCAGGGCTCAGCCGCCGCGCTGATCCCGCGGCGGGTCGGTGACCGGCTGCCCGTTCTGCAGCATCCACAGCATGATGGTCTTCTGGCGCACGTAGTTGGCGCGGACATAGGCATAGACCAGCCCGTGCCAGCCATCGCGGAAGCCGCCGCGCAGCAGCAGTCCACGCCAGAACCGCCATGCCGGGGCCAGGATCAGCTTGGGCAGCGTGGCGCGCTTGCCGCGCGCGAACTCGTGCTCGGCCATCATCCGTGCGTAGCGCTGGGTCTTGAGCAGCTGCTGCTCCAGCGAACGGTAGGGGTAATGGATCAGATCGCCATGCAGGGTGCCGACCGCCCCGTCGACGCTGGCTGCCTCATGGATCTCTCGTTTGCCGCGCCAGCCGCCATGGCGGCGGTCGAACAGGCGCAGGACCCGGTCCGGGTAGGCGTTGCCATGCTTCAGGAAATTGCCGAAGTACTCGGAGAGCCGTGCGAACCGGTAGCCGTGGTGGCCGGCGAAACCGTTGGCCTGGGCGGACAGGATCGCCTCACGCAGGGCATCGCTGATGCGCTCATCTGCGTCCAGGCACAGCACCCAGTCATGCGTGGCCTGCGCGACACAGAACGCCTTCTGGCTGCGGAAACCATCGAAAGGACGTTGCAGGACCCGGGCGCCGGCGGCCGTCGCGATCGACACGGTCGCATCGGTGGACTGTGAGTCCACCACGACGATCTCGTCGCAGAAGGCCAGCGAGGTCAGACAGTCGCCGATGCGGTCGGCCTCATTGAACGCGATAATGCAGGCCGAAATGCGAGGCCGTTCAGTGGGAGCGGTCGAGGAGGACATGATGGCCGAGTACCTGCTGTTTGCGACGGAGCGTTATGCGCTGCCCATTCTCGCCCCTCTGGCGCAGGCGTTGCACGCATCCGGTCAATCGGTGTCGGCCTGGTTCGCCGATGGCGCCGCTGGCGCGTCGCTGCCGGGGGTGCCCAATGTGGGCCTGAAAGACGCGCTGGCACTGCGCCCGCGCGCGGTCTTCAGCGCCGCCAACTGGGTGCCGCCGTTCATCGCCGGGGCCAAGGTGCAGGTCTTCCACGGCTTCAATGTACAGAAGCGCGACAGCGCCCGCGGCCATTTCCGGGTGCGCGGCCTGTTCGATCTGTACTGCACGCAGGGCCCGGCCACGACCGCCCCGTTCCGCGAGCTGGCCGCGCGCGAGGGCCACTTCGCCGTGGCCGAGACCGGTTGGCCCAAGCTGGACCCGCTGTTCCGCGATGACGGTGGTCTGAGCGCGGGATTGCGCGTGCCGGCACAGGGCCGCCCGGTGATCCTGTTCGGCTCCACCTTCACCGAGCGGCTGAGCGCCGCGCCGCACCTGTACGAGCAGATCGCGGCCGATATCGCCCGCGGCGAGCACCACTGGCTGCTGACTCTGCACCCCAAGTGCGCCCCGGAGTTGTTCGACCGTTACCGCGCGCTGGCCGGCCCGCATGCGCGCTTCATCGAGCCGGAACAGGTGATGGCCGCGCAGCGCGCCGCCGATGTGCTGGTCTCGGACACTTCCTCGATCGTCTCGGAGTTCATCGTGCAGCACAAACCGGTGGTGACCTTCCGTAATCGTGTCCCCCAGCCGCACATGATCGATTTCGACGAGGCCACCCAACTGCCGGCGATGCTGGCCCAGGCGTTGAATCCCGCCCCGGCGTTGATGGCCGAGATCCGCCGCTACGCCGATACCATCCATCCGTTCCGCGATGGATACTCCTCCGAGCGGGTGATCGCGGCGACCGAGGATTTTCTTGCGGGTGAACTCGGCACGCTCAAGCGCAAGCCGTTCGGTGCGTGGACGCGCAGTCTGCAGATCCGCAAGGAGCTCGGGTATTGGGGACCAGCAAAGCGGTAAGGCTCTCTCCTACCAGCGCAGGCGACGGTTCGCCAGCGCGCGGCCCAACTGTTCGTACACCGCACGCGCCTCCGCTTCCGGCAGGTACTGCAGCACCAGTGGCGTGCCCATGCCTGCACCCGCGGTATCCAGCCATACGCTGGCGGTGCCCAGCCGGCGGTCCAGCGGCGAACGGATCAGGCGCAGCGCCTGCAGCTTGTCCAGTTCGGCAAAGCGCCACCAGCGCTGCCACCATCCTCCACGGACGGCGACGTAGTCGTCATCCAGGTGATAGCCGATGCGGACCATCTGCCGGTGCGCGCGGAACGCCGCCCACGGCAACCACAGCAGCAACACCGCGCCCCATGCCCCGCCGTACCAGATCGCTGCCGCCGTCAGCAGCGGAACGAGGCACAGCGCGCCCAGGCACAGCCGCCACCAACCGCGCATCTGCACCGGCTGCCAGCGCGCCGGCGGCCAGTGCAGGTGCGGCAGCAGATGCTGGACCAGCCCATCGCAGACGGCCGGCGTGGCCAGCGGGGCCAGCTCACGCAGATCGCGCCGCTCGCCTTCGCCGGGATTGCCGGCAGCGATATCGATACGTAGTTGCCGGCGCTGGAACCATCGCTGCAGCGCGCTCTCGCGCAGTGTCCACGCCTGGATGCGGCGCCGCGCGACACTGGTACGCATGCGGGTCAGCAAGCCGCTGGCCACGGTCAGCCGACGCTCGTGCTCACTGAGCCGGAAGCCGTAGTAGCGCAGCAGCGCGAGCACCACCGACAACACCCGCAGCATCACCCAGAAGCCGACCACGGCGATGAAGGCGCCAACCGCCCACAGCCCCATCCCGGGATGCAGGTGGCTGGCATAGCCGAAGGCCTGCCGGCCGCCGGCCTCGATCACATCGGAGACGCTGCCACGCGGGAACAACTGCACCATCGCGCCCAGCACTGCCACCACCACGACCCAGCCGCGGTTGGAGAGCAGGCCGATACGGACCACCTCGCCGGGGCTCAAGGCCAGCAGCACATCTTCGGCCGGTTCGGCCGCAGCGGTGTCGCCCTCGGCCGTGGCCGGCACTGCCTGACCGCGCTGGCGTACCAGGCGCTCCAGGGCCAGCGCCTGATCGAGCTTGAGTACCCGCATTTCCGCTTCGGGGCGATGGCCGCCGGCCGATTCCAGCTTCAGCTCGGCCACGCCAAACAGGCGATGCAGCGGGTTCTGATGGACCGCCACGTTGTGGATGCGCGCGAACGGAATCTCGCGACGATTGCGCGCGAACACGCCACTGCGCACGGTGATGGCCGACGCGCCGATCCGATAGCGATAGGTGAGGTACTGCAGCACCGAGAACGCCACCAGCGCCACCACGGCGATCACCGGGCCGAGTGACAGCCACAGCTCATCGCGATCGCCGCGCTGGCCGAACACCACCAGCGCGATCAGCGGTATCAAGCCCTGACGCAGCTGCATCAGCAGCACGAACAGCCATGACCAGGGATGCAGCCGCTGCTCCGGCGCGGCGTCAAGCGGCGGCGGCGTACTCACAGCGCGTCGTCATCCTGGTCCAGCTGGTGCGCGAGGGTGTCGCGCAGGCGCTCGGCATCGGCGCTGTCCAGGCCACTGAGCGTGACCGCACTGAAGCGGCTGCCGGCGGTATGCACGACCAGCGTGCTCAAGCCGGCACTGCGTTCGATCGGGCCACGGCGCAGATCCAGGTGCTGCACGCGCGAAGTCGGTACACGGGTTTCGTTCTGCCAGAGCAGGTCACGGCGCAATCCGAGGCCCTGCGCGTCGAGCCGCCAATACGTGCGGCGCTGGCGGCGGAACGCGAGGGCCGCACCGACCAGCGCGCCGATCACGAGCATGCCGGCCGCACCCCACCAGCGTCCCGGCAGATCGAACACCACCCACAGCGCGCCGAGCACGCCACCCAGCAGGAGCGCGCCGGCGATCGCACCGCCAAACGCGGCCAGCGAGGCCGAACGCAGCGGCATCGCCTGCCAGTCAGGGGCGGCCGGTAAGGGCGGCAGGGGCGGCGGCACGGGAGTGTCGAGAAGATCGGACAAGGCAGGGCGCTCGGCTGGAAAACGGACCGGGCGCATGCGTACAGGTGCAACCGCCCGTGGCGCAGACGGTAGCAGGTTGCCGTGGGCTATTGCGCGGCCTGGATCAGTGCATCGACATCGAGCAGGTGGCCGGCGCGTTCGGCCTTGGTGCGCAGGTACTGCTCGTTCTCGGCGGTGATGTCGCCGGTGACCGGCACGCAGTCGACCACCTCGATGCCGGCATTGCGCAGCCGCTGGGCCTTGGTCGGGTTGTTGCTGAGCAGCTGCACACGGCTGACCCCCAGGCCCTGCAGCATCGCCACGGCACTGCCGTAGCGGCGCTCATCGGCACCAAAGCCGAGCTGGGCATCGGCGTCGATCGTGTCCAGGCCGTCGTGCTGGTAGCCGTAGGCGCGCATCTTCGCGGCGATGCCGGTGCCGCGGCCTTCCTGGTCCAGATACAGCAGCACGCCGCCGCCGAGCTCCTTGAGCTTGCGCAGACCGCGCCGCAGCTGGTCGCCGCAGTCGCACTTGAGCGAACCGAACAGATCACCGGTCAGGCAGGAGGAATGCACCCGCACCGGCACTACGGCGGACAGATCCGGGGTGCCGACGATGATCGCAACCTGATCGCGCTGGGCCACGCCGCCGCGGAACACCGCGAATTCGGTCATGCCGACCTCGCGCAACGGCACCGGCGAACTGGCCACCAGCTCATACGCGTGCGCGGCCTGCTCGGCACCCTGGCTCAGGTCGCATAGCGAGACCTGTGCGCAGCCATCGAAGCGTCGGTCATCAGCGTTCAGCAGCACGCCGACCATCGCCGGCAACAGCAGGCCGAGGCGGGCGATCTCCACCGCGCCATCGTCCAGCGCTTCGCCACCGGTCCAGCCCGGCGGCATCGTACCGGGGTCGCGCAGGTAGCTGAGCGAGGGCAGGGCATCGAAGTCGATGCCGGCCAGCGGCACGCGCGCGCCCCGATCGGCGCTCACCCCGAGCACGCGGGCGCGGGTGGCGGTGAGGAACAGGTAGTGGCGATCTTCCGCGGCCGCGGCAAAGGCGGTGAAGCTGGTGCGGGTGCTGCTGTCCAGTGCGATGAAGGCCAGGCGCTGGCCGTGGCCATCATCGATCACCACCGGCCGACCGGCGCGCAGTTCAGCCACCGCGCGCTCGCAGCGGATCGCGGCCGGGTCGCCGAACAGGGAAGAAGCAGAGGACATGGCAGGGGCCGTGGGGGACATCGTGGGTTCCACAGTGGGGACGGATCGCGGCGATTCAATCGCACCAGGGGCGCGACGCTGCGTCGCAGTCAGTGCGGATGGTCCTCGGTGGCGTAGGGATCGTCCTCACCGCTCTGCGCTGGGCGCAGCGTATAGCGCTTGTACGTCCACTGATACTGCGCCGGATCGCGCCGGGCAATGCGTTCGATGCCGGCATTGAGGACGCTGGCGGCGGTGCGCGGGTCCGGATCGGCCACGCCGGGCGGGGTCGCTTCAATATGCAGGGCGAACTCCATGCCCGGGCCGATCCGCTCGCACCAGCCGTACAGCACGGTCGCGCCGGTGCGCTCGGCCAGCCGGTTGACCAGGGTCATGGTCAGCGCCTCCACGCCGAAGAAGGGGGCGAACACGCCGTCGCCGGCCTTGGGCTGCTGGTCGGGCAGGATGCCGGTGGCGCCGCCGTCCTTGAGCACCTTGAACAGCTGGCGCACGGCCGGGCCCTCGGCGCGCACCTGCTGCACGTTGTCGCCGCCGCGGACCAGCTGCAGGAAGGCATCGCCCACTTCCTCATCCGGCGCCTTGTAGACGATCGCGATCGGCCCGCGCGAGGCCAGCCACTGGTTGAGCAGCTCCCAGTTCCCGTAATGCGGTGCCGCCACGATCACGCCCTTGCCGGCCGCCAGGGCGGCGTCGTACAGCGCCTCGCCGTGGCGCTCGGTGAGCCGGGCCAGGTTGCGATCGCGCGGCTGGGTCCACAGGCGCAGGGTCTCGATGGCCTGCAGCGCGGTGGAACGCAGCACGTCCCGATGCAGCACCGCACGTTCGGCGTCGCTCAGTTCGGGGTAGGCCAGCTCGAGGTTGCGGCGGGTGACGCGGCTCTCACGGGCATTGAGACGTATCCACAGCCAGGACAGCCCATTGGCGAAGGCACGCAGCCACGACCAGGGCAGGCGGGTGAACAGGGCAGCGGCGCGGTAGGCCAGGCGGGCAGTGGTGTGCGGTTTCATCACCGCAAAGTCTAGCCGCTGGCGGCCTGCCTGTCGGCGCGCGGGCACGTTAAGGTAGGCCGCCTTCAGTTGCGGAGCCGTGTGCATGCTTGTCCTGATCCAGCGCGTCAGCGACGCCAGCGTCCGTGTGGAAGACGTGGTCGTGGGCCAGATCGGCCCCGGCCTGCTGGCCTTGGTGGGCATGGAGCCGGGCGATACCGAGGCCCAGATCGAGCGGATGGCCGATCGCCTGCTTGGTTATCGTGTGTTTGGCGACGAGGCCGGGAAAATGAACCGGTCCCTGCGCGACACCGGCGGCGGATTGCTGCTGGTCAGCCAATTCACCCTGGCGGCCGATACGTCCAGCGGGATGCGGCCGGGCTTCAGTACCGCCGCGCCGCCGGCGGAGGCTGAACGTGGATTCAATCGACTGGTGGACATCTGCAGACAAAAGCACGCCCCGGGGGTGGAAACCGGCCAGTTTGGTGCCCATATGGTTGTCAGCCTGGTCAACGATGGTCCTGTGACCTTCCTGCTCAGACCCTAGCCCCCGGGACCACCGCCCGGGAAGGCGGGGCGCCGGGCTGGTATAATGCTAGGTTCTATTCCCTCTCCCAGCCGGTGGCGCGAGCACTACATGGCCAACGAACGTCCTGCCCAGCAAAACGACATCAAGCTTCTGATCAGCAAGGGCCTGGAACAGGGCTACCTGACCTACGCCGAAGTCAATGACCACCTGCCCGACGACATTGTCGACCCGGAGCAGATCGAAGATATCATCGGCATGATCAACGGCATGGGCATTGATGTCCATGAAGTTGCGCCCGATGCAGAAACCCTGTTGCTCAACGATGGCAACACCGGCAACCGCGAAGTCGATGACACCGCGGCCGAAGAAGCCGCCGCCGCGCTGAGCGCGCTCGATACCGAAGGTGGCCGCACCACCGACCCGGTGCGCATGTACATGCGCGAAATGGGTACGGTCGAGCTGCTGACCCGCGAAGGCGAAATCGCCATCGCCAAGCGCATCGAAGAAGGCCTCGGCCAGGTCCAGGCGGCACTGGGTACCTTCCCCGTGTCGGTGGAATCGCTGCTGGCCGACTACGACGCGCACAAGGAAGGCAAGAAGCGCCTGGCCGAAGTGATCGTCGGCTTCAATGACCTGGTCGAGGAAGTGCCGGCCCCGGTCGTCGCTGAAGACACCAGCGACGATGCCGAGGACGACGCCGACGACGAAGATGACGGCGACGACGTCGAGGAAGAAGCCGGTCCGACCGGTCCGGATCCGGAAGAAGTCGCACGCCGCATGCAGGCCCTGAGCGACGCGTACGCCGCGTTCAAGAAGGCCGCTGCCAAGGGCGACCGCAAGCCGCTGGCCAAGCTGCGCGACGACATGGCCGCCGTGTTCGTGACCCTGAAGCTGCCGTTGCCGCTGACCGATGTGCTGGTCAAGCAGCTGCGCGACGTCATGGCCTCGATCAAGTCCCACGAACGCCGCGTGCTGAACCTGGCCACCGTGACCGCGCGCATGCCGCGCAAGGACTTCATCCGCTCGTGGGAAGGCAACCAGACCAACCTGGAGTGGGTGGAAGACGCACTGAAGCGCAAGCAGAAGTGGTCCTCGGCGCTGCGTGACGTGAAGGATCAGATCATCGCCGAACAGCAGGCGACGATCGACATCGAGAAGACCACCTGGCTGGAACTGGACGAGCTGAAGGAAATCAGCCGCGCCATGGCCTACGGTGAAGCGCGCGCGCGCAAGGCCAAGAAGGAAATGGTCGAAGCGAACCTGCGCCTGGTCATCTCGATCGCCAAGAAGTACACCAACCGCGGCCTGCAGTTCCTCGATCTGATCCAGGAAGGCAACATCGGCCTGATGAAGGCCGTGGACAAGTTCGAATACCGTCGTGGTTACAAGTTCTCCACGTATGCGACCTGGTGGATCCGCCAGGCCATCACCCGTTCGATCGCCGATCAGGCGCGCACCATCCGTATCCCGGTGCACATGATCGAAACGATCAACAAGTTGAACCGCATTTCCCGTCAGATGCTCCAGCAGTATGGCCGCGAGGCCACGCCGGAGGAGCTGGCCAAGGAAATGGACATGCCGGAAGACAAGATCCGCAAGGTGATGAAGATCGCCAAGGAGCCGATCTCGATGGAAACCCCGATCGGCGACGACGAGGATTCCCATCTGGGCGACTTCATCGAGGACACCAACGTGGAGTCCCCGATCGAGAACACCACCAACATCAACTTGTCTGAAACCGTGCGTGACGTGCTGGCCGGCCTCACCCCGAGGGAAGCCAAGGTGCTGCGCATGCGCTTCGGCATCGACATGAACACCGACCACACCCTCGAGGAAGTGGGCAAGCAGTTCGACGTCACCCGCGAGCGCATCCGCCAGATCGAAGCAAAGGCGCTGCGCAAGCTGCGTCACCCGAGCCGGTCCGAGCAGCTGCGCAGCTTCCTGGATATCGATTGATCGATACCGGCAGTTCACGATGAAACACCAACAGACCCCGCGCAAGCGGGGTTTGTTTTTTGGGCGGCAGGTGTCGCCGCGTGGGCAGCGGGCGCGAATGCGGATGCGGTAGGATGCGCGTCGCTTTACACCTGTGGATCAATGGAATGACGATGAAAAAAGGCTGGCTTCTCCTTGCTCTCTGCCCCTTCGCCGCGCTGGCCGCGGAGCCTCAGCAGCCTGCCTGCAACGCAGCTGATTTCTTCCAGACCCAGCCCGACCTCACCGTCGGCCGCGTCGTGGATGCCGGCAACGTGGCCCTGATGGCTGAGCGCCCCGGCTGCCTGGACACGCCGCAGGACGGCTGCAGTAGCGGCGATGAAGTTGAACCGGGCAGCGGCCTGGTGATCGGCAGCCGCTGGAACGACTACTACTGCGTGCAGGTCCTGCCACCCGGCAAAGCGGTGGTGGGCTGGGCGCCGGCAGAGCGTGTCATGAAGACCGGCCACATGGCCGACACCGACTTCAGCAGTTGGCTTGGCAGCTGGGACGGCAGCGCAGGGCGCGTGCTGGAGATCCAGGCCGAGGGCGACACGCTGCATCTGCGCATGCTGCCAGCGGGCGGCAAAGGCGAGGGCACGCTGATCGGCAGCGCCGAGCCGATGGGCGATGAGCTGTTTCTGGGTGAAGAACCCTGCGCACTGCGGGCCTCGCTGCAGGGAGCGGAGTTGGTCGTCACCGACAACGGGCAGTGCGCGATCGGCGCCGTCAACCCGGGTGGCGTCTACTCGAGCCGGGCGGCGGCGCAGCGGATGGAGCGCTTGTTCGAGGGGGTGGGGGATCGCTAGGTTTTTATTTGAGTTTCGTTTCTTTTTTCGTAACTTAATTGCTGCAGTGTTTTTGCTGATGGCTGATACGTTGTTATTTTAATCAACGGCTTAGAGGTATGATGAGGTTGTGGTTCGCCAAAGATTGGCGTATAGATTCGTAACTTAATTCGTCTCGAAATCCAGACCATGGCCCGTCCCCGTACCGTCCAGCTCCAGACGCTTTTCGACAGTCTGCCGGCTGGCGAGGTGGTATCGGCGGCCGATCTCATTGATCGCCTGGGCGTCACCCGGCCAACCCTGAGCCGTCTGGTCGCCGAGGCCGGGGACCGCGTGGTGCGACTTGGCCGCACCCGCGCCACGGCCTATGCCGTCCGCCAGCAGACCGCCGCGGGCAGCGAGTGGCCGCTGTACCGTCTGCGCCCAGACGCCACCCTTGAAGAACTGGGCTCGGTCGTGGCACTCACGGGCGAGACCTTCCACGTGGCGACTACCGCCGCACGTCCCAATCTGACCCGTTCGCCCGACGAGACCGTCGACGGCCACTTCCCGGGGCTGCCGTGGTATCTGGACGACCTGCGCCCACAGGGCTTCCTCGGGCGCACGTTCGCGCATCGTCGCGGGCGTGACCTGGGCATCCCCGACGACCTCAATCGCTGGCAATTGGGTGACACTCTGCAGGCTCTGGTACGTGCAGGCGGCACCGAGATCGGTGACCTCCTGCTTGGCGGCGATGCCGTGCAGATGGCGTTGCGCGCGCTTGATGCGCCTGGCGATCACGTCCCTGCCGGGCAGCGCGCACGTCGTTATCCCGAGCGCGCCGCAGCGGCACTGGAAGGCGAAGACGTCGGATCGTCGCCGGGTGGCGAGCAACCGAAGTTTACTGCCACGGTGGAGCATGAGGGAGGGCGCTATGCGGCGCTGGTGAAGTTCGCGCAGCCCACCGCAGGCGAGGCCGCCGAGCGCTGGGCGGACCTGCTGGTCTGCGAGCACCTCGCCCTGCAGTGCCTGCGCGACGCGGGGGTGGACGCGGCGGCGTCCGAGATTCTCCAGACCGACACGCACACGTTCCTCGAGGTGCAGCGCTTCGACCGTACCGTCGACGTGCTCGGCCGGCGTGGCTTCGTCTCGCTGCTGGCGCTGTCTTCGGCCTTCGTCGGTGACGTGACCCTGGACTGGGGGACGGCGGCAGACGCGCTGCTGACGCAGGGCTGGGTCGATCGCGACGCGCAGGCCGCCATGGGTAGGCTGCACGCCTTCGGCCGGCTGATCGGCAACAGCGACATGCATCAGGGCAATCTGGGTTTCCACCTGGTCGATCGCGGTCCGCTGCCGTTGGCGCCCGCGTATGACATGTTGCCGATGTCACTGGCACCCTCGCGCACAGGGGTGCTGCGTGCAGCTACGCCGCTCGCCTCCATCGCGCCGGAGCGCAGCGGCCAGCTCGCGCACCTGCACTGGGCAGCGCCGCTGGCGGTGGACTACTGGCAGCGCGTGGCGGGCTCGGCGCTGCTGCGCTCGGACGTGCTGCGTGAGCTGGCTGCGGAGAATGCGCGTCGGGTGCAGGCGATGGGGCAGCGTTTCGGCTGATGTGAGGGGTGCAGTGGAAAGCGCCTGCGGGCCTCCACTACACTGTGCGGCCGCAAGGGCCTATAGCTCAACGGTTAGAGCAGAGGACTCATAATCCTTTGGTTCCAGGTTCGAATCCTGGTGGGCCCACCACACCGGCGTCTCTGGTGACCGGCATCCCTGCGACCTACTTCGCTCACCTCGCCGCATCCCAAGCCAGAGACGCGCGCTGTCGTAGGCCGACCGCGCAGGCAAGCAACCGCTCCATGGGCCACCGCACCTCGCCGCTGTGAGTGCCGCAGCCATAGCTCCCATCCCATGACTTCTGCCACTCCATCATGACTACAGATGTAGTCATGCTGTATCCGTTTCCGGAGGAATGCGCATGCACTTGAAATCGTGGTGGATGGCACTGAGCTGCCTGGTGTGCTGCAACGCTTTTGCTGCCAGCGGTGGGATGGAGCGCGCTCTGGCCAATCTGAAGGTCAACGCGGCGATGTCCCGCTCGGATGCGATGCTGATACAGCGCGATGGAGAGACGCTGCTCGAAACCCGGAGCACCGCGGCAGCGCAGCCGAATGAACTGATGTCGGCGACCAAGTCGGTGGTGGCACTGTCCATCGGGCTGTTGCTGCACAGCGGCGCGCTGGAATCGCTGGATCAGCCGGTAAGCGCGATCTATCCAGAGTGGGCACAGGGGCGCAAGCAGCACATCACGGTGCGGATGCTGCTCAGTCACACCTCCGGCCTGCAGAATGTGCCGAATGCAGGCATCGAACTGGAAGGTGCGCCGGATCTGGTCAAGCTGGCATTGGCGGCTGAACTGTCAACGGATCCCGGGTCGACGTTCTCCTACAACAACAAGGCGACCAACCTCCTCGCCGGCATCGTCGAGCGCGCTTCGGGGAAGACGATGGATCGCGTCGTCGAGAGTGGCTTGTTCCAGCCACTGGGCATCACGGACTACACGTGGCGCAAGGATGAGGCGGGCACGCCGATCGGCATGGCCGGCCTGGCACTGTCCGCTGCCGACCTGGCCAAACTGGGCCGGTTGATTCTGGACAAGGGTGTCGCGCCAGACGGGCGTCGCCTGCTGGGAGAAGACTTCGTCGCTGAACTCATCGCCGAAAGCGCCCGCTCGAAGGACGTGGGGCTGCTGTGGTGGAGAATTCCTGCCTGGGAGCGGTTTACGCTGAAGCCGGACGCGGCATCGCTTCTGTCGCGCAACGGCGTCGATGCGGGCGTGGCGGCTGGGCTGTTGAAGGCGGGCAGTCGCGGGTTTGCCAGCAAGGGCGAGCTGTTCGCTTTTTTCGGGGAAAGCCTCGGGCCAAGCTGGGCTGACGCGTACGGCCGCGAGATCACCAGCCGAGGGATCAAACTTACGGATCTGTTTGATCAGGTGCGCGGGCCGGTCGCCGCCTATGCTGCCATGGGTTACATGGGCCAGTATCTGGTCGTGGTTCCAGAGACATCCCTGGTGGGGGTCCGGCAGATCGCGCGCAAGGAGGGCCACGATTTCGCCGTCGACGACTATGCGACGTTTGCCGCCGACGTGTTGACCTTGTCCGAAGCACTGTAAGACGTTCGAGCCCATCTCCCCTGCAACTGCGGCGCCCAGCCCGAAGACCGCAGACACCGCGCCGAGCGTCACATTGAAGCGGCTGGTTCGCTGGGCCAGGTCGCTGATGATGACGGGGGCAGTGCACGGACGATCTCCGCACCGACGTCAGGCATGTCTCCTGAGCGCGCCCGTCCGCGGGCGCCTCGTGTCAATGTGACCGCCCGCCCATTGGGTCAAGCGCGGCACGCGGCAAACAGGTCCAGATCACGCTGGTAGACCTGGCTGCGGACATCGAACAGCCCCAGCAAGGAGTGGTAAACGTTGTCGTGACTGTACGCCGTGCCCTCGGCACGGTTTCGCAGGCAGGCCAGGTTGAGGTTTGCATGGTGCGCAAACGCCGGCGAGAACCACATCACCATCGGGACGCGGGTCTGTTCCTGAGGCGCAATGAGGTAAGGCGTGCCGTGGAGATACATACCGCGCTCGCCAAGCGACTCGCCATGATCCGAGACGTAGATCATGGCCACGTCCCGCCGCTCCGAGTAGCGCTGCAGCAGATCAATGGTCCTGCCCAGCATGCGGTCGGTGTAGACCAGTGTGTTGTCGTACGTATTGGTCAGCGCCGCGTTGGTGCACTTCTGGATCTGGTTGCTGTCGCAGGTCGGGGTGAAGACGTTGCCGTCGGCAGGGTAACGCTCGAAGTAGGTTGGGCCGTGGCTGCCCAGTTGGTGGAGTACGATCAGGCCATCCCCCTCCATGGCGTCGATGCGTGCGTTCAGTTGATGCAGCAACACTTCGTCGTAGCAGGTGCCGTCCTTGTTGACACACTGCCCGGCTACCTTGAATGCAGGCATGTCGTCGGTGGCCACGCGCGCGCACACGCCTTTGCAGCCGCCATTATTGTTGTTGCGCCAGAGGATGTTCACACCGGTACGCTTCAGGATATCCAGAACGTTTTCTTCCGTCGCTGCGCGTACGTCATCGTACTGGGCGCGCGTCATTCTGGAGAACATGCAGGGCAGGGAGATGGCCGTGGCCGTGCCGCAGGATGAGACGTTCTTGAAGGCGATGATGTCGCTTCGCTTTGACAACACGGGAGTGGTGGCACGCGGGTAGCCGTTGAGCTGGAAGTTCTGCGCCCGCGCGGTTTCGCCCACCACGGCAATCACCAGCCTGGGACGCCTGCCCGTGCTTGTCGGCGGGCGGGTGGCATCCTCGGCGACGCGCTGCAGCGGCCGTGACACCGCGATGTACTTGCGCTTGAGATAGCCGTTGGCATGGCGCACGAAGTTGACCGGTAGGACCTGGTCCCTGAGCTCGCGGTTGTTGCGCAGCAGGGAGGCATAGTCCTTGTAGAACACCATGGATATCACGGCCAGGATCGCCAAGGTCGCCAGAACGTTGACCACCATCCAGGAGGCGGTCTGCAGCACGCACCCGCTGCGGATGCGCAGCGACATCATCGCGGCGGCTGGCAGCGCGCCCAGAAGTACGATGGTGAGCAGCAAGGGGACGGAGAAGTAAGAGCCGAGCTCGGCCTGGTTGGTCTCGAAGACGTTCTGCACCATGCTGCGGTCGATCAGGACGTTGTAGTGCAGCATGAAGTAGGTGCTTGCAGCGCTGATGATCACCAGCAGTACCAGCAATGGTTTGCGCAGGTAGGGCAGCGCGAGCACCGGCATGAGCAGCAGGTTGAACAGACAGAAGAAAAAGACCGGCAGGCTCAGGAAGAACAGTACGCCGCGCACGCTGTCGAACTCCGCGTGCCTCCATAGCGCGTGCCACAGTGCAACGTTGCCAAGGGTGGTGAAGAACAGTGCGACTATCCATGTCAGCTGCACCGGGTTGAGTCGCACGAACATAAGACGCTGAAACACGCGCATTCTTCCAATGAATGAAAAGTGCGCGCAGTATCAGAATGCGTGTATCAGGAACTTGTCAGGCGCAGAGCCAGGCGTTCTTCGGTGCTCTATCCGAGCAGGATGACCGCCCATACGGCGCCCACCATCAACAAGGCCGTGGCCTGAGCGGTACTGCCCATGTCCTTGGCATTCTTTGACAGCGGGTGGAGGTCGAGCGAGATGCGATCAACAACGGCTTCGATGGCGGAGTTGAGCAGTTCCACGATCAGGCTGATGAAGCTGACGGCCAACATCAGCGCACGCTCCGCCGGGCTGACGTCGAGCACAAACGTGGCTCCCATCAGGACGCCATGCAGGACCAGCAGTTGTCGAAAAGCGGCCTCGCCTCGCACGGTCGCGACGAACCCGTCGCGCGAGTGGATCACCGTGTGGACAATCCGGTTGAATCCGGTCCTGCCGTGGCGATACTTGCCGGCTCCGTCCGGGTCTGACCAGTGCATCTGCATCTCCTGCGTGGATTGATGGGTGCACAGGATCGGAAGGGCGGCGTCAGGAAGCTGTCAGGAGCGGGGGCGCGGAAGCGTGTGATTGCGGAAACGCAGTCGCGCTAGTGTTGCTGGCCCTGCGCTGCGGACATGTTCAGCGTAAAGCGGCAACCGTGCTCCGAACTCTCCACGGCCATGCGCCAGCCCAGGTGGTCCACGATCCGTTGCACGATCGACAGGCCAAGTCCTTCCCCGCTCTGGCGCAGGCTGGGCGCGAAGCGCTGGAACTGCTGTGGATCCATGCTGGGAGGCAGGCCTGGACCGGTGTCGACGATGGACAGCGTGGCGTCCCGCACGGTGATGCGGATTTCACCTTTGTCGGTGTACTGGCAAGCATTGCGCAGCAGGTTCCAGAGCACACTGCGCGCCAGTTCGGCGTTGGTGTGGATGCAGGGGTCCTGCGGTGCATCCAGCAGCAGGATGACCGGCTTGCCCGCCAGCCAGGGCTGGCAGCGCGTCATGCATTCCTCGATCAACGGACGCAGCGGGACATTCTCCTTGGCAAGACGCTGTGGGTCCCGTGAGAGCAGTAACAGGCAGGACAGCTGGCGCTGCATTTCCTGTGTAGTCCGAACGATCCGCTCGCCGCTCGCCCTCAGGTGGCTGTCCTCGGGCAGCTGGTGAACGATGGTCTCGGCCGCGCCGGAGATAATGGCCAGGGGTGTGCGCAGTTCATGGCTCGCATCCCCCACGAAGCACCGTTCACGCTGCAGGTACCGCTCCGCCTCGTCGCTGTGCTGTGCGAAGGCGCGCGCCAGTACCCCGATCTCGTCGCGTGCCTCCTGGAAGGGAAACGGCGTCTGCCCGCGCTGCACCGCATCGGCCAGCCGGGTGATGGGGGCGATGACGCGCGCTGCCGTCAGTCGCCCGATCCAGAACGCGCAGAGGATGCACAACAGCATGACCACGAGCGCATAGCCATCGATCACGTGCTCCAGATACTGGTACCGCTCGGCATCCTGGCGGAGGTAATACCGTTGGTCGCCGAGGTCGAACACCAGCAGATGCCAGACGTCGGGCGGGTCGGTGCTGTAATAGCCAGGTGCATACAGGCGCAGGGCATTGGGCACGTTTCGCGCATCATAGAGCTCACTGCCCGCAGACAGCGCCGGTGGCGTGCCATCGGCAAGGTCGGCCTGCAGGCGATCCATCTCGCCGTGCAGGCTTCTCGAAATGACGTAGGCCCTGAGCTCGTCATAATCCAGCTGCTCGGCAGCGACCACAAAGCCCATGACGGCCACCATCAGCAGCACGAACGACACGGTGATCCGCGTTCTGAGCGTCATCTGGCGGTAGGTCGCTTTCATGACGGCAACTGCCCTCCTCGGGTCGTCATTCCGGGACAGACGTCGTTGGCGCACTCAAGCGCCATCCGATGCCGTGCACCGTCTCAATAAGCGGATACGCGAAGCTCTTGTCCGCGTGCTGCCGAAGCTCGTGGATATGCGTCCGCAACGCACCGCTTTCCGGCGGGTGGTCGCCCCACAGCAGGTATTCCATCTCCTGCTTCCTGACCACGCCGGGCGCGGCCCGCATCAGGCACACCAACAGCTTATGGGTGCTGGGGGTCAGCGTGATGGTCTGGCCCTGCCGCCACGCCTGCGGTGCACGGGTGTCCACCCGCAGGTCCTGCCAGGTCAGCGTGCCTTGAACGCTGCGGCCCTGGGCACGGCGCACCAGCGCCTGGATGCGTGCATCGAGTTCTATCAATGAGAAGGGCTTGACCAGGTAGTCGTCCGCGCCCAGTGCCAAGCCCTGCACCCGGTCATCCACCGGATCGCGCGCGGTCAGCATGATCACCGGTACGGGATTCTGGAATTCCTGGCGAAGTCTGTGGCAGAGCGTCATGCCGTCCAGCCGCGGCAGCATCAGATCCAGCAGGATGGCGTCGTAGTCATTCCCGGTTGCCAGGCGCAGGCCCGCAGCGCCATCGCGTGCATCGTCGAGCACATAGCCCAGCGGCTCCAGGAATGCGTACAGGTTGGCCACCAACTCGGGGTTGTCCTCGATGATGAGCAGGCGTGTCATGGTTTGTTGGGATGTGGCCGCATGGGGGAACTGTGCGGGATCGTCGTAGTGTTGCCAAGCGCTGCGGTCAGGCAGAGGCAGGCTGTCGCCAGGTACGGCAGCCGGAACGACAGCGGGCGCATGCCTTACCTCAACAACGAAGGCGCCTGGTCAATCCGCCACGCGCCGTTCAGCGCAAGCACCACCGCGAACTTTCCGCACAGCAGTACGTCCGCCTCATTCTCCTCGCGAACATAGCGGTCAGCCCCCGGCAGCATCAGCACCTCGACCTCGCCGATGAAGTCATGCCGCTCATGGTGCTGGCCACGCACCATCACGCGATACGGTCCGCGAAGCGTACGCACCACCGGGTGACGGCCTGCGGCCTGTGTCGCACCTACAAGATCGATCGCGTTCCCGCGGGGCATGCGCCAAGCGATGCGCTCGGGTTGGCCAAACCACGCCAACGCCTTCACCTCGCGCGTCTGCAGGGCCCGCGTGGCCGGTGTGCGGCGAAGTGCGGCCACGGCCCGCTGGCTGCGCAGTGCGGTCCACAGCATGCTGCCTATGATGAACAGGCCGGCAGCAATCAGGTACACGAACACCAGGCCAAACCACGGCGAGCTGTTGGGAATGCCGAACAGCATCGCGACAAAGATGAGCAGCATCGCCCATCTGATCCATTCGCGCGGGTCCTTTCCCGTTGTCATATTTGCTTCCTTGAGCACGGTCTGCAGGCGCGCAGACCGTGGAATTCTGACACTGGCGGAAGCGCAATGCATTGCAGGGGGCGGAACGCGCATCAACGCAGCATTCCTCGCCGTCGTCGTTGGTCACCCTGCCATTGGGCAGGTGCCGGCGCGCAGGTGCAGTGCTAAAACACCCAGCAACACTCCCCTCAGGCTCTGGATGATGACGCAACGCTACTCAACGCTGTCGGCATGTCTGACGCTTCTGCTGCCCACGGTCGCGTACGCCGGTGTCGACCTCGCCTCGCTCGACAAAGACATGGTCGGCCCACGCACCGAGATCCTCGTGCTGGGCAGCATCCACCTGAGCGAGCACGAGGCCTTCGATCCCAAGGCACTGGGTCCCCTGCTGGACAGGCTGGCGGCGTTCAAGCCCGGCTACATCACCATCGAAGCCATCAGTGGTGAGCAGTGCGATCTGGCCAAGCGCCATGCAGCGGTCTACGGCGATGATTACTGCGCCAGCACGGAGACGGCGAAAGCGGCCACGGGATTGGAGGTGCCGGCTGCGATCGTACAGGTCAACACGACCTTGGCGGCGTGGCCGGCTGCCCCCACCGCCGCGCAGCGCCGCCAGCTGGCCGCGCTGTTCCTCGCCGCTGGCGAGCGTGCATCTGCCTATGTGCAATGGCTGCAACTGCCTGCGGCGGAGCGACGGGCGGGTGATGGCCTGGACGACAGCCTGGTCGAACTGCTCAAGCACTTTGGCACCCGCAAGAACGAGAGCTATCAGATCGCCGCGGTGCTCGCGGCGCGACTCGGCCAGCAGCGTGTGTACGCCATCGATGACCACACCGGCGACAACCACCAGATCGCGGATCGCAAGGCATTCGGCACGGCGCTCCAGCAGGCGTGGAGCACCTATGGACCTGCACTGGATGCCATGACCGAGCGCGAAGCGGCCTTCATCGCCGCCAACGACGTGCTCGGGCTGTATCGCAGCGTCAACGACCCCGCGACGTTGCGGGTGCTCGCCGAGTCGAATGTGAGCCAGACACTGGCTGCCGTATCGCCGCAGCACTATCCCCAGATCTGGGTGCAGGGCTGGGAGATCCGCAACCTGCGCATGGTCGCCAATGTGCTTGAAGTGGTGCGCGATCACCCCGACGCCCGCGTCCTATCCATCGTCGGCGCCTCGCACAAGCCGTGGTTCGATGGCTGGCTGGGGCAGATCTCCGGGGTGGATATCGCCGACACGCAGGAAGTGTTGAAGTAGGCGGCGGGGTACACCGCCTGCCTTGATCCGTGTTGCCTTATCCTTGCGCCAGCCCCTGGCCACCCACCGGCTCGGTCTCGAACCGCTCCCCGAATCCCGTGATCATCGGTCGGGCCTTCGTGATCGCCGCCTGCACGGCCGGCAGCGCCAGCGAGGCGCGGTGCAGTTCCTGGCTGTCCCACACCTCGGTCACCCAGATTGCCTCCGCCGCGGTCGGGTCGCGCGCCACTACGTAGCTGCGGCAGCCCGGCATTGCGCTGGTGCCCTCCAGCAGGATCGCGATGACCGCGTCGCGCTGGCCGGGCGCGGTCAACATCTTGCCGATCAAACCGTACATGGGTGCATTCCGGGGCAGGGGAGGTGCCCGCATCCTGCGCGCCGCCGCCACGGCCGGTCAATGGCCACCGGTTTGAGGCCCCCGTCGCCCTGCGGTATCCTGCGCGCCCCTCCTGCTCCGGCCGCCGTGTGATGACGCCACCCTGATACCGCGTTGACGACGCGCCGGCCCTTGCGCTGGCTCAGGGAGTGCTTGTCTTCATCACACAACGCGCCGTGCGGATCGCCGGTGCGTGGAGTCTGTCCATGTCTGTGTCCTATCCGCTGCGCCAGCAATGGCTCGGCAACATCCGCGGTGATCTGCTGTCCGGCGCCGTGGTCGCCCTCGCGCTGATTCCCGAAGCGATCGCCTTTTCCATCATCGCCGGGGTCGACCCCAAGGTCGGCTTGTACGCTTCGTTCTGCATCGCGGTGGTCACCGCCATCGCCGGTGGTCGGCCGGGCATGATCTCCGCGGCCACCGGCGCGATGGCGCTGGTGATGGTCGATCTGGTCCGCGACCACGGCCTGCAGTACCTGTTGGCCGCCACGATCCTGGCGGGACTGCTGCAGATCGTCGCCGGCGCGCTCAAGCTCGGTGCACTCATGCGCTTCGTTTCGCGCTCGGTGATCACCGGCTTCGTCAACGCACTGGCCATCCTGATTTTCCTGGCGCAGTTGCCCGAGCTGATCGGGATGCCATGGACGGTGTACGCCGTGTGCGCGGCCGGCCTGGCGATCATCTATCTGCTGCCGCTGCTGACCCGGGCGGTGCCCTCACCGCTGGTGGCGATCGTAGTGCTCACCGGGCTGTCGATCTGGCTGGGTTTGGACATCCGCACCGTCGGCGACATGGGGGCGCTGCCGGACAGCCTGCCGACCTTCCTGTTGCCGGAGGTGCCGCTCACCTGGGAGACGCTGCGCATCCTGTTGCCCGTGTCGGCCACGCTGGCGGTCGTCGGTTTGCTCGAGTCGATGATGACCGCGCAGATCGTGGAAGACATGACCGACACCCCCAGCCAGCGCAACCGCGAGTGCGCCGGGCAGGGCCTGGCCAACATCACTGCCGGGCTGTTCGGCGGCATGGGTGGCTGCGCGATGATCGGGCAGTCGGTGATCAACGTGTCCTCCGGCGGCCGTGGCCGATTGTCCTGTCTGGTGGCGGGTGTGCTGTTGCTGCTGCTGGTGGTCTACGGCGCGGACTGGGTCCGGCAGATTCCGATGGCCGCCCTGGTCGCGGTGATGATCATGGTCAGCATCGGCACCTTTCACTGGCGCTCGTTTGCCGAGTTCCGGCTGCATCCGAAAAGCTCTTCGGTGGTGATGCTGGGCACAGTGGTTGTGACCGTGGCCACGCACGATCTGGCCAAGGGGGTGCTGACCGGGGTGCTGCTGTCGGCGCTGTTCTTCGCCCGCAAGGTGGGCCGGATGCTGACCATCACCGATGCCGAAACAGCGGACGGCACCCGCGTGTACACCGTGAGCGGCCAGGTGTTTTTCGCCTCGGCCGGGCAGTTCGCCGCCGCCTTCGATCTGCTGCGGGTGCCCGAACGCGTGATGATCGATCTGACCCAGGCGCACTTCTGGGACCTCAGCGCAGTGGGCGCGCTGGAGCGCGTGACCGGCAAGCTGCGCGCGCGGGGAGCGCAGGTGGAGGTGATCGGGCTCAACGCGGCCAGCCAGACACTGGTGGAGCGGCTGGGGCGGGGCGATCGCGGCGGGGCGGGTCACTGAACACGGTCAGGAAGCGGCGCTAAACATCGCAGGCGTGGCGCCGTTATCCAACTGAGTCCCCTCTCTGGGCAGGCAACCTCGCGGTGCCTGCAGGCGGTATCTCCACAGGGCGGGGTGGTGGCATCGATCCCCGACTTCCGCTGGCCGCGCCGTGATTGCACCGCGCGCGTGCCGGCCCGCAATGGACTGCGTGTTTCCGTGGCGGCGCATGACTGCGTCCGCCGGTATGCCCTTTTTCCGGAACCGCCCCCATGTCCGTGTCCCGCCCCACCGCGTCCAAGCGCCCCGGCAGCATCGCCAACCGACTGATGCTGGGTACGGCGTTGATCGCCATGCTCTGCTTCGGTGTCACCGCCGCCATCAGCTACCGTGAAGCCAGTGCGTCGTTGGTCGATGCCTCCCGCCACACCATGCAGAGCGAAGCCCAGGCCGAGGCGCTGCGGGTGAGCGGTGATCTGTCCAACGCATTCGCCACCAGCCAGGCGCTCGCACAGAACCTGCTGGTACAGCGGGCTGCCGGCACGCTGTCGCGGGCGACGGTGTCCGCGGTGATCCACCAGCAGGTGCAGGTGCACCCGGAGTGGGTGGGCTTTGGCACGTTGTGGGAGCCCAATGCCTTCGATGGCAAGGATGCCGAGTTCGTCGGTGCCGAGGCGCACGATGACACCGGCCGGTTCATGAGCTACTGGGCCTGGCACGACGGTGCACCGATGCAGGATGCGCTGACCGGCTATGACGTGCCCGGCGATGGCGACTGGTATCTCAAGCCGAAAGCGCTCAAGCGGCAGACCGTGGCCGAACCGTACACCTATGAAATCGGCGGTCAGAAGGTGCTGATGACCACGCTCTCCACCCCGGTGATCGATCAGGGGACGTTCGTTGGCGCGGTGACGGTGGACTTCGCGCTGGCCGCCCTGCAGAAGCACCTGGCCGCGTTGCGCCCGATGGGCGAAGGCCACGTTGAACTGATCTCGCCCGGCGGCATCGTGCTGGCTGCGAAGGATCCGAACGAGATTGGCAAGCGTCGCGAGGATGCGCTGACCACGCAGGTACTGGCCGCGGTCAAGACCGGCAAGACGTTTGACGCCTTCGAGCCGGATGCGGCGGGCGATGTGAAAACCTACGTGCCGCTGCGTATCGGCGGTAGCGAAGAGCATTTCGCGCTGGGGGTGATCGTGCCGCATGCGCTGATCACTGCGCAGGCGCGCGCGCTGCTGTGGATCATCCTGGCCGTTGGCCTGGGCGCGGCACTGGTGCTCAGTGGCAGCGTGTACGTGCTGCTGCGCCGGCAGGCGATCCGCCCGCTGGCCGATGCGGTCCGTCTGTCGGCCGATGTGGCCGAGGGTCGTCTGGATACGCCGTTGCCACCCGCGCGCAATGACGAAGTCGGCCGGCTGCTTGAATCCATGCAGCGCATGCGCAGCCAGCTGCGCGCCGTGATGGCCGCGCAGGGGGAGATGGCCCAGCGCCACGAGGCGGGCGAGCTGAGCTACCGGATGGACACGCAGACCTTCCCGGGCGAGTACGGCAAGATGGTGGAAGACACCAACCAATTGGTGGGCGCCAACATCGCGGTAACGCGTCGCCTGGTCGAGGTGATGCAGCGCTATGCGGTCGGTGACCTGAGCCAGGACATGGATCGCCTGCCCGGCGAGCAGGCCGCCTTCACCGCCGCGATGGATACGACCAAGGCCAACCTGCGCGCGATCAATACCCAGATCGGCGATCTCGCCGGCGCTGCGGCAATGGGCGATTTCAGCCAGCGTGGCGACGTGGTGCGCTTCGATCACGACTTCCGCGCGATGGTCGAAAACCTCAACACCATGATGCAGGTCAGCGACGACAACCTGCAGCAGATCTCCGCGCTGCTGCGGGCGATCGCCGCCGGCGATCTCACCGCGCGTATGCAGGGCGATTTCCACGGCGTGTTCGCGCGGATGCGTGATGATGCCAACACCACCGTGGTGCAGCTGACCGACATCGTCGGCCGCATCCAGCAGGCCACCGGCAGCATCAACCTCGCCGCCGGTGAGATTGCCGCAGGCAACAGCGATCTGTCGCGCCGTACCGAACAGCAGGCCGCCAGCCTGGAGGAAACCGCCGCCTCGATGGAGGAGCTGACCTCCACCGTGCGTCAGAACGCTGACCATGCCGTGCAGGCGAACCAGCTCGCCGCTGGCGCAGCCGATGTGGCGTCCAAGGGCGGTGAGGTGGTCGGCAAGGTGGTGACCACCATGGCCGGGATCGAGGCGTCCTCCAAGCGCATCGCCGAGATCATCTCCGTGATCGACGGCATCGCGTTCCAGACCAACATCCTGGCCTTGAACGCCGCAGTGGAAGCGGCGCGTGCGGGCGAGCAGGGACGCGGTTTCGCGGTGGTGGCCACGGAAGTACGCGCACTGGCGCAGCGCTCGGCGGGCGCGGCAAAGGAGATCAAGGGGCTGATCGACGACTCGGTCACCCAGGTCAGCGCGGGCTCGGCGCTGGTCCACACGGCCGGCCGCACCATGGAAGAGATCGTGACCGGCGTGCGTCGGGTCAACGACATCATGGCCGAGATCTCGGCGGCGTCGAAGGAGCAGTCGGCCGGCATCGAGCAGGTCAACCAGACCATCACCCAGATGGACGAAACGACGCAGCAGAATGCCGCGCTGGTCGAGGAAGCCACGGCGGCAGCGCGTGCGATGGAAGAGCAGGCGCAGCAGCTGGGCACGGCGGTGGCGATCTTCCGGCTGCAGGCCCACCCGGGCACGCCGGCCGCACCGGTGCGTCGTAGTGCGCCTGCGCGCGGTGCCTCGCGCGTACCGGTGGCGGCGGTGGCGAGTGAGGAGTGGCAGACGTTCTGAGGCCGGCTCCTGCCGATTACTCTCGTTGGTCGGCGCGCTCCATCGCGGTGGTGCGTCGGGCGTTGATGTAAGCCAGCAGGCGGTGCCCGGCGCGTATGCCGGGTACTTCAATAGGCTCGATTCGTTTCAATGGGGGAGTGTGGCGGTCTCATTGAAGCAGCGGCGTCCGAGGCGCAGCGCCAGATGGACCAGTACGATCAACACCGGCACCTCTACCAAGGGCCCGATCACGGCAGCGAATGCGACCGGTGAGCCCAGCCCGAAGGCGGCGATCGCCACGGCGATGGCCAGTTCGAAGTTGTTGCCCGTTGCGGTGAAGGCGATGGCGGTGGTGCGCGGATAGTCGCGTGCGATCCAGCGGCCCATGAAGAAGCTCAGCAGGAATTGCACGAAGAAGTAGATCGTCAGTGGGATGGCGATACGTACCGCATCCATGGGAATGCGCACCAGATCGCCGCCCTTGAGGCTGAACATCGCCACGATGGTGAGCAGCAGTGCGACCAAGGTGACCGGGCTGATGGCGGGCAGGAAGCGCGTTTCGTACCAGTCAGCCCCGCGCACGCGCAGCAGCAGGCGTCGCCCCAGACAGCCCGCCGCAAAGGGGATGCCCAGATACACCAGCACCGCGCCGGCAATGGTCCAGGTGCTGACATCAATCACGCTGCGCTGCAACCCGAACAGCGGCGGCAACACGGTCAGAAACAGCCACGCATAGACGCTGAAGAAAGCGATCTGGAACAGGGAGTTGAACGCGACCAGGCCTGCCACGTACTGGTTGTCGCCGCGCGCGAGCTGGTTCCAGACCAGCACCATCGCGATGCAACGGGCCAGACCAATCAGGATCAGCCCGGTCATGTACTCCGGCCGGTCGTGCAGGAACACCGCGGCCAGCGCGAACATCAGCACCGGTCCCACCACCCAGTTCTGCAGCAGCGACAGCGCCAGCACGCGCTTGTCGGCGAAGACGGCGGGGAGCGCCTCGTACTTCACCTTGGCCAGTGGCGGGTACATCATCAGGATCAGACCTGCTGCGATCGGCAGGTTGGTACCGCCAATGGTCATCGCGTCCAGCGCGGCGGGCAGGCCATCGAAGACGGTGCCCAGTACCACGCCGAGCGCCATCGCCGCGAAGATCCACAGGGTAAGCCAGCGGTCCAGAAAGGACAGGCGGGAGGTGGCACGTGTCGTCATCGCGATGGGCGCGGCAGTCAACGGATCAGCACGACGGCGCGCATTGGCCGGTGGCACCGCAGTCCGTCTCGCCGGCACAGCAGTTCTCGGTGAGGTAGCTGATGAGGCCATTCATCGCCTTGAAGTCGGCGCGGTAGCAGATGCTGCGCCCGCGCGACTCGGCGCTGACCAGGCCCGCCGCGCTCAGTTCCTTGAGGTGGAAGGACAGCGTGGCACCGGGAAGGCCGAGGTCGGCGGCTATTTCTCCGGCCAACCGGCCAACCCGGCCGGCCTGGACCAGCAGGCGGAAAACGCTCAGGCGGGTGTTATGACCGAGGGCGGAAAGGGCGTGGGTTGCACTGTTGTGTTCCATGTTTCTAGAATAGTCGAACAATAAATCCGGAGCAACCTCATGTCCTTGCTGCACAACCCGATGCGCACCCACGCATGAAGGCCGTGATCTACCACAACCCGGACTGCGCGACCTCGCGCAATGTGCTCGCGCTGATGCGCCATGCCGGCGTGGCGCCGGAGGTGGTGGAGTACCTGCGCACCCCGCCGGATCGTGAGCGTTTGATCGCACTGATCGCCGCCGCAGGCCTGCAGGTTCGCGATGCGCTTCGCCAGAAAGGCACCCCGTACGCCGCGCTGGGCCTGGCCGATCCAACGCTGGAGGACACCCAGCTGCTGGATGCGATGCTGGCCCATCCGATCCTGATCAACCGGCCCTTCGTGCAGACCGAACTGGGGGTGCGCCTGGCGCGACCCTCGGAGACCGTGCTGGAGATCCTGCCGCCGGTGCAGGCGCCGTTCCGCAAAGAAGATGGGGAGGTGGTGATCGACGCCCACGGCCGGCGCGGCACAAAAAAGCCCGGTCAGTGACCGGGCTTCTTCATCCAGGCGTGCGCAGTACTTACCAGCGCATGCCGGCAAACGGGTTCCAGCTGGTGTCGCCCTTCACCTTTTCCAGGTAGTACGAGTAGTTGGTCGTGAGCGCGATCAGCACCGACCAGGCCATGCCGATCGCCCGGCCGACCATGTCCGGCAGGAACGCCACGATCACCATCAGCACGAGGGTGATGCCCAGGATGGTGAGCGCCTTGCGCCACATACCCAGAATCAGCAGGTAGATCCAGCTGAAGAACAGCGCGAAGAAGTTGAAGTTGATCTTGATCCTCTGGCCGAACGTCAACGTCTTGAATGCGGCCTTGAAACCAGGCGAATTGGGGGCACCGTGCTGTTCGAAGAAGTTGAAGCGGAACTGCCACTTGGGGCTGAGGGGGGAAGCAGTGTTGGAATCCATATCCGAATCGTTGTTTGAAAACGATTACATGATAGCGGGGCGACCTACAGAAGCACCAATTTTTCCGTGCATTCCACCCCCTCCAGCAGGCACTGCGCGCACCGTCACACATTCGTCCCGGTTTTCCGATAGGGTGCGCAATCCGCGCGGCCGGAAGCCCCGCGGGCAATGCGACGTCAACGAGATGCCATTCCATGTCCACTGATGTAATGACCCCCGAGCGCCCCCAGGCAGGACCGCAGATTGCGCCGTGTCCGGTGGCCACCCAGGCGCAGCATCTGCTCGCCCAGCTGCAGTTCTCGCAGGTGAGCGCGCGCGCGCTGTCGCGCCTGCCGGTTGATGCCGACCTGGCCATTGCCGCGCCCACCATCTGAGCGGATGGACCTCGCCGAGCGTTTGGCTTGGCGACCTGCTCCCCTCGTCCTTTTGCCTCGACTCCGGGGCCGCCGCCATGCCTGGCGGACGGATGAACTGCGCAATGCAGCCACCTACCGTGCCAGCGACAGGCGTAAGGTTCACCTTCGTGGGCCTGTCGTGGACCATCGGGTTCCTCTGTAAGATGAATGGGGAAAGGCCCACGGCACAGGGCCTGCGCCTCCGTGGTCTTGGGGGGCAGTCCACTTGGCTCGATCCAAAAGCTGAATGCGGAGAAATCACCGGTGAAACCTTCGCACCCACCTTACAATTCGCGCCATAGACTGAGCCGCATTTTTCGTCTCAAGTCGGTTGGAGAGTTCGTGGGTTCCGGGAGTCACAGACAACAGCGGCGTGCCGGTGATCGGCCCGCACCGACAGGACGAATGCGCGTCATCGCGCGCGCCGGGCTCAGGACGCCCCTTTCCGCATCTCGCATTTCCGGCCTGGCACGCCCTGCACAGGGACACCGCGCATGAGTACCCAGACCCTCCACGCCCGACTGGATGCCGGTCGGGCGACGCTGCCGGCCGAGTCGCCGTTGCCGATGCCCGAGCAGTCCCTCCAGGCAGGCGAGCTGCAGGTCCGCCGGCAGCGCACCGCGCCGCGGATGATCGGTCTGCGCCGCTTCTACATTCTGGGTGGCACCGCGGCGATGACCGCCGCCGCCAGCCGGATGATGTGGAAGGTACTGGCCGTCAACGGCATCAGCGTGCTGGAAGCCTGCCTGCTGGTACTGTTCGTGGGCCTGTTCGCGTGGATCGCGCTGTCCTTTGCCGGAGCCGTGGCCGGCTTTCTGACCGCGGTATTCGATCGTGGTTACAAGCTGGGGATCGATCCGGATGCGCCGCTGCCGACCGTGCACACGCGCACCGCACTGCTGATGCCCACCTACAACGAGGACCCGCGTCGGCTCTTGGCGGGCCTGCAGGCGATCTATGAGTCGGTGGCCGAGACGGGCCAACTGGAAAACTTCGATTTCTATGTGCTCAGCGATACCCGCCGCGATGACATCGGGCAGGCCGAAGAAGAAGCCTTCCACGCGCTGTGCGATGCGGTCGGCGGCCATGACCGCATCTTCTACCGTCGCCGCGGCGACAACAGCGGGCGCAAGGCCGGCAACATCGCCGATTGGGTCCGTCGTTTCGGCGGCGCCTACCCGCAGATGCTGATCCTGGATGCCGACAGCCTGATGACCGGCGATACCATCGTGCGCCTGGTCGCCGGCATGGAACACAACCCGGATGTCGGGCTGATCCAGACCCTGCCGGCGGTGGTCGGCGGGCGCACCCTGTTTGCCCGCATGCAGCAGTTCGGTGGGCGCGTATACGGTCCGGTGATCGGCCGCGGCGTGGCCTGGTGGCATGGCGCGGAGAGCAACTACTGGGGCCACAACGCGATCATCCGCACCCAGGCGTTCGCCGAACAGGCCGGCCTGCCGTCGCTGCCGGGCAAGGAGCCCTTCGGTGGGCATGTGCTCAGCCACGATTTCGTCGAAGCGGCACTGATGCGCCGTGGCGGCTGGGCCACCCACATGGTGCCCTACCTCAAAGGCAGCTATGAGGAAGGCCCGCCCACCCTGACCGACCTGCTGGTGCGCGATCGCCGCTGGTGCCAGGGCAATCTGCAGCACGCCAAGATCGTCGGCTCAAAAGGCCTGCACTGGGTCAGCCGCATGCACATGCTGGTCGGCATCGGGCATTACTTCACCGCGCCGATGTGGGCGATGCTGATGCTGATCGGCATCGCGATTCCCCTGTTCCAGGGCGGTATCGACATCAACGAAGTGCTGCATCTCTCGCCGGGTGTGTACTGGCGCCACCAGGATGAGACGCAGGTGATCCGCATGTTCGCGATCACCATGGTGGTGCTGCTCTCGCCCAAGGTGCTGGGCTATCTGGCGATGTTGCTGGAGCCGGTCGAGCGACGTGGCTGCGGCGGCACGATCCGCGCCTTCATCTCGATGCTGCTGGAGACCATCCTCGCCGCGCTGATGGCGCCGGTGGTGATGTACGTGCAGTCGCGCGGTGTGGCCGAAGTGTTGGCCGGCAAGGACTCGGGCTGGGACGCGCAGCAGCGCGACGATGGTGGCGTGTCCTGGTCGGCATTGGCGCGCGGCTATGGTGGCTTGAGCGTGTTCGGGCTGTTCATGGGCGCGCTGGCCTACGCGGTTTCGCCCTCCCTGGCCGCGTGGATGGCCCCGGTGGTGATCGGCATGGTGTTGGCCATCCCGGTGGTGGGCTTCACGTCTTCGCGCACCGCCGGCGTCTGGATGCACCGGCTGGGCCTGATGGAGATCCCCGAGGAATCGGCACCGCCGAAGGTGCTGGTGCGCGCGGCCGAGCTGCGCCGTGCCGCCGCCGAGGCACACCCCGCCGTCTGATCACGGGATGCCAGGCATCGCTCCCATTGGGGTGGGGCGCGGTCATAATGCGGCTTGAACGTACTGGAGCCGCCTGATGCTGGATACCGTGGAAAACGAAACCGGCGCCGACCCGCAGTGGTCGGTGCTATGGCTGCATGGCCTCGGTGCCGATGGCCATGACTTCGCCCCGATCGTGCCCGAACTGGTACGCCCGCACTGGCCGGCGATCCGCTTCGTGTTCCCGCATGCCCCGGTGCAGCCGATCACCATCAACAACGGCGTGCCGATGCGCGCCTGGTACGACATCGTCAGCGCCGACTTCCGCTCGCGCGCAGACAGCGCCGGTGTGGACGCCTCCATCGTGGAACTGGAGCTGCTGATCGAGCGCGAGATCGCCCGTGGCATCCCGGCCGAACGGATCCTGCTGGCCGGCTTCTCGCAGGGCGGAGCAGTGATCCTGAGCGCACTGCTGCGTCGCACGCGCCCGTTGGCCGGGCTGATCGCGCTGTCGACCTATCTTCCCGACCCGGCCAAGGCCGCTGCTGCGCGCGTGCCCGGGGCGATCAGCGTGCCGGTCTTCATGGCCCATGGCACGCAGGATCCGGTGATCCCGGTGGCGATCGCGCGGGACACCGCGCAGACCCTGGAAACCCTCGGTCTGCCGGTGGAGTGGCACACCTATACGATGGCCCACCAGGTATGCGCGGAAGAAATGCATGCGCTGGGCGAGTGGCTAGAGGCGCGCTTCGCCGCCTGACGCCATGAACGACCCGCGCCAGCAGTCCTGGTTGCCCGAGCTGTGTCGCCTGCCGCGACTGGCGGCGATGCTGGGGTTGGCCGAGCTGGTGGTGGTGGTGGTGGCGCTGGCACCCGATGGCAGCCGCCACTGGACGCTGTCGGACTTCCTGTCCGCCAGCGGCTTCGCGCTGTGGCTGGCGCTGGCGGTGACGGTCAGTCTGTGCAGTCTGCGCGCCATGCTTTCGCGCCTGCCGGAAGTGCCCGGCATGGTGCTGGTGGTGGCGATGACCGGACTGATCGCCGGCGCCTGCGCGGCGATCGTGCACGCGCTGTATGGCGTGCTCGGTGGCAGCAATTTTGCCCAGGCGGTCGGCTTCTGGCGTTTTACTCTCGGCAGCGCGGCGATGACCGCCTTGATCACGGCGCTGGCGTTGCGCTACTTCTACGTCAGTGATCGTGGCAGCGCACAGATGCTGGCCAACGCGCGCGCCCAGGCCGACGCGCTGCAGGCACGGATCCGCCCGCACTTTCTCTTCAACAGCATGAACCTGATCGCCAGCCTGTTACGCCGCGATCCGGACGTGGCCGAGCGCGCGGTGCTCGATCTGTCCGACCTGTTCCGGGCCGCGCTCGGTGCCGGTGATGGCGATTCGACGCTGCAGGCCGAGTGCGAACTGGCCGAGCGCTACCTCTCGATCGAGTCGCTGCGCCTGGGGGACCGGTTGAAAGTGATCTGGCTGCGCGACGAACCGCTGCCCTGGTCGTTGCCGATGCCGCGGCTGGTACTGCAGCCACTGGTCGAAAATGCCGTGCTGCATGGCATTTCTCGGGTACCCGCGGGCGGCACGATCGTGCTGGCACTGTCCAGTGACGGAACCAATCTGCACATCCGCGTGCGCAACCCTGCACCGGATCCGGCCACGCGCGGCCTGCCGCTCCTGCAGGGCGCCGGGCATGCACAACGCAACATCGCCCATCGCCTGGCCTGGCGCTTCGGCCCGGCCGCGCGGATGACGGGGGCGTGGGCCGACGGCTACTATGCTTGCGAAATCACGGTCCCGCTCCAGTGAGGAAACTGTCTTGAAGGTGGTGATCGCCGACGACGAACCGCTGGCCCGCGAGCGCCTGCGCGCCCTGCTGGCCGATCAGGCCGGTATCGAGGTCGTGGCCGAAGCGGAGAACGGCGAACAGGCCCTGCATGCCTGCGCCGAGCTGCAGCCAGACCTGGTCCTGCTCGATATCGCGATGCCCGGCCTGGATGGACTGGAGGCGGCCCGCCACCTGGCCACCTTCGAGCCACGCCCGGCCGTGGTGTTCTGCACCGCCTATGACGCCCATGCGCTGTCCGCGTTCGAGGCGGCGGCCATCGATTACCTGATGAAGCCGGTGCGTCCCGAGCGCCTGGCCGCTGCACTGGAGCGGGCCCGCACTTTCCTCGCCGGCCGCAGCGTCCCACCGACGGCCGCCAGCCAACAGGCGCGCACGCTGCTGTGCGCACGTCTGCGGGGCAGCCTGCGCTTGATCCCGGTCGAGGACATCCACTACCTGCAGGCCGACGAAAAGTACGTGGTCGTGCACCATGCCCGCGGCGAGGATCTGCTGGAAGAATCGCTGAAGTCGCTGGAGGAGGAATTCGGCAACCGTTTCGTGCGCATCCATCGCAATTGCCTGGTCGCCCGGCACGAACTGGTGGAGCTGCGACGAAATGGCGCAGGCCAGGTCCAGGCGGTGCTGCGGCACGGGCATGAGCCGCTGGAAGTGAGCCGCCGCTGCGTGGCCACCCTCAAGCAGGACCTCAAGCACCTGTGACACGAGGGCAGGCGACCGTTGGTCGATATGCCCCTGTGCGCCGATAATGGCGGCATGAAGACCCTGCGCATCGCCACCCGAAAGAGCCCGCTTGCCCTGTGGCAGAGCGAATACGTCGCCGACCGCCTGCGAGAGGCGCATCCGGGGCTGGAGGTGGTGCTGATCCCGCTGAGCACGCGCGGCGACGAAGTGCTGGACCGTTCGCTGGCGGCGATCGGTGGCAAGGGCCTGTTCCTCAAGGAGCTGGAGCTGGCGATGCTGCGCGGGGAAGCCGATTGCGCGGTGCATTCGCTCAAGGATGTGCCGATGGAGCTGGATGCGCCGTTCGCGCTGCCGGCGATGCTGCCCCGCCACGACGCCGCCGATGGCTTCATCTCCAATCTGTATGCCTCGCTGGACGCGCTGCCGATCGGCGCACGCGTGGGTACCTCGTCACTGCGCCGCCAGGCCCAGCTGCGCGCGCTGCGTCCGGATCTGGAACTGTCGGACCTGCGCGGCAACGTCAACACGCGCCTGGCCAAGCTCGACAACGGTGGCTACGACGCCATCGTGCTGGCGGTGGCCGGGCTGGAACGCCTGGGTCTGGGCAACCGCATCGTGGCGCGCCTGACGGCACCAGACTGGCTGCCGGCGCCGGCACAGGGCGCGGTGACGGTGGAATGCAACGGCGAGGATGCCGGCGTCATGGCGCTGTTCGCCGCGCTGGACGATGCCGACACGCGCGCCTGCGTGGAAGCCGAGCGCGCCATGAACCGCGCGCTGCACGGCAGCTGTCATGTGCCGGTCGCCGGCTTTGCGCAATGGGAAGGCGAGAATCTGTTCCTGCAGGGCCTGGTCGGCGGCGTCGCCGATGGCCGCATCGTGCGCGCGGAAGCGCGTGGCCCGGCCAGTGATCCGGAAACGCTGGGCCAGCGCGTGGCGCGTGGCCTGCTCGATGCCGGTGCCGGGGAGCTGCTCGCGGTCTGAGGCGCGTAGTGCCGGCCACTGGCCGGCAGTCCCTGCTGCGCAAGGTGCGCGATGAGCCGGCCAGCGGCCGGCACTACATCGTGTGGTGGGCGCGGTGCGCCCGCCCCGATTACTTGAATTTGTAGACCACGTTCATGGTGGTCAGCGTGTCGGTCTTGCGCTTGTCTTCGGCAACGTCGCTGTTGTGACGTGCCTGCCAGCCGGCCTTCAGCGCCAGATGTTCGTTCATGCTCACCGACACGCCGAAATCATTCTGCGCGAAGGTGTTGTACGAGCCCGACTCGACCAGCAGCGTATTCACCAGATCGGTGTTCGGGGTCAGCGTGTACTTGAGATCGAACAGGCCACGGCCGATCAGGCCGGTACGGGTCGCGTCGTCTTCGGTGTTGTGGGTGCGGCGCACACCGGGGCCGATCTGCGCGTCCATGTAGAAGCGCTCACCGTCGATGATGCGGGTGCCGTAACCCAGACCGAACGAGCTCTGCCGGTCGTAGGTGGCAAAATCGTCGCGCTCGTATCGCACCGTCGCGGTGATCTGGCGGTGTTCGCCCAGCTGCAGCGCGCTGCCGGCACTGCCGGTGTAGCGGTTGGCGGTCGTGTTGCGGCGGCGGATGGTGGTGCCGTCATCGTTGGTATCGGTGTATTCCGAGCGCGAGCGCAGGCCGAACAGGTCCATGCTGTGCACCCAGTCATCATCGGTGTAGCGCAGGCGCAGACGACCGTTGAAGCTTTCGGTATTGCTGTTGCCGCGGGCCGAGGCAAAGCCCAGTTCACCGCCACTGCCGCTCCAGGGGGAGGTCATCGCTGCCAGTTCGGCAGCGTCCTGTGCATAAACCGCCGGGGCGCAGAGCAGCAGGGGAACAAGCAACGAAACGCGCAGGGACATCAACGGTTCTCCGTGATCGGACAAGGGGGGAGGGACAACAAGGGGGGGATGATACTTGATGCGTTCTGCGTCACATTCGGCGGCGAGTCCCGGCTTTAGGACCCGTTCGGCCTGGATCCCTGTTCAGGGAACATCGATACGCAGCGAGGCGTCGTCGAAGCGCGAGTAGGTGACGGTGATCCGGAACGCCTGCCCGTTGGTCTCGCCCTTGCGCTCGATCTGCACCGGCAGGCCCTGTGCATTGACCCAGTACAGCAGGCCGTCGGGGGCCGCAGTGGCGTGGCGCACCTCGTACTTATGCGCGCGCTGGCCACCGGCGCGGTCCTCGCCAAGATCGCGCACCGTCAGCTGCGCCGGCTGCAGATCGGCCGGCAGCGGGTTGCGCCACTGCGCCAGCATGCCTTCGGGCACCGGAATCTGGCGCACCTCGCCTGCACGCTGCAGGAAGAACGTGCCGCCGATGATGGTCTGCGGGCCGTCGTCGGTGATCAGCCGATAGCGGTCCGGGGCCACATAGTCCATCTGCGCCTCCACGGCGCGCGGGCCCTGCATCTTCATCACCGCATGGAAGCTGCGCAGCTGGCCGAAGCGCTGGCTGGCCGCCAGTACGGTACCGACCGGATCGGCCGCCGGTGCCGTTGCGGCAGGCACCGCAGCCGCCGGCGTTTCAGTGCGCCCACAGCCCCCCAGCAGCAGGGCGGCGGCAGACAGGGCAAGGGCAGGCAACAGGCGCATGACAGGTGGCAGCAGGTGATGGGGGCCCCACGATAGCTGAAGATGCAGCTGAAGCCGCCACAACGACGGCGACTCGGACATAATCGGGTCATGGACCGATATGAACGCATCAATGCCCTGCATCGCCTGCTCAAGTCCGCCCGCTACCCGGTAACGGTGGCGGCACTGCAGGAAAAACTGGAGTGTTCCCGCGCGACTGTCTACCGCGACCTGGCCTTCCTGCGCGATGCGCTGATGGCGCCGGTGGAAGGCGATGGCGAGGCGGGCTTCCGCTACCAGGCCGATGAGAGTGACCGCTTCGAGCTGCCGGGCCTGTGGCTGAGCTCGGAAGAGCTGCACGCGCTGCTGGCCTCCCAGCATCTGCTCTCGCGCACGGGCGGCGGTGTGCTGTCCTCGGTGCTGGCCCCGCTGCAGCAGCGCATCGAAGGCCTCCTGGCGGCACAGGCCGGCGTCTCGAGCTGGCCGGTCGATCGGGTCCGGGTGATCCCGCACCGGGGCCGCAAGTTCGATGAAGCCAGCTTCCGGGCCGTGGCCTCGGCGGTGCTGGAGCGCAAGCAGCTGGCCTTCGAGTACCGGGCCCGCTCCACCGATGAGGCGACCCAGCGCACCGTCTCGCCGCAGCGCATGACCCATTACCGCGACAACTGGTACCTCGATGCCTGGGATCACGGCCGCGAGGGCCTGCGCAGCTTCGCGGTGGACCGCATCTACAAAGCGCGCGTGATCGATACCACCGCGCGCGATGTGGACGAGACCGAACTGGATGAGCAGCTGGGCGCCAGCTACGGGATCTTCTCCGGGCCGCCCAAGGGCTGGGCCACGATCGTGTTCAGTGCCAAAGCCGCACGCTGGGTGGCCGATGAGCATTGGCATTCCAAGCAGCAGGGCCGTTTCCTCCCCGATGGCCGCTATGAGCTGAAACTGCCTTACAGCGTCTCGCGCGAGCTGCTGATGGACGTGCTGCATTACGGCTCGGATGCGGAAATCGTCGAGCCGGTGATGCTGCGCGAACAGGCCAAAGCCCTGCTCGCGCTGGCGCTGACCAGTTACGAGTAAGCGGGCCACGCCGGCATCGGCTCATGCCGTGGGGTCATATGCCCCGGATTCCGCAAGGGCCGGGGCGTGCGGTATCGTGGGGCGCTGCTGCCCTTATGGATCCCGCTGCCCCCATGAAAAAGTACCTGCTGCTCCCGTTGCTTGCCGCCTCGCTGGCCCTGGCCGCCTGCGGCAAGCCGGCCAATGATTCCAAGAAGCTGGTGGTCGCCGCCACCGCGGTGCCGCACGCCGAAATCCTCGCCGTGGTCAAGCCGATCCTGGAAAAGGAAGGCCTGACCCTGGACGTGCGCGTGTTCAACGACTACGTGCAGCCCAACGACCAGCTGGTGCAGAAGCAGGTCGACGTGAACTACTTCCAGACCGAGCCCTATCTGGACGCCTACAACCGTGACCGCAAGACCGACCTGGTCAAGGTGATCGGCGTGCACATCGAGCCTTTCGGTGCGTACTCGCGTCGTTTCAAATCACTCGATGCCCTGCCCAACGGTGCCGATGTGGTGATCCCCAACGACCCGAGCAACAACAGCCGCGCGCTGATCCTGCTGCACAAGGCCGGCGTGATCACGCTCAAGGACCCGACCAATGCGCTGGCGACCCAGCGCGACATCATCGCCAACCCGAAGCAGCTCAAGTTCCGTGAGCTGGACTCGGCGATGCTGCCGCGCGTGCTGGACCAGGTGGATCTGGCCCTGATCAACACCAACTACGCGCTGGATGCCGGGCTCAACCCGACCCAGGATGCGCTGGCGATCGAAAGCAAGGATTCGCCGTACGTGAACTTCCTTGTCGCCCGCCCGGACAACAAGGATGATGCCCGCGTGCAGCAGTTGGCCAAGGCCCTGACCGGCCCGGAAGTGAAAGCCTTCATCGCCGAAAAGTACAAGGGCGCGGTCCTCCCGGCATTCTGACCGGCACCCACGGTAGCGCCACGCCATGCGTGGCTGGCCGCGCCCGCGCGGCAATGATCGCCGACGCGGGCGTCACCCCACCCGGAACCCCATTGTCGCCTCCACCGCCTGCTGCCAGCCGCTGTACAGCGCCTCGCGCTGATCCACCGGCATCTGCGGCGTGAAGCGGCGATCCACTGCCCATTGCTCGGCGATCTCCGCCCGGCTGCGCCAGAACCCGGTGGCCAGCCCGGCCAGATAGGCCGCGCCCAGCGCGGTGGTTTCGGCCACCTGCGGGCGCAGCACCGGCACGCCCAGGATGTCGCTCTGGAACTGCGCCATGAAGTCGTTGGCGATCGCGCCACCATCGGCGCGCAGCTCCTTCAGTTCGATCCCCGCATCGGCCTGCATCGCCGCCAGCACGTCGCGGGTCTGGTAGGCCATCGATTCCACCGCCGCGCGGATGAAGTGCTCCTTGGTGGTGCCACGGGTCAGCCCGAACATCGCGCCGCGCACATCGCTGCGCCAGTACGGCGCCCCCAGCCCCACGAAGGCTGGCACCAGGTACACACCGCCGTTATCGGCCGCACGCTCGGCGTAGGCCTGGCAGTCGCTGGATTTTCCGAACATGCGCAGCCCGTCGCGCAACCACTGCACCACCGAGCCGGCGACGAAGATCGAGCCTTCCAGCGCATATTCCACACGTCCATCGAGGCCCCACGCGATGGTGGTGAGCAGGCCATTGTCGGAGGTCACCGCCTTCTCGCCGGTGTTCATCAGCATGAAACAGCCGGTGCCATAGGTGTTCTTGGCCATGCCCGGCTCGAAGCAGGCCTGGCCGAACAGCGCGGCCTGCTGGTCGCCGGCGATGCCGGCAATCGGCAGGTGCTGATCGAAGAAGAACTGCGCCTGGGTGGTGGCATACACCTCGCTGGAACTGCGCACCTGCGGCAGCATCGCGCGCGGGATGTTGAACAGCGCCAGCAGCTCATCGTCCCACTGCAGCGCATGGATATCGAACAGCAGCGTACGCGCGGCATTGCTGACATCGGTGACGTGCGCCTGGCCGCCGCTGAGGTTCCAGATCAACCAGCTGTCGATGGTGCCGAACAGCAGTTCGCCGCGTTCGGCGCGTGCCTGCGCACCCTCCACGTGATCGAGGATCCAGCGGATCTTGGTCGCCGAGAAATAGGCATCGATCAACAGCCCGGTCTTGCGCCGGATCAGCGGCTCGTGGCCATCGGCCTTGAGCTGTTCGCAGATCGCATGGCTCTGCCGCGACTGCCACACCACGGCGTTGTGGATCGGCTGGCCGGTTGCCTTGTCCCAGACCACTGTGGTCTCGCGCTGGTTGGTGATGCCGATGCCGGCGATCGTGCGCGGGTCCACTTGGTGGCGGTTCAACAGCTCGGTGATCGTGGTGTAGACGCTGGTCAGGATTTCGCGCGGGTCATGCTCCACCCAGCCCGGCTGCGGGAAGATCTGGGTGAACTCGCGTTGCGCGCTGCCGGCGATGCGTCCGGCACGATCAAACAGGATGGCGCGCGAACTGGTCGTGCCCTGGTCGATGGCGAGCACATAGTGCTTGTCCATGGTCTGCTCCGTGGAAATCGATGCCGTGAGGCGTAACAGGCGTACAGCCTACGGCATCGAAACGCGCGCCTGCACGGTGGCCGCCAATGCCCCGCGCTGTTCGGCGTCCATGCGCAATCCCAGGTGGCTGCGGCGCCACAGCACGTCGTCGGCGGTTCGGGCCCATTCGTGCGCGATGAGGTAGTCCAGTTCGCAGTCGTAGAGGCCGCCGCCGTGGTGATGGCCCAACGCGTCGAGTGTCTGTGCGCCGGCGAGCAGCCCGACTGCACGGGTGCCGTAGCTGCTGGCCAGGCGCTGCAGCAGGGCAGGGGGCAGGCGCGGGTGGTCACGCTGCAGCGCCTCGGCCATGTCAGTGGCCGTGCCGCCATCGCCCCCGGGCAACGGCGGCCCACCGGCGGTCCACGCCGCGCCCATCTCCGGCAGCGCGGGTGAGAGCCGCCCCAGCGCGTCCTCGGCCAGTGCGCGGTAGGTGGTGAGCTTGCCGCCCAGCACGCTCAGCAGCGGCGCGCCGGCGGTATCCAGTTCCAACCGATAGTCGCGGGTGACCCGCGATGCATCGCGGTGGTGATCGGCCAATAGCGGTCGCACCCCGCTGTAGCGCCAGACGATGTCCGCCTCGCGTACCGGAACCCGGACGAACCGGTTCACCGCGTCAAGCAGATAGGCCTGTTCGTCGGCGCGGGGCTGCACCTGCGCCGGGTCACCGTCGTAGTCGGTATCGGTGGTGCCGATCAGGGTGAAGTCCTGCTCGAAGGGAATGGCGAACACCACGCGCTGGTCGGGCTGCTGGAACAGGTAAGCGCTGTCGTGTGCGAACAGGCGTGGGACCACCAAGTGGCTGCCCTGCACGAGCCGCAGACCCAGCGGCGCATCCAGTCCGGCACGCTCCAGCACCGTGCCCGCCCATGGGCCACTCGCGTTGACCACGCAACGTGCGCGAAGCCGCTGCACATCCCCGTTGGCGGTGCGCAGTACCGCCCACCAATGATCGCGGTGACGGATCAATTGTTCGCAGCGGGTACGTGTGCGGATGTCGGCGCCGCGCTCCTGCGCATCAAGCGCGTTGAGCACCACCAGCCGGGCATCGTTGACGCGTGCATCGGCATAGGCGAAGCCGGTACGGTAGGCGGGCTGCAATGCAGCGCCGCTCGGATCGCGCTGCAGGTCTATGCGCTGGGAGGCCGGGAAGTGGGGATGGGTACGGCCGAGGTGGTCATACAGCCACAGCCCCGCGCGCAGCATCCAGGCCGGGCGCAGATGGCGCGCGTGTGGAAGGACGAAAAGGGTCGGGGCAATGAGATGCGGCGCGAGCTGACGCAGTGTTTCGCGCTCGTTGAGCGCCTTGCGTACCAGGGCGAACTCGCCCTGCTGCAGATAGCGCAGGCCGCCATGGATCAACTTGGTACTGGCGCTGGAGGTATGCGCGGCCAGGTCATCCTGCTCACACAGGCAGACCGACAGGCCGCGTCCCGCTGCGTCGCGGGCAATGCCGGCGCCGTTGATGCCGCCGCCCACCACCAGCATGTCGAAGGACTCGCGCATCGGCTCCCCGTAGCCGGACCGGCGTGGTCCGTGGTGGGTGCCAGTGTCGGCCAGCGACCGGAAAAGCAGGATGAAAGTGGCCCCTCCAACGACAACGGGCCCGCGAGGGGCCCGTTGTGCGTACTACGTGGCGCGGAAACGGCGTGCTTAGAAGCGCGCGCCGATGCCGAAGCCCACGGTCCACGGATCCAGCTTGGCCTTGTCGCCGGTGCCTTCACCGTTGACGGTCAGCTCCGGGCGCGAATGCATGTAACGGGCATCGGCACGGGCGAACCAGGTGCTGTTGATGTTCATGTCCACGCCGACCGTGCCGATCGCGCCCTTGGCGGTCTTGACACCGATGTGGCCGATGTCGCTGGCGAGGTCTTCATTGCTGAAGTTGGACTCGTAGTAACCGGCGCCCACGAACGGACGGAACACATTGTCGGCCTGGCCGAAGTGGTACTGGCCGCTCAGCGCGATCGGCTGCTGCTCGACCGTGCCCAGGCGGGCGCCATCGGTGCCGCGCACGCGGTGGTCGAACTTGTCGGCTGCGCCCCACAGTTCCACGGCCCAGTTGTCGTTGATGTAATAGCTGAAGCTCAGGGTCGGGGCAGGGCCGCCGTCCACCTTGCGCACGCCATCGAGCGGATCGTTCTTCGGCTGCAGCAGCGAGACGCCGCCGACCACGGCGAAGTGCTTGCCAGAAGCGGTATCAACAGTGCTGTCCTGCGCGAAAGCGGCCGGCGCAAAAGCAAGGGCAGTCAGGGTAGCCAGGGTCAGGGTACGGATGGAGCGCATGGGGGAATCTCCTCAGGATGTTTTTGTTCTGGGCCCCGGTGTGTTGGGGCGAGGCAACCGTAGTCCCCGCAATCTGAATCGCGTCCGACGCACGTTAAAATTTAGTTGTTTCCATTCAGCGATCAGTGCGAAATCGCTGTATTTACAGGCGATCATGCAACTCCTGACATTCATGCATCTGGCGATGGTGTGATGGAAACGACAACGTGCATCGGCTTCCCTGCGCAGCTGAACGCCGACTGCCGCGTGCTGGTACTCGGTTCGATGCCGGGTGTCGCCTCGCTGCAGGCCGCGCAGTACTACGCCCATCCGCGCAATCGTTTCTGGCCGTTGATGGGCGTGCTGTGCGGGATCGACGCGACGCTTTCTTATCCCGATCGCGTGCGCGCATTGAACGCGCGCGGCGTGGGCGTGTGGGATGTGATCGGGCAGTGCGAGCGACGCGGCAGCCTGGATGCGTCGATCGTGCGCGGCAGTGAGGTTCCCAATGCGCTGGCTGCACGGATCGACGGATTGCCTGCGCTGCGTGCGATCGCCTGCAATGGCGGCACCGCGTTCCGGGCGTTCCAGCGTTTCATCGTGCCGGCGCTGCTCGATGTGGCGCGCGAGGTGCCGGTATGGTCGCTGCCCTCCACCAGCCCGGCCAACGCGGCCTGGCCGTTGCCCCGGCTGGTGGAGGCATGGCAACCGCTGGCCGATGCCATCCGGCGCTGAGGCGGGGACAGCGCTGGACAATACGGTACCGACTGGAACCAAAGCAGATGGCTGCAACAGGCTGTCCCGGGACAGCGGTGCTGAAAATTCGCCAAGCTGGTTGGCGCTGGCGCGCGAAGCCCCCACAATAGGCGATTCCCTACACCAGATTGCCGGAGTTTTCCCCATGGCCGAAATCAAGGAAGCACTTGTCCCCGATATCGGTGACTACAGCGATATCCCGGTAATCGAGGTGCTGGTCGCCGTTGGAGATACCGTCAAGAAAGACCAGGGTCTGGTGACGCTGGAATCGGACAAGGCCACGATGGAAGTGCCGTCCTCGGTGGCCGGTATCGTCAAGGAAATCAAGGTCAAGATCGGCGACAACCTCTCCGAGGGCAAGCTCGTCGCGCTGATCGAAGTCAGCGACGAGGCCGCCGCGCCGGCCGCTGCTGCCGCGCCGGCCCCCGCCGGCAAGACCGAAGCCGCCGAGACCGCGACCAAGGTCGAACCCGTCGCCACCCCGGCCGAGCCGGACAAGCTGGCCGCCCGTGATATCGAGCAGTCCGCCGCCAAGCCGACCCAGCCGGCCCCGGCCGCCGCTGCCCCGTCGGGTGGCTCGCCGACCAGCCCGCCGGTCGCCTTCAATTCCGACAACGTGCTGCCGCAGAAGGTGCCGTACGCCTCGCCGGCCGTGCGCGTGTTCGCCCGCGAGCTGGGCGTGGACCTGAATCAGCTGAGCGGCACCGAGAAGGGTGGCCGCATCACCAAGTCCGACGTGCAGAAGTTCGTCAAGTCGGCCCTGGCCGGCGGCGGCGCTGCTACCGGCGGTACCGTGGCGGCCGGTGGCGGCCTGAACCTGCTGGCCTGGCCGAAGGTCGACTTCAGCAAGTTCGGTGAGGTCGAGGTCCAGCCGCTGTCGCGGATCAAGAAGATCTCGGGCGCGAACCTGGCCCGCAACTGGGCGATGATTCCGCATGTCACCCAGTTCGAACAGGCCGACATCACCGAGCTGGAAGCCCTGCGCGTGGCCCTGAACAAGGAAAACGAGAAGGCCGGCATCAAGCTGACCATGCTCGCCTTCCTGGTCAAGGCGAGCGCCGCGGCGCTGAAGAAGTTCCCGGAGTTCAACGCCTCGCTGGATGCCAGCGGCGAGAACCTGACCCTGAAGAAGTACTTCAACATCGGTTTCGCGGCCGATACGCCGAGCGGCCTGGTCGTGCCGGTGATCCGCGACGTTGACAAGAAGGGTGTGGTGCAGATCGCGCAGGAATCCGGCGAACTGGCCAAGAAGGCCCGCGACGGCAAGCTCGGCCCGGCCGACATGAGCGGTGGCTGCTTCTCGATCAGCTCGCTGGGCGGCATCGGTGGCACTGCGTTCACCCCGATCGTCAATGCACCGGAAGTGGCCATCCTGGGCGTGTCCAAGTCGTCGATCCAGCCGGTCTGGAACGGCAAGGAATTCGCGCCGAAGCTGATGCTGCCGCTGTCGCTGAGCTATGACCACCGCGTCATCGACGGCGCGCTGGCCGCCCGCTTCACCACTTACCTCTCGCAGGTGCTGGCCGACATGCGGCGCGTCCTGCTGTGAAGCAGGGCCTGGTCCTGGCCGGGCTGCTGATGGCGCTGCCGATGGCGCAGGCGGGCGCGCGCGAATGCGCGTCTGACCTGGGCCATGGCTGGCCACCGGCGGTCGGCAACTATGGCCAGGCAGTGGAAACGCTGTTCGATGGCAAGGCGCAACCGGCGCTGTCGCTGGTCAGCCTGCCCAAGAGCGGCGTGGAGACCGGCGTGGCATTGCTGCCCGGCACCCAGGACCAGGAATGGACCCTGCGCTACAGCCGGGCCGACAAGCGCGTCTACAACTGGAACAGCGGCGCCCGCCAGGGCGGCGTGGAACTGCGCGTGGACCAGGAGCCGGACCAGTACCAGGTCAGCATCCCGGCGCCGTTGGCGCAGCGGTTGCTGCACAGCTGGCAGGCCGCATTGGCCGCGCAGGTCCCAGGCGACCGCAAGGCGCCGGTGCTGGAGGGTGATGTGCTGTCCTTCACCGTGGATGGCCAGCGTTACAGCGGCACCCGGCCCGAATGCGGTGCGGGCCGGCTGATGATGAAACAGGTGGCGCTGCTGATCGAAGCCAGCGACACCAAGGAAAAGAAGCTCGACCGTCGCTGGAAAGATCTGGACGAGTCGCTCGACGAACTGCAGCAACTGCTCGGCGGCAAGGCCGGCTGAGCACCAGGAGAACACGAATGGCCGCAATTGAAATCAAGGTTCCCGACATCGGCGATTACAGCGGTGTCCCGGTGATCGAACTGCTGGTCGCCGTGGGTGACACGGTGAAGAAGGACCAGGGGCTGGTCACGCTGGAATCGGACAAGGCAACGCTGGAAGTGCCGTCCTCGGCCGCTGGCGTGGTCAAGGAAATCAAGGTCAAGCTCGGCGACAACCTCTCCGAAGGCGACGTCGTGCTGCTGCTGGAGGCCGAAGGCGAGGCTGCCGCACCGGCTGCGCCGGCCAAGGCCGAAGCGCCCAAGGCCGAGGCCGCCCCGGCCAGCAAGCCGCCGGTGACCCCGTCGCACCGCGCCCCGGCCGAACCGGCCGCGCCGCAGCCGGCGCTGTCCTCGGGCAAGCCGGCCGACATCGAATGCAAGATGGTGGTGCTGGGCGCAGGCCCGGGCGGGTACACCGCCGCCTTCCGTTCGGCCGATCTGGGCGTGGATACCGTGCTGATCGAGCGTTACGCCAGCCTCGGCGGCGTCTGCCTCAACGTGGGCTGCATCCCGTCCAAGGCGCTGCTGCATGCCGCCGCGGTGATCGACGAAGTCGCCCACGCCGGTGATTTCGGCGTGGAGTTCGGCAAGCCGACCATTACCCTGGACAAGCTGCGCAGCTACAAGGAAAAGGTGGTCACCCAGCTGACCAAGGGCCTGGCCGGCATGGCCAAGCAGCGCAAGGTGCGCACCGTGCAGGGCCTGGCGAAGTTCGTCTCGGCCAACGAGCTGGAGATCGTGGGCGACGACGGCAAGACCCAGCTGCTGCGTTTTGAGCAGTGCATCATCGCCGCCGGTTCGCAGGCAGTGAAGCTGCCGAACTTCCCGTGGGACGACGAGCGCGTCATGGACTCCACCGATGCGCTGGAGCTGGCCGACGTGCCGGGTTCGCTGCTGGTGGTCGGTGGCGGCATCATCGGCCTGGAAATGGCGACGGTGTATGCGGCGCTGGGCAGCAAGGTGACCGTGGTCGAGTTCATGGACCAGCTGATGCCGGGCGCCGACAAGGACCTGGTCAAGCCGCTGGCCGATCGCCTGAAGAAGCAGGGCGTGGAGGTCCACCTGAAGACCAAGGCGACCGACGTCAAGGCCGACAAGGCCGGCATCACCGTGTCCTTCGAAGCCGCGGTGGAAGGTGAAAAGCCGGGTCTGGACGCCAGCACCTTCGACCGCGTGCTGGTCGCGGTGGGCCGCTCGCCGAACGGCAAGAAGATCGATGCCGAGAAGGCCGGCGTGCAGGTCACCGACCGGGGCTTCATCCCGGCCGACCGCCAGATGCGCACCAACGTGCCGCACATCTTTGCGATCGGCGACATCGTCGGCAACCCGATGCTGGCCCACAAGGCCACGCACGAGGGCAAGCTGGCCGCGGAAGTGGCTTCCGGCGAGAAGAAGGAATGGGTGGCGCGCGTGATTCCGTCGGTGGCCTACACCAATCCGGAAATCGCGTGGGTGGGCGTGACCGAAACCGAAGCCAAGGCCAAGGGCCTGAAGGTCGGCGTGGCCAAGTTCCCGTGGGCCGCCAGCGGCCGCGCGATCGGCATCGGCCGGACCGAGGGCTTCACCAAGCTGATCTTCGACGAAGAAACGCACCGCATCATCGGTGGTGCGATCGTCGGCGTGCATGCCGGTGACCTGCTGGCCGAGATCGGTCTGGCGATCGAGATGGGCGCGGAGGCCGAAGACATCGGCCACACCATCCACGCCCATCCGACGCTGAGCGAATCGGTGGCGATGGCGGCGGAAATCTACGACGGCACGATCACCGATCTGTACATGCCGAAGAAGAAGTAATCGGCTGCTCAACGCCATTGGTGGTGATTCCGGTGCAACAAAAAACCCCGGTGAAAACCGGGGTTTTTTGTTGCTGATCTCCCGGCGGCCACCGGGATTCTGTCAAGGCGGGCACGGATACCCTGTGGGGCGAAATCAAGGAGGAGGTGACGGCCACAGGCCGTCGCCGGGGGACATTCGCACGACAGGGTATCCGTGGCCGACCCCCAAACAACCCGCAGTTGCTCCCCAAACCAAAGCGAACAAAAAAACGCGGCCCCGATATTTCGGAGGCCGCGCTTGGAGAGAGAGGTGTTGCGAAGGGCTTAGAAGACGAAGCTGACGCCCGCCACCGGACCCTTGAACTCCTGCTTCAGACCGATCGTGCCATCGCTGCCGGTCTGATCCACGTCCAGCTTGAACCAGTCGTAGCCGGCGAACACGCCGAAGTTCTTGGTGAAGCGGTAATCGACGATCGCATTGGCACGGCTCAGATCGCCGTCGTAATCGTCGAAGTTGCCCCACTTGGTGTTCAGGTACTGGCCCTGGAAGGTGATCATCCACTTCTCGGACGGGGTGAAGCTCAGACGTGCGCCAACCACCGGGGCGACACCGTCGGCCTTCTCGTCCAGGAACTCGCCCTGGTACAGATCACCCACATCGGCATACGCCTTGGTGCTGACCTTGGCGTACTCGGCACCCAGCTGCAGGCCCAGGTCGAACTTGTCGGTATCCACCACCGAGTAGTCATACACCAGGCTGGCCACCTGATACTTCAGCTCACCCTTGATGAAGCTGCCGGCCGGCACATTGGTATCACCGAAGCTCACGCCCTGATCGAGGGTCTCGCGGCGATCCTTGTCGTACTTGAAGTAGTTGAACAGCAGGCGCTGACGGTTGCTGATGCGGAACATGCCGTCAATGCGCGGCTCCCATTCCTTGCCACCGAGGCCGAAATCTTCGGAGAAGCCAACGTCCTGGCCCGCGATGTTGGTGTTGCCGCGGATCGTGTTGTCCGAATCGATCTGCATCGCACCCAGACGCAGCGCGAAGCGGTCATCGCCCTCGGCAGCGTGGGACGGGGCGGCGTAGGAGAGTGCGGCCAGAGCGACTGGCACGGCAAGCAGGGAGAGCATCGGGCGCATCGGGGGTCCTTGCGGTGGTTCTAAGTGATGTGCCGTCACATTGCCCACTGCGACGTCCACCATTCGTGAAGGTATGGTGGACGCTGTGTGTACCGTTCATGCGTACCGGGCGACCGCAGGTCCGCGCGCTGGCCGTTTGCGGGTCAAATCGCCGTTCATGTCGGGCCCGGCATCGCCAGATCCGTGATCACGCCGCCCGCGGCTCAAAAAAGAGGGTGGCCCCGGAGAGGGCTTCGGGGCCACCCTGTACCAGCCCGCTCGCGGGACGCCGACGAGGATTCAACGGCAGGCTCATGGATCTGACAGTGGTGGGTGGCCAAAGTTCAACGTGCTGCACTGCCGCATCGAGCCACTCCCGCGCAAACCGATTGGACCGCAGGTGGCACAGGCACGCGAGAGGCCCCAGCGGCGGGGGTGCATCCGGTATGAACAGGCAGCGGTTGTCTCTCAAATTGTCCCATTGCTATAATTTGGCGGCTCGACGAGGCGTTTGCTTGCGGCCTCGGCCTTTCCTACTCACAACCATGCAGGACATTCACGTGCTGAACTCCGTTGACGCGGGTCGGCGACTGATGCTGCGCGCAGCGGTTTACCCGCTGGCTGCAGTGGCTGTCCTGGCTCTGGCCCTGCTGCTGTGGGGTGGCCCGAAGGCAGCCCTGGGAGCGTTGCTCTCCGGCGTGGCGGTTTCTGCCGCTGGCTGGGTCGCCGCGCGGATGGCGCTGGGCGGCGGGGTGCAGGCGGCAGGTTCGGCGATGACCCGCCTGATCCTGGCGGTGGTGGCAAAGTGGGTGCTCGTATTCGGCGTCCTGATGGTGGGGTTCCTGGTCTTCAAGCTGCCTGCATTGGCGCTGCTGGCCGGTATCGCCGTCGGGTTGATGTTCCAGGTCCTGGCTCTGGCCAGGCGCTGATCCAATTTATTTAACTCAAGGTTCCGGACACATGGCAGGCGAGGCGCTGACACCCACCTCCTACATCCAACATCACCTGCACAACCTGACGTTCCATATGCAGGAAGGTGGTTTCTGGGCAATTCACGTCGACACCATTGTGACTTCGGTCCTGATGGGTTTGTTGATGGTGTTTGGCTTCTGGATGGCAACCCGCAAGGCCACGGCCGGCGTCCCGGGCAAGTGGCAGGCGTTCGTCGAGATCTGCCTGGAGTTCGTTGACCGCCAGGCCAAGGACACCTACCACGGCACCAGCAAGCTGGTGACCCCGATCGCGATCACCCTGTTCTTCTGGATCCTCATGATGAATCTCATCAAGATGATCCCGGCCGACTTCATCGCGCTGCCGCTGGAAGCCCTGGGCGTGCCGTACTGGAAGCCGGTCCCGACCGCCGACGTCAATGCCACCCTGGGCATGTCGATCAGCGTGTTCTTCCTGATGCTGTTCTTCGCGCTGCGTTCCAAGGGCCTGGGTGGTTTCACCAAGGAATTCCTGACCGCGCCGTTCGGCAAGTGGATGATGCCGTTCAACCTGATCCTCAACATCGTCGAATGGCTGAGCAAGCCGATTTCGCTGGCGATGCGACTGTTCGGCAACATGTTCGGCGGCGAGATCGTCTTCCTGCTGATCTGGGTGCTGGGCGGTGCTGGTATCGCCGGTGCTATTGCAGGCGGTGCATTCGGCCTGGGCTGGATGCTGTTCCACCTGCTGGTGATTCCGCTGCAGGCGTTCATCTTCATGATGTTGTCCATCGTGTACCTGAGCCTGTCGGAAGACGCTCACTGAGTTTTCGCTTCACCCTTCATCCGTTTGTTTCTAAACCCTTAGCTATTCAAAGTTCCAGGAGAAAACCATGTACTTCGCCGTCCTGACCAACCTCGCCCAAGTCCAGAGCTCCACCGTCCTCGCCGTCGGCATCATGATCGGCCTGGCCGCGCTGGGTGCCGGTCTCGGTCTGGCCATCATGGCCGGTAAGTTCCTGGAATCGGCTGCCCGTCAGCCGGAACTGATTCCGGTTCTGCAGGTCCGCATGTTCATCACCGCCGGCCTGATCGACGCCGCGTTCATCATCTCGGTCGCCGTCGGCCTGCTGCTGGCCTTCGCCAACCCGATGATCGGCGAGTTCGTTGCACGCCTGCCGCAGGTTGCTGGTTAATCCAGCAACAGCGAAACGATCAGGCGCCTTGTGCGCCTGATCGCGGATGAAGGATCGGATGCGCCGCCACGGCGGCCCATCCACCCCGTCACCCCCGATTGAGCGAACCCCATGGATATCGGTTTTACCCTCGTTGCCCAGGGACTGGCATTTGCCGGTCTGATCTGGATCATCGCGACCAAGATCTGGCCGCCGTTGATGAACGCCATCGAAGAGCGTCAGCAGAAGATCGCTGAAGGCCTCGCCGCTGCTGACCGCAGCCAGAAGGATCTGGCCCAGGCGCAGGAAAAGGTCAACGATGCCCTGAAGGATGCGCGCACCAAGGCCAACGAGATCATCGATCAGGCCCACGCCCGCGCCAACCAGATCGTTGATGCTGCCAAGAACGAAGCCATCGTCGAAGCGACCCGCCAGAAAGATCTGGCCTACGCCGAGATCGACGCTGCCGCCAACCGTGCCCGTGAAGATCTGCGCAAGCAGGTGTCCGCGCTGGCCGTGAGCGGTGCCGAAAAGCTGCTCAAGCGCGAAATCGACGCCAACGCCCACAAGGCGCTGCTCGACGAGCTGGCATCGGAGATCTGATCGATGAGCCAGGCCCTCACGCTTGCACGCCCGTATGCCCGCGCCGCGTTCGCGACCGCGCGCGACGAAGGCACGTTCGCGCCGTGGTCGGACGCGCTTGCGTTCTCCGCCCACGTAGCTGCCGACCCGCGCGTGGCGGCCCTGCTGTCGAACCCGGAGCTGGAGCGCGACGCCGCCGTCGCGCTGCTGGTGCCGGAATCGTCCAGCGAGACCTTCGGTCGCTTCCTGGCCGTGCTGGCCGATGCGCACCGTCTGCCGCTGCTGCCGGAAATCGCCGGCATGTACGACCAGCTGCGCGCTGAAGCCGAACACGTGGTCAAGGCCACCGTGACCTCGGCCTCGGAACTGTCCGGCGCCGAACTGGACGCCATCAAGGCCGCGCTGCGCAAGCGCTTCGGCCGCGAGGTGGACGTGACGACCGCGGTCGATGCGTCGCTGATCGGCGGTGCCGTGATCGACGCCGGCGATGTGGTCATCGATGGCTCGCTCAAGGGCAAGCTGTCGCGCCTGCAGACCGCGCTCGCTAACTGAATTCATTTAACGTCCGGCGTGACCGCCGGCACTAGGACTTGACGATGGCAACCACGCTCAACCCCTCCGAAATCAGCGAACTGATCAAGAACCGCATCGAGAAGGTCAAGCTGGCCGCGGAATCGCGCAACGAAGGCACCGTGACCAGCGTGTCCGACGGCATCGTGCGCATCTTCGGTCTGGCCGACGTGATGCAGGGCGAAATGATCGAACTGCCGAACAACACCTTCGCCCTGGCCCTGAACCTGGAGCGCGACTCGGTCGGCGCCGTGGTCCTGGGTGACTACCAGAACCTGCGCGAAGGCGACGTGGCCAAGACCACCGGTCGCATCCTGGAAGTGCCGGTGGGTCCGGAAATGCTGGGTCGCGTGGTCAACGCGCTCGGTGAGCCGATCGACGGCAAGGGCCCGATCGCGGCCAAGCTGTCCGCTCCGGTGGAGCGTGTAGCCCCGGGCGTGATCTGGCGCAAGTCCGTCGACCAGCCGGTGCAGACCGGTTACAAGTCGGTCGACTCCATGATCCCGATCGGCCGTGGCCAGCGCGAGCTGGTCATCGGTGACCGCCAGACCGGCAAGACCGCACTGGCCATCGATGCGGTGATCAACCAGAAGGCAACCGGCATCAAGTGCGTGTACGTCGCGATCGGCCAGAAGGCCTCGACCGTGGCCAACATCGTGCGCAAGCTGGAAGAGAACGGCGCCCTGGCGCACACCGTGGTGGTCGCTGCGACCGCATCCGAATCGGCCGCGATGCAGTACATCAGCGCCTACTCGGGCTGCACCATGGGCGAGTACTTCATGGACCGCGGCGAAGACGCGCTGATCGTGTACGACGATCTGTCCAAGCAGGCCGTTGCCTACCGCCAGATCTCGTTGCTGCTGAAGCGTCCGCCTGGCCGTGAAGCCTACCCGGGTGACGTGTTCTACCTGCACTCCCGCCTGCTCGAGCGCGCTGCCCGCGTGTCCGAAGAGTATGTGGAAAAGTTCACCAACGGCGCCGTCACGGGCAAGACCGGCTCGCTCACCGCGCTGCCGATCATCGAAACCCAGGCCGGTGACGTTTCGGCGTTCGTGCCGACCAACGTGATCTCGATCACCGACGGCCAGATCTTCCTGGAAACCGATCTGTTCAACTCCGGCATCCGCCCGGCCGTGAACGCCGGTATCTCGGTGTCGCGCGTCGGTGGTGCGGCCCAGACCAAGATCATCAAGAAGCTGTCCGGCGGCATCCGTATCTCGCTGGCCCAGTACCGCGAGCTGGCTGCGTTCGCGCAGTTCGCTTCGGATCTGGACGAAGCCACCCGCAAGCAGCTCGAGCGCGGTCAGCGCGTCACCGAGCTGATGAAGCAGAAGCAGTACGCGCCGATGTCGATCGCCAACCAGGCGCTGACCATCTACGCCGTCAACGAGGGTTACCTCGACGACGTCCCGGTCAGCAAGCTGCTGGCGCTGGAAGAAGGCCTGCATGCCCACTTCGCCAATACCCAGGGCGAGCTGATCGAAAAGGTCAACGCCACCGGCGGTTGGGACAACGATATCGAGGCTGCCTTCAAGAAGGGCATCACCGAGTTCAAGACCACCGGCAGCTGGTAAGCCGCATGTAGAGCGGGGCTCAGCCCCGCTTCACTGTGACAAAGCGGGGCACCCCTCCGCTCTACGGGAATAAGAGATGGCAAGCGGACGCGAAATCAAAACCAAGATCAAGAGCGTGCAGAACACCCGCAAGGTGACGCGCGCGCTCGAAATGGTCTCGGCCTCCAAAATCCGCAAGGCGCAGGAGCGGATGAAGACGTCGCGTCCGTATGCGCAGGCGATGAAGCAGGTGATCGGTCACCTGGCCCAGGCCAGCACCGATTACCAGCATCCGTTCCTGGTCCAGCGTGACGAGGTCAAGCGGGTCGGTTACATCGTGATCTCCTCCGACCGCGGTCTGGCCGGCGGCCTGAACAACAACCTGTTCCGCAAGATGCTGGGCGAAGTGCGCCAGTACCAGGAAAAGGGCGCCGAGATCGATGTGGTCACCGTCGGCCAGAAGGCCTCGACCTTCTTCCGCCGCGTCAAGGTCAACATGGTTGGCAGCGTCACCCACATGGGCGATGTGCCGCACCTGGAACAGCTGATCGGCGTGATCAAGGTGATGCTCGATGCCTTCACCGAGGGCAAGGTCGACCGCGTGTACCTGGTCTACAACCGCTTCATCAACACGATGACGCAGAAGGCCAGCTTCGATCAGCTGCTGCCGTTGCCGGCCGCTGAGAAGCAGGTCGCGCATCACGACTGGGACTACCTGTACGAACCCGATGCCGCGACCGTGCTCGAGCACGTGATGACGCGTTACGTCGAGTCGCTGGTGTACCAGGCCGTGCTGGAAAACGTGGCCTCCGAGCATGCGGCACGCATGGTGGCGATGAAGTCGGCCAGTGACAACGCGAACAAGCTGATCGGAACCCTGCAGCTGGTCTACAACAAGGCCCGCCAGGCAGCGATCACCCAGGAAATCTCCGAAATCGTCGGCGGCGCGGCAGCAGTCTGACGCGCACAGTCAAAGCACACATTAGAGGATTGCAGCAATGAGTCAGGGCAAGATCGTTCAGATCATCGGCGCCGTCGTCGACGTCGAATTCCCCCGCGAGTCGGTGCCGAAGGTGTACCACGCGCTGAAGGTGGACAACACCGAAATCACGCTGGAAGTGCAGCAGCAGCTGGGTGACGGCGTGGTCCGCTGCATCGCGCTGGGTTCCACCGACGGCCTGAAGCGCAACCTGGTCGCCACCAACACCGAACGCGCCATCTCGGTGCCGGTCGGCGCGGGCACGCTGGGCCGCATCATGGACGTGCTGGGTCGCCCGATCGACGAAGCCGGTCCGGTCGCCGCCAGTGACACCTGGGAAATCCATCGTTCGGCTCCGTCGTACGAAGACCAGTCCCCGGCCACCGAGCTGCTGGAAACCGGCATCAAGGTCATCGACCTGATGTGCCCGTTCGCCAAGGGCGGCAAGGTCGGCCTGTTCGGCGGCGCCGGCGTCGGCAAGACCGTCAACATGATGGAACTGATCAACAACATCGCCAAGGCGCACAGCGGTCTGTCCGTGTTCGCCGGCGTGGGTGAGCGTACCCGTGAGGGCAACGACTTCTACCACGAGATGAAGGACTCCAACGTCCTGGACAAGGTGGCGATGGTGTACGGCCAGATGAACGAGCCGCCGGGCAACCGCCTGCGCGTCGCCCTGACCGGCCTGACCATGGCCGAGTACTTCCGCGATGAGAAGGACGAAAACGGCAAGGGCAAGGACGTGCTGCTGTTCGTCGACAACATCTACCGCTACACCCTGGCCGGTACCGAAGTGTCGGCACTGCTGGGCCGTATGCCGTCGGCCGTGGGCTATCAGCCGACCCTGGCCGAGGAAATGGGCGTCCTGCAGGAGCGCATCACCTCGACCAAGAACGGCTCGATCACCTCGATCCAGGCCGTCTACGTGCCCGCCGATGACTTGACCGATCCGTCGCCGGCCACCACGTTCGCCCACTTGGATTCGACCGTGACCCTGTCGCGTTCGATCGCCTCGCTGGGTATCTACCCGGCCGTGGATCCGCTCGACTCGACGAGCCGCCAGATGGATCCGCTGGTCATCGGCCACGAGCATTACGACACCGCCCAGCGCGTCCAGCAGACCCTGCAGAAGTACAAGGAACTGAAGGACATCATCGCGATCCTGGGCATGGACGAACTGTCTGAAGAAGACAAGCAGGCCGTGACCCGCGCTCGTAAGATCGAACGCTTCTTCAGCCAGCCGTTCCACGTGGCCGAAGTGTTCACCGGTTCGCCGGGCAAGTACGTGTCGCTGAAGGACACCATCCGTGGCTTCAAGGCCATCGTCGATGGCGAATACGACCACCTGCCGGAACAGGCGTTCTACATGGTCGGCAGCATCGAAGAAGCGGTCGAGAAGGCCAAGAAGATGGCCGAGAAGGCCTGATGCGGCGGGGACGGGCTCCGGTCCGTCCCGACCGTGACACGGGGTGGGCAGCTGCCCACCGCTGCGGAACACCTGCGGTGGGTTCAACCCGCCCCCTAGCGAAGAGAGTTACATGAGCACCATTCGTTGCGACATCGTCAGCGCCGAGCAGGAAATCTTCCGTGGTGAAGCGACCCTGGTCGTGGCCACCGGCGAGCTGGGCGAGCTGGGCATCGCGCCCAAGCATGCTCCGCTGATCACCCGCCTGAAGCCGGGCAAGGTGGTAGTGACCACGCCGAACGGCGAACAGCTCGATTTCGCCATCTCCGGCGGCATCCTCGAAGTGCAGCCGCAGGTCGTGACCGTGCTGGCCGACACCGCGATCCGTGCCCAGGACATCGATGAAGCCTCGGTCCGCAAGGCCAAGGAAGAAGCCGAGCGCATCCTGGCCAACCGTGGCGAAGCGATGGAAGTGGCCGAAGCCCAGCAGAAACTGGCCGAAGCCGTGGTCCAGCTGCAGGCCCTCGAGCGCCTGCGCAAGACGCTCAAGCACTGAGTGGAGCGGCGCGACGGCGCCATCCACGAAGGGAAAACGCCGGCTTGCCGGCGTTTTTTTTGCCCGCCGGCGGCGCATGCCTCAGCGGAAGATCAAGGTCCGCATCAGCAGGAACGACACGGCGGCCAGGCTACCCTCCACCAGCGGTTTGGCCAGCCACGCATAGCGCAGGCCCAGATGCTCGGCGGCCAGCGTCACGAGCAGCGTGCTGATCGCCGTCAGCACCGCCCACAGCAGCAGGAAGCGCGCGAACCGCGCCCAGCCCAACCGGTGTGCACCCTCGCGCGCGAACGTGTAACGGCCGTTGAGCCAGAACCCCAGCAGCATGCCCGCTACGCGCCCCAACAGGTTGCCTGGCACCGTCGGCATGCCCAGTGCGGTGGCGCCGACGAACACGGCCCAGTCCACCACAAGCTGGACAAGACCGATGATGAGATAGCTGCTGCCTTGTCGGAGGAGGCTCATGACGGATTCGCGGCGGACAATCCCACATGTTAACGAGCGGCGCACTAGAATTCCTCTCAACGATTCCCGGAACCCGATCTGCCCATGACCCAGCCCCTGCACGTGATCATCCTGGCCGCCGGTGCCGGCAAACGCATGAAGTCGGCCCTGCCCAAGGTGCTGCAACCGATTGCTGGCCGTCCGATGCTCGCCCATGTGATCGACACCGCGCGCCAGCTGCAGCCCGAAGCGATCCACGTGGTGTACGGCCATGGCGGCGAAGCGGTGCGGCAGGCCTTCACCGACCAGCCCGACCTGCACTGGGCCGAACAGAGTCAGCAGCTGGGCACCGGCCATGCCGTGCTGCAGGCCATGCCGCAGGTGCCGGATGCGGCCACCGTCCTGGTGCTGTACGGCGACGTGCCGATGATCCGCGGCGAGACGCTGCGTCACCTGCTGTCTCAGCAGGGGCGGCTGGCGGTGCTGGTGGCCGAGGTTGCCGATCCGACCGGCTATGGCCGCATCGTGCGCAATGCCGAAGGCAAGGTCGGCGCGATCGTCGAGCAGAAAGATGCCAGCGACGAACAGCGCAGCATCCGCACCATCAATACCGGCATCATCACCGCCGAATCCACGGCGCTGCGCCGTTGGTTGTCCCAGCTGTCCAATGCCAACGCCCAGGGCGAGTACTACCTGACCGACATCTTCGCGGCAGCGGCAAGCGATTACACCCCGGCCGACATGGCCTTCGTGCAGGATCCGCAGGATGCCGAGGGTGCCAACGATCCGTGGCAGCTGGCCCAGCTCGAACGTGCCTGGCAGCTGCGTGAAGTGCGTGCGTTGTGCGCGCAGGGCGCACGCGTGCTGGATCCGTCGCGGCTGGATATCCGTGGCACGGTCACTGTCGGCAGTGACGTGCAGCTCGACGTCAATGTCATTCTGGAAGGGCGCGTGGTTCTGGGCGATGGCGTCAGCATCGGGGCATTCACCCGGCTCAAGGACGTGACATTGGCGGCGGGCACCGTGGTCAAGCCGCACTGCGATCTGGACGGCGTGATCAGCGAAGGCGCTGCCGAGATCGGTCCGTTCGCCCGTCTGCGCCCCGGCACCGTGCTGGCAGCAGGTTCCCATGTCGGCAACTTCGTTGAGACCAAGAAGGTCGTGCTGGGGGCGGGCAGCAAGGCCAACCACCTCACCTATCTGGGCGATGCGGTGATCGGCAGCCAGGTCAACATCGGTGCCGGCACCATCACCTGCAACTACGACGGCGTGAACAAGTCGCAGACCACCATCGGGGATCGCGCCTTCATCGGCTCCAACAGCTCGCTGGTGGCGCCTGTGGTGATCGGCGAGGGCGCCACGGTGGCGGCCGGTTCGGTGATTACCCGCGGCGCACCGGCGGACAAGCTGACCGTCGCACGTGCCCGCCAGGAAACCATCGACGGCTGGAAGCGCCCCACGAAGAAGTAGTGCCGGCCGCTGGCCGGCAACCAGGCGATCCCGGGTTCACGACGGTGCCGGCCAGCGGCCGGCACTACCGGGCGTCTGCCGGCAGGAAGATCGCCACGCACAGGCCGCCTTCGCGGCGGTTCTGCAGCGAGATCCGGCCGCCATGGGCTTCCACGATCTCGCGGGTCAGCGCCAGGCCCAAGCCCGTGCCGTTGCGCTTTGTCGAGTAGAACGGCATCAGCGCGTTCTGCAGCACGGCTTCATTCATGCCCTTGCCGCGATCAAGCACCTCCAGCCGCAGCCACTGCGGCAGGCGGGTCAGGCGCAGCTCCACGTCATCGGTGGGCGGTTCGGCGTCGGCACACGCCTCGTGTGCGTTCTTGAGCAGGTTCAGCAGTGCCTGGCCCAGCTGGGCGATGTCCACCCGGCTGTGCAGGTCATCCGGAATGTCAGCCATGCGGAACGGAATCTGGTGCTGTAGTCCGGTCAGGAACAGGTTCCACTGCACAGTCTGCAGCTGCGGCTGCGGCAGTTTGGCGAACCGCGCATAGCCGCGGATGAAGCCTTCGAGGTGACGTGCGCGGTCTTCGATGGTGGCAAAGACCTCCCCCAGGCGTTCGACCTTGCCACGCCGGACCAGCTCGCCGCCGGAGTGCGCCAGCGACGCGATCGGGGCCAGCGAGTTGTTGAGCTCATGGCTGATCACCCGTATCACCTTTTTCCAGGTCTGCACTTCCTGGCGGCGCAGTTCTGCGGTGAGCAGACGGATCAGCAGCAGATCATGCGGCCGCCCGTTGAGATGGAAGTTGCGTCTCGACAGGTGATAGACCTGTTCGTCGTCTTCGTCACCGTCCTCTTCGCGTACCGCGAACAGACTGTCGCCCCCGCGTGCGATGGCATCGCGCAACTCGACCGGCATCGTCTCCATGACATCGTGCATGCGCTGGCCTTCCAGCTTCCAGCCGTTGTGCAGCAGCTTGCGCGCGGCCAGGTTGGAAAACACCACCCGCTGCACACCATCGCCGCCGTGCGAGAGCAGCAGCATCGACACCGGCGTGTTCTGCACCATCGTATCGAGCAGCAGTTCGCGCTGGACCAGCTCCTGACGCTGCGCACGCAGCACATCGCCCAGCTCGCGATGGGCCTGGACCAGATCGCCCAGCTCGTCGTTGGAGGGCCAATAGATGCCGAAGTTGTACTCGCCATCGCGGTAGCTGCTGGTCGTGCCGGACAGGGCGCGCAGCAGTGACCGGATCGGCGCGGTGGCACGGCGCAGGCTCCACCACATCAGCGACAACAGCACGATCACCGAGATCCCGGTGACGCCCCAGCCGTGGTCCATCCAGAACGCCAGATACCACGGAAATGCCGACGCCAGCGCCAGCACCGGCAGCAGGCGCAGGAACAATCGGAAGGTGAAAGAACGCCGCTTCATTCGCGCGGAATGCCGTAACGGTCCATGCGCCGGTACAGCGCCTGGCGGCTGAGCCCGAGTTCGGCGGCGGCCTGCGCGATGATGCCGTGGTTGTGGGCCAGCGCGTTCTCGATCCGGCTGCGGTCCGGATCCACTGCCGGGCTGGTGGCCCGGGGCGCGGCAGTGCGCGGCAGGTTCAGATCGACCACTTCGATGCGCGGGCCGGTGGACAGCAGTTCAGCGCGTTGCAGCACATTGCGCAGCTCGCGCACATTGCCCGGCCACGGGTGGCGCTGCAACGCGGTTGCCGCGGCGGTGGACAGCGGCTTGCCACTGTCCAGGAAGCGCTCGGCGAGCGGCAGGATGTCGCCGGTGCGCTCGGCCAGCGGTGGCAGCGCCAGCTCGACGGTATTGAGGCGGTAGTACAGATCCTCGCGGAACTGGCCGTCGCGGATCATGGCCGGCAGGTCGGCGTTGGTGGCGCTGATCACGCGCACTTTGACCTGCCGCTCGCGGTTGGACCCCAGTCGTTCGAAACGACCGGTTTCGAGCACGCGCAGTAGTTTCATCTGGCCGCTGGGGGAGAGATTGCCGATCTCGTCCAGGAACAGCGTGCCGCCATCGGCGGCCTCGAACTTGCCTTCGCGCGCCTTGTTGGCGCCGGTGTAGGCACCGGCGTCGGCACCGAACAGCTCGGCCTCGATCAGCTCGGAGGGAATCGCACCGCAATTGAGGGCAACGAACGGCCCCTTGGCGACCAGCGAGTTGGCCTGGATGATCTCGGCGATTTTTTCCTTGCCCGCGCCATTCGGACCGGTGATCAGCACCGGCAGTGCCGAGCGTGCAACCTGGCAGGCCAGACTTACCACGCGCTCGCTGGCGGCATCTGCCACAACCGCGCCGCGCAGGTCGTAACGGGCTTCCAGTGCCGAGCGGTTGCGTTGCTCACGGTCACGGCGGCGATCGAGTTCCCGGCGGGTTTCAGACAGTTCCAGCAGGTTGTTGACCGTGATCAGCAGTTTGCGGTCGTCCCACGGCTTGGCCAGGTAGTCGGCGGCGCCGGCCTTGACCAGATCGACCGCGCTGCTCAGATGCGTCCAGGCGGTCAACAGGATCACCGGCAGGTCCGGGTGGCGCGCACGGATCTGCAGGAACAGTGCTTCGCCTTCTTCGCCGGAGGTCGTGTCTTCGGTGAAGTTCATGTCCTGGATCACCAGGTCCACCGGTTGCTGTTCCAGCAGGGCCAGGCCCTGCTCGGGCGAGAGCGCGTGCAGGGTGTCGATGTCGTGCAGCGAGAACAGCACATTCAGTGCAGTGCCGACGCTGGCGTTGTCGTCAATGATCAGGATCGAGGGCATGCGGCAGCGTAGGACCGGAAGTGGGATCAAGAGTACCGGAGCGCCGGGCCAAGAGGCAGATGGCCCGGCGAGGGTAGTCTCAGCCGCCGGCGCGCGGGGGCTGCGGAATGGCCGGCGTCTCCACCGCTAGCGCTTCGCCCCAGGCGGCGGTGTCGACGTCAACGGTCACCTGATTGCCCTTGCGCAGGACGGTGACAGGCACACGCGCACTCTTCTTACCGCCCAATCCGTGGGTCAGGTCGGCCAGTCGTCGTACCGGCTGGCCGTTGATGCGCAGAACCCGGTCGCCGCTGCGCAGGCCGAAGTAGGTGCTCGGCTCGGTGGTGGTGATCCGCACGATGCCATCCTGGGCATCGACCACCAGATGGTGGCCGGCATCACGCCATTCCAGGCGCGAGGTGTCGGCCTGGGTGGCGGCCAGCGCGGGGGCACCTGCCAGCAGGAGGGACAACAACAGGGGGATCATCTTGATCTTGGTCTTGATCTTGGTCTTGGTCTGGCGCATTTCAGGCACTCCGGGTGGCAACAGCGGGTGGAACGGCGGCGGCACGACGTGCCGGGCCGAAGACAGCGATCTGGCCAAGCAGCCACAACAGCACCGCGCCGATCGGCAGGTAACTGATGGGCATGCGCGGCAGCTCGTAGTTGTTCATGAGCCACAGATTGATCGTGTAGGCCATCAACATGCCCAGCACGATGCCGACCGAGGCCAACAAGAAGTTCTCGGTCTGGAAGTAACGCAGGATCTGGCTGCGGGTGGCGCCGAGCGCCCGGCGGATGCCGATCTGCTTGGTCCGCTGCTGCACCCAGAAACTGGCCAGGCCGACGATGCCCAGCGCGGTGACTACCAGCAGGGCCACGCACACGGTGATCAGCAGGCCGACCATGGCCCGGTCATTGGCGAACGTTTTGTGGCGGACCTGTTCGTAGGTGAACTTGGCGCGCACCATGCGGCTGGGATCCACCCGCTCCAGTGCAGCAACTGCCGCCTTGAGGACCTCATCGCGGCGAGCGGGATCGGTGACACGGATCAGGTAGAACCCCATGTCATAGCTCATCCGGATCGGCAGCAGCATCGAGTGATGCGTGTCGCCCTCGACATTGCCCGGGCGCGCGAGCGCTTCGACCACGCCGGTCACGCGCAATGGCATGCGGCCGCTGTAGACCGTCTTGCCCAGTGCATCGCCTCCCGGGTACAGCTTTTCGGCGGCCGAACGGGTCAGGATGACGGAGCTGCCCTTGGAGTCGGCTGTCTCGTCGGCGACGACCTCGCTGTACTCACGGTACTCGCCGGGCTGGAAATCACTGCCGGCCACCAGTTTCAGACCCAGCGTCTCCAACGTGCCCTCGCGGACGAAGTACTGCGATGCACTCAGGGTCGGGCGCTCCTGGTCGGGCACCCGGGACAGGCTGGAATTCCACGAGTTGCGGCGGAACGGCAGTTGGTTGATGGTCACCACGCTCTTGACGCCGGGCACGCTGCGCAGTGCGGCCAGGTCCTCACGGGTGCGTGCTTCCACGTTCACCTGCTTGCCGACACCGCCCAGGCGGACTTCCATCAGCTCGGTTTCGGCGATGCCACTGGGCTGGTTGATCTTCTCGATGCGCTGGCCGATCAGGAACAGCGCATTGCAGACGATCGCGCAGGTCAGTGCGATCTCCAGCACGATCAGCGCTGCGGCGGTCTTGTGCCGGCGCAGGGTGGAAAAAATGGGACGGATATCCATGATGTGCTCCGGATCCTTACTGCGATTTGAGTTGGATGGCGGGCGTGACCTGCATCGCGCGCAATGCCGGCAGGAAGCCGGCCAGCAGGCTGGCGACCAGGGTGAGCGCGAAGGTCATCAGCAGCATCTGCCCATCCAGCGTGGCCAGCTTGGCGTAGTCCACCGGTTGCTGACGCACCGCGTACAGGCCGAGCAGGGCCAGCAGCAGGCCGAGCAGGCCACCGGCCAGACCCACCGTGCCGGCTTCCACCAGCGATTGCAGGAAGATCTGCCCACGGCTGGCACCGAGCGCGCGACGCACGCCGATCTCACCACTGCGGCGCAGGAATTTGGCCAGCAGCAGGCCGACGGTGTTGATCAGGCACACCAGCAGGAAGCCCATCGCCAGCCACAGTTGCAGGCGCACATCGCCCGGCACGACCTGCTTGTGGTCCAGCCAGTCCATGACGCTGCGCAGGCGCACATTCGGTGCGCGCTCAAAGCGGCCTGCGGCCTTCTGCTGGGCCGAGTAGTTCTCCAGGTAGGCGCGGTAGTCGGCGGCATCGGCCGGCGAGGCCAGTTCCACCCAGTACTGCATCCAAGCGCACGGTGCATTGACCGCCGTTTCATCGCCACCGGAGTTGTCCCAGCAGTTCATGTTGCCGTTGCGGCCCAGCTTGAGTTCCAGCGCGGTGGAGAGGGGCATGTAGATGTCCTCGCTGCCGCCGTATCTGCCGGTCTCCAGGTCGTAGAAGTGCGGATTCGGATTCCACTCGTCCAGCACGCCCACCACGGTGAAGGTGTGGCCGTCCATGCGCAGCGGCTTGCCGACGCTGTTGGCGCCATCGAACAGCTTCTGGTTGAGCGCCTGCGAAATGACCACCACGCGGCCGCGCCCGTCGTCGTCGGCCACCGGCCAGGCACGGCCGTACTGGAACGGCGTATCGAACATCGGGAAGAAGTCGGTGGAGGTGTAGCGTGCATCGGTATCGAACGGACGCAGCGAGGACTTGTCCGGCTCGATGGTCACGCCACCACCGGTCATCAAGGCCTGGTGCTTGGCATGCTTCTCACGCAGCAGTGCCTCGCCATCAAAGCGGGTCAGCTGCTCCTCCGGTTCCTCGCCAGGCTGGTAGCCCAGCATCGGGCGCGGATCGACCTGCACGGCGAACAGGCGATCGCTCTTCTGCGGAATCGGGTCACCGGACAGCACGTGGAACACGGTCAGTGTGGTCATCGAGGCGCCGATGCCCAGCGCGATGGCGATCACCATCAGCGCGGTCAGCACCTTGTTGCGCCGGAAACTGCGCAGCGCCAGTCGGAAGTAGTAGGCGAGCATGGCGGGCCTCAGTCGTTGGCGATGGCAGCGGCGACGGACGGGCGCGGCGTGGCGAGCACCGGATCGCGCAGCAGATCGGTGACCTGGCCATCGACGATATGCACGTTGCGCTTGGCGCGTGCGGCCAGCTCCGGGTCATGAGTGACCATGACGATGGTGGTGCCCTTGGCGTTGATCTCTTCCAGCAGTTCCATCACGCCACGTGCCATCTGGCTGTCCAGGTTGCCGGTCGGTTCATCGGCCAGCAGCAGGCGGGGGCTGCCCGCCAGCGCACGCGCGATCGCGGCGCGCTGCTGCTGACCGCCCGACAGTTCGGCCGGGTAGTGCTTCATGCGCGAGCCCAGGCCCACCTGGGCCAGCGCATGTTCGATGCGCTGCTTGCGCTCGGCCGCCGGCATGCCGCGGTAGCGCAGCGGCACATCGACGTTGTCGAACAGGTTCAGATCGGAGATCAGGTTGAAGCCCTGGAAGATGAAGCCGATCTTCTGGTTGCGCAGCCGGCTGCGCGCGTCGTCGCCGAGCTGGCTGACGTCCTGGCCGTCGAGCAGGTAGGTGCCGCTGGTGAAAGTCTCCAGCAGGCCGGCGATGTTGAGGAAGGTGGTCTTGCCCGAACCGGACGGACCGGTTACGGCGACGAACTCCCCCTCGCGGACGTGCAGGTCCAGCGACCGCAGGGCATGGGTTTCCACCTGTTCGGTGCGGAAGACTTTGGCGACCGAGCGCATCTCGAGCATGGCTGTGTTCCTTTGAATGTCGGAAAGATCGAAAGGGAATGAATCAGTTGATGGACACGCGCTCGGCATCGCCGAACAGATCGCTGCCGGACACCACGACGCGATCGCCGGGTTGCAGGCCAGAGAGGATTTCAACTTCGCCCAGGCTGCTCACACCGAGCTTGACCGGGCGGCGGACAGCACTGCTGCCGTCCATGACATAGGCGTAGCCGTTGCCCTGTTCAACGAACGGGCCACGCTCGATTTTCAGTGCGTTGCGGCGGGTATCAAGCAGCACGCGTGCCTGCATCCGCTGGCTCTGGCGCAGGCCCTGCGGCTGCTTGTCGGAGAAGCGGATGCGGGCGTTGACCTCGCCGGCGACCACTTCCGGGGACACGGCGGAGATCTCACCGGCGAACTGGCCGCTGCCGCCGGTGAGCTGGGCGGGCATGCCGATCGACAGCTCACGGGCGAAGCTCTCCGGTACCTTGATCTCGATCTCGAAGCGGGACAGATCGACCACGCCCAGGATCGGCGCATTGGCGACCACGTTGGTGTGCTGGGTGGCCTGCACCTGGCCGACCTGGCCATCGAACGGGGCACGCAGGGTGAGCGCATCGACCTGGCGTTCGACCTCGGTGACCACGGCACGCTGGCGATCGGCCAGCAGGCGCTTGTTGCGCGCGTCCAGATCGGCGCCCTGTGCTTTCAACATCGCATCCTTGCGGGCATGTTCCAGCTGGATGTCGCTCTTCTTGACCGTGTCTTCGGCCTTGGCGACATCGACCTGCGGCACCGCGCCGCCATCGAAACCGCGCTTGTAGCGCTCCAGATCGCGCACCGCGGCCTGGCGTTCGATCACCGCCTGGTCGGTGTCCTTCTGCGCGGTGGCACGGGCGAGGGTGGCATCCAGGGTGGCGCGGCTGGCCTCGGCCTGCAGGCCGGCCAGCGTGGCCTGCTCCTGGGCGAGCTTGCTGCGCAGTTCCGGGCTGTCGATCACGGCCAGTTCCTGGCCCTGCTTGACCACGTCACCGGCGACCACCTTCAGGGTCACGGTGCCGGCGGAGATGGCGTAGAGCACCGGGTTGTTGGCGGCGATCACGCGGCCATCAGCAGCGATATCGCGGACCATGTCGCCCCGGGTGACCTCGGCGACGCGGACACGGGCGCTGTCAAAGGAGCGGCTGGCGCCGAGCCACGCGCGGGCGGCGAAGCCGATTGCCAGCAGCACGACCAGGGCGGCGACCGCCGGCCACAGCCAGCGCTTCCACGGGGCGGGCGCGGCGTGCGAGGAAAGGGTCTGGTCCTGGGCGGAAGTGTCGCGGATCATCGGGCTCGTTCGCGGTTGGGTTGTGAAGTACCAAAGCAGACTTCATGCCAACTTTTCACCCTTTTAAAACAAAGGCTTGCGAATCGTGCGGCGTGTCCGGGTGTCCGCGGACACCGGACCGGACACTTTCGTTAAGCGGACAGCGCCCAAGCCGCCGTGGTCGCCACGCTAGAATGCGAGGCTAACCAGCAGGGATCTGAATCTATGTGCGGCATTGTGGGAGCGATCGCCCATCGCGACGTGGTACCGGTACTCATCGAAGGATTGAAGCGACTGGAATACCGGGGCTACGATTCCTCCGGCATTGCCGTGATCGACGCCGCAGCGGCCGAGCCCGATGTCCGTCGCGTGCGCCGCACCGGCCGCGTGGCCGAGATGGAGAAGGCCGCTGCGAGCGAAGGCTTCCAGTCGCTGCTCGGGATCGGCCACACGCGCTGGGCCACCCACGGTGGCGTGACCGAAGCCAACGCCCACCCGCACATCAGCCACGGTGTGGCGCTGGTGCACAACGGCATCATCGAAAACCATGAAGAGCAGCGCGAGAAGCTGCGCGCGCTGGGCTACACCTTCGAGTCGCAGACCGACACCGAAGTGATCGCGCACCTGATGCACCATCACCTCAAGGAAGGCGACAGCCTGCTCTCGGCGCTGCAGCGCACGGTCAAGGAGTTGACCGGTGCTTACGCGCTGGCGGTGATGAGCCGCGCCGAGCCGGACCACTTCGTCTGTGCGCGCATGGGTTGCCCGCTGCTGGTCGGCCTGGGCGAGGGCGAGAACTTCGTCGCCTCCGACGTCTCGGCGATCATCCAGGCCACCCGCACGGTGATCTTCCTGGAAGAGGGCGACACGGCCGATATCCGCCGCGATGGCGTGCAGGTCTACGACGAGCACAACCAGCCGATCGTGCGGGATGTGCACCTGTCGGATGTCTCGCTCGCGTCGCTTGAGCTGGGGCCGTACCGCCACTTCATGCAGAAGGAAATCCACGAGCAGCCGCGCGCGCTCGGCGACACCATCGAAGCGGCGATCGACGCCGGTGGCTTCCCGGCCACACTGTTTGGCAAGAACGCCGAGGCGGTGCTGTCGGGTATCGAAGGCGTGCAGATCATCGCCTGCGGCACCAGTTACTACGCCGGCCTGACCGCGCGTTACTGGATCGAAGCCATCGCCGGCCTGCCGTGCAGCGTGGAGATCGCCAGCGAGTACCGTTACCGCGCTGCTTACGCGAACCCGAAGCACCTCATCGTGACCATTTCCCAGTCCGGCGAAACGCTGGATACGATGGAAGCGCTCAAGTACGCCAAGTCACTCGGCCACCTGCATACGCTCTCGATCTGCAACGTGCCGGAGAGCGCGATTCCGCGCGCCAGCGAGCTGGTCTGCTACACCCGCGCCGGTGCCGAGATCGGTGTTGCCTCGACCAAGGCCTTCACCACCCAGCTGGCCGCCTTGTTCCAGCTCACCGTGGTGCTGGGCAAACTGCACGGCCGCATCGACGCCGCGCAGGAAGCGGACTACCTGGAGCAGCTGCGCTTCCTGCCGGGCAGCGTGCAGCACGCGCTCAACATGGAGCCGCAGATCGCCGCCTGGGCCGAGCGCTTCGCGCGCAAGAGCAGTGCACTGTTCCTGGGCCGTGGCCTGCATTACCCGATCGCGCTGGAAGGCGCGCTCAAGCTCAAGGAGATCACCTATATCCACGCTGAGGCGTACCCGGCCGGTGAACTCAAGCACGGCCCGCTGGCGCTGGTGGATGAAGACATGCCGGTGGTGGTGATTGCGCCCAACGACAGCCTGCTGGAGAAGGTCAAATCCAACATGCAGGAAGTGCGTGCGCGCGGCGGCGAACTGTTCGTGTTCGCCGATCAGGACAGCAACTTCGTGGCGTCCGACGGCGTGCACGTGATCCGCACGCCGCGCCATGTCGGCGCGCTGAGCGCGGTCGTGCATACCATCCCGGTGCAGCTGCTGGCGTACCACACCGCATTGGCCCGCGGGACAGACGTGGACAAGCCGCGCAACCTGGCCAAGAGCGTGACGGTGGAGTAGCACCGTTCGCGGCTCGGGCGGCGCTGACGCGTATCTAGGGTGGTCCTGCGGGGCCACCCTTTTTTTGTGCGATCACCCGGTTGTAGAGCCACCCCAAGGGTGGCTGCTCCCGGCCGTCGGGACCGGAACTTTAGTCTCACCCCGCGGAGGCATTCAGCGACGGTTTTAACGACGGTGCCATTCTCAGGGTCGTGCACCGCGTTCCACGACGAACCGTCCCAGATTTGCAAACTCCTGGGCCCGGGTGCGGTCGTAGAATCGAGTGACCGAGGCACGGCGGTATCACTGTCGACCTCGCTGCAATCAGGCGCATCTCTCGATTTCAGTACCCTGCACCAGGAAACAAGAATGAACGTCCGCGAACTCCTGCAATCCAAAAAAGAAACGATCGTCACCATCGATGTGGAAGACACCATCGGTGCAGCGGCCCACAAGATGAGCGCGCACAAGATCGCTGCCCTTGTGGTCATGAAAGATGATGCGCCGGTGAGGATCATTTCCGAGAAAGACATCGTGCGCACGCTGGCCGACGACGGCCCGCAGGCCGGGCGCCGGGTCATTTCCACGCTGCCGTCGGCAGGGTTGGAAGGCATCGGACCGGACGCTACCCTCAAGCAGGCGATGGCACTGATGACGTACTCGCGTCACCGCCACCTGATGGTGACCGAAGACGCCAAGCTGGTCGGCATCCTGAGCCTGGGCGATATCGTCAAGAATCTGCTCAGCGAGCTGGAACTGGAAAAGGCGGTGCTGCAGGACATCTACATGGCGGCGCACTGACACTGCCCGTGTCCTGCTGACGGGTAACGCCGGCTGCCGGCCCGCAATCCCGCCCTGGAGAATCAATGCCGGCCGTCAAGGCCGGTGAGCTGCTGAAGGTCCGACAGCAGCAGCCGATAGGCTGCCTGCTGTGGCTCACCTGCCGGCTGCCGCAACACCCACGATGGATGCACCGTAGCGAAGGCACGGGTGCCGTCCTCCAGTGAGTGCCAGCGTCCGTGGTTCGCCATCAGGTTGAACCCGGCGCCGAATACGGCGGTGGCTGCACTCGCCCCCAGGCAGACGATCACCTGCGGTCGCACGTTCTCGATCTCGCCCATCAGCCACGGCCGGCACGCGTTGATGTGGGTGATCTGCGGCTTGCTGTGAATGCGACGTTTGCCGCGCCGTTCGAAGCGGAAGTGCTTGACAGCGTTGGTCAGGTAGAGCGCGCGGCGATCAATGCCAAGCTCGCGCAGGGCGCGATCCAGCAGCTGTCCGGCGGGACCGACGAACGGGTGCCCGCTGAGGTCCTCGCTGTCGCCAGGCTGCTCGCCGACCAGCATGATCCGTGCGTCGTGCGGGCCTTCGCCGAACACGGTCTGCGTGGCCGGCTCCCACAGCGGGCAGCGGCGGCACGCAGCGGCGGCATCGCGCAGGGCATCCAGCGTGGCAGGTGGGGTATCCGTCACTGGCGGGGCCGGTGAGGCGATGGCCTCGGGGATACGCCGTCGCGGGACCTGTGCTTCACGGTCGTGCATCTCCTGCACCCGGTCACCGGCATCGCGGACCAGCTGTGGCAGCAACGACGCTTCGGGCAGGTGCTTCCAGTACTTGGCGGGCATCTCCTGCTGCATCATCCGCGTGTTGAGCCGCGCCGGATTGAAGATGTTGGCGTAGTAGGTGCGCCACAGTTCTTCGCGCGCATCCTCCACGGGCGCATCGCTCTGATGGCCACCCGGACCAAACGACAGCGCCTGCCCATCCCAGTGCACGCTGCGGTACGGCGTCAGGATCGCCCAGCGCATGCCGGCGAAGCGCCGCGCGAAGAACGGTGCCACGCGGTCCACGATCTGGTGGTCCGGTTCGAACCAGGCAATGAAGGCATCCTGCTCACCGGGTACCTCACGGAAGCGGACGAAGGCCTTCATCTTGTGGGAGTCGCGTCGTACCGCCTGGCTCAGGGCCATGGCGCGCAGCACGTCAGGATCGGCGGGGTTGGACAGCAGGCTGCGCTCGCCATGGGTGATGCGCCACAGCATCCGATAGAGCAGCGACATCCGTTGCGGATCGCGATGGCACAGGCAGATGGCGGCCAGCTCGACAAACACCTTGGAGACATACCTCTGCGGCTCGGCCGGTGGCGTGCGGCCATCGTCCAGCGAGGTCAGTGACGGGGCATCAAGCAATGAAGCCCCCTGATCCTGCAGCCAGTCCAGCTGATCCGGTGGCACCGCATGGCGCAGGGCCAGGCGGGCGGCGGCGCGCCATGCATCCAACGACCACGCCGGCTCGACACGCACACTCCAGCGCGACATGTCAGTGGGCGGCAGCGTCGGGGAACAACGCGCCCTGTCGCGGCGGTGGCGCCAGCCGCGCCCGCAGCGCTGCCGGATCATCCAGTGCTCGCCGCGGATGATGGTCGGCCAACTGCACGAACGGCAGCAGCTTGCTCATCGGTGCACGCAGGCGGGCCACATCGGCCACGCGCAGGCGTCCATGGCGTCGCGCCATCAGCACCCGCTTGACGTTGCGCACGCCGAGCCCGGGCACGCGCAGCAGCAGCTCCTTGGGCGCGATGTTGAGATCGACCGGGAAGCGCTCCGGGTGACGGATCGCCCAAGCCATCTTCGGGTCGATGTCCAGGTCCAGCATGCCGCCCTGGGTGGTATCGGTGATTTCCTCCACGCCATACCCGTAGAAGCGCAGCAGCCAGTCGGCCTGGTAGAGGCGATGCTCGCGTGCCAGCGGTGGCGCCTGCAGGGGCAGCGCCTTGCTGGCGTCGGGAATGGGGCTGAAGGCGGAGTAGTAGACGCGGCGCATCCGATAATTGCCGTACAGATTGTCGGCCGCGCTGAGGATCTGATTGTCGCTGGCGCCGTCCGCGCCGACGATCATCTGGGTGCTTTGCCCGGCGGGCGCGAAACGGGGTGCGCGAGCACGCCGCCCGCGCGGGGCCGGTGACGGTGCAGCGACCGCATTGCCGCCTGGAGGATCGGACTTGCGCGCCTCCTTGGCTTCCTCGATCTGCCAGCGCAGCTCACCCATGGCGCCCCGGATCGACGGCAGTGATTTCTCCGGCGCGAAACTGGCCAGCCCGGCCTCGGTGGGCAGCTCGATGTTGATCGACAGCCGATCGGCATGGCGCCCGGCGGCGGCAAGCAGTTCCGGCGATGCTTCGGGAATGGTCTTGAGGTGGATGTATCCGGCGAACCGGTGTTCCTCGCGCAGCACCCGGGCCACTTCCACCATCCGTTCCATGGTGTAGTCGGCGTTGCGGATGATGCCGCTGGAGAGGAACAGGCCTTCGATGTAGTTGCGCTTGTAGAAATCCATCGTCAGCGCGACCACTTCGTCCACGCTGAAGCGTGCCCGCTGCACGTTGCTCGACACGCGGTTGACGCAGTACGCGCAGTCGTAGATGCAGAAGTTGGTCAGCAGGATTTTCAGCAGCGACACACACCGGCCGTCGGGCGTGTAGCTGTGGCAGATGCCCATGCCCTCGGTGCTGCCGATGCCTCCGGACGTACGCGAATCGCGCTTGCCCGCGCCGCTGGAGGCGCAGGACGCATCGTATTTCGCGGCATCGGCAAGGATGGCCAGTTTGCGGATCGTCTCCATGGAACGACCGTACCGGGCCGCGGTCTCATCCAGTGAGACGGGTCTGCCCATGCCTGAAGAATTCAGAATTCAAGGCGTTTTCTTTCAGACCGGAGCGGGTATCGACGTTCCTTAACCGCTCGACGTTGACTTGAACCGGACAGCTGAGTAGATTCGTCCCCAACACGGCCCTCGCCTCTTGGTCTGCAAAGACTTACGCGGGGGTTTTTATTGTCTGCCACCAGTGCAGCCAGTCGCTCGGGACACCCATATCCGACAGGGAAAGCTCGCGATCGGAATGCTGGGTGGGGAACGACAACAGATGGTTCCGCATCCGGTCATGCCACAGCGTGGTCGGGGAGATGGTATTCAGAAGATGTCTCGCGATTGCAATGATCGCGAACGGCTTCGCGATCAGATCGGCCTTCCCTATGAACGCGTCGCACCACTCAATCTGACCTCGTGCAGGGAGTTTCGGTTGATCCACTACGTTCCTGTTCCACACTCTGCTGTGGTGTGCGGCAAGGTTGCGCAGGTAGTTCAGCGATCGAAGCCATGTTGAAAAGGTTTTCCAATCAGCAAGTCCGTACTTCGCTGCGATTACTTGCTGGTCGGCCACCTTCATCATCGAGATGAGCTGTGAGACTGCACCGAAATCCAGGATCTCCACGGCCACCCAGATCGGGAGATCAGGTCCATGTTTCTCGCGATAGTGGATAACGAAATGCTCCTTTGAGCGCTGCAGCAGGCGATCGTACTTCCGTCGCCATGTGTCGTACTCAGACATTCCCGTATGTGGGTTGCGTCGGCCGGCGAACGATGGATGAAGTGCGTCGAGGCACAGATGGCCGAATGTGCTGGATCTACCAAGAACATAGGCGAGATCAACTCTGAGGGCGATCTCAATCCGCTCAAGTGCATCCAGAACCAGAAGTCGCAGCTTCTTATCGAAGAGATAGAGCGCTGTTGCGTCGGAGAGACGGGAGTTCTTGACGAATGCGTCAGAGCTGAGCGTCGTCAATCGCCCTGTGGCAGGATCCTGGCTGACCACGAATCTTCGAAACGGATACCAGTAGGCGCTCAATCGGTAGTAGCCAATCCTCTCCAGGTGGCGCAGCGCAGCTTGCTCATCGGTAATGATCATTCCACGCGATTTCAGAAGTTCCATCTGCTCGGTGAATGTCTTCCATGGACGGTCATAACCCATCGCCGATCTGCGCCACGTTGAAGAAGTACCGACGATACCATCGACGCTGCCCGACGATGGATGCGCACGCTAGAACGTCACCTTCACCGATTCCGCGCTGTACCTCGCCGGCCCATGGAACACCACCTCGATGTTGTTGCCATCCGGATCCAGCGCGAAGGCCGCGTAGTACCCCGGATGGTAAGGGCGTTCGCCCGGCGCACCGTTGTCCTTGCCGCCGTTGGCCAAGGCGGCCCGGTGGAAGGCGTCCACGGTCGCGCGGTCGCGGGCCTGGAAGGCGAGATGATGGCGGCCGGTGAGTTGGCCCAGTGCGGCTTCACTGTCCGCCGTGGAAATGAACAGCTCGTCGGCCCAGAAATAGGTGTCGCCTTCACCGGCAATCGGGATGCCGATCGTGTCGAGCACGGCCTTGTAGAAGCGGCGGCTGGCGGCAAGATCCTTGACCACCAGCTGCAGGTGATCGATCAGCCGGCCGCGGTGCAGTTCCATCGTTTCCATACCGGCTCCGTTGGGTGGGTGGGATGGGGCGCAGATATACCACTGGAGGGTGCCTGCAGCTTTGTCGCTGTGTCGACCTTGCTGACCACGCGCGGTGACCTGTCGGCCGCGGCCCTTCCGTCGACCCGCGCGCTGACCTACGCTGCGCACTGGCGTCATCGACGCGCGGGCGGAGGACGGAACGATGCTGTGGATGGTGATGATGGCCCAGGCGGTCGCAGGCGACGCCGGCTATGAACAGGCGCGCGCACTGGCGCAGCGCGATGAAGCCAGCCTGGCGCCGGCGGCGTACACGCAGATGCTGGACAGCATGAGCCGGGTGGGCGGCGAGAGTTTCGCGCGGTGCATGCCGACCCCCGCGCCGGAGACGCTGGCCCCGTTCACCGTGGTGCTGCAGCTGGATGCACAGGGCAAGGTGGTGCGGACCTGGCGCGAAGGCGACGAAACGGTAGCTCGCTGTGTCGATGCGGGCTTTGCTGGAAAAACACTGTTTGTGCCGCCGAAAGCGCCGTTCCATGCGGCCTTCGAGTTCCAGGTCCCGCCATGACGCCCACGACGCGCCGGTACGCGCCGGCGCGTCGCGGAGAGGCAGGGGTCAGGCGATCGGGGTGTTGGAGATGATCTCCACCCAGTAGCCATCCGGATCCTTGATGAAGGCCAGGTGCTTCATGCGGCCGTCTTCCAGGCGCTTCTGATAGGGCACCTGCAGCGCATCGAAACGCTTGCAGGCGGCCTGGATGTCCGGCACGGACACGCAGATGTGGCCGAAGCCGCGCGGATCGCTGTTGCCGTCGTGATAGACCGCGCCGGCCTGGGTTTCAGTGCCGTGGTTGTGGGTCAGCTCCAGCACGCCGGGAATGCCGGCCATCCACACGCGGCGGGCCTCGTCGCCCTCGGGGATCTGCGTGCCGGCCGGCAGCAGGGCCAGGAAGTACAGGCTGAATTCGGCGTCGGGGAAGTGGCGCAGATCGATCAGGCGGAAGCCGAGCACGTCGGTGTAGAACGCCAGCGAGGCGGCGGCATCCTTCACGCGCAGCATGGTGTGGTTGAACACAAAACCGGTGGTTTCGGCCGGCGTCTGGGCGGCGACACCGGGCTGGTTCTGGAAGGCGGCGAGGCTCATGGGGCATCCTGGGGGAGGGCCGCATCGGTGCGGCGGATACGTCATTTTACCGGTCCCGGCCGGGTGGGGTGACGGGTAGAATGGTGTGTCTCCCTGATCAGCGTTCATCATGTCTCAGCGTGAATGGGTGGCGTCCGCCATCCGCAAGATCGAAGCCGATTTCAACCGTTCGGCCGATACCCACCTGATCCCGATGGACCTGCCGGGGTTTGATGGCATCGACCTGTATTTCAAGGACGAATCCAGCCATCCCACCGGCAGCCTGAAACATCGTCTGGCGCGTTCGCTGTTCCTGTACGCGCTGACGAACGGCTGGCTGCGTGAAGGCCGCCCGGTGATCGAAGCCTCCAGTGGCTCCACGGCGGTGTCCGAAGCCTATTTCGCCCGGTTGCTGGGCCTGCCCTTCATCGCGGTGATGCCGGCCACCACCTCGCCCGAGAAAATCGCGGCGATCGAGTTCCACGGCGGCCGCTGCCACCTGGTGGAGCGCGCCTGCGACCTCAACTGCGATTCCGAAGCGCTGGCCCGCGAGACCGGTGGCCACTTCATGGACCAGTTCACCTACGCCGAGCGCGCCACCGACTGGCGCGCGAACAACAACATCGCCGAATCGATCTTCAAGCAGATGGCCGAGGAGCCGCATCCGGTGCCGGAGTGGATCGTGTGCAGCCCGGGTACCGGCGGCACCGCCGCCACGCTGGGCCGCTACGTGAGCTACCGCCGGCATGACACCCGCATCCTGTGCGCGGACCCGGAAGTGTCGGTGTTCTACGACGGTTACTGCGCCGCACTGGCGGGGCAGCCCTGGCGCGAGTTGACCTGCAGTGGCGGCTCGCGCGTGGAAGGCATCGGCCGGCCGCGGGTGGAATCGAGCTTCATCCCGACCAGCGTCGATGCGATGGTCAAGGTGCCCGATGCGCTCAGTCTGGCCGCAATGCGTCATGTCAGCCGCCAGTTGGGCCGTCGCGTGGGCGGTTCGACGGGCACCAATTTCATCGGCGTGCTGCAGGCCGCGCAATTGATGCGCGATGCCGGGCGAAGCGGCTCGATCGTGACCATTCTGTGCGACAGCGGCGAGCGCTATGCGCACAGCTACTACAACCCCGCGTGGTATCCGAAGCAGGGCATCGATGTGGACGGCGCCGATGCGATGCTTGCCGCCGCCGTGGCGGGGCAGGGGCTGCCGGTGCTGCCCTGCGTCTCGCTGGAAGCGCTGTACTGAGCGGGGCGCCGGGTCTGGCGTGAACCTGGCCCATCGGGGCACCCCGGGGCCTTGTGTGGGGTGGGGGGCAATGCCATATCGTGGGGTGATGCCGCCGCAGCGGCCCCGTTGTCTGGAGATGCCTGTGACCCCCACCAACCCCCTGCTCGATTTTTCCGGCCTGCCGCGCTTCGATGCGATCCAGCCCGAGCACATCGCCCCGGCCATTGATGCCCTGCTGGCCGAGGCCGAAGCGGCGGTGAAGACCGCCGAGACCGTCACCCCGGTGACCTGGGCGAGCTTCGCCGATCCGCTGGACGATGCCACCGAGCGCCTGTGGCGCGCGTGGGGTCAGGTGGGTCACCTGCAGGCTGTGGTGAATACCCCGGCGCTGCGCGAGGCCTACAACGCGAACCTGCCCAAGGTGACGCGCTTTGGCAGCGCGCTGGGGCAGAACCTGGCGCTCTATCAGCAGTACCGTGCCCTGGCCGCCGCGCCGGAAGCGGCGCAGTACGAGCCGGCACGCCGCAAGGTGCTGGAGAACGCCCTGCGTGATTTCCGCCTGGGCGGTGCTGAACTCGATGACGCTGGCAAGGCGCGCTACAGCGCGATCCGCGAGGAACTTTCCGCGCTCTCGGCGACGTTCTCGCAGAATGTGCTCGATGCGACCGATGCCTGGTCGCTGCACGTGGAAGACCGCGCCGAACTGGCTGGCCTGCCCGACGATGTGATTGCCGCCGCCCGCGTCGCTGCGGAGAAAGACGGCCTGACCGGCTGGAAGCTGACCCTGCAGATGCCGTGCTACATCCCGGTGCAGACCTACGCCGAACATCGTCCGCTGCGTGAGGCGCTGTATCGCGCCAATGCGGTCCGCGCCTCCGAATTCGGCGATGCCTCGCTGGACAACAGCGGCAACATCGATCGGGTGCTGGCGCTGCGTGCGGAGCTCGCCGCGCTGCTGGGCTTCGCCAACTACGCCGAGTACTCGATCGCCACCAAGATGGCCGACGATGCGCCGCAGGTGCTGGGCTTCCTGCGCGATCTGGCGGCGCGTGCCAAGCCGTATGCACAGCGCGACCGTGCCGAGCTTGAGGCCTTCGCGCGCGACGAGCTGGGTATGCCCGAGCTGGAGGCGTGGGACCTGGCCTTCGCGGCGGAGAAGCTGAAGCAGGCGCGCTACAGCTATTCAGAGCAGGAGGTGAAGCAGTACTTCACCGAGCCGAAGGTATTGGACGGCCTGTTCAGCGTGATCCGCAGCCTCTACGGGCTGGAGGTGCAGCCGGACAGCGCGCCGGTGTGGCACCCGGACGTGCGCTTCTTCCGGGTGGTCGATGCGCAGGGCGCGCTGGTGGGCCAGTTCTATCTGGACCTGTACGCGCGCGAAGGCAAGCGTGGTGGCGCGTGGATGGACGATTGCCGCAACCGCCGCGAAACCGCCGCCGGTGTGCAGACGCCGCTGGTGTACCTGGTCTGCAACTTCGGCAAGGGCGCCGCAGGGCAACCGGCGACCTTCAGCCACAGCGATGTGACCACGCTGTTCCATGAAATGGGGCATGGCCTGCATCAGTTGCTGACCCGCATCGGTGAGCTCGGCGTGGCCGGCATCAACGGCGTGGAGTGGGACGCGGTGGAGCTGCCGAGCCAGTTCATGGAGAACTTCTGCTGGGAATGGGACCGTGTGCAGGCGATGACCGCATACGTGAGCACGGGTGAGCCGCTGCCGCGTGCACTGTTTGACCGCATGCTGGCCGCACGCAATTTCCAGAGCGGCATGTTCACCGTGCGCCAGCTCGAGTTCGCTCTGTTCGACATGCAGCTGCACAGCGCTTTCGACCCGACCCAGGACAGCGTGCAGGCGCTGCTGGAGCGTGTGCGCGATGAGGTGGCGGTCAACCGGCCGCCGGCCTGGAATCGCTTCCCCAATCAGTTCAGCCACATCTTCGCCGGTGGCTATGCGGCGGGCTACTACAGCTACAAGTGGGCCGAGGTGCTGAGCGCTGATGCCTATGCCGCGTTCGAGGAAGCCCCGGACAAGGTGACCGAAACCGGTCAGCGATTCCGCGACGAAGTGTTGTCGCGTGGCGGCAGCCGCAGTGCGGCAGAGAATTTCGCTGCGTTCCGCGGCCGCGCGCCGACCGTGGACGCGCTGCTGCGGCATAACGGCATGGTGTGACCCCGGTACTACCCGGCAGCGTGATCGGACGGCACGTGGCTCAGTCCGCGTAGATCATCTTGCGGGTCATGCCGCCGTCGACGATGTGGTCCTGGCCGGTGATGAAACCGGCCAGGTCCGAAAGCAGGAACACCGCCAGCGCGCCGATGTCCGGCGGCTGGCCAACCCGGCCGACCGGGTGCTGGGCATGATCGCGGCGCGAGAGCTTTGGCGTGCGCCGGCGTGACGGTGCCTGCCAAGCATCGGTGGTGATCCAGCCGGGGCTGATGCAGTTGACCCGCACGGCCGGCCCTTCGCTCAACGCGAGTGCATGGGTGAAGGCGACCAGCCCGCCCTTGGCCGCGGCATAGGCTTCACTGTCCGGTTCGGACTGCCAGGCACGCGTCGAGGCGATGTTGAGGATGGCCCCGGCGTGCTCGCGCAGGGCGGGCAGGGCGTGTTTGCTGCACAGGAAGGCGCCATGCAGGCTGGAGAGGCGGCGTTGCCACTCGGCCAGCGGCATCTGCGCCAAGGGCGTGCCATGGGCACTGGCGATGCCGGCATTGTTGACCAGGCCATCCAGGCGCCCGAAGCGCTTCATCGTCGCTTTCATCAGCGCCTGCACACTGCGCTCGCTGGCCACGTCCGCGCGCTGGAACGCCGCGCGCTCCGGCAGCGCCCACTCCTTCAGACAGGCCTTGCCAGCATCGGCATCCAAGTCGGCGATCATCACGCTGCCTCCGGCGCCGAGCACCGACTGGGCGATGCCACGGCCCACTCCCTGCGCACCGCCAGTGATCACCACCACGCGATCGCGCAGCGGCTGAGCCGACCAGTCGAGGATGGGCGGGGTCAGTGACACGGCGGCATGTCGTTGCGGCCCAGCAGGCGCGTCCAGCCTTCGATGCCGAGCTTGTCCAGGGTTTCGATGTTGCGCTCCACGATCACGTCCGGATCCGGGAACGCGGCGACCGCACGCTCCACGCTGTCTTCGCGCAGCAGGTGCAGGGTCGGGTAGGGCGCACGGTTGGTGTAGTTGCTCACGTCATCCGGCGCCGCGCCGGCGAACTGGTACTGCGGATGGAAGCTGGCCACCTGCAGGATGCCCTGCAGATCCAGTGCTTCGATCGCCGCATCGGCGTTGTCGAGGAAATCGTTGTAATCCAGGAAATCGGTCAGCACGTCCGGATGCACGATCAACGTGGTGTCGATCTGTTCGGCCGGCGTATCGCGCAGCAGGATCAGCTCTTCGGCCAGTTCCTCCACCAGCGCTTCCGGCGTGGTCGCATCGCTGAGCACGAAGCGCACCTGGTCCTTCACGTACACCGCTTTGGCGAACGGGCACAGGTTCAGGCCGATGACGATCTGCTCCAGCCATTTCCGGGTCTCGGCAATGGGGTCGTGGGGGGCAGTGAGGGACGCATCGTTCATGGCGGGCGGTGTCGCTGGCTGGGCTGTTGATTGTACGGCGCGGCGGTGAAGCGGGTGGGTGATCGGCTCCACTGTCCATTAACTGGACACCGGTCATCCTGATAAATCCTTATCCGGCAATCACTTGCAGTGATCGAGCCAACGGCCAATAGGCAGTGGCCCGCCGCAGGTATCCAATGGCCGGGTACACGACGCAAGGAGTTATCCGCGATGGCAACACATGCATTCCTGCCGACGGCCACGTGGTCCGGCAAGCTTTTCGACGGTCAGTGGACCTCGGGTGCCGGCACCCAGGACGTGGTCGAACCCGCCACCGGCGAGCGGCTCGGTGAGATCGCGATGGCCGACCCCGCGCAGATCGCGCGTGCGGCCGCCACCGCCGCCAAGGCGCAGCGCGACTGGGCCAGCGCCCCGTATGACACCCGCGCGCAGGTGCTGCGCCGCGCCGCGCAGTTGGCCGAAGAACACAACGATGAGATCGTGCAGTGGCTGGTCCGCGAAAGTGGCTCCACCCAGCTCAAGGCCGGCTTCGAGGCCAAGGTGAACACCAAGGCGCTGCATGAAGCGGCGGCACTGCCCTCGCGCAGCATCGGTGAAGTCCTGCCGTCCGAACCGGGCCGTCTGAATCTGGCGCGCCGCCGACCCCTTGGCGTGGTCGGTGTGATCGCGCCGTTCAATTTTCCGCTGTACCTGGCCATGCGTGCGGTGGCCCCGGCGCTGGCGCTGGGCAACGCAGTGGTGCTCAAGCCCGATCCGCGCACGGCGGTATGTGGTGGCTTCGTGATCGCGCGCCTGTTTGAACTGGCCGGCCTGCCTGCTGGCCTGCTGCATGTGTTGCCGGGGGATGGAGCGGCCGGTGCGGCGCTGACCAGTGACCCGAACATCGCGATGATCCAGTTCACCGGCTCCACCGGGGCCGGGCGCAAGGTCGGCGAAGCGGCTGGCAAGCACCTGAAGAAAGTCTCACTGGAACTGGGCGGCAAGAATTCGCTGATCGTGCTCGACGATGCCGACATGGATCTGGCCGTCGCCAACACGGCCTGGGGCGTCTATCTGCACCAGGGCCAGATCTGCATGGCCACCGGCCGCGTGCTGGTCCAGCGCAGCATCCACGCCCGCTTCCTGGAAATGCTGGTGGCCAAGGCAAAATCGCTCAAGGTCGGCAATCCGGCCGATGGTGAGGTGGCGATCGGGCCGTTGATCAATGCCCAGCAGCGCGACCACGCCGCGCGCATCGTCGCCGAGGCGCAGGCCGCCGGTGCGACCCTGGCCACCGGCGGTGGCTACAAGGATCTGTTCTTCGAGCCGACCGTGCTCAGCGATGTGAGTCGCGACAACCCGGCCTTCCACGAAGAAATCTTCGCACCCGTTGCGGTGGTGGTGCCGTTCGATACCGACGATGAGGCGGTCGAGCTGGCCAATGACAGCGAGTACGGACTGTCGATGGCGATCGTGTCCAGCAACGTCGGCCGCGCGCTGAAGCTCGGCGAACGGCTGCGCACCGGCCTGCTGCACATCAACGACCAGACCGTGAACGATGAGGTGATCAATCCGTTCGGTGGCGTCGGCGCCTCGGGCAATGGCACCAGCATCGGTGGCCCGTCCAACATCGACGAGTTCACCCAGTGGCAGTGGATGACCGTCAAGGGCGAAGCGCCCGCGTACCCGATCTGATCCAGGAGACCCTCATGACCGCAACAGCAGAACTGCGCGACATCACCGTGGCCGTGGTGCGCGAAAAAGAACAGCCCTTCACGATCGAGAAGGCGCGTATCCGTGGCCCGCAGGACGATGAAGTGCTGGTCCGCGTGGTCGCCACCGGCCTGTGCCATACCGATCTGATCGTGCGTGACCAGTACTACCCGGTGCCGCTGCCGGCTGTGCTTGGCCATGAAGGCGCCGGCATTGTCGAGGCGCTCGGCCCGGGCGTGAAAGACCTCAAGGTCGGCGACCATGTGGTGCTTACCTACGGCGCCTGCGGCCACTGCAATCCCTGCAGCGGCGGCCACGGCGCCTACTGCAAGGACTTCTTCGGCCTGAACTTCGGTGGCGGTGCGCTGAACGGCTCCACCGCCATCCAGGATCCGGACGGCAACCCGCTGCACGATCACTTCTTCGCGCAGTCCTCGTTCGCCACCTACGCACTGAGCCGCGAGAACAATGCGATCAAGGTGCCCGACGATGCGCCTATCGAACTGCTTGGCCCACTCGGCTGCGGCATCCAGACCGGTGCCGGTGCGGTGATCAATTCGCTCAAGGTGACTGCCGGCAGCAGCTTCGCCAGTTTTGGTGCCGGCGCGGTCGGGCTCAGCGCGGTGATGGCCGCCCGCGTGGCCGGTGCGACGACCATCATTGCCATCGATGTGGTGCCTTCTCGGCTGGAACTGGCCAAGGAACTGGGTGCCACCCACGTGATCAACGGCCGCGAGGTCGATGTGGTGGAAGCGGTGCGCGGGATCACCGGCGGCGGCGCGAACTTCGCGCTGGAATCCACCGGTCGACCGGAAGTACTCGCACAGGGCATCGAAGCGCTTGGCGGGCTGGGCGTGATCGGCGTGGTGGGCGCGCCGAAGCTGGGCACCAAGGCCGAGTTCGACGTCAACAACCTGCTGCTCGCCGGACGCAGTATCCGCGGCATCGTTGAAGGCGACAGCGTGCCCAAGGTGTTCATCCCGCAGCTGGTGCAGTTGTATCAGCAGGGTCGCTTCCCGTTCGACAAGCTGGTCAAGTTCTACCCGCTGGACCAGATCAACCAGGCCGCCGAGGACAGCACCCGCGGTGTCACGCTCAAGCCGATCCTGACCATCGGCGGGTGAAACGGTCCGTCGCAGGCGTGCATGCCTGCGATGACGCATCAGTCAGCGTTGCGGGAGTAGGCTGTCGGTCCGAAGTGGAGATCGACCGATGGCCGCGATGGTTCTGGAACAGCAGCAGGTATTGGCCGCCGCCCGTCAGCGTTTCGCCGAGGGCGGCGTGCTGATGGACAGCGTGGTCAGCCCGCCGGTGCAGCGCTCCTGGGAGCGCTCGCGCCAGGCCGGCGTACAGCCCCGGCAGGAGCCGTACTACGCGCCCCTTGCCGCGGCTGCCGCACGCCTCGACGACCCCGCCGACCGCCGCCTCGCACGCTGTGTGCGCGAAGACATGGACCACCTCTGGGCTGCCTTCGGTGGCCGCCAATGGACGCTGTTCTGCGTCAACGCCGACGGCCTGGTCATCGCCCAGCGCGAACACGGCCTGGCCGATGTCCCCGTGCTGCGCCCGATCCAGATCGGCCGGCGCCTTCGCGAGATCGACATCGGCACCACCGCGCCGGCCTGCAGCCTGGCCGAAGACGCGCCTGCCCTGGTGCGCGGCAACGAACACTACCTGGACCGCTTCGCCTCGGTGTTCTGCCTGAGCGTCCCGCTGCATGGATTGGATGGCGAAGTACTGGGCGCACTGGATATCACCGGCACCGGCGAACGTGACGCGGAGTTGCTGCACGGCTACTTCCGCCAGGCCGCGCTGTCGGCCGAGAACCGCCTCATGCAGGACCACCGCCCCTGCCACCTGCTGGCCGTGCAACACGACACCCGCTGGCTGCACTCACCGCTGCAGGGCCTGCTGGCCATCGAAGAAGACGGCCACGTACGCGCCGCCAATCGCGTCGCCCGGCGCCTGTTCGGCCTCCCACGACGCGGCCCCTTGCCGGTCCTCACCCTCGACGGCCTCTTTGCCGGCGCCAGCGTCCACCAGCGTCGCCGCCTGCTGCAGACCGGCCCCGCCTACCGCGTCCGCCTGGATGACGACACCGCCGTGCACGTGCAGTATCTGCGCGGCCCCCTCGCACCGCATGCCAGCGTGAAGCTCGACGCGCCGCGCGCCAACGCCGCAGGTGCAACGCTGCGCATGCACACGACACAGCACGTGCGCGACGTCGTGGCCGCCCACCAGGGCAACGTCAGCGCCGCCGCACGCCAGCTCGGCATCTCACGCACGACCCTGTACAAGCTGATTCGCGCGTAATGACCGGTGCCCTGAGGTGCACACGCCGGAAGCCGCATCTTTTCGATCTGCGCAACGAGATTGCCGGCCAGCGGCCGGCACTACCGCTTTGCTTGCCTATCCGGTGACGCATTGTTTGGGCGGCGGGTAGGGCCAGGCCTTGCCCGGACCATGAGCGGCATGGATGCCGCGACATGCGCCCCCATGGATGGGTTCACGGCGGGTCCGGGCAAGGCCTGGCCCTACCCGACGCAGCCCTCGCCAATGAATCGCCAGCCTTCAGCGATGAACTGCCAGTGCCAAGGCAGCGAAGGCGCACCAGCAATCAATCGCCAGCGCTCTTCGCTACACCCCTTCGGCCAAGATCAATCGCGGAAATTATCAAACTGCAGCGGCACCTCGAACGTCTCCTTCCGCAACAGCGCCATCGCATCCTGCAGATCATCGCGCTTCTTGCCCGTCACCCGCAGCTTGTCGCCATTGATCTGGCTGTCCACCTTCAACTTGGCCTCCTTGATCTTCGCCGCGATCTTCTTGGCCACCTTCTGCTCGATCCCCTGCTTGACCGTGATCTTCTGCCGCGCGCCGGCCAGATTCGACTCGATATCACCGAACTCCAGGCATGCCGCATCGATCTTCCGCGCCGTCAGACGCTGACGCAGGATGTCCGTCATCTGCTGCAACTGGAAATCGCTCGGTGCGGACTGGCTGATCACGCTGTCTTCCAGCACGTACTTGGCGTCCACCCCCTTGAAATCGAAGCGCGTGGACAGCTCGCGGTTGGCCTGGTCGACCGCATTGGTCAGCTCGTGGGTGTCGACTTCGGAAACGACGTCAAAAGAGGGCATGGGGAGAACTCCAACGGGTGAATACCCCATTCTAACCAACCCGCCATGGACGGCCCGTCGCCGGCGGCGATAATGGGCCATGAACACCCAACGCTCCCCCTCCCGCGCCGTTGCCTGGATGCTGATGGCCGTGGCCTGCTTCTCGCTGATGGATGCCGGCATGAAGCAGCTGGCCACCAGCTATCCCACCCTGCAGGTCACCTTCCTGCGCGGCGCGGCCTCGCTGCCGTTCGTGCTGGTCTGGGTGCTGGCCACCGCTGGCCCGCGCTCGCTGGTGCCCAGGCGCTGGGTCCTGCACCTGCTGCGCGGCGTGCTCGGCATGGCGATGATCGGCTGCTTCGTGTACGCCCTGCGCAGCCTGCCGCTGTCCACGGCCTACACCATCTACTTCGTTGCCCCGTTGCTGATCGCCGCGCTGTCCGTGCCCCTGCTCGGGGAGAAGGTCGGCCCGCGCCGCTGGATCGCCATCGGCATCGGCCTGGTCGGTGTGCTGGTCGTGCTGCGGCCCGGGGTCGGCGGCTTCATCTCGCTGCCCGGGCTGATGGTTCTGCTGGCCGCGACCGCGTACGCGCTGGCGGCGATCACGGTCAGCATGCTGACCCGCACCGACACCCCTCAGTCCATGGTGGTGTGGTTCCTGGTGATCATGGCCGTGGGCGCGGGTCTACTGGCGATCCCCGACTGGCAGCCGTTGCAACTGGGCCACGCCGCGCTCATCGCCGGCATGGGCCTGGCCGGGGCAGGGGGGCAGGTTGCCCTGACCCGTGCCTTCCAGCTGGGCGAGGCCTCCATGATCGCCCCCCTCGAATACACCGGGCTGGTCTGGGTGATCGGCTGGGATCTGCTGTTCTGGGGCGCGCTGCCCGACTCGGTCACCTGGCTGGGGGCGGCGATCATCGTGGCCTCCGGCCTGTACCTGCTGCACCGCGAGCGGGTCCGCCAGGTGCAGCCGCCCAGGCCACTGGACCATCCCTGAGCGGTTCCGGGCGGCCCATGACGCCGCCTTATAATCAAACGGAATATGATTCGATCCTGCCGCGCGGGCCAGGGCCGTCCTGCGCTGGTAGGCTGCACGCCCCCTCCCGTCGATGCCCCGGTTGACCGCGAAGTGATCGAGTTCCAGCGCCTGCACAAATCCTATGCCGTCGGCGGCCGCGCGATTGCCGCGCTGCAGCCGCTGGACCTGACCATCGAGGCCGGCGAGGTGTTCGGCATCATCGGCCATTCCGGCGCGGGCAAGTCGACCCTGATCCGGCTGATCAACCGGCTGGAGGAGCCCAGCGGCGGCCGCCTGCTGATCAACGGTGAGGATGTCACCGCGCTGGATGCCGAGGGCCTGCGCGTGCTGCGCCGGAAGATCGGCATGATCTTCCAGCACTTCAACCTGCTCTCGTCGCGCACAGTGGCGTCCAACGTCGCCTTCCCGCTGGAGCTGGTCGGGACGCCGCGGGCGGAGATCGACGCCCGCGTGAACGAACTGTTGCATACCGTCGGCCTGGAAGCGCACGCCAACAAGTACCCGGCGCAGCTGTCCGGTGGCCAGAAGCAGCGCGTCGGCATCGCCCGTGCCCTGGCCACCCGCCCGCAGATCCTGCTCTGCGATGAGGCCACCAGCGCACTGGACCCGCAGACCACCGCCTCGGTGCTCAAACTGCTCGGCAGGATCAACCGCGAGCTGGGCCTGACCATCGTGCTGATCACCCACGAGATGGACGTGATCCGCCGTGTCTGCGACCGTGTTGCGGTGCTCGATGCCGGCCACCTGGTCGAGACCGGCCCGGTCACCGAGGTGTTCCTGCACCCGCAGCACCCGACCACCCGCCGCTTTGTGAGCGAGTCCGAACAGGTGGACGAGGGCGAGCTGCACAAGGATTTCGAGGCCGTCGCCGGACGCATCGTGCGCCTGACCTTCCTCGGTGCCGACACCTACGAACCGCTGCTGGGGCGCATCGCGCGCGAGACCGGCGTGGACTACAACATCCTGTCTGGCCGTATCGACCGGATCAAGGACACCCCGTATGGCCAGCTGACCGTGTCGCTGGTTGGTGGCGACGTGCAGGCCGCACAGGCGGGCTTCGTCGCTGCCGGTGTCCACCTTGAGGAGCTGCGCCGATGATCCTGGCCACCGCAGGCGGGTTCTTCCGCCATCTCGACGCCGGCAAATGGGCCGATATCGGCCAGGCCACGCTGGATACCCTGCTGATGCTCGGCGGCTCGTTGCCGCTGACGCTGCTGATCGGCCTGCCGCTGGGCGTGCTGCTGTTCCTGACCGGCTCGCCGCAGCTGCACCGCAAGCCGGTGCTGTATGGCGCGCTCGCGCTGCTGGTGAACCTGCTGCGCTCGGTGCCCTTCATCATCCTGATGATCGTCCTGATCCCGCTCACGCTGTGGATGATGGGCACCTCGCTGGGCGTCCGTGGCGCGATCGTGCCGCTGGTGATTGGCGCGGCGCCGTTCTACGCACGTCTGGTCGAAACCGCGCTGCGCGAAGTGGACCGCGGCGTGATCGAAGCCACCCAGGCGATGGGGGCTACCACCTGGCAACTGGTCAGCCGGGTGCTGCTGCCGGAAGCGCGGCCTGGCCTCATCGCCGGCGCCACCGTTACCGTGATTGCCCTGATCGGCTTCACCGCGATGGGCGGTGCGATCGGCTCGGGCGGCCTGGGGGACCTGGCGTTCCGCGACGGCTACCAGCGTTCGCATACCGACGTGGCCCTGGTCACCGTGGTGCTGCTGCTGGTGCTGGTGCAGATCCTGCAGATGATCGGCGACCGCTTGGTGACGCATTACAGCCGGAAGTAATCGGTAGGGGACACGTCCCGGCCAAGCCGCCCACTGCAACACCAGGGCGGCAGTACGCGCAGATTCGATTGATCAGGCGTTCCACGAGCGCATCATTGCGTGACGGGCACCTGTGTTACATTCCGTTTCGCGTAATACGCTGTGCGGAATGATTCGTTCCTTCCGATGCCGCCACACGCTCGCGCTGTTCGCGGGACGATGCCCTGGACGATTCCGTGCGTTCCAGACACTGGCCGAACGCAAGCTGCAGATGCTGGATGCTGCACAGACCCTGCAGTTCCTCCGCAGCCCGCCCGGAAATCGGCTCGAAGCGCTTCGTGGCGAACGACGTGGGCAGCACAGCATCCGCATCAACGCGCAGTGGCGGTTGTGTTTTATCTGGACCGACAACGGTCCGTGTGATGTCGAGATCGTCGATTACCACTGAGGTGCCATCCATGAGCCGTCCCACCAACAACCTCAGGGCCGTCCATCCGGGCGAAATCCTGCGCGAGGAGTTTCTGCTGCCGCTGCAGCTGAGCATCACCGCGCTGGCACGGGCCTTGGATGTGCCGCCGACGCGATTGCACGCCATCGTGCATGAAACCCGTGGCGTAACGGCGGATACCGCAGTGCGCCTGGCGCGTCATTTCGGCGGGGATGCCGCGTCGTGGCTGGCTCTCCAGGCCGAGTACGACCTGAAGACGCTGCCGACGCGGCAGGAAATCGAGCGCAGGGTGCAGCCGCGCGAGGCGGCCTGACCGCCGCCCTTACCGGACGTTCGGCACTTCAAAGCCCAGCCGGTCCACCTGCTCGGGGTGCTGCGGCACGCGCTTGAGCTTGTCGGTGTTGACCCCGTAATCATCACGCAGGCGGGTGGCGAGCTCCTTGTACAGCTCCTTGTCCATGTCCGGCTGGCGCGCGAACACCCACGCCATCTCGCGGCCCGGGTAGCCGAGCATCGCCCACGAGTAGTCCGGCGCCACTTCCAGCACGCGCGTGTGGGTCGGCACGACCTTGTAGAACCAGGTGCGCCAGTTGTGGTTGCCGCTCTTCTCGTCCACCGAGGCGCGCACCGTCAGTTCCTGCAGTGGTTCGGAGAAGCCGTTGCGGTAGCGGTACGTGATGGACACCTTCTGGTCGCCACGCAGGCGGAATTCATTGACGCTGGCGACGTGGCCGCGCTCGATGGGATTCGGCACCCGGCCGATCACATACCAGGTGCCCATGAAACGCTGCAGGTCGATCGGCGCGCCGGCGCTGTCGACGGCGACCGGGGTCGGCGCGGGTTCCGGCTTGGTCTCATGGCGAAACGCACAGGCAGACAGCAATGCCATCGAGGAGACCAACAGGACAGCGCGAAGCGGGCGGTTCGAAGACATGCGGCGGGTGGCTCCAGTGGCTGGCAGGGGCATGGTGGGTGGGACAGCGGAGAACGTCAATGGCGGCGCAGCGGTTGCGTGACCGATTCACACTGTCGCGACGTCGGCGACGCTCCCGACACCGTGACGCACAAGGTCGCAGCCCTTGAGATAGCGGCGCGGCAAGGTGACGCATCACTTTCGCACGGAGCTGTGTCATGACCCTGTCGTCTTCCCCGCGTTCGTCCGACCGTCCCGATCCGCGCGTGCTGCGTTGCGTCAGGCAGGCTGCCCTTGCCGGGATGGCCCTGGTCCTGGTCTGGCCCGCCGCGCGGGGCCATAGCGAGTGGATCGGCTGGCTGCCGATGTGGCTGATCGGGATGCCGCTGATGGCCTGGTGGAGCCTGCATCGCTTCCGCCTGCCGCTGGCCGGCCTGCTCAACCGCACCGCCCGCCGCCGCCGGGGACCGCAGGCGCGGCGCCGCAGCCGCCCGCTGGCACGCCCGGCGCGGCCTGACCTTCGACACGTGAGCCGCGGCCAGCCGGTGTGATAGCGTCCCAAGGCTATGAACGCCTGGAGCTGCAATGTCACGATTCGCTTCCGCCTGCCTGGTGGCAGGTCTGATCTCCGCCGGTGCGGCGGGAACCGCCATGGCCGCTGACGCCCCCGCCGATAAGTACGCCTGGCTTGAAGACGTCACCGGTGACAAGCCGCTGGCGTGGGTCAAGGAACAGAACGCCAAGTCCGAAGGCCGGCTGGCCTCGACCCCCGCGTTCAAGCAGATGGAGACCAGCATCCGCGAGGTGCTCGACTCCGACGCCAAGATCCCGGGCGTGCAGAAGATCGGTGACTATTACTACAACTTCTGGAAGGACAAACAGCACGAGCGCGGGCTGTGGCGCCGCACCACGCTGGCCGAGTACCGCAAGGCCTCGCCGCAGTGGGAAACCGTGCTGGACCTGGATGCACTGAACAAGGCCGAGGGCGAGAACTGGGTCTGGCACGGCGCTGACTGCCTGCGCCCGGACTATTCGCGCTGCCTGATCGCGCTGTCGCGTGGCGGCGCCGATGCCGATGTCACCCGCGAGTTCGACCTGGCCAACAAGACCTGGATCAAGGACGGCTTCTTCCGCCCGGAATCCAAGGGTGGCCTGAACTGGATCGACCGCGACACCGTGTTCGTCTACACCGATTTCGGCACCGGCACGATGACCACCTCGGGGTATCCGCGCGTGGCCAAGCTGTGGAAGCGCGGCACCCCGATGGCCTCGGCCTCGGTGGTCTACGAGGGCAAGCCCGATGACATGTACATCGCGGCCATGCACGACGATACCCCCGGCTACGAGCGCAACCTGGTCAGCCGCACGCTGGCCTTCTACAACAACGAGCTCTATCTGCGCGCCGACGACGGCAAGCTGACCAGGATCGATGCCCCCAATTCGGCCGAAAAAGGCCTGCGCAAGCAGTGGCTGACCCTGGAACTGCGCGAGCCATGGACCGTGGGCGGCAAGACCTACGCCGCCGGCTCGCTGCTGGCCACCAAGCTGGACGATTACCTCGCCGGCAAGCGTGACTTCGACGTGCTGTTCGCACCGACCGACACCACCTCGCTGGCCGGCACCAGCTGGACGAAGAACCATCTGGTCCTGAACGTGCTCGACGACGTGAAGAGCCGCCTGAGCGTGCTGACCCCGGGCGACACCGGCTGGAAGACGACGGCCTTCACTGGCGCGCCGTCGTTCGGCACCGTGGCCGTCGGTGCGGTGGATGCCGATGACAGCGATGCGGTGTGGATGACCGTCACCGACTACCTGACCCCGACCACCCTGGCCATTGCCGAGATCGGCAAGCAGCCGGAAGTGCTCAAGACCATGCCGGCGTTCTTCAATGCCGAGGGCAAGGTGATCGAGCAGCACTTCGCCACGAGCAAGGATGGCACCCGTGTGCCGTACTTTGTGGTGCATCGCAAGGACATGAAGCTGGATGGCTCCAACCCGACCCTGCTGTACGGCTACGGCGGTTTCGAGATCTCGCTGACCCCGTCCTACTCCGGTGGCATGGGCCGTGCGTGGCTGGAGAAGGGCGGCGTGTACGTGGTCGCCAATATCCGCGGCGGTGGCGAGTATGGTCCGCGCTGGCACCAGGCGGCGCTCAAGCAGAACCGTCACAAGGCCTATGAAGACATGGCCGCGGTCGCCCGCGACCTCGTCAGCCGCAAGATCACCTCGGCCAAGCACCTGGGCGTGCAGGGCGGCAGCAACGGTGGCCTGCTCACCGGCAACATGCTGACCCAGTACCCGGAGCTGTTCGGCGCTGTCGTGGTGCAGGTGCCGCTGCTGGACATGAAGCGTTACAGCCACCTGCTGGCCGGTGCGTCGTGGATGGCCGAATACGGCAATCCTGACACCGCCGATTGGGAGTTCATCAAGACCTTCTCGCCGTACCACCTGTTCGACGCGAGCAAGACCTACCCACCGGTGCTGTTCACCACCTCCACCCGCGATGATCGTGTGCATCCGGCGCATGCCCGCAAGATGGCGGCCAAGATGATCGACGCCGGCAAGGATGTGACCTACTACGAGAACATCGAAGGCGGCCACGGCGGCGCGGCGAACAACGCCCAGGCGGCGCACATGTCGGCATTGGCCTACAGCTTCCTGTGGGAGCAGTTGTCGAAGTAAGCTCGGGATGGCTCGACGGTCAGGGCCGTCGAGCCATCAGCAGGCAGTGAGCCTGCAGCGGACGCAGTAGCCCCCTGGAGCAGACTCCGGGTGGTGGGGCGTCAGGTTGGCTCCACCCCATGTTCAGCGCCACGCAGCGATGCGTGGCGTTTTTTTTATGGGGCGCTCAACGCACCCATGTCTCCAGCCCGCGCGCGATGCGGCGCACCGCTTCTTCCAGGCGAGGCACGTCCTGCGTATAGGCCAGCCGCACATGCGCGTTGGCGCGGTGGTGGCCGAAGTCCAGGCCCGGCGTGAACGCCACATGCTCCGTTTCCAGGAAATGCGCACAGAACGCCTGCGCATCATCGGTGAACGCGCTCACGTCCGCGTAGAGATAGAACGCGCCCTCCGGCTCGACTTCGATGCGGAAGCCGAGCGCACGCAGCGCGGGAAGCAGGTAATCGCGACGGTCGCGGAACGCCGCGCGCCGCTGCTCGAAGATCGCGATCGCCTCCGGCTCGAAACACGCCAGCGCCGCATGCTGGGCGATGCTCGAGGCGCTGATGTACAGATTCTGCGCGAGCTTCTCCAGCTCACGGACCGCCTGCGGCGGCGCGACCAGCCAGCCCAGGCGCCAGCCGGTCATGCCGTAGTACTTCGAGAAACTGTTGAGGACGAACGCTTCATCATCGACCTGCAGCACGCTGGCCGCGTCCATGCCGTAGGTGAGGCCGTGGTAGATCTCATCGACCACCAGATGCCCGCCGCGTGCCTTCAGGGACTGCGACAGCGCCGCGAGCTGCGCCGCCGAGAGCACGGTGCCGGTCGGATTGGCCGGGGACGCGACCAGCGCACCCACGCTGTCCGCGTTCCACTGCCGTGCCACCAGCTCCGGCGTCAGCTGGTAGGCCGTCTGCGGCCCGACCGGCACCAGCTGCGCGGCCCCTTCCACCAACCGCAGGAAGTGCCGGTTGCACGGGTAGCCGGGATCGGCCAGCAACCAGTGCTTGCCGGGGTCGACCAGCAGACTGCTGGCCAGCAACAGCGCGCCCGAGCCACCCGGCGTGACCAGGATCCGCTCGGGGTCGATGTGTACCGCGTAGCGCTTCTGGTAGAAGCCCGCAATCGCCTCGCGCAACGCGGGCAGGCCCCGGGCCGCGGTGTAGCGGGTGTGGCCGGCCGCGAGCGCGGCCTGGCCGGCGCGCACGATCGGTGCGGCGGTGGTGAAGTCCGGCTCGCCGATCTCCAGGTGGATCACATCGTGGCCAGCCTGCTCCAGCGCCTGCGCGCGGGCCAGCAGCGACATGACGTGGAAGGGTTCGATGTCCTGGCTGCGGCGGCTGTAGCCGGTGCCGGTCGGGGGCGTGCGGGAAGTATCCATGGGCTGATGATAGGCGCAGTGACCAACGACAGGCTTGCTGCTGGCCTACCTGCCAGCACAGACTGCAGGGACACGGACGCCATTGCATTCCCCCGCCAGGAACCTTATCTCGTGAAACCCGCCCTTTGTTTACTGGTTGCCAGCCTCATGACCTCCAACGTGCACGCCGCCCCCGCGCTGACCCCGCCCGACGCCGAAAAGCACCCGCACACGGTGAAGGCTCCCTTTGGCGCGACCCGCAGCGACGATTACTACTGGCTGCGCGACGACAAGCGCGAAGACGCGAAGATGCTGGCCTACCTGAACGCGGAGAACGCCTACACCGACCAGGTCGTGGCCCCGCTCAAGCCGCTGGAAGATACCCTGTACAAGGAGATCGTCGCCCGCATCAAGCAGGACGATGCCAGCGTGCCCTCGCGTGACCGCGGCTACTGGTATTACACCCGCTTCGAAACCGGCAAGGACTACCCGATCCAGGCGCGCCGCAAGGGCAGCATGGAGGCGCCGGAAGAGATCCTGCTCGACATCAACACGATGGCCGAAGGCAAGGGCTACTTCAACGTGGGCGATGCCGATGTCAGCCAGGACAACCACCTGCTGGCCTGGGCCGAGGACGATGTCGGCCGCCGCCAGTATGTGATCCGCTTCAAGGACCTGCGTACCGGTGAGGTGCTGCCGGACCGCATCGAGAACGTGTCGCCCAACGTGGTCTGGGCCGATGACAACCGCACCCTGTTCTATGTCGAGAATGATCCGGAGACCCTGCTCACCGTGCGCGTCAAAAAGCACGTGCTGGGCACCCCGGCCAGCAGCGACGTGCTCGTCTACGAAGAGAAGGACGACAGCTTCTACATGGGCGTCGGCCGCACCCGCGATGATCGCTTCCTGACCATCGAGCTGCACAGTACGGTGAGCTCGGAAACCCGCTACGCCCCGGCTGCCGACCCGCAGGCGTTCAAGGTACTGGCGCCGCGTGCGCGTGACGTCGAATACGATGCCGACCACTTCAATGGCCGGTGGGTGATCCGTACCAACGCTGCGGACGCCAGGAACTTCAAGATCGTCACCGCGCCCAGCGATGCCACCGCGCGCAGCCAGTGGAAGGATTGGGTCGCGCACGATGATGCCGTGCTGATCGAAGGCTTCGAACTGTTCGACGGTTTCACCGCGATCGCCGAGCGCTCCAATGGCCTGGAGCGCGTGCGCCTGCTGTTCCCGGATGGCCGCCAGGATTACGTCAAGGCCGACGAACCGGCCTATTCGATGGGGCTGGCCGCCAACAGCGAGCACGACACCCCGTGGCTGCGGTACGCCTACACCTCGCTGACCACGCCGACCACCACCTACGAGCTCAACACCGTCACCGGTGAACGCCGCCAGCTCAAGCAGCAGCCGGTGATCGGCTACGACGCGTCGAAGTACACGACCGAACGCGTGTGGGTCACCGCCCGCGACGGCGTCAAGGTGCCGGTGTCGCTGGTCTACCGCAACGGCTTCAAGAAGGACGGCACCGGCGCGCTGTACCAGTACGCCTACGGCAGCTACGGCATGTCGATGGACCCGGGCTTCAACCAGACCGTGGTCAGCCTGCTGGATCGTGGCGTGGTGTATGCCATCGCCCACATCCGCGGCGGCCAGGAAATGGGCCGTGCGTGGTATGAGGACGGCAAGCTGCTCAAGAAGCAGAACACCTTCAACGATTTCGTCGATGTCACGCGCGAACTGGTCCGGCTGGGCTATGCCGCCAAGGATCGCGTCGCCGCCTCCGGTGGCAGCGCCGGTGGCCTGTTGATGGGCGCGGTGGCCAACCAGGCCCCGCAGGACTACCGCGTGATGGTGGCCCAGGTGCCGTTCGTCGATGTGGTCACCACCATGCTCGACGCCAGCATCCCCCTGACCACCAACGAGTACGACGAGTGGGGCAACCCGGAGCAGCGCGAGTATTACGACTACATGCTCAAGTACTCGCCCTACGACAACGTCAGCAAGCAGGCGTACCCGGCCCTGTTCGTCGGCACCGGCCTGTGGGATTCACAGGTGCAGTACTGGGAGCCGGCCAAGTGGGTGGCCAAGCTGCGCGATGACAACACCGGCCACTTCCCGATCGTGTTCCGCACCAACATGGAAGCCGGCCACGGTGGCAAGTCCGGACGCTTCCAGCGTTACCACGAGCTGGCCGAGTCGTACGCATTCGTGCTGGACCAGCTGGGCGTCACCCAGACGCCGTAACGGCAGCCGCTGGCCGTCGGGAGACGACCAGCGCCGCTCCCCCCGGCCAGGGATCATCAGCAGCGCCGGTAGGGCCGGCCGCTGGCCGGCACAACCAGGGTGCCTCCAAGGGCGTGATTTCTGCGCTGCCTGTTCATCCAGCCGGCACCCAAGCGCCCAAACAGCGCGGCTATACTCGGGGGATGAAGACATCCCCCCGTACCCTCATCTCCCTGACGCTGGCCGCCTCGGCGCTGCTGGTGCTGTCGGCCTGTGGCAACAAGGGCCCGCTGGTCCTGCCGCAGAAGCCGGTCCCGGTCGAAGAGCAGCTGGTCGAGCCGGCCGCTGACGACGCCACACCGCCGGCCGCCGATGCCGATACTGATTCCCCCGTGGTTCCCGATCCGGTTGATGCCCCGGCGCTGAAGGCCAATGACGGGAATGAGTAAATCGAACACGTCCGCGGCGCTGCGCTTCACCAAGATGCATGGCGCCGGCAACGATTTCGTGGTGTTGGACCTGCGTGATGGCAGCGCACCGCCGGATGCCGCACTGGCGGCGCGTCTGGCCGATCGCCATACCGGCGTGGGCTGCGACCAGATCCTGACCATCGAGCCACCCAGGGCCGAGGGCTCGGTCGCTTCGTATCGGATCTGGAACGCCGACGGCAGTACGTCCGAGCAATGCGGTAACGGCGCGCGCTGCGTGGCGGCCTGGCTGGTGCGTGATGGCGCAGCGACCGGGAGCACCTTCGCGATCGACAGTCCGGTCACCACGCATGCGGTCGAACGCTTGGGCGAAGAACAGTACGCCGTTGCCATGGGCGTGCCGCGTTTCGAGCCGGAGAACGTGCCGCTGATCGGCTTCGCCCGCGCCCGTGAGGAATACCTGTTGCCGTTGCAGGGCGACACGGTGCGCTTCGGCGCGGTGTCGATGGGCAACCCGCACGCGGTGATCGAAGTGGGTCTGGTCGATGCCGCCCCGGTCGAGCGCCTGGGCCCGTTGCTGCAGCAGCACGCCTCGTTCCCGAAATCGGTCAACGTCGGTTTCGTGCAGGTGCTCGGCCCGCAGCACGCGCGCCTGCGCGTGTACGAGCGCGGCGCCGGTGAAACCCTGGCCTGCGGCAGTGGCGCCTGCGCCGCAGCCGTGGTGATGATGCAGCGCGGTCGCCTGCAGCGCGATGCCACGATGTCGCTGCCTGGCGGTGATCTGCGCATCCGCTGGCCGTCCGACGATGCACAGATCGTGATGTCAGGACCCGCAGCCTTCGTCTTTGATGGGGAGTGGAACGCATGAGCGAGACCGCCGAGAAGATCGGATCGCATGAAGTCGCCGCCTGGCTGCGTCGGCATCCGACCTTCCTGAAGCAGTTCCCGGACCTGGCCCTGACCCTGGTGGTGCCGCGCGATGACGGCCCCACCGCGTCGCTGGCCAGCTATCAGCTGGAGGTGCTGCGCGACAAGAACCGTGAGCTGTCGCGACGGCTGGCCGATCTGGCCGCCAATGCGCAGATCAACGAGCGCTTGGCCGTGCGCACGCACCAGCTGACCCTGGCACTGATGAAGCAGGACTCGGCGGCCGACACCCTGCGGGCGATGGCTGCCTCGCTGGAAGAAGATTTTGCCGGTGATCTGGTGCGGCTGATCGTGCTGCATCCGGTAGCGGGACTGGAACAGGCGCCGTGGCTGCAGGTGATCGAGGAGAGCAGTCCGTTGCTGGGTGTGTTCCGCGATTGCCTGAAAGATGGCGAGCCGATCTGCGGCCGCCTGCAGCCGGAGAAAAACACCGTGCTGTACGCCGGGCGGGCGGAGGAAGTGCAGTCCAGCGCGCTACTGCCGCTGCCGGGTGTCGGCCTGATCGCGGTCGGCAGCCACGACGGTAATCGGTTCTACCCGGGCATGGGCACGCTGTTCCTGCGCATGATGGGCGAATCGCTGGTTGTCGCGCTGCAGCGCTTCGCCTCGCCCTGACCTTCCTTCGAGGGGAGTCGCCGTGAGTATCGCGCAGGACTTCCTGTCGCACCTGCAGGTGGAGCGCCGCATGTCGGCGCACACGCTGGATGCCTACCGTCGCGACCTGGACGCACTCGCGGCGTGGGCTGAGGGGCAGGGTGCGGTGATCGACACGCTCGACAGTGCGCAGCTGCGCCAGTTCATTGCTGACGAACACCGTCGTGGGCTGTCGCCTACGTCGCTGCAGCGCCGGCTCTCTGCCTGCCGCAGTTTTTACGCCTGGCTGCTCAAACACCATCGTATCGAGGCCAATCCCGCGACCGGCCTGAAAGCACCCAAGGCACCACGCAAACTGCCGCAGGTGCTCGACGCCGATGAAGCCGTGCAGCTGGTGGAACTGCCCACCGATGCACCCCTCGGTCTGCGCGATCGCGCGCTGCTGGAGCTGTTCTATTCCTCCGGGCTGCGCCTGAGTGAGCTGTGTGCGCTGATCTGGCGCGACCTGGATTTCGACACCGGTCTGGTCAACGTACTGGGCAAGGGTAACCGGGAGCGACGCGTGCCGTTCGGTTCGCATGCGCGCACTGCGCTGCAGGGCTGGCGGGCCGAAAGCGGCGGCGCGGCGACCGCGCCGGTGTTTCCCGGGCGCAAGGGTGGCCCGATCACCCAGCGCGCCGTACAGATCCGCATCCGCCAGCTGGCCCAGCGCCAGGGCCTGTTCAAGCACGTGCATCCGCACATGCTGCGGCACAGCTTCGCCAGCCACATCCTGGAATCCTCCGGCGATCTGCGCGGTGTGCAGGAGCTGCTGGGCCATGCCGATATCGCCACCACGCAGATCTATACCCATCTGGATTTCCAGCACCTGGCCAAGGTCTACGACGCCGCGCACCCGCGTGCCAAGCGGCGCAAGAGCGGCAACGAAAGCTGAATCGATCCGCTGCGGCATCCGGGCGCAGGGCAGGGCGGGTTGAAGCGTCGGGCATAGACCCCACCTCAGTCTTTGTCACCCCGGAGGCTCCATGGACCCCAGTCAGAACCCCAACGTATTTCATGCCACCACCATCATCTCGGTGCGGCGCAATGGGCATGTCGCCGTCGCCGGCGATGGTCAGGTCACGCTCGGCCACACGGTGATGAAGGGCAACGCCCGCAAGGTGCGCCGTCTGGGTCGCGAGGGCCAGGTGCTGGCCGGTTTCGCCGGTGCCGCCGCCGATGCCTTCACCCTGTTCGAGCTGTTCGAGGCCAAGCTGGAAAAGCACGGCCAGCTTCAGCGCGCCGCAGTGGAACTGGCCAAGGATTGGCGCACCGAGCGCCGCCTGGGCAAGCTCGAAGCGCTGCTCGCCGTCGCCGACAAAGACACCTCGCTGATCATCAGCGGCACCGGTGATGTGATCGAGCCGGAAGACGGCATCATCGCCATCGGGTCCGGTGGTTCCTACGCTCTGTCGGCCGCCCGCGCGCTGATGGCGCATACCGAACTGGATGCCCGCACGATCGCCACCGAGTCGATCAACATCGCCGGCGACATCTGCATCTACACCAACCGCAACGTGGTGGTCGAGGAGCTTTGACCCGCAGGGTCAACGCTCGGTAGCGCCACGCCATGCGTGGCTGCGGTATCCGGCCAGCCACGCATGGCGTGGCTCCACATCAGCGTTACGTCGCTGCCAGGCAGGCCGGTGATACGTCATTCCACCCCATATCCTCGTGAGCACACCCATGCCGCACAAGATCGAAGTTTCGTCCGCCACCATGACCCCGCGCGAGATCGTGCAGGAACTGGACCGGCACATCGTCGGCCAGCACGACGCCAAGCGCGCGGTCGCCATCGCGCTGCGCAACCGCTGGCGCCGCATGCAGCTGCCGGCCGAGCTGCGCAATGAAGTCATGCCCAAGAACATCCTGATGATCGGCCCGACCGGCGTCGGCAAGACCGAGATCGCGCGTCGCCTGGCCACGCTGGCCAATGCACCGTTCGTCAAGGTCGAAGCCACCCGTTTCACCGAGGTCGGCTACGTCGGCAAGGACGTGGAGCAGATCATCCGCGACCTGGCTGATACCGCGGTCAAGCTGTACCGCGAGCAGGCCAAGGTGCGCGTGCGCACCCAGGCCGAAGAACGTGCCGAAGACCGCATCCTGGATGCATTGCTGCCGCGCCGCAGCACCGGTATCGGCTTCGATGCCGAGGCCGCGCGCAACGAGCCCTCCGCGCAGGACAACGAGACCCGCATCAAGTTCCGCCGCATGCTGCGCAACGGTGAACTGGATGAGCGCGAGATCGAGCTGGAAGTGTCGGCCAATGTCAGCATGGACATCATGACCCCACCGGGCATGGAGGAAATGGGCCAGCAGCTGCGCCAGATGTTCTCCAGCATGGGCGGCGCGAAGGCGCAGAAGCGCACGCTGTCGATCAAGGCTGCGCGTCCGCTGTTGATCGAGGAAGAGGCCGGCAAGCTGGTCAACGAAGACGATATCCGCAGTGCGGCCATCGAAGCCTGTGAGCAGCATGGCATCGTGTTCATCGATGAGATCGACAAGGTCGCCAAGCGCGGTGACAACGTCGGTGGTGGCGATGTGTCGCGCGAAGGCGTCCAGCGCGATCTGCTGCCGTTGGTGGAAGGCTCCAACGTGTCCACCAAGTACGGCACGATCAAGACCGACCACATCCTGTTCATCGCTTCCGGTGCGTTCCACCTGGCCAAGCCCAGCGATCTGATCCCGGAACTGCAGGGGCGTTTCCCGATCCGTGTGGAACTGGGCGCGCTGAGCAAGCAGGACTTCGTGCGCATCCTCACCGAACCGAAAGCCGCGCTGACCAAACAGTACGAAGCGCTGCTGCAGACCGAAGGTGTCTCGATGAAGTTCACCGTCGATGCGGTGGACCGCCTGGCCGAGATCGCCTTCCAGGTGAACGAGCGTCAGGAGAACATCGGTGCGCGCCGCCTGCACACCGTGCTGGAGCGCCTGCTGGATACGTTGAGCTATGAGGCCCCGGATCGCGATGGGGAGACCATCAGCATCGACCAGGCCTACGTCGACGCGCACTTGGGCGAACTGGTGCAGGATCCGGATTTGAGCCGCTACATCCTGTAACGCTACGCAATGATCGGGTGGTAGCAAGAACGGCGGCACTTCGGTGTCGCCGTTTTTTTTGCTCAGGCGTCGTCGTCGGTTGGCAGGGCGGTGGGCGGGGCGCCCGGGGTGAATACACCCGGCTGCACGAACGCGCTGAGGATCGCATCCAGCGTCTGCACACCATCGCGCTTGATCTCGAACAGCTCCGGTTCCAGCATCGCGCTGTACAGCACCCCGGTCAGGCTCGTGCTCACGATGCGTGCCACCGTGTCCACGTCCACTCCCTCGCGCAGCTGCCCCAGCTCCTGCGCGCGCTGGAACGCGGCAGCGTAAATGCCAAGCTCCTCGCGCGACGCCTCCAGCTGCAGTGCCTGCATCGCCTGGCTTTCCACAGAAAGGTCATTGCGCAGCATGATTTCCATCATGTTGCGCAGGCGCTCGTCGTCGGCCAGCTCCTGGAAAGACACCAGCAGCGCCGAACGCAGATCCAGCACCGGGGTGTTGCGCTTGGCCGAGGTGGTGCGCCGCAGCCGCTCGATGAACGGAATGCGCTCACGGTCGATCATCGCGGTCAGCACTTCGGTCTTGTTCTTGAAGTGCCAGTACACCGCACCGCGGGTAAATCCGGCGCGCGCGCCGATCATCGCCAGGCTGGTGCCCGCGACCCCGAATTCATGGAAACAGGCCTCAGCCGCGTCGAGGATGCCCTCGCGGGTGGCCTGCGCCTCTTCTTTGGTTTTTCTGGCCATTGCGCTGCGCAGTTGCTGGATGAAACCGGCCTGAATTGTACCGCTTTACAAACAAACATGCATGTATGTATATTTGCGCCCCACTGATCCTCAGCGAGGACTGCCTGCAGATGCCGGCGGTCCCGTTTCGGATATTTGCCGTCATTTGCTGCCTGTTTGTCGTCATTCTTCGCTGTTATGGGAAGTTGGGCACCGGGCGCGCCCTTTTCCGTCTGCGAGCCCCCACCACCATGTCCAGAACCCCGTACCGTCTTCTCGCGCTGTCCCTGGCGATCGCCCTGACCGTGTCCGCCTGTGGCGGTGGTGAGCAGGAGGGACCGCAGGGCGGGCCCGGCCAGGTCACCGTGGCCACCCTGAAAGCTGAGCAGGTGGGCCTGACCCGCGAACTGCCTGGCCGTACCAATGCCTTCCTGGTCGCCGAAGTGCGCCCGCAGGTCAATGGCATCGTCGCCAAGCGCCTGTTCACCGAAGGTGGGCTGGTCACCGCTGGGCAGCCGCTGTATCAGCTCGATGACGCCAGCTACCGCGCCCAGGCCAACAGCGCCCGCGCCCAGCTGGCCCGCGCCGAAGCCACCGCCAATGCCGCACGCCTGAGCGCCAAGCGCATCGGCGAGCTGGCCAAGGTCGAGGCGGTCAGCACCCAGGACAACGAGAACGCGATCGCCGCGCTCAAGCAGGCCGAGGCCGATGTCGGTGCCGCGCGTGCCGCGCTGGACGCGGCCAACGTGACGCTGGGCTATGCGCGCATCACCGCGCCGATCAGCGGTCGCATCGGCAAATCCTCGGTCACCCAGGGTGCGCTGGTCAGCGCCGGCCAGGCCGAAGCGCTGGCCACGGTGCAGCAGCTGAACCCGATCTATGTCGACCTGACCCAGTCTGCCAGCGAACTGCTGCAGCTGCGCCGCGAACTGGCCAGCGGCCGCCTGCAGGACAACCAGACCCTGCCGGTGACGATCCTGCTTGATGACGGCACCGAGTTCGATCACAAGGGCACGCTGGAGTTCTCCGAAGTCAGCGTCGATCCGACCACCGGCAGCTACGCGCTGCGGGTCAAGGTCGAGAACCCGGACCAGGTGCTGATGCCGGGCATGTACGTGCGTGCCCAGGTGGGCAGCGGCGTGCGCGAGAACGCGATCCTGGTGCCGATGCAGGGCATTGCCCGCGATCCCAAGGGTGATACCAGCGCCATGGTGGTCGGCAAGGACGACAAGGTCGAAGTGCGGCAGGTCAAGGTGAGCCGTTCGCTCGGCGACAAGTGGCTGGTGGAAGACGGGCTCAAGGCCGGTGACAAGGTCATCGTCGAAGGCCTGCAGAAGATCCAGCCGGGCATGCCCGTGCAGGCCACCGAAATGGGCGCGGCCCCGGCCAAGCCGGCCGCCGCGCCGGCGGCTCCCGCCGCCCAGCAGTAACCGGAGAATTCCATGGCACGTTTCTTCATTGATCGCCCCATCTTCGCGTGGGTGATTGCGATCATCATCATGCTCGCCGGTGGTCTGGCGGTGCTCAAGCTGCCGGTGTCGATGTACCCGGAAGTGGCGCCGCCGGCCGTCGAGATCAGCGCCAGTTACCCGGGTGCCTCGGCCAAGGTGGTCGAGGACTCGGTGACGCAGATCATCGAGCAGAACATGAAGGGCCTGGATGGCCTGATCTACTTCTCGTCCAACAGCTCGGCCAACGGCCAGGCGACCATCACCCTCACCTTCGAGAGCGGGACCAACCCGGATATCGCGCAGGTGCAGGTGCAGAACAAGCTGCAGCTGGCCATGCCGCTGCTGCCGCAGGAAGTGCAGCGCCAGGGCATCAACGTGGCCAAGTCGAGCAGTGGCTTCCTGCAGGTGCTCGGCTTCGTCTCTGAGGATGGCAGCATGGACGCCAACGACATCTCCGATTATGTCGGCTCCAACATCGTCGATCCGCTGAGCCGCGTGCCGGGCGTGGGCAACATCCAGGTGTTCGGTGGCAAGTACGCCATGCGTATCTGGCTGGACCCCAACAAGCTGCATACCTACAAGCTGTCCACTGCCGAAGTGATCGCCGCGATCACCGCACAGAACGCGCAGGTTGCCATCGGCCAGCTCGGCGGCGCGCCGTCGATCAAGGGCCAGCAGCTCAACGCGACCATCAACGCGCAGGACCGCCTGCAGACGCCTGAGCAGTTCCGCAACATCATCGTGCGCAGCGCGCAGGACGGTGCCGAACTGCGCCTGTCGGATGTGGCCCGCGTGGAGCTGGGCGCGGAGTCGTACGACTTCGTGACCCGCTACAACGGCAAGCCGTCGTCGGGTATCGCGATCACCCTGGCCACCGGCGCCAATGCGCTGGACACCGCCAATGGCGTGCGTGCGGCGCTGGATGAGATGGCGCCGAACTTCCCGGCTGGCCTGAAGGCGGTGGTGCCGTATGACACCACGCCGTTCGTGCAGGTCTCGATCAAGGGCGTCATCAAGACCCTGATCGAAGCCATCGTGCTGGTGTTCCTGGTGATGTACCTGTTCCTGCAGAACTTCCGCGCGACCCTGATCCCCACGATCGCGGTACCGGTGGTGCTGCTGGGCACGTTCGGCATCCTGGCCGCGCTGGGCTTCTCGGTGAACATGCTGACCATGTTCGCGATGGTGCTGGCGATCGGCCTGCTGGTCGATGACGCGATCGTGGTGGTGGAGAACGTCGAGCGGATCATGTCCGAAGAGGGCCTGTCACCGCTGGAGGCCACACGCAAATCGATGACCCAGATCACCGGCGCGCTGGTCGGCATCGGCCTGGTGCTGTCGGCGGTGTTCGTGCCGATGGCCTTCATGAGTGGCGCCACCGGCGTCATCTATCGTCAGTTCTCGGCCACCATCGTCTCGGCAATGGCCCTGTCGGTGCTGGTCGCGATCGTGCTGACCCCGGCGCTGTGCGCCACCATGCTCAAGCCGCTGAAGAAGGGCGAGCACCACGTGGCCCACAAGGGCTGGTCGGGTCGTTTCTTCAACGCCTTCAACCGTGGCTTTGACCGCTCCAGCAACGGCTATCAGCGTGGCGTGCGCGGCATCCTCGGCCGTCCGTGGCGCTTCATGGGCGTGTTCGCCGCGCTGGCGCTGGTGATGGGCCTGCTGTTCATGCGCCTGCCCAGTTCGTTCCTGCCCAACGAAGACCAGGGCATCCTGATGGCACTGGTGCAGACCCCGGTGGGTGCGACCCAGGAACGGACGCTGGAGTCGATCGACAAGCTCGAAAAACACTTCATGGAAAACGAAGCCGACGCGATCGAGTCGATCTTCTCGGTGCAGGGCTTCAGCTTCGCCGGCATGGGCCAGAACGCGGGCATGGCCTTCGTCAAGCTCAAGGACTGGAAGGACCGTGATGCCGACCAGGGCGCGATGCCCGTCACCGGCCGTGCAATGGCCGCGCTGGGTGGGATCAAGGACGCCTTCATCTTCGCCTTCCCGCCGCCGGCGATGCCGGAACTGGGCATCGGCTCGGGCTATACCTTCTTCCTGAAGGACACCAGTGGTGCCGGTCACCAGGCGCTGCTGGATGCACGCAACCAGCTGCTCGGCATGGCCGGGCAGAGCAAGCTGCTGGCCAACGTGCGCCCGAACGGGCAGGAAGACACGCCGCAGCTGCGCATCGATATCGACGTCGGCAAGGCGAGTGCGTTGGGCCTGTCGCTGGAATCGGTCAACACCACGCTCGCCGCGGCCTGGGGCAGCAGCTACATCGATGATTTCATCGACCGTGGCCGGGTCAAGCGCGTGTACGTGCAGTCCGATGCGCCGTTCCGTATGAACCCGGAAGACTTCAACCTGTGGTCGGTCAAGAACGCGGCCGGTGAGATGGTGCCGTTCTCGGCCTTCGCCAGCCAGCGTTGGGATTACGGTTCGCCGCGCCTGGAGCGCTACAACGGCGTGTCCGCGATGGAAATCCAGGGTGAGCCGGCCCCGGGTGTGGCCTCGGGCGATGCGATGAACGAAGTGGAGAAACTCGCCAAGCAGTTGCCGGCCGGTTTCGACATCGAGTGGACCGCGCTGTCCTACCAGGAGCGCCAGGCCGGTTCGCAGACGCCGCTGCTGTACACGCTCTCGCTGCTGATCGTGTTCCTGTGCCTGGCAGCACTGTATGAAAGCTGGAGCGTACCGACCTCGGTGCTGCTGGTGGCGCCGCTGGGCATCCTCGGTGCGGTGCTGGCCAACACCATGCGTGGCATGGAGCGCGACATCTACTTCCAGGTGGCGATGCTGACCACGGTCGGTTTGACCAGTAAAAACGCGATCCTGATCGTGGAGTTCGCCAAGGAAAACCTGGAGAAGGGCGCCGGCCTGATCGAGGCGACGATGCACGCTGTGCGTGACCGTCTGCGCCCGATCATCATGACCTCGCTGGCCTTCGGCCTGGGCGTGCTGCCGCTGGCGATCGCCTCCGGTGCCGGTTCCGGCGCACAGCAGGCCATCGGTACCGGTGTGCTCGGCGGCATGCTGGTCGGCACGGTGCTGGGTGTGTTCTTCATCCCGCTGTTCTTCGTGGTGGTGCAGCGCGTGTTCAATCGCAAGAAGTACGGCAAGAACGCTGGAGGTTCCGATGCGTAAGCCCATGATGGCCAGCCTGGCGCTGGCCCTGAGTCTGGTGCTGTCCGGCTGCTCGACGCTGGAGCCGCGCAGTACTGAAGTCGCTCCGGCGATTCCCTCGCAGTGGCCGGTGGCGGCCACCGCAGGCGCGCAGGGCACTGCAACGGCGGAGGTCGCCGACATCGGCTGGCGCGATTTCTTCGTCGACCCGCGCCTGCAGGCGGTGATCACCCAGTCGCTGGAGAACAACCGCGACCTGCGCGTGGCCGTGCTCAATGTCGAGCGTGCCCGTGCGCAGTACCGGATCCAGCGTGCTGATCGGGTACCGGCGGTCGGCGTGCAGGGGCAGATGACCCGCAGTGGCGGCGATGCCCCGGTGACCGAGCAGTTCAGTGCCAACCTCGGCGTGGTCGAGTTCGAGCTGGATCTGTTCGGCCGCGTGCGAAATCTCAGCCAGGCGGCACTGCAGCAGTACTTCGCCGAAGCGGCCAATCGCCGCAGTGCGCAGCTGTCGCTGGTGGCCGAGGTGGCCAACGCGTGGCTGACCCTGGGCGCGGACCGCGAGCAGCTGCGGATCGCCCAGGCGACGCTGGCCACCTATGAAGATTCGCTGCGCCTGACCGAGGCCCGCCGTCAGCTCGGTGGCGCCTCTGCGCTGGAACTGAGCCAGACCCGCACCTTGGTGGAAACCGCGCGTACCGATGTGGCGCGCTTTGCCGGGCAGGTCGCGCAGGATCGCAATGCGCTGGTGCTGTTGGCCGGTGGGCCGATTGATGCGTCACTGTTGCCGCAGGCCGAGGTGACCGACGTCGCCAGCGTTCGGCCGCTGCCGGCCGGCGTACCGGGCGATGTGTTGCTGCGGCGGCCGGACGTGATGGCCGCCGAGCACGTGCTGCTCTCGGCCAACGCCAATATCGGCGCCGCGCGCGCAGCATTCTTCCCGTCGATCAGCCTGACCGGCAACATCGGCTCGGCTTCGTCGGAGCTGTCGGGTCTGTTTGACAGTGGCACGCGCGTGTGGAGTTTCATTCCCAAGCTCAATCTGCCGATCTTCCAGGGGGGCAAGCTGCGCGCCAATCTGGGCATGGCTACCGCCGATCGCGACATCGCGCTGGCGCAGTATGAGAAGGCGATCCAGTCCGGCTTCCGCGAAGCAGCCGATGCGCTGGCGCTCAACGAGAGCCTGGACGCGCAGTTGTCTTCGCAGCAGGCGTTGGTGGCGGCGGCCGAGCAGGCGCAGCGGTTGTCGCAGGCCCGCTACGACGCCGGGCTGGACAGCTTCCTGACTCTGCTGGATGCGCGACGCACGGCGTACACCGCACGGCAGTCGCTGGTCAGCACGCAGCTGGCCCAACAGTCCAATCAGGTAGCGTTGTACAAGGTGCTCGGCGGCGGTTGGCACGAACGCGGGTGAGGCATCACAGGTGCGGCCACGCGGCCGCACCTGTGCACGCCGTTGTGCAAGAGTCGCCGTCGTGGCGACACGATGCGTGAGGCGGTGCGGTTTCATCAGGCACGGCTGGCGGGGGCCGGGGTGCCTGCATCATGGACAAAGCGCCGAGCAGGCGCTGTCCAGCCGGTGTGCGTCAGGCGCGTGCGTGCAGCCGCGGGCGCGACGCCTGGTCCTGGCGACCGGCGAGGTAGACGTGTTCCCAGCACTGGTCGACGAATTGACGGGCCTGGTCTTCGGACAGGCGCGGCATGATCTGCAGCGCGTAGTGAGTCTGGAACATTTCATCGCGCTCCTCATCACTGGCGCGCGGTTGCGTGATCAGTGAATCGCAGGCGAACTTGATCCACGGCACGTAGTGGCCGAATGAGCCCGTCCCGAGGTTGCCGTCGGCATGACGCTGGCGCCAGTGACTGACTTCGGCGTCGACATCGATGACGGCAGGGATGGAGATCTGGGCGGAAGACATGGTCACTTCAATATGGGAAGAAGGGAATCTGGATGATGGCGTAGGGCGCGGTGCAAGCGGTGTCATGGCGATGTGGAGCCAGTGTGGCGAGATTCGCCACGCGTCTCGCCCAGCAGTTGGGCGTGGTGGACTACGCCGAGCCGTTCGGCCAGCGTCGCCAGCCGGTTGCAGACTGCAACGCGATGATCGGGATGGGACCGCGTCAGCTCATCCTGGATGGCCTGGTAGGCATCCCAGAAAGGCGCGGCGTTATGGTGGCGTGCGTAGTGCACCTGCAGTCTTTCCCACGCGTCCATCAACGCAGGTTCGACGGAGGAGGTGCGGCGGGTTTGGGCATGCATGACGTCTCCTCGACGATGGTGCCCCCTGTGCAACCACCTTAAGACGTTCATGCAGCGCGGTTGTTAGTACCGCGTGTTCGCGCCATTCGGCGCGGGTGGACAAGGCGTGACGTCGGACCGTGCAAAGACCCGCCGCACAGGGCGTTCAGACCCGCACCGCTCGCTGAAGCATTCAGAACGCTGCCGTGCCCGCGCAGCGCGTCCTGCGATCGCGCGGGCACTCGGCGCGGGAATCCGCGCTGAATCGTCGGCCTTTATTCGCCGATATCTTCGTTCCAGACCTCGGGATGGGCGCTGATGAAGCCGCCCAGCAGATCGATGCATGCCTGGCTCTGCATGTCGATCACCTTGACGCCGTTCTCGCGCAGCCATTCGATGCCGCCCTGGAAGGTGACCGACTCGCCCACCACCACGGTGCCGATGTTGAACTGGCGTACCAGCCCGCTGCAGTACCAGCAGGGGGCCAGGGTGGTCACCATGATGGTGTCCTGGTAGCGGCGCTGCCGGCCGGCCTTGCGGAAGGCGTCGGTCTCGCCGTGCACGGACGGATCGCCTTCCTGCACGCGGCGGTTGTGGCCGCAGCCGAGCAGGCGGCCATCGTTGTGGTACAGCGCGGCGCCGATCGGGATGCCGCCCTCGGCCAGGCCCTGGCGGGCTTCGGCGATGGCGGTTTCGAGCAGGGCGGCGTAGTCGGGGGTGGTGATCATGCGCAATCCAGGGACGTGAAGACCTTCATGATAGTGGCAGCCTGCCGCAACGGCGCCGCCGGTGCGATAATCGTCCCATGAGCGAATCTCCCTACAAGACTGGCACCACCCATTTCGGCTTCCGCGATGTCGCTGCGAAGGACAAGCAGAAGCTGGTGGGCGAAGTGTTCACCTCGGTCGCGCGCAGCTACGACCTGATGAACGATCTGATGAGCCTGGGCATCCACCGGGCGTGGAAGCGCTACTACGTAGCCACCGCGCAGGTGAAGCCGGGTGACCGCGTGCTGGATCTGGCCGGCGGCACTGGCGACATCGCCGCGCTGATCAAGGAGCGGGTGGGTGACGAGGGTGAAGTGGTGCTGGGCGACATCAACGCCGGCATGCTCTCGGTCGGCCGTGATCGTCTCACCAATCGCGGCCTGGTCGCGGGCCTGAATTACGTGCAGTGCAACGCCGAGGCGCTGCCGTTCCCCGATGCGAGCTTCGACCTGGTCACGATCGCCTTCGGCCTGCGCAACGTCACCGACAAGGAAGCCGGCCTGCGCGAGATGCACCGCGTCCTCAAGGTGGGCGGGCAGGCGCGTGTGCTGGAGTTCTCCGAAGTCACCGCCGACTGGTTCAAGCCGATCTACGATTTCCACTCGTTCAAGATCCTGCCCAAGCTGGGTCAGCTGTTCGCACGCGATGGCGACAGCTACCAGTACCTGGCCGAGAGCATCCGCAAGCATCCGCCGCAGGAGCAGCTCAAGACCATGATGGCCGAGGCCGGTTTCGAGCGTTGCCACTACAAGAACCTGACCGGCGGCATCGTCTCGATCCACTCCGGCTACAAGCTCTGAGTGAGCGGCCCGGGGTCTGCGGGGACGCGGGCCCCCGCCCGGTCGGCGCGCCGCGCGGGCCAGCCTCGCGCGACCGACTGAATGCGCAAACCGCCACACACCGCCTGCGCGGGGTCCGGGACAGGGGTAAACTGGTCGTTTCACCCTGATCGGTCCCGTTCATGCGATCCCCGTTCCTGTTGATTCCCCTGGCCGTCGCCCTGGCGTCCGGCTGCTCCAAAGAACCGGCGGCTCCGACCGTCGATCCCACTGCCAACGCGCCGGCGAGCACTGCCATGAAAGCCGACAGCCGCAGCCACGATGAAAGCTCGTACGCCGAGCCGGACAAGGTGGTCGTCAAGGACCTCGCGCTGGATCTGAAGCTGGATTTCGACAGCAAGCAGATCGGTGGCACCGCGACCTACACCCTGGAGTGGAAGGACAAGGCCGCCAAGCAGCTGGTGCTGGACACCCGCGAGCTGACCGTGGAGAAGGTCGAGGCGATCGCTGCCGACGGCAAGACCGCGCCGCTGCCCTTCGTGCTGGCGCCGGCCGACAAGGTGTTCGGCAGCAAGCTGAGCATCGAGACCCCGGACCAGCCGGCCAAGGTCGTGATCACGTATCACACTGCACCGACCGCCTCGGGCCTGCAGTGGCTGGAGCCGTCGATGACGGAGGGCAAGAAGCTGCCCTTCATGTTCAGCCAGTCGCAGGCGATCCATGCCCGTTCCTGGGTGCCGCTGCAGGACACCCCGAGCGTGCGCTTCACCTACAGCGCGCACGTGGTCTCGCGCCCGGACGTGATGGTGCTGATGAGCGCCGACAACGACCCCAAGGCCGCGCGTGATGGTGACTACACCTTCAAGATGCCGCAGCCGATCCCGTCCTACCTGCTGGCCATCGCCGCTGGCGACCTGGTGTTCGAGCCGATCTCCGGCCGCTCCGGCGTGTGGGCCGAACCGACCATGGTTGGCAAGGCCGCCAAGGAATTCGAAGACACCGAGAAGATGATCGGCACCGCTGAGAAGCTCTTCGGCGAATACCGCTGGGGCCGCTACGACATGCTGGTGCTGCCGCCGTCGTTCCCGTTCGGTGGCATGGAAAACCCGCGTCTGACCTTCGCCACCCCGACCGTGATCGTTGGCGACAAGTCGCTGGTCTCGCTGGTCGCCCACGAACTGGCGCACAGCTGGTCGGGCAACCTGGTGACCAACGCCAGCTGGAAGGACATCTGGCTCAACGAAGGCTTCACCACCTACGTGCAGGGCCGTATCACCGAGGCGCTGTACGGCCAGGAGATGGCCGAGATGGAGCGTGAGATCGACCAGAACGATCTGCTCGCCGAAGTGAAGGACATGAGCCCGGCCGACCAGGCCCTCGCCCTGCCACCACTGAGCGAGCGTGATCCGGACGAGGCGTTGAGCCAGGTCGCCTACGTCAAGGGCGCGTGGTTCCTGCAGTTCCTGGAACAGCGCTTCGGCCGCGAGACCTTCGATCCGTTCCTGCGTGGCTGGTTCGATGACCACGCCTTCCAGAGCGCGAACACCGACCAGTTCGTCGAGTACCTGAAGAAGAATCTGCTGTCCAAGAAGCCCGGTGCCGTCAGCGACGCCGAGCTGAAGGCGTGGCTGGATGAGCCGGGCATTCCGTCGTTCGCGACCAAGGCCCGCTCGCGCAACTTCTCCATCGTCGATACCGCCCGCATCGCCTGGCAGGGCAGCAACACGCTGCCGACGGCGCAGATCACCGGCGAGTGGGGCACCCAGGAGTGGGTGCACTTCATCGACGGTCTGGGCAAGACCCTGCCGGTTGAGAAGCTGGCTGCGCTGGACAAGGCTTACCACTTCACCGGTACGGCCAACGGCGAGATCGCGATGCGCTGGTACCCGCTGACGATCCGCAGTGGCTACAGCGAAGCGAACGACGCCGCCGGTGCGTTCATCGAGCGTGTCGGCCGCCGAAAGCTGATCATGCCGATCTACGCCGAACTGGTGAAGACGCCTGAAGGCCTGGCCTTCGCCAAGGCGGCTTTCGCCAAGGCCAAGCCGGGGTATCACCCGATCACCACGGGCTCCGTCCAGGACATGCTGGACAAGGCCGAGGCGGGCGCGGCCAAGCCGTAATCGCCAGACGTATCGGTTGAACGAAAAACGGCGGGGAAACCCGCCGTTTTTTTATGCGCGCCTGCGTACCGCGAGCCGAGCCCCCTAGGGGCCGGCAGGCCCCTCGGCAAATGTCCCCCGGCCGCCGCTTGACGGCGACGGCCTCCTCCTTGATTTTGCCCAGGAGCCTACCAGCCCCTAGTGGGCTCGGCTCGCGGTACACGTGCAGACAACCGCGCCTTTCTGTGAGAGCCGCGGTTCTCGATCCGTGGGTCGCGATGCCCTTGTGGGCGAAATAAAGGAGGAGGGGGCGGCCGCAGGCCGACGCCGGGGGACATTCGCCGGCAAGGGCATCGCGGCCCAGCGCCCGACCCACTGACCGCCGCAGTTGGTACGAGTGCGCTTCGTTGCTTGAAAACCAGTGTTACACCGCGCGCACCGCCAGGAACATGTCCACGCAGTCGTGCATCACCTGCTGCTGCTGTGCCGGCGTGAGCGGAGGCTGGCCGAAGGTGATCTGCGGCCAGAACGCGAAGGCCTTGAGCATCGCCTGCAACTGATGCGCCGCCTCGGCCGGCGGCATGTCCAGCCGCAGCCGCCCATCGGCCTGGGCGGCGCGGATCCAGCCGGTCAGGCCTTCTTCCTTCTCGGCCAACTTGTCCATCATCGCCCGTGCCCGTTCGGGCGTGTGCACCAGCTCGGCCATCGCCACCCGCGAAAGATCGATGAAGCCGGGGTCGTCGAGCAGGCGCATCTTGCGCGCCGCGAATACCAGCAACTGATCGCGCAGCGGCTGCGCCGGGTCGTAGGGCACGACAGCCAGCGCCTGGCTGGCCTCGAACAACTGCCACAGGATGGCGGTGAACAGTTCGTCCTTGCTGGCGAAGTGGTTGTAGACCGTGCGCTTGGATACCTCGGCCGTCGCCGCGATCCGGTCCATGCTGGTGCCGGCAAAGCCGAACGCGCGGAACTCGGCCACCGCCGCGTCCAGGATGGCCGCGCGCTTGCGGTCGGTCAGACGGGTGGGGCGGTCGGAAGTGCTCATGGGCTTATTTTACACCGTTCAGTTTACTTTTCGAAAAAGGCAAGTACACTCTCCGGTGTACTTTCCAGGGCAAGCCCCGATGATGCGTCGCCTGCCTCGATTCCTCCCCCTTCTGACGGTGTTGATCGCCATGTCCATTGGCCTGTTGACCTGCGGTGCCCGCCCGGCTGCCGCCTATGACCAGTCGCCGCAGTTCGGCGACGGGCGCTTCCACAATCCCGCAGGCAAGAGCTCGCTGGGCTTCGTTGGCACGCTGGGCGTAATGTGGAAGATGCTGTTCGAAAAGCCCGCCGACGCCACTCCGCTGGCCCCGATTCCGGTGCAGCCGCTGAGCCGGCAGGCCCTGCTCGACGCGCCCGACGACAGCCTGTGGCGTCTGGGGCATTCGACGATGCTGATGAAGCTGGACGGCCATTTCTGGCTGACCGACCCGGTCTTCGCCGAGCGCGCCTCGCCGATGTCGTTCATGGGGCCCAAGCGGTTCCACGCACCGCCGCTGAGCATCGACGAACTGCCGCCGATCACCGGCGTGATCATCTCCCATGACCACTACGATCACCTCGACCACGATGCCGTCCTCGCGCTCGCGCCCAAGGTGCAGCACTTCGTCACCGCGCTCGGCGTAGGCGACCGCTTGATCGGGTGGGGCGTGCCCGCCGCGAAGGTCGTGCAGCTGGACTGGTGGCAGGACACCCGCGTGGAGGGCCTGACGATCGTCGCGACCCCGGCCCAGCATTTCTCCGGCCGGACCCTCGCCGACGGCAACCGCACGCTGTGGGCTTCGTGGGTGATCGACACCGGGCGTACCCGGATCTTCTTCAGCGGCGACACCGGCTACTTCGACGGCTTTGCCCGCATCGGCGAGCGCTACGGCCCGTTCGATCTGACCATGATCGAGACCGGTGCCTACGATGCGCAGTGGCCGGACGTGCACATGCAGCCCGAACAAAGCCTGCAGGCGCACCTGGACGTGCGCGGCAAGGTGCTGATGCCGATCCACAACGGCACCTTCGACCTCGCGTTGCATCCGTGGACCGAACCGTTCGATCGCATCACCGCGCTGGCGCAGGAACACGGCGTGGCACTGACTGCCCCGCACATGGGCGAACGCCTGGATATCCGCGCGCCGGCGCCGTCCACGCAGTGGTGGCGTGAGGTGCGCTGAGCCAAGGCGCAGCGATGGCGCAGTCGATCACGCCCGGCCTTGGCCGGGCGTTTTCGTTGCAGGGCAGGCTGTCTGCCTGGGGGCTGAATCAACTGCCGTGGAAAGACCGTTTTCGTATTAGTTGCATGGCAATCGCGTGGGCGGTCATGACAATGGCGAGGACGCAGGACACCGCCTGCGGGCGCTCCGTCCACAAAGGCGGGCACCGTGGTTCCTGCCGTGCCGCGTGAACGATCCAGCGGCCTCCCTGCCATGTCGCGGCGTTGGCGACACCTACAAAGGACTCCCATGGATTCTCTCCGTGTACGTCGTCACGTGCTTGGCGCGGCGATCCACCTTGCTCTCGGTGCCAGCGTGCTGTCTGTGCCGGTTTCGGCCAAGACCATCGTCATCCGCAATGAAGTGCTTGAAACCGTCCCGACCTACACCGGCGACAGTCTGGAGGTGTACAGCTCGCGCATCGTCAGTACGAGCGATACGCTGTTCAACGACACCGTCATCGCGGTGGACGGCGGGGCGTTGCACATCGAACGCTCCACACTGGGCTCGTATGCCGAGGGCATCTCGGCACTGAAGTTTCGAGGCGGTGCGAACAGCGGGCTCATCGTCGGCTCGGAGATCTTCACCCACGGCGCTGCGGCCGTGGGGGTGGATGTGGCCGGAACCCGCTTCCTGCCTTCCGGCGATGTGGCACCGACCGGCGCGCTGCGCCTGGTCGACACGCGGATCCGCACCGCAGGCGTTGACGCGCACGGCGCGGCGATTGGACCGAAGATGCAGCTGGGGCTCGATGCGTCTTCCATCATGACCGGCGGCGCAGGTGCGGCGGGGGTCTGGATGTTCGGCGGCACGCTGCTGCTGGAGCGCGGCAGCACCATTGTCACCACCGGCGACAATGCCACCGGCATCCATGCGCAGGCGCAGAAATGGCGCGTCCCCCCGGGCGGGTTCTTTCCGCACGTGGCGCGTGTTGCGTTGTCCGGATCGGACGTGCGGGTCACCGGCGAAGGCAGTGTCGGCATCCGCGCCGGGTACACGGGCCTGTACCCGGATGGCATCGGCAGCACGATCACCTTGACCGACAGCCGCATCCTGGCCGAGCGCGGGCATGGCGTGCAGTTTCTGGGCGGCGACAGCAACCTGCTGGACGTAACCGCGGGCAGCCAGGTGCAGGGCAGGGAGAGTGCCGTGCATGCGGCGACGGCGGGCAGCATCAACCGCGTGGTCGTTGATGACGGCACGCTGGTCGGTGAGCAGTCCGCCGTGTGGGTGCAGAACGGTGCCACGATGGCGGTGGAGGCGCATGATGCGGTGATCGAGGGGCGCGCGTTCGCTGATGATCGTTCCCGGCTGGACATGCGCCTGAGCGGCACTGACTGGAACGCGCGCGGCGCATCGCAGGTGGATGATCTCACGCTGCATCGGGGCAGCCGTCTGTGGCTGGGCCGCGGCGCGGTCGGCGATCAGCTGGTGGTGCGGGGCGATCTGGACATCGATGCCAGCACGCTCTTCTTCGACGCCGTGCTCGGTGATGACGGCACCCGTGCGGATCATCTGCGGGTAGAGGGCGACACGCGCGGCAGCGGTGGCATCGTGGTCAACAATCTCGGGGGCCGCGGCGCTGCTACGGTTGAAGGCATCGAGCTGATCCACGTAGGCGGTCGGTCGGACGCCACGTTCCAGCTCCAGGGGCGTGCCGTGGCGGGCGCGTACGACTACTTCCTGTTCAAGGGCAGTGTGAGCGATCCCGGCGATGGCCACTGGTACCTGCGGTCGGAGCTTGCGCCGGTGGTCGTCGATCCCTGCGAGGCGACCCCCGACCTGCCCGGCTGCGTCGAACTGGAGCTGCCCGGGGTGCCTGAACGCCCGGAGTTGCCTGAACGTCCCCGGCCGGTACCGGAGGGCGGAACAGGGGAGGTACTGGTACCGCCTCCGCTTCCGCCTCCACCCCCCGTGCTGCGCCCGGAGCCCGGCGCCTACCTTGGCAACCAGCGGGCGGCGATCGACATGTTCGCGCTGCGCCGGGATGACCGCGCCACTGCGCGGGCCGAGGGCGGTGCATGGATCCGCGTCTCCGGCCGCCGCGCTGCGTTCGGCACCGCGGGCCTGCGCATCGATACAGCAGGGCACTCGCTGCTGCAGCTGCAGGCTCACGGCAACAGTTCCGTACTGCAGCTGGGTACGCAGGTATTGGCGTGGGACGGCGTAGGCCATGCATCGCTGGGAGTGATGCTCGGCCAAGGGCGTGCCGACACCACGGTGGTGTCCACGCGGACCGGCTACAGCGCGCGCGGCGAGGTGACAGGCACGTCGATCGGGGTGTACGGCGGCTGGCAGCAGCAGGCCGACGCCGCCGCCGGCGCCTATCTGGCCGGCGCCGTGCAGGCCGGGCGCTACCGCAACACCGTGCAGGGCGCGGGCCTGGAGAAGGAGCGCCATGACGCGGCCACGCGCACGGCGGCGCTGGAGGTCGGCTACGCCTGGCGGCTGCGGTTCGGCTCGACTGCGCTGTACGTTCAGCCGCAGGCGGAGGTGGTCTGGACTGGCTACCGCAGTGATGCGCTGGTCGAGCACAACGGGACCGTGATCGAGAAGGTCGACCAGGGGCAGGTGGAGCACCGGGTCGGGCTGCGTGTGTTCGGGCACGCGATCGGCACCGCGCAGATCGTGCAGCCGTTCATCGAGGCCAACTGGCGGCGTGGCGGTACCCGTACGGCGCGGGTCTTCGACGGCCAGGTGCTGCGCAGCGATCTGCCACGCGACCGGCATGAGCTGCGCGCGGGTGCCCAGGTCGGTTTTTCTGGAGGCTGGTCGGGCAGTGCGGCGTTGGGGGTTGAGCAGGGGCAGGGCGCGTATCGTACGGTTCAGGGGCAGCTCACCCTTCGTCGCGGCTGGTGAACGGTGGCGGACAGGCGCTGGGACCTTCCCGGCGCCATCGGCAGGGCGAGTGTGGGACGTCGTCGCGTGCTTGGCGATACAGTATCAGGCGCGCCTTCGGGCGCACCTGATCCCACTGGAGCACGCAATGAAACGACTGATCCTGGTAGCGGCCTGCGCCTTTGCGCTGTCCGCCTGCAGCAACCCCGAAGCCGAGCGCCAGGCGCAGGAAGCCGCCGCGGCCGCCGCCAAGGCGCAGCAGGAAGAGAAGGCCGAAGGCGTGGCCAAGCAGTACGACATGGCTGTCGCCTCGCAGGATTGGGAGCGCGCGCGCATCCACGGTGGCTCGCTGCTGGATCAATACAAGGACACCGATGTGGCCGCCCGGATCGAACCGGGCTATGCCGAGGTCAAGGCCAAGGCCGAGGCCGCGCGCGAGAAGCGCCGTCTGCAGGCGCTGTGGCAGTACAACAAGATCCCGATCGGCACCAAAGGCATCCAGGCCTCCGCCCAGATCTACAGCAAGGAGCGTGTGGATGTGGACGGCAGTGGCGCCAAGCCGGTGCAGCTGGTGTTCCGCGATCATCCCGAGTGGAAGCGCCACGCCTATCTGGTGTTGCAGGCCGGTGATTTCCGCTGCCCGAAGTGCCAGGTCAAGGTGACCGTCGACGATGGCAAGCCGGTCTCGATGGCTGCCTGGCGTCCGGATACCGATGAAGCGATCGCGATGTTCATCACCGATCAGAAAGCGCTGTGGAACCTGGCGCGCAAGGCGAAGGTGATCAGCATCGAGTTCCCGGTCAAGGCCGGTGGTACGCGTACCGCCGTGTTCGAAACCGGCGGCGTGGACGCCAGCCAGATGCCGCAGTGGTGGCAGTGACCGGCTTGCCGGCGATCCGTCACTGGGTGTTCGACATGGACGGCACGCTGACCGTCGCGGTGCACGATTTCCAGCGCATCAAACGCGAACTTGCGATACCGCCGGATGAGGACATCCTCAGCCACCTCGCCGCGCTCCCGGCCGAGGTGGCGGCGGCCAAGCACGACTGGCTGCTCGCGCACGAACGCGCGCTCGCCGAGCAGGCGCAGGCCGCCCCTGGCGCAGTGGCCCTGGTACGCGCGCTGCACGACGCGGGCTGCCGGCTGGGCATCCTCACCCGCAATGCGCGCGAACTCGCCCAGGTGACGCTGCAGGCGATCGGTGTGGGCGACATCTTCGCCCCCGATGACATCATCGGCCGCGATGAAGCCAAGCCCAAGCCGTCACCGGCCGGGCTGCAGTACTTCGTTGAGCGCTGGCAGGCCGTTCCATCCGAGATGGTGATGGTCGGCGACCATCGCTTCGACCTGGAATGCGGCCGCGCCGCCGGCACCCGCACCGTGCTGGTCAATACCCCCGACAACCCGTGGCCGGGCATGGCCTGCTGGCACCTGGCCGATTGCGGGCAGGTGCAGGCGGCATGGGAAGGCAAGCAGATGTCGGCCTGACCGCGCCGAAAGGGCCCGCGCGATCCACCGCCAGGACCCTGACAAGCAGCCAGGCATGGCCTGGCTCTACCCTCATTCCTCCCCGATCCCTCTCTGGTGGAGAGCCCCCTTGATGTTCAAGGGGGCGCGCCAACGGCGCGGGGATTAGGTGGAATGCGCGGGACGGTTGCGCCGCAGGCGCAGTCGTCTCAAGGGGGCGCGCCGATAGGCGGGGGGATGAGGTGGCATGCAATTGGGACCCGCGATTCGCTACGGCGAATCGTGGGCCGCGTTTGATCGCACTGCGATCAAACGGTCAGCGCGTAGCCGAATTGCTGCTTGAACTGCTCATTGAACTCATCGAACGTGAAGCGCTGGTTCTGGGTGCCCGGGTGCTCGACCTTCAGCGCGCCCATCAGGTTGCCCATGCGGCCGATGGTCAGCCAGTCGTAGCCCTTCTCGATGCCGTAGATCAGGCCGGCGCGGAACGCATCGCCACAGCCGGTCGGGTCCACCACGCGGCGCTCGTGCGCCGGCGGGATGTCATAGGTCTTTTCCGGGGTGTGGATGACCGCGCCCTTCGGGCCGCGCGTGGTGATGTAGGCCTTGACCCGGCTCACGATCGCCTTTTCATCCCAGCCGGTGCGCTCCTGCAGCAGGTTGGACTCGTAGTCGTTGACCACGACGTAGTCGGCCTGCTCGATGAAGGTGCGCAGCTCCGGGCCGTTGAACAGCGGCATGGCCTGGCCCGGGTCGAAGATGAACGGCACACCGGCGTCGAAGAATTCCTGCGAATTCTGGATCATGCCTTCGCGCCCGTCCGGGCCGACCAGGCCCAGGGTCACGCCCGGCACGTCCTTCACGTGGTTCTCGTAGGACCGCATCATCGCGCCCGGGTGGAAGGCGGTGATCTGGTTGTTGTCGTGGTCGGTGGTGATGAACGCCTGCGGGGTGAACAGCTCATCGATCACCTTGACCCGGCTCAGGTCGATGCCCAGGCCCTGGAAGTACTCGCGGTACGGGCCGAAATCCGAACCCACCGTGCCCATCGGGATCGGCTCGCCACCCAGCAGGTACAGGTTGTAGGCGATGTTGCCGGCGCAACCGCCGAATTCACGACGCATCCGCGGCACCAGGAACGACACATTCAGGATGTGCACCTTGTCCGGCAGGATGTGATTCTTGAACTGGTCCGGGAACACCATGATGGTGTCGAAGGCAAGAGAACCACAGATCAAAGCGGACATCGAGTAAGGCCTATGCGGTAGGGGGTTTGAGGCCCGTCGGGCGGGCAACGAAACGGCGCCCTGCGGCGCCCTGCGGCGCAAAGGTTAACGGGTAGGGCGGCTTTGGGCCAGAACCCGGGCTGTCCGGATTGGCCTGAATGGCCGTGAAGGCTGGCGTTCGGCCAGATTTGTCCTTGCTCGCGCACAGGGGGATTGCTAGGCTTGTCGACCTCGAATTCTGCCCATTTTTTCGCCATCCCGCGTTGGGCGCGACACCCCTCAGGATCAACTCCCAGATGTTCAAGAAACTGCGTGGCATGTTCTCCAATGACCTGTCCATCGACCTGGGCACGGCCAACACCCTCATCTACGTGCGTGGGCAGGGGATCGTGCTGAACGAGCCGTCGGTCGTGGCCGTTCGCCAGGACCGTGCCATCGGTGGTACCCGTTCCGTGGCTGCCGTGGGCGCCGAGGCCAAGCAGATGCTCGGCCGTACCCCGGGCCACATCACCACCATCCGCCCGATGAAGGACGGCGTCATCGCCGACTTCACCTACACCGAGGCGATGCTCAAGCACTTCATCAAGAAGGTCCACAAGTCGCGCTTCCTGCGCCCGAGCCCGCGCGTGCTGGTCTGCGTGCCGGCCGGTTCGACCCAGGTCGAGCGCCGCGCGATCAAGGAATCGGCCGAGGAGGCCGGTGCGCGGGATGTGTTCCTGATCGAAGAGCCCATGGCCGCTGCGATCGGTGCCGGCATGCCGGTGACCGAGGCGCGCGGCTCGATGGTCATCGATATCGGCGGCGGCACCACCGAAGTGGCGGTGATCTCGCTCAACGGCATCGTCTACTCGGCCTCCGTGCGTATCGGCGGCGACCGTTTCGACGAATCGATCACCAACTACGTGCGCCGCAACCACGGCATGCTGATCGGTGAAGCGACCGCCGAACGCATCAAGGTCGAGCTGGGCTGCGCCTACCCGCAGGCGGAAGTGATCGAGATGGAAATCTCCGGCCGCAACCTCGCCGAGGGCGTGCCGAAGATGATCAAGATCAACTCCAATGAAGTGCTGGAAGCCCTGCACGAGCCGCTGTCGGGCATCGTCAGCGCGGTCAAGCTGGCGCTGGAGCAGACCCCGCCGGAACTGTGTGCCGACGTCGCCGAGCGCGGCATCGTGCTCACCGGTGGTGGTGCCCTGCTGCGCGACATGGACCGCCTGATCTCCGAGGAAACCGGCCTGCACGTGCAGGTGGCCGATGACCCGCTGACCTGCGTGGCCCGCGGTGGTGGTCGTGCGCTGGAGCTGGTGGACATGCACGGCAACGAGTTCTTTGCGCCGGAGTGAGCCGTACCGGCCGTGTATCGTAGACGCGCCTCTGCGGCGTGATGCTTCGGGTAAGCCTCGCTTGCCGGGCGTCACTTCGCCGGGGCGTTGTCGCATGCTGTTTCCGCTGCGCTCTTGTTCGGCGCGCTCCACCCACACTCTTCCCAGTCGACGCCTGTGCCGCCTTACGCCGGTCCTCCCGTAGCCTCCCGTCAGGGCGATGCCGCCAGTCCGCTGCGCCTGCTCGCTTACCTGGCGTTGGCCATCACCCTGATCGTGCTGGATGACCAGGCCGGCTGGCTGTCGCGCCTGCGCGCGCAGGCCAACGTGCTGGTGCAGCCGGTATGGGCGCTCGCCGGCCTGCCCGGGCGCCTGGGCACCCAGGTCAAGGACAACGCGGCCAGCCATGGCCAGCTGGTCACCGAGAACCGCGAACTGCGCAATCAGCTGCTGATCGCCAATGCGCGCCTGACCCGCCTGCAGACCGCCGCGCTGGACAACGCTCAGCTGCGCGAGCTGCTCAATGTGGCCGAGCGTAGTGGCCTGGATGTGCAGCTTGCCCCGATCCTGGATATCGATCTGGACCCGGTGCGCCAGCGCCTGGTGCTGGCCGCCGGCACCCGCGACGGCGTGCATGTCGGCCAGGCCGTGATCGACGCCGGTGGCCTGATGGGCCAGGTGATCGCCACCACCGGCAACAGCGCTACCGTGCTGCTGCTGACCGACCCTGATCATGCGGTGCCCGTCACCGTAGCGCGCAACGGCGTGCGCCTGATCGTCTATGGCCGCGGCGACACGCTGGAGCTGCGCGACATTCCACTCAGCGCCGGGGTGGAAGTAGGCGATGAGATCGTCACCTCCGGCTTGGGCGGGCGCTTCCCGGCCGGGTTTCCGGTGGGCAGCATCACCGCGCTGCGCCCGGATGACACCCATGCCTTCCTGGTCGGCGAGCTGAAGCCGGCCGCCCAGCTCGATCGCGGCCGCGACGTATTGCTGCTGCGCCCGGGCGAGGCCATCCGCATTCCGCCGAATCTGCGCCGGGATCCGAGCGAGGCCGGTGGACCGGCCGCAGCGCCGCTGCAGGAGGGCGCGCCGGGAGGCACCGCAGCGACGACCAGTGCCGCCCCGGCGAGTTCATCGCCGGCCCCGACGGTACCTGCGGCGGCACCCGCCAATGCACCGCAGGCCAACCGACCGGGTCCGTCCGCGCCGGTGCCGGTGACCGCACCGCGCCGTGCCGCCGCGTCACCCGCGCCCGTGCCTGAAACCGGCGCCACGCCGCCGGAGGAACAACGATGAGCCGCCTGCGCGACAAACCCTGGGTGCTGCCGGTGAGCCTGGTGGTCGCCCTGCTGCTCGGTCTGCTGCCGCTGCCGGCCCTGCTGCAGCCACTGCGCCCCTATTGGCTGGCGCTGGTGCTGGCCTACTGGGTGATCGAAACACCGGACCGGGTCGGGCTGGGCATCGCCTTCGCCAGCGGCGTGATCGCCGATCTGCTCTATGGCGGCGTGCTCGGTGAGCAGGCGCTGCGGCTGGTGATCCTCACCTTCATCCTGCAGCGCTTCCGCGCGCGGATCCGCTTCTTCCCGATGTCCCAGCAGATCCTGGCGATCGGCGGGCTGCTGTTCAACGACCGCATCGTCAGCGCGGTGGTGCACATCGTGGTCGGCGAGCCGACCCTGCCGTGGTCGTACTGGTGGGCGCCGCTGCTGGGCATGGCGCTGTGGCCGCTGGTGTTCGTGCTGCTGGACGCGCTGCGCTTCGGGCGACGCGGGCGCTGACATGTACATGCGCCGCCAGGCCAAGAATCCGCATGCCGAGGCAGAACAGTTCCGGCGCCGTGCCGCGCTGGGCTTCGTCGGCGTGCTGGTGTGCCTGCTGGGCCTGGGTGGCTGGTACTTCAAGCTGCAGGTGATGGACCACGACATCTACGCCACGCGCTCGGAGGCCAACCGGATCAAGCCGCGGCCGGTGGTACCGGGGCGCGGAATGATCTACGACCGCAACGGCCGGCTGCTGGCCGAAAACGTGCCCGCGTTCCGCCTGGACATCACCCCGGACAAGGTCAAGGACATGGACGCCACCCTGGCGGGCCTGTCGAAGATCCTCGCGCTCAGCCCGGAAGACATCGAGACCTTCAAAAAGTCGCGCAAGGCACGCCGCAGCTTCCTGCCGGTCACGCTCAAGCTGCGCGTCACCGATGAGGAAATGGCGCGTTTCGCGGTGGACCGCTGGCGCTTCCCCGGTGTGGAGCTGGAGCCCTACCTGACCCGGCGCTATCCCTATGGCGATCTGTTCGCGCACATCATCGGCTACGTCGGCCGGGTCGATGACAAGGATCTGGAGATGCTGGGCGAGGGCAATGCCGCGCTGACCCACATCGGCAAGTCCGGGCTGGAGCGGTATTACGAGCAGCAGCTGCGCGGCAAGGTCGGCTACGAGCAGGTCGAGACCAATGTGCAGGGCCGCGCGATCCGTACCATCGGCCGGGTCGCGGCGCAGTCGGGCAGCGATCTGCGGCTGTCGATCGACGCCGATCTGCAGCGCGCGATGGTCGCCGCCTTCGGTGAGTTCGAAGGTGCGGCCGTGGCGATGGACCCGCGCACCGGTGAAGTACTGGCGATGGTCAGCCTGCCGTCCTACGACCCGAACCTGTTCGTGAACGGCATTTCGCATGCCGATTTCAAGGCGCTCAACGACAATCCCTCGCGCCCGCAGTTCAACCGCCTGGTGCTGGGCGGCGTCGCGCCGGGTTCGACGATCAAGCCGCTGATCGGCCTGGCCGGTCTGGACAGCGGCGTGCGCAAGCCCGAAGACAAGATCCTGTCCACCGGCATGTTCTATCTGCCGGGCACCTCGCGCGGCTGGGGCGATGCCAACCGGGGTGGCCATGGCTGGACCGATCTGCGCAAGTCGATCACCCAGTCGGTGAACACGTATTACTACAAGCTCGCATTGGATCTGGGCATCGATCGCTTCGACCACTACATGGGCTATTACGGGTTCGGTGTGCCGACCGGGATCGACCTGACCGGCGAGATCGGCGGCATCCTGCCCTCGCCGGCCGCCAAGTACAAATCGCGCAAGGAACGCTGGTACCCCGGCGATACGGTCAACGTCAGCATCGGCCAGGGCGACTGGAAGGTCACCCCGCTGCAGCTGGTGCATGGGGTGGCCGGCATCGCCGATGGTCAGTTGCGCCAGCCGCACCTGGTGATGCAGCAGCGCGCCGGGTTCGATGCGGACTGGACCGCGATGCCCGCGGGCGAAAGCAAGCCGATCAGCCCGACGCCGAGCAATCTGCAGGCGGTGCGCGAGGGCATGATGGGCACCATGCAGCCCGGTGGCAGTGGTGCCCGCGCGGCCGCAGGCGCGCCCTATGTGATGGCCGGCAAGACCGGTACCGCGCAGGTGATCAGCCGCCGCGGTACCGCCGCGGTGAACCCGCGCAGCCTGCCGATGCACCTGCGCCACCGCGCGTTGTTCGTCGGCTTCGCGCCGGCCGACAATCCGGTCATCGCCGTGGCGATCGCGGTGGAAGGCGGCGGTTACGGTGGCTCGGCCGCCGCGCCGATCGCACGCAAGATTTTTGATGCCTGGCTGCTGGGCAAGATGCCCGACGGCCTGGAGCCGCTGGACAGCGAGCGCGGCACCACCGCGATCGGCATCACCGCGTTCGACGGCGGCGGTGCGACCGCGCGCGACGCGGGCGATGCGGCCGTGGCTGCGCTGGAGCTCATGCCGGTAGTGGTGGGCGTGCCTGCCGCGCCCGCGCCCGCCCCTGCGCCGACACCCGGTGCACCCGTGCCCAGTGCCACCACGCCCCCGACTGCACCGGAGCGACCACGATGAAGGTCTTTCTGCGCTGGGCGGTCGACATGGCCGTCCGCTTCAGCAGCTCGCTGGACTGGGTGCTGTGCCTGGCGCTGGGCGCGCTGATGCTGATCGGGCTGGCGGTGCTCAAGAGTGCCGGCGGTGATGGCCTGGTGTTCGCTCAGGGCGCGCGTTTCGCGGTCGGTCTGGCCGCGATGTGGGCGATCTCGCGGGTGTCGATCCTGCGCATCCGCTCGGCCACGCCGCTGATCTACGCGGTCTCGATGATTCCGCTGCTGGCCGTGTTCGTGCTGGGTACCGGCAAGTATGGCCGGCAGTGGCTGGATCTGAAGCTGTTCTACCTGCAGCCGGCCGAGCTGCTCAAGGTCAGCCTGCCGATGATGGTGGCCTGGTATCTGCATCGCATGCCGTTGCCGCCACGCTTCTCCACGGTGCTGACCAGTGCGGTGATCATCGGTGTGCCGACCGGGCTGGTGATGCTGCAGCCGGACTTCGGCACCGGCGTGCTGATCGCCGCCAGTGGCGCGTTCGTGCTGCTGCTGGCCGGGTTGCCGTGGTGGTGGGTCGGCGTGGCGGTCGGTGGTGTCGCCGCGGCCGCGCCGGTGGCCTGGTTCTGGCTGCTGCGGCCGTACCAGAAGGACCGCATCATGATGTTCATGGACCCGGAGAGCGACGCGCTCGGCGCGGGCTGGAACATCATCCAGTCCAAGATCGCGATCGGCTCGGGTGGCCTGGATGGCAAGGGCTGGGGGCAGGGCTCGCAGTCGCACCTGAATTTCATTCCCGAGCAGACCACCGATTTCGCGTTCTCCGTGCTCAGCGAAGAGTTCGGCTGGATGGGCGTGGCGCTCGTGCTGGCCCTGTACCTGGTGGTGATCGGGCGCTGCCTGTGGATCGCCTCGCAGTCGCGCGACTCTTATTCGCGCCTGCTCGCTGGCGCGACCGGGCTGGCGTTTTTCGTCTATGTGCTGGTCAACGGCGGCATGATCTCCGGCCTGCTGCCGGTGGTCGGCGTGCCGATGCCGCTGATCAGTTACGGCGGCACGTCTGCGGTATCGCTGTTGGCCGGTTTCGGTCTGGTGATGGCAGTGCGTCGCCACAATCCGGTGCACGGCGGCTACGGCTGAGCGCACGCGACGCGTAAGCCGTGAGGGGGCGGTACGCCTCGGCTAAGGATTGCCACGCCCCTGCGTGTTACGGTCCTGCGCTCGCGCCGGCTCGTTGTTCGGGCCCGCTTTCTGTTCGCCGTGTCGCCTCCTGCTGTGCGTCGCGTCATCCACAGGAGTCGCCCGCATGGTCGAACTACTGCAGCGCGCACGCGCCGTATTCCATTTCTTTTTCCGCACCCTCGATCTGCCCTTGCTGGGCGCGCTGTGCCTGCTGATGGTGGCCGGGCTGGCCGTGCTGCACAGCGTGGACGGGCCGGTGCATGCGCAGGCGATGCGCTATGGCGCCGGCCTTGCCGCGTTGTGGGCGCTGTCGCGCGTGCCGGTGGTGACGCTGCGCGCGTGGTCACCGTGGATCTACACGTTGTCCTTGCTGCCGCTGCTGGCGGTCTATGTGGTCGGCACCGGCAAATACGGCCAGCGGTGGTTGAACCTGGGCGTGTTCTATCTGCAGCCCTCCGAGCTGCTCAAGCTCAGCCTGCCGATGATGATGGCCTGGTACCTGCACAAGCAGCCGTTGCCGCCGCGGCCGCGCGCGGTGCTGACCGCCGCCGTGCTGATTGGTGGGCCGGCAGTGCTGATCCTGCTGCAGCCCAACCTGGGTACGGCAACGCTGGTCACCGCCAGCGGGGTGTTTGCGCTGCTGCTGGCCGGCCTGCGCTGGTGGTGGATGGTCATCGCGCTGGGGGGAGTGTCGGTGGCCGCGCCGCTGGCCTGGTTCGGGCTGCTGAGGCAGTACCAGAAGGATCGCGTGCTGACCTTCCTGTATCCGGAAAACGATCCACTGGGCACCGGCTGGAACATCATCCAGTCCAAGATTGCGATCGGCTCGGGCGGCATGCACGGCAAAGGCTGGGGGCAGGGCACCCAGGCTGCGCTGGATTTCCTGCCCGAATACACCACGGACTTCGCGTTCTCCGTGTTGGCCGAAGAGTTCGGCTGGGTCGGCGTGGCGGTGGTGCTCAGCCTGTTCCTGTTCGTCACCGCGCGCTGCCTGTGGATCGCCAGCCATTCGCGCTGCGGCTACTCGCGTCTGCTGGTGGGCACCACCGGCCTGGTGTTCTTCGTCTACGTGCTGGTCAATGGCGGCATGATTTCCGGCGTGCTGCCGGTGGTGGGTGTCCCGATGCCGCTGATTAGTTATGGCGGTACCTCGGCGGTATCCCTGCTGGCCAGTTTCGGGCTGGTAATGGCAGCGCGGCAGCATCAGCCGGTGCATCCCACGTAAGCCACGGCGAGGGAGGTTTGCGCGGACCCGCGATGCGAAAACGCTTTCAGGTGCAGGGGCGGTCAAGGCGTTGCGCTAAAAGTGAGAAGTGGCGCACAGATATGAAGTGACTTGATCTCGATCAATGGACATGTCGCAAACGGCCTGCACAATGGCGGCCCGCCAACAACGACGCGCTGAGCCAAGCATCGCGACGGGGACGTCTGGCGGGGAGTAGTTGACCTCACAGGTAGAAAGGGCGAGGCGCGCGCTGGGGAGATGCGCGCCGCGCTGCTGCCGATCGGGTCCGGTTTGGCCGGTTGCGTCCACGGGGATGGGGGCGCAGCCGGCGGACCTCTTCGCACGTCGGCGGCGCCCGAAAAAGTGAGACCTGCGTCGTCCCCCTGCGCATCGCGCAGGGATTGCGGCGGGACGCGCATTCGCGCAGTGATCAGGCGCTGCGATCATCCGGCCCGACCTGGCCGTTGAGCAAACATGAATGGGGAACGGTGCGGCGCCTGTCTACACGTCGCCTTAACGGCCCCGCGAAAACTCGGGCAATCCGTTGAGATTCATGGCCTTAGGGGTTTTAATTCATCCATGACCTGCTAACCTGCCGCGATGATCCGACGCTCCCTGGCCTGCATGCTCACGCTCGGTTTGGTCGCTTGTGCGACCCAGCCGCAGACTCCTTCACCGTCGCCGCAGGCCTCGGGTGTTCCCGTTTCCCCGCCTCCCGGCAGCAAGGGCCCGGCTGAAGCTGCCCCCGAGGCAGCGGGTGCCAACGCAGCCCCGGTGGACCTGACCCCGGTCCCGTTCGAGGTGGCCCGCGCCAACTTCGTACGCGATACCGCCGCCCGTTACGGAATTCCCGCTGCCCAGATCGAAGCGACCCTGGCCCAGGCGCAGATCCGCGACCCGATCATCGCGGCGATGTCGCGCCCGGCCGAGCGGGTCAAGCCGTGGAACGAGTACCGGCCGATGTTCATCAGCCAGGCACGGATCGAGGGCGGCAGGAAGTTCCTCGCCCAGCATCGCGATGAGCTGATGCGGGTGCAGCAGCGCACCGGGGTACCGGCCGAAGTGATCGTGGCCATCATCGGCGTGGAAACCAGCTACGGCGGCAACACCGGCAGCTACCGCGTGCTCGATGCGCTGTACACGCTGGCCTTCAAGTACCCGCGCAGTGGCGATCCGGCCAAGCTCGAACGCGAGGTGCGCCGCGAGCTGTTCTTCCGCGATGAACTGGCGCGCCTGTTCGCGCTGACCCGCGACGAGAAGCTGGACATCACCGCGATCAAGGGCAGCTACGCCGGCGCGATGGGCATGGGCCAGTTCATGCCCTCCAGCTATCTGGACTATGCGGTGGATGGCAACGGCGATGGCCGTCGCGATCTGTTCAACAGCTATGACGATGTCTTCTCCTCGATCGCCAATTACTTCGTCAAGAAGGGCGGTTGGGTCCGCGGCGGCCCGGTCGCCGTGCCGGCCACGCTGCAGGCCGGTCGCGAGGAATTCAATCCGACCGAATGGGCGCCGACCTGGACCCTGTCCGAGCTGGCCCAGCGCGGTTACCAGCCCAGCGTGCCAGTCGCGGCCGGCCTGACCGCCACGCCGATCACGCTGGAAGGCAGCACCGGCAAGCAGTACTGGCTGGGCTTCCAGAACTACTACGCCATTACCCGCTACAACCTCTCGAAAATGTACGCGATGGCCGTGTACCAGTTGTCCCAGGCCATCGCCGGACAGGAGTTGCCGCCGGCATGAATGCACTCGCACGCTCCAGATGGCTGATTCCGGGGTTGCTGATACTGGCACTGGCCGCCTGCAGCAGTGCGCCGAAGAAGCCCGCCGGCAGCACCGCCGGCAGCAGCAAGCCGTCCGGTGCAGTAGTGCAGGGCAAGGGCGGGCGTCCGGCGCATTGTCCTGAGGGCTCGCCTTACAAGGCCGCGTCTGAGGACCCGAGCACGCGCGGCGACTATCGCGCTGGCGGGCTGTACAAGCCGGGCGTGAATGACAGCACCCCCACCTACATTCCCAACGTGGCCTGCATCCCGGAGCCGGAGGTCGTGGACCTGCCGCGCTCGCCGATCGGCAACAAATCGCCGTACGTGGTACTGGGCAAGCAGTACCAGGTGATGGACAAGACCCGCGGCTATGCCGAGAAGGGCACCGCCTCGTACTACGGCGCCAAGTTCCATGGCCGCCTGACCTCCAACCGCGAGGTGTACGACATGTACGCCTTTACTGCCGCGCACAAGACTCTGCCGTTGCCGAGCTTCGCCCGGGTGACCAACCTGGACAACGGCGAATCGGTGATCGTGCGGGTCAATGATCGTGGCCCCTTCCACGATGGCCGCGTGGTCGATCTCAGCTACGCTGCCGCCGTGCGCCTGGGGATCACCCAGCGCGGCACCGGCAACGTGGAAGTCCGCGCGCTGGCCCCGGGCGATGACAACCTGCTGGCCGACAAGGCCAGCCGCCGCGAGCGCCGCGAGGTCGCTGCCGCTGCGGTGGCGGCGAGCACCACGGCCGCGGGCGCACGCCGCGCCAGCGAAATGGACGCCCTGGTCGGCAAGCTGCCGGCTGCCACGGCGACCGCTGCCGCCAAGCCGGCCGGCGAGCAGTACCGTTACCGCGTCGCCGACTCGGCCAAGCCGGGCAACGCCGACAACTTCGATCACTGGATGCGCGACAACGGCGTGCGCGTGGCCACCGGCAAGCCGGCCACCACCCAGGCCGCCAGCGTCAACACCGCCCCGGTGGCGGTGGCCGCCTTGCCCGCCGCCGCACCTGCCGCGCGGCCCGCACCGGCCCCCGGCGCGACGCTCTCCCAGCAGGTGCTCGGCAGCGTGTTGCTGCAGGTGGCCAGCTTCGCCAGCCGCGACAATGCCACCCGCGCACTCGGGCAGCTGTCCTCGGCAGGTATCGCCGGGGCGAGCATCAGCGACATCGTCAGTGGCGGGCGTACCCTGTGGCGCCTGCGCGTCCCGGCGCCAGACCATGCCAGTGCCTCGGAACTTGCCGGCCGGATCGCCGGTCTGGGCTTCGGGGCGCCGCAGATCGTGAAGGACTGAGCCTTCCGCTGCACGCGGCACGTCAACACGTGCCGCCGCTCCTTGGGCCTACAATGCCCGTTATCCCTCATTCCCCCTTGGCGCCCTCCAGGAGCTTGCTGTCCGATGAAATTCCGCTTTGCCGCCGCTGCCATGGCCACGACCCTGTTCGTGGGCATGGTCTCCGCCCAGACCCCCCTGCCGACCCCGGCACCGGCGCCTGCTCCCGCCGCCGCCGCCCCAGCCACCGTCGCGACCCCGCCGGCGCCCAAGCCCAGCATCTCCAAGGCCTGGATCCTGATGGATTACGCCACCGGGCAGGTCCTGGCCGGTGAGAACGTGCACGAGCAACTGGCCCCGGCCAGCATCACCAAGGTGATGACCTCGTATGTCGTGGCCGCCGAGGTCAAGAACGGCAAGGTCCGTACCGACGACCAGGTGATGATGAGCGAGCGCGCTTGGCGTGAGGGCGGCGCCGGCACCGACGGCAGCTACAGCGGCTTCCCGGTCAACCAGACCGCGCGTCTGGAAGACATGGAAAAGGGCATGGCGATCCAGTCCGGCAACGATGCCGCGATCGCCCTGGCCGAGCACGTCGCCGGCAGCGAAGAAGCCTTCGCCTCGCTGATGAACAGCTACGCCGCCAAGATCGGCATGAAGGACTCCCACTTCGTCAACGCCCATGGCCTGAGCGCGCCGGGCCACCACACCACCGCCTACGACCTGGCCCTGCTGGGCCGCGCGATGGTGCGTGACTATCCGGAAACCTACGCCTACAACAAGGTGAAGGAATTCACCGTCGGCAACATCACCCAGCCCAACCGCAACCTGCTGCTGTGGCGCGACCAGAGCGTGGACGGCATCAAGACCGGCCACACCTCTGAAGCCGGCTACTGCCTGATGAGCTCGGCCCAGCGTGGTGACCAGCGCCTGGTCGCGGTGATCCTCGGTGGCGGTTCGGAAAAGCAGCGCGCCGATGACAGCCTGGCCCTGCTCAACTGGGGCTTCCGCTTCTTCGAAACCCACCGCATGTACGAGCCGGGCAAGGTCGTGGCCGAGCACAAGGTGTGGAAGGGCAAGACCGCCACGCTGCAGCTTGGCGTGGCCCAGCCGATGCTGGTCAGCGTGCCGCGCGGCCGTTACAACGATCTCAAGCCGAGCATCGACGTGCCCAAGACCCTGGAAGCCCCGTTCACCGCCGGCCAGCAGGTCGGCACCCTGAAGGTGATGCTGGACAACCAGGTCGTCGCCCAGGCGCCGCTGGTGGCCGTGGCCGCCGTGGAAGAAGCCGGCTTCTTCAAGCGCCTGTGGGACAGCTTCTGGATGTGGTGGGAATCGGAATAATCCGGTCCGACTGAAGTAAAAAAGACCGGCGAAAGCCGGTCTTTTTTTGCGCGTCCCTTCTGGCTGCCCGGTAGTGCCGGCCGCTGGCCGGCTTCTGGTACGGGCGCCGTTACAGCGACCGGCTGATCGTAAAGCTGCCGAACACCGGCGCCTCACGCTGCCCATCGAACTCGCGCGTGCTGTGGTAACGGGCCAACGCGAACTTCCAGCGCCCGCGCATCACCGCCAGCCCGTAACCGGCCTGGGCCACCACATGGCGCTTGTCCACACTGTGGCTGTTGCGGAATGTATTGCCGTCCAGCGTGATATCCCGGATCACCCATGCCGCGTCCGTGGTGCCGAACAGATGCCACGACCACCCGCTCGGCTTGCCGCCGCGCGTCGGCGCGGTGTTCTCACCGGCCGGCCGCAGCGGCGTACTGCCGAAATCGTCCGGCAGCTTCCAACCAAAGCGCACCTCGCCGCCGGCGTTGACATGCGTGGCCAGATTGCCCACCGCACCGCCGTAATGACTGATCGCATCCCAGCCCCAGCCGCCCAGGTTCTCGCTGGCATCGGCTGGCCAACGGCGCATCCGCTCATGCGTCAGCATGAACACCGGTTCGTTGTGCAGCTGGTTGTCCCAGCCTTGGAACTTCTCATCGCCCAGCAGCTCGTGCACCGCGTTCTGCACCTCCTCGCCGAGCGCCCACGGCCCCACCACGCCCACCGCCAGCTGGGTCGTCTGCAGGCGGTCGCCGCGGCGCGCGTTGTAGCCGAAGCTGGCAATCAGCACGCCCGCATACGGCCGGTCGTCCTCGATCAGGTCCTTCCGGGTGAAATCGGTCGGGGTGAAAATGCCCTGGGCCACGCTGAAGATCATGTTCTGCTGCTCGAACTCGCCTGGGTGCAGCCGCTCCAGATGGCTGTTGACCCAGCGCGCCAGGCGCGGCAGACAGGGATCGTCGGTGTAATCGACCAGGTTCGGTGAGACCAGCGTGATCTGGGCGCCATTGGTATAGCCCTGATCCTGGTCCTTGCCGCCGAACAGATCGTTGTCGACGCGGAAGTTGACCTGGGGCGGATGCTCGCGCATCGCATCGGGCCCGCATTGGGAGGCGGCCTGGGCAGCGGGTGCCGCCAGGGCCAGGACGCCGGCGAGTGCGGCCGGCAACGCGAAGGGCTTCAGAGACATGGGATACCAGACGGGGATTTATGCTTTCTTAAGCCGATACAGCGTAGTCACAGCGTGATGCCGTGAACAGCGCTGCGCACGCATTGCTGCGTATCAGTGGCGATACAGGCGTTTTCACGTGCCGTTCGGCGCTGCTGTGCGCACGATCGAGCAGCGCTTGGGTTCGGGCGCGGGCATCCCCATAATCCCGGTCATGGAGATCAAGTCAGACAACCCCGACCACGGCTTCCAGTTCCCCGGCCAGTTCGAACTCAGCGCCATGGGCGCGGCCGGCAAGGACCTGGAACGCGAACTGCCGCGCCTGCTTGAGCTGGCCGGCGTCGACGTGCTGAGCGAACGCATCAGCTGGAAACACTCGTCCAACGGCAAGTATGTGTCGGTGCGGCTGGTGTTCAAGGCCGACAACCGCGACCAGTACGACGCCGCGCACACCGCGCTGCGTGACCACCCGGAAGTGAAGTGGACGCTGTAGCCAACTGCGCCACCGCTGCGGCCCCGGGTGACCGGGCGCCGCAACCGGCCCTCGTGCGTGACCTCGGGCGCCAGCCGTATGCCCCGGTCTGGCACGCCATGCAGCGCTTCACCGATGCCCGCACCGACGCCACCCCCGACGAACTGTGGGTGGTCGAGCACGATCCGGTGTTCACCCTGGGCCAGGCCGGCAAGGAAGAGCATGTGCTCGCGCCCGGCGATATTCCCGTTCTGCATGTGGACCGCGGCGGTCAGGTGACCTACCACGGGCCCGGCCAGATCGTGATCTACCCACTGCTGCAGCTGCGGCGGCTGGGGATCGGCGTACGCGACTACGTGTGCCGGATCGAGCAGGCCATCATCGACACCCTGGGCGACTGGAACATCGGTGCCGAGCGTCTGGAGGGCGCGCCCGGCGTCTACGTCGGTGGTGCCAAGGTCGCCGCGCTCGGCATCCGCGTCCGCCGCGGCTGCACCTTCCACGGCCTGGCCTTCAATGTCGCCATGGACCTGGAACCGTTCCGCCGGATCAACCCCTGTGGCTATCAAGGGCTGCAGGTGACCTCGGTGGTAGACTTGGGGGGACCGTCCGGCATGGCGGCCGTCACGCCGGTGCTGCTGGGCCATCTGGCCCGCCAGTTCGGCCTGGCCCTCGAGCCGGCCGCTGAATTACCCGATTTGACTGACGCGGCGTGAACGCCGCCGACCAAGGCCATGACTGAAACCACCGCTCGCCTCATTCCCCTGCAGGTTGTGCAGGGCGACACGCCGTCCGCCGCCCCGTTGCAGACGGGCGTCAAACAGATCGGCGGTGACAAGATCGGCCGCTCGCCGGTGCAGTTCGCCGATGCGCCGGTGCTGCGCAAGCCGTCGTGGATCCGCGTGCGGATTCCCTCCGGCAACGCCGTGCAGAACCTCAAGGCCAAGCTGCGCGAGAACCGCCTGGTCACGGTCTGCGAGGAAGCCAGCTGCCCCAACATCCACGAGTGCTTCAGCCACGGCACCGCGACCTTCATGATCCTCGGCGAGGTCTGCACCCGCCGCTGCTCGTTCTGCGACGTGGCCCACGGCCGGCCCAAGCCGCCGGACGCCAATGAACCGGCCAGCCTGTCACAGACCGTGGCCGACATGGGCCTGAAGTATGTGGTGGTGACCAGCGTGGACCGCGACGACCTGCGCGACGGCGGTGCCCAGCACTTCGCCGACTGCATCGGCGCCATCCGTGCCAAGTCGCCCAACACCAAGATCGAAGTGCTGACCCCGGATTTCCGTGGCAAGGGCCGCATGGAGCGCGCGCTGGAGATCCTGGCGACCAACCCGCCGGATGTGTTCAACCACAACATCGAAACGGTGCCGGATCTGTACCGCAACGTGCGCCCCGGCGCGGATTACCAGTGGTCGTTGACCCTGCTCAAGAAGTTCAAGGCCCAGCACCCGGAGATCGCCACCAAGTCCGGCATCATGCTCGGCCTGGGCGAGACCCTGGAGCAGGTCCAGGCCACGCTGCGCGACCTGCGCGAGCATGACGTGGACATGATCACGATCGGCCAGTACCTTCAGCCGACCGCGCATCACCACCCGGTGCTGCGTTACTGGACGCCCGAGGAATACAAGGCGCTGGAGGAATACGGCAACGCGCTGGGCTTCAGCCACGTCGCCTCCGGTCCGATGGTGCGCTCGTCCTACCATGCCGACCGCCAGGCGGCCGACGCCGGCGTCGCCGGTTGATCCAGCGGGCCCTCCGGGGCCCGTTCTGCCAATCCCATACGTCTTTCCCCGGCCGCGGCCCTGAACCGCGGATGGCCGCAGGCCTGTGCCTGCCTGCTGATCCCGCCGGTATTCACAAATTTCTCCAGCGGCCTCGGTAGGCTGAAAGCCCCGGTGACAAACGCGGCAACTTTCGGCACTGTCGTGGTGTCTGTAATGCACGCAGTCTCTCCCTTGGCAAGGTGCCACGAGCTAGTCCATGAAATTCAAAGCCCCCGCATTCCTGATGGCCCTGGCGCTCACCGCGCCGATGGCACTGGCCGCCTACGCCGATTCGCCCGCGCTGCCTTCGGCTGCCACGGCCGACCAGGTGACCACCTCCAAGCTGGTCTACGGACTGCTCTCGGACAGCCGATACGCCTACCGGCCGCGCGCACTGGATGCGGCGACCTCCAAGGACGTCTTCAAGCGCTACCTGGAGTCGCTCGACAGCAGCAAGCAGTTCTTCACCCAGGCCGACATCACCCGTTTCGCCCCGTTCGAAGCCAACATCGCCACGGCCATCCGAGGCGGTGAGCTGGAGCCGGCGTTCCAGGTGTTCGCGGTCTACAAGCAGCGCGTGGGTGAGCGTGTCGGCTATGCGCGCAAGCTGCTCAAGACCGATTTCGATTTCACCACCGATGAAAAGTTCGAGTACGACCGCAAGGACGTGCCGTGGGCCGCGAGCAGCGCCGAACTGGACGATCTGTGGCGCAAGTCGGTCAAGAACGATTGGCTGCGCCTGAAGCTGGCCGGCAAGCAGCCGGCCGAGATCCGCAAGACGCTGGACAAGCGTTACGCCACGCTGGAAAAGTCGGTCAATGAGCTCAAGGGCGAGGACGTGTTCCAGTTCTTCCTCAACGCCTACACCAGCGCCGTGGATCCGCACACCGATTACTTCACCCCGCGCACCGCCGAGAACTTCAACCAGGCGATGTCGCTCTCGCTGGAAGGCATCGGCGCGCAGCTGCAGCGCCAGGACGACATGGTGGTGATCCGCGAGGTCATCGCCGGTGGCCCGGCCGCAGTCAATGGCACGCTGAAGCCGGGCGACCGCATCGTCGGCGTGGGCCAGGGCAAGTCCGGTCCGCTGGAAGATGTGATCGGCTGGCGCATCGATGATGTGGTGGCCAAGATCCGCGGCAAGAGCGATACCCAGGTCCGCTTGGAGTTCATTCCGGCCGAGGAGGGCGTCGACGGCAAGCACCACACGCTGGTGCTGACCCGCCAGAAGGTGCGCCTGGCCGAACAGGCCGCCAAGGGCGAGACCCTGACCATCCCGGCCAAGGACGGGGAGCCGGAGCGCAAGGTAGGCGTGATCAAGCTGCCAACCTTCTATCAGGATTTCGAAGGCCGCCGTCGCAACGCCGCCGACTATGCCTCGGCGACCCGCGACGTGGCCAAGCTGCTGGCCGGCTTCAAGGCCGACAAGCTCGATGGCGTGGTGCTGGATCTGCGCAACAACGGCGGTGGTTCGCTGGATGAAGCCATTGAGCTGACCGGTCTGTTCATCGAACAGGGTCCGGTGGTCCAGGTGCGCGAATCCGGTGGCCGTGTCACCGTCAACAGCGACCGCAGCGAAGTAGTGGCGTGGGACGGCCCGCTGGCCGTTCTGATCAACCGTGGCTCGGCCTCGGCGTCGGAGATTTTCGCCGGTGCCATCCAGGATTACGGCCGTGGCCTGGTGATCGGTGAAACCACCTTCGGCAAGGGCACCGTGCAGAACATCGTCGATCTGGACCGTTGGCCGAGTGGTGAGACCCAGCGCTTCGGCCAGGTCAAGCTGACCATCGCCCAGTTCTTCCGCGTCAGCGGCAGCAGCACCCAGCACAAGGGCGTGGTGCCCGATCTGGCCTTCCCGGCCAGCGTGGACGCCAGCGAGTACGGTGAAAGCACCTACGACAACGCGCTGCCGTGGACCCGCATCGCCGCCGTGCCGCACACCCAGTACGGTAACTTCGGCCCGCTGCTGCCCAAGCTGGAAAGTCGTCACGACACGCGCATTGCCGCCGACAAGGAGTTCCAGTGGTGGAACGAGGACGTCGAACAGTTCCGCGCCGAGAAGGCCAAGAAGTACATCTCGCTCAACGAGGCCGAGCGCCGCGCCGAGCGTGAGAAGCAGGACAAGCAGCGCACCGACCGCCAGGCCATCCGCAAGGAACTGGGCCTGGATCTGGATCCGCTGGCCGATGACAGCAATGACGACGGCCTGACCGGCAACGAGCGCGACATCGTCAAGGATGCCGCCCGCGAGAAGGCCGCCGAAAAGCGTCCGGATCCGCTGCTGCGTGAATCGGCCGCGATCCTTGCCGATGCGGTGAATCTGCTGGAAACCGACCGCCCGCTGTCGGCCCAGGTGCTGCCGCAGTCGACCGCCGTCGGCCGCTGGGCGGACTGAGCCCGGGCTGCCTGCAGCTGAACCGGTGACAACTCCACAGGCCGCCCTTCGGGGCGGCCTGTGTGTATCCACCTCCTGCCAACGCCCACGGGTCTATCCTTGGAGGCTGGATTTCCGCAGGAGCGGCCATGCGCTTTCCTCGTGTACGTTCGATCCCGATGCTGGCGGTGTTCGCCGCCCTGACCGCCTGTGGCGGTCGTGCCGCTGACAGCACCCTGATCCGCGAGTCGTTCGATTCCGGAGACACCTACTCGCGTACCGTGCCCGGCGCCCCGGGCCAGGCCTGCGAAGCCGCGCGCCGCACCCTGCTCAGCCAGGGCTACGCCATCGCCCGTGCCGGTGATGATGCGGTGGAAGGCAACAAGAATTTCCAACCCAAGGATGATGAGCACGAGCAGCTGGTGCTGCGCATTTCCTGCGCACCGCGCGGGGAGCAGGCACTGGTGTTCGTCAGCGCGGTGCAGGACCGTTACGCCCTGAAGAAGAGCCCGACCTCCGCCAGTGTCGGCGTGGGGGCGCTCGGCTCGGTGTCGCTGCCGTTTGGCAGCAACGACGATTCCCTGGTCAAAGTGGCCAGCAGCACGGTGCAGGATGCGGGCTTCTACCGTCGCTTCTTCGACCGCCTGCAACAGTACCTGCCTGCGGCTGCCGTGACCGAGCCTGCACCGGCCGCAGCCCCCGCCACCGCTCCTGCGGCGGCAGTGGAGGCCACGCCGACCACGGTGGTGAGCGATACCCCGGCCTCCCTGCACTGAGCGGGCGGCGGTGCGGAAGGTCATGGCAGCAGGATCGCGGCACTGGCGCCGCTGTGCGCTCGCGGCGCTGCTGGGACTGATCCCGGCGGGCAGCGCGTGGAGCGCCGCGTCCTGCGCGCAGGGCGTGTTGGAGGATCTCGGCTGGCGGATCGACGCGGCCGACATTGATGCCCCCACGGTGCACGGTGGCCCGGTCTGCGAGCGCGCCGATCTGCGCCAGGCCCAGGCCGCCGGCGACCTGCGCGTGCAGCTGCCCCAGCAGTGGTCGGCGGACCAGCGGCAGGCATGGCTGCCGCAGCTGTTCGATGACCCGGCCACGGTCTGTGCGTATGCCTTCAAGCTGGGCGCCGCGACCCGCCGCGCCACCACCGCGCTGCAGGACAACGACGGCTTCCGCTTCTCCGCGCTGCAGCTGGGCTGGATCGGCTTCGGTGCCGGCGGCGCGCGGGCCAAGGGCTGGGAGCGCTTCCGCAGTTTCGGTCGCGGCTATCAGCCGGCCGAGGCCAACAGTGCCGCGCTGCAGACGTTCTATGAGGGCCGCGTGCGCGCCGAATGCGGGGTTGGCCGCCAGGTCGCGCAATTGGCGACCCAGCGCGAGCTCTACGGCGATGCCGCGTTCGATCGCGAATTCTCGGCTGATGAGCTTTCCATCGGTACCTTCCTGACCCTGCACGACACCGACAGCATCCTGCTCGGCCGGCACGCCGGTGAGTTCCTGGCCGATGGCAAGGCGAAAAAAACTGCCCTTCGCGGCCGACAGGCGTTCGTGGGCACACCCGGTTTCATCGAGCATGTGTTCGAGCGCAAGTACCTGGATGACATCAACAACCAGGCCGAGAATTTCGTGGTGGTCGATGTCAGCGATGCGGCGGCACGCGCGTTGCGCAGGCACGAGGGCTTTGCCTATTACGATCAGATCAACCGGCGCATCTGGTCACTGGCCCAGCGCATGCCGGGCCCGGGTCCGCGTCGTTTCGAGCGCCTGCTGATCGAACGCGACCCGATCTGGCGCCGCGAGGTGCCGGCCGAGCAGCAACCGCTGCTGAAGGAGCTGGACACGTTGCTGGACGATCCGTTCTACCAGGGGTTCCTGATTTACGTGCATCCTCGCGGTATACGTCCTATCGGGTATCACATCGCGCGTCTGCTCGATCGCAATCCGCGTACGCCGTTCGCGATCGAGCTGGGGCTGCACAACCTGCACACCACGTTGTACCGGCGCTGGATCGACGCACAGCTGCGGCAGTGCGGGGCGGCGCCGGTGCTTCACGTTACACAACCGTATTCGCAAGCTGAGAAAAGGTGAGTCATGGATATTGCAATGATCGGGCTGGGCCGCATGGGCGCCAACATGGCCGAGCGCCTGCATCGCGGCGGGCACCACGTGATCGGTGTCGATCCCGGTGAGGCGGCACGTACCGCGGCGGCCGAGCGTGGTTTCGAGGTCAGCGCCTCGATCGCCGAGACGCTCGCCGCGCTGCCGGTCCCGCGAGTGGTGTGGCTGATGGTGCCGGCCGGTGTGGTCGACCAGACCCTGGCCTCCCTCTCGCCGCATCTGTCCGAGGGCGATGTGGTGATCGACGGCGGCAATTCGTACTACAAGGACTCCATGCGCCGCAGCGAACAACTGCAGGGCGAGGACGTGACCTACATCGACTGTGGCACCAGCGGTGGCGTGTGGGGCCTGCAGGAGGGCTACAGCCTGATGATCGGCGGTGACCAGGCGGCGGTCGAACGGATCGGGGCGATCTTCCGCACGCTGGCGCCGGCGGAGGACCGTGGCTGGGCGCATGTGGGGCCGAGCGGGGCAGGGCACTTCTGCAAGATGGTCCACAACGGCATCGAGTACGGGATGATGCAGGCCTACGCGGAAGGCTTCGCGTTGATGCAGCACAAGACCGGGTTCAATCTCGATCTGGCGCAGGTGGCCAAGGCCTGGCAGCACGGCAGCGTGGTGCGTTCGTGGCTGCTCGATCTCAGTGCCGATGCACTGGCCCGCAACCCGCAGCTGGATGGCATCGCGCCGTACGTCGAAGACTCCGGCGAGGGCCGTTGGACCGTCGCCGAGGCGATCGATCTGGACGTGCCGGCCCCGGTGATCACGCTGTCCCTGCTCGAGCGCCTGCGCTCACGCGAGAAAAACTCCTTCAGCGACCGTCTGCTGGCGGCGATGCGCAACGAGTTCGGCGGTCACGCGATCAAGACGACCTGACCGCGTCAGAGCGCCACGCGCCGCCCGCTCCGCGCGCTTTCCGCGCCGGCCTCGAGCAGGCGCATCAGCTGCAGCGCCTGCGCGGTGCTGACCGGGGCCGCGCCCACGCCGAGCATCGCATCGCGGAAGGCCGCATAGAACGCCCGGTAATCGCCGGGCACGTTGTCCACGGTGGTGCGTTGGGTGTGGCCGTCGGCATCGATCCGCACCAGATGACCGTGCTGCGGGTCCAGTCCCCAGCCCGGCGCGCCTGGGGCAATGCCACGGCGCAGCTGATCTTCCTGCACGTCCAGCCCGTCCTTGAGGTAGCTGCCGGCGTCGCCATGCACGATGAATCGCGGGCCGGAGGCGGCGACCAGCGAGCCGGCATGCAGGATCGCGCGATGGCGAGGGTAGTGCAGCACCGCATGGAAATAGTCATTGCCGAGCGCATGCTCGCGCTGCGCCATCAGATCTGCGCTGATGGCATCGGGCCAACCAAACAGCTGCAGCATCTGGTCGAGCAGGTGCGGGCCCAGGTCCATCCACAGGCCGCTGCCCGGCGCATCGCTTTCGCGCCAACGGTCACGTACCTGCGGGCGGAACCGGTCGAAATGGGAATGGCATTCGGCCACGCGGCCGATGCTGCCCTCATCGATCACCTGTTTCAGGGTGAGAAAGTCGGCGTCATGGCGACGGTTCTGGAAGACGGTGACGACACGTTCGGCCTCCTGCGCGGCCCGCACCACGGATTCGGCTTCGGCCACCGTCAGCGCAAACGGCTTGTCGACCAGCACATGTTTGCCTGCGGCAAGGGCAGCAAGCGCCAGCGGCGCATGCGCTTCGTTGGGTGTCGCGATCACCACCGCGTCGACGGCAGGGTCGTTGAACAACGCCTCGGGTGTCTCGCAGATGGCCACGTCGGTGAAGCTGCGCAGCAGCCGGTCACGCTGCGAGCTGACGATGCTGTGGAGCGCAAGACCCGGCGTATGCAGGATCAGCGGTGCGTGGAAGACGCTGCCGGCCAAGCCGTAGCCGATCAATCCCACCTGCAGTGCGGCGGCCATGGTGCGCTCCAACATATCGAGATGGGACAGCCTAACCGCTGTGCGCGAACGGTGTCGGGCGGAGGCCCAAATCTGAACGATTCCGCATCAACCTGAGCGGTTCACGGCAGCGTTATGCGGCGCCCACGTCCTGTCCACGGCTCTGCACCGACACTGGCCCCACTCTCCGCAAAGGAATTCGAACATGACCAACACGACCCGTAATCTGCTTGCTGCTTCGCTGGCCCTGGGCATGGTGCTGGGCACCTCGACTGCCATGGCCAAGGATCCGCCGAAGACCACCGATCATGCCGCGATGACCCATGCCGACAAGCACGATTCGGCCGAGCCGGTCACCGACAGCTGGATCACCACCAAGGTCAAGACCGACCTGCTCACCAGCAAGAACGTCCCGGGCACCGAAGTGAAGGTGGAGACCGTCAATGGCGTGGTCACCCTCACCGGCACCGTGGCCAGCCAGGCCGAGCATGACAAGGCCGTCCGCGTGACCCAGCAGATCAAGGGTGTGAAGCGCGTCGACGCTGCCAACCTGAAGGTGGCTGCGACCGCCGCCCGCTGAGCCCCACGCTGCACCGCTGAACAGAGCGCGCCTTCGGGCGCGCTTTTTTGTTCTGCCCCGTATTCACAAACGGGTGGAGTATATTCACCGCTTCGCCATCGCCGGTGGGCAGCGTAGTGCCGGACCTCCCGGCTGCGTCGGTCGTCGATGGCACCGAGCTGAAGAGGGACTATGGCGCTGGTGTTCAGTGATCAAATCTGGGACCGCTGGCGACTGCCGGCGCTGGCCCTGGCGGCCGTGGCCATCATCGTGGTGCCGTGGCTGACCCTGCGCAAGCTCGCCGACGACAACGTCGACGCCATGAACTGGGTCACCCATACCCAGGAAGTCGGCGTGGCGGTGTACCAGCTCCAGGCCGATGTGCTGGATGTCGAATCGGCCGCGCTGACGATGTCCAAGGGCATCGACTCCCCCGGCCTGCGTGAGCGCGTCGCCCGTGGCGACCAGCTCCCCGCCCGGCTCGAACGGCTTGCCGAACTGACCCGTGACAACCCCGAGCAGCTGCTCCGGATCGGCCGTATCCAGTCCATGCTGGAGCGCCGGATCGAGCTGGCCAAGCAATTGGCGCGTTCCTCGCCGACGGAAGATCAGCGCCAGTTGGTGGCCGATCTGACCTCCCGCTACCCGATCCGCAACCTGGTCGAAGACCTGCAGGCCAGCGAAGAGCGGCTGCTCAAGAAGCGTTCGGCCCTGTTCGCCGCACAGCAGCGTCAGGGCGAGCTGGTGTCCTGGTCGGCGCTGGTGGTGCAGCTGCTGCTGCTGGGCCTGGTGCTGTGGCTGCTGCACCGTCAGATCGGCCATCGCGAGACGGCGGAACGTGCCTCCCTGCGCTCGGCCGGGCGCGCCGCCTCGGTGCTGCATACCGTGCGCGAGCCGATCGTACTGCTGGATCGCAGCCTGCGCGTGCAGATGCACAACCCCGCGTTCGCCGAGCTGTACGGGCTGGATGAGGATGCGTCGGCCGAAGGCCTGGCGCTGGGCAGCGTCGGCGACGGTGCCTGGGCCGATCCGGTGGTCCGCCAGCGCCTGACCGATGTGCTGCTGCGCGGTCGCGAACTGTGGGATTACGAACACGAACAGCGCACCGCCGATGATGTCGTGCGGATCATGCTGATCAATGCCCGGCGCATGCCGCTGCCGGACAAGGATGACGAGGTGGTGCTGATGACGGTCAGCGACGTCACCGTGCAGCGCGCCGTGCAGCTGCGGGTGGAAGAGCTGAACCGCCAGCTGGAAGGCAAGGTGGAGCAGGTCTCTGAGGTCAACCGCGAGCTGGAGGCGTTCAGTTACTCGGTCTCCCACGATCTGCGCGCCCCGCTGCGCCACGTGGCCGGCTTCTCGGACAAGCTGACCCGTCACCTGGGTGAGGATGCGGACGAGAAGTCCCTGCACTACCTGGGGGTCATCTCCAATTCGGCCCGGCGCATGGCCGCCTTGATCGACGACCTGCTGGTCTACTCGCGGCTTGGCCGGGCCGCCATGCGGCTGCAGGCGGTGGACATGCAGTCGCTGGTCGCCGATACCCGCGCCATGCTCGACGCCAACCAGCAGAGCGAGGCCGAGAGCAGCGGCGTACCACACCACGTGGAGTGGAAGATCGCGCCGCTGCCGATCATCGTGTCCGATGAAAACATGATGCGCCAGGTCTGGCTGAATCTGCTCGGCAACGCGATCAAGTATTCTTCCAACCGCGAGCCGGCCCGGATCGAGGTGGACTACACACTGCAGGCTGATGGCAGCCACCTGTTCACCGTCCGCGACAATGGCGCAGGCTTCGACATGGCCTATGCCGGCAAGTTGTTCGGGGTGTTCCAGCGACTGCACAAGGCCAGCGATTACCCGGGAACGGGCATCGGCCTGGCCAGTGTCCGGCGCGTGCTGACCCGCCACGGCGGCCGGATCTGGGCCGAATCGACGGTCGATCAGGGCGCCACGTTCCGCTTCTCACTTCCCCCCGCGCTCGACGCGATCAACAAGGGCTCCGCCGCATGACCGCTCTCCGTACCATCCTCCTCGCCGAGGACAGCCCTGCCGACGCCGAGATGGCCATCGACGCATTGAAGGAAGCCCGCCTGGCCAATCCGATCGTGCACGTCGAGGACGGCGTGGAAACGATGGATTACCTGCTGCGCCGTGGCGCGTTCGCCAACCGTGACGAAGGCCTGCCGGCGGTGCTGCTGCTGGACATCAAGATGCCGCGCATGGATGGCCTTGAAGTCCTCAAGGAGATCCGCAACACCGAAGAGCTCAAGCGGCTGCCGGTGGTGATCCTGTCTTCCTCGCGCGAGGAAAGCGACCTGGCCCGCAGCTGGGACATGGGCGTGAACGCCTACGTCGTCAAGCCGGTGGACGTGGACCAGTTCTTCGGCGCGGTGCAGACCCTGGGCAAGTTCTGGGGTCTGATCAACCAGGCACCGGAGGTCGAGTAAGCCCATGCCGCTCACCGGCCCTGCGTTGGGTGCCCTGCGGATCCTGCTGATCGAGGATTCGCCGGAAGACGCCGAACTGATGTGCGAGCAGATGCTCGACGCCGGCCTGGAGGCCGGCTTCGAGCGGGTCGAGAGCGCGCAGGAACTGCGTGAGGCGCTGGCGCGCGCCGCGCCGGACATCGTGCTGTCGGACCTGAGCATGCCCGGCTTCTCCGGCAATGAAGCGCTGCAGATCGTGCGCGCCGCGTTGCCGGAGGTGCCCTTCATCTTCGTGTCCGGCACGATGGGCGAGGAAAACGCCGTGGCCGCTCTGCACCAGGGCGCCAACGATTACATCATCAAGCACCAGCCGGCGCGCCTGCCTTCGGCGGTGGCCCGGGCCGTGCGCGAAGCACGCAGCGCGATGGACCGCCAGCGGGTGGAAGCCGAGCTGATGCGCGCCCAGCGCCTGGAAAGCCTGTCGCTGCTGGCCGCTGGGCTGAGCCACGATCTGCGCAACATCCTGCAGCCGCTGCTGATCATGCCGGACCTGCTCAAGGCACGGACCGACGATCCGCAGCTGCACCATCTGGCCGACATCATCGCCGAGTGCGGCCGACGCGGTCATGAGATGGCCGAATCGATGCTCTCCTTCGTGCGCGGCTCGCGCAATACGAGCGAACACATCTGCCTGGCCCATCTGTTCGAAGGCGTGGAGCTGCTCCTGCGCAGCAACCTGCCGGCCAAGGTCACCCTGCACCTGGAGGTGGCCGATGGCCTGGCCGTGGATGCCAACTACACCGAGCTGCAGCAGGTCCTGCTCAATCTGTCCTTGAACGGTATCCAGGCCATGCCCGATGGCGGTCGGCTGACGTTGCGTGCTGCGGCCGCCGCCGATACCCATGGCGAGGACTGGCTGCGGATCACGGTGTCTGATGAAGGCATCGGCATGGATGCGCAGACGCTGTCCAATCTCTTCAATCCGTTCTTCACCACCAAGGCGACCGGTACCGGGCTTGGCCTGATTTCCTGCAAGCGCATCGTCGAAGGTGCGCACGGCACCATCCAGGTCGACAGCACGCCCGGAATCGGCACGCGGTTCGAGGTGCTGCTGCCGATGCAGGTGCTGACCTACACCGCCGACACCGTGGACGGGCCGATCATCGCCGGCGCGGGGCAGTCAATCCTGGTGGTGGATGGCGAGGCCACGCGGCTGTCACTGCTGGGCAACGCGTTGTCCAGCCAGGGCTATCACCTGCAGTTGGCCTCCGACGGCGCCGCCGCGCTGCGCTGGATGCAGCAGGAGAGCATGCCGGCCCTGGTGATCGCTGATGCCGGCTCCAAGCTGCTCTCGGCCAGCCATCTGCTCGGCGAGATGGCCGCGCTGGGCTACCGTGGCCCGGCGCTGGTGCTGGAGGAGGCCGACGTCGCCGTGCCGCTGGCGGTGTTTCCGCCCAGTATCAACGTGCACGTGTTGCGCAAGCCGCTGGAAATGCAGCAGGTGTTCCGTTCGGTCGCCGAAGCGCTGCAGACCGCCTGATCAGGCTTCCCACGGGAACGAGGGCAGGCTGGCGACGGCCTGTTCGAGCTTGTGCGACCAGCTGCCATGGATCTCCGCGTACAACGGGCTGTCACCGGCCAGGCGCATGCGCTGGGTGATCCGCAGGTCATCCCTGCGGATCAGCACCAGATCCACTGGCAGGCCGACGGACAGGTTGGATCGAATGGTCGAGTCCAGCGATACGATGGCCGTGCGCGCCGCGTCTTCCAGGCGGGTCTGCGGGCGGAGGATGCGATCCAGGATCGGCTTGCCGTACTTGGACTCGCCGATCTGCAGGAAAGGGGTCTCCGGCGACGCCGCAATGGCGTTGCCAAGCGGATAGATCATGTACAGGCCGGGATGTTCGCCGCCGATCTGACCGCCCAGGATCAACGTCGCCTGGGTCACGATGCCGTCCTGCCCGGCCTCATGCGTGCTGGATTTGACCTGGCTGTCCAGCAGCACGCGACCCACGTACTCGGCCACTTCGAACAGGTGGCGGTAGGCGCGCAGGTTCTCGGGCCGTTGTTCCTCCACATCGCGGCGCAGGCGCGAGATCAGCAGCTGGGTCGTCGCCAGGTTGCCGGCGGCCATGATGACGAAGGCCGCTTCACCGGGAAACTCGAACTCGTGCAGCTTGCGGTGCACGCGCACGTCGTCCAGCGAGGCGTTGGTGCGGGTGTCGGCGGCGAAGACCAGGCCTTCGTCCACCTCGATGCCGACGCAATAGGTCATGTCGGTGTCCTATGATGTGCACCCCGATTCTATGCGTTGGCCCTGTTGCCCCCGTGTGGATTCGCCCCACGTACGCTGAATACCATGACCACTGCGCTCCTGAGCCTGGGCAGCAACCTGCAGCCGCAACAGCACCTTCACGCCGCGGTGGAGGCGCTGCGCGCGCGCTTCGGCGCGATCGCGGTCTCGCCGGCCTACCGTACCGCGGCGGTCGGCTTCGACGGCCCGGATTTCCTCAACAACGCCGTGGCGATCCAGACCGATCTGCCGCTGCAGACGCTGGATGACTGGCTGCACGCGCTGGAGGATGCCCACGGGCGTGACCGCAGCGGCCCGCGCTTCAGTGACCGCACTTTGGACATCGATGTGGTGTTCTACGGCGATCTGATCGTGGAAGGCCCCGGCCATCTGCGCATTCCGCGGCCGGAGCTCAAGCACGCCTTCGTGCTCAAGCCGCTGGCCGACATCGCCCCGGACTTCCGCGACCCGGTCAGCGGGCTGACCCTGGAGGCGCTGTGGCGCGCCCATCGGCAGTTCGGCGAGCCGTTCGAGACGATGGAGCTGGTGTCCGGGTAATCAGGCACTACCGGGTGGCGGTCCAAGCGACGGTCATGACAACGTGCGCCCACCGTCCACGCGCAGCGTGTGACCGGTGACGAACGCGGCCTCGGTAGCCAGCCAGTACACGGCCTCGGCGATCTCCTCCACCGTGCCGGTGCGGGCCAGCGGGGTGCGTGCCAGCAGCGCCTGCTGGGCGAAATCGTCCTTGCCCTGTTCCGGCCACAGGATCGCCCCGGGCGCGACCGCATTGACCCGCACCTTGGGCGCCAGCTCCAGCGCCAGCGAGCGGGTGACCATCTCCAGCGCGGCTTTGGCGGCTGCGTACACCGGGTGGTCGCGCATCGGCTGGGTACCGTGCAGATCGGTCAGGTTGACGATGCTGCCCTGCTGGCGGCGCAGGTGCGGCGCGGCGGTCTGGGCCAGCAGCAACGGCGCGCGCGCATTGACCGCGAACAGGTCGTCCCACTGCGCGGCGGTGATCTGGCCGAGCAGGGTGGGGTAGAAGTTGGAGGCGTTGTTGACCAGCGTGTCCAGCCGGCCGAACTGGGCCACGGTCTGGTCGATCAGATCGGGCAGGGCATCGGCATCGCGCAGATCCGCCTGCAGGGCCAGCACGCTGCCCGGGCGCAGCATGTCCATGTCGAAGGCCATCTGCTGCAGCTCGGTGGTGGAGGTGTGGGCATGCAGCACCACCGACCAGCCACAGGCGTGGAACTGGCGGGCGATGGCCGCGCCGATCCGGCGCGCGCTGCCGGTGATCAGCGCCACGGGGGCGGTATCGGTCATCGGGGGTACTCCCTGCTCAGGCTATGCTGTGCATTGTCACCGCAATCGCCCGCGCCATGCATTCCCCACTGCCCACCCCCGAATCCGACGCCCTGGCCCACAGCGACGAGCTGGCTGCGGCGCTGCGCGCTGAAATCTTCGCCAATGGCGGCGCGATGCCGTTCTCCCGCTTCATGGAGCTGAGCCTGTATGCGCCCGGTTGGGGGTACTACAGCGCCGGTGCCAGCAAGTTCGGTGCCGCCGGCGATTTCACCACCTCGCCGGAAATCGGCGCGCTGTTCGCCGCGACCCTGGCCAATGCGGTCGCCCCGGTGATGCAGCAGCTCGGCCCGGAAGCGCGTTTCATGGAGGTCGGTGGCGGCAGCGGCGCCTTCGCCGAGGTGATGCTCAAGCGCATGCTGGAGCTGGATGCGCTTCCCGAACGTTACGCCATCCTGGAGCCCAGCGCGGACCTGCGCGAGCGTCAGCGCGAGCGGCTGGAGAAGGCGCTGATCCCGCCGGTGTTCGCCCTGGTGGAGTGGCTGGACCGCCCGTTCGACGACGACTGGGACGGCATGGTGTTCGCCAACGAGGTGATCGATGCGTTGCCGACGCCGCGCTTCCTCGCCCGTGACGGCATGATCTATGAAGAAACCGTTGAGCTGGATGCGCAGGGCGCGTTCGTGCGTGGCGCGCAGCCGGCCGATGCGATGCTCACCGCGGCAGTCCGGCACGTAGAGCGCTACCGTGAAAAACCCTTCGCCGATGGTTACCGGTCCGAACTGCTGCCGCAGCTGCCGTACTGGATCCAGGCGATCGCCGGCGGCCTGAAGCGCGGCGCGATGCTGTTCGTCGATTACGGCTATCCGCGCAACGAGTATTACCAGGACGACCGCAACGACGGCACGGTGCGCGCGTTCTACCGCCACCACGTGCACAACGATCTGTACCGCTGGCCGGGCCTGCAGGACCTCACCGCTTCGGTGGATTTCACCGCGCTGGCCGAATCCGGCACCGGCGCCGGATTCGAACTGGCCGGTTACTGCACGCAGGCCAGTTTCCTGCTTGGTAACGGGCTGGACGCGCTGCTGGAAAAGGCCGATGCGCGTACCGATGAAATCGGCCGCGTGCGTCTGCGCGATCAGGTCAAGAAGCTGACGCTGCCCACCGAGATGGGCGAGCGCTTCCAGGTGATGGGCTTCCAGCGTGATGTCGACTTCGAAGCGGCGTTCGAACTCGGCGATCTGACCTGGCGTCTGTAAGGTGGCGGCGACACCCGTGTTGAAGCTGCTGCGCTGGCCGCGGTTCTGGCTGGCGTTGTGGTGGCTGGCGGTGCTCGGCACCATCGTGGTCTGCCTGATCCCGCCGCCGCCGATCCCGTTGCCGGAAAACAGCGACAAGGTGGAGCACTTCCTCGCCTATTTCCTGCTGGCCGCATCCGCGGTGCAGATCTATCAGCGCCGCGCGGCGCTGATCTGGGCGGCAGTCGGCCTGGTCGCGCTGGGCATCGGCATCGAAGTCGCGCAGGGTGCCTTGACCGTCAACCGCATGGCCGACCCCATGGATGCGCTGGCCAACAGCGTTGGCGTGCTGGCCGGCATGGCGATCGTGTTCACCCCGCTGCGCGATCTGCTGCTGCGCCTGCGCGGTTGATGCGTGTGACGCAGGCGACCCATGACGGGTAGTGCCGGCCGCTGGCCGGCACCCCGGTGCCCGAGTTACCGCGGCAACAGCGTCATCTCATCCAGCACCCACATCGTCGGCCGGGTGTCGCCGGTGAAGCGCACGCACAGGTTCTGCGTACCCTTGAGCGAACGCGGCAGTGCTGCCTCCAGTGTGATGAACCCATCGGCGCCGGGTGCGGCCGGCAGCTTCACGCTGGCCAGCGGCTTGCCAGTGCACTGCCCGCCGAGGATGTCCATCTCACCGTGTGCGCTGCGCTTGGGCGCGAAGCGGCGGTTCGGCTCGTCGTGGGCCAGCTGGAAGTAGTACGGGATCTGCCCGGCCCGCACGCGCAGTTTGGCGATGCCATCCACATCCGCGTCCTTCCACAACCAGCACGGGTTGAAGATGTCCACGTTGAAGATCGCACGCTCGCCATCGGTCGGGCCGTCATCTTCCAGGCGCAGCAGCAGCTGGCCCTTGCCCGGGCACTGCGCGAGATGTTCGTCGGTCCGCGACAGCAGCGACGTGGCCGTGACATCGAAGCGGCTGGCGGCCTTGGCCAACGCCTGGCCGTTGAAGAACGTGGCGGCCTGCAGCGCCACCGGCAACGGCTGCTGCAGCGGGACGGTGTAGCGGGGGGACTGCGCGGTGACCGCGCTGCCGTCCACGCTGTAGTGGATGTCATAGCCGAGCGGCGTACTCAACGCCAGCGTTGCGGTGCCGGCGCTGCGATCGTCACGGCTGTCCAGTTCCACCTGGAAGGGCGTCTGCGCATACGCGATGCCCATCGCCTGGTAACGCTGCAGCTGTGCCGGCAGGCGCGTCAGGAAGTCCGCATAGTCGCGGCGCTCGCGCGGCGACCAGCCGGTCTCGGCCACGGCCGCCAGGCGCGGGAACAGGTTGTGCTGCAGGCGCGCGTAGCTGCGCGTGTGTTCGGTGAACATGTTGGCCTGCAGGCCGAGGATGTGATGCTGCTTGTCCTTGGCCAGTGCGTCCGGCACCGGCTCGAAGCCGTACACGCGCCCCAGCGGAATCGTCGCCGGGCGGCCCGGCGGTTCGTTCGGCGAGTTGGTCTGCAGGTAGTCCATGTACATGTCGGTCACCGGCGACATGACCACGTCGTGACCCTCGCTGGCGGCCTTCAGGCCGCCTTCGGTGCCGCGCCAGGACATCACCGTGGCTTCCGGCGGAAGCCCGCCCTCGAGGATTTCATCCCAGCCGATCAGGCGCCGGTCGTGCTTTTCCAGGAAGGTTTCCAGGCGCTTGATGATGTGGCTCTGCATCTCCATTTCATCGCCGGCACCCAGCTCGCGCATGCGTGCCTGCACCCGCGCGGAGGCTTCCCACTGGTCCTTGACCGCTTCATCGCCGCCCACGTGCACGTACTTGGCCGGGAACAACGCGATGACTTCCTCCAGCACGTTCTCCAGGAACGTGAAGGTGCTGTCTTCCGTGTTGAACAGATTGGGGAACACCCCCCATTCGCTCAGCGGCTTGAGCGGTGTCTCGGTGGTGCCGAGTTCCGGGTAGGCCGCGATCGCGGCGGTAGCGTGGCCGGGCACGTCGATCTCGGGAATCACCTGGATATGGCGCGCGGCGGCATACGCGATCACCTCGCGGATCTGGTCCTGCGTATAGAAGCCGCAGTACGGGCGCTCGGCGCCGGTGACCGGATCGCGGCCACCATCACCGGCCGGAATGCGGCAACTGCCGACGCCGGTCAGCTTCGGGTAGCGCTTGATCTCCATGCGCCAGCCCTGGTCATCGGTGAGATGCCAATGGAAGGTGTTGAGCTTCTGCTCGGCCATCGCATCGAGGACCTGCTTGATCTCATCCAGGCTCTGGAAGTGGCGGGCCGAATCGAGCATCAGGCCACGCCAGCTGAAACGGGGCGCATCGTCGATGCGCAGCGCCGGGAGCTTGCCATCGCTGCCGCCGGTGAGCAGCTGCGAGAGCGTGGCCGCCCCGTAGAACAGGCCGGCTTCGGTGGCGGCCTGCACGGTCACGCCACGCGCGTCGGAACGCAGCTGGTAGCCCTCGGCACCGGTCTTGAGCGCGGCGTCGAGCACGAAGCGGATGCCGTTCTGTTCGCGTCCTTCGTTGACCGTCACCGCCGGACCACCGCTGTCACGCAGCAGGGTGGCGAACTGCGTGGCGACGCGCTGGGCGGCCTGGCCTTGTGCATGAACCTGCGTGGCGGCCGTCACTGTGTAGCCGGCGCCCTCGAGGCGGTCGACCTTGGCGGGCGCGGGGATCAGCATCAGCGAGCCGGGTCGGGCACGCGGGCCGTCCGGTGCCTGCGCATCGGTGGCCTGGGCCCGCGGTGCGATGGAGAGGGCCAGTGCGAAGGAAAGCAGCGACAGCGAGGTACGACGGGTGCGGGTGTGCATCGGGTCATTCCTTTGTAGCGATTCGGGTTCCACCTGTGAAAACGGGCCCGGAGATCCGGGCCCGTTTCAGGTGTGCAGCGTACTACCGGGGCAATCAGAACTTGAAGTGCAGGGTGGCCATGTAGCGGCGGCCGCTCTTGTAACGCGAGGCCAGGTGATCCTTGTCGCCCAGGTACTGGAAGTACTCTTCATCGAGCAGGTTCTGGGCGTCCACGGTGACCGACCAGTTTTCGTTGAAGGTGTAGCCGAAGCTGGCGCCCAGCTCGGCGTAGTCGTCCACGCTGGCCGGTGCCGAGCCTGCGACGTAGCCGCCGGCCAGGTAGCTGTCACGCCAGTTGTAGGTCAGGCGGGCGTTGATCGGACCCTTTTCGTAGTACGGGCTGAACGCGACCGAGTTGCGCGACTGGTAAGGCAGCGCATCACCGGAGTTGTTCTCACCGTTGGCGTAGGTGTAGTTGGCGGTCAGGCCGAAGCCGCTTTCGCCGAAGGGCTGCTGGTAGCTGAGGTTGAAGCCCTTGACGTGACCGCTGCCGGCATTGCGCGGACGCTGGATGCTGTAGTCGCAGTAGCCGTCGGCCGTACAGCCGTTGGTGCCCACGATGTTGGCCCAGGTGGCCGGCGAGGTATCGCGGATCGAGTTGTACTGGCGCTCGGTGACGGCGCTGGTATCAATGTAGTTGTCGATCTTCTTGTAGAACAGCGACCAGGCCACCACCGACTGCGGCGCGAAGTAGTACTCGGCCGACAGGTTGTAGTTCCAGGACTCATACGGCGACAGGGCTGCGTTGCCGCCGCTGCCGGTGAGCGTGGTGTCGTTGAGGAAGGTGTTGTTCACCATCTGGTTGTACGGCGCCCACGCGATGACCTTGCTGGCGCCGAAGCGGAACACCCAGTCGCTGTCGGTGTCATAGACCAGGTTGACCGAGGGCAGCAGGAAGTCTTCCTTCTTGGTCTGGGTCTGCCACTTGCTGTCCAAGTCGGTCAGGGTGGGGGTGCCGCCGTAGACGAAGCCGCTGCCGGCGGTCTTGGAATCCACGTAGCGCACACCGACGTTGCCGCGCACCGGGCCGTTGGAGAAGTTCAACTGCGCGTAGGCGGCGTTGTTGGTCTGCTCCAGCGCCCAGCTGTTGTTGAGGTAGCTGGCCGGATCCGGGTTGGCGAAGTCCAGCGGGCTGCCCTTGACCCAGTTCAGCACGTTGTCACGGCCGACCTGGACATGACGGCCCTGGCCATCGGCGAAGCCCTGGATGTCGGTCAGCCCGATGGTGCCGACGTCGGCCAGGGTGCCCGGACGCACGCCGCCATACACGTTCAGATCGAAGCTCTCTTCATGCTTGCCGTGGCGCACGCCGAACTGCAGCTGGTTGAAGATGCTGTCGAACTGCACATTGAAGTCCAGCTGCGCGTAGGTGTCCTTGCTGTCGGTGGAGAAGATGCCGTTGTTGCCGAACCAGCCACCGGCCGAGCCCCAGTTGGCCGGGTTGCGGGCCGCCTCGGGGTTGTCGAAGGTGATGCCCTTGTCCAGGTTCCAGCTGAAACCACCGTTGTAGAACGGTTCGATGAAGTACTGGGCCAGGTCCTTGTTCTCGGACTTGCTCTGGCCGACCTGGCCGCTGATGCCCCAGCCCTCGCCCTTCCAGGCGCCACGCAGGTCCAGACCCTTGGTAGTCACTTCGGATTCGCGCACGTTGTTGTCGTAGATCACCGTGCCGCTGTTGGCGGTGGCACTGGCGTTGGAGTGGCCGCTGTTGACCACGCCGTTGCGCACATCGCCGAGCTGGTTCACCGCACCGATGGTGCCGGGATTCCAGGTCAGGAAGGAGTACATCGACTGGTTGTAGTTGTCGAAGTTCTCCTTGATGTACAGGCCGCTCAGGTTGAACTCGAGCTCATCGGTCGGCTTGAACTGCAGGTTGACCACGGCGCTGTCGCGCTTGCGGTCCTGCTGGAACCACGCCGCGTTGACCGAGTTGGGCACATCCGCGTTCGGGTCCACGCCCGGTGCATTGGTGAAGGTGGAGGCCTTGGCGTACCCGAACACTTCCATGCCCTGGCGGTCCACGCGCTCTTCATAGTGCTGCGCGGCCACGTTGACGCCGAAGGTTTCCTCGTCGTTCTTCCAGCTGTAGATCGCCGAGGCGTTCGGCTTGCCCTTGCTGGCCTGGTCGCTGTAGCTGTAGCCGATCGAGGCGGCCACTTCATTGGCGCGCATGTCCAGCGGCTGACGGGTGTGCATCAGGATGGTGCCGCCCAGGCTGCCTTCGGTCAGGCGCGCTTCGGAGGACTTGATGACTTCCATGCGGCCCAGGATCAACGGCGACAGCAGGGTGTAGTCGAAACCGCGGTTGGGCTGTTCGCCGTACAGCCAGATCGCCTGCGCGACCGGGTGACCATCCAGGAAGGACAGGTTGAGGCTGGGGTCGGTGCCGTCGATGCTGACTCGCTCACCCTGGCCGAAGCGACGGTCCAGTGAGATGCCGGGCAGCTGCGACAGCGCCTCGGCCACGTTGGTGCTGGGGAACTTGCCGATGTCCTCGGCGGTGATCGCCTCGGAAATGGTCACGTTGTTGCGCTTGGTATCCAGCGACTTTTCCAGGCTGGCGCGGATACCCACCACGCTGACCGTATCCAGGTCGGTGGGGGTGGTCGAGGTTTCCTGCGCCTGCGCGCCGAACACCAGACAGCTGAAAATGGCTGCCGAAAGCAGACTCTTGCGGTGGTTCATGATGTCTCTCCTCATCAATCCGATGGTTCGCCGGCGACGGCGTGTCTTCTTGCGTCTGGTACGACTTTGCCGCGCGCCCTGGAAGGGCGCGCCATGGGTGCCACGTACTGCGTATTGCCTTTCCCTGCACGCCGTCAGGCGTTCGGGTGGTCCCTATGTCCCAGGTACCAGCTGGCGGCGCCGATGACGCCCAGCTGCCCGTGCTCGACCACCTTCACGGGAATGCGTTCCAGCGCCTCGCGCATCGGCCCCTTGTTGAGGTACCGCTCGACGAAGGTGCTGTTCAACAGGAAATCGCGGATCTGCGGCAGGATGCCGCCGGCCAGATAGACCCCGCCGGTGACGCCGTACTGCAGCGCCATGTCACCGATCGTGCTGCCGAGCAGGCCGCAGAACACGTCCAGGCTCTGCCGTGCGAGCGGGTCCTGATCGGCCACGGCGGCGGCGGTGATCGCATCGGGGGTGGTCAACGTCGGTGCGTGGCCGTTCAACGCGCACAGGGCGCGATACAGATTCATCAGGCCGGGTCCGGACAGCGCCTGCTCCACCGAGACATGCGAGCGCTCGCGCAGCATCTGCCGCACGATCGCCATCTCCAGTTCGGTGGTGGTGGCCAGGGTCGGCTGGCCGGCTTCGGTGGCCAGGACCACGGCACCGTGCGCGGTAGGAATCCATACCGCCGCGCCGAGGCCGGTGCCGGGGCCGACCACCAGGGTCGGGCCGCGCGGGGCGGTGGCCGGGCCGGTCAGCTGCAGCACGCCGCTGGCGTCGACCTGGGCGGCGGCGTAGGCCACGGCCTCGAAGTCATTGACGATGTAGACCTGATCCAGGCCGACGTCGCGCTCGATCTGCCGCGCCGACAGTGGCCAGGGCAGGTTGGCGGTGATCACGGTGCCGTCTTCACGCGCATAGCCGGCAGTGGCGACGACGCAGTGTGCCGGGCGCGGGCCATCGGCCAGGAACTCGGACAGGATCGCGCTGAGGCCGGCGTAGTCGGCATTGCGGAATTTGCGGTAGTCCAGCAGCTGCACCGGATGGTCCGGATCCGCGCTGGCCTGGACCCGGCCCACCCGGACATGCGTGCCACCCACGTCGGCGGCCAGGAACGGCGGCATCGCAGCGGACGGGGCCTGGGCCGGTACAGCGTGGGCGGCGTTGGTCACACGGACTCCATCGGTTGGGCACGGCCAGGGCTGGCCCGGCGATTGAGGCGGAGTCTGTAATCGTTCTGACAACGATGTCAACGATAACCTCACACTTTCGATGCTGCGCCGCAACGGGGCCTGCCGCAGGAAAACGTTTTCACCCAACGGGCGTCATGTTTTTGCAAACTGCTTGGAAACAGGGGCTCAGCTCCCTTCCGATGAGTCATACCGGGTTTTTGCGCAGATGCAGCACGCGGTTTTCATCGGTCGTCCGGAAAACCAGTTGTTGACAAACCCGGCAGGGGCGACGAATAAATGTGACAACGTTGTTCCCAGCCACTCTTCCGACGCCGCATCGCGCGCCGTCGATGCAGGAGCCTTCTTGATGTCTGCCGTGCCTGCTGCCTCCGCGCGTTCGAGCGTGCTTACCTCGATCCTGATCATCGGCGTGCTGTTCTTCCTGATCGGCTTCTTCACCTGGCTCAACGGCCCGCTGATCACCTTCGTCAAACTGGCCTTCGAGCTGGACGAGGTCGGCGCCTTCCTGGTCCTGATGGTCTTCTACCTGTCGTATTTCTTCCTCGCCCTGCCGGCCTCATGGATTCTCAAGCGCACCGGCATGAAGAAAGGCCTGAGCCTGAGCCTGCTGGTGATGGCGGCCGGTGCGGTGGTGTTCGCCCACTTCGCCCAGCAGCGCTGGTACCCGGGCGCGCTAAGTGGCCTGTTCGTGATCGGCAGCGGTTTGGCCCTGCTGCAGACGGCGGTCAACCCGTACATCAGCATCCTCGGGCCGATCGAAACCGCCGCCCGGCGCATCGCGCTGATGGGTATCTGCAACAAGGTCGCCGGCATGCTCGCCCCGGTGCTGATCGGCACGCTGGTGTTGCATGGCATCGGCGATCTGGATGCCCAGGTGAAGGTCGCAGACGCCGTGACCAAGACGCTGCTGCTGAACGAGTTCGCCGCCAAAATCCAGCTGCCGTACATGGCCATGGCCGGGCTGCTGGTGGTGCTGGCGGTCGGCGTGCTGTTCTCGCCGCTGCCCGAATTGAAGACCGCTGAAGCCAATGCCACGCCGGCCCGCGCGCCAGGCGTTGCTGAGCGCACCAGCATCTTCCAGTTCCCGCACCTGTGGCTGGGCGTGCTGTGCCTGTTCGTTTACGTCGGCGTGGAAGTGATGGCCGGTGATGCGATCGGTACCTACGGGCATAGCTTCAACCTGCCGCTGGACCAGACCAAGATGTTCACCTCGATCACGCTGGCATTCATGCTGTCCGGTTACGTGGTGGGCCTGGCGCTGATTCCGCACCTTGTGACGCAATCGCGCTACCTGAGCATTTCGGCCGTGCTGGGCGTGCTGTTCAGCATCGGCGCGCTGCTGACCCACGGCTATGTCTCGGTCGGCTTCGTGGCCGCGCTGGGCTTTGCCAACGCGATGATGTGGCCGGCGATCTTCCCGCTGGCGATCCGCGGCCTGGGCCGGTTCACCGAAACCGGCTCGGCGCTGCTGGTGATGGCCATTGCCGGTGGCGCGATCATTCCGCAGCTGTTCGCGGTGCTCAAGCAGCACTTTGATTTCCAGTGGGTCTTCGCCGGCCTGATGGTGCCCTGCTACCTGTACATCCTGTTCTACTCGATGCGCGGCCACCGGGTCGGGCTGTCCCGCGACGGGCAGTGATCGGCGATCATGGACGCTCAACCGGTCAGCCAGGGAAAAACGATGCGTAGAGCGACCATCAAGGATGTCGCCGAACGGGCCAAGGTATCGCTGAAGACGGTCTCGCGGGTGATCAACAACGAACCGTCGGTGATGCAGGCCACCCGCGCGCGCGTGCTGCGTGCGATCGCCGAGCTGGACTACGAGCCTGATCCGGCCGCGCGCAACCTGCGCACCGGCACCACGCTGGTGGTCGGGCTGGTGTACGACAACCCCAACCCGTACCACATCATCGGCGTGCAGAACGGCGTGCTTGCGGCGTGCCGCGAAACCGGCTTCGGGCTGCAGATCCATCCCTGCGATTCCAGTTCGCCGATGTTGGCTGAGGAGCTGGCCGACTGGGTGCAGCGTTCGCGCCTCGCCGGCCTGGTGCTGACCGCGCCCATGTCCGAGCGCAAGGATCTGGTGGCCGCGCTCACCGCACGCGGGATCAAGCTGGTGCGCATCATCGCCGCCACCGCCGATCCCGAAGATGGCGCCTGCGTGTTCGTCGACGACCGCGAGGCCGCCTATGAAATCACCGAGCACCTGATCCAGCTTGGGCACCAGCGCATCGGGTTCCTGTGGGGCGGTAGCTCGCACCGTTCCAGTGGCGAACGCTACGCCGGCTATGAAGCGGCACTGCGCGACTACGGCATGTCCATCGACAAGCACCTGGTGGTGCAGGGCGACTACACCTTCGATGACGGCTTCCGCGGCGCGCGCCGCCTGCTGGCGCTGCGCGAACCGCCCACGGCCATCTTCGGCTCCAACGATGAAATCGCTGCCGGCGTGCTGGCGGCGGCCAAATCCACCGGCATGAACGTGCCCTACGACCTGTCCATCGCCGGCTTCGAGGACAGCCCGTTCTCGCGCCAGTCCTGGCCGCCGTTGACCACGGCCAAGCAGGCCACCGAAGACATCGCCCGGCATGCTGCGCGCCTGCTGATCGCGCAGCTGCGCAGCGATGCGTACGACGACGCGCCGCTGCAGCTGCAGAATCAGGGCTTCGTGCCGCAGCTGGTGGTGCGTGGCTCCACCGCGCCGATGCGCCCGCAGGGTGCACGGCTTCCCTCTCCTGAAACGACCTGAGTTCCCATGTCCCTGCCTGCTCCCCACGACACCCTGATGTACCGCGAAGCCGCGGAAGCCGCCGATGTGATCGCTGCGCAGTTCGCGCGCAACCAGGTGGCCGTGGAGACGCTGGCGGCCAGCCTGCGCGCGGCGCCGCCGCCGTTCGTGGTGACCTGCGCACGGGGCAGTTCCGATCATGCCGCCACCTACGCCAAGTACCTGCTGGAAACCCGGCTCGGGCTGGTGACCGCCTCGGCCTCGCCGTCGGTGGGGTCGGTCTATGAAGCGCCGTTGAAACTGCGTGGCGCGCTGTACATCGTGATCTCGCAGTCGGGCAAGAGCCCGGACCTGCTGCGCAACGCCGAGGCCGCACGTGCCGCTGGCGCGCGCGTGGTGGCGCTGGTCAACGTCGAGGATTCGCCGCTGGCGCAGCTGGCCGAGACGGTCATCCCGCTGGGCGCGGGTACCGAGCGCAGCGTGGCGGCGACCAAGAGCTATCTCGCCTCGCTGTCGGCGATCCTGCAGCTGGTGGCGTACTGGACCCAGGACGTGGGGCTGATCGCCTCGCTGCGCGCGCTGCCCGATGCACTGCGCGAGGCCTGGAACAGCGACTGGTCGTCGCTGACCGATGGCCTGGTGCCGGCCCACAATCTGTTTGTACTTGGCCGCGGTCTTGGCCTGGCCGCAGCGCAGGAAGCGGCGCTGAAGTTCAAGGAAACCTGTGGCCTGCACGCCGAGGCCTACAGCTCGGCCGAGGTCAAGCACGGCCCGATGGCGCTGGTCGGCCCGGGCTTCCCGGTGCTGGCCTTTGCCCAGCCGGATGAAACCGGCGCCGGCACCCGTGCGGTGCTGGGCGAGTTCGCTGCGCGCGATGCGCAGGTGTGGCTGGCCGATGTCGGTGGGGACCTGCCGCTGCCGGTCGCGCCGCACCCGGCCTGCGCCCCGCTGCTGACCATCCAGAGCTTCTACCGCGCGATCAATGCGCTGGCACTGCGGCGTGGCCACAACCCGGATCTGCCGCCGCATCTGAACAAAGTGACGGAAACCGTCTGATGAAAACTGTCCTGCGCAATGCCCGCATCCTGGCCGGTGACGACTTCCGCGACGACCTGGCGATCGTGATCGAAAGCGGCCGGATCACCGCGCTCATCTCCGATGCCGCGCCGATGCTGGGTCAGGCCGATGAGCAGGTGGATCTGGGCGGTGGCTGGCTGCTACCCGGTTTCATCGATGCGCAGGTCAATGGCGGTGGCGGCGTGCTGTTCAACAACCGCCCGGATGTCGCCACGCTGCGCACGCTGGCACAGGCGCACCGCCGCTTCGGCACCACCGGTCTGCTACCCACCCTGATCAGCGACGACGTGCAGGTGATGCGCGCGGCCATTGCCGCGACCCGCCAGGCCATCAGCGAGGGCGTGCCGGGCGTGCTCGGCATTCATCTGGAAGGGCCGTACATCGCCCCGGCGCGCAAGGGCACGCACGATCCGGCCAAGTTCCGCGTGCCGGACGCCGCCGAGATCGCCTTGGCCGCCTCGCTGGACAACGGCGTCACGCTGCTCACGCTGGCGCCCGAGCGGGTGCCGCTGGAGAGCATCCGCGCGCTGGTGGAGCGTGGCGTGGTGGTGGCGGCAGGTCATACCGCCGCCAGTTACGAAGAGGCGCGTGCAGGCCTGGAGGCCGGTATCCGCGGCTTTACCCATCTGTACAACGCGATGTCGCCGCTGACCGGGCGCGAACCGGGCGCGGTGGGCGCGGCGCTGGAAGATCGCGACAGCTGGGTGGGTATCATCGCCGACGGCGTGCATGTGCACCCGGCCAGCCTGCGTGTGGCACTGGCCGCCAAGCCACGTGGCAAAGTCATGCTGGTCACCGATGCGATGCCGCCGGTAGGGGCGGATGACCCCAGTTATGAGCTCTATGGCGAGGTGATCACCGCGGTCGACGGGGTGGTGCGCAATGCCGCCGGCTCACTGGCCGGCTCGGCACTGGACATGGCCACCGCGGTACGCAACAGCGTGCAGCTGCTGGGCGTCTCGCTGGCCGAGGCGGCGCGCATGGCCTCCACCTATCCCGCGCAGTTCCTGAATCTGGATGACCGCTACGGGCATATCGCTGAAGGCCATCATGCCGATCTGGTCCTGCTCGATGATGCGCTGCAGGTACGCAGCACCTGGATTGCCGGGCAGCGCGAAGACGTATGAGTGACGCGCCGTCGGGGCGGATGGGGTCGATCGACGCGCTGCGTGGCCTGACCGTCGCGGCGATGCTGCTGGTCAACAATCCCGGCGATTGGAGCCATGTCTACGCGCCGCTGCTGCACGCGGACTGGCATGGCCTCACCCCGACCGACCTGATCTTCCCGCTGTTCCTGTTCATCGCAGGCGTCTCGATGGCGTTCAGCCTGGCCCCGCGCGCCACCGACCCGGCCATGCGTCCGGCGCTGGTGCGTGGGGTACTGCAACGCGCGCTGCGCATCCTGATCGCCGGTGCGCTGCTGCACCTGATGGCGTGGTGGCTGTTTGAATTACCCGCGTATCGCCTGTGGGGCGTGCTGCAGCGGATCGCCCTGTGCGTGGCGGCGGTTGGCGTGCTGGCGGTCTACACGCAGGCGCGGACGCAATGGGCGGTCATTGTCGGCTTGCTGGCCGCCTATACGGCGATCCTGCTGTCGGCCGCTTCCTTGGAGCCGTGGGTCAATCCGGCCAGCCGCCTGGACACCGCGCTGTTTGCCCCCTTCCTCTACACGTACTCTGCGCTCACCGGACTGGGTCATGACCCGGAAGGCCTGCTCAGCAGCCTCGGTGCGATTGCCACCACGGTGCTCGGCCTGCGTGCCGGTGCGTGGTTGCGTGCCGGTGAGTCGGCTCGGCTGGCGGTCCTGACGGCCGCCTGCCTGGCCCTCGGCGGGCTGGCCACGATGTGGCTGCCGTTGAACAAGCAACTCTGGACGCCCAGCCTCGTGGTCTGGGCCGGCGGCCTTTCCATGGCCGCGCTGCTGCTGGCGCACGCGGTGATCGACCGTGGGGGGCTGCCTGCGCTGGGTCGCCGCTTCGGGATGAATGCAATCGCTGCCTATCTCGGGTCCTCCGTGATGGCGCTGGTGCTAGGCGCGACCGGTGCATGGGCCTGGGCATTCCGTACGTTGGAGCATGCGCTGCCGCAGGCGCCGAAGCTGGCCTCCGTGGCCTGCGCAATGGGCTTCGTGGCGCTCTGGTGGTTGGTGATGTGGGCGCTGGACCGTCGGCGGATCTACCTGAAGATCTAGCGGCACCGGCCCGCGCACCTGCATTTACGTTCACATCACAGTCGAACAGTAAAAGTACCTATCACCACTACGTAATTGACGAACCCGCGTTCTGGCCGTTACCCACTCGGGTGCGCCGCCTCTTTTTTCCTGATGTTGCACCGCTGGTAATGCAGTCCCAGGCAGCACGTGCTGCCGACGTGAACTCCATGGTGATGCGTGCAGTCAGGAGCAGGGGGCTTCGATGACCTGTCATGTCGCCGCCGCCCTCCGTGATGCCCAGAGGAAGCCGCATGCCCAGTTCCACCCGTCACCCCCTCGCGCGCAGCATCACCGCGTTGCTGCGTTCCCGTTGTCTGCTGGGCAGTGCAGTCGTGCTGGCGTCGTTCGGTGCGCAGGCAGACTGCGTTACCGTTGGCACCACCACGACTTGCGACACCGCCGCCCCCAACCCCTACACGACCCGCATCGGCGACGGCAATCTACCGGCCGAAGATGGGCGTACCGTGGATGTCCAATCCGGCGCGAAGCTGGTGGTAGGCGATTCCAGCGCGATCTCGCTGCGTGACAACGCCAACATCCGCGTAGGAACCGGCGCGACGGTGAGCGCGACCGCCGTCAGCGCCGCCGGCCTGTACAACGCCGGTGGAAACACCCTCGAGATGCGCACCGGTGGCACGGTCACCGTCGATGCCGGGGGCGAAGTGCTTGCACTGGGCAGCCAGGGCAATGCAGAGGTGATCAACTTCCTGGGCGCGGGTAACACCATCGTCAACAACGGGACGATCCGCGCCAACAACGCGGTGGCAATCTGGTTGCAGAACACCACGGGCCTGAACACCGTGGTCAACGCCGAGACCGGCGTCATCCAGGCACCTGGCACGGTGATCGGCGCTGCCGGTAACGGCGCACTGGATCTCACCAACCGCGGCCGCATCATCGGCAATATCTCACTGGCGGGCGGCAATGACATCCTGCGCCTGCTTACCGGCTCGTCGATCACCGGCTCGGCGCTGCTCGGCGACGGCGATGACCTGCTGGACGTCGCCGGCGCCATTGTCGGCAACGTCGATCAAGGCGCCGGCAACGACACCGCCATCGTGCGCCCCGGCGGCAGCATCGGCGGCACGCTGACACAGGGGGTCGGCAATGATCGGTTGCAGATGCTGGGTGGCAACATTGCCGGCGCGGTGACGCAGGGTGCGGGGACTGACGTGCTGGTGATGAGTGGCGGTACGCTGGCTTCGGTCGATCAGGGCGACGACGTCGACCAGATCGAGATCAGTGGCGGCACCATCACCGGCACCGTGCAGCAAGGCGGCGGGCAGGACGTCTTCATCATGACCGGGGGCACCGTCGGCGCCCTGCTGCAGGGCGATGGAACCGATCGCTTCCGCATGACGGGCGGGCAGATCATCGGTGGTTTCGACGACGGCGACTATGCCGAGATGACCGGCGGCCGCATCGGCCGGGTCAACATGAAGCTGGAGAACAACACCTTCGACATGTCCGGCGGCACCATCGACGGCAACCTGGTCACCGGCTTCGGCAACGACACGATCATCCTTTCCGAGGGCTACATCGGCGGCAACATCAGCATCAGCGGTGGCGACGATGCGATCACCATCACCGGTGGCACGGTGCGCGGCGAGATCCGCGCCAGCACCGGCAACGATCGGCTGGACTGGTCCGGTGGCGGCGTGGTGTACGGCACAGTGGACATGGGCGAGGGCAACGACCTCACCACGCTGTCCAACCTCAACAACAGCCACCTCGGCGCGATGCCGCTGTTCACCGGTGGGCTTGGCACCGATCTGCTCACGATGAACAACGTCAAGACCAGCGGTGTCTCGCGCTTCACCGGCTGGGAGCAGATCAACCTGCGCCAGGACAGCCAGCTGACGTTCGATGGCGACCTGGTGCTGTCCGATTTCACCACCACCGGCGGTACGCTGGACATCGACAGCACCAGCACGGTGTTCGCCGGTGGCCTCAATGCCAGCGTGCGCACGTTCACCGCCGGGCAGCAGGCCAGTGTGATCAATGCCGGGCGCATTGACTTGAGCAACGGCAGCAACGGTGCAGGTGATGCGTTTACCATTGCAGGCAACTATGTCGGCAACAACGGCGGCGTGTATCTGCAGTCGGTGCTGGCCGGTGACGGTGCGCCTTCCGACCGCCTGGTGATCTCCAACGGCGTGGCCAGTGGCAGCACCGGGCTCGGAATTCTCAACGCCGGAGGGACCGGCGCGGCGACGCTGGCCGACGGCATCCTGGTGGTGCAGTCGATCAACGGGGCGAGCACCGCGCCGAATGCCTTTGCGTTGTACAACCCGATCGCGGCGGGAGCGTTCGAGTATTTCCTGTTCAAGGGCGGCGTCAGTGACGGCAGCAGCGAGAACTGGTATCTCCGCTCGACGCTGGTGGCGGGCGTCTCGCCGGCCCCTTCACCCGCACCACCGGGCGTGCCGACCGTGACGCCGCCCCCGCCACCGCCGGAGGATGCCGGCACGCCACCCCCACCGTTGGCGGCACCGCCGTCTCCGGATCTGCCGGAGAATCCCGACCCGTTGGCACCGGAGCCCGCACCGCCGCCGCCACCGCCCGAGCCGGCACCTGTCGCGCCGCCCCAGGTCGATACCCCACCGCCGGTACCGACCACGCCGGCCGCCGTGCCCGGACCGCTGGCCGTTCCGCCGACGCCCGGTGCAATACCAGCGGAAGGCGACATCGTTCCGTTGTACCGCGTGGAGGCGGCCACCTACGCGGTGGTGCCGCCGCTGCTGCGTGAGACCAGTCTGCTCAGCCTCGGTACCTTCCACGAACGCCAGGGCGAACAGCGCCTGTTGGCCGGACAGGGCGGTTTTCGTTCGGCATGGGCGCGGATGATCGGGCAGAGCCATGAGCAGCATTGGGAAGGCGATGCCAAGCCCAGCTTCGACGGTGACATCCAAGGCATCCAGGCCGGTGTGGATCTGTACGCAACGGCCGATGATCAGGCGCGTAATCAGTTCGGTGTGTTCGTCGGGCGTACCCGCGCGCAGGGCAACGTCAACGGCTTCGCGATCGGCTGGGACAACGTGGCAGTGGGCCGCACGCGCCTGGACGACAAGCATGTCGGTCTGTACTGGACCCGCGTGGGCAGTGCGGGCGGTTACCTCGACGCGGTGGTCATGCAGAGCCGTTACGACGGCAATGCATGGTCGGCGCGCGGCCTTGGGATCGATCTGCGCGGGGATGGCACCACGGCGTCACTGGAGGTCGGCAAGCCGTTGCTGCAGCTCGGGCAATCGGCCTGGTGGCTGGAGCCGCAGGCGCAGGTGATCTGGCAGCGCAGTGCGCTGGATGACAACGCGGACCGCATCTCCACGATCAGCTACGAAAACGACAACGCGTGGACCGGCCGTGTCGGCCTGCGCCTTGCAGCCGACTACAACCTCGCCGGCAATGGCTGGCAGCCATACCTCAAAGTGAACTACTGGCAGACCTTGGACGGCGAGGATCGCATCAGCTTCGGCACCAATGAGCTGATCAATCAGCAGGCCGCCCGCGCACTGGAAGTTGGGGTCGGTGTAGTCGCGCGCTTCAATGCCAATGTCAGTGCGTTTGCGGTGGCCGATTACACGCGCGATCTGGAAAGCAGTGCGCAGAAGGAGCGCAAGAGCATCGAAGGGAATATCGGGCTGCGCTTCGATTGGTGATATCGCGACGCGCTGGCATCGTTCAGCGCGCCGCCGCAATCGCCCGCGTACGCGCCTTGGCCAGCGCTTCACCCACCGCCGGGCCCTTCAAGCCGCTCAGATCCAGATCGCGCGCCTGCACCGCCAGCGCCGCCTGGTGCAGGCGTTTGAGCGTCTCACCCTGTGGGTAATCGCTGTCCTCGAAGCCCAGCCGGCCGCGCTTGTCGGCTTCACAACACAGCGCGATCTGCGCGATGCGCTCGGGGCGGCGGAACCCATCGCAGCGGCCGAGCAGTTCCAGCACGGTGGCATCGCGCAGTTCGTCGATGCGGTGCACGTTGAGATGATCGCGGCAGACCGCTTCGGCCAGTTGGCGGTGATCGACCGGCACCTTCAGGCGTTCGGCCAACCCACGCAGCGGGGCGACGCCGCGCTGCTCATGCATGATGTGGCGCGGCCATTCGGCGGGCGGGGTCAGGCCCTTGCCGAGGTCGTGGGTCAGCGCGGCGAAACCGATCAGATCATCGCCCGGTGCCAGCTGCGCGGCCATGTCGCTGACCATTTCCTGGTGTACCCCGGTATCGACTTCCGGATGGAACTCCGCACGCTGGGGCACACCGTACAGGGCCTCCAGCTCGGGCAGGATCGCACCCAGTGCATGGGCGTCATGCAGCGTGCGCAGGAACGCGGACGGTTGTGCGGAGGCGAGCGCACGGCGCAGCTCCTGCCACACGCGCTCGGGCACCAGCGCATCTAGCTCGCCACTGGCGGCGACCTCCCGCATCAGCGCCATCGTCTCGTCGGCGACGGTGAAGCCCAGCGGTGCGAAGCGCGCCATGAAGCGGGCCGCACGCAGCACGCGCAGCGGATCCTCGACGAACGCCGGGCCGACGTGGCGCAGCACACGCTGCTCGATGTCGCGCACGCCGCCATACGGATCCACCCGTTCACCGGTGGCTTCATCGCAGGCGATCGCGTTGATGGTGAAATCGCGGCGTTGCAGGTCTTCTTCCAGCGTCACGGCGGGATCGGCATCGACCACGAAGCCCCGGTAGCCGCGGCCGGATTTGCGCTCGGTGCGGGCCAGCGCGTATTCCTCACCGGTGTCGGGATGCAGGAACACCGGGAAATCGCGGCCCACGGCCTTATAGCCCTGCGCTTCCATCTGCGCCTGGGTGGCCCCGACAACGACCCAGTCGCGGTCGCCCGGGGCGCGCTGCAAGAGGCGGTCGCGCACGGCGCCGCCAACCAGATAGATTTTCATATGCCCATGATGCCGCAGGGGACCAAGGCCACGCCAATCGGGAGTGCCGGATTCGCGGAGCCGGCCGGCATGGCGGGGCCGGTCAGTCGCCACCCTTGTCGGCGTTGGCCGCGCAGGCGAAGGTCTTGCGCTTGACCTGCAGGCGGCCGTTCATGCGGTCGGTCACCGGCAGCGCGTCACCGTTCAAGCGCCAGTCGTAGATCACGCTGAAGGCCAGGATGCGCGCGACGTACTCGCGGGTTTCCTTGTAGCTGATCGTCTCGATCCAGATGTCTGGATCGAAACCCGGGCGTTGCGACTGCCAGCGGGCAGTGGGGGTCGGGCCGGCGTTGTAGGCGGCGATGGTGACGTAGGGCAGGCCGTCGTACTTGTTCATCAGCTGGCGCAGGTAGGCCGTGCCGATGGCGATGTTGGTGTCCGCATCGTAGAGGCTGGCGGCGCCGCCGTAGTTGGTCAGCCCGATCGATTTGGCCACCGCCGCGCCGGTGGCGGGCAGCACCTGCATCAGGCCCATCGCGTTGGCTGGCGAGCGGGCCTTCGGGTTGAAGATGCTCTCGGCGCGGATCTCCGCGGCCACCCAGGCCGGATCGATGGCATTGCGGGCGGACTCGCGGCGGATGCTGTCATCGTGGTGCAGCGGGAAGCGCAACGAGTACAGGCGCTGCTCGTCCGGGGTCTTGCCGAGCGAGAACACCGCACGGTCGAACCAGCCGTTGTCGCGGGCGACTTCCACGGCGAGACGACGCTGTGTGTTGTCGTAACGGCTCAGCGCATCGTTCCACTCGGCCACGGCCCAGCCCGCACGCTCGATCTTGAACAGTTCCATCGCGCGCACGATCGCCGGGTCGCGCGCGACCGCCGCCTGCGCCTGGGCGCTGTCGTTGGGTTCCCACGGGCACAGCGTGTAGTTCTGGCCGAGCTGGTCGGCGGCCAGGAAGCCATGGAAGGTGGCCGCACGGGCCGCCTCACGGAAGGCCGCCTGCGCTTCGCTGCGTTTGCCGGTCTTGTCCAGCATGCGCGCTTCGAAATAGCGCCAGCGCGAGTCGGCGCGCTGGGTCGGGCCCATCTTGCGGATCGCGGTCAGCGCCGCCGGCCAGTCGCCGCGCGACAGCGCTTCGCGCGCACGCCATTCGTGCAGGCGTTCGTCATAGGCGGATTCGGGAACTGCATTGAGGCGGCGGGCGGATTCCGGGCCATACGAAGCCACCGTCCACAGCGCGATCTGGTACAGCACCTGCGCGCGCTGTGCAGCGCTCAGCTGCAGGGCGTCGGCGTACTGCGGCAACTGCTGCTCGGTAGCGCCCGGATCGGCCTTGGCCAGCTTGGCCAGGCCATCAGTGGCGATGCGTCGGCTGCGCTCAGTGCGCGGCCAGTTCAGTGCGCTCGCATTGGGCTTGTCGACGAAGGCGGCATACGTATTGGCCAGGGCCACATCGGCGGCGGGCAGACCGCGCGCGGCACTGCGCATCACCGCCGGCTGCTGCTCATCGGCGGCGGCGTCGATACGTGCCCAGCGCAGCTCGGCGCTCAGGCCACCCTTGGCCTCCAGTACCGCGAATACCGGGTCGCAGGCATCAGGCAACGATTTGCCGGTGCTGCGCCAGATCGCCTGCGCCTCGCTCACCCACTGCGGATCGGCCTTGCCGGTGGCCTGGCGCGCATTGAGCTGGGCGCAGCGCAGGCCGACGTTGGAGGTGTCGGTCCAGTTGGCCAGCAGCGTCGGCCAATCCTGGCGCCGCGCGACTGCTGGCAGCCACACGTTGCGGAAGCTGGTGGCCACCGCCTGGCCGTTGTAGCGCTTCAGGAAGTCCTGGGCCTGCGCATTGCTGACGGTGTCGATGTTGCGCCGCAGGTTGGCGAATTCGACCCAGCCATACAGCGGGTGCCGGCTCAATGCGGCCGCTTGGGCCGGGTCAAACTGGCCGCGCTCGGCGTTGTCGATGACGGCTTTGAGCTGCGCGCGCTGCGCATCCAGGTTCTGGGCATCGGCCACCGGGCTGACGCCGGTGCAGGCCAGCAGGACGGTCGCGCTGAAGAAATAGAGGGGAAGTCGAGTCATGCCGGAAAGCATAACGGCGCGGGGTGAAAGGGAGTGAGGGCAAGCCGACTCGAGGATGAACAGGACCCGCGCCCAGCAGCGTCTGGAAATGCAGACCAGATCACGGACTGCAAGCCGCGCCGAGGCTGGAATGGATACGCGGCATCGTGCCGTACGGAGGACCCATGCAGCTCAGGACCGTGTGGTTGTTCGGGACGTTGACGACCCTGGGGCTCGCGATGCCCCTGCCGGGCCAGGCCGATGGCCTTATCGAATGCAACAACTGTACATCCCCGGAGCAGGTCGCGCTTGCCAGCGGCCCCGGGCTGACCGTTGTGGTGGACTTCGAGCAGGCGACGGTGCACGGATTCGAGGTGACCCAGGCCACCGGTGAGGCGGGTGGCCAAGCGATCCCTGTCCAGATACCTCCTTCGATCGAAGCCGCGTTCCTGCGGAACGTGGCGGCGGTGATGGATGCCGAGCAGGCAGAGCGCGACGCCGAACGCCTCCGTCAACCGCCTCCTGAGAAAAAAGAGTGAGCCCGTGGCGAAAGCAGCGGCGGGTGGGGCACCGCATTTCAGCCGATCACGACGCGCAGGACGTCACGCAGATCCCGTTTTTTTCGATATCCCTGTGCAGGTCTGTCGCGCGGTCTCCCGTTGACGCCGTCCTGCCCGGTTGGCGGGATGTCTGACCGCCACCGCCTTTAAACACAAGGCGTTTGCTGCAGCGCACGGCCGATCCATGCAACGCACGCCGCCTAGTTTCGCCCAGTCGGCTTTGTCGATTCCGCGTGAAAGAGTGTCGGCCGTCACGTCGACCTGTTTACCGTTTGTTTACAAAGGAGACACTGCCGCCATGCAGGGGGGCGCGGCAGCCCAGCCCGACATTCCTTTGGAGAGAGAGCGAATGAACAACCTGCATCACCGCCCACTGGCGGTTGCCGTCTCGCTGTGCCTGCTGCTGGCGGCACCGGCCCTGGCCAGCGCGCAGGACGCGCCACGCAGTACGACCGATCTGGACCGGGTAGAAGTGACCGGCAGCCGCATCAAGCGGGCCGAGGTGGAAGGGCAGGTGCCGATCCAGACTCTGACCCGCACCGAGATCGAACGCACCGGCCTGACCTCGATCGGCGATGTGCTGCAGCAACTGACCGGCTCCGGTTCGGCGCTCAATGCAAAGTTCAATTCCTCGGGCAACTTCGGCTTCCCACCCGATGGCAGCGGTGTGGGCGCGGGCTCGGCCCAGGTCGACCTGCGGCATCTGGGCGCCAAGCGCGTGCTGGTCCTGGTCGACGGCATCCGTTGGGTCAACGAATCCTCCGCCTCCGGCGTGGGTGCGGCGACCGATCTGAACACCATTCCGCTGGCCATCGTCGAGCGCATCGAAGTGCTCGAAGACGGCGCCTCGTCGCTGTATGGCTCCGATGCGATCGCCGGTGTGGTCAACATCATCACCCGCCGCGAATTCGACGGCGCGCAGGTGACGATGAATTATGGCGAGTACACCAAGGGCGACGGCACCCAGAAAGGCGTGGATCTGGCGTGGGGCACCAGCGGCGACCGCTACAGCCTGTTCCTGGGCGCCAGCTGGACCAAGCAGGACCCGGTGTATGCGCGCGATCGCGAGCAATCGCGCTTCCCGATTCCCGGCACCGGACTTGCCTTCGGCAGTGGTGGCATTCCGCAGGGGCGCTTCGCCTTCGTGGACCCCAACACCGGCGCCAGCCAGAACATCGTGCCCAACACCGGCGTGAGCAATCCGCGCTATGACGGCAGCGCGGGCTGCAACCGCAGTGATGATTACCACTGCTTCACCTCGGCCGACCGTTTCAACTTCGCCGAGTACAACCTGGTGCTCACCCCGTCCGAGCGGAAGGGCATCTTCGGTCAGTTCCGTTTCGACCTCACCGATGACATCCAGTGGTACATCAAGGCACTGGGTAACCGCCGCGAGTCCACCAACCAGGCCGGCCCCGAGCCGCTGTTCTTCGGCCCGGACGGCGCCACCGGCAACCCGCTGGCGGACAACATCGTGGTCTCCGCGCTCAACCCGTACAACCCGTTCGGCTTCGATCTGGATTCTTCGAGCAACATGAGCCTGATCGGTCGCCGCCCGGTGGAAGGCGGCCCGCGCGTGTTCGAGCAGGAGGTCAACACCCAGTACTTCGCCACCGGGCTGGTCGGCCAGTTCCAGGCGGCGGACCGCAGCTGGTTCTGGGACCTCAACGGCATGTACAGCAAGAACAAAGCCGAGCAGACCAACTACGGCAGCTACGACATCTACAAGGTCAACATGGCGCTGGGCGATCCGGCGATCTGCGCGGCCACGCCCGGCTGTGTCCCGCTGAACATCTTCGGCGGGGTCGGCTCGATCACGCCGGACATGCTGCGCTGGATCCAGCCGGTGGTGCGAGACCGCAGCCAGAACGAGCTGAGCCTGTTCACCGCCAACCTGAGCAGCGAGTTGTTCACGCTCCCGGCCGGCCCGGTCTCGTTCGCCACCGGCTACGAGTACCGCAAGTACGAGGGCCGCTACGATCCGGATCCGCTGACCGTGATCGGTCACTACAACGGTGTGCCGTCACTGCCCACCTCCGGCTCCTACGACGTTAACGAGGCCTACCTCGAGCTGAGCGTGCCGATCTTCGCCAAGAGCGCGCTCGGCGAGAAGCTCGACCTGAGCCTGGCCGGGCGCTACTCGGACTACTCCACCTTCGGTGGGGAGTTCACGCCGAAGTACGGCCTGCGCTGGCAGGTGACCAACGACTTCGTGCTGCGCACCAGCTATGCCGAAGGCTTCCGCGCGCCGTCGATCGGCGAGCTGTACGGCTCGGCCGCGCGTGCCGACCTGCAGCTGTTCGATCCGTGCTCGGTCGGGTTGGGTGGTACGCCGCCGCGCGGCAGTGCCGCCAACTGTGCCGCACTCGGCGTGCCCGGGGGGTTCCAGCAGGCCAACTCGCAGATCTCGGTCACCACCGGTGGCAACGCGGAGCTGGATCCGGAGCGCTCGCGCAGCTTCAGCGCCGGCTTCGTGTGGAGCCCCTGGTTCGGCAGCAATGCGTCCTGGTCGGAGCGCTTCGATGTGGAGGTGACGTTCTATCGCCACCACATCGAAGGCGCGATCCAGGCGATCAACGCGCAGACCCAGCTCGACCTGTGCGTGGACACGCTGGACCCGCTGTACTGCGGTGGCATCACGCGCGCCTCGACCGGTGCGGTCAGCAGCTTCAACAACCGGCTGACCAACCTGGGCTCGATCAAGACCGATGGCTGGGATGTGGACCTGTTCTGGACCCTGCCGCAGACGGAGGTCGGCCAGTTCAAGCTCGGTTGGCAGAACACCTTCGTCGGGCGCTATGAGGCACTGGGTGCGGCCGGCCAGCGGCAGCCGCAGGAGCCGGGCGTGGAAGTGGCCGACAGCTCGATCCCGGAGTGGACCAGCAATGCCACCCTGAGTTGGAATCTGGCCAACTGGAATGCCTCCTGGACGGTACGACACATCTCCAAGCTCACCGAGGAGTGCGGCGACGTGGCGGCCTTCCCGATCTGCGGCAATCAGGCCGAGGGGACGAACGAACTGGCCGCGACCACCTTCCACGACATGCAGGTGGGCTACAAGTTCGACTGGATGAAGGGGCTGCAGCTCAGCGCCGGCCTGAACAACGTGTTCGACAAGGATCCGCCGATCTGCCTGTCGTGCTCGCTCAACGGCTATGACGCCTCGACCTACGACATCCCGCGCGGGCGCTACTGGTACCTGCGCGCGGATCTGCGGTTCTGATCAAGGGTTGATGCGGAGGTGACACGCCGGGGCGTCGAGACGGCGCCCCGGTGCGTTCCGGGCGGACAACCTGGTTGCACGGATCGGCCATATCGGGTGCCCGGGCTGCCGGTGCTGTTTCCGTCAGGCATCATGGGGAGCCGGCCAGCGGCCGGCACTACGCCTCCTCGTGAACTGAATTGCCATGAACCTGCATACCTGGTGGATCTTCGCCGTCACCGTGTTCGTCCTGTGCGGCACGCCCGGCCCGAACATGCTGCACGTGATGACCCGCAGCGTGCGCGTCGGCTTCCGCCGCAGCATCGCCGCCATGGCCGGCTGCCTGACCGCGCTGGTACTGGCCCTGGCGATCTCCGCCGCCGGACTGGGCGCGGTGCTCAAGGCCTCGCCGATGGTGTTCGACGTGCTGCGCTACGCCGGCGTGGCGTACCTGGTGTACCTGGGGATCAAAGCCTGGCGCGGCGGTGATGCGCCGATCGACGTCGGCAGCACCACGGCGCTGGTGCCCAGTTCACGCACCGTGCTGTTCCGCGATGGCTTCATCATCGGCATCAGCAACCCCAAGCTGCTGCTGTTCGCTTCGGCGTTCCTGCCGCAGTTCGTCGATCTCACCCAGCCGCAGCTGCCGCAGTTCGTGATCCTGGTGGGCACCTTCGCGGTGATGGAGATGTTCTGGTACGCGGTGTATGCCGCCGGCGGCCGCGGGCTGGCCGGTTATCTGGCCAAGCCGGGGCTGCGCAAGGTGTTCGACCGTGTGGTCGGCACGATCTTCATCGGGTTCGGGTTGGCGCTGCTGCGCGCACGGCCGTAGTGCCGGCCGCTGGCCGGCCACCAGGCAAGACCGTCATCGCCCATGAGGCTGCCGGCCAGGGGCCGGCACTCCCGGGGCCCGGCCAGGCGCCGCCGCGCGTCCATTGCGCATCGTGCAAAACGCAGAGAGCCGGGCAATGCCCGGCTCTCCGTTGTTGAAGCGATACGATCAAAGACCGGTTAGAACGACCAGGTGAACGTCAGGCCGCCATTGCGACCATCACCGTACGCGCCGTAGCCGTTGATCTGCGAGAAGTACTTTTTGTCCAGCAGATTGTTGAGGTTGGCCTGCACGCTGAACTCCGGCGAGATGCGGTAGCGCACGAACGCGCTGACCAGCGCATAGCCGCCCTGTTCGATACGGCCATAGGCCGGCACCGGGTAGTAGATGCCGTTCTGCCAGTTGGCCCCGCCGCCGACCGTCAGCGCGCTCAGCGACTGCGGGGTGTAGCTGGTGAACAGCTTGATGGTGGTCTGCGGCAGGTTGGTGTTGATGTCCGCGTCGTTGATGTCCTTGGCCACGTAGCGCGAGGCACCGAAGGTCGCGTTCCAGCCCGGGGCCAGTTCGCCGTTGAGCTCGAACTCGAAGCCACGGCTCACCGTGCCGCGTGCGGCGATGTAGGCGAACTCATTGGGGCTGCCTTGGACGGGCTCGCTGGTGGCCTGGCCGACGTTGTCCTGCTCCATGCGGAACACCGCCAGCGACGCGTTCAGGCGGTTGTCGAACCACGCGCCCTTGACGCCCACTTCGTAGCTCTTGCCGTCCACCGGATCCAGGTAGCTGCCCGCGCGGTTCTTCAGCGTCTGCGGCTGGAAGATCTCGGTGTAGCTGGCGTAGGTGGAGTAGGTGTCGTTGATATCGAACACCAAGCCTGCGTACGGGGTGGTGACCTTGTGGCTAAAGCGACTGACGACTGTGCCCTCCAGACCGTCCAAGCTCCAGTCGGTATAGCGCGCACCAATGATCAGCTTCAGCGGGTCGGCCAGCGCCAGGCGAGTAGCCGCGTAACCCGCTTTCTGAGTGATCGTGCCACGGCTCTGCAGCTTCATTGCACGCCACTCTGGTTCAGGGAAATTTCCGTTCCAGCCGAGATAGTTGGGCAGCGTCAGGTATGGCGCAATCGGATCACTGTAGAAATCCGGCTGGTAATCGCCTTTGTTGGCGTACTCCCGCTTGTTGTAGCTCAGACCAGCCATGAACTGGTGCTCGCGGCCAAACAGCTGAAACGGGCCGTCGATGAAGCCATCGACGGCGCTGACCTTGCGCTCGGTGTTGTAGAAGCCTGCAGAGGGCGTGATACCAGCGCCGGTTGCTTTGTCAAAGTAGGACGCGCCAGTCATCCAGTCGTTGTAGGCGGTGTAGAACAATTTATCATCGGCCTTGGTTTCGTCATGCGTCGCGCCGACTTTGAACTTCCAGCCGCTGGCAAACCCATGTTCAAGAGTGGCGAATGCGCGCTTGCTGGTGGTGTCCCAATACGTCCAGCCTGGATTCGGGTTGAACGACTCGTCGTAACCGGTGGAGGTGCCATCGGAGAACAGCATCGGGAAGCCACCCCAGGTCGCGCCGTTGGCCCGCTTCTGCTGGTAGTCGTAGCCCACGCTCAGCTGGGTGTCCGGGGTCAGGTCGGCATCGATCACCGCATAGCCCAGCGTCTTGTGCTGGTCGTAGCGGTCCATCTGCGATTCGGTATCCAGGTAGCTGCCGATCACGCGTGCACGCACCGAGCCGCTGGCGTTCAGCGGAGTGGTCACATCCACGGTGCTGCGGGTACGGCCCCAGCTGCCCACGTTGACCGACACGCTGCCGGTCAGCTCGGCGCTGTCGGCATGCTTGCGGATCAGGTTCACCGACGCGGACGGGTTGCCGGCGCCGCTCAGCAGGCCGGTGGCGCCACGCACCACTTCCACGCGGTCATACAGGGCCAGGTCCAGGCCGGAATCGCCGTAGCTCCAGTTCTGCACCATCTGGGTCGGCAGGCCGTCGAACTGGTAGCTGTCGATGTAGAAGCCGCGCGCGTAGAACTCGGTGCGCTCGGTATCGGACTGCGTGCTGCTCACGCCGGTGGTGTTGGCCAGCACGTCGATGATGTCATCGAGGTTCTGATCTTCGATGCGCTGGTGGCTGATGATGCTGACCGACTGCGGGATCTCGCGCGGGGCCAGATCGAAGCGGGTGCCGGCCGAGGTGCGGCGGACCGAATAGCCTTCGGCGCGCTCGCCCTTGACCACGATTTTGTCCAGCGTGGTGGCATCAGCGGCAGCGTCCTGCGCGAACGCAGGCGCAATGGCGAGCGTGCACAGGGCGACCAGCAAGGCCTGCGGCAGCGGGCGACGGGGCATCGACGGGCGGGACAGCACGTGGGCGGAGCGGGTCATCGGCGTTTCCAGAAAGGCGGCAACGCGCATGGCCGGCGTCCTGGGTGGCCTGCGGCGGAGCGGGGTGGGGGCAGGCAGCGGCTGGCGCGGGCGGTGACCGGCGCGGGCTCGATAACTGTTCACGGGTACGCATCCCTTGCGCGACCCGGATCACACTATGGTAATGGCAATGATTCGCATCATCAACCGCATCCGATCTCAGGGTCGATGCTGAAGGCAGGCCACGCGGGACTCATGCGTGTTCATTTTGCTGAAGCGAGCTCGCGCTACTGCCCCACCGTCGCAGCGCAGCGCACAGCAAGAACGATCAAATGCCGCGGCGCGCGCTGGGTTACGCTGCGGTCCCGTTCAACGGCATGGAACTGGCGGTATGGGTGCGGCACGCAGGGCCCTGTGGTACATCGAAAGCCACTTCGCTGAAAACCCGTCGCTGGCCGATATCGCTCGCGTGGTCGGGCTGTCACCGTTCCACCTCTCGCGCTTGTTCCAGCTCAGCACCGGCACCTCGGTGGTGCGCTATCTGCGTGGCCGCCGGCTGACCGAAGCTGCCCGTCAACTGGCCGCCGGTGCCGGTGACATCCTGAGTGTAGCGGTGGCGGCGGGCTATGCCTCGCACGCGGCCTTTACCCGCGCATTTTCCGACCAGTTCGGGCGTTCGCCCGAGCAGGTGCGCGAACAGGGGCTGGCCGGCATGGCGCTGGTCGAGGCACTGAAACTGATCGATACCTCGACCCCCTGCGCGATCGAACCCCGGCGCGAGTACCGCGGCGCCCTGCGCGTGGCAGGGATCGGTGCACGCCATACCGCCGCGACCGTCGCATCGATTCCTTCGCAATGGCAGCGCCTTGACGAAGCGTATGGCCTGGGCGCTGAGATCGCTTACGGCGTGTGCGGCAACAACGATGCCGAAGGTGGCTTCGACTACATCGCCGGCGTGGAGATCCGTGCCGGCGCGTCCGTGCCCGCCGGTTGGCAGGCGATCTCGATCGCGCCCCGCGAGTACCTGGTGGCCTGGCATGCCGGGCACATCTCCGCGATCCGCTCCACCTGGTTCTGGTTGTTGAATGACTATCTGCCGGCGTCCGGCCTGACCCTGGCCGACGCACCGGACCTGGAGCGCTACGACGCGCGCTTCGATGACCGCAGCGGCCACGGCGGGGTGGAGATCTGGCTGCCGCTGGCCGACACGTTGCACCTCAAGGAGGTTGACCCATGCGAATGACCGCCCGTTGTTGTACCGCGCTGCTGGCGCTCTGCCTGCCGCTGTTTGCCGTTGGGGCCGTGCCGCCCGTGGGAGAGCGACAGGGCGTGGCACACACGCCCAGTGCGGCCGTGCGTGATGCCGACCACCGCGACAGCGTGCGCTACACCGTGTGGTACCCGGCGCATCCCGAGGCACAGGAAACCGCGCTGACGATCGGTCCGCCGGGCGCGCCGCTGTTCGAGGTGGGCACGGCTGCCGCGGATGCCGCCATCGCCGAAGGTCGCTGGCCGGTCCTGCTGCTCTCGCACGGCAACGGTGGCAGCGCCCGGATGATGGGCTGGTTCGGCACCGCGATGGCGCGGGCAGGCTACGTGGTGATCGCGGTGGACCATCCCGGCAACAACGGTGTGGACCCCATGACCGAGGCTGGCAGCATACTGATGTGGAACCGCGTGGATGATCTTGCTGCCGCGCTGGCGGCCGTGCAGGCGGATCCCGCGCTTGCTGCGCAGATCGATACCCAGCGGTTGGGCATTGCGGGATATTCGGCTGGCGGGTTCACCGCGTTGGTCGCCGCAGGGGCACGCCCGGAGGTGCAGCGCCTGCTGGCGTTCTGTCGAACGCACCCCGATGACGGCGTCTGCGCGCCGCAGGCAGAGACTCCGTCACTGACCCTGGCGCGGCGGATGGCCGCAGCAGACACACCGGAACTGGCGCCATGGGTTGCCCGGGCCGGTGACGATCGCACCATCGGCGGCGTGGGCGCCGTGTTCCTGATCGCGCCGGCGATGGTGCAGGCCTTCGCGCCAGAAGAACTGGCCAAGGTAAGGCTGCCGGTGTCGGTCCTCGTCGGTGCGGCCGATACGGTGGCCTCGCCGGCCACCAACAGCGACATCGCGGCCGCAGCACTTCCAAAGGCGACGCTGACCACCTTGCCAGCCGTCGGGCACTACGACTTTCTGTCCAGCTGCACCGCCTTGGGCCAGACGCGGGTCGGCGCACTCTGCCAGGTGGCGGCCGACAAGCAGGCCACGCACGGGGCGGCGATCACGGAAGCGACGGCGTTGTTCGACGCTGCGCTGTCGGCCACGCGCTGAGTCAGAGCAGAAAAGCAGCGGTATTGCCGCGCCTTCGGCCCTATCCTGTTCGGATGTCGACCTCCCGCCTTTCCACGCTTTTTCCTGCCCTGGCCGTCCTGGGCTCGGTCACCTCGCTGGCCGTGGGCACCTCGTATGCCAAACAGCTGTTTCCACTGATCGGCGCGCAGGGCACCAGTGCGCTGCGCGTGGGCTTCTCGGCGCTGGTGCTGCTCATGGTGTTCCGGCCATGGCGCTGGACCACCTCCCGCGCGGATGCCGGGGCGATCATCCGCTATGGCATCACGCTGGGGGTGATGAACCTGCTGTTCTACATGGCGCTGCGTACGATCCCGTTTGGCATCGCGGTGGCCATCGAATTCTGCGGGCCGCTGGCGGTGGCGATGTGGTCCTCGCGGCGGCCGGTCGATTTCATCTGGGTCGGCTGCGCGTTGGTCGGGCTGTTGCTGCTGCTGCCGCTGGGCCATGGTGAGTCACTGGATCCGGCCGGGGTGATGTTCGCCCTGGGCGCGGCGGTGTGCTGGGCGATGTACATCATCTTCGGCAAGCGCGCCGGCCATCTGCCGGCCGGGCATACGGTATCGCTGGGGCTGTGCGCGGCGGCCCTGGTGGTGGTGCCGGTCGGCGTGGCGCATGCCGGCATGGCGTTGCTGGACCCGAAAATCCTGCTGTTCGGGCTGGGCGTGGCGATCGTCTCCAGCGCGATCCCGATGTCGCTGGAGATGATGGCGCTCAAGCGGCTGCCCAAGGAGACCTTCGGCATCCTGATCAGCATGGAGCCGGCGGTCGCGGCGCTGCTGGCGATGGGCCTGCTGGCCGAGCACCTGACCCCGCTGCAGTGGGCGGCGATCGGCTGCACCGTGGTGGCCTCGGTGGGCAGTACGTTGACCGCAAAGCGAGCGGTCGTACCTTTGCCGGGTGCGCCGGCGTAATCGCGCGTGATGGTATCGGTAGGTGCCGGCCAACGGCCGGCACCTACCGATCAATCACGCACGCCTCAGCGCCGGGCCGGTGCATCCCCGGCGACGTAATACGCGGCGGTACTGCGCGGCAGCGGCGCCCGCCCACGAATGCGATCAGCGATCTTCTCGGCGATCATGATCGTGGTGGCGTTGAGGTTGCCGGTGATGATGCGCGGCATGATCGAGGCGTCGACCACGCGCAGGCTTTCCATGCCATGCACGCGGCCCTGGCCGTCCACCACGCTCATCGCGTCGGTGCCCATCGCACACGAGCAGGACGGGTGGTACGCGGTCTCGGCATGCGCGCGAACGAATGCATCCAGTTCCGCATCGGTCTGGCATTCGGCGCTCGGGCTGATCTCGCGGCCACGGAATTCGTCCAGTGCGGGCTGCGCGATGATCTCCCTCGTGATCCGCAGCGCATCGCGGAACTCCTGCCAGTCCTGATCGGTGGACTGGTAGTTGAACAGGATCGAGGGGTGCTCACGTGGGTCCAGCGACTTGGCATGCACGTGGCCGCGGCTGGGCGTGCGCATCGAGCCGACATGCGCCTGGAAGCCGTGTTCCTTGACCGCATTGGTGCCGTTGTAATTGATCGCCACCGGCAGGAAGTGGTACTGGATGTTGGGCCAGTCGAAGTCCTCGCGGGTGCGGATGAAACCACCGGCCTCGAACTGATTGCTGGCGCCGATGCCGGTACCGGCGAACAGCCATTCCGCACCGATCGCCGGCTGGTTCCACCACTGCAGGGCCGGGTACAGCGAGACCGGCTTCTTGCAGGCGTACTGCATGTACACCTCCAGGTGATCCTGCAGGTTCTCGCCCACGCCGGGCAGGTCGTGCACCAGCGGTACGCCAAGTGCGGCCAGCAACGCCGGCGCGCCCACGCCGGAGCGCTGCAGGATCTGCGGCGAGGCGATCGCGCCGGCGCACAGCAGCACCTCGCGGCGCGCATGGGCATCGATCGGCTCGGCGCTGTTGCCGGCCAGGTAGCGCACGCCCACCGCGCGCTTGCCGGCGAACAGGATGCGGTCGGTGGTGGCGTGCACCACGATCTCCAGCCCCTCGCGGTCCTTGGCCATGTCCAGATAGCCGCGTGCGGTACTGGAACGGCGCCCGCGTGGGGTCACCGTGCGGTCCATCGGGCCGAAGCCTTCCTGCTGGTAGCCGTTGAGGTCATCGGTACGTGGGTAGCCGGCCTGCACACCGGCCTCGACCATCGCGTGGAACAGCACGTTGTTGCCGTTCTTCGGGGTGGCCACGCTGACCGGGCCGCCGCCACCGTGGTAATCGTTGGCCCCGATGTCGCGGGTCTCCGCCTTGCGGAAGTACGGCAGCACGTCGTGGTAGCTCCAGTCTTCCAGACCGTCGAAGCTGGCCCACTGATCGAAGTCCATCGCGTTGCCGCGGATGTAGCACATGCCGTTGATCAGCGAGGAGCCGCCCAGACCCTTGCCGCGGCCGCATTCCATGCGCCGGTTGTTCATGTAGGGCTCCGGCTCGGTTTCATACGCCCAGTTGTAGCGGCGGCCCTGCAGCGGATAGGCCAGTGCGGCCGGCATCTGGGTGCGGAAATCCATCCGGTAATCCGGTCCCCCGGCTTCCAGCAGCAGCACGCTGACGCCGGCGTCTTCGGTCAGGCGTGCGGCCAGCGTGTTGCCGGCCGACCCGGCGCCGATGATGATGTAGTCGTACTCGCGCTTCATCGCGGTGTCTCCTGGTAAGGCCGGTTAGAACACCGACGCGTAGCGGTCCAGTTCAATCTGGATGGATTTGGTGCGGGTGTAGGCACGCAGCGTGGCCAGTCCGTTTTCGCGGCCGACACCGGACTGCTTGTAGCCGCCCACCGGCATCTGCGCCGGCGATTCGCCCCAGCTGTTGACCCAGCAGATGCCGGCCTCGAGCTGGTGGATCACCCGATGCGCGCGGGCCAGATCCGGCGTCACCACACCGGCGGCCAGGCCGTAATCGGTGTCGTTGGCGCGGCGCACGGCCTCGTCTTCGTCGTCATAGGCGAGCAGGCTCATCACCGGTCCGAAGATCTCTTCGCGCACGATGCGCATGTCATCGCGGCAATCGCTGAAGATGGTCGGTGCCACATAGCAGCCCTTGCCCAGCGCGCCGTCGGTCAGCCGTTCGCCGCCGCAGACCAGCCGTGCACCCTCGGCCTTGCCGCTGCCGATGTGCTCCAGCACGCGCTGCATGTGCGCGGCGCTGACCAGCGGGCCGAAGTTGGTGTCCTTGGCCAGCGGGTCACCAATGCGGATGCGCTGGACCCGTTCCAGCAGCTTGGCTTCGAACGCGGCCAGCGTGCCGCGCGGCACGAACACGCGGGTGCCGTTGGTGCACACCTGGCCGGAGCTGTAGAAGTTAGCCATCATCGCCACGTCGGCGGCCAGGTCCAGATCGGCGTCCGCGCAGATGATCAGCGGCGACTTGCCGCCCAGCTCCATGGTGACGTCCTTGAGCGTGGAGCTGGAGGCACTGGCCATCACCTTGCGGCCGGTCGCGGTGCCGCCGGTGAAGGAGATTTTCTCGATCAGCGGGTGCTCGGTCAGTGCCGAACCGACGCCGGCACCATCGCCGGGCAACACGTTGAACACGCCATCGGGCAGGCCGGCCTCGGTGAAGATCTCTGCCAGCTTCAGCGCGGTCAACGGCGTCACTTCGCTGGGCTTGAAGATCATCGCGTTGCCGGCGGCCAGCGCCGGGGCAGCCTTCCACAGCGCGATCTGGATGGGGTAGTTCCAGGCGCCGATCGCCCCGACCACGCCCAGCGGTTCCTGGCGCGTGTAGAAGAAGCTGCTCTCGCGCAGCGGCACTTGGCTGCCTTCCAGCCCGTGCATGACGCCGGCGTAGTACTCCAGCACGTCCGCGCCGGTGACCACGTCCACGCTGAGCGTTTCGCTCAGGGCCTTGCCGGTGTTGCGCGATTCCAGTTCCGCGAGTGCATCGTTGCGCTCGCGCAGCAGCGCCACGGCCCGCAGCAGGATGCGCGAGCGCTCCACGGTGGTCAGCGCGGCCCACACTTTCTGGCCGGCCTGGGCGCTTTCCACGGCGGCGTCCAGATCGTCGCTGCTGGCGCTGTGGACGTTGGCGAGCAGCTCGCCGTTGGCCGGATTGATGACCTCGAAGGTCTTTCCGCCCTGGGAGGGAACGTAGCGGCCGCCGATGTACAGCAGCTGGTCGGGGAGGGTAGGCATGTCGATGACTCCTTTGCAGCGGGAGATCAGTGCGTCAACGCGTGAGATGCAGGAACTGCAGGTGACGCTCGTACTGATCGATGATGTCGTTGATGATCTGCTGGCGGCTGTAGCCGAACAGCTCGTAGTCCTGTCCACCTTCATAGAGGTGCACTTCGGCGCGGTAGTAACGCTGGTTGCGGAAGCGCTGCGCGGCGAAGGAGGGGGTGAGATAGCCGCGCATGATCACCTGGTAGGTGAACACCTGCTGCTCGCCGTGATCCACGGTGAGTTCCATCTCGCCCGGCTCGAACTTCGTCTGCACATCCAGGCCCTGTTCGAGCAGCTGCGCCGCGACGGCTTCGATCGCCGGCTTCACATCGGTATCCATGAACCGGTACACCTCGTCGCGTACCGGGAAATGCACCGCCTGGGTGATGCGCTGGCGCCAGCCGCGCTGATGTCTGGACTGCCCGATCAACGGGATCGGTGAGTACTGCGAGGCCTTCTTGCGCTGCGACTCTTCGCCCAGCGCACGGGTCAGGCCCCACAGCATCAGCAGCAGGACCACCGAGAAGGGCAGCGAGGCCAGCACCACCGCGGATTTGAGCGCATCCATGCTGCCCGCCAGCAGCAGCCCGGCGGTGACCAGACCGGTCATCACGCCCCAGAACACGCGCAGCCAGCGCGGGCCGTCGTCTTCTGGATTGCCGCCCTGCGAGGACAGCGTGGACAGCACCACCGTGCCGGAATCGGCCGAGGTGACGAAGAAGATGAAGCTGACGATCACCGTGACCGCGATGACGGTGCGGCTCCACGGATAGCTTTCCAGCAGTGCGTACAGCACGGTCGGTGGATTCTCCACCGCCATCTGTGCCAGGTGCACCTGGTCGTGGTGCAGGATCTGATCCAGCGCGCTGTTGCCGAAGATCGACAGCCACGCCAACGTGAAACCGAGCGGAATCAGCAGCACGCCGAGCACGAACTCGCGGATGGTGCGCCCACGCGAGATGCGCGCGATGAACAGGCCCACGAATGGCGCCCAGCCGATCCACCAGGCCCAGTAGAAAACCGTCCAGTTGCCCAGCCAGTCCGGGCGGCCGCCGTAGGCGTACACATCGAAACTCTTGCCGACCACGTTGCCCAGGTAGTCACCCATGTTCTGCATGAAGGCATTGAGCAGGTACTGGGTGGGGCCGGCGAACAGCATGAACAGCAGCAGCGAGATCGCCAGCAGCATGTTGATGTTGGACATCCAGCGCACGCCTTTCTCCACACCGGATACGGCCACGGTGATCGCCGCGCCCATCATCAGTACGATCAGCCCGACCTGCACCCAGGCCGCATGCGGCACCGGGAACAAGGTATTCAGGCCGGCGTTGAGATGCAGCACGCCAAAGCCCATGTCCGCGCCGAGGCCGAACACGGTGGCCACGATGCCCAAGGCATCCACGGTGTAGCCGATCGGCCCGTTGATGCGCTTGCCGATCAGCGGGTACAGCGCCGAGCGCAGCGCCAGCGGCAGGTTGTGACGGTAGGCGAAGTAGGCCAGCGCCATCGCGGCCAGTGCGAACACGCCCCAGCCGTGCAGACCCCAATGCAGGAACAGCAGCTGCATCGCCTGGCGCGCGCTGGCTTCGCCACTGCCGGTGCCGCCCTGCGGCGGCAGCAGGTAATGGGTCAGCGGCTCGGAGACGCAGAAGAAGAACAGGGTGATGCTGATGCCGGCGGCGAACAGCATGCCGGCCCAGGACAGATAGCTGAACTCTGGCTCGTCATGGTCTGCGCCCAGCTTGACGTTGCCATAGCCGGACAGCGCCACGCCGACCACGAACACCAGATACACGGTCATCGCCAGCAGGTAATACCAGCCGACATTGCGCGAGGCCCAGGTCTGGGCGTCGAGCAGCATGACGCCGGCGTCGATGGGAAACGCGGTGACCAGAATGGCGAATGCCGCCACGAGGGTGGCGGCAAGCAGGAACACGGGTCGAAGCGTGCGCACCTCGGGCAGAGGCGGCTCCACGGTACTCATGGGGAGAGGGATACTCTGGTGCCGGTCCGGCGGACGGCGGATTTATCGCACAGGCGCTGTGGACAGCCTGTTTAGATGCTCACGATGCCCGCCGCGCAAGGGCGGCGGGTGGCATGGCTCAGCGCAGCGCGCTGGTGGGAACGTCGATCGACATCGCCAGCGCGAGGTGATCGGAGAACGCCGCCGGCACCGCTTCGGCACTGCGTTGCTGCAGACCATTGCTGAGCAGGATGTGGTCAATGGCCCGGTCCGGGCGCCAGCTGGGGAAGGTCGGCACCACGCAGCCAGGCGGCTGCAGCGTCGTCTTCTGGTACAGCACCTGCATTTCCGGCCGTTCGGCCAGGCAGTTGAAATCGCCCATCAGCACCGCGTTGGGGTGGTCGGCGAGCAGATCGGCAATGAAGGCCAATTGCGACATGCGCGAATTGGTCCCCAACGACAGATGCGCTACCGCTACTGCCAGGCCCTGGCTGCCTTCACCGAACTTGGCCAGCAACACGCCGCGCCCGCCGATCCGGCCAGGCAGGGCGTGGTCCTGGACCTCGACCGGCTCGAGCTTGCTGAGCAGGCCGTTGGCGCTGGAGGCCACCCCGCCCATCCGGCGGTTGGGCTGGTGGCTCCAGTAATTGAAGCCGGCGCGCTCGGCCAGATAGTGGGTCTGGTTGGTGAAGCCCGAGCGCAGGCTGCCGGGGTCGGCCTCCTGCAGGCCGACGATGTCGTGTTCGCGGGCCATCTGCGCGATGGCATCCAGGCTGGTTCGCTTGCGCCCGGCCGGCAGTGCGTGCGACCAGCTGCGGGTCACATAGTCACTGTAGCGGCGGGTGCTCGAACCGGCCTGGATATTGGCCGTCAGCAGGCGCAGGGTCCGCGTGTGGGGGGAATTCACGACGGTTCGCTAGGCCAGGATCAGTTGGCCTTGCCGGCGCGTTCGCGTGCGATCAGGTGATCGGCGATGCGCAGCATGTCCGGGAAGCTCTTGCCCTTGACCAGGTACTTGCCGTTGACGATCACCGACGGGGTGCCCGAGATCTTGCTGCGCTGGGCGAACTGCTTGGCCGAGTTGGTCTTGGCGTTGATCGCGAAGCTGCCCATGGTGGCGGCGAACTGCTTCGGGTCGGCACCGTGCTTGGCGTAGAAGTTGGCGATGTCCTCGACCGAATCGCGGCCGCGCTCGCCCTTCAGGCTCTGCTCGGCGTGGATGGCGGCGTACAGCGCTTCGTGGGTCTTTTCCTGCAGGCCCATGCTCTGCGCCGCGTAGAACGCGCGGCCGTAGTCATCCCAGGTGCCGCCGAACATGGCCGGTACATAGACGAAGTTCACATCGCTCGGCAGGCCGGCCTTCCACGGCCCGATCAGCGGCTGGAACGCGGCGCAGGCCGGGCAGACGTAACCGAAGATCTCAGCGACTTCGATCTTGCCCGCTGCCGGCTGGAACGGCTGGCCGTTCTCGATCACCACATAGTCGGTGCCGGCAACCGGCTCCGGGCCGGTCGGGCGCGAAGAGGCCGGGGCCGGCGCCGGGGTGGTAGCTTCGGCGGCAGCGGTCTCGGCGGCGGCGGTTTCACCGCTGGCGGCCGGGGCCTGCTCGGTCGGCGTCGCCGGCTCGGCCGCAGGCGTGCTGCTCGGGGTGGCCGGTTCGGCCGGGGCGGTGGTGTTGGCGGTACCGTCCTGGGCCTTGCACGCGGCCAGGATCGGCAGCAGGGCCATGAGCGTAATGGCGAAACGGGTCTTCATCGAGGGATCTCCAGCGGATGAGCATGGTGGGGCCGATACTGGGAGCATCGGCCAGGGAAGCATGATGACACGCGGAAACGAGCGTCCCGCGTGCACGGTGCGTGATGGTTCAGCGAGCGCTGTTAGAGCGCCTTGCCGCTGCGCGCGCGCGCGATCAGGGCATCTGCATTGCGCAGCATCGACTCGAACGAGTCGCCCTTGACCAGGTACACGCCGTTGATGATCAACGTCGGCGTGCCCGGCACCTTGGTGCGCAGGGCGAAGGCGCGGGCCGCCTTGACCCTCGCGTCCACCGCATCGCTCTTGAGCGCGGCGATGTACTGCGGCGGCGCCACGCCGAAGCCCTGGTAGAACGCGGCCAGTTCGTCCGGCGAGACGTTCTGCATCGGCAGCGAGCCCTTCTCATGCAGGGCATCGAACATGGCGCGGTGGCTGCGCTTGGCCACGCCCAGCTGATCGGCGGCGTAGTAGGCGCGGGCGAACGAATCCCACACGCCCCCGAAAGCGGCCGGCACCGGGGTGAAGCGGACATCCTTGGGCAGCTTGGCCGCCCAGGCTTCCAGCTGCGGCTCGAAGTGCGCGCAGTGCGGGCAGGTGTAGCCGAACATCTCCACGACTTCGATCTTGCCGGCCAGCGGCGCGAACGGACCGGCATCGGCGATGCGGTCGTAATCCTTGCCCTCCACCAGCGGTGTCGGGGTGGCAGCGAGGGTGCTCAACGGGCTCAGGGCCAGCAGCAACAACATCAGGCGGGGCATCAACGTCATCTACATCCATCTCCATACAGAAAAAACGACGCCGGCCCAGTCGCCGGCGTGGCAGTGAACATACCCCGCCAGCCACGGCGGTCGCATCTGTCATCCGACCAAGGGGATGCGCTGCGGTGCGGGCGGTGGTTACGGTGCCTGCGTGCCCCCGGCAACGGTGGCCGCAGCGGCGACATCATCGGCGCGGTTGTGCAGGCCCTGCAGATAGCTGGCCAGGGCCTGGATCTCCTGCTCGGTCAACGACTTGGCGATCGTGGCCATGATCTGGAAGTGCGCCTTGTCGGTTTCCTGGGTGGTCCCGGCCTGGTACTCCTGCAGCCGGCGCGCGACATACGCCGAATGCTGTCCACTGATATGCGGGTAGGCCGGGCCCGGGTTGCCGGCACCGGTCGGGCCGTGGCAGGCCATGCAGGCCGGAATCCCGCGCTCGGCATCGCCGCCGCGGTACAGCTGCTGGCCGATCTCAAAGAACTTCTTGCCGGCGTACGGGCCTTCGGTCACCGCGCCATCGTCGGCGATGCCGGCGGTGGCCTTCTGGGTGGCGAAGTAGGCGCCGATGTCGCGCATGTCCTGCGGGGTAAGGTCCTGCACGAACGGCACCATCGCCGCCGAGGCCCCGGAGGTACGCTGGCCATTGGCGATCAAGGCCATCTGCTGCGCGCTGTAGCGCTCGCTCTGGCCGGCGATGCTCGGGTACATCTCCACCGTGGAATTGCCATCGGCCGAGTGGCAGGCCGCGCAGGCGGCCGCCTTGGTCTGCCCGGCCTTGGGATCGCCCCAGGTGGTTTTGCTGAAATCGACCTCCAGCGAGGCGGTCTTGATCGGCCCGTTGTCCGGCAGGGGCGTGATCGAGGTCTGGGCAACGGCAACGGCGGCGAGCAGCGAGACAGCAAGTGCGGAAACGGCAAGAACGCGAGCATGGCGCATGCGGAAGCTCCGTGTGGACCGGCCTGGCGGTTGCGGGACCGCAACCACGGGGATCGCCCGATTATCAACGCCGTTTCACGCCACGGTCAACGCAGGGTGCAGCAAAACCGAGCGCGGGCAGCGCGGATCGGGCCCGGACATGCGATCCTATACCCATGTCATTGCTCCTCGAACGCGCCCAATACCTGCTTTCGGCCCACAACACCCGGCAATTGCCGGACGACGTGGGCGCGGAAGTCGCCTTTGCCGGTCGCTCAAATGCTGGCAAGTCCAGTGCCCTCAACGCCCTGACCCGCCAGAACAGCCTGGCCCGGGTCTCCAAGACCCCCGGCCGCACCCAGCAGCTGGTGTTCTTCGAGGTCACCCCGGAGGCCAAGCTGGTCGATCTGCCCGGCTATGGCTATGCCAAGGTCCCGCTGGATCTGCAGGCGCACTGGCAGGCCTTCATCGACCAGTACTTCCGTACCCGCGAGGCCCTGCGTGGCCTGGTGGTGGTGATGGACATCCGTCACCCGCTGAAGGACTACGACCGCCAGATGCTTGCCTATGCAGTGCAGCGTGGCCTGCCGGCGCACGCGCTGCTGACCAAGGCCGACAAGCTCGGCCGTGGTCAGCAGGGCATCGCCCTGCAGAAGGTGCGCAAGGAACTGCAGTCCTCCTTCGGCGATACCGTCAGCGTGCAGACCTTCTCCGGTCCCGCCCGCCAGGGCGTAGATGAAGCCCGCGGCATCATCGGCGGCTGGCTGGGCCTGAACAAGCCGGCGCCGGAAGCGGTCTGATCCCAGACGTCGCGGCGGTCCAACGGACCGCGCGACGCGGGTAGTGCCGGCCGCTGGCCGGCTCCCATCATTTCGCCGGCAACGGCGCGAATTCGCCCGGTACCCAGGCGAATGCCTCCCCTTCGCGACGCACATGCCCCAGCCCCGGGAAGGGCAGGTGCGCGCCGGCTACCCACCAGCCCTGGTCCGCCGCCTGCGCCATCATCCGGCGCCGGCTGGCGATCGCGGCGACGCGGTCGCTGTCCGCTTCAAACGACGCCTGAGGCTGCGCGAACTGCACCGCGTGGAAATGCACGAGGTCGCCCCACACCAGCAACTGCTGGCCGGTGCCGCCATCGATCTGGTACGAGACATGGCCGACCGTGTGGCCATGGCTGTCCAGCGCGGTGATGCCGGTCGGCAACGTGTCGCCAGATGCAAAGCGCTTCAGCTTCCCACTGGCTTCGTACGGCGCCACCGCCTTGCGCGCCAAGGCGAAGGCGAAGCGCACGCCCTGCGGCGCGGTCGCTTCGCTGGCCGGGTCCAGCCAGTACGCCGCGTCGGCAGCCGACAGCCACACCGTCGCATTCGGATAGGCAACCGTGTCCTTCGCATCAAGCAGGCCACACAGGTGGTCCGGATGGGCGTGGGTCAGCACGACATCGTCCACCTCGGCCGGGTCGTAGCCGGCCTTGCGCAGGTTGCCCAGCACCTGGCCCAGGCCGGGGCCGAAGCACTGCGCGGTGCCGGTATCGACCAGGGTCAGGTGATTGCCCTGCTGCACCAGGTACGCATTGACCGCCGTCTGCAGGCCCTTGCCATCCTCGGGCACATAGCGGTGATCGAGCAGCCGGGTGACCGCGCCGGGGGCGATTCCGACCAGCTCCTGGCGGCCCAGCGCCACCGTGCCATCGAACAGCGCGGTGACCTGCAGCGTGCCGATGGTCTGGTGATACACGCCGGGGACCTGCTCGTGCGGGGTGTGCGTGGTGGTGGCCAGCGCGGGGCTGGCGACAACGGCCAACAGCACGGCGGCGGCAAGCGTGCGAACGCGGGGGAAGGGCATGACAGATTCCGGACAGGGCGGCAGCGCCGCGGTGCCTCCATGCTGCGCGTCCTGTTCGCTGCGTTCCGCTCAGAATGCCGCGCGATCCGCTCGCACTCAGCTGTTGCCGATCGCCGCCGGTTCCAGCCCGTAACGTTCGGCGAAGCGCTTGTTGAAGCTGCCCAGCGAGCGGTAGCCCACGCGCGCGGCCACGGTCTTCAACGGCAGCCGGGTGGTGTAGAGCAGGCCCATCGCATGCGCGAGCCGCGCATCGGTGATCAGTTCGCGCACGCTGGAATGTTCGCTGGCCAAGCGCCGGCGTAGCGTGGCACCACTGAGGCCCAGCTGCGCTTCGAAATCGCGTGACTGCCAATCGCGCTCGGGTTGCGCAGCGATCAGATCGCGGATGCGATCCCCCAGGCTGGGTTCGGGTGGAACCAGCAGGCTGCCGTGCCCGCGCCGGCAGAAGGCCACGGCAAGCGAGGCCAGGGCCAACCGTGCTTCGGTGTACTGGCCGTGTTCCAGCGCCTGCCGCCACTGCAGCAGGGTCGCGCCATGCTCGGCCAATGGCAGCCTGGCCAGTGCATCACCGGCCTCGGGCAGCGGCTCGTTCCACAGCGCCCGGGCGGCCGTGAGCGCCTCGGCGCACATCGGCACGATCGCGCTGAGATAGAGGCCGCTATGCGGATCGGGAATGTTGACCACATCGATGCGACAGCGGCGGGTGATCAGGAACAGATCGCCCGGTGCGAATTCCAGCGACTGCTGCGCGGTGTGCACCTGCTTGCGCCCCTGCAGCAGGATCGCGAACTGCGGCTGCGGAATCTCCACCGACGAGGCGCCATGCTCGCGGCGCGCAGTGATGCAGGCGTAACCATCCGCGCGCTGGCAGTCGGCCAGGCTGCCCAAGGTCGCCAGCAGCGAGGTGGTGGTATCAACGGGGGCGGACATGACTCAGCCTGCCACGTTGAACAGCTGGCCGACCAGTGCGGCGGCGGCCATTGCGATCGCGCCCCAGAAGGTCACGCGCAGCGCGCCACGCACGCGCGAGGCGCCGCCGGCGTGCGCGGCCAGGGTGCCAGTCAGGCACAGCCCCAGCAGCGTCACCACGGTGGTGGCCTGGCCGACGACAGCATGCGGCGCGAGCAAGGCGGTCAGCACCGGCAACGCAGCGCCACTGACAAACGCGCCGGCCGAGGCCATGGCAGCCTGCATCGGGCGCGCGCGCAGTTCCTCGGTGATGCCCAGCTCATCGCGGGCATGCGCCCCCAGTGCGTCGTGTGCGGTGAGCTGGGTGGCCACTTCATGTGCCAGTTCGGGGCTCAGCCCGCGATGCCGGTAGATTGCCGCCAGCTCTTCCAGCTCGCTACGCGGGTCTTCGTGCAGTTCGCGCCTCTCCACTGCCAGGTCGGCCCGCTCGGTGTCGGCCTGGGACTGCACCGAGACATACTCGCCGGCCGCCATCGACATCGCGCCGGCCACGGTCCCGGCGATGCCGGTGGCCAGAATCGTCGAAGCCGAGGCGCCACTGGCAGCGATGCCGACTACCAGGCCAGCCACCGAGACGATGCCGTCGTTGGCGCCGAGCACGGCGGCACGCAGCCAGCCGACACGGTCGGAGCGATGGACTTCCGGATGTCGGGATCGGCTCATGGGGTCAGTTTAGGGCCAGGGCAGCGTCAAGCCCATGCCAGTAGGATGCTGAAAACCGTCACGGTGACACGACGGCAGGGGACGCCACGATATAGTGCGCTCTTGCGATGCGGGGGCGTGAACCCCACATCCCCGCCCTGACCAGAATTCTGCGAGCCTCCCCTTGTCGAGCCCCAGCCACGTCGCCGAGACGCCGATCACCGACCGTAATGAACTGGTCGCCACGTTGGCCTCCGGCGAAAAGCCCCAGGCGCAGTGGCGCATCGGCACCGAGCACGAGAAGTTCGGCTTCCGCCTGGATGACCTGCGCCCGCCCACCTTCGACGGTGACCGCGGCATCGAAGCACTGCTCAAAGGCCTGACCCGCTTTGGCTGGGATCCCGTGGAAGAGGGCGGCCACACCATCGCGCTGCTGCGCGACAACGCCTCGGTGACGCTGGAACCGGCCGGCCAGCTGGAGTTGTCCGGCGCAGCGGTGGAGACCATCCACCAGACCTGCGTGGAAACCGGCACCCACCTCAACGAAGTGGCGCAGGTCGCCGGCGAACTGCAGCTGGGCTTCCTCGGCATGGGCTTCCAGCCGAAGTGGGCCCGCGATGAAATGCCGTGGATGCCCAAGGGCCGCTACAAGATCATGCGCGAGTACATGCCCAAGGTCGGCACGCTCGGCCTGGACATGATGACCCGCACCTGCACGGTGCAGGTCAATCTGGATTACGCCACCGAAGCGGACATGGTGAAGAAGTTCCGCGTGTCGCTGGCGCTGCAGCCGATCGCTACTGCGCTGTTCGCCGATTCGCCGTTCACCGAAGGCGCGCCGAACGGCTACCAGAGCTACCGCTCGCACATCTGGACCGATACCGACAACGACCGCACCGGCATGCTCGACTTCGTGTTCGAAGACGGCTTCGGTTATGAGCGTTACGTCGATTACCTGCTGGATGTGCCGATGTACTTCTCCTACCGCGATGGCAAGTACCACGATGCCAGCGGCCAGAGCTTCCGCGATTTCATGGTCGGCAAGCTGCCGGTGCTGCCGGGCCAGCTGCCCACGCTGCGCGATTGGTCCGACCACATGACCACCGCCTTCCCGGAAGTGCGGCTGAAGAAGTACCTGGAAATGCGCGGTGCCGATGCCGGCCCGTGGAGCCGACTGTGCGCGCTGCCCGCGTTCTGGGTGGGCCTGCTGTATGACGACGCGGCACTCGATGCGGCCTGGGACCTGGTGCGTGATTTCAGCCTGGTCGAGCGCAACGTCCTGCGCGATGGCGTGCCGAAGCATGGCTTGAAGCTGCCCTTCCGCAACGGCACCGTGCTGGACCTGTCGCGCGAAGCGTTGAAGATCGCGGTAGCCGGGCTCAAGCGCCGCGCCGCGCGCAATGCCGACGGTCAGGACGAAAGCAAGTTCCTGGAGGTGTTGCAGGAGATCGTCGATTCCGGATTGACCCCGGCCGATCGCAAGCTGGCGCTGTTCCATGGGGAGTGGGGCGGCAACATCGATCCGGTGTTCAAGGAATTCGCGTACTGATCGCGCATTGATCGACACGAAAAACCCCGGCATCGCCGGGGTTTTTTTGTTGCAGACGCGGTCGAATCAGGCCGCCTTCTCAAGCGTGGCCATATCGATCACGAAGCGGTAGCGCACGTCATTCTTCGCCATGCGCTCCCAAGCCTCGTTGACGGTCTTGATGTCGATCACTTCGACGTCGCTGACGATGTTGTGCTCGGCACAGAAGTCCATCATTTCCTGCGTCTCAGCCATGCCGCCGATCGCCGAACCGGTGATGTGCTTGCGGCCGAAGATCACGCTGACGCCGGTCGGCGGCGGATCCAGCTCGGTCAACACGCCGACCAGGCACATGGTCGCATCGCGCTTGAGCAACGCCATGTACGGGTTGGTGTCGTGCCCGACCGGGATGGTGTTGAGCAGGAAGTCGAAGCTGCCCGCGTGGGCCTTCATCTGCGCCGGATCGCGCGAGACCAGCACTTCATCGGCGCCCAGGCGCTTGGCGTCGGCACCCTTTTCCGGGGTGGTGGTGATCATCACCACGGTGGCGCCCATCGCCTTGGCGAACTTCACGCCCATGTGGCCCAGGCCACCCAGACCGATCACACCGACTTTCTGGCCGGGGCCGACCTTCCAGTGGCGCAGCGGCGAATAGGTGGTGATGCCGGCGCACAGCAGCGGCGCGGCGGCCTTGAGATCGAGCGTCTCGGACACCTTCACCACGAAGCGCTGCTCGACCACGATGTGGTCGGAGTAGCCGCCGAAGGTCGGCTGGCCGCTGTCACGCTCGGTGCTGTTGTAGGTGTAGGTGGCACCCTTCTCGCAGTATTGCTCGAGATCTTCATCGCAGGCGGCGCAGTGGCGGCACGAATCGACCATGCAGCCGACGCCGGCGAAGTCGCCGACCTTGAAGCGGGTGACATTGGCGCCGACCTCGGTCACGCGGCCGATGATCTCGTGGCCGGGCACCATCGGGAACTGGGCACCGCCCCAGTCGTCGCGGGCCTGGTGCAGATCGGAGTGGCAGATGCCACTGAAGAGAATCTCGATACGGACGTCATCGGGGCCGGCCGGGCGACGTTCAAAGGAGAACGGCACCAATGGAGCGGTCTGGTCGTGCACCGCATAACCGTGGGCGAGGGACATGGGGGATCCTTGGCAGGTTTGTAGAAAGGCGCTTTACAATACGCCCCGATCCCGTGCACAAAAAGTCAGGATATCGGCATGATTCATCAAGTGAAACGGGATAATCATGGCCACTGACAACCTGACCCATCTGGCTGCCTTCGCCGCGGTGGCCCGCCATCGCAGCTTCCGCAAGGCCGGTGCTGAGCTTGCGCTGTCCACCTCGGCAGTCAGCTATGCGATCCGCGCGCTGGAAGAGCGCCTGGGCGTGGGCCTGTTCCACCGCACCACCCGCAGCGTGGCCCTCACTGAGGCCGGCCAGCGCCTGCTGGAGCGTCTGCAACCCGCGCTCGGGCAGGTGCATGACGCATTGGAAGAAATGAATCACTTCCGTGCGGCACCGGCTGGCTTGTTGCGCATCAACGCGACCCGCGCCGCCGTGCAGACCCAGTTGGGCCCACGGCTGGCGAAGTTCCTGCTCGCGCATCCGGATGTGCGTCTGGAGCTCGCCCAGGATGACGGTCTGGTCGATATCGTCGCCGGCGGTTACGACGCCGGTGTGCGGCTGCACGAATCGGTGCCGGAAGACATGGTGGCCGTTCCACTGGGGCCGGCGCTGCGTGGTTTGATCGTGGGCGCGCCGGCGTATCTGGCAGGGCGCGAGATACCGCGGCACCCCCGTGATCTGCATCACCATGAGTGTGTGCGGTTCCGCTTCGCCAGCGGCCATCTGTACAAGTGGCAGTTCGAACGCGATGGTCAAGCGCTGGAAATCGACGTGCCCGGGCGGCTCACGCTGGGTGATCAGAACACGATCCTGCAGGCGGTGGTCGACGGGTTGGGGTTGGCCTATGTGCTGGAAGATTCCGCGCGCCCGTATCTGGATGACGGCCGGCTGGTGGCGGTGCTGGAAGACTGGAGCGAGCCGTTCGCGGGCTTTGCGGTGTACTACCCGCGACAGCGGCAGATGTCGTCGGCGCTGCGGGCGTTCATTGATCTGTTGCGAGGGTAGTGGCACGACAGGGGCGGTTTCACGGATGCTGTATACTCACCCCCAGTATAGTTAACTGGTCTCGCCCCCATGCCCCATTCACCGCAGGAAAAAAAGCGTGTTCTCGCCCGGGTCCGTCGGATCCGTGGTCAGTGCGATGCGCTGGACCGCGCGCTGGAAGCCGGGGCCGAGTGCGGACCGGTTCTGCAGCAGATCGCCGCGATCCGCGGTGCCGTCAACGGGCTGATGTCCGAAGTGATGGAAGCGCATCTGCGCGAAGAGTTCGGGCAGCCGGCCCAATCCGATGCGCAGCGCGACGAACGCGTGCGCGAGATGAGCATGCTGATCCGGTCCTACCTCAAATGAGTGCGCGGACAACCGCGTGCTGCCACATTCTGTTCCCTGCCTTGGAGTGCTCCCCATGAAATCCCGTGCCGCTGTTGCCTTCGCCGCTGGCGAACCGCTCAAGATCGTCGAGATCGACGTCGCCCCGCCGCAGAAGGGTGAAGTGCTGGTCAAGATCACCCACACCGGCGTCTGCCACACCGATGCGTTCACCCTGTCCGGGGATGATCCGGAGGGCCTGTTCCCGGCCGTACTCGGCCATGAAGGCGCGGGCATCGTGGTCGAAGTGGGTGAGGGCGTCACCAGCGTCAAGCCGGGTGACCACGTGATCCCGCTGTACACCGCCGAGTGCGGCGAGTGCCTGTTCTGTACTTCGGGCAAGACCAACCTGTGCGTGGCCGTGCGTGCCACCCAGGGCAAGGGCGTGATGCCCGATGGCACCACCCGCTTCAGCTACAACGGCGAGCCGATCTATCACTACATGGGCTGCTCGACCTTCAGCGAGTACACCGTGGTGGCCGAAGTCTCGCTGGCCAAGATCAATCCGGACGCCAATCCGGAACACGTGTGCCTGCTCGGCTGTGGCGTGACCACCGGCATCGGCGCGGTGCACAACACCGCCAAGGTGCAGGAAGGCGATTCGGTGGCGGTGTTCGGGCTGGGCGGCATCGGCCTGGCGGTGATCCAGGGCGCGCGTCAGGCCAAGGCCGGCCGTATCTTCGCGATCGATACCAACCCGTCCAAGTTCGAGCTGGCCAAGCAGTTCGGCGCGACCGACTGCGTCAACCCGAAGGACCATGACAAACCGATCCAGCAGGTCATCGTGGAAATGACCACCTGGGGCGTGGACCATACCTTCGAGTGCATCGGCAACGTCAACGTGATGCGTGCGGCGCTGGAATGCGCGCACCGTGGCTGGGGCCAGTCCGTGGTGATCGGTGTGGCCGGCTCGGGTCAGGAAATCTCGACCCGTCCGTTCCAGCTGGTCACCGGTCGCTCGTGGAAGGGCACCGCGTTCGGTGGCGTCAAGGGCCGCAGCCAGCTGCCGGGCATGGTCGAGGATGCCATGAAGGGCGACATCGAACTGGCCCCGTTCGTGACCCATACGATGGGCCTGGACGAGATCAACGAGGCGTTCGATCTGATGCACGAAGGCAAGTCGATCCGCTCGGTCGTACATTTCTGAGCCACTGCGGGCGGCGCGTGGTCCTCGCCGCCCCTACGGAGAACCATCATGGAACGCATCGAACATCGCGCCGCGTCCGGCGGTTGGCAGGACGTGTATCGCCACACCTCGCAGGTGCTGGGCTGCGACATGAACGTCGCCGTCTATCTGCCGCCGCAGGCCGCCACGCAGAAGCTGCCGGTGCTGTTCTGGCTCAGCGGGCTGACCTGCAACGAGCAGAACTTCATCACCAAGGCCGGCGCGCAGCGTTATGCCGCCGAGCATGGGGTGATCCTGGTCGCACCGGACACCAGCCCGCGCGGCGATGACGTCGCCGATGCCGAGGGCTACGACCTGGGCAAGGGCGCTGGCTTCTACCTCAACGCCACCGAGCAGCCGTGGGCGGCGCACTACCGCATGTACGACTACGTGGTGGAGGAGCTGCCTGCCTTGATCGACGCACAATTCCAGACGACGGGCGCTCGCAGCATCAGTGGCCACTCGATGGGCGGCCATGGCGCGCTGGTGATCGCATTGAAGAATCCCGGTCGCTACAAAAGCGTCTCGGCGTTCTCACCGATCGTGGCGCCGACCCGCGTGCCGTGGGGCCAGAAGGCGTTCACCGCGTATCTGGGCGAGGACCGCGCCCGCTGGGCGGCGTGGGACGCCAGCGAGCTGGTGACCAGCGCCACCGAGCGCCTGCCGTTGCTGGTCGATCAGGGCGGTGGTGATGAGTTCCTCGACACCCAGCTGCAGCCGCAGTGGCTGCAGGCGGCCTGCACCGCGGCCGGTCATCCGCTGACGCTGCGCCTGCAGCCCGGTTACGACCACAGCTACTACTTCATCAGCAGCTTCATCGGCGAGCACATCGCGCATCACGCCAGGGCGTTGTACGGCTGAGGCATACCGTTTTTGGCCACCCGCCGGGCAGTTGCCGGGCGGGGCGGTTGGAGGCTTCAGGTGGACGGCTTTTCGCGCTTGCGGAACAGCAGGTAGGGCCAGATACCGATCAGCCCCAGTGAAATGACCGTGCCGCAGACCAGCGCGAACGCCGAATTGCCTGGCGCGGTCCATACCGTGGCCAGGAGGATCAGAGCGAAGACGATGGTCGGTCCGCCAAACATCACCATCGCGAACGTCTTCACCCGCCCGCTGGTGGGCGCATTGGCCAGCTTTCCCACCATGTCGGTACCGCCGAATGTCACCTGCAGCGCATCATGCGTGGAGCGCGCCGGTTGCGGCTTGGCCGGCTCTGGCGGTGCCACCGGCTGGCGAAGGTCCATTTCCTGCGGAGCAGACGGCAGCAGGTCTGCCAGGTTGGTCTGTTCGACCAAGGCTTTCAGTTTCGGGTCCATAAGCATCCATGCAGCCAACGTTGGCGGGCGGCACGATAACACCAGGCATGGCGCCCAGGTAGTGCTGGCGGTCGGCCGCCACTACCTGGGCACCTTCAACCCACTCAACGCACGTTGCGCAGTTCCCAGTGACTGCCGGCCAGCATCCGCAGCCGCTGCTTGAACACGTCGCTGTCGATGCTGGTGGTGGCGACCAGATTGATCCTCAGATCGTCCTGCGCGCCGGTGACGGTGGCGGACGGATCGGTCGCGCCCCACTGCGGGTCAACGGCATCCGGGTCGTCCTGCTTGGCGCGCCAGCGGTCAAACAGCACCGGGGTGCGCAGGGCGTTCTGAAGTTCCTCGGCCAGGCCCGCCGCGCCCTGGGCGTGGAAGGCCAGGTCCGGATCGTTGCCGCGTGCCTTGGCCGGGTCCGGCAGGCTGATGTCATAACTTGGCATGGTTACCTCCTTTGAATGTGGCAAGGCTGGCAGAGACGCGGTGGAATCGGCGTGCAGAAAACGGGTCAGCCAGCGAAGGTATGCGGCTCGTCAGCAAACCCGATCGTCACCGCGCCCTTGCCCACATTGACCATGCCGGTCAGGCTCATCACCGCCTCGAACACATCCACGCCATGGGCCTGGCAGGTCTCGTGAAGCGCTGCGTAACCGGGCAGGGCCTGCAGGTCGGCCAGCTCGCCGCCGTAGCTGATGCACACGGTTGGCGTCATCAGGCCTCCCTTGACACGCTGGCCGACGAAATCGAAGAGCTTCTGCACCGCGTTGTCGAAGCCCTTGATCTTCGCCACCGGTCCGGTCTCGCCGCGGTAGCCATGCAGCACCGGCTTGATGTCCAGTGCACTGCCCAATGCCGCACTGATCAGGCCCACACTGCGGTCACCCTTGTGCCGCGCACGGGCGCGCATGTAGTACAGATCGCGGGTGATCATATAGCCGTGCACGTTGTGCGCCAGCAGCTCCAGCCGCTCGCGGATCTGCTGCACGCTCGCGCCGCTGTCGCGCAGGCGCACCGCCTCCACTGCGGTCACGCCCTGGGCAGCGAACAGGTTCTGGGTATCGAGCACGCGCAGTGCGAACGGCGAGTTGAAGCCCGCTGCCTGCCGCACCGGCTTGTAGTCGTTGAGGATCGCGAAGCTGGCCTGCATCGCGTTGTCGTGGATCGGGCTGCGGGTCTTGGTGATCGTCATGCAGAACACATGGTCGTAATCGATCACCAGCTTGCCCAGGAACAGGTCCCGGATCTGGTTGACGCTGAAGGGGATGGTCTCCGCCTCGGCGCCATGCTCGGCCACATGGGCATGCAGAAAACTCAGTGTGGCCTGCTCGTCGCGATGGTCGGCCAGCACGGCCTCGCCAATCCGGACGGTGATCGGCAGCAGCACGATGTTGTGTTGTTCAATGAAATCCTGCGGCAGATCGCACGCAGAGTCGACCACGATTCCGATGCGCATCCTGTGCCCCTCCGGCAGGTTGTAGGTTCGGAAACGTGAACGCTATCTCAAAACGAGATGTTTTGCCTGACCGGGAGCCGGCCAGGGCTCAGCGGCTGCGTTCCACCGCCACCGGCAAATCCTTGATCCGGGCCCATTCGCCCGTCTCGAGCAGGCTGGAATCGGCCAGCACCGCCTGCATCAGCGGATGAGCGTCGTTGCCCCAGAACAGTTCGCTGCCGATCGCCAGCGTCGGGACGCCGAACACGCCCGCGGACAGGGCTGCATCGGTATTTTGCCGAAGTGCTTCTTTGACCGACGGCGCGCTGATCGCCGCCGCGACATCGGCGATGTCCAGCATCGCGCCGGGCAGGGCAAGCGCGGCGGCACTGTCGCCGGCGTGGCCATCGCGCCAGATCCAGTTGAACAGGATGTCGACCGTTTCGTGGGTGGCCCCGGCGGCCAGACACAAGCGCAGCGCTGCCAGCGGATTGAACGGGTGGCCTGGGGGAAAGCGCAGCGTCACCCCGGCGCTGCGGGCCTGCCACAGCGCCTGGCGATAGGTGAACACCCGCTTGGCCGGAATCTCCGCGGGGCCCAGGTTGCCGAGGTGATGCAGCACCGCGCCGAAGGCGATCGGTACCGGAACGACGCTCTTGAACTGTGGCAACGCCTTGAGCTGCTGCCAGTGCAGGTAGGCGAACGGTGAGACGAAATCGAAGTACCAGCGCAGGGCCATGATCGGGTGCTCACGTTGCGGGGCGGCAGTGGTGCAGATGGCAGGGCCGCCGCGGGCAGCGGCCCTGTTCACAGGCTCAGCGCGAGTATGCGCGCGGTTCGGTGGAGGCCGGCGGCTGGTAGCGGTCGCGCAGCTCGGTCTGGCGCGAGCGCATCGGCATGGCCCGGCCCCCCAGCCAGACCTGCTCGGCATAGTGCCCGACATCCAGCGGGTCGCCTTCCCACAGGACCAGATCGGCCAGCTTGCCCGGCTCGATGGTGCCAAGCCGGTCGCCGACGCCCAGCGCCTGCGCCGGCACCCGGGTCAGGCCTGCCAGGCCATCGTCCCAGGCCAATCCGTTGGCCACCGCATTGCCGGCCAGCTGGCGCATCTTGCGCGCGTTGTGCGAGGCATCGTCGCGCTGGGCGAAGCTGACCGGCACGCCGGCCGCCTTCAAGCGCGCGGCGTTCTGCAGGGTGGCGCCAAGCTGGTCGAAGCTGCTGGGCAGGTTGCCCAGCCCATCGACGAACACCGGTACATCGGCCTGCGCCAGTTGAGGAGCCAGGCGCCACGCCTCGGCGCCGCCGGCGATGGCGATCTTGACCTTTTCGCGGGCGGCCCAGCGCAGCAGTTGGCGGATGTCGGCGGCACGGTCGACCTGCACCACGATGCGGCCCTGGCCGGCCAGGTAGCGCGCCAGCGTGGCGCGCCCGGCGGGTGTGAGCAGCGCATGCGGCGAGTCGGCCGGAACCCGCCCGCGCGCCTCGCTGACCATCTGTTCCAGCAGCATCCACTGCGCAGCCCGCGAGCTGCCGGTCAGCTCGGCCCCGGACGCGCCGAGACGGATGAACAATGCCAGCGGGCCGACCGGGTCGGCGCTGCCATCCAGCCGCATCACCCCGCCCTGGCCGGCGATGAAGCCGCCGCCGGTGTTGGCGCCCAGTACGGTGAAGCCGATGCCATCCAACCGCGCGACCGGGATAAGCACCGAGTCGGGATTGAAGGCGAGGGTCACATCGAATTCCGGACGCAGCGGCTGGTCTTCCAGCTTGAGCGAGCTGTCCACCGTGGCCGATTCGCCCGAGACTTCCTCGATGCCGATATCGGTGATGCCGCCGAACAGCGCCGGGGTGAGCGGCTTGCCCGCGGCGTCGACCACGGCCACACCGGCCGGTGCGGACAGGCCGGGGCCGACGGCGCGGATCACGCCGCCCTGGACCAGCACATCGCTGTGCGCCAGGCTGCCGCGTGCGGCGGCAGTGTGCACCGTGGCGTTGCGGATCAGCAGATCCTGCGCGAACAGGGACGGTGCCAAGCAGGCCCCGGCAATCAACAGGAAGGCCTGCGGAAGCAGGCGCATCGAAACGCGGCGGCTCATGGGCGTGCCTCCTGGCCGAGCATGAAGTCCGACAGCGGCTGCCGCCTCACGTCCTGGCGGTCATAGACCTGATGGCCGTCGACGTAGACCTTTTCGGCCAGCGCGTACGAACTGAAGGGGCTGCCGTTCCAGACCACCACGTCGCCCATCTTGCCGGCCTCCAGGCTGCCGGTCTGCTTCTCCACGCCCAGCGAGCGCGCCGCGTTGGAGGTGAGCCACATCATGGCGCGCTCCGGGGCGATCTCGATGCCAGCGCGGCGTGCGTTGGCGATCACCTTGGCCGCTTCCTGGTTCAAGCGCTGGATGCCCTCCGGGGAATCGGAATGCACGATCGCGCAGCTGTTGGCCGGGCGGTCGACCAGGGCGATGTTCTCCTGGATGCCATCGAAGGCCTCCATCTTGAACCCCCACCAGTCGGCCCACAGCGCACCACACACGCCTTCCTCGGCGAGCCGGTCAGCCAGCTTGTACGCCTCCACCGCGTGATGGAACGCGGCGATCTTGAAGCCGAATTCCTTTGAGAGATCCAGCATCGTGGCCATCTCGTCGGCGCGGTAGCAGTGGATGTGCACGCGGATGTCGCCCTGGATCGCGCCGGCCAGCGTATCCAGCTTGAGATCGCGTTTGCCGCCACTGTCACCGGCGCTGTCGCCTTTGTCATCGCCACTGAACCAGCGCTTCTTCTTCGGCTGCTTCGGGGTGTTCTTGGCGATGTATTCGCTGGCATCGATGAAGGCCGCGCGGTAGCCGGCGACGTTGCCCATGCGCGTGCCCGGCGCGGTGCCCTTGCCGCCGTAGACGCGCTTGGGGTTCTCGCCGCAGGCCATCTTCAGGCCCCATGGCGCGCCGGGGAACTTCATGGCCTGGTAGGTCGTCGCGGGCACGTTCTTCAACGTCACCCCGCGGCCGCCGACCAGGTTGGCCGAGCCGGGCAGCACCTGCATCGAGGTCACCCCGCCGGCCAGTGCCGCGGCAAAGCCGGGATCCTGCGGCCACACCGAGTGCTCGGCCCAGACATTGGCGGTGACCGGGGCGGTCATCTCGTTGCCATCGCTGTGCGCGCTCACGCCCGGGCTCGGATACACGCCCAGGTGCGAGTGCACATCGATGATGCCGGGGGTGACCCATTTGCCCTGACCGTCGACGCGGACCGCATCGGCCGGCGCGCTCAGACCGGTGCCGACCGCTGCGATGCGGCCGCCCTGCAACAGCACATCGGCGTTGTCCAGACGCACGCCGGTGCCGGTGAGTACGGTGGCGTTGCTGATCAACACCGGGGCCGAGGCGATCGGCGCATAGGTGCTGGGGTAGGGATCCTGGAGGAAGCGCGACGCGGCGGGCGCCGGTGCTGCGGCGAGCGAGAACAGGGCAAGGCCCAGGCCGGCAGTCAATCGTGTGCGCATGTTTCCCCGATGCGGTGTGGACGAATCGGTCGACGCTATCCGCTGCACGGGGCGTTTGCCAAGTGACGAAGCTCATGGGCGCGCCGGCAGGGCATCCGTCATCAACGCGACAAGACAGTCGATGTCGGGAATTTCCTGATGTTTATTTGCATCTCTATTGGTTAGCCTGCATCCGTGGAAAATTACGGCTGACGCCGTGATTGCGACGCGTCGCATCGTCCGGGACGTCGTCCACGGCGGTGCGCAAGGACAGGGGTTCGCCGACAGGGCGACCCGACAAGGAGTTGTGCCGACGGGCCTACGGCGTATCACCGATACCCGAAAATTGTAAAAAAATTGTGAAAAATCGCTTACGCTTGCCGTGCCTGTCATATGGAATGGCATGCATTTTTCTGGGCGGCTGCCGATATCGCTTGTGGTATTGCAGCCCTAATCACTTCAAGGAAGTTGTTTTCAGATGACCTACGTCTCTTCGTCCCGCTTCACCGCACGTCGTCGTCCGTCACCGAGCCTGCTGGCATCGGCCATCACCGGAACGTTGCTGGCTGCCCTGGCTGTCCCCGCGCTGGCCAGTTCCGACGCCGATTCCTTGAGCACCTACCAGCAGCAGCGCGCCCTGCAGCGCGTGGCGTTCGGTCTGGACCACTTGGCTGGCAACGTTGCCAATGTCGCCAAGGTCGGGAATCTCCAGACCCAGGCGCTCCCCGCTCCGGGCCCGATCAACGGCACGCCGGGCGACATCGAAAGCTGGCGCAGCGAGGAGTTCAAAGCCGATTGGGGTCTGAAGGCGATCAACGCCGACGCTGCGTACGCGCGCGGCTTGACCGGCAAGGGCATCCGCCTGGGCGTGTTCGACAGCGGTTCGGGCCTTGATCATCCCGAGTTCGCGGGCAAGAATCACCGCAGCATCCGGATCGCTGACCTGCTGCCCGATGGCACCCGCTGCACCAACACCACGTTGATCGACGGGCCCGATGCCTGCTTCGCCAGTGATGGCGATGAAGTGTCCATCGATTACGTCTCCTACGATCCCAGTGTGCCGCAGGCCATCCGCGACATCATCGAATCTGATCCCCGCTACCTTCAGGCCGGTATCCATTTCCAGACGCACGGCACGCACGTCGCTGGCACCATCGCGGCCAACCGCGATGGTAATGGCACTCACGGCGTAGCGTTCGGCGCCGACCTGACCGCGGCGAAGCTGTTCTTCAACGGCGCACAGGTGTGGACCGATGTGGGCGGTGGCGACTACCGCGTCGTCAATGTCGGTGGCGTCGGTCCGGATGGCAGCGCATTCGAGGATATGTACGCGCAGATGAATGATCAGGACGTTCGCGCGATCAACCACAGCTGGGGCTTGAGCAACGAGCCGACCGACGTCGCTGACATGGACGCTCTGTATGCGAACAACGTCGAGTATCTGGATATCTTTGCCGAAGGCTCACGCGCCAAGGGCATGATCCAGGTCTGGGCGGCCGGCAACAACAACGCCAATGCTGCTACGCCGGAGGAGGCGCCGATTGCTGGCATCTACGCCACGCTGCCGCGTCTGTTCAGCGATATCGAAAAGGATTGGCTCAGCGTGGTCAACGTCCGCGAGGACCAGCCAGGCAGCTATGTGCTTGACATCACCTCCAATCGTTGTGGCTTCAGCGCCAACTGGTGTCTGGCCGCCCCGGGTACCGATATCCGCTCGACCGTGTACGGCGACGATTCCCTGCTGGACGCCCAGCTGCTGGGCGATGCGGACGGCAACGTGCTGCTCGATGTTCTCGAGCGCGTGCCGACCTACCGCTATGACCTGATGACCGGTACCTCGATGGCAGCCCCGCACGTCACCGGTGCGCTGGGCCTGCTGTTCGAACGCTTCCCGTACCTGAGCAGCGCGCAGGTGCGCGACGTGCTGCTGACCACCGCCACCGATCTCGGTGCCGCCGGTGTGGACGACGTCTACGGCTGGGGCCTGATGAACCTGGCCAGCGCGATCGAAGGCTACGGCATGCTGCGCGTCGACACCGACGTGGTCATGAACCAGAAGGCCGGTGGCCTGAAGGTGTGGGAAGGCGATGCCTGGGACGACTGGACCAACAACATCGGCGGCCCGGGCAAGCTGACCAAGTCCGGCATCGGCTGGCTGCGTCTGAGCGGCGACAACACCTTCAACGGCGCGATCGTGCGCGAGGGCGTGCTGGAGCTGGACGGCGCCAATGCACTGACCGCCTCGGTCGATGTGCAGGGCGGCCAGTTCCTGCTCAACGGCAGCCTGGTGTCCACCACGCTCAACAGCCTGGGTGGCAGCAGTGTCATCTCCACCACCGGCGTGCTCGATGGCTCGGCACTGAATGTGACCGGCGGTTCGGTCACGTTCAACGGCCTGCAGCAGGACGCTGACACCACCGTCGGCAGCGGCGGCAGCTTCGTGCTCAACGGCCGTCTGGTCGACAGCACGCTGACCTCGGCCGGCACCACCCGCGTCAACGCTGGTGCACTGCTGGATGGTTCGGACCTGTTCGTCACCGCCGGCACCGTGTCCTTCAACGGCGTGCAGCAGGACGGTTCGACCGTGGTCGGCGCCAAGGGCACCCTGAAGGGTGTCGGCACGCTGGGCAGCACCCGCGTCGAAGGCATCATCGCGCCGGGTAATTCGATCGGCACGCTGACCATCAATGGCGATTACGTGCAGACCGCCACGGGCGTGTACCAGGCCGAGCTTGCACCGGGCAGCCGCAGCGATGTGCTGCGCGTCACCGGTAGCGCCACGCTGGACGGCACCTTGAAGGCGCTGCCGGAAGTGGGCGTGTACTACCTCGGCGAGCAGTTCAACTTCCTGCAGGCCGCGGGCGGGGTGAACGGTCAGTTCGCCACCACCGATTTCTCCGCGTTCTCGCCGTTCCTGCAGTTCAGCCTGGCCTACACGGCCAATGGCATGAGCATCGGCGTCACCCGTGGCAACTCGCTGGTCAGCGCGGCAGTCACCGCCAACCAGATCGCGGTTGCGACCAGCGCCGATCGCCTGGGCGTCAACCAGGGTCTGCCGAAGCCGCTGACCCAGCTGTTCCCGGCCCAGGTCGGTGCGGCGCTGGACGCGCTGAGTGGTGAAATCCACGCCGCCACGCCGATGGCGCTGGTGGAAAGCAGCCGTTACCTGCGTGATGCGGCCCTGAGCCGTGCCGTGGGCGTGCGTTCGCCGGCTGCCGGCGATGACGGTGCCGCCGGTGGCGCGTGGGTGCAGGCGATCGGTGGCAGCGGCAAGCTCGATGGCGATGCCAATGCCGCGCGTACCGATTCCAACAGCAACGGCCTGCTGGTCGGTGCCGATCATGTGTTCGGTGGCGGTTGGCAGGTCGGTGCGCTGGTGGGTACCGGCCGTACCGACATCAAGCAGGCGGCCGGTCGCGGCGCTCGTTCGGAGATCGACAACACCCACTTCGGTGCCTATGTGGGCAATCAGTGGGGTGCGTTCGGTCTGCGCGCCGGTCTGGGCTATTCGCGCCATGACGTGGACAGCAAGCGTCAGCTGACGTTTGCTGGCTACCAGGATGCGCTGTCGGCCAAGTACGACGCCACCACCCGCCAGGCCTTCATCGAAGGCGCATACCGCTTCGGCGGTCGCGAGGCGGGTCTGGAGCCGTACGTGCAGTTCGCCCGCGTTGAGGTGGACGTGGACGGCTTTGCCGAACAGGGCGGTGCCGCTGCACTGAACGGTCAGGTCGCCGACACGAGCACCAACGTGGCGACCGCCGGCGTGCGCTTTGACAAGGGGCTGAAGACGTCCTGGCAGCAGGAAAGCTGGCTGCACGTGCGCGGTGGCGTCGGCTACCGTCGTGCCTCCGGTGACCGCAGCCAGGTCGCCGATCTGGCCTGGACCGGTGGCAGCAGCTTTGCTGTCAGCGGTGCGGCGATCGCCGACAACGCGGTGGTTGCCGAGCTGGGCCTGTCGGCCTGGTTGAGCCCGCGCAACCAGCTGGAGCTGGGCTACAACGGCACCTTCGGTGACGACGCCCGCGACCGCAGCGTGACCGCGCGCTGGTCCGTGCAGTTCTGATCCAGCGGTACCGGTAAACGGAAAAAGGCGGCCATTGGCCGCCTTTTTCTTTGCATTGGCCTTGCGGCCATGACCATATGGATGCGGTGGGCGACCCCGTTCGCGGCCGGTTTCGACGCCCGTGATCCGATCGGGGCCTTGCTGTTGGTCGCCGACCAGCCGATGATTCCCGACGGGGTGAACACCGAGGCGTCCGATGCCAAGGTCAGCGCCCAGTTCGTCGAGAACCATATCCAGATCGGTATCGAGGCGCTTAAGCTACTACGGCGCAACGGCAAGTCGGTCCGCCACCTGCGTTTTGACGAGTAACGGCAATGGAACGGGTGGGCGTCTTGGGGCGCCCCCTACAGGGGTAGTAAATGGACGTGGCGGCACAAGTAGTGGAATTCTGGCGTGATGCTGGACCGCAGAAGTGGTTCGCGCGCGATGATGCGTTCGACGCGCGCTTCCGCCAGCAGTTCCAGGAAGAACATTTCGCTGCCGCCCGCCGCGCCCGCGAGCATTGGTTGAGCAGCGCCGAAGGCGCGCTCGCACTGATGATCCTGCTCGATCAGTTCCCGCGCAATTGCTTCCGCGACACGGCGCACTCCTACGCCACCGATGGCCTTGCACGTCATTACGCCATGCGTGCAGTGGAGGAGGGCCTGGACCTGCAGCTGGTGCCCAAGCTGCGTGCCTTCATCTACCTGCCGTTCGAGCACTCCGAGGACCCGCAGGACCAGGAGCGTTCGGTGGCGATGTTCGATGTGCTGGGCGACAAGGAATACCTGCAGTACGCCGAGCTGCACCGCGACATCATCCGCCGCTTCGGCCGTTTCCCGCATCGTAATGCGGTGCTGGGGCGGATGCCGACCCCGGAGGAGCTGGATTATCTGGCCGAAGGTGGATTTGCCGGGTAACCGGTGGAGGGGCGCCACTGGTGCCGCGAACAAAAAAACGCCGGCGATGCCGGCGTTTTTCGTATCGCGCTACGGGCGGAAGATCAGTACTTCGGCACGCCGTTGTCCACCTCGTTCGACCAGGCATCGATGCCGCCGGTGATGTTGGACACCTTGGTGAAGCCCAGGGCGCGGAACTGCTCGGCCGCCTGTGCGCTGCGGCCGCCGTGGTGGCACAGGAAGGCCAGCGCGGTGTCCTTGGGCAGGGCTTCCAGACGGGCGCGGTTGTCGCCGTCGAAGGTCTCGAACGGCGCGTTGATCGCCGCGATCGCACGCTCGTCGGCCGGGCGTACGTCCACCACGATGATGCTGCCGGCACGCAGCTGGTCGTCCGCATCGCGCACGCTCAGTTCCTGCACGGCCTTGGGCGCGTTCGGGTTGTCGATCGCCAGGCCCTTGCCACGGATGTCGTCGACCCAGTCGATGGTAATGCCTTCGGCGCGGCGCGCGCTGGCCAGATCGAACTGCACCCGCAGGCCGTTGGACTCGGCGGCGATCGCGTTGTCGTCGTGCGGGGCCAGCTGGAAATTCGGCTGGAAGCGCGCGTCGATGCCCAGCTGCAGCGAGGCACCGGGGGAATCGGCCAGCGCGCCACGCAGCATCTCCACCGCCGCCGGGGTCACGGTGATGCGCGGCGGGGTGCGGTCCGGGGCGGCCAGGCCGAGCACGCTGCTCAGCTCACCGCTGCCGGCCATCTGCAGGATGATGTCGCTGCCACCGACCAGCTCGCCGTCGATGTACAGCTGCGGGATGGTCGGCCAGTCGCCGTAGGCCTTGATGCCTTCACGGATCTCGGCGTCGGCCAGCACGTTGACGTGGTCGAACTCAACGCCCAGGTCCTGCAGGGCGCCGACGGCCTTGGCCGAGAAACCGCACTGCGGCATGCTCGGCTGACCCTTCATGAACAGCACGACGCGGTTGGCGTTGAGAATGGATTCGATGCGCGAGCGCAGGGCGGGATCAAGGGACATGACGGTCGGGGTCCGGATATGCGAACCGCGTATTCTACGCGGCATGGCATCATGGGGCATGACCGTACCGGAAACGTTGCATCGCATTCCCCGGCGCCCGTGGCGCTGGGTGCCGTGGCTGGTGCTGTCACAGGTGCTGGTGGTCGGGGTCTGGGTGGCTTGGGGCTGGCGGTGGGGGCTACCCCTGATGGTGACCACGCATGCCCTGTTCATGGTGCCGGTGTTCCTGCCCAACAGCCGGTTCTATGGCCCGGTGGTGAGCCGCCTCCCCGGCGATGCCCGCAGGGTCTGGCTGACCATCGATGACGGCCCGTCTGCCGACACCCCGGCGGTGCTGGACCTGCTGGACCGCTACGAGGCGAAAGCGACCTTCTTCCTGGTCGGCGAGCGCGCGCAGGCGCAGCCGGACCTGGTCCGCGCGATGCTGGCCCGTGGGCACAGCCTGGGCAATCACAGCCATCGGCACCCGCAGACGCGCTTCTGGCGGCTCGGGCGGCAGGCGATGGCCGCCGAGATCACGCAGTGCCAGCAGGCCCTCACCGCGATCGCCGGCACGCCACCGCGCTGGTACCGCTCGGTGGTCGGGATGACCAATCCATTCGTGGCCCCCGTGCTGAAGCAGTGGCAGCTGACCCGGGTCGGCTGGAGCGCGCGGGGGTTCGACGGCGTGGCGTGCACGCCCGATCAGGTGGTCGAGCGGATCACACAGGATCTGGCGCCGGGCAGCATCGTGCTGCTGCATGAGGGCGCCGCACATGGCCACAACCTGGCCATCATCGAGGCGGTGCTCCAGGCGGTGCAGGCGCGTGGCCTGCACGCCGGTCTGCCGGACTGAGGCCGAGGCCTACGCCGGCGGAAGTGCGGGGATCAGCTCAGAGAGCCGATGATCATCAGCAGCACCACACCGAGGATGCTGCCGATCGAGATCACCAGGCCGAGGATCGCGAACACGCGGCGGCGGTCTGCCTGAAATACACCGGCGACGCCCAGCCCGAAGGCCACCAGCTGCATCAGCGCGGTGCACATCAGACCGAGGCCGACCAGGATTGCCGACATGGAGGTCTCCTCCATGCCGCCGGGCGTGGTGGTTTCGATGACGCCGGCCACGACGATCAGGCCCAGCATCAGCATGGCGCCGCCCAGGGCGGTAATGAAGGCGGCAATACCCATGCCGGAATGAGGGGTGTGCATCGGGGCTCCTTGTTGATGCGGTGAGACGGAAAATTCAGTGGGCGAGGGGCTGCGCGCTGGTGGCGTCGGCCGGGGGGTGCGAGGCATGCCACTGGTCGCGGATCCAGCCGCCGAGCGAGAGCTGGGCGATCAGCACGCCCAGTGTCATCAACAGCGCGATGATGCCGAACAGGCGCCGCCGGCGTGGCTGCAGCACGCTGCCCAGACCGAGCAGCAGGGCCAGGATGGCGAGCCCGACACTGCTGCCCAGCAGGGCCGCCAGCGACCAGGGCAGCTCGCGCATCGCCGCATGCTCGGGGGCATGGGCGTAATGCATGCTCAGCAGCAGCATCACCAGGCCACAGGCGCTGACGATCAGCGCAGCGATGCCAAGCGCGGAATGTCGGGTCTGTCGGGGCATGGGCGGCTCCTTGCCGGAAAGGGGGCGCGAGTATGCGCGTGTGCGGGCAGCGGCGCGAGCCGCCGTGACTACGCCGCGGGCGGACGTTCGCCGACGATCAGCCAGTTGTTGAACGGCGTGTTGCCATACAGCGGTGTCATCTGCAGGCGCAGCCCGGCGGTTTCCAACGGGCTGCGCAGGCTGTCTGCGTCCGGGTAATGCCGAGGGCGCGTGCCCATCCAGCCCACCAGGTGCGCAAGCATGTCGGTGATCCGCGTGGTGCGATCACGACCACTGTGGTCGGCCAGCGTGGTGCGGATCACCAGCCGTGCGCCGGGTGCGACGCGCGCGGCGGCGTCGAGCAGCAGTTGCGTCTGCGCGGGCGCGGGCAGGTACTGCAGCACGTCGAGCAACGCGACGTTGCCGTGGTGGGCGGGCAGGGCGGCACTGGCATCCACGCAGGTGAACCGGGCGTGCGGCAGCGCGGCGCGGGCGCTGGCCTGCTCGGCGCGGGCGACCTTGCCAGCGTCGATGTCCACGCCGTGATACGCCAGCGTGTTGCCTTGCTGGCGCAGCACGTGGGCTAGCAGCCCCAGGCCGCAGCCGATATCCAGCAACGGGGCCGCGCGCGCATCGTTCAACGCAGCCAGCACGCCCGGATACAGCGGATCGCTGCTGAGCTTGCCGCGGCTGTAGTAGTAATCGCGACGGTTGCCAAACCGCTGTGCCGGCAGGAACGCCGTGGCGATCCGGCGGGCCTGCTCCCTGGCCAGCGGCAGCGTGGCCTCGCTCAGCGGGTCGGCTCCGCCCACTGCACGCGCGTCACTTCGAACGCGCGCTGGTGCCACAAACTGTACATCGCGGCGGACGGATGCAGACCATCCTCGGCCAACATGACGCGCTCGCCGCCCAGCTGGCGGCTCAGGTCGGTGATGTCGACAAACGCCACGTCATGCTCGGCACAGATCGCCGCGGCGGCGGCATTGTAAGCGTCCAGTTCCTGACCGATCTGCACGCGGTCGCGGCCGGCGTCCACGGCATACGGGGTCACGCCCCAGTCCGGGATCGACAGGACCAGCACGCGCGGCGCCCGCTCGCCAGCGAAGGCGAGCGCGCGCTGCAGCAGGGCGGTGAAGCGCGGGCGGTACTCGTCCACGCTGCGCCCACGGTATTGATCGTTGACCCCGATCAGCAGGCTGACACACGCGAACGTGCCTTGGGGTGCGGCAGCATCGATGCCAGCCTCGAGCTCATCGGTGGTCCAGCCGGTGGTGGCGATGATCGTCGGGTCGTCCACGTCCACGCCGATATCGCGCAGGGCCGCGGCCAACTGCATCGGCCAGCGCCCGGCGGGCTCGACGCCTTCGCCGATCGTGTAGGAATCGCCCAGCGCCAGGTATGGCAGGCCCATCAGGCCACCGCGCTGCGCGGCTTGAGCGGCACCACCTTGGTGTTGGCCTCGGCACGACGTGCGAGGGCGCGGTCGATGCGGGCGAACACATCGCGCATCACCTCCGGCTCGGGCAGCAGGGTCACGCGGAAGTGGTGGCGGTAAGGCACGTTGAAGCTCGAGCCCGGCACCACCAGCACGCCTTCCTCGTTCATCAGCTCCAGCGCGAAATCATGGTCGTCGAAGCTGCGTGCGGCGGCACCCACCACGGCCGGGAATGCGTAGAGCGCGCCGGCCGGGGCCACCAGCGACAGATGCTCGCTGGCGTTGCAGGCCTCGATCACCGCGCGGCGGGTTTCATACAGACGGCCGCCCGGCGCGCACAGCGGCGAGATGGTGTCCGGCCCGTTGACGGCCGCATCGATGGCGTACTGGCCCGGCACGTTGGCGCACAGGCGAAGGGCGCTGAGCAGGTCCATCGCTGCACGGAACTCGCCCAGCCGCTCGGCGGCGCCGGACAGCATCGCCCAGCCCACGCGCCAGCCGCAGGCGCGATGCACCTTGCTCAGGCCGCTGTAGGTAATGCACGGATGGGCGCCGGCCAGCGGCGCGACCGCATGGAACTGCGCGTCGTCGTACAGGATCTGGTCGTAGATCTCATCGACCATCAGCAGCAGGTTGTGCTTGGCGGCGATGGCCACGATGCGCTCCAGCAGCTCGCGCGAGTAGCTGGCGCCGCTGGGGTTGTTCGGGTTGATCAGCACGATCGCGCGGGTGCGCGAGGACACCAGCGCCTCGATCTCGACCGGATCGGGCTGGAAGCCGTTCTCCGGTGCGCAGCGGTAATACACCGGACGACCATCGTTGAGGATGGTCGCGGCCGACCACAGCGGGTAATCCGGCGAGGGCACCAGCACTTCATCGCCCGGGTTGAGCAGGGCGCGCAGCGACAGGTCGATCAGCTCGCTCACGCCATTGCCGATGAACACCCGGTCCGGGTGCGCATCGGGTGCGCCGCGGCGGGCATACGCGGCGGCGATGGCTTCGCGCGCCTCTGGCAGGCCCTGTTGATGGGTATACGGATCGGTGCGGCCCATATCGTCGGCGATCGCGCGCTGCAGATGCTCCGGCGCACGGAACCCGAAGTTGCCGGGGTTGCCGATGTTGAGCTTGATCAGCTTGCGGCCCTGGGCCTCCAGCTCCCGCGCTCGTCGCGCCAGTTCGCCCCGGATCTCGTAGCGGACTTCGGACAGGCGCTCGCGGGTGGCGAGCGGCTTCAGCGGGGGCGTGGACATGAACGGGCCGTCATTCAGGCATGGAAACCGCATGGTAGCGGAATTGTTGCGTTGCAGGGCAAGCGTTTCCGGCCGAGCGCCCGGCCCTGCGAGGCAGTTGCAGATGAAAGGATTTGCGCCCCTCCACGCCAGCGCCGAGCCCCTGCGGCGACGGCCGGGTGCCACACCCTTTAGAATGGGCACGATGAGCGAACCCACTGATTACCTTGCCCTGCAGACCATTGGCTGGCCCTGGCCGGGCGGCCCAGAGCTGCCGGCCTGGCAGGCCCTGTTCGCGCAGTTCCCGCAGGCGCGCCCCGGCCGGGTGATCGAGCAGCACCGCACCGGGTACATCGTTGCCGATGCGCCGGAAGCGGCGATCAAAACCGAATCGCCGCCGGAGTGGCAGCGCCCGCGCTTCCCCAGCCATGAGCGCGCGGCGGTCGGCGACTGGGTGCTGCTGGAGGGCATCAAGATCGTGGCTCTGCTGCCGCGGCGCACCGCGATCAAGCGTGGCGCGGCCGGTGAGCATTACCACCAGCAGGTGATCGCGGCCAACATCGATACGGTGTTCATCGTGTGTGGCCTGGATGCCGACTTCAATCCGCGCCGGATCGAGCGCTACCTGCTGCTGGTCGGCGGGGGCGGCGCGCAGCCGGTGGTGGTGCTGACCAAGGCCGACCAGACCGAGTACAGCCAGGACGCCCTGGACGTGCTGGAAGAACTGGCCGCGCAGAACATCCCGCTGCTGGCGATCAACGGCAAGGACCCGGCCAGCGCGTCGGCCCTGTTGCCGTGGCTGGCGGCCGGCCAGACCGTGGTACTGGTCGGCTCCTCCGGCGCGGGCAAATCGACCCTGACCAATACGCTGCTCGGCGAGGAGCGGATGAAGACCGCCGATGTGCGCATCAACGACTCGCGCGGCCGCCACACCACGACCCACCGCGCGCTGATCCCGCTGCCGGCCGGGGCGTGCCTGATTGACACGCCCGGCATGCGCGAGCTCAAGCCGACCGGTGAAGAGGCCTTGAGTGAAGGCGGTTTTTCTGACGTGGAAGCGCTGTCGGCGCAATGCCGGTTCCGCGATTGCGCGCACCAGCGTGAGCCGGGTTGTGCGATCCGTGCGGCGATCGATGATGGCACGCTGGATGAAGAGCGCCTGCTCAACTACTTCAAGCTGAAAGAAGAAGTGGCTGCCGCCGCGGCCAAGCTGGCCGTGCGGCAGGCGCAGCAGGCCATCGAGCGCAAGCATGTCGGCAAGGGCGCGCAGTGGCGCCCAGGCGGGAAGGGCGGCCGCCGCTGACCCGTTGAGTTTTGTTACTGTCCGCCCATGGACACGCCAATGACCGTGGATCGTGATGTTGCCCACCACACTGCGCTCGATGCCCAACTGGTCGAGGCGGTAGGCGGGATCAAACTGCTGGGGCTGACCAGCTGGCCAGCCGCGCTGCAGGCGCCCTTCCTGGCCAGCATCGCGCGCGGTCAGCCGGAACTGCCACAGGTCGACTACCCCAGGCTCGATTTCACTGACACCCGCCACCGCCTGGCCGCGATCAGCGCGCAATGCGATCCCGACCATCCCATCGGCCTGTACGTGCAGCGCTCGGCGCACAGCTGGGACCAGGCGGCCGGCCTGCTGGAATCACTGGGGACCGCCGCGGTGGATCGGTACTCGGTGGAATTGTTCGGCGCGCCCGAGCAACCGCTGCCGGGCAACGGCCCCAGCACCCGCGATGCCGCCCGCCACTTCATCCAGATTGCGCAGGAGCTGGACCATGAGCTGCTGGCGCCCGAAGAACAGGTGCCGGTCTCGGCCACCGCGCTGCAACTGCAGCTGCAAAGCGATCTGGATGCCTTCTTCGAATCGCGGATCATCACGGTGCAGCTCGATCCGGAGCTGATCTCCAAGGCGGCCGCCGGCCCGAACCGGATCCGCCTGCGCACCAGTGCGCGCTTCAGCGCCTACGACCGTGCGCAGCTGTTCCACCATGAGGCGCTGGTGCACTCGCTGACCGCGCTCAACGGCCGCGAGCAGCCGCACCTGCCCAGCCTGGCGCTGTCCTCGCCGCGGGTCACTGCCACCCAGGAAGGACTGGCCACGTTCGCCGAGCAGATCACCGGCAGCATCGACATCGAGCGCCTCAAGCGCATCAGCCTGCGCACCGAGGCCATCGCCATGGCGCGCGAAGGCGCCGATTTCATCGAGGTGTTCCGCTACTTCTGCGAGGCCGGCCAGAACAACGAAGAGAGCTTCGCCTCCGCCCAGCGCGTGTTCCGCGGCGTGCCGCCGAGCGGTGGCGCGGCCTTCACCAAGGACACGGTGTATCTGCGCGGGCTGGTCTCCGTGCATACCTTCTTCCGCCACATGCTGGCCGAAGACCGCCTGCAGGTCTGCCGCTGGCTGTTCGCCGGCAAGATGTCGCTGACCGACGCGATCGCCTTCGCGCCACTGTTCGAAGAAGGCATCCTGCGCCCGCCGCGCTGGCTGCCGCACTGGGTCAGCCGCGCGAACGGATTGGCCGGCATGCTCGCGTTCTCGCTGTTCGCCAACCGCATCCGCATGGATCAGCTCGCCCCCGAGTAGTGCCGGCCGCTGGCCGGCAAGCGCGCGCACCTTGCACGTGTGCCCCGTGCGTTAATGAGCACTGCATCGCGTCATCTGCGATGCCCCGCACCGTAAACATCCTTTCATCTTCCGCTCGCATGCTGGTCATGCACCTGCATTGCGCAGGTCATCTTCCCCCATGTAACGGACGACCATGCTTACCCGACCCCTGACGATCGCGGTGGCGCTCGCGCTGTGCGCCGCCAACGCCCACGCTGCCGATGTAGACGCCACCGCCGCTGCCAACGTTGCGCTCAGCGCGCAGACCCTGGACACCGTTTCGGTGATCGGCCAGGGCGAGACCCGCCAGGTGCAGCGCATCACCGCCGTGGACAAGGAAGTGCTGCCGCCGGGCACCAGCGGCCAGAAGATCCTCGACCGCCTGCCGGGCGTCTCCGTGCAGTCCAACGATGCCTTCGGTGCCAATGAAGAATCGCAGACGATCAGCCTGCGCGGCTTCGACAAGAGCCGCCTGGGCTACACGCTGGATGGCATTCCCCTGGGCGACAACAGCTACGGCAACTACAACGGCCTGAGCATCGCCCGTGCGCTGATCGCCGAGAATCTCGCCGGTGCGGAACTGTCGCAGGGCATCGGTTCGCTGGGCGTCGCTTCGACCAGCAACCTCGGCGGCACCATCCAGTACTTCTCGCAGGACCCGTCCACTGAATTCGGTGGCAAGGCCAGCGTCACCGTGGGCGATGACAACCAGCGCCGCGGCTACCTGCGCGTGGACACCGGCGACATCAACGGCTTCTCGGCCTACGTGTCCGGCGTGCATCAGGATTCGGACATGTGGGCCGAACCAAACCAGAATCAGACCACCCGCCAGTTCAACGCCAAGGCGATCTGGAACGTCGGCGACAACCGCTTCGGCGCCTTCGCCGCGACCTCGCGCGTGAGCCAGGCCAACTACGCCTACCTCTCCAAGAGCATGCTCGCGCGCGGTCTCGGCTGGGACTGGAACATCTATGCCCCGGACTGGGATCGCGCCGTCGCTGCCGCCTACTGCGCACCGGGCACCTACAACGCGCAGAAGTGTGCCTTCACCGGTGGCGTCAACAGCATCGATGATGCGTACTACCAGAGCCGCGCGCTGCGCGATGACAACCTGTACTCGCTGGATGCCGACCTTGCGCTGGGCGACACCGCCCGCCTGAAGCTGCTTGGCTACCATCACGAGAACCGTGGCCAGGGCCACTGGTGGGCACCGGGCCAACCATCCAACCCCGGCACCCCGGCGATGCTGCCGATCTCCATCCGCAGCACCAACTACACCATCAATCGCCAGGGCATCACCGCCGCATTGAGCTGGCAGTGGGGCATCCACGAACTGGAAGCGGGGCTGTGGTACGAGCGCAACGACCACAACGTCGAGCGCAATTTCTACTACATCACCGGCCCGTTCCTGGATGACGGCTACCTCAACCATCCGGACCGTCGCCTGTTCGATCAGGACTTCGACATCCGCACGCGCCAGTTCTACGTGCAGGACCGCATGCGCTTCCTGGACGACCGCCTGACCGTGGACGTGGGCATCAAGAGCCCGAACACCCGCATGACGGCCAACGCCAAGCCGGGTACCGAGGCCAGCTACGCCTCGGGCACCCTGACCGCCAAGGAATCGGTGCTGCCGCAGGCCGGTATCGGCTTCAAGCTGAGCCCGAACCAGGAAGTGTTCGCCTCCTACTCGGAGAACATCGCCGCCTTCGTCGGTGGTGGCAGCGGCGGCCCACTGCAGGTCTCGCCGGAATCGTTCGCGGCCAGTGCCGGGCTGGAGCCGGAGAAGTCCAAGACGCTGGAAGCCGGCTTCCGTACCTTTGGCGAGAAGTACCAGGCCTCCATCGCGGCCTATCACGTGACGTTCGACAACCGTCTGCTCTCGCTCAATCCCTGCACCAGCATCGAAGTGGGCACGCGCCCGGAGTGCATCACGCGCTTCATCAACGTGGGCTCGGTGAAGAGCCGCGGTGCGGAACTGACCTTCATCCTCAAGCCGATGGACGGCCTGCAGTGGTACAACGCGCTCTCGTGGAACAAGACCACCTACGAGGACAACTACACCTCGGGCGGCGCGATCGTGCCGGTGGCTGGCAAGATTACGGTGGACACGCCCGAGCGCATGGCCTCCAGTGAGATCAGCTGGAACCGCGATGGTTTCTCTGCCAGCCTTCGCGCGAAGTACACGGGCAAGCGTTACTACACCTACACCAACGATCAGTCGGTGCCGGGCGTGACGACGTTCGATGCGGGCATGGGGTATTCGTTCGGGCCGGGCATGGGGCTGCGCGATATCAAGGTGTCGCTCAATGCGACCAATCTGACCAATAAGCGTTACGCGGGTCAGTTGAGTTCGTTCGCGCCGACGGATCCGACCGGCACGCGCTATGCGATCCACGCGAGCGCGCCGCGTCAGGTGTTCATGACGGTGGCTGCGGAGTTCTGATCTCCGCTTGGTAAGAGCAAGGGTAGCCACCGACCATTGGTCGGTGGCTTTGCTTTGTGCACTGGCAAGGAATCGACCCCAAAAGCTCAACGCCACGAGCGCATTGTCCGTCTTGTGGCTGGGCCAGGCGTGGGGTGTGTGGGTTCGCGGGACGCGCCGTAAACCCATCCATGGGGGCTCGTGAGCCGCATCCATGCGGCACAACGGTCCCGCCAACCCACACACCCCACGCCCCCGACAGTTGGCTGGTGGCCATGGCGAAGCAAAGCAACGCTGCAGACGGACAGGGCCGAGGCGACTCGTGCTGAGGTACCTGAGCGGAGAAAGTTACGCAGATCAATCGAACCGCGCGAGCCAAGCGGACCAAGCAGACCGAGCAGACCGAGCAGACCGAGCAGACCGAGCAAGTCAAAGAAGCGAACGAATCCACGAAGGCAAGCCAATGCAACGGCGGCACCAAGCACCGGCTTTTTCCATTGCGCACCAGCCCTCTGTCAAAGGGGAGGCACGGGTGGGTTGGCGGGACCGTGTGTTGCCATGGATGGCAACACACGAGCTTACATGGGTGAAGGCGCATTGCTGCGAGGCACTGCCTCGCATGCGACTGAACGCACAGCCGCCAGCGGCTGGGCCGGGCCGCGGAGCGGGACTTGCAGCGGGTCCCGCCAACCCACCCGTGCCTGCCCAGCGCGACACGGGCCTGCAGTCCGGCTTTTGCCCCGCCGTTGCCGTTGCCGTTGCAAGTAGCCCAACGTTCCCGAAAGCTCGGAAGAAAAAAAAGCCGCGATGCCAACCAGCATCGCGGCTCCACCTCGTGGGGGAGGTCACGCATAAAATCGGATGCGCAAAACCATCAGAACATGTGCAGACCACCATTCACCGCATAATCCGCACCCGTCACATACGCCGCATCATCGGATGCCAACCACGCACACAGGCTCGCCACCTCTTCCGGCTTTCCCAGACGACGGATCGGCACCGAACCCGCCAGACGATCCAACACATCCGGCGGAAAACTGCTGATCGACTGACTCGCGATATAGCCCGGCGAAATCGTATTCACCGTCACACCGCGCGTCGCCACCTCATTGGCCAGCGCCCGGCTGAACCCATGCATCGCCGCCTTCGCCGTCGCAAAGTTCACCTGGCCGATCTGGCCCTTGTGCGCACTGACCGAGCCGATGTTCACGATCCGGCCCCAGCCGCGCGTACTCATGCCATCGATCACCTGCTTGGTGATGTTGAACAGCGCATGCAGGTTCGAGCCCATCACCGCGTTCCAGTCGTCCGGGCTCATCTGCCGGAACAGCACATCGCGGCTGCCACCAGCATTGTTGACCAGCACATCGATCTCGCCGACCTCGGCCTTCACCTTGGCGAATGCCGCCACGGTCGAGGACCAGTCCGCCGCGTTGCCTTCCGAGGCGATGAAATCGAAGCCGAGCTCACGCTGCTCGCGCAGCCAGGCGGCCTTGCGCGGGGAGTTCGGTGCGCAGCCGGCGACCACGGTGTGGCCACTGCGGGCCAGCTTCTGGCAGATGGCAGTGCCGACACTGCCCATGGCGCTGGTGACGTAGGCGATGCGAAGAGTCATGGCGGAACGCTCCTTGGTAGGCGGATCAGGACGCAAGCGGATACAGGCCGAACAGGAGCCCGCCAAACATCAGCAGCAGCGAAATGCCGATGGCCCACTTCAGGGTGAACTTCTGGTGGTCGGCAAATTCCACCTTGGCCAGGCCGACCAGCAGATAGGTCGAGGGCACCAGTGGGCTGAGCAGATGCACCGGCTGGCCGGCCAGCGAGGCGCGCGCCATTTCCACCGGCGTGATGCCGTAGTTGCCGGCGGCTTCGGACAGGATCGGCAGCACGCCGAAGTAGAAGGCGTCGTTGGACATGAAGAAGGTGAACGGCATCGAGGCCAGCGCAGTGATCACTGCCAGGTAGGGGCCCCAGCTGTCGGGAATGATCGCCAGGAAGCTGTGCGACATCGCCTCGACCATGCCGGTGTTGTTGAGGATGCCGGTGAAGATGCCGGCCGCGAAGATCAGCGAGACCACCGAGAGCACGTTGCCGGCGTGGTTGACCACCCGGCGGCGCTGCTCGGCCAGATTCGGGTAGTTGATGACCAGGGCGATCGCGAAGCCGACCATGAACAGCACCGGCATCGGCAGCAGGCCCATGATCAGCGCGGTCATCAGGGCGATGGTCAGGCCCAGATTGACCCACAGCAGCTTCGGGCGCTTGATGTCTTCGGCATCTTCCACGGTCGGCAGGGTGTTGCCATCATCGGAGACACTGTTGTCCATCCAGCTGCCGCCCTGCGGCAGGGTCACCACGCCCAGGCGACGGCGCTCCTTCATGCCCAGGTACCAGGCCAGCACCAGCACGCCGGCGCAGGCGATCACCATCGAGGGAATCAGCGGCACGAACACGTCGGCCGGATCCACGTGCAGCGCGGTAGCCGCACGCGCGGTCGGGCCGCCCCACGGGGTGAGGTTCATCACGCCACCGGCGAGGATGGTCACGCAGGTCATGTTCAACGCGTTCATGCCCAGGCGCTGATACAGCGGCAGCATCGCCGACACGGTGATCATGTACGTGGTCGAGCCGTCACCGTCGAGCGAGATCAGCATCGCCAGGATGGCGGTGCCGAGCACGATCTTCATCGGGTCGCCCTTGACGAAGCGCAGGATGATCCGCACCAGTGGATCGAACAGACCCGCATCGATCATCACGCCGAAGTACAGGATGGCGAACATCAACATCACGCCGGTCGGCGCGATCTTCTTGATGCCTTCCAGCATCATGTCGTCGATGCCGGCCGCGAAGCCGCCAATCAACGCGAACAGGATCGGAATGGTGATGAGGGCGACCAGCGGCGACAGCCGCTTGCTCATGATCAAGTACATGAATGTAATGACCATGCCAAAGCCGAGGATGCTCAGCATCATCTGCATTCTCCAGAAGAAACGGTGCGGGAAGTAGGCATCAGAAGTCGTACTGCAGGCGGCCGGTGACCGCGCGGGTGCGGTCCACGGTGGCGTCGGCCAACCGGTCGCGGTTGCGGCTTTCGATCAGGTTGAGCATGAAGCGCAGGTTCGGGCGCATGTACCAGTTGCCGCCCAGCGTCCATGCCTCGGTCTGGCCGTCGCGCAGGTCGGGCTGGCCGATCAGGTGCTGCTCCCCGCGCATCTGGTCATAGCGCAGTGCCAGCTCGAAGGCACCGGCCTTGTGCTGGAAATCCTTGACCCGGCCGAAACGCCCGGTCTTGCGGTCATACACGCGTGACTCGCCGGTGACGAACCAGCTGACCAGGCCGTAGCCGGCCAGGACCTTGCCACGCTGGCTGCCATCGTCGAAGGTGGCGCCGCTGAATTCGCCCTGCCAGGACAGCGGGCCGTGCACCTGTGCGTACTCCAGCGACCACTTGTTGACGTCGGTGTCGCGCCCGGCCGAGAAATCGACCAGGGTCAGGCGGCTGTTGTCGGAGAGGTGACCTGCCGGGCGTGGGCGAATGCGCAGGGCAGGGACGCCGTCGGCGCCGGGCGTGTCGTAGCGCTCATGCGCCAGCGACAGGCCCAGGTGCAGCACATCCCCGGCGGTGGCGCCAGGGGCCCAGGTCGCGCGGCCACCCGCGGCACGGCCCTTGACCTGCCATGCGTCGATGCTCTCCAGGCTGTAAGCGCTGGCGGCCCAGGTCATGTCGCCGCGCGCGGCCTGCCAGGAGGCGCCGAGGCGATACAGCGGGGCCAGCGTGGTGCCGGCATTGCCGCGCTCCAGGAAGGTGCCGTAGTTGGAACTGGTGCGGTCATCCAGCGAGAAGAACTGCTTGAACTGGCCCACGGTGAGCTTGCCGGCATCGCCGAAGCTGCGGCTGACGAACACGTCCTTGGCTTCGACCCGGTCGCCGGAGACGTCGGCTTCCAGTTTGTAGTCGACGGCGAAGAACTTGCCGGATACGTCAACCCATGCGCGGCGGATCTCGGTGTCGTCCTTGTTCGGGGTGCCACGGCTGTCGTTGTGGAAATCGGCGAAGTCCAGATGCAGGCGGCCGCCAAGGCTGGCGGTGACCGGGCTGTCATCCTCGGTGTCGTCGGCGGCCCAGGCAGGTGTGGCCAACAACAGCGTGCAGGCGGCTGGCATGCACCAGCGCAATGCGTTCAGTTCCATGGCCCCTCCCAGGTACCGTGTTCGGTGGTGTCGCGTTGGCGCAGCCTAGTGCCGGGATGCTGTCATCCACCTGTCAGCCATTGCTGCACCGCAGCGAAGCGCACGGATGCGGCCGCACGCGCTAGCATTCGTGCACCTTTCCCGATCCCGACCGATGCGCATCCTGCTGGTGGAAGACAACCCGGACCTGGCCGACGCGATCGTCCGCCGCATGCGCCGCAGCGGGCACGCCGTGGACTGGCAAAGCGACGGGCTGGCGGCGGCGAGCGTGCTGCGTTACCAGAGCTTTGATCTGGTCGTGCTCGATATCGGCCTGCCCAAACTGGATGGCCTGCGCGTGCTGGCCGGCATGCGCGAACGCGGTGACAGCACACCGGTGCTGATGCTGACCGCGCGCGATGGCATCGAAGACCGTGTGCAGGCGCTGGATGTCGGCGCTGATGATTACCTGGGCAAGCCGTTCGATTTCCGCGAGTTCGAGGCGCGCTGCCGCGTGCTGCTGCGGCGTACCCGTGGGCAGGCCAGCGAGGTGGTGCAGATCGGCGGCTTCCTGTTCGACAACGCCGCACACCGGGTCAGCCTGGATGGCCAGCCGATCGAACTGCCCAACCGGGAATACCGGTTGCTGGAGATACTGATGGGCCGGCTGGGGCACGTGGTCGGTAAAGACGAGATCGGCAATGGTCTGTTCGGCTTCGATGACGAGGCGGGGCCGAACGCGATCGAGCTCTACGTGGGCCGCCTGCGCCGCAAACTGGTCGAGGCGCCGTTGCGCATCGTGACCGTGCGCGGCAGCGGCTATCTGCTTGAGGCGCACGATGCGGCGGCCATGGGCAGCAGCGATGGTGACTGAGCTGCGCGCGCCCTCCTCGATCCGGCGCACGCTGTGGCTGTATCTCGGCGGCTTGATGGCACTGTTTGCGGTCGCGTTGTTCTTCGGTGCGCGCGACTACGGCCAGCGTGCCGCCAACCGTTCCTACGATCACCTGCTGGTGTCGTCGGCGCTCTCCATCATCGACTCGGTCGCGCTGGTGGATGCGCAATGGCAGGTGGATCTGCCGTATGCCTCGCTCGACCTGCTGGCGATGGCGCCGGAGGACCGCGTGTTCTATCGGGTCTTCGACGCGCGCAACCAGACCGTGACCGGCTACGACGACCTGCCGGCGCCACCGCGAACGCCGACCGATCGCCCGCAGCTGTTCGACGCCGCCTACAGCGGCGAAACCGTGCGCTTCGTGGTGGTGTCGCGGCGGGTGTCATCACCGTCGGCCCAGGCCGAAGTACGCGTGCAGGTCGGGCAGACCCGGCGTGCACGCCAGGCACTGGCGCAGGACATGGTGACCCGCGCGCTGGTCGCGATCGTGGTGCTCTCGCTGCTGTCGCTGGCATTGGTCGCGCTCGGCGTGCACCGTGCGCTGCGGCCGCTGGTGCGGGTCGAACGCGAACTGTCCAAACGTGAGCCGTCCGATCTGCGGCCACTGGACGCAGCCACGCCGCAGGAAATGGACCAGATGGTCGGTGCGCTGAACCACTTCATGGGCCGGCTCTCGACCAGCAATGAAACCCTGCGTGCGTTCATGGCCGAGGCCGCGCACCAGATGCGCACACCGCTTGCCGCGCTGCGCGCGCAGGCGCAGTTGGCACTGGACGACGAAGACCCCGAAGACATGCGCCGCAGCCTGCAGGCGATCGAGCGCAACGCGACCCATATGAGCCGCCTGCTCAACCAGTTGCTCAGCGATGCCAGTGTGATCCATCGCGCGAACCTGCAGCGTTTCGCCCTGGTCGATCTGGCCGAGATCGTGCACCAGGCGCTGCACGAGGCCCTGCCGCAGGCATTGCCCGCGCCTCGCGTGCAGCTGGCGGTGACCAGTGATCCGGCCTGGGTCAACGGGGATGCACTGCTGCTGCGCGAAGCGATCAAGAACCTGATCGACAATGCGCTCAAATACGGCGGCGACGGCGTCCTGCAGCTGGCGCTGACCACCGATGACAGCCACTGCGTGCTGACCGTCGCCGACCATGGCCCCGGGATCGCGGCCGCCGATGCGGAGCGGGTGTTCGAGCGCTTCGCGCGCGGCGAGGGCGCGGCAGCCGGTGGCGCCGGACTTGGCCTTGCGATCGTCAAGCGCGTGGTGGACAGCCACGGCGGCCATATCGATCTGTCCAACCGGGTCGACGGCGGCCTCATCGCCACCATCCGCCTGCCGAGGAGACATGCATGAAACGCTGGTACGGCCTGCTGATGTTGCTGTTCACCGCCTCGGTCGTTGCTGACCCGGGGGACGTGCAGCGCTTCCCGGCGCTGGGGGCGCCGACCGCGCAGCTGCGCATCCACGGCTCGACCGACATCGAAGTGTTCGCCACGGTGATCGCGGATTACCAGCGACTGCATCCGGGCACCGAGATCGTCTACGAGGACATCATCACGCAGGACATGTATGCGCGCTACCTGCGTGATCGCAACGGACCGGCTTCACCGGACATCCTGATCAGCAGTGGCATGGACCTGCAGGCCAAGCTGGTCAATGATGGCCACGCGCTACCGCATCGCTCGGCGCAGACCGATGCATTGCCCGCCTGGGCGCAATGGCGTCACGAGGCATTCGGGATCAGCTACGAGCCGGTCGCGATGGTCTACAACACGCGCACGCTGCCCGCGTCGCGCGTGCCACATACACGCCGCCAACTGCTGGAGCTGCTGCGTGCGCCGGATGCGCCGTTGCTGGGCCGGGTGGGGACCTACGATGTGCAGCGCAGCAGTGTCGGCTATCTGCTTGCCACCCAGGATGGCCAGCGCGGCAGCATGGCGGGCGCGCTGCTCGGTGCGCTGGGCGACAACCGCGTGCAGCTGGAGGAACGCACCGGCGTGCTGCTCGACCGGGTCAGCAGCGGCCAGCTGTCGCTGGTCTACAACGTGCTGGGCTCGTATGCGCAGGCGCGCATCGATGCCGGCGCGCCGCTGGGCATCATCGAGCCGGAGGACTACACCCTGGTGATGCTGCGCACCGCGGTGATCCCGCGCGGCGGCAAGCACCCGGATGAAGCCCGCCGTTTCCTGGATTATCTGCTGTCGCCCCGTGGGCAACAGGTGCTCTCCCGCGAAGCGCGTTTGATGCCGATCCTGCCGGCCGCGGGCCAGCGCCGTGGCGCGTCGCCGGAGCGCAGCTACCGCCCGATCCAGCTCGGTCCAGGTCTGCTGGTGTATCTGGACGGCCTCAAGCGCCGGCAGTTCCTGGACGCGTGGCGCGGCAGCATGCAGCAGGGGCGGTGAGGCCGGCAACGGCCTCGCCGTCCCTGCTGCCCGCGCATTCCACCTCAACCCCGCGCCGTTGGCGCGCCCCCTTCAACACGAAGGGGGCTTTTCTCCAGACGCTCAACGTGTGTAGGCAGGTGGGGTCCGCTACGCCGCAGGGATGCCGGTAGTGACGGCCGCTGGCCGTCAACCTCATTACAATGGCCCGCATGAGTGACATCACCGTTCTGGTCGCCGACGACCATCCCCTGCTGCGTGCCGCGGTCGTGCATTCGCTGCGTCAGGCGCTGCCGCAGGTCAATGTGATCGAAGTGGCCAGCGCCGCCACGCTGGAGAGCGCGCTTGATCAGCATGCAGAGATCGAGCTGGTCCTGCTCGATCTGACCATGCCCGGTGCCCGCGGATTCTCCTCGTTGTTGCATGTGCGCGGCGCACATCCGGATGTGCCGGTGGTGATTGTGTCCTCCAATGACCACCCGCGGGTGATCCGGCGTGCGCAGCAGTTCGGCGCCGCCGGCTTCATTCCCAAGTCGGCCCCGGCCGAAACCCTCGGCCAGGCGGTGGCGGCGGTGCTTGATGGCGGGGTGTGGTTCCCGGCGATGGCGGCCGAGCGCTCCGAATCCGATGCACTGCTGGCCACGCGCCTGGCGCAGCTCACCCCGCAGCAGTTCCGGGTGTTGTTGTGCCTGGCCGATGGCCTCCTGAACAAGCAGATCGCCTACGAACTGGGTCTGGCCGAGAACACGGTCAAGGTGCACGTCACCGCGATCCTGAAGAAGCTGGAATGCCACAGCCGCACACAGGCGGCAGTGCTGGTGAAGGCACTGGAGCCGGAAGGCGATACGGGCGCCGGCGTCTAGCGGCACGGTCTCAGCTGCGGTGGCGTAGCAGCAGCTGTGTCATCAGGGCCCGCAGCGCGGGCGGGCGCACCGGCTTTGAAAGGAAGCCCCAGCCGTTCTCCGCAGCGTGGGCCTTCAACGTGTCATCGCGCTCTGCGGTGACCAGGATCACCGGCGGGCGCGCGTTCCACAGGCCGCACAGGTGTTCATACAGGTCCGGGCCGTGCCAGTGGCCCATGCGCACGTCCAGCAGCAGGAGTCTGGGCACGTTGAAGGCCGAGGCGATCTCCAGCGCAGCCTGCGGGCCATCGGCCAGTTCCACCACACAGCCCCAGCGCTCCAGCAGCGCACGGGTGGCAGCGCAGACACGCGGGTCGTCGTCGATGCTCCAGACCCGGCAGTGGCGCAACGGGCTGTCATCGGCGCTATCGACCATCGGGGCGATCGCGGGCGCCGGTGCGATCACCACGTCCGCGGCCTCACTCAGGGGCAGACTTACTGAAAACACACTGCCGTGCCCCAGCGTCGAACGCAGCCGGATCGGGTGGCCAAGCAGGCGGCCGATCCGCTCCACGATCGCCAGCCCCAGGCCGGCGCCACGTTCCTGATCCACCCCGTCGTCGAGGCGTCGGAACTCTTCGAAAATTTCGCCCTGCAGGCTCTCCGGTATGCCGGGTCCCTGGTCGTGCACCTCGATGCGCAGCTGACCGCTGTCACGGCGGCAACCGATCAGGACGCGGCCACGTGGGGTGTAACGCAGCGCGTTGGACAGGAAGTTCTGCAGGATCCGGCGCAACAGGGCCTCATCGCTGACCACCACCGCGCCCGTGTCCACCCAGCGCAGCTGCAGGCCACGGCTGTCGGCGGCCAAGCCGAATTCACGCGCCAGCGTTTCCAACAGCGGCGACAGCGCGAACGCACGCACATGCGTCTTCAGTGCGCCCGATTCCAGTCGCGAGATGTCCAGCAGGCTGTTGAGGATGGCGTCCTGCGCGGCCAGCGCGGCGTCCACATGTTCGCTGAGTTCGCGGGCATCGCCCTGCAGTTTGCCGCGCAGCACCGAAACGAACATCCGCGCAGCGTTCAACGGCTGCAGCAGGTCGTGCACGGCCGAGGCCACGAAGCGCGATTTGTAGCGGTTGGCCCGCTCGGCTTCACGGCGTGCTTCATCCAGATCGCGGGTGCGCTCGGCGACGCGATGCTCCAGCGCGTCGGCGAGCGAGCGCAGCTCGCGTGCGGTGTTCTTGTAGGCGGTGATATCGGCGTAGCTGGTGACGAAACCGCCGTCCGGCAGTGGGTTGCCACGGATCTCCAGCACGGTGCCGTCGTCTTTTTCGCTCTCGCGCATGTGCGGGCGGCCGCTGCGCAGGTGGTTCAGGCGGCGCTCGATGGCTTCGTCGATCGGGCCGGGGCCGAGCAGGCCGCGGCGCGCGTTGAAGTGGAAAATCTCTTCGATCGGACGGCCCACCCGGATCAGCCCGGTCGGGAAGCGGAACAACTCCAGATAGCGGGCATTCCACGCCACCAGTTTCTGTTCGTTGTCGATCACCACCACGCCCTGCGGCAGGTGCGCCAGGCTGCGGCTGAGGCCGCTGTCGGCCTGCTGGGCGGCCTGCAGTACGCCGTCCTGTGCGGTGCGCAGCTCCTGTGCGTGCTGCTTGAGCACGCTCTCCAGCTCGCGCCGGCTTCGCTGCCGGTGGGCCGCCAGCCGCCGGCGCTGCTGCACGAACAGCCCCAGGAAACACAGCGCCAGCCAGATGCCGCCGGCGGCCAGCGCGGCGCTGCGGCCGACCGCCGTGCTGGCGCTGGCATCGTGCAGCAGGTGCAGCTTCCACTGCGGCTCGCTCAGCGCCAGGGTCTGCCACAACACCGGCCGTGGCAGCGCGGGCTGCTCGATGCGGACCATGCGCCCGCCATCGGCGAGCAGCTCCACGACGCGCGCCTCCAAGGGCTGCAGCGACCTATCCGCGTACTGGCGGGTGGCCAGCATCTCGTTGCGCTCCTGTGGACCGAGTGGGCGTAGCAGGCGGTAGCGCCACGCATCACCGTTGGCCAGGAACACCACGTCATGCGCATCGGTGGCGAGCACGATGTCCGGGCTCTGCAGCCACTCCTGCTCAAGCGCGCGCAGTTCGATCTTGATCGCGACCACACCCAGCACGGCGCCGCGTTCGTCGTAGATCGCCTGGGAAAGGAAGTAGCCGGGCACGGCAGTGGTCATGCCGATGCCGTAGAAGTGCCCGCTGCCGTGCGCCATCGCCTGCTGGAAATAGGGGCGGTAGCTGTAGTCCTCGCCGACATTGGTGGTCGGCTGGTCCCAGTTGCTGGCCGCCACGGCGATGCCGTGCTTGTCGATCAGCGTCAGGGTCGAGGCGCGGGTGACATTGTTGGCCTGGGCCAGTTTGAGATTCAGCCGCTGGCGTTCTGCTGCGGTGAGCGGGTGGGACACGGCCTGGTGCAGGTCCGGGTCCAGCGCCAGCACCTGCGGCAAGGTGCCGAAGCGATCGATCCGCTGCTGCAGGGTCTGCGTGTACAGGCCCAGCTGGCGCCGGACCTGCAGGCTTTCGTCATCCAGCGCCCGCTGCTGTGCATAGCGCCCGGCCAGCAGCGCGCACAGCACCGTGCCGCCGAGCATCAGGACGATGATCAGCAGCCAGGGGCGATAGCGGGAGACGCGGTACATGCCGTCAGTCTAGGCAGGACACGGCGGACGCGCGTCAACGCGTCCGCCGGGCGGGATCAGAAGTGCATCTGAGCGCGCAGTTCGAAGATTTCCGGCTGGCTGCGGACGCCGCGACGGCTGGCGTCGACCTTCACGTAGTTCGCCTGGAACTTGAAGTGCGAGGTCAGGTACCAGTTGGCACCCAGGGTCCAGTCGTGCTGACGGCCGCCAAATACATCGGCGTCATCCAGATCGATACGGCTGTAACGGGTCACCAGCTCGACCGCGCCATAGCTGTGGGCCGGTTTCACGTTGGCCACGGCACCGGCGTTGTACGGGCGCGATTCGCCGGTCAGGATCCAGCTCGCCATCGCGTACTGACCATTGCCGGTGTAATCCGGCTTGCCATCACGGCTGACCGTGGTCTGCAGCGCTTCGCCCTGCAGCGAGAACGGACCGCGGATCCAGATGCCTTCCAGGCCGGTACGGACGATCTTGTCGGCGGTGGTCAATGCACCGGAGTCGACCAGGCGGATGTCGGTCAGGCCGGCTTCCGGGCGCGCGCGCAGGCGGGCGCTGGCCGGGTGCGAAACGTCGCGGCCATCGCGGTAGCCGCGCGGGTTTTCCTGTGAATAGGCCAGACCCAGGTGGATCACGTCGCCTGCTGCCTTGACTGGAGTCCACACCGCACGCACGGCCTGGGTGGTGCCGGGATTGTCACCCTGCAGATCCTTGCCGCCGTAGGCACCGGCCTGCAGCAGGTACTGCGGGCGCTCCAGCACCCATTCGGCACCGGTGCGACGGCCTTCGTAGAACGCCTGCACGGGCAGGGCGGTCTCCACGAAGCTGCCGGCGCGCGAGGAGGTGCCCGCGTCCAGGCCGACCGGGGTCTTCATGTAGCCGAAGCGGAAGCGGCCGATGTCGCTGCCGAAGAAGGCCTTGCTTTCGAAGCGGACGAACACGTCCAGCCAAGTGTCGGACTGGAAGTCGTAATAGACCATGGCGTCATACACGCCCTTCTTCTTCAGGGTCGCGCCGAATTCCTTGCGGCGCACGGCGTCGGCATCTTCAATGCCGCTGTTGCCGGAGAAGTCGTTCAGGTCGTAAGCGATGTTGGCCGTGGCGGCCAGTTCGGTGCCATCGCTGAAGGTGGCCTTGGTTGGCCAGTTGTCCCAGTCGGCCGCGGTGGCGGCGAGCGGGGCCGTGGCCAGGGCCAGGGCAATGAACAGGGGTGTAGAGCGCATGGGCGGTAGCTGCATGTAAGAGTGGGGCAGAACAACAACGGCCGCGAACGGCAAATCTTTGGGAATTTTACCCGTGATCCGCCGCAGGGCCACCCGCCGCCGTGGGGGCGCGGTGCCGGGCCAGTGTAGGCAGTGCGGTCAGCTGAACCGGGGGGCTAGTACCAATAGGTTATCTGCGTTGGCCGGATGCGGGCGTAAAAAGGCCACGCCAGATGCCGCCCAGCGCGGCCGGCATCCTTCGTGACACTGCCGGAGCTTCCCATGCACGTTCCCACCACCGCCCCGCTGGCAGCCAAGCCGCTGCCGTTCTACCGCCAACTGTATTTCCAGGTGGTGGTGGCGATCGTTCTCGGTGCCATCCTCGGCCATTACGAGCCGGCCTTCGCCGAATCGCTCAAGCCGCTGGGCGATGCCTTCATCAAGCTGGTGAAGATGATTATCGCCCCGGTGATCTTCCTGACCATCGTCACCGGTATCGCCGGCATGACCCACCTGCGCACCGTGGGCCGGGTGTTCGCCAAATCGATGGCCTATTTCCTGTTCTTCTCCACGCTGGCCCTGGTGGTCGGCATGGTGGTGGCGCACGTGGTGCAGCCGGGCGCGGGGATGAACATCAACCCGGCCGACCTGGACCAGACCGCGGTCAACGGCTATGTGCAGAAGTCGCATGAGCTGACCCTGGTCGGCTTCGCGCTGGACATCATCCCGGCGACCCTGGTCAGCGCCTTCGTCGAAGGCAACATCCTGCAGGTGCTGTTCGTGGCGGTGCTGTTCGGCATCGCGCTGGCCCTGACCGGCGCCAAGGGCCGTCCGGTGCTGACCTTCCTGGAGGCGCTGACCGCCCCGGTGTTCCGCCTGGTCCACATCCTGATGAAGGCGGCCCCGATCGGCGCGTTCGGTGCGATCGCCTTCACCATCGGCAAGTACGGGGTCGGCTCGCTGGTCAACCTGGCCTGGCTGGTCGGCTCGTTCTACCTGACCGCCTTCCTGTTCGTGGCGGTGATCCTGGGCGTGGTCTGCCGCCTGTGCGGATTCTCGGTGTTCAAGCTGGCCCGTTACCTGAAGGCCGAACTGTTGCTGGTGCTGGGCACCTCGTCCTCGGAATCGGCGCTGCCCTCGCTGATGGAAAAGATGGAAAAGGCTGGCTGCAGCAAGTCCGTGGTGGGCCTGGTGGTCCCGACCGGCTACTCCTTCAACCTGGACGGCACCAACATCTACATGACCCTGGCGGCGCTGTTCATCGCCCAGGCGACCAACACCGAACTGACTCTGGGCCACCAGATCGCCCTGCTGCTGGTGGCGATGCTCAGCTCCAAGGGTGCTGCCGGCGTCACCGGTGCCGGCTTCATCACCCTGGCCGCGACCCTGGCGGTGGTGCCGGAAGTGCCGGTGGCCGGCATGGCGCTGATCCTGGGCGTGGACCGCTTCATGAGCGAATGCCGCTCGCTCACCAACTTCATCGGCAATGCGGTGGCCACCGTGGTGGTCTCGCGCTGGGAAAACGCGCTGGATCGCGACCGCCTGGCGATGGTGCTGGACGGCCGCGAGGCCGAGCTGCCGCCACTGGTCGTGGCCGACCTGCCGGACACGCTGCCGGCCCCGGCGCACTGAGCCCGATGCCCTGATTGTGTGGTGCATGGTCGTGCCGTTCCTGCCGGGGCGGCACGGCCATGTTTTGTTCTGAAGGCCCGGTGCGCGCTGTCATCTGTGCGCGGCAGGCTGGTCCGCATACGCCGGCGAACGGCCGGTGCGCTGCGTTGGATTATGTGCGGTTGCAACATCGCCGCGACAGCGTAGCGACAGGTCCGTCCACGCCAACGGGGGTATGATCCCCTGTTCCTCTCGCCCATTCATCTGCAGAAAGCGATGTCCAACGAAGATTTCAAACAGGCTGCCCTCGATTACCACCGCATGTCGCCGCCGGGCAAGATCCGCGTCGCAGCGACCAAGCCGATGCTGACCCAGCGTGATCTGTCGTTGGCGTATTCGCCGGGCGTGGCACACGCCTGCGAAGCGATCATGGCCGACCCGCAGCAGGCCAGTGAACTGACCGCCCGCGGCAACCTCGTCGCAGTGATCTCCAACGGCACCGCCGTGCTGGGCCTGGGCAACATCGGCCCGCTGGCCGGCAAGCCGGTGATGGAAGGCAAGGGCGTGCTCTTCCAGAAGTTCGCGGGCATCGATGTGTTCGACATCGAGATCGATGAGAACGACCCGGACAAGCTGGTCGACATCATCGCCTCGCTGGAACCGACCTTCGGTGGCATCAACCTGGAAGACATCAAGGCGCCGGAGTGCTTCATCGTGGAGCGCAAGCTGCGCGAGCGGATGAATATTCCGGTGTTCCATGACGACCAGCACGGCACCGCGATCATCGTCGGCGCGGCCGTGCTCAACGCCATGCTCGTCACCGGCAAGAAGATCGACGAGGTGAAGCTGGCGACCACCGGCATGGGCGCGGCGGGTATTTCCTGCGTCAACATGCTGGTCTCGCTGGGCCTGAAGAAAGAGAACATCCTGGCCTTCGACCGCGATGGCGTGATCCACACCGGCCGCACCGACCTGGACCCGGAAAAGGCGCGTTACGCGCGTGATACCGACAAGCGCACGCTGGCCGAGATCGTCGATGGTGCGGATATCTTCCTGGGCCTGTCGGCCCCGGGGATCCTGACCGCGGACATGGTCAAGACCATGGCCAAGGATCCGGTGATCTTCGCGCTCGCCAACCCGACCCCGGAGATCATGCCGGAAGTGGCCCGTTCGGTTCGTCCGGACGCGCTGATCGGTACCGGTCGTTCGGATTACCCGAACCAGATCAACAACGTGCTGTGCTTCCCGTACCTGTTCCGTGGTGCGCTGGATGTCGGCGCGACCGCGATCAACGAAGAAATGAAGATCGCCTGCGTGCACGCGATCGCCGCGATGGCACGCCGCGAGGCCAGCGACCTGGGCTCGGCCTATGGCGATGAGACCCCGAGTTTCGGTCGTGACTACCTGATTCCGCGTCCGTTCGATCGCCGTCTGCTGGTGGAACTGTCGGCTGCCGTGGCGCAGGCCGCGATGGATTCCGGCGTGGCCACCCGTCCGGTGGCCGATATGGGCGCCTACCGCGAGAAGCTGGCCCAGTTCGTCTACCGTACCAGCCTGATGATGAAGCCGGTCTACGACCGTGCGCGGTCGGACAAGCAGCGCGTGGTGTACGCCGAAGGCGAGGAAGAAGTGGTGCTGCGCGCGGTGCAGAATGTGGTCGATGAAGGCCTGGCGCAGCCGATCCTGATCGGCCGCCCGGACGTGATCGAGGCCCGTGTCGAGCGCCTCGGCCTGCGCATGAAGGCCGGTGTCGATTTCGACATCACCAACATCAACGATGATCCGCGCTTCAACGAGTACTGGCAGTACTACCACAACCTCACCGGCCGTCGTGGTGTGACCGTGGCCGCGGCCAAGAACCTGATGCGCTCGCGCCCGACCCTGATCGCTGCGGTCATGGTGGCGCGTGGCGAAGCCGATGCGATGCTGACCGGCGTGGTCGGCCGCTTCCACAAGAAGCTCGGCTACGTGCGCAGCGTGCTGCCGCTGGAAGCCAAGGTGACCTCCACCTCGGCGATGACCGGCGTGATCAACCAGCAGGGCGTGTTCTTCTTCGTGGATACCCACGTGCAGGAAGACCCGACCGCCGAGCAGATCACCGAAGCGACGCTGCAGGCGGCGTACCGCATGAAGTTGTTCGGCATCGAACCGAAGGTGGCGCTGCTGTCGCACTCCAACTTCGGCAGCCATGATTCCCGGGATGCGCTGAAGATGCGCACCGTCCGCGAGATGCTGCTCAAGCGCAACCCGCGCCTGAACGTGGACGGTGAAATGCAGGGCGACACCGCGTGGGATGAAGCGCTGCGCCAGAAGCTGCTGCCCAACAGCACGCTGAAGGGCCGCGCCAACCTGTTCGTGCTGCCCAACCTGGAAGCGGCCAACATCGCCTACAACCTGGTGCGCGTGTTCACCGACGGCGTGGCGATCGGCCCGATCCTGATGGGCGTGGCCAAGCCGGTGCACATCCTGACCACCAGCGCGACCTCGCGCCGCGTACTCAATATGACCGCCATCGCGGCCGTGGATGCGCAGATCCGCAAGCAACTGGAGGCGGAAAAGAACGCGTAAGGCGTTCTTTTCAGCGTCAGTTGCCAGAACGCGCCCTCCGGGGCGCGTTCTCGTTGTGGCGCGTGTATCTGCCACACACGCGCCGCACAGACGTCATGGCTCTGCAACGTCCCAAGCGCCCAATACCCCCACGCGGCCCGGCCGTGGCGGCGCTCCGGTGGGGGCGCCGCCACCCTGGGCCCGACCAGATCCTCCACGATCAGCCACGGGAACGGTGTCATGCGCCATCAACGGACGAAGCGGTATTTCCAGCAGTTGTTCGCGCTGTACGCCGGCCTGGTCGGCGCGCGCTGAAGACGGTAACGATGGCACCGGTAGTGCCGGCCGCTGGCCGGCTCCTGGCAGACGCCGACCGGCCACCCGCAGCAATCAGCGTGTCCGCACGTACTGCGCCCACAACACCGGCAACGCCACGCCGCTGAGCGTTTCCCACAGCGCCGGCGTATAGCGGCCCTCACGCAGGGCGCCATCCAGCGCCTTCACCAGGCCGGGATGGGCTTCCTCGGTCCACTTCAGGAACGCACCGGTGACCCGGTAGCCGGTAGTGAAGCTCTGCTCCGGTTTGACCTGCGTCGGCAACGCCCAGCCTGCCGCGGCGTTGTCCTTGCCATAGCGGTCACGCGCGTAGTCGGCGATTCCCTCCACCAGCCAGCCCGGCACGCGCGCATTGGCGTACTCCGGGTAGCCCTGCACGATGTGCATCGCCTCATGCGTGACCAGATCGATATCGCCCGGGTGCGTGTGCAGCCAGGCCGGATTGATCGTGATCGTCGCTGCCTGCGCCTTCTCGCCGACGAAGGCGATGCCGTCGTACGCCGGGTCGATGACGATGCCGATCTGCGTCGGCGCGGCCGGATGGAAGTCGGCACGTTCGCGCAGATACGCACCGAAGAAGGTCTCGATGATGCGCGCCCGCACCGGCGCGGCCAGCGCATCGCTGGCGTCGCGGTAGTGCAGGGTCACGTCCTCGCGGGTCTGTGTGGTCTCGAACGCGTGCGCATCGGCGAGCCCAGCGGTGACGAGCAGGGCGGTCAGCAGGCTCCGGGTGATGGGCAGGGGAGTCCTCATCGTGTCGCCGCAGCCGCAGCCGCAGCCGCAGGCGCAAGCAGCTCCACTTCCGCCAGTTGCAGGCGCCCTGGTCCGCCGATGCGCAGCCGGTACTCGGCGTAGCGGCCCGGCTGGGCGATGCGGAACGGCCGGGTCTGCATGGCCCAGGCGAAGGCTTCGCCACGTCGCTGGTCCACCTGCACCCAGCGCCCACCGGTCGTGCGCGCCTCCAGCGTCCAGTCGCCGCCCCGGATCGGGCCGTTGCCGCTGGTCAACGTGTACATCGACGGCGTCCCTGATGCGACGTTGCTGAAAGTGATCGTGCTCGATCCACCCAGCGGCAGTGCTGTGGCGGCGTCGTCATCGATCAGCGCGGCAGCTGCGCGGCCATCGCCAAGCTGGGCGGTGGCACCGCTGCCGAGCAGATCGTGCAGCAGAGCCGGCTGCTGGCCGCGTGCAGTGAGCGAACGCGGTGCATCGTCCGGGCCAGTGCCCCAGCGCGAGGGCTCCGGGCCCATGACGAAGTCCAGCGTGGCGCCCTTGGCCAGCAGGTCGTGCGGCAGCCAGGTTTTGGTCCACGGGGTGCCGTTGACCTTCAGCGACTGCACGTAGATGTTGCGGTCCGAGTTCTCCGGCGCGTTGACGGTCAGCACCGCGCCGCCCTGCAGCTCAACGCGGGCATGGCGGAACAGCGGTGAACCGATCACGTACTCTGGCGCGCCCATACGCAGCGGATAGATGCCGAGCGAGGCGAACAGGTACCACGCCGAGGTCTCACCATTGTCCTCGTCGCCGGGGTAGCCCTGGCCGATCTCGCTGCCCAGGTACAGGCGCGAGAGGATCTCACGCACATGCTGCTGGGTCTTCCACGGCTGCCCGGCATACAGGTACATCCACGGGATGTGGTGCGCCGGCTGGTTGCTGTGCGCGTACATGCCCATGCGCACATCGCGCGCTTCGGTCATCTCATGGATGGTGCCGCCGTAGGAGCCGGCAAACGCGGCATCGGCGGTCTCGGGCGTGGCGAAGAAGGTGTCCAGCTTGGCCGCCAACTGCGCGCGGCCTCCGTACAGCGCCGCCAGCCCTTCGCCGTCATGCGCTGCCGTGAACGCGAACGTCCAGCCGTTGGATTCGGTGTAGTCATGGCCCCATACGCGCGGGTCATAGTCCTTGGCGTCCAAGCGCCAGCTGCCATCCGGCTTGCGACCCTGGAAGAAGCCAGCGGCGGGATCGAACAACGTGGCGTAGGTGCCGGCGCGGTGGCGGAAGTAATCGGCCTCGGTCGCATAGCGTTCGCGCGCGGCCGGCGTATCGGCCTGCTTGGCCAGGACCTCGGCCATGTTCGCCACGCCGAAGTCGTTGAGCGCGCCTTCCATCGTCCACGACATGCCTTCGTGCACATCGGCGGTGGCATAACCACGGAAGGTGGAGCGGTCCATGCCCTTGCGTCCGACGTGGCGATCCGGCGGCACCACGGTCGCATTCTTCAGTGCGGCAGCGTAGGCCTCCTGCGGGTCGAAGCCGCCGATGCCCTTCAGCCACGCATCGGCGAAGGCCACGTCCGAACTGGTGCCCACCATCAGATCGGCATAGCCGGGCGAGGACCAGCGGGCGACCCAACCCCCGGCGCGGTACTGCTCCAGGAAGCCCTGCACCAGCGCACCAGCATCGTCCTTGGTGAACAGCGCATAGGCCGGCCAGGTGGTGCGGAAGGTGTCCCAGAAGCCGTTGTTGACGTAGACCTTGCCGTCGCGCACCGGCGCGAAGCTGCGCGTGGCGCTGCCGTCGGTGTTCTCATCCGAGGCGCTGGCCTGGCTGGCATAGCGCCAGTCCGGTGCCGCCGCGGTGCCAGCATTCTCATGGCCGGAATTGGGATAGAGGTAGAGGCGGTACAGATTGGAGTAGAGCGTCGTCTTCTGGTCATCGCTTGCATCGCCCACGTCGAAGCGGGCCAGGCGCTGATCCCACGCCTCCTGCGCGCGCGCGGCCACGCGATCCACATCGTCGCTGGCAGCCACTTCCAGCGCGAGGTTGTGGCGCGCCTGCTCGACCGAGATCAGCGACGTGGCGATGCGCATGGAGACGCGGCGGTCGGTGCCCGCATCGAACTTGATGTAGCCGGTCGGGCGGCCGGTCTTCACCGTGCCGCTGCTGCGCCACGGGCGGTCGAAGCTGGCCACCACGTACATTCGGGTGGCGCCGGTGGACAGGCCGCTGCGCGTATCGGTATAGCCGGAGAGTGTCTGGGTGGCCGCATCCAGCGTCAGTCCGCCGCGCGCGTCGACGTTGTCGAACAGCAGGTTGGCATCACCGCCGTCGGGGAACGCGAAGCGGAAGATCGCGGCGTGGTCGGTCGGTGCGATCGACGCGGCGATGCCGTTGTCGAAGCGCACGTCATAGCGGTACGGGCGGGCCCGCTCGTTCTCTCGCGAGAAGCTCAGTGCGCGTTTGCTGCGGTCGGCCTCGGGCACGCCACGGGTCGCCGACGGCATCACCTGGAAGGTCTGGCGGTCGCCCATCCATGGGCTGGGCTGGTGGCTCAGCGCCAGCGCCTGCAGGCGAGGCCGGTTGGCCGCATCGTTCTGTTCGTTCCAGCGGTACAGCCAGGTCAGTGAGCCGGCATCGGTGACCGGTGTCCAGAAATTGAAGCCGTGCGGCACAGCGGTTGCCGGAAAATTGTTGCCGCGCGAGAAGGTGCCGTTGGCCTGCGTGCCGCGGGTAGTCAGCACCCAGTCCGAGGGGCGCTGCGGCGTGCTGCGCGGTTGCGCCTCCAGGCGGACATCGTCGACCCAGCCGGCCACTGGCGCGCCCTCGGTGCTGGCGACCTCCAGCTCGAGCGCGACCACGCGGCGCCCGCGCAATGCCGGGGTATCACCCAGACGAACGGCTTTGCGCGCCCACTGCTGCGGGTACAGCGTCTTCGAGTCGCCCTGCGCACGCGCACCCAGCGCCACGCCGTGATGATCGCGCGCGGCGCTGGCCGACACGCGGGTACCGTCGTCGAGCACCAGATCGAGCGAGACATAGGTCGAGGCCACGGTGTCGTTGCCGACGATCTCGGGCAGCACCAGCCAGGACAGGGTGGTCTCGGCCTCAATGACCAGATCGGTGTTGAACAGCTGGCGGCGCGCCTGGCCGCCGGCGCTGGCGTAGTGCAGCGCATGCAGGCCGCTGTAGCCGACGCCGGGCTTGGCCGCGTAGGGGGCGGCTGGGCCACTGCCGATCCGTACCTGCAGTGCGCCGTCGCCGGCCGCCGCGGCCGGGGCCGGCTGGCCCGGCTCGAAGGAGGTCTGCAGGCCCTGGGCAGCGGCCGGCAGGGCGATCGAAGCGCAGGCCAAAGCCAGGGCGAGGGGAAGAGCGCGGCGGGCAGGGCGCAGGTCGGACAGGGTCATGCAAGGGTCTCCCGGGAAGGGCAGGCGGCAGGCAGGACCCGCATCGATGGCCACGGCGGACGGCGTCGCCCCAGCCATCGGCAGACGGCAGGAAAGAGGCGATGCATGTCCGGTGGGGGCGGGCAGGCGATCGGGTCGATGATCGGTACCTGCCCGATCGTGCATCACGACAACGGGGGATGACAAGTGCAATTAGTTCGATCTAAATGCGGCAAATCCATTTCTTCGGCGATTATTGACAATGCATTTGGATCGATTTAAGAGCGCCGGTGGTCCGTTGGACGGGCGGTCAGCGTTCCCAAGCCGGGGTGCTTCGCTCCAGCGGCCGTCCGCAGCCGCCAGATGCTAGAATCGGCGGTCTCGCAACCCCCTTTGTGTGTCCACGCCATGAGCCATACCGCCACCGCGCCCGCCAATGCCGAGAAGCGCTACACCGTGCACCGCAGCGATCTGCCGCTGAGCTGCCCGACGCCGGAAATGGCGCTGTGGAACTCCCACCCGCGCGTGTACCTGCCGATCGAAGACGAGCCCAACTGCGAGGCTGCGTGCCCGTACTGCGGCGCCGTGTTCGTGCTCGCCGACTGACCTGCGGACCACCCTGTGCGCCGACTGACCGTGGTGCAGCTGCTGCCGGCGCTGCACTCCGGCGGGGTCGAACGCTCCACCCTTGAGATCGCCTCCGCCCTGGTGGCCGCCGGCCACCGGGCCATCGTCGTGTCCGCTGGTGGGCGTCTGGTCGAGCCGTTGCTTGCCAGTGGCGCCGAACACCTGACCCTGGATATCGGCCGCAAGTCGCTGCTGACGCTGCGCCATGTGCTGACCCTGCGCAACCTGTTCAACGAGGTGGGCGCGGACATCGTGCACGCGCGTTCGCGGCTGCCGGCGTGGCTGGGCCTGTACGCCGTGCGCAACCTGCCGGCGGCGACGCGTCCGCATTGGGTCACCACCGTGCACGGGCTCAACTCGCCGGGCCGCTACAGCGCGGTGATGACCAGCGGCGAGCGCGTGATCTGCGTGTCCAACAGCGTGCGTGAGTTCGTGCGTACGCATTATCCGAGCGTGCCGGCCGAGCGCCTGCAGGTGATCCCGCGTGGCGTGGATGTCAGCCAGTTCCCGCGTGTGGCCCGCCAGGATCGGCGTGCGCGCCTGGCCGTGGCCGCGCAGCATCCCGCGCTGGCCGGCGATGCGCCGTTGCTGTTGCTGCCTGGCCGTGGCACCCGCCTGAAAGGGCATCGCCACGCGCTGAGCCTGCTGGCAGGACTACATACCGCCGGCGTGCCGGCCACGCTGTGGATGCCGGGCACGCGCGAGCCCGGCCGTGAATCCTATGTCGCCGAACTGGAAGCACAAGCGCGCAGCCTGGGCGTGTTCGATGCGGTGCTGATGACCGCACCGACCTCGCGCATCGCGCAGGCCTATGCGGCCAGTGATCTGGTGCTGCAGCTCTCGGACAAGGCCGAAGCGTTTGGCCGCACCGTGGTGGAAGCCTTGTCGGTGGGCCGGCCCGTGCTGGGCTGGAACCATGGTGGCGTGGGTGAGTTGTTGACTCAGCTGCAACCCTCCGGCGCGGTACCCTTGGGCGACGCCGACGCACTGCTGGCGCGCGCGCAGCAGTTGCTGCTGCAGCCGCCCTCATTGCCGACGCGGATCCCGTTTACCTTGCAGGCCATGCAGCGTGACACGCTCCAGCTCTATACCTCCCTCATCGGCTGAGCCCACCGTTCTTCCCGGTTCGCCGGGCTCCCGCGCGGGCCGCTGGGCCCCGTGGTGGGTGATTGCGTTCGTCGCCCTGTGGCCGCTGCCCGGCATCGCCGAAGGCGTACTGGTGCTCGGCGCGCTGTATGCCGCGGTACGCATGGTGCAGCTGCGGTTGCAGGGCAATCAGCGCCTGCTCAGCAGTCCGGCCTGGGCGCTCACCAGTATCCTGTTTCTCGGTTATTGGTTGCCGCAGGCGTTCTCTGCGTTTGATGCGATTGATCCCGGCACGGCATGGCGCAAAGCCGCTGCCGGCCTGCGCTATCTGCCCTTCATGTGGCTGGTGGCCATTGCCGTGGCCACTCCGCAGCGGCGCGCGCTGACGCTGGGCGGACTGGCGGTGATCACCGGGCTGTGGACGGTGGATGCGCTGGCGCAGGCAATCGTCGGCAGCAGCCCGCTGTTCTGGTCGATGGACCAGCTCAAGTGGGCCGTCAGCGGCCATGGGTTGTGCTCACCGCAGGAGATGGCGGCGGTGGACCGGCTCAGCGGTGTACTCGGCCCGTGCAATCTCAAATTCGGCCAGGTACTCGCCAGCCTCTCGCCCTTCCTGTTGTTTGCCGCCTCACGGCGTGCAGGCATCCCCGGTTGGTCGCTCGCCGCCGCTGCGGTGGGTGTGGTGCTGGTGCTGGCCGGCTCGCGCGCGGCGTGGCTGACCTACGCGCTGGTGCTGGTGTTCTCCGGGTGGCGGTTGATTGGCGTGCGTGGACTGCTGGCCTGCGTCGCCGTCGGTGCAGTCGCGGCGGTCGTGCTCACCGTGAGCGTGCCCCAGGTCGGTGACCGCGTCGCGCGTACCGCGATGGCGTGGGAAGGCGAGAACGACGGCGTGAATCAGGCATTGTCCGGCCGCGCGCAGATATGGGCCGCAGCGGCGTGCATGATCGAAGCGCACCCGATCAACGGTGTCGGCGCGCGTGGCTTCCGCGAGGCCTACCCGGGCTGCAATCCGAGTCCGGCCGCGCAGGACGTGTGGGGCGCGGGCCCAGCGCTGCACGCGCACCAGATCCTGCTTGAGATCCTGTCCGAGACCGGCGTTCTCGGCCTGCTGCTGTGGCTGGCGGCCGTGGCTCAGGCCTGGCGCGCATGGCGCTTTGCCACACCGCACGCGCGGGAGCATGCACGCCCGGCAATGCTGGCACTGGCGGTGACCGTGTTCCCGCTCAACACCCATCTGGCGTTCTATTCGACCTTCTGGGGTGGCCTGACCCTGCTGCTGGCCGCGTTGTATGCAGGCAGTCTGTTGGCGAAAGACGACCGGTAACCGCGGCAAACATCCGGCGTCAGCGGTAGTAATCGCTCCGCCCACCGGGCTGGCGCTTGAACCGGCGGTGGATCCACAGGTACTGGTCGGGCGCCTCGCGCACCATCGCTTCGATGGCCTGGTTGACGCGGGCGGTATCGGCCTCGACATCTTCGCTGGGGAAATTCTCCAGCGGTGCGCCGATCTTCAGGAAGTACTTTCCACCTTCGCGACGGTGGAAATACGGGATCACCGCACAGCCGGTCATCCGTGCCAGCTGGTGCGTGGCGGTGATGGTCGAGGCGGTGTGGCCGAAGAACGGCACGAATACCGTGTCCTTGCCGCGCATGTCCTGGTCCGGCGCATACCAGAGGAAGCCGCCCTTCTTCAGATGCCGCACCGTGGCGCGGATGTCCTCGTTGGCGTACATCGCCTTGGCGTAGCGCAGGCGGCCGAATTTCACCGCCCACTCGTACACCGGGTTGCGGTGCTTGCGGTACATGCCGGACAGTTCGACGTGATCGCACAGCAGGCGGCCGCACATCTCCAGCGTCATGAAGTGGCCGGAGACCAGCAGCACGCCACGGCCTTCGGCCTGCATGCGGTGCAGGTGCTCCAGCCCTTCGATCTGCACCTGCGGACGGATGCTGTCGATGCTGCCCCACCAGGCACGGGCGAATTCGAAAATGCCCACGCCCAGCGCGTCGAAGCTGTCGCGCAGCAGGCGCTGGCGCCAGGCATCGTCCTTCTCGGGGAAGCACAGCTTCAGGTTGACCTCGGCGGCACGCCGGCGGCTGCTGGCCAGCCGGTAGGCAACCGTGCCGACCCCGCGGCCGAGCGCGCGCTGCAGCATCCACGGCAGGCGGGCGATCGCGAAGGCGACCAGCATGAAAGCGAAGGTCGGCCAGTGGCGCGGATTGCGCAGGGACGGCCGGGTGGCGGTGGAAGCGTTATCGGACATGCCTCGATTCTAATGGATGCGCCCGGATGCGTCCCGGCAGGGCCATCATGGCGGCGCGGCGTGTCTTCCCCGCGCCGCTCCCGTATCCTCTGCCCATGCGTAAAAGCCCTGTCGAATGGATCCTGCGCGGCCTGTACTCGGCCGTGCTCTACCTGCTGTTGCCGATCACCGTGTACCACCTGGTGTGGCGGGGCTTCCGGGTGCGCGAGTACTTCCAGCGCTGGGATGAGCGCTATGCCTCCTATCCGCACTCCAGCGGCCAGCCGCGGGTCTGGCTGCACGCGGTCTCGGTGGGCGAGGTCAACGCCGCAGCGCCCCTGGTGAACGCTCTGCGCGCGCTGCGCCCGGACATCCGCTGGGTGATCACCACCATCACCCCGACCGGCTCCGAGCGTGTCCGCTCGCTATGGGGCGATGCCGTCGATCATGTGTATCTGCCGTACGACGTGCCGGGCAGCGTCGGCCGCTTCCTGGGCCACTTCAAGCCCAGCCTGGCACTGATCCTGGAAACCGAACTGTGGCCGAACCTGCTGTTCGGCTGCCGCGACCGCAAGATCCCTGTCTACATCCTCAATGCCCGCCTCTCGGCGCGCTCACTGCGCGGTTACCGGTTGCTCAGTGCCCTGATTGGACGTGCACTGCGCACGGTCACCTGCGTGGCCGCGCAGTCGGCCGACGACGCCGAGCGGTTCATCCAGCTCGGTGCCCGCCCTGAACAGGTGCAGCCGCTGGGCAATCTGAAGTTCGATATCGCCACGCCGAACGTGCAGGACTTCATTGCGCGCTTCCATGATCTGGTGCCGACCACGCGCCCGGTGTGGATCGCCGCCAGCACGCATGAGGGCGAAGAGCAGGCCACCATCGATCTGCACCGCCGCCTGCGCGACGCGGTGCCGGGCCTGCTGCTGCTGTGGGCACCGCGGCATCCGGAGCGCTTCCCGCGGGTGGAAGCGCTGTCCCGCGAGCAGGGCTGGAAAGTAGCTACGCGTCGCCAGCAGCAGTGGCCGCAGGCGGATACGGATGTGTTCGTCATCGATACGCTCGGTGAGTTGATGTCGTTCTACGGTTGCGCGCAGGTGGCCTTCGTCGGTGGCAGCCTGCAGGCCATCGGCGGCCATAATCTGCTGGAGCCCGCGGCCATGGGCACGGCAGCGGTCACCGGGCCGCACCTGCACAACTTCGCCGAGATTTCCCGGCGCATGCGCGAAGCCGGCGCGGTGGTGATCGCCGAGGATGCCAACGGGGTCGGCGATGCGCTGCTGACCCTGCTGCGGGACCCGCAGGCGCGCGAAGACATGGCGCGTGCGGGCTGCGAGCTGGTCAGCAATGGCCGTGGCGCGTTGAAGCGCACCGTGGCCTTGATCGCACCGCAGTTGCCGCCGCCGGTGGCGTGATCACCCTGCGGCGACCAGCAGATCTCCCAGGAAGGCGTACGCAAACCCGAAGTAGATGAACACGCCGATGAGATCCATGACCGAGGTGATCATCGGTGCCGACAGCGTGGCCGGATCCGCCCCGATGCGGCGTGCGGCGAAGGGCAGCAGGGCGCCGACGATGCCGCCCAGCGCGGTGCACACCAGCATGCTCGAGCCCACCACCAGCAGCACGTCGATGCCTACACCTTTGCTGAAGAAGGCCAGGATCGCTTCGAGTACGGCGATGGCGATGCCCAGTCCCGCCGCCACCGGCAGTTCGCGCTGGATCACGAACCACACATCGCGCCAGCTCAGTTTCAGCTCGCCCAGCGCCATGCTGCGGATCACCAGCGTGGCCGACTGGCTGCCGGTATTGCCGCCCATGTCCACGATCGGGGCGATGAAGGCGGCCAGCACGATCACCTGCGACAGCAGCTGCTCCTGCGCGGCGACAAACGTACTGGTGACAATGCCGAAGCAGGTCAGGATCGCCAGCCAGAACACACGCACCCGGAACATCTGCTTCAGCGGCGTGCTGCGCACATCCAGATCGTTCCCGTGTCCGCTGACCGTGCCGCCAAAGCGCGCCAGCTGCGAGGCATCGCGTTCCTTCTCGATGTCCATCGCATCGTCCACGGTGACGATGCCGATCATGCGGTCGCCTCCATTGGTCACCGGCAGCGCGAGCAGATCGTAGCGACGGATCAGTTCGGCGGCCTGCAGCCTGGGCCAGTGCGCCTTCGCTGACACCGGCTGCTCCTGCATGATCGAGGTGATCGTGCGGTTCGCGTTGGCCAGCACCAGATCACGCAGGGCCACCGTGCCGCGCAGGCGCAGCGTATGGTCCAACACGAACAGGATATTCACCGTCTCGCTGTGCAGCGCCGTGGCGCGGAGATGTGCCAGCGCCTGCGCCACGGTCATCTCCGGTGACACCCACACGTAGTCGGACGTCGTCGCCGAGCCGACCGTGCCTTCGGCATAGGACGCCATCTTGAGGATGTCGTCGCGCTCGACCTTGGTCAGTGCGGGCAGCAGCTTCTGCTTGGCATCTTCGCCGAGCCGGTTGTACAGGTCGGCGCGATCATCCGAGGGCATGTGCTCGAACAGCGGCACCACCGCCTCACGCGGCATCGCCGCCAGCAGCTGATCCTGGCGGATCTCGGTGAAGTGTGCGAACAGCTCGGCGCGTACCTGCGGTTCGAGCATCATCAACAAGGGGAGTGTCTTGTCCACGCTCAGTGCATCGAGGGCATCGACCAGATCGGACGGATGCGTGGTCGCGGCGATGCTGACAAAGCCGGCCGCGTCGAGCGAGAGCGAGAGGGTGCGGATCGAGAACAGGAGGTCTTCGCGGTTCATGGTGGTTCTCCAGCAAAAAGCAGCGCGGTGCGCTGAGGTACGCAGGGCCGACGCGCGGGCAGGGCTCGAGCGGGGCAGGTATCGGTGGGTGCATGGGCCGTGTGCGGACGTGCAGGTGGTCCGGCCAGTCGGTGCCGCCAAGCGGCACACAGGGCGTTACGGTGCAGAGGCCAGGTTGAAGCCGAGCGTGATCCAGTGGCCGTCGCGCTGGTGATGCACACGACCAGCAAGCAGGTCCACGCTGGCGCCGCGCCAGAGCTCGTGGCGGACACCGAACTGACTGCTGCGCTGCCGTGTGGTGCCACGCGCGGTTTCGGCCAGCAGCGACCACTGCGGCGCAGTGACGATTTCCAGGCCGATGCCATCGGTGCGGCCGCGTGCGCCGGCCGTGCGTGCCCAGCCCAGGTTGAGGTGCAGCAGTGTGCGATCGCTGGCGCCAAGGGCGAGGGTCAGGGGCGCGTTGATGCCCCAGTCATCGCCACGCAGGTGGTGCCAGTCGTTGCCGACACCGGCACTCAGCGCCAGGCCCCAACGGCGCTGGTCGATGTCGCGCAGCACACGCTTGGCACCCAGCGCCCACTGCGTGGACGAGACAGCGTGCTGGTGGCTCAGGCCGAGCGACCACTCGGTATCGGCGAACGTGCAGGCCGGTACAGCGCTCCACTCCGCCCCGGCATCGGTGTGGCGGGCCCAGCTTTCCAGCTGACAGCGGCCGGCATTGGTGATGGCGGCATCGTCCACCATCAGGCTGGCCGCGGCGCGGGTGTCGAACGGAAGCATCGCCACGGCCACGAGGGGCAGGGCGAACACACGGGAAACGTGCATGGGCAATCTCCAGGCAAACGGAAACGCCAGCGGCACCCTTCTTGGGGTCGGTGGAACGGCGATACGGATGATGCGAGGCGGGCGAGCGTGTCAGCTGCGCCGGTGGGCCCCGTCCTGTGCGGACGGAACCGACCTTGGGGTCAGTGGGTCCGTCGGCTCAGGAGCAGCAACGAGATCGACTATGACTGTCCAAGGAGGGGGCCTCTGGAGGGAAAGGGAAGGTGGTGCGGGGCGGACCATAGTCGGCCCTTGCCGAGGGGTCAAGCCATTTTCCACGCGACGTACCGGACTGTGGACCGGTGCACGGTGGAGAGTGAGTGCCGGTAGGCATTGTGCGATGAAATCGCCGCGGCAGTGATCGGGTGGGTGACGCGCGCGACGTGTCGGAATCAACAAGGTGCACGCAAAAAAAAACCACCCGCACGCGGGTGGTTTCTCTGTCTCGCCCTGCGCCGTCGATCAGTTGACGGTGGTGCTCGGCGTGGCGGCCTTCTGGGTCAGCAGGCGGTTGATGTCCTGCAGTTCGGCGATGTCCAGCGTGCCGACCGCCTGGCCCAGCTGCAGACGGTTCTGCAGGAAGGTGTAGCGGGCGTTGGCGTAGTCCAGCTGCGCGGAGAACAGGATGCGCTGGTTCTGGATCACGTCCAGCACGGTACGCGTGCCGACTTCCAGGCCGACCTGCGAAGCGTCATAGGCGCTCTGTGCCGACACAACGGCCAGGCGACGCGCTTCCACTTCGCTGATGCCGGCCACCAGGGTCTGGTAGGCGTTGCGGGTGTTGCGGTCCAGGGCGCGCTTCTGCTGCTCGTAGCCGTCCTGGGCGATGTCACGCTGGGCCAGCGCCTGGCGCACGCCGGACTGGGTCGCACCGCCGGAGAAGATCGGCACGTTCAAGGTCAGGCCGACGCTGTTGGTGCGTCGGTCCGGGCTGAAGCTGCCGCTGTCGCCGACCACATCGCCCCAGCTGGCCGACTTGCCGGCAGTCGCACCCAGCGACAGCGTCGGGTAGTGCGCGCCGCGGGCGGCCGAGACGCCGGATTCGGCGGCGTTGACCTTCAGTTCCTGCGCCTTCAGCGCCGGGTTCTGTGCAACGGCTTCGGCCACCAGGGTATCGATGGTGGCGTACTTGGCCGGCAGTTCCGGACGGAAATCGGCCGGCAGGGCGCGCAGGTCGTTGACCGGCTGGCCGGTCAGCTCGGTCAGCGCCTGGTAGGCGTCGGCCAGCGTGTTCTGCGCGATGATCGTGTTGGCACGCGCCTGGTCGTACTGGGCACGGGCTTCGTGCACGTCGGTGATCGGGGCCAGGCCCACTTCCAGGCGCTTGTCGGCGAAGTCGAACTGCTTCTTGGCAGCGGCTTCGTTGGTCTGCGCGGCCGACAGCGATTCAATGCCCACCAGCACGTTGAAGTACGCCGCCGAGGTGCGCACGATCAGGTCGTCGTTGGCCGAATCCAGGGTGAAGTCCGCCGCCTTGCTCAGCTCGCGCTGCGAACGCAGGTTGGCGAACTGGGTGAAGTTGAAGACCGTCTGGCTGCCGTTGATCGTGTAGTTCCGGCTCTTGGTGGTGAACGAGCTGGAGGTCAGATCATGGTTCGGGTTGGTGCGGCTGCGGTTGAGCGAGGCCTCGCCGTTGAGCTGCGGGAGCAATGCGGCACGCGCCTGCACGGCGCCTTCCTTGTCATACAGGCGGGTCGACTCGGCAGCCGAGAGCTGCGGATCGCCATTGCGCGCCATTTCGTAGACCTGCAGCAGGTCGGCGGCAGAGGCGGTCATCGGCAGCAGGGCGGCGGCCAGCGCAAGGGCGAGGGATCGGCGGATCATTGCGGCTTCCTTGGACTCAGAGTTGGAACTGGGGTGCCGGGGCGGCACCGCGCAGGTAGTCGATATCGGTTTCGAACAGCGATTCACTGGTGCCGTCCGCCTTGACCAGCACCGCTTCCATGACCGGCGACCGGCCACGGATCACGAACAGTCGACCGCCGGGACGCAGCCACTGGGCGAAACGTGACGGGATGACATCCACCGCGCCGGTGACGCAGATCGCATCGAAGCGGCGCTCGGTGTCCCAGGTCAGGGCGTCGGCGGTTTCGATGCGGACGTTGTTGCCCAGTCCGGCCGCGTCAAGACGCGCGCGCGCGGTGGCAGCCAGGTCGGCGTCGATTTCCAGGCTCAGCACTTCGCGGGCCAGCTCGCCCATGCAGGCGCTCAGGTAGCCGCTGCCGGTGCCGATTTCCAGCACTTCATCGCCCGGCTGCAGATCCAGCGCCTGCAGGGTGCGGCCTTCGATGACCGGCTTCATCATCTTCTGGCCGTTGCCCAGCGGCAGCTCGATATCGGTGTAGGCCAGGGCCCGGTGCGATTCAGCGACGAACGCCTCCCGCGGCAAGCGTGCCAGTACATCGAGCACGCGGATTTCCAGCACATCCCAGGGGCGGATCTGCTGTTCGACCATCAGTTCGCGGGCGTGGGAGTAATCGATCGTCATGAGGTTCTATATCCAGCGCAGTGGGCCGGCCATTTTACCGGTGCCGGGAGCCGGCGGCGCGCTGAGAGCATCGCTGCCGTCGCGCCGGGGTCGCAGTGCCGGAAGTCACCGCGACCTCCGGTCCATTCAGTTTAGTCCCGCCGGGCATACGCCCGCAGGAAAAAGTCGACGCTGGCGCTCACGTGGGCGTCGGCATCGCACTCGGCCGGGGCCGGCCGCAACCCGCACATCATATGCGTATGCAGCTCGCCCTTGATCAAGGTCAGGAACTGGATTGCGGCGGTCGTGAAATCGGTGATCTCCAGCTCGCCGCGGGCGGTGCGGGCACGCAGGAAGTCGGCCAGCGCGTCGGTGGTCCGCTGCGGGCCGGCCAGCCAGAACATCTCGCGGATCCGGTCATCGGTATCCGGGGACATCATCACCCGCTGCACGGCGACCGCCGCATCGGAGGTGATCAGGCTGAAAAAGGCGTGCCCGATGCCCATCAGCTGGTCGCGCAGCGGGCCTTCGATGTCGGTGACGAACAGCTCGTCCGGCAGCATCTCGACGCACTTGGATTGCACAGCTTCGGTGAACAGGGTTTCTTTGTCGCCGAAATGGCTGTAAACGGTCAGCTTCGAGACGCCTGCCTGGGCGGCGATGCTGTCCATGCTCACACCGTTGTAGCCCTGGTCGACAAACAGCGATTTGGCGGCGTCCAGAATGGCCGCGCGCTTGCCCAGATCCTTCGGGCGCCCCGGTCCGGCGGCCTTGGCAGGTGGCTTGGAGGGCGATGTAGAGGGGGTGGCATCAGTCATCCAAACAATACTAGACCAATCGGTTCGATATTTATACTATACCGACTGGTTCAATATTGAAGCGGTTGGAACAGTGTGTCTCCAGCGGCTTTTTCCGGGTTACTTTTCAGGTCCAGGACCTCATGAACAACATGCGATGGATGGGTGGTGGGTTGCTGGCGATCGTGCTGGCAGCATGTGGCAAGCAGGACGCCGAGCCGGTCGCACCGATTCCGGTGCTGGTGGTCCACGCCGGCACCGTGGCCGGCCAGGAAGTGGCTGCCTATCCCGGTGAGATCCGGGCCCGCGAAGAAAGCCCGCTGTCGTTCCGCGTCGGGGGCAACCTGATCAAGCGCCACGTCGATGCCGGCCAGCGCGTGCGCAAAGGCCAGCTGCTGGCCGAGCTGGACGCCGCCGACTACGCCTCCCAGGCCAGTGCGTCGCAGGCGCAGCTCGCTGCCGCCGAAGCCGACCTGGTCCGCGCCCGGGATGACCAGAAGCGCTACGCCACCTTGGCCGAGCAGCAGTTGGTGAGCCAGTCCGCGCTGGACAGCCAGACCGCTGCCTTCAAGGCTGCGCAGGGCCAGGCCAATGCCGCCCGCGCCAATCTGGCCGTGGCCCGCAACCAGGCCCAGTATGCGCAGCTGCGTGCGCCGGCCGATGGCGTGATCGCCAGCCGCCAGGCCGAAGCCGGGCAGGTGGTCAGCGCCGGGCAGACCGTGTTCACCCTGGCCGCGGATGGCGGCCGCGAAGTCGTGATCGCGCTGCCGGAAAGCAACATCCGCGATTACCAGGTGGGCCAGCCGGTGCAGGTGGAACTGTGGAACCGCCCCGGTCAGCTGCTGGGCGGCACGATCCGTGAGATCGCCCCGGCCGCCGATGCCCAAGGGCGTACCTATGCCACCCGCGTCAGCCTGGCACCGGAAGCCTTGACCGAAGTCGAGCTGGGCCAGAGCGCGCGCGTGTTCGCCGCGGCCGGTCGCCAGGGCACGCTGCAGTTGCCGCTGGCGGCGGTGCAGCGCGGGGCCGATGGGCGCAGCAGTGTGTGGGTGGTCGATCCGGCCAAGCGCACGTTGAAAGCCACGCCGGTGACGGTCGGCGCGTATGGCGTTGAATCCGTTCCGGTGCTGAGCGGGGTGAACGCGAACGACTGGGTGGTTGCTGCCGGCGGCCATCTGCTGCGCGAGGGCCAGCCGGTGACGGCAGTGGACCGCCAGAACCGCCCGGTGCTGGCACCGGCGGCCAAGCCTGCCGCGGCCGCCGCGCCTGCCGCGCCTGCCGCCGGCAAGGGAAACTGATCCCGTGCGCCGCTTCAACCTCTCCGAATGGGCGCTGGGCAACCGGCCACTGGTGCTGTTTGCGATGCTCGCCTTCGCGATCATCGGCGCGTGGTCTTACAAGCACCTGGGCCAGTCCGAGGATCCACCGTTCACCTTCAAAGTGATGGTGGTGCGCACGAACTGGCCCGGCGCGACCGCCGAACAGGTCTCACGCCAGGTCACCGAGCCGATCGAGAAGGCACTGCTGAACACCGGGCAGTACGAGTTCATCCGTTCCTACTCGCGCCCGGGCGAATCGCAGGTGATCTTCGTGGCGCGCGACAGCCTGCGCTCCAAGGCGATTCCCGACCTGTGGTACCAGGTGCGCAAACGCGTGGGCGACATCAAGCCGACCCTGCCGCGCGAAATCGTCGGCCCGTTCTTCAACGACGAGTTCGGCGATACCTTCGGCAACATCTACGCGTTGACCGGGCAGGGCTTCGACTACGCAGTGATGCGCGACTATGCCGACCGCATCCAGCTGGAACTGCAGCGCGTGCCGGATGTGGGCAAGATCGAACTGGAAGGCCTGCAGGACGAGAAGATCTGGATCGAGCTGTCCAACACCAAGCTGGCCACGCTGGGCGTGTCGCTGCAGCAGGTGCAGCAGGCCTTGGCCGACCAGAATGCGATTGCCGCCACCAGCTTCTTTGAAACCCCGAGCGACCGGGTGCAGCTGCGCGTCACCGGCCAGTTCAAGAGCGTGGAGGACATCCGCCGCTTCCCGATCCAGGCTGGCGACCGCACCGTGCACCTGGGCGACATTGCCGAGATCAAACGCGGTTTTGCGGATCCGGCGTCGCCGAAGATGCGCTTCATGGGCGAGGACGCGATCGGCATTGCCGTGGCGATGAAAGACGGCGGCGACATCCTCAAGCTGGGCAGTACGCTGGACGCCGAGTTCGAGCGCTTGCAGAAGACCCTGCCGGCCGGCATGCAGCTGCGCAAGGTCTCCGACCAGCCGCACGCGGTGGAAGAGTCCGTCGGCGAGTTCGTGCAGGTGCTGACCGAAGCGGTGGTGATCGTGCTGCTGGTGAGCTTCTTCTCGCTCGGCCTGCGCACTGGACTGGTGGTGGGCGTGACCATTCCGCTGGTGCTGGCAATGACCTTCTTCGTCATGCATCACTTCGACATCGGCCTGCACAAGATTTCGCTCGGCGCGCTGGTGCTGGCGTTGGGGCTGCTGGTGGACGATGCAATCATCGCCGTGGAGATGATGGCCACCAAGATGGAGCAGGGCTACGACCGCCTGCGTGCGGCCAGTTTCGCGTGGGAGTCGACCGCCTTCCCGATGCTGACCGGTACGCTGATCACCGCGGCCGGCTTCCTGCCGATCGCCACGGCTGCCTCCAGCACCGGCGAATACACCCGCTCGCTGTTCCAGGTGGTGACCATCGCGCTGGTGGTGTCGTGGATCGCCGCGGTGCTGTTCATCCCGTACCTGGGCGACAAGATGTTGCCGGACCTGTTCAACCCGCAGCCGCCCAAGCCGGACAGCCTGGCAGGGCGCTGGCATGCCCGTCGCCTCCGGTGGGCCGACCGCCATCCCGCGTTCGCGCGCTGGATCGCGCCGAAGGTGCATGCCCATGATCACGATCCGTACCAGCGTCCGTTTTACGTGCGCTTCCGCAGGTTCCTGGATGTGTGCCTGCGCCATCGCTGGTGGGTGATCGCCGCCACGGCCGCGCTGTTCGTGTTCTCACTGCTGATCTTCCGCTTCGTGCCCCAGCAGTTCTTCCCGGATTCAACCCGCCCGGAACTGATGGTGGACATCGAACTGGCCGAGGGTGCCTCGCTGCAGGCCACCCAGGCGCAGGCGACCAAGCTGGAAAAGCTGCTCAAGGACCGTGAGGGCATCAGCAACTTTGTCGCCTACGTGGGTACCGGCTCGCCGCGCTTCTACCTGCCGTTGGACCAGCAGCTGCCGGCCACCAACTTCTCGCAGTTCGTGGTGCTGACTGAGAATGCAACCGCACGTGAGGCGACCCGCGACTGGTTGCTCAAGGACGTGATTCCGCAGTTCCCGGACGTGCAGATGCGCGTGACCCGCCTGGAGAACGGCCCGCCCGTCGGCTACCCGGTACAGATGCGCATCTCCGGCGAGCATATCGAGCAGGTGCAGGCCATCGCCCGGCAGGTGGAAGCCAAGGTGCGCGCAAACCCGCACGTGATGAACGTCAACCTGGACTGGAGCGAGCCGAGCAAAGTGGTGCGGCTGGTGATCGACCAGGACCGTGCACGCGCACTGGGTGTGAGCAGCGCGCAGGTGAGCCAGCTGCTGGGCACCTCCTTGTCGGGCATGAGCGTGAGCACCTACCGGGAGGGCAACCGCCTGATCGAGATGCTGCTGCGTGGCCCGGACAACGAACGTGTGCGGCTGGACATGCTGGGCAGCCTGGCCATTCCGACCGCCAGCGGCACCTCGGTGACCCTGTCCCAGGTGGCACGCCTGGAGTACGTGTTCGAGGACGGCATCATCTGGCACCGCAACCGCCTGCCGACGGTGACGGTGCGCGCCGACATTGCCGACGCGAAGCAGCCGCTGGACGTGGTGCAGCAGATCCTGCCGACGCTGGAGGGCATCCGTGCCGAGCTGCCGTCCGGCTACCTGCTTGAAACCGGCGGTACGGTGGAGGATTCCACGCGTGGCCAGGATTCGATCAAGGCCGGCATGCCGCTGTTCCTGATCGTGGTGGCAACCTTGCTGATGCTGCAGCTGCGCAGCTTCTCGCGTGCGGCGATGGTGCTGGTCACCGCGCCGCTGGGCATCATCGGCGCGACCCTGTTCCTGCTGCTGTTCCGCGCGCCGTTCGGCTTCGTGGCGCTGCTGGGAACGATCGCGCTGGCCGGCATGATCATGCGCAACTCGGTGATCCTGATCGATCAGATCCAGCAGGATATCGACGCCGGGCATGACCGCTGGCACGCGATCATCGATGCCACCGTGCGCCGCTTCCGCCCGATCGTGCTGACCGCACTGGCCGCGGTGCTGGCGATGATTCCGCTGTCGCGCAGTGCCTTCTACGGTTCGATGGCGATCTCGATCATGGGCGGCCTGATCGTGGGTACCGTGCTGACCCTGGTGTTCCTGCCGGCACTGTATGCCGCGTGGTTCCGGGTGAAGCCGGACGAGGCCAAGACCAGCGAAGGCTGAGTGACCATGGAGCCGGCCGATGGCCGGCTTCATTCTTTCAGTGCGATGCGGATGCCTGTCGTCTTGGCGGTGCCTGCCAGCGCACAATGCACACCGGATTTCTTCGGTTGCGCATGATGCTTTCACGTTTCTCCCGCCTGTTCGTTCCTGCCGCGGCCAGCGCCTTGCTGATGACTGTGGTGCCGCCAGCGCAGGCGACCACCACTGCCAACGTCCAGCGCGATCTCGTCGAGATCCTGGAATGCCGTGCCAGACCGGCGACGAGGCAGGCGGTGACGACGGCATTGCGTGGCGCACGGTATGGCACGCCGCAGGAACGACCGGCCCATCTTCAGGGCTGGGGTTTCACGCGCAGCGATGACGAGGAGGACACGACGACCCTCATCGACATGCCGGACGCGTTGTCTGTGCACGGCATCCCGACGCACCGCGTGGTGGCGGATGACATGGGCTTCTGGATTCCCGTCGATGCAGCGCAGCGTGCGCGCATCGTCAGCGCGAACGGATTGCGGCTCCGGTCGAGTACGTTGCGTGAGCCGTTCCAGGTGTGGTCGGCGCCCGCGGCACTCGCCACAGCCGGTAACACGTCATCGCCAAGCGCCATCGTGGTGCGCAGCGACGGTGAGGGCTATCGGGTGGGATGTGACTACCCCGATTCGATCCGCGAGGTGCGTGTTCCAGCCCGACTGCGCGACACGGCCACGGCCAGTGATATCGGCGCCGCGCTCGAATGTCGGGCTGACCACGCTGCCATGCAGCGCATCGCCAACACGTGGGAGCGTGTGTCTGAACTGTCGCCGCTGGCGTGGCCGGACAATGTCAGTGCGGTGGCCGAACGTGAGTACGATGCCGGTGGACGGAAGATGCCTGTCATGGTCGTGACGCTGGAGCAGCCGGTGGCGTTGCAGGGACTGCCTGCGCAGTCACTGGTCCTTGCCGATGGAGGCTATCTCGCGGCGGACATGGGCGATGCACCGCTGGAGGCGGTGCTCGATGCCACCGGCCTCGGCGCGCCGGATCGGCAGGCAGAAGGCTACTGGATGCGCGAGGCCGCGCGGGAGGCATCCTCGGGCTACATGCGCGTACGGGCCTTCACCGTGATAGCCACCGGCAGCGAGGGCGTGCTGGCCGGCTGCATGACGAGCGAGGTTCGCTTGGCGCGCTGACCTCGTGGCTACTGCACGCAGCAGGCGCAGCGGATCAACACCGCTGCGCCGCTTCAGTCATATACCTTCAGTAAACACCCTGCGCCAGCATGGCATCGGCCACTTTGACGAAGCCGGCGATATTGGCGCCATCCACGTAGTTCACGCTGCCGTCGGCACGCTTGCCGTGGCGCACGCAGTTGGCGTGGATGTCCTTCATGATCCCGTGCAGCCGCTCGTCGACATCGGCGTGATGCCACGACAGGCGCTGCGCGTTCTGGCTCATTTCCAGCCCCGAGGTGGCCACGCCACCTGCATTGCTGGCCTTGCCCGGTGCGTACAGGGTGCCGGCGTCGAGGAAGACGTCCACCGCCTCCAGCGTGGAGGGCATGTTGGCGCCTTCGGCCACGCACAGCACCCCGTTGTCGACCAGGGCGCGGGCATCGTCTTCGTCCAGTTCGTTCTGGGTGGCGCAGGGCAGGGCGATCTCGGCCGGAATGTGCCAAGGACGCTTGCCGTCCAAGTACTCGAAACGCGTGTCATCGGCCAGCTCGGACAGGCAGCCGCGGCGCTCGTTGCGCAGTTCCACCACCTCCTGCAGCGCCGCGTCATCGAAGCCATCGCGGGCGTACAGCGTGCCACCGGAATCGGAGAGCGTGAGGACTTTCGCGCCCAGTTCAATGGCCTTGATCGCGGCATGCTGGGCGACGTTGCCAGCGCCGGAAATCAGTACCTTTGCGCCATCGGTATCGCGCCGCGCATGGTGCAGCATCTGCTCGACGAAGTAGACCGTGCCGAAGCCGGTCGCCTCCGGGCGCATCAGGCTGCCACCGTAGGACAAGCCCTTGCCGGTGAACACGCAGGAGGCATCGTTGGTGATCTTCTTCATCATGCCGGTCATGTAACCGACCTCGCGCGCGCCCACGCCGATGTCGCCGGCCGGCACATCGGTATCGGCACCCAGGTGGCGGTGGAGCTCGAGCATCAATGCCTGGCAGAAGCGCATCACTTCGGCGTCGCTGCGGCCCTTGGGATTGAAATCCGAGCCGCCCTTGCCACCGCCCATCGGCAGGGTGGTGAGCGCGTTCTTCAGGGTCTGCTCGAAGGCGAGAAACTTCAGGATCGATTGGTTCACCGATGGATGGAAGCGCATGCCGCCCTTGAACGGGCCGATCGCCGAACTGTGCTGCACGCGCCAGCCGCGGTTGACATGGGTCTTGCCGGCGTCATCGGCCCAGGCCACGCGGAACTGGATCACCCGCTCCGGCTCCACCAGCCGCTCCAGCAGGCCCTGTTCCAGGTAGCGGGGATTGCGCTCCAGGAACGGCCACAGGCTCTGGATCACTTCTTTGACGGCCTGCAGGAATTCCGGCTGATGCGGATCGCGCTGGGCCACGTGGTTGAGAAAGTCGGCAGAGGAACGAGGGTTCAAGGGCTTTCCTTGTTGGGGGCCAGCCGCTGGCAGCGACGTGACCGACGGGACAGGGAGGCCGCGCGGGAGGTAGAAACACGAACGCGGCCCGGAGGCCGCGTCCTTGCGATCATTGCAGCTTGGCAAGGACCGCGTCGGTCGCTGCGGCGGTACTCACCGCATGACCCGTGGCGGCGAGATCGGCGGTGAACACGCCGCCATCGAGCACGGCATACACCGCTGCCTCGACCGTAGCAGCCTCCTCGTCCAGCCCCAGTGAATGCCGCAGCAGCATCGCCGCGCTGAAGATCGTCGCGTAGGGATTGGCGATGCCCTTGCCGGCGATGTCCGGCGCAGAGCCGTGGATCGGCTCGTAGATGCCCACTGCGCCGGGTTCACCCAGCGATGCCGAGGGCAGCAGGCCGAGCGAACCGGCCAGCATCGAGGCTTCGTCGGTGAGGATGTCACCGAACATGTTCTCGGTCACGATCACGTCGTACTCGCGCGGTTTGGCCAGCAGATGCATGGCCATCGAATCGACCAGCTGATGCTCCAGGGCGATCTCCGGGAATTCCTCGCGACCGATCCGTGCAGCGACATCACGCCATAGGCGCGAGGTTTCCAGCACGTTGGCCTTGTCCACCGAGGTGACCTTGCCGCGGCGTGTCTGCGCCAGCCCGAACGCGGTGCGCATGACGCGCTCGATCTCGCCCACGCTGTAGCTGCACAGGTCGCTGGCAGTATCGGCAGTGCGGGTCTTCTCACCGAAGTAGATGCCGCCGGTCAGCTCGCGCACGACCACGAAGTCCACGCCTTCCAGCAGCTCGGCCTTGATCGGCGAGGCACCGAGCGCGGCGGCATGCGTGCGCACCGGGCGCAGGTTGGCGTACAGCCCCAGCGCCTTGCGGATCGCCAGCAGGCCCTGTTCCGGGCGGACCTTGGCGTTTGGGTCGGACCACTTCGGGCCACCCACCGCACCGAGCAGGATGGCGTCTGCCTTGCGGCACGCCTCCAGCGTGGTGGCCGGCAACGGCTCGCCGTGGCGATCGATGGCGATGCCACCGATGTCGTGTTCCTGGAACCCGAAGGTGTGCCCGAAACGGGTGGCGACGGCCTCCAGCACCGCCACGGCGGCAGCAGCGACTTCCGGACCGATGCCGTCACCCGGCAATACGACAATCTCAGCGTGCATGTTCACTCTCGTAACGTTCAATGTCAGGGGTACGGCCCAACAGATACCCCAATTGGTCCACGCCTTCCAGCAGACAGGTCTGCGAGAAGCCATCCAGCGGGAAGGCATACACGCGCCCATCGGGGGTGCGCAGTTCGCGTGCGGCCACATCAATGGTCAGTTCGTCATCCGGGCGCTGCATCAGCGTCTGCACATCGGCTTCGTCCAGCACGATCGGCAGCAGGCCGTTCTTGAGTGAGTTGCCGCGGAAGATATCGGCGATCTCGCTGCTGACGATGGCGCGCAGGCCCAGGTCGGTCAGGGCCCACGGCGCATGCTCACGCGAGGAGCCGCAGCCGAAGTTGCGGCCGGCCAGCAGGATGCTGCGGCCAGCGTTGCGCGGTTGGTTGAAGGGGAACGCCGGGTTCGGCACGCCCTCGCTCTGCCAGCGCCAATCATTGAAGGCGTGCTTGCCCAGGCCGACGCGCTCGGTGGTGGACAGAAAGCGCGCCGGAATGATCTGGTCGGTATCGATGTTGGTCTCGCGCAGCACCACGCTGGTCGAGGTCAGGGTACGGAAGCCGCTCATCAGGCCACCTCCAGCGTGGCATACAGTTCGCGTGGGTCGGCCACGCGGCCGTTCACCGCCGCCCAGGCGGCGGTCATCGGCGAGGCCAGCAGGGTGCGCGAACCGGGGCCTTGGCGGCCTTCGAAATTGCGGTTGCTGGTGCTGACCGCCAGTTGTCCCGGCGCGACCAGATCACCGTTCATGGCGATGCACATCGAGCAGCCCGGCTCGCGCCATTCGGCACCGGCCGCGCGCACGACCACATCGATGCCTTCGGCTTCGGCCTGGCGCTTGACGATCTCCGAGCCCGGCACCACCAGCATGCGCACGCCTTCAGCGACGTGGCGGCCCTGCAGGACCTGCGCCACCTCGCGCATGTCGCTCAAGCGGCCGTTGGTGCAGGAACCGACGAACACCACATCCACCGGGGTGCCGGCCAGGGTCTGACCGGCGTGGAAGTGCATGTAATCCAGGCCCTTCTGGGCGGCCGCGTCGTTGGCCGCCGGAATCGGCTGGTCCACCGCGATGGCAGTGCCGGGGTGGGTGCCCCAGGTGAGGGTCGGCCGGATGTCGGCGGCATCAATGTGGACCTCGACATCGAAGCGCGCCCCTTCATCGCTGCGCAGCTGCGACCACGCGGCCACGGCAGCATCGAAGTCGGCGCCCTTTGGACCACGCGGGGTGGCGGCCACCCAGTCAAAGGTGATCTGATCGGGGGCGACCATGCCGGCACGTGCCCCGGCTTCGATGGACATATTGCACAACGTCATCCGTTGTTCCATGTCCATCGCTTCGATCGCGCTGCCGCGGAACTCCAGCACATGGCCGGTGCCGCCGTTGACGCCGATCACCCCGATGATGTGCAGCACCACATCCTTGGCGCCGACGCCCTGGGCCAGCGCGCCATCGACGGTGATCGCCATGGTCTTGGCTTTACGCTGCAGCAGGCACTGGGTCGCCAGCACATGGCCGACCTCACTGGTGCCGATACCGAAGGCCAGCGCGCCAAACGCACCGTGTGTGGAGGTGTGGCTGTCGCCGCAGACGATGGTCATGCCCGGCTGGGTGAAGCCCTGCTCGGGGGCGATCACGTGCACGATGCCGCGACTGGCCGACTGCAGGTCAAACAGCTCGATGCCGTGCGTGGCGCAGTTGTCGGCCAGCATCGCCACCTGGGCTTCAGAGGCGGCGCTGGCATAGGGCAGCTTGCCGTCGGCGCCGGCCGGCAGGGTGGGGGTGGAGTGATCCATCGTGGCCTTGGTCCGGTCCGGCCGGCGCGGGGAAAGGCCGCGCTCGCGCAGTTCGGTGAAGGCCTGCGGCGAGGTCACTTCGTGGATCAGGTGCAGGTCGATGTACAGCACGGCGGGCGCGCTGTCGGTCTCGGGAACGACGACGTGGGCATCCCACAGTTTGTCGTACAGGGTGCGGGGAGCTGGGGTCATGGACTGGCCTTGCTGCGGTTCGGGGTACGTAGTGGGGGTGCTCAGGCCGCTGCGGTGGCCGCGGGCTGGTCGGCCGTCGCGTTGCGCTGGCGCAGCAGACGGTTGGCGACCTCCAGCCACGCCAGTGCGGAGGCTTCGATGATGTCGCGGCTGGTGCCGGTGCCTTCGTACTCCACGCCCTCATGGCGCACGCTCAGGTTGGCTTCGCCGCGCGCATCGGCGCCGATGCCCACACTGTGCACGTGGTAGCTGTCCAGCATCAACTGCACACCGGTGGCGGCCGACAATGCACCGAACAGCGCATCGACCGGACCATCGCCCTGTGCCGTCTCGGCCACACGGTTGCCCTCTGGATCGGACAGTTCGACCAGCGCGTTGGCGCGGCTGCCGACATCGCTGATCGTCATCGAGGCCAGGCGATAGCCATTCTGGGTGGCGCTGCCCTGCATCAGGGTCTGCAGGTCGGCGTCGGTGACCACGCGCTGCTGCTCGCACAGCGCCTTGAACTGCTCGAAGACGTGCTTCAGCTCCTCCTCGTACAGGAAGAAGCCCAGCGCACGCAGGCGCTGTTCGACGGCGGCGCGCCCACTGTGGCGGCCCAGCACCATCTGCGAAGACTCCCAGCCGACGTCTTCCGGGCGCATGATTTCGTAGGTGCCGCGGTGGCGCAGCATGCCGTGCTGGTGGATGCCCGACTCGTGGGCGAAGGCGTTGGCGCCAACGATCGCCTTGTTGCGCTGGACCGGCATGCCGACCAGGCGCTGCAGCAGCTGCGAGGTGGCCACGATGCGCGGGGTGTTGATGCGCGTGTCTTCGTCATAGAAGGCATTGCGTACCTTCAGCACCATCGCGATCTCTTCCAGCGAGCAGTTGCCCGCGCGCTCGCCGATCCCGTTGACGGTGCACTCGACCTGGCGCGCGCCGCCTTCGATGGCGGCCAGCGAGTTGGCCACGGCCAGGCCCAGATCGTTGTGGCAGTGCGCGCTGAAGATGATGCGGTCGCTGTCGGGCACCCCGGCGATCACGCGCTGGAACATGCCGCGGATCTCTTCCGGCGTGGTGAAGCCCACGGTGTCGGGCAGGTTGATGGTGGTGGCGCCGGCGGCCACGGCCACGCGGGCGACCTCGATCAGGAAGTCTTCCTCGGTACGCGTGGCGTCTTCGGCGGAGAACTCCACATCGCCTACGTAGCTGCGGGCCAGGCTGACGTGCTTGTGCACCGACTCCAGCACCTGTTCGCGGCTCATGCGCAGCTTGTGCTCGCGATGCAGCGGGCTGGTCGACAGGAATACATGCAGGCGCGGGTTTGCCGCAGCCTCCAGCGCCTTGGCCGAGGTTTCAATATCGGCGGCCAGGCAGCGCGACAGCACGGCCAGGGTCGGGCGTCGCACTTCGCGGGCGATCATCGCCATCGCTTCGCGGTCGGACTGGGAGCTGGCCGGGAAGCCGGTTTCCATGACATCCACGCCCAATTCGTCCAGTGCGCGGGCCATCACCAGCTTCTGCTGCGGGCTCATGCTGCAGCCGGGCGATTGCTCGCCGTCGCGCAGGGTGGTGTCGAAAATTCTGATTCGGGGGGAGTTGGGCGTGTTCACCAGGAGGTCTCCTCGACGGCAAGGTCGGATGGGATGGCAGAGGTAGGAATCGAAGCGGAAATCGGGGATGTCGCGAGCACGGTGGGTAGGGGCGGGCGTGTTCGCTCGCTGGCACGGCGGCGCGGTTTGCGCGGGGGGCGGGGACGGATATCGGCCAGCAGCTGGGCCAGGACCAGCGCATCGATGTTGCCGCCGGAGACCACCGCGCACTTGCGCTTGCCGGCGACGCGGCGACCGGCGGCCAGGGCCAGCGCGCCGGCGCCTTCGGCGATCACATGTTCTTCCAGCGCCAGCCGCACCAGGGTTTCGCGCAGCTCGGCTTCACGCACGATGACCACATCATCCAGCAGTGCACTGCACAGCCTGCGGGTCAGGAAACCGGGAATCTTGACCTTGACGCCATCGGCCAGGGTGGCCGCCGGGGCGATCTCGCGCACATCGCCGCGGATGGCGCGGGCCATCGAATCGACGCCCTCGACCTGCGCACCGACGATGCGAACGCCCTGCGATTTCAGCGCCAGCGCGACGCCAGAGGCCAGGCCACCGCCGCCGATCGGCACGATCACCACATCAGGTGCATGCGGCGCCAGCTCGATGCCCAGCGTGCCCTGGCCGGCGATCACGTCCGGGTCGTCGAAGGCGGACAGGAAGCGGTAGCCGTGCTGGCCGGCCAAGGCGCGGGCGAAGGCATACGCCTCGTCGTAGCTATCGCCGTGCTGGCGTACCGTTGCACCCCAGTGGGCGACACCGGCGATCTTGGTGGCCGGGGCGCCGTGCGGCATCACCGTGATCGCCGGAATGTTCAAGCGGTAGGCGGCCCACGCCACGCCCTGGGCGTGGTTGCCGGCCGAGGCGCAGATGACCGGGCGGTCGTCGCCGCGCTCGCGACCGGCCAGCAGGGCGTTCAGAGCGCCGCGCACCTTGTACGAGCCGGTGCGCTGCAGGTTCTCCAGCTTCAGCCAGACGCCGAAACGTTCGGCGTAATGCAGGGGCGTGGGCGGCAGGAAGCGGCGCAGCCGCGCCTGCGCGGCCAGCACATCGGCGACGCTTACCTCGCCTACGTCCGGTTCCTGCGGGGTACGGCTAGCCGGCATCATGCACCCGGCCATGGTGATCGTTCCGGCGCGACGCGCGCTGCCACGGCGCACGGTGGTGCGACGTCGTGCATCCTGCACGCGCACCATTTGCACATCCATGTGCTGCAAGAAGACACCTCCGTACCGGCACCGATGCAACGGTGCGGGCGTTCATGCGGATACTCCAGTACCGGGCTCCAGTGCGCTGATGCGCACCGACACACAGTCGTAGATCTTCTCGATCTGGCGGCGCAGCGTCTCGGGCGGACGCGTGCTGTCCACCACCAGCTGGAGGTGCCAGCGACCATCGTCGGCGGCGTTGGGCGCACCGGCGATCGCGCGCGGCGCGAAGCCGCGGCGTTCGGCCATGCCGATCACGCGCAGCAGCGCGCCTTCGGCCGGGGTCAGCACCAGGTCAAGCCGGTATTGCATTGGGGAACTCCTGGGACTGATGAGCGGGGTTGCTTTCCAGCATCGTGCTGTTGGCATTGTTGGGCGGCACCAGCGGCCACACGTTGGCACGCGCATCGATGGCCACATGCAGCAGCGCCGGGCCGGGCTGGGCCAGCATCGCGGCCAGGCCGCCTTCGACATCGTCGCGCGCTTCGATGCGCGTGGCCGGAATACCGAATACCTGCGCCAGCGCAGCGAAGTCCGGGTTGTCGGACAGGTCGATCTCGCTGTAGCGCTCGGCGAAGAACAGCTCCTGCCACTGGCGGACCATGCCCAGCGAGCTGTTGTCCAACAGCACGATCTTCACCGGCAGGCGGCAGCGGGCGATGGTGACCAGCTCCTGCACGTTCATCATGAAACTGCCATCGCCGGAGACCAGCACCACAGTGCGATCGGGGCAGGCGAACTGCGCCCCCATCGCGGCGGGCAGGCCGAAGCCCATGGTGCCCAGCGCGCCGCTGGTCAGGTGGTTGCGCGGGTGGGTGAAGCGGCAGTGCTGGGCGACCCACATCTGATGCTGGCCGACATCGCAGGCGATGATCGCGTCGCTCGGCGCCAGCTCGCTCAGGCGCTTCAGCAGTGCCGGGGCGTAGATGTGCTTGCCCGGTGCGTCGTAGCGCGGGGCGAAGCGTTCACGGTGGCCCTGGCAGCGCTTGGCCCAGGCCTCCTGCGTGGCTGGCGCGGTGGCGGCAGCGGTCAGTGCGCGCAGCGCCGTACCGACGTTGCCCGGCACCGCGATGTCGGCGGTGCGCAGCTTGGAGATCTCGTACGCATCGGCATCGATATGCACGACGCGCGCAAACGGGGCGAACTCGTTCAACTTGCCGGTGGCGCGGTCATCGAAACGGGCGCCGACCACGATCAGCAGATCGCTTTCCTGCACGGCCATGTTGGCTGCGCGGGTGCCGTGCATGCCCAGCATGCCCAGGTAGTGCGGGTGCTGCGGCGGCAGTGCGCCCAGCCCGCGCAGGGTCAGCACGGTTGGAATGCGGGTCGCCTCGACGAAGGCACGGAAGTCCTCCACCGCATCGCCCAGCGCCACGCCACCCCCGGCATAGATCACCGGCTTCTCGGCCCCGGCGATGGCGGCGATGGTCTGCGCGATGGCGTCGTCATTCGGCGCCGGCGGAGCGACCACCGTGGATGGCACGTGGTCGGGCAGGTGCGACGCATCGGCCACCTGCACGTCCTTGGGCAGATCGATCAGCACCGGCCCCGGGCGACCCTCGCGGGCGATACGGAACGCATCGGCGACCACCTGTGGCAGGTCATCGACCGAGCGCACCAGCCAGCTGTGTTTGACGATCGGCAGGGTCAGTCCAAACACGTCCAGTTCCTGGAACGCGTCGGTGCCCAGCAGCGGGGTGGCGACCTGGCCGGTGATGCAGACCATCGGCACCGAATCCAGCATCGCATCGGCGATCCCGGTGACCAGGTTGGACGCGCCCGGGCCCGAGGTGGCAACACAGACGCCGACCCGGCCGCTGGCACGGGCGAAGCCGTTGGCGGCCAGGGCTGCGCCCTGCTCGTGGCGGACCAGGATGTGCTTCAGCCCGGAATCCACCAGGGCGTCGTAGAACGGCATGATGGTGCCGCCCGGATAGCCGAACAGCGTATGCACGCCCTCGGCTTCCAGGGCCTGCGTCAACCAGCGTGCGCCATTGCGGGGCGCGGTGCTGTGTGCGGAGGTGTTCATGCGGTGACCTTTACGAAAGCGGGTGGGGGAGCCGCGCGTTTACGCGGCTTGACTTTGCAACCAGACCATCTTGGCGCGCAGTTCTTTGCCCACCTTCTCGATCGGGTGCTCCAGATCGGCCTGCTTGAACTTGTTGTAGTTCGGCAGGCCCGCTTCGTACTCGGCGACCCAGTTCTTGGTGAAGGTGCCGTTCTGGATATCGGTCAGTACGTCCTTCATGCGCGCCTTGGTGCCGGCATCGATCACGCGCGGGCCGCTGACGTAGTCGCCGTACTGCGCGGTTTCGGAGATGAACTCCAGCATGCGGGTGATGCCGCCTTCGTAGAACAGGTCCACGATCAGCTTCAGTTCGTGCAGCACTTCGTAGTAGGCGATTTCCGGCTGGTAGCCGGCTTCGACCAGCGTCTCGAAACCGGCCTGCACCAGGGCCGAAGCGCCACCGCACAGCACGGCCTGCTCGCCGAACAGATCGGTTTCGGTCTCTTCCTTGAAGGTGGTCTGGATCAGGTTGGCGCGCGCGCCACCCAGGCCACCGGCGTAGGCCAGGGCGAACTCGGCGGCCTTGCCACTCTTGTCCTGGTAGACCGCCCAGATGCACGGCACACCGCGGCCGATCTCATACTCGCGACGGACCAGTGCACCCGGGCCCTTCGGTGCGACCAGCACCACGTCCAGATCCGCGCGCGGTTTGATCATGTCGAAATGCACGTTCAGACCATGCGCGAACAGCAGCACCGCGCCCTGTTTCATGTTCGGCGCGAGCACGTCTTCGTAGAGCTTCTTCTGCACCATGTCCGGGGTCAGCACGGCGACCAGATCGGCCTCCTTCACTGCCTCGGCCGGGGCTTTGACGGTGAAGCCATCGGCCTGTGCCTTGACCTCGGTCGGACCGCCCGGGCGCAGCCCGATGACGACATCGAAACCGGATTCACGCAGATTCAGCGCGTGCGCGCGGCCCTGGCTGCCGTAGCCGACAACAGCGATCTTGATCTGGGGCAGGTCGTTGGTGCTCATGGGGGAGGTCCTTTGGAGGCAAGAAAAAAGAGGGCCGACGGTCAGCGACGCGTCGGCCCATCAGGGGAAGGGGTGGCACCGGCCTGGCCGCGAGCACACGCGAACGCACCCGCCGTGGGGGCGGTGGGCGTCGGCTGGCTCGAGGTGGGCTGGCGGGTCATGGTGGAAGGCAACTCGGAGGGGAGGATGGAAATCGAAGGGTTCTGAAACGAAAAAACCCGCACCTGGTCGGGTGCGGGTTTTGATGGATACCTGGCAGTCTTGCTTACACGCCGGTCCGTCCCGCACCTGTTGGTTGGGTAATAAGTACGAGGACGAGAAGCGAATGGATGGAGGCCGCGCCGTGGTCGGCGTGCTCGATGGATTCGCGGGTGGCTGTGCGCTGCAACATGAGATCGAGAAAACCACACGGGTTTTGGCGGTGTCAACCCTGGAAAGACAATTTCCATCGGTTTCGCCTGCATCCACTGCAAGGCCCCGCCGCACAAGGATGGTTGCGGCTGAAAGCGTTCCGGTGAACCGGAATTCAGCATTTTGCCGCGCGCGATTGCGCGGATTCGGGGCCGATGTTTCATCCGAGCATGACCATGGTGGGATGTCATTCGGCGGCATCTGCCGCCACCATCAGCTCGCTACCACCCTCAGGAACCACCCCGTGCCCTCACGCCTTGCCCGCGGCCTGCTCGCCGCCGCCATCCTGTGTGCGCTGCCCGCCGCAGCCATCGCCGCCGACCGGATCACCGGCCACACCTTCGCCACCCGCTCGGAGGTGATCGCTCCGCATGCGATGGCCGCCACCTCCCAGCCCCTGGCGACCCAGATCGCCCTGGACGTCATGAAGTCCGGCGGCTCTGCGGTGGATGCCGCGATCGCGGCCAATGCCGCCCTCGGTTTGATGGAGCCGACCGGCAACGGCGTCGGCGGTGATCTGTTCGCGATCGTGTGGGACCCCAAAACCGAGAAGCTGTATGGCTACAACGGCTCGGGCCGCTCGCCGAAGTCGCTGACCCTGGCCGAGTTCCAGCGCCGCGGCCTGAAGGAGATCCCGGCCACCGGCCCACTGCCCGTGTCGGTCCCCGGCGCGGTGGATGGCTGGTTCGCGCTGCATGACCGTTTCGGCCGCAAGCCGATGGCCGACAACCTCGCGCCTGCGATCCGCTACGCCCGCGAAGGCCATCCGGTCGCCGAGGTCATCGCCTATTACTGGGACCGCTCGGTGCCACGACTGTCCAAGTACCCCGGCTTCACCGAGCAGTTCACGATCAACGGCCATGCCCCGCGCAAGGGCGAGATGTGGAAGAACCCGAACTTGGCCCACACCCTGGAGCAGATCGCCCAGGGCGGCCGCGATGCCTTCTACAAAGGCGAGATCGCCCGCACCATCGGCACCTACTTCAAGGCCAATGGCGGCTACCTGAGCTATGAGGACATGGCCAGCCATCACGGCGAGTGGGTGGAGCCGGTCAGCAGCAACTACCGCGGCTATGACGTGTGGGAGCTGCCGCCGAACAGCCAGGGCATCGCCGCGCTGCAGATCCTCAACGTGCTGGAAGGCTACGATTTCTCCAACATCCCCTTCGGCTCGCCCGAGCACGTGCACCTGTTCGTGGAAGCCAAGAAGCTGGCCTTCGCCGACCGCGCGCGCTTCTATACCGATCCGGCGTTCCACCCGGCCCCGGTCGATAAGCTGATCTCCAAAGGCTACGCCGCCGAGCGCCGCACGCTGATCTCGATGGACAAGGCGCTGAATGAAGTGCAGCCCGGGACGCCGAAGCAACTGAAGGAAGGCGACACGATCTACCTGACCGTGGCCGACGCCGACGGCATGATGGTCTCGCTGATCCAATCCAATTACCGGGGCATGGGCAGCGGCATGGCGCCCCCGGGCCTGGGCTTCATCCTGCAGGACCGCGGCGAGATGTTCGTGCTGCAGAAAGATCACCCGAATGGCTATGCGCCGGGCAAGCGACCGTTCCAGACGATCATCCCGGGCTTCGTGACCAAGGACGGCAAGCCGTGGATGAGCTTCGGGGTGATGGGCGGTGCGATGCAGCCGCAAGGGCACGCGCAGATCGTGATGAACATGGTCGATTTCGGGATGAATCTGCAGGAAGCCGGCGATGCGCCGCGCATCCAGCACGAGGGCTCGACCGAGCCGACCGGGCAGGCGACGGCGATGAGCGATGGCGGCGAGGTGAATCTGGAAACCGGGTTCCCGTATGAGACGGTGCGCGCGTTGATGCGCAAGGGTCACCGGGTGGTGTTCGCGGATGGTCCGTATGGTGGGTATCAGGCGATCCTGCGGGATCCCGAGTCGGGTGTGTATTACGGGGCGTCGGAAAGCCGCAAGGATGGGCAGGCGGCGGGGTACTGATTCCCCAGTGCTTCGTAGCGCCGACTGCTGGTTGGCAGAATCGCAGGGCAGAGCGTAAAGAACGGCGCTTTGTGGCTGCAGGTAGTGGGTCGACCTGGGCGGGTCTGCGGGACCCGCCGCAAGTACGTCCGTGTAGGCTCGTATGCCGCCATCCATGGCGGCATACGGTCCCGCCAACCCACCCAGGCCGACCCACCCACACTGGACCGGTGCGCACGGAAAACAGCGGTGTAACAGCTGTAGAGCCACGCCATGCGTGGCTGCTTTTTCTTAGCGGGGATCCGATGCGTCGAGCACACTGCTGCGTCGGGCCGTGTTCGGCTGCTTTGTCCAAACGACCTGAAGCGCACTACGCGAAACATCGGCTGTGTCGAGCGTGGCTACGCTGCTCGCGTTGGAACTCTGAAACTGTCGGTCGGACGCGCGCCATGCCGAGCATCGCTCGGCTGCTCTCCCAGAACCACCATGAAACTGTGAGCGGGACGGGGCGGGTGGGTTGTCGGGACCATGAGCCGCATGGATGCGGCGACATGAGCCTACACGGACGTACTTGCGGCGTGTCCCGCCAACCCACCCGCCCCGGCCCGCCCACCGATAGCCCGGGAAGCGAGGTGCTCTAGGCGGTCATGCCGACCCAGTCAAGGCGCCCGAGCCGCCTCATCGCGCGTTTCTTCCTGCGCCGCGATCTCCCGCTCGATCCACTCATCCATCAACCGTCGCGCGCGCTGCGCACGGCGGCGCTGCAGCGCATGCTCCATATCCAGCACCCGATACAACGACCACATCACCGCCAGCATCAACAACGCAAACGGCAGTGCAGCGATCGTGATCATCCCCTGCAGCGCATTGAGACCGCCGGCCAGCAGGAGCACGCCCGCGATCAACGCAATCGCCACGCCCCACACCATCCGGCGCGCCAAGGGCGGATCACCGGCCTCCTCCGTCGACATCGTCGCCAGCACCAGCACCGCCGAATCAGCCGAGGTCACGAAGAAGATCATCAACAGCACCAGCGCGATCACCGACAACACCGTGGGCATCGGCAGGCTGTCGAACATCGTGAACAACACCGTCTCGTAGCCATTTCCCAGCGCCTGCGCCAGATCCACGTGGCCGAAGATCTGCGACCACAGCGCCGTGCCGCCGAATACCGAGAACCACAGGAAGCCCAGCACGCTCGGTGCGATCACCACGCCCAGCACGAACTCACGGATGCTGCGCCCACGCGAGACGCGCGCGATGAACGAGCCCACAAACGGCGCCCATGCGATCCACCAGGCCCAGTAGAAGATCGTCCAGTCCGCCACCCAGGTGCTGCCTGAGAACGGCGACATCCGCAGGCTCATCGTCACCAGCGAATTGAGATAGGAGCCGATCGTCGTGGTGAACGTATCGAAGATGAAGCCCGTGGGCCCCAGCACCAGCACCAGCGCGAGCAACAGTGCGGCCAGGCCGAGATTGAAATTGGACAACCACTTGATGCCGCGATGCACGCCACTGGTGGTGGACGCCATGTACAGCACGAACGCCACGGCGATGATGGTCAACTGCACCGGCACCGAGGCCTGGATGCCGAACACGCGCTCAAGGCCAGCGGCGATCTGGATCGTGCCGAAGCCCAGCGTGGTCGCCACGCCGATCGCCGTGGCGACCACGGCTGCCACGTTGACGACCGTGCCCATCCAGCCGCGGTGTCGTGCACCGATGATCGGCTGCAGCAGATCGCTGATCAGTCCACGGCCATTGCGGTTGAACTGGAACCACGCCATCGCCAAGCCGATCAACGCGTAGATCGCCCATGGATGCAGGCCCCAATGGAAGAACGCATAGCGCATCGACGCGCGTGCCGCTTCCATGCTTTGCGGTGCCAGCCCTTCCGGCGGCTTCACGAAATGCGAGATCGGCTCTGCCGCACCCCAGAACACCAGGCCGATGCCCATGCCGGCAGCGAACAGCATCGACATCCAGCTCGCGTTGGAGAAGTCGGGCTCGGCATCTTCACCGCCGATGCGCAGCGATCCGAAGCGGCCGAAGGCCAGGTACATCAGGAAGGAAAGGGTGATGAACACCACCAGCAGGTACAGCCAGCCGGTGCTGCGGATGATGGTGGACAGGCCGCTCTGGACAACCTCGTTGAAAGGGCCCGGCGCGAGGCCGGCAATCAGCACCAGCAGTGCGACCAGTGCGATGGAAATGCGGAACACCATGCAGGCGTGTCTCCGATCAGTAGGGGCGAGCCGAGGCTTGCAATCTCCAGCGGCACAGCGGCAACGACTGGGGCGGATCAAGCCGGTCGAGGCCGGTCAGTACGGACGTCGATGGCGTCGAGCAGCGCGCATATTGCGCCGCGGCATGGTAGTGCATCAGTTGTCGGCGGCATGTTCACATCCAAACCCGATCGCGACGGGATGCCGCCGCCCAATGCGCCCGCGGCCACCGCTTTGTGCTCTAATTCGCCCCGAAGCGGGGGTACCGCGGCCCAGTGGCCAAGGTTGAGACAGTCCCTTCGAACCTGATCCGGTTGATACCGGCGTAGGGAAGCTTCGCATCTGCAGATGCATTGCGCCGTAGGGCAATCGTGCCCGGAGACCGCCCGCAATCCGTCCGTCGAGCGCCGCCGTTTCGTCCCTCCCATGCGAATCCCTCGCATAGAACCGCACAGTCCCTGTGCGGGGATTGAACCTAGGACGATCCTCGATGAACGCACAGCCCTCCGCCCTGCAGCAACAGGCCCAGCAACTCTCCGAATCGGTCACCCGGCCGATTCCCGGCTCGCACAAGATCCATGTACAGGGCTCGCGCCCCGATCTGCAGGTGCCGATGCGCGAGATCACGCTGACCCGCACGCCCACCCTGTTTGGCGGTGAAGAGAATGCGCCGGTCACCGTCTACGACACCTCCGGCCCGTATACCGATCCGGCCGTCGCTATCGACCTCTCCGCCGGTCTGCCTGCGCTGCGCGCGGCCTGGGTGGCCGAGCGCGGCGATACCGAGGTGCTGGAGGGCCTGAGCTCGGCATTCGGCCGCTCGCGCGAGACCGATGCACGGCTCGATGCGGTGCGCTTCCCATCGCGGCTGCAACCGCGACGCGCGTTGGCCGGTCGCAACGTCACCCAGATGCACTACGCACGGCGCGGCATCATCACGCCGGAGATGGAGTTCGTGGCGATTCGTGAGAACCAGCGTCTGGACGCGATCCGAGATGCCGCGCTGCTGAAGCAGCATCCCGGTGAAGCCTTTGGTGCTTCCATCCCGAAGATCATCACCCCCGCGTTCGTCCGCGACGAGATCGCCCGCGGCCGCGCGGTGCTGCCCAACAACATCAACCACCCGGAAAGCGAGCCGATGATCATCGGCCGCAACTTCCTGACCAAGATCAACGCCAACATCGGCAACAGCGCGGTGTCATCGGGCATTGCCGAGGAGGTGGAAAAGCTGGTCTGGGCGATCCGTTGGGGCGGCGACACCGTGATGGACCTGTCCACCGGCAAGCACATCCATGAAACGCGCGAATGGATCCTGCGCAACTCGCCGGTGGCGATCGGCACCGTGCCGATCTACCAGGCGCTGGAGAAGGTCGATGGCCGTGCCGAGGAACTGAACTGGGCGATCTTCCGCGACACGCTGATCGAGCAGGCCGAGCAGGGCGTGGACTACTTCACCATCCACGCCGGCGTCCTGCTGCGTTACGTCCCGCTCACCGCCAAGCGCGTGACCGGTATCGTCTCGCGCGGTGGGTCGATCATGGCCAAGTGGTGCCTGGCGCATCACAAGGAGAACTTCCTCTACACGCACTTCGAAGAGATCTGCGAAATCATGAAGGCCTACGACGTGACCTTCTCGCTGGGCGATGGCCTGCGCCCGGGCTGCATCGCCGATGCCAACGATGCTGCGCAGTTCGGTGAACTGGAAACGCTGGGCGAGCTGACGAAGATCGCCTGGAAGCACGACGTGCAGACCATGATCGAGGGCCCCGGCCACGTGCCGATGCAGCTGATCAAGGAAAACATGGACAAGCAGCTGCGCGAGTGCGGTGAAGCGCCGTTCTATACGCTGGGCCCGTTGACCACCGATATCGCGCCGGGCTACGACCACATCACCAGTGCGATCGGTGCGGCGATGATCGGCTGGTACGGCACGGCGATGCTCTGCTACGTGACCCCGAAGGAACACCTGGGTCTGCCCAACCGCCAGGACGTACGAGACGGCATCATGGCCTACCGCATCGCCGCGCACGCCTCGGATCTGGCCAAGGGCCATCCCGGCGCGCAGGTCCGCGACAACGCGCTGAGCAAGGCACGTTTCGAATTCCGCTGGGAGGACCAGTTCCACCTGGGGCTGGACCCGGAGAAGGCCAAGGAATTCCATGACGAGACCCTGCCCAAGGACGCGCACAAACTGGCCCACTTCTGTTCGATGTGCGGCCCGCACTTCTGCTCGATGAAGATCACCCAGGACGTGCGTGACTATGCGGCGGGGCAGGGGCTGGATGCGCACCAGGCGTTGGAGGCCGGCATGGCCGAGAAATCCGCGCAGTTCCGGAATCTCGGGGCCGAGGTGTATCGGCAGGAATGAGGCACTGGCCGTGGTGGTGGGTGCTGCCACGGCCATCATCCGCCGCCTGCGTGATTCCGGCTAAGCTCGGCGCGAACAGGCAGGGGCGGGGACGACGATGGCGATAGCACGCAGCACCAAATGGTTGGCGATCGCACGCCGGCATCCATCCGCCTGGCTGTTGGCCGTGCAGTTGCTCGGCGTGCTGCTGTACCCCGCGATGGACGAAGCCGGTGCGAGCCGTGCGTTGTTCGGTGCATTCGGCATCGCCGTGCTCGGCCTGGCCCTGTGGGTCGTTCGGCGCAGTCCACTGGGCATGTGGGTGGCCCTGGTGCTGGCGATTCCTTCGGTGGTGTTTTCAATCTCGGGCGCGCTGCTGGAACGCCCGGCGCTGGTGACAACGGCGCAACTGCTCGAATGCCTGCTGTATTTCTACACGGCGGGCAGCCTGATTGCCTACATGCTGCAGGACCACAAAGTGACCCGCGATGAGCTGTTCGCGGCGGGCGCCACCTTCACGCTGTTGGCGTGGGCCTTCGCCTTCGCGTTCGCGCTCTGCCAGCAGTGGTATCCGGGCAGTTTCATGGCCACCAGCGAGACGGAACTGCGGACCTGGATGGAGCTGCTTTATCTCAGCTTCAGCTTGCTGTCCGGGGTGGGACTGAGTGACGTGGTGCCGATCCATCCCCAAGCCCGGGCGTTGGTCATGCTGGAGCAGTTCGCAGGCGTGATGTACGTCGCATTGGTGGTCTCGCGCCTGGTCGGATTGACCATGATCCGGCGCATACAAAACTGAATCGCACATAAAAAATTCGCGCCCGGAGGCGCGAATGCTGAATCAATTTATGTAATTTCGTCGGCGAGAGAGAGCCTGATGTTGGCCGCACACACAGGTGCGGTTAACCCACATAGGCTAGTATTCGCCGCCTTCAGTGTTTTTGCGCTTTGCGCTGATGGTTTGTGCGGAATCTGGCGGTTCGTTCGATCGTTGTCGATTGTGATGAATGCTGCGTTCCCGTAGTCCTGCATTCACTCGTGTCACCGGAATGATCAACAACGACAGTGAGCGACCCGCCGCCGATGTAGTCCGAATCGGCGATTGCACCGTAGTACTTTCCTCGCGGGAAGTCATGGTGGTGGGCGTGCGTCGCCCGCGTCGTCTCACACCGAAGGCGCTGGGCGTATTGAAAGCACTGATGCGCTCGCCCGGTACCGTGGTGACGCGCGATGAACTGTTCGCCGAGGTGTGGCCCGATACGCTGCCCACCAATGACGTGCTTACCCAGGCCGTCACCCAGTTGCGCAAGGCCTTCGCCTCCGACGAAGACGCGGGCACCGCCTACATCGAAACCATTGCCAAGACCGGTTATCGATTGCTTGTGCCGGTGAACGTGGTGGAAGAACCGCGTGTGCTTGGCGAGGTGGACGACGCAGCGACGGGCGTGCTCGTCGATGCCGCACTGTCTGGTACTGTTACGCCGGTACTCCACCGGCAGGCGGACAACCCGATGCGCCGGCGGTGGCGTCGGATCCGCCGTTATGTGCTGCTGGCCGTTGGCCTTGCGATGCTGATCGCGATGCTGGTCATGGCCGCGCTGCTGGTGCAGCGCGAACGTCCCGCCACGGCAGTGGAAGCCGCCGTCGAGGACGGTACGCGTGTGATCGGCAGCCCGGAGCGCCCCTATCGTCTGATCACGGCATCGTCGGGTTTTGAAACCTATCCCACGTTGTCCCCGGATGGCTCGCAGGTCGCTTACGAAGCCGGCGTGCCTTCGCGCCAAGGCAGCGTCATCAAGGTCCAGACCTCGGGCAACGCCCCGGCGCGCGTCCTGATGGACACGCCGGACACCTACTCGGACCGCTTCCCGAACTGGTCGCCCAATGGACGTGACATCGCGTTTGCGCGTTTCGGCCCGGAGGGCAGCTGCGAGGTCCTCATCGCCAGCGCCACCGGCGGCGCGCAGCGCCACGTCACGCGCTGCGACGGTACCGAGCTGCTCAGCTTCGACTGGACGCCGGACGGCCGCGGCCTGCTGTTCGGCTCGTTGTCGGGCACGTACGCGCACCGTGGCATCCGCACCTTCAATCTCGCCAGTGGCAGCTGGAGCGCCTTGAAGTACGACATGGACCCGGACAGCTTCGAATACGCACCGCGCTATTCGCCGGATGGCCGCTGGATCGTGTTCGTGCGCAATCCGCAGGTCGGCGATCTGTGGCGCATCCCGGCCGAAGGCGGTGCGCCCGAGCAGCTCACCAACGATTCGGCCGAGATCCGCGGTTGGGCGTGGCGCAGCGACAGCCGCCACATCGTGTTTGGTCGCCGCGTCGACAGCGAAGCGCGCCTGTACGAGCTGGACACACGCACACGCACGCTGCGTGATCTGGGCCTGGACGATGCCCAGTCACCGGCGCTCTCGCGCAGCAACAACATGCTCGCCTTCATGCACCGGCGTGCGCAGTTCGGTCTGTTCAAGGTGCCGATCGGTGCCGACGGTCCGGGTGTTCCCGAACGCCTGTTCGCATCGGGTGGTCGCGATGCGCAGCCGATGATTGCCCCGGATGGCCGCCAACTGGTGTTCAGTTCCAACCGGTCAGGCAGCTATTCGCTGTGGTGGGCGGATCTGCAGCGTCCCGAATCCCTGCGCCCGATCGAGGGCCTGCGCCCGGAAACCCGTCAGATTCCGGACTGGTCGCGCGACAGCCGCCATCTCCTGGTCCTGGGGCGCGACGAACATGCCAACCCCGCGATCTTCGAAGTCTCCCCGCGCGATGAGCAGACGGTCCGCCTGGAGGTGCCGGCCGCGCAGCCACTGCAGGCGCTGTACGGGCAGCGGCCCGGGCAGATGCTGGTGGTGGAGCGTGATGAAGATGAGCGGATGCGCCTGTCCCTGTTTGATCGGACCACCACGCCGTGGCGCCTGCTGGGCAGCATCGAGGGTGTCTCCCAGGCACGCTACGACGTGGCCGGCGAGCGCGTGCTGTTCACCCGGCTCTCGGCCAGTGGTCTGTGGTCGGCCGATGCGGCACTCACCCCGCAGAGCATCCGCCAGGTGCGTGACGACCAGCCGTCGCGGTGGCGTTACCGGGCGTGGACCGTCTCCGGCAACGGGCAGATCGATTACCTGTCCAATCGCGCTGACTGTGCGACCGCGTTTGCACGGCTCAGCGCGACGACCAGCGACACCGGCGCCTGTCTGGACCCCGAGCGGCTCGGCACCGGCAATGGATTCAGCGCCAGCCCGGACGGCAGTGCCGTGTATGTGGCCTTGGCGGTGGCCGATGGCTCCGATATCGGCATCATGAGCCTGCCCGAACCGACCACCTCGTTCTTCCCCGCGTTCTCCAACCTCATGTTTATGAAGGGAAAAGACCCTTCGTAAGTTCTTCGTGAGGTTGTCGTGGCGAATTCGGATCAATCTCGCCAAGACGTCCTGAGGGAAGTGGCCTGACTTGGCAAAACTGCACGCCAGCAAAGGCAAACACACGGTGCAGTCATGCGTCAGCTTTCCCTGGCCGATCGCGGTCAATCTCTCTCCCTGGACAAGATCGCCGACGACGGCGTGCTGCCGAGTTGTCTCGGTGTTGCCCGTCTGGGCAGCCTGCAGACGGCCGGCACGACGTTCACGGTGTGGATGCAGGTGCGTGGCAGCGCGTGGGTCGAATCCAAGGAAGGCAAGTTCCGCCTGCGTCAGCGCGAGTGGATCGCCTTCGAGAAAGACTCCAAGCCGATGGTGCAGGCCGGCCGCGATGGTCTGTGCATTGGCCTGAGTCTGTCGCCGGATGCGCTGCGCGCGCTGGGCGATCTGGTCGACTGCAACCTGTACGCCGGTCGCGGCACCATGACCCGCGGCGAGATGCGGGTGGCGATGCGCCTGTGGCGCGATGCGCTGGACAGTGACCGCCCGATGCAGGGCCTGCGTCCGGCGCTGTTGCATCTGGCAGCCCTGCAGCAGGGCATGGCCACCGGCGTGCAGCGCTGCCCCGGCCGTTCGCGCAGCCGCAAGCGCCAGGTGTTCGGGCGCATGCAGCGCGCGCGTCTCTATCTGGAAGGCAACAGCCACCGCGTGGTGCGCATCGGTGAACTGGCCGAACTCACCAACTTCTCCAGTTGGTACCTTTCCAAGACGTTCCAGAGCCTGTATGCAGAGAGTCCGCAATCGCTCTCCGCACGCCTGCGACTGGAGCGCGCGGCCGACCTGCTGCGCGATACCGACATGATGGTGGGCGAGGTGGCCGCGGCGAGTGGATTTGACAACTGCTGCAGCTTCGCACGGGCATTTCGGGCCCGCTTTGGGTTGTCCGCGTCACGCTACCGTGAGGCAGGTGCGAACCTGTCGCCAGAGTCGGCAAAGTCATTGGTTGCATCACGCAAATAATTAACTGCAACGCAATCGTAACTTTCCGAGGCGGTTTTAACACGCTACTAACGTACCTCGGAGAGATAAATGAATTTTCGTACTCCCGCAGTGCGGCTGGGCCTTCTGCCCGCCGGCATTGCGCTTGCGCTGACGCCGACCTTCGCTTCCGCACAGGAAGCCAAGGGCGCGACCGATCTGGATCGTATTGAAGTCACCGGTTCGCGCATTCGTGGCGCCAACATGGAGACCCAGCAGCCCATCCTGACGATGACCCGTGAAGCCCTGGAAAAGCAGGGTTACACCTCCGTCGCCGACGTGCTGCAGAACATGACCTCGGCCGGTTCCCCGGCCATCTCGCGTTCGGAGTCGCTGGCATCGGGCGAAGACGTGGGTGGTTACTACGTCGACATCCGCAACCTCGGCGCGCAGCGTACGCTGGTCCTGATGAACGGTAAGCGCCTGGGCGCTTCCACCTCGGGCCTGCAGGATCTGAGCCAGATCCCGATGGCCGCCATCGAGCGCATCGAGATCCTGAAGGACGGTGCATCGTCCATCTACGGCTCCGACGCCATCGCCGGCGTGGTCAACGTGATCACCCGCAAGCGTGTGGAAGGTGGCGAAGCCAGCGTCTACTTCGGCCAGTACGGCCAGGGCGACGGTTCGACCAACCAGTACTCCTTCACCCTGGGTTCGCAGGGCGAGCGCGGCGGCATCACCATGGCCGCCGAGTACTACAAGGCTGATCCGGTCTGGGCGAAGGATCGTTTCTTCAGCCGTGACGGCAATGCCGGCCCGAATTACCCGGGCTCGGGCAACAGCCCGATCAACCAGAACGGCGCGTTCTGCGACCCCTGCCTGACCCCGGACCTGGAAGAAGGTCAGCCGGGTTACGTCGGTTCGGCCGACCAGCGCTGGTTCACCCTGCGCGAAGGTGGCGATCCGACCAACCGTGCTGATTACCGCGCCGAAACCTCGGCCGACCGCGTCAATGCCAATCAGCAGATGATGGTCCAGACCGGTCTCGAGCGTAAGTCCGTGTACGTCAACGGCAACTACGACCTCACCGACGCGATCACCTTCAACGCGGATGTGCTCTACAACGAGCGCACCACGGACCAGCAGATCGCCGGTTACCCGTACCAGTCGCAGGCCTTCGGCACCCCGCTGTCGGCTGACAGCGCCTTCAACCCGACCGGTGCGGACGTCGATTTCCGTCGCCGCCTGTGGGAAATGCCGCGTACCACCGAAAGCCAGCTGAAGACCCTGCGCTTCGCGCCGACCGTCAGCGGCTACTTCGAGTTCGCCGGCAAGACCTGGGATTGGGACGTCGGTGCACTGTGGAACCGTAACGAATCGACCAAGACCGGTCATGGCGACATGAGCCTGATCGCGTCGCGCCAGGCCCTGGGTGCTTCGTACATCGATGCCAACGGCGTTGCCCAGTGCGGCTCGCCGGGCGATGCCGTCGGCAACTGCCGTCCGTGGAACCCGCTGCTGCCGTACGGCGTGGCAGGCCCGGGCTCGCTGTCCGATGCGGCCACGCAGGCCTTCCTGTTCCCGTACTTCACCGACACCGGCTACACCAAGACCACCAGCTACACCGCCAACCTGTCCGGCTCGCTGTTCGAGCTGCCGGCCGGCGAAGTCGGTCTGGCGATGGGCGTGGAGCACCGTAAGGAAGAAGGCCGCTTCTCGCCGGACGCGTTCGCGCAGTCGGGTGAGTCGACCGGTCTGGGTGCCCAGACCACCCAGGGCAGCTACGAGCTGGACGAGTTCTACCTCGAACTGAACGTGCCGATCCTGGCGGACGTGCCGTTCGCCAAGGAACTGACCCTGAACGCTGCCAGCCGTTACTCGGACTACAGCAACTTCGGCGACACCATCAACTCCAAGTTCGGCTTCACCTGGCGTCCGATCGACGAACTGCTGGTCCGCGGCACCTACGCCGAAGGCTTCCGCGCGCCGTCGATCAACGATCTGTACGGCGGCCTGAACAGCAGCTTCGAGTCGTACACCGATCCGTGCGGCATCACCGCGCCGGGCAGCGTCAACGGCAATGCCTCGTGCACCGCCGCCGGCGTGCCGGTTGGCTACACGCAGGTGGGCCAGGGTCTGACCCCGTGCACCGCGACGCCGTGCGCCACCCCGGACCAGTTCATCTCCGGCTCCAACGAGAACCTGAAGCCGGAAACCTCGAAGAGCACCACCTTCGGCATGGTCTGGAGCCCGCGTTGGGTGCAGGGCCTGGACATCTCCCTGGATTGGTACAAGTACGAAATCAGCGACATGATCATCGCTGACAGCGTCGACCGCATCCTGCGCGAGTGCTACGTCGCCGGTGATGCATCGCGTTGCGCCAGCCACACCCGTGCAGCCGATGGCCACATCAACTCGATGACCTACGGTCTGGCCAATCTGGGCCGCATGGAAACCGAAGGCTACGACCTGGGCATCAAGTACCGTCTGCCGGAACTGTCGATCGGCCAGTTCGCCATCGATTGGCAGACCAGCTACCTGTCCAAGTACGACGAAGAAACCCAGAACGGTGAAGGCAACACGGTCATGCAGGGCCGCGTTGGCGATGCCGGCCTGTTCCGCGTCCGTTCGAACGTTGGCATCACGTGGTCGCGCGGCGATTTCGGCGTGTCCTACATGGCTCGTTACTACTCGGGCATGAAGGAAGATTGCGTGGCTGCACGTCCGTGCACCCTGCCGGACCGTTACGTCGACGGCGATGCAATGCCGATCCGCAAGACCGGTTCGAACACGTTCCACGACCTGCAGGTCAGCTACAACGCGCCGTGGGATGCCACGATCGCGGTGGGCGCGAACAATCTGTTCGACAAGCAGGGTCCGATCATGTTCACGCAGCCGAACTCGAGCTTCGCCTACTACGGCGGCTTCGACATCGGTCGCTTCCTGTACATGAAGTACACCCAGCGCTTCTGATCCATCGAAGCATTGGTGCAAAAAAAGGAGGGCGGACCGCAAGGTCCGCCCTCTTTATCGTTGTGGCGTAGGGAAAGTCTGAGTTTCAGTAGACGGTGATCTGATTCACACTCTTGGGCGAGATTCAGTTGATACCGTCAATCGTCCAATCGTGGACCATTGAGAGATCGATATGAAAATGACGCTCGCTCAGAAGGTTTCCGCTGTACTCCTTGCCTGCCTGGCCTCCGCCGCCAGTGCGTCGCCCGGCCTGATCATCTGCGCAGGGGGGCGCTACTGCGAAGACGTCCGCATCGAATGCCTCGCCGACGGAGGCTCTGCCGCCGTGTGTGAGCGCCTGTGGCGTTTGTGCGTTCTGGATGCCTGTCCGCAGCGCTGAAGCGACGATGGCGCGCCACAGGGCGCGCCATCGTTCAACAACGGTCGATCCGTCACTCAGGCGTCGGCGGCGACCAGCCCCATCAGCGCGTTGGCATGTTCTTGCCACTGCGGCAGCTTGTTGAGCACGCCGGCACGTTGCAGGTAGTCCTCGTCGACCGGATCGCCGTTGATCAATGCCAGCGCCACGTGCACCGCCCCGGTCACCCAGAAACTGCGGGTGTTGGACTTCTGCGGTTGCAGGTGGAAGGCCACGGCCTCGATGATCGGCATGGGCAGGCCCCACAGGCCGAGCAGGTAGGCACCCGCCTCGGCGTGGCCAGGACGGTCATCAGTGGCGTCTGCCGGCTCGCCACGCTCATTGCGTACGCCCGGCAGCAGCAGGCCGATGTCTGCCAGCAAGGCGGCGGTGGCACCCAGTTCCGCGCTGGACTCCGGCAGCAGCTTGGCGGCCAGACGGGACGCCAGCAGTGCGCGCTGCTGCAGCGAATTACGCTCGGCGCCGGACAGTGGCTGTGCGGAAAACACTTCGCTGGCCAGGACCAGATCGCGCAGGGTCGACAGCCCCAGACGGGTCACCGCGGTGCGCAGGTCGGAAATGATGCGGCCGTTGTTGAAGAACGCCGAATTGGACAGCTGCAGCACCTTCGCCGCGATCGCCGGGTCGGCCGCGACCAGCTTGGCCACGTCCGCGGTGTTGGTGTCGTCGTCGTGTTCCAGTGCTTGGGTCAGCGACAGGTAAAGGTGGGGCGGGGAGGGCAGCTTCTCGATCCGGCCGATGGCGCTGCGCAGACGTGCACTGTCGAGCAGTTCGCGCAGCTCTTCCAGGCTGGTCAGTGCTTCCAGCAGGACTTCCGGGGCCAGCGGCATCGGCAGGAAGCGATGGGCCACACCGATCAGGCGTGCCGGTGGCGGGCGGTTGCCGTGTTCGGCGTCCACCAGGGCAATGCGGATGGTCTCAGGGCGCAGCGTACGGATCTGGCCGAGCAGCGTGGTGGCGTTGAGGTCCGGCAGCTGCGGGCACACGATCACTGCATCCACCGGCAGGCCTGCCACGATGCCCATGGCGCTCTGGCCATCCACGGCGGTCAGCGGTTGCCACTCTTCCCCAAGATCGGCAATGAATTCCAACAGCTCAGCCGACAGGCTGGCTTCGTCCCCAACAAGCAGAATGCGCACGACACGGTCCCCTGGCTGACCACGGTGAAACCCACCGTGGACGGTGTGAAGAGACGCAATGTACCCAATCCGGCACGAATAGTGATGTGCCGCATTGAAAAAACGTGATGCGCATCGCTCCGGCAGCGGTCCGCCGGAGCGATGGGGTTCAGTCTCAGGCGATGTTGCCGAGGTAGCGCTGGTGCGCCTCAACCAGGATTTTCTTGGCTTCGGCGGCGCCGCCCCAGCCATCCAGCTTGACCCACTTGCCCTTTTCCAGGTCCTTGTAATGCTCGAAGAAGTGGCCGATGCGCTCCAGCCAATGGCTGGACACCTGCTCGATGTCTTCGACGTGGGCATAGCCACTGAACACCTTGGAGATCGGCACGGCCAGGATCTTCTCGTCGCTGCCAGCTTCGTCGCTCATCTTGAGCACGCCGACCGGACGGCAACGCACCACCGAGCCCGGGACCAGCGGCAGCGGCAGCACCACCAGCACGTCGGCCGGATCACCGTCGCCGCACAGGGTGCTCGGCACGTAGCCATAGTTGCAGGGGTAGCGCATCGGGGTGGAGAGGATGCGGTCGACGAAGATCGCGCCGGTTTCCTTGTCCACTTCGTACTTCACCGGCTCGGAATCCTTCGGGATTTCGATGATGACGTTGATTTCTTCCGGCGGGTTCTTGCCGGGCGAGACGAGTTCCAGACCCATGGGTTTACTCCGAGAGGGGGTAGGGGCGCAAAGTCCGACATTTTAGGCCCATTGCCGGCCGCCGTGCAGCGGCCGGTCGCCCGAAGGGCGTTTCGCCGACCCGGCCCCAGCCAAGGGACCACATGCCGCTGCCGGAAATCCTCACCCATAGGCATGGGTGGCGCCGATATCTGCCGTCAGCGCATGTGCCGATCATGGCAACCAACCCGTCTGGAGCCTGGTGATGAAGCTGATGAGCCTGCTGCCCCCCCTTTCCCTGGCCTTTGCAGTACTGGCGGCTGGCATCTGCAGCGCCTCCGGGCGCGAGGGCCCGTATGTGGATCTGGTCGACTTCCCACACAAGGAGGCCAACTGGGATCGCTTCTACGACCTGGAGGACCACCTGATCCGGGCGTTCCACGATCTGTGTGGTGATACCTACTGTGAGGGCGAATACAGCAACCATATCGCGCTGCAGTTCCGCTGCTCGGTGCACGCGGCCAGCGGCACGGTCCAGGCCTGCACCCTTGTGATCGGCGCCGGCAACCTCGAGGTGGAGCGTGACACCGGCCGGGTGGTCCCGGACAGCCGCACATGGGCCTGCGCCGCGCCACTCGGGGCGAATACGCCGGTGGAGACCCTGCACGTGGCCTTGGCAGATCGCGACGCGCTGCGCAGACCCCTGCCCGGCTCGAATTTCTCGATGCATGACGCGCTGTTTGACTGCCTCAATTGACCTGTCAGCCCTTTCAATCTGCACTGGAGACTGCCGATGAAGACCCTCGTTGCGGGCATGCTGCTGCTTGCCTCCTGTACGGCCATTGCCACCGGCCACGCCGCCGGTCCCTACGTCGATGCACGCCAATACCCCAGCGAGGCCGAGGGCTGGGAGCGCTTCCGCGCTGTGGAGGCGCGGCTGGTGCGCGGCTTCGATGCCATCTGCGGGGACACGTTCTGCGAAGGCGAATTCCACAACCTGCAGGCGCTGCGCTTCCGGTGTTCGGTGCTGGCTGCCTCTGGCCGTGTGGGGGAATGCCTGTGGACATTCACCGGAAGCACGGCGCGCGTGGACGACGCGACCGGCCGTATCGCGGTGGAGGCGCGGACGTGGGCCTGCCGCGCACCGCTGGCGACCCAGACGCTGCTGCCCGTGCTGCTGCAGACGCTGGAGCAGGATGACGCCCTGCATGTGGCACTCCCCGGAACCCAGGACAGCATCTACGACGGATTGACGTCGTGCCTGTAAGGGCCGCGCAGCGCCACGTGACATCCGCAGTTGGCGCGCTCAAACGTGACGCATTCTCATTTGCGAGGTAACATGCCGCCGCTTACGGATGGCCGCCTTCCGGCAGTCCCGCTACATGCATCGGTCCATGTCTACCAACGCCACCACCCTTACCGAGCTGTTGATCCGCGAGCGCCCGGCGCTGCTGCGCCTGGTCCAGCGCATTCTGGGCAGTGACGGCGGCGCTGAAGATGTGATCCAGTCCATCTGGTTCAAGGCGCGTGGCGTGGACAGCGGGCAGCCGATCAGCAATCCCCGCGCCTATCTCTATCGTCTGGCGGCAAATCTGGCCACGGATCACGGCCGTGAGCGCACGCGGCGCACGCGCCTGCTCGCCGAGCATTACCTGTGGGGGCCGGACGAAGTGCTCTCCACCGAAGAGCAGGTCATGGCGCAGGACGAACTGCAGCGCGTGCTGGAGGCGGCCGAGCATCTGCCCGAGCCGACCCGCACCATCTTCCGGCTCAACCGCCTGCAGGGCATGACCCAGTCGGACATCGCCAGGCGCCAGGGGGTGTCGGTGACGACCGTGGAGAATCACGTGCGCAGCGCATTGCAGCGATTGGCCTGGGCGCGCAGCGGGCGCTGAACGCGCGGACATCCGGCTTGGGGATACACGCCTGCCGACCGTCTTGATCATAATGGCGTGTTGACTGCGTCCCCCCTTGCCCGCGCGTGACTGCGCCACCCATCGCCAGCCATGAGCCCGCACCCCCCCTCGTCTTCCTCGCCCTTGCCGCCCCCCTCCGATGCTGTTGCTGTGCAGGCGCGGGCCTGGATTGCCTGGCTGGCCTCTGGCACGACCGATGCGGGGCAGATGCAGGCCTTTGAGCAGTGGCTGGGGCAGCCCGGACACCGGCATGCCTTCGAACACGAACGTCAGCTTTGGCGCAGTCTTGGGCCACGCCCTCCCGCGCCGGCAGCGCCGATACCGCGTCGGCGTGGTATCCGTTGGCACGCATGGGGCGTGGCGACGGCAGCCTTGCTGGCCCTGGCGTGGGTCGCACCCGATGCCTGGCTGCGGCTGCAGTCCGATCACCGCAGCACGCGTGCGATCGAGACGGTATCGCTGCCCGATGGCAGTCGCGCCGTACTCGATGCCGACAGCGCCATTGCCGTCCACTACGACGGTCATGTGCGCCGCATCGCGCTGCTGCGTGGCCAGGCCTGGTTCGAGGTGGCCCACGAGGCATCCCGTCCTTTCCAGGTAGAAGTGCAGGGCGGTGTGGTTGAAGACATTTCCACCGCGTTTGCGGTCTCCCGCTGGAAGGACGAGGTGGAGGCGGTGGTCGAGCAGGGGCGCGTGCGGGTTGCCGCCACCGAGCGAGGCGGTTGGACCTATCTGGAGGCGGGCCAGCGTGCACGCTTTGCGCCCGCCGGCCGGGTCGCACGGCTGGACGATGTCGCCCTGGACCGCATTGCGGCCTGGCGCGACGGCGAGCTGCTGCTGGAGACGGCCAGCGTGGAGGAGGCGGTGCAGCGCATCGCCCGCTACCGCTCGGGTGCGACCTTCGTGCGTGGCGATCTGTCGGCTCTGCCGGCGGTCAACGCGGCGTTCCGCACTGATCGGCCGGAGCAGGCGCTCGATGCGCTTGCCGTCAGCGCGGGGCTGACCGTCATCCGTCTGCCGATGGGCGTGGCGATCGTGGCACCGGCGCAATAGCGCAACCGGACTTGGGGCTGTGCCCTGTTCGTTCGTCTTACCCGGCATAACGTACCCGCCGCCGCCACGTACGTCCGCTGCATCCGCACCAGCGTGCGGGTGACCCGCCTCTGCGGCACTGATCCTCTGACAGGTTTTTCCATGCGCATCTCCATCCGCGCGGGCCATCGCCCGCGTCCGTCACGTCTCTGCATCGCCCTGCTCACTGCCGGCCTGGCGGCCGCACCCGCATGGCCGGCGCTGGCCCAGTCCAGCCCGGCGTCTACCGTGGCCACGCTGCGTTTCGATATCCCCGCCCAGCCATTGTCCGATGCACTGCGCACCTACATGCGCCAGTCCGGCGTGCAGGTCGCCTATCCGGCCGCACTGGCCGAGGGCGTGACGTCCACCCCGGTCGCCGGTCCGATGGATGCGCAGGCCGCCTTGCTGCATCTGCTGCAGGGCAGTGGGTTGAGCATGCGCCAGGTCGGACCGGACGCGGTCACCCTGGAGCGCGCTGCGCTGGCCGCCAACGACGACGACCTGATCGTCACCGACGCGCTGAGCGTGGCCGGTGACCGCATCGAGGGTGGCAGCGATGCCGAGCGCGCGCTGGAGGTGTACCGCACCGCCGGTTCCAGCGCCTACATCGCGCGTGACACCATCGAGCGCTTCCGCGGTGCCTCCACCTCGGACATCGTCAAGGGCGTGGCCGGCGTCACCGCAGGCGACCCACGCACCGCCAACGCGCTGGACGTGAACATCCGCGGCATCCAGGGCCAGAGCCGCATTCCGGTGATCATCGACGGTGGGCAGTCCACGATGGATACCTACCGGGGTTACGCGGGCCAGTCGCAGCGCACCTATCTCGATCCGGACCTGATCTCCAACATCACCATCACCAAGGGCCCGAGCCTGGGTGTCAATGCTTCCGGTGGTATCGGCGGCGTGGTCGAGATGGAAACGCTGAAGATCGAGGATGTGCTGCGCGACGGTCGTGACGCCGGGCTGCGCGTGCGCACCGGCATGGCCAATGCCAGCGCCAACAACGTGCCCGCCTACGACGCCGCACCGCGTACCGACCGCAGCGCGCTGGGCAGCCAGTTCTTCAACATCGCCACCGCCAAGCAGTGGGATCGTTTCGACCTGGTCGCGGCATACGCCTGGCGTGAGAACGGCAACTATTTCTCCGGCAAGCACGGCTACGACGATTTCCCGCAGACCCGGCGCACCCTGGCGCCGTTGAATCCGCCGGATACCGAGGTGTTCAATACCTCCTCGCGTTCGGAGTCGTTCCTGCTCAAGGGCACCTGGCGCATTGATGACAATCAGACGCTGGAAGCGGGGTATCGCCGCTATGAAGGCACCGCCGGCGAAATCATGGCCTCGCAGATCATCCGCGTGGACCGCGACCGCGTGCCGCAGTGGGATCCGGGCCATGTCGACATGGACGCCTACAACCTGCGCTACCGCTTCAACCCGGACAACGCGCTGATCGATCTGAAGGCCAACCTCTGGTACACCGACGCCGACAGCCTGATGTACAACGGCCTGACCGGCATCACCCCATGGTATTTCGATCGCCGCACCGAGTGGTACGACGGCCCGTCGTTCAACACCGATCCGGGCTACAAGGACGCCTACCGCAATGAGCTGACGCAGACGCGGCTCGGCTTGGATGTGGGCAACACCACGCATCTGGAGACCGGCGCCGGCCTGTTCACGCTGGACTATGGCCTGTCCTTCAGCGATGAGGACGTCGGTCCCGGCCCGCATTCGCCGGTCATGCAGGACGATCTGGTCAACAACCGCTTCCTGCGCAACGCCAAACGCAAGGAGTACAGCGCGGTGGCTTCGGTCAAATGGCAGCCGGACGAGCATTGGGAAGTGGTGGTCGGTGGCCGCTACAACCGCGTCAACGTGCACGACCGCAACCGCGTGGCCACGCCGGACACCTACGGCGTGATCGGTCAGTACCGCTACACCCAGCTGCTGGATGGCAACCCGAATCTGCCGGCATGGCGTGCCAAGCGCGTGGCGATGTTGAACTGGTATCCAGATGCCAACGGCCAGTTCACCGAGGCCTCGCTGCTGGCATCACCGTATAAGAAGGGTACGGTCGCCGACATCGCCGGCTGGAACTTCCACGACGTCACCCGAACGCAGGACCTGAGCGTGCCTGTCAGCTGGACCTGGTCGCAGCCGATCCGTCGCCGCGACAGCGCCTTCATGCCCAGCGCCAGCGTCGCCTACCGTTTCGACGAAGACACGATGGTGTACGTGAAGTACGCCGAAGGCGTGAAGCTGCCGAGCCTGTTCGAGACGACCCTGGGCCTGTTCACCGCGGCCAAGCCCACCGGTGAGCTCAAGCCGGAGCGGGCAGGGACCTGGGAAGTGGGGGCAAGCACGGTGCGCCACAGCCTGTTCACCGAGGGCGACCAGGCGGGCTTCAAACTGGCCTACTTCGATACGCGCATTGATGATCTGATCACCCGCGACTACCGCACCCTGTCGGCCGGCCTGATCCGCAACGTGGACCGTTTCAAGGTCTCCGGCGTGGAGTTCCAGTCCAGCTATGACAGCGGCACGGTCTTCGCCGATCTGTCCGCGCACTACTACATTCAGGCCAAGACCTGCGCGCCGGACATCGCCGCCGAACGCCGGGCCTATGGCATCCAGCGGAAGATCGAGGAACTGAAGAACACCCCGGACTGCGTCGACGGTGGCTTTGAGGGGTCCTACAGCAACACCCAGAACCCGCCGCGCTACAACGTCAACCTGACCCTGGGCTCGCGTCTGTTCGATCAACGCCTGAGCGTCGGCACCCGGGTGATCCACAACGCCGGCCCGATCAGCACGCTGGACAAGGAATGGAACGTCGGCCTGTCGGCGATCCAGCAGCTGTACCGCCCGGCAACCATCGTGGATCTGTTCGCCAGCTGGCAGGCCAGCGAGCAGTTCGCGGTGGACCTCAACGTGGACAACCTGACCGACCGCTACTACCTCGATCCGCTGGCGCTGGGCGTGATGCCTGCCCCGGGCCGGACCGTACGGCTGGCGCTGACCTACCGCTACTGATGTACGTACACGACAGGGGCCGGCATTGCCGGCCCCTGCGTGCCGCCGGCCGGCGCATCGGGTGCCCGGCCGGCCTTTCGCTCAGCCCAGCGCTCAGCCGGCGTTGGCCTGCTCGGTCGCATCGGCGTGCAGGGCTTCGCTGAGCTCATCGACCACGATCGCCCATTCCGCATCCGAGCGCAGCTGTTCGGTCAGGAACTGGCGCTGCCCGTCGTTCCAGTACGGCGCTTCGATGAGGCGGATCTCGTTGGACAGCTGGTGGTCGCGGATGAAGGCGGCGATGGCCTCCTCGCTGGCCTCCAGGCCGAGCTGCAGGAACAGATTGGTCATGCGCGGTTCGGTGGTGATCATCAGGTCATTCCAGTGGCAGGGCGTGGTCCGTATTATCGGGGCAAGGCCGTGACGGTGGCATGTGACGTTCGCACTCGCTGATCACGCGACAATGGGCTTGGGGTTATCCCCGTGCCAGACGTCTTCGACAGAGAACCGTGCCCCACTTCCCCATTCAAGCAGTGCCATGATCGTCATCGATACTCCCGAAGCCACCCGCAGCCAACGCCTCAAGGCGGCCACCCGTGACAGCCACGGCGCGCTGGACAAGCGCATCATGGCCGGCGACATCTTCGCCAGCCGCGACCTGTTCGCAAAGTTCCTGCGCGTGCAGTACCGCTTCCATCGCGATATCGATGCGCTCTACGGCAGTCCCGCGCTGGACGCGCTGCTGCCCGATCTGGATGAGCGCCGACGGCTGCCACTGATCGCCCGTGATCTGGCTGATCTGGAGCAGACCCTGCCACTGTCCGCTTCCACCCGGTTGGATGGTGACCTGCCACTGCCCGAGGCGTTGGGCTGGCTGTACGTCGCCGAAGGCTCCAACCTGGGCGGCACCGTGCTGTACAAAATGGCCGCCCGGCTCGGATTGGACAGCAACTTCGGCGCCCGCCACCTGGCTGCTCATCCCGATGGTGCCGCCCGCCACTGGCGCGAGTTCACCGCCGCGCTCGATGGCGTGGCGCTGACCGACGCGCAGGAGCAGCAGGTGATCGATGCGGCCGATGCGGCGTTCCGCAGCGTCCACGGGCACGTCGAGGAAGAGTTCGCATGATCGCCGCCCGCTGCACGCCCGCTGTACCGGATCACCCCGGCCGCCCATGATGCGCTGGCTCTGGTTCGGCCTGGGCTGGATCATGGTGGCGCTGGGCGTCATCGGCGCCCTGTTGCCGGTGATGCCGACCACGATCTTCCTGATCCTGGCCGTCGGCTGCTTTGCGCGCAGCTCGCCGACATTCGAGCGCCGGTTGCTCGAGCATCCCCGTTACGGTCCACCGCTGCGCCTGTGGCGTGAGCAAGGTGCGATCAGCCGCAAGGGCAAGGCCTTTGCCGGCGCCGGCATGGCGTTCGGTTTTGTCATGTTCTGCTGGGGCGCACACCCGTCCTGGCCGCTGTTGATCGGCGTCGGGTTGTTCTTCCTGGCCAGCGCGGCGTATGTGCTGTCCCGTCCTGCGCCGCGGCCGCCCCGCGTGCCGGCTCCCCCGTCCGAGCGCTGAACCTACCGCGGGCCCGCCGGGGATCCGCACCGCGTCTGCTCGACACCGCTCCCATTCCTTTCCTGCGTCCGGCCCTGCACCGTGCCGCCACGCCCCTGACCGATGAACCCGCCGATGACCCTGCCGATCGCCCTCCCTGCCACCGTGGCAGCGCTGCCACATGACCTGACCCCGTGGGGCATGTACCAGGCCGCCGATGGCGTGGTACAGACCGTGATGATCGGACTGGCACTGGCCTCCATCGTCACCTGGACAGTGCTGGTCGCCAAGACCTGGGAGCTGGGCCGGCAACGCACGCGGCTGCGCCAGGCACGCGCGCTGCTGCTGCAGGCCGCGCACCTGCCGGGGGCGCAGACCCACGCAGTGCTCGACGACGGCGCGGCGCACGACCTGATCGACGCCGCCCGCACCGAGTTGCGCCTCTCACAGGACGCGCACGACGCGGTCGGGATCAAGGAGCGCGTCGCCTCGCGCCTGGAACGCATCGAACTGGCGCATGCGCGGCAGCTGCGTACCGGGGTCGGGCTGCTGGCCAGCATCGGTGCGATCGCCCCGTTCGTCGGCCTGTTCGGCACCGTGTGGGGAATCATGAACAGTTTCATCGGCATCGCCCACGCCAACACCACGAATCTGGCCGTGGTCGCGCCGGGCATCGCCGAGGCGCTGCTGGCCACTGCGCTGGGTCTGGTCGCGGCGATTCCCGCCGTGGTGATCTACAACCACTTCACCCGCGTGCTGGCCGGCATCCGCGGCCTGCTCGGTGATCTGTCCGCCGGCGTGCAGCAGCTGGTCTCGCGCGATCTGGACCGGCTCGGCAATGCGCCAGCTGCCCGCGACGCGCGCTGAGGACCGGCCATGGCCATCAAGACCGCCCGCCACGACGACGATGCGCTGGAAGAAAGCCACGAGATCAACGTCACCCCCTTCATCGACGTCATGCTGTTGCTGCTGATCATCTTCATGGTCGCCGCGCCGCTTGCCACCGTGGATACGCCAGTGGACCTGCCGGCCAGCACCGCCCAGCCGCAGCCGCGCGATGCCGAACCGGTGTTCCTCTCGGTGCAGGCCGATCTGTCGCTGAGCATCAATGACGTGCCGGTAGCCACGGACGGGCTGAACGCCACGCTGGAGCGGCTGACCGCCGGTGATCACGAGCAGCGCATCTACCTGCGCGCCGACCAGACCGTGCCCTACGGCGAGCTGATGCAGACCATGAACGCGCTGCGCGCCGCCGGGTATCGCCGGATCGCACTGGTCGGCGTTGAGCAGCGCAGCGAATGAGCCGCGACACCCCCGCATCGCTGCGCTGGGCGGGCAGCCTGGCGCTGGTGCTGGTCACGCATGCGCTGCTGATCGGCGGCGCGGTGTGGTGGCAGCAGCGTGCGCCAGTGCTGGTCAGTGACAGGCCGGTGGAAGCGGTGATGGTGGAGCTGGCGCCGGTCCCGGAAGCGCCGACCGCGCCACCGAAGGAGATGCCGCCCGGGCCGTTGCAGCAGGAGCAGCATCGACCCGAGCCCACGCCGGTGCCCAAGGTCGATCTCCCGCCGGACGACACGCCGGACGCGCAGGACGTCCTGCGTCGCGAGACACCCCGCGAAGAAGAACCGACCGACCAAAACAACGTGGCGCAGACGCTCGCACCACCGGATGTGTCGGCGCGCCCGTCCGAGCGCTACGCCGCCACGCAGACCGTTGCCGGCCGCCAGGGCCCTGCGGCCGTCACCTGGCAGGGCCTGCTGCTGGGCCATCTGGAACAGTACCGCCGCTACCCGCGCCAGGCCGAGCGGCTGCGCCAGCAGGGCGTGGCCTATGTGCGCTTCTCGGTGGACCGGCAGGGCAACGCCTCCAACATCCGACTGGGACAGAGCAGCGGCCATGCGCTGCTGGATGAGGAAACCCTGGCCACGGTGCGCCGCGGCAGCCCGTTGCCACCGCCGCCCGCGGAGATCACTGGTGACCCGGTGGAGGTGATGGTGCCGGTGACGTTCTTCCTGCGGCGGCGTTGAGGCGCGTGTCACGCGCGCTGCAGGGACACGCTGGCCCGGGGCCAGCGTGTCCGTCCTGACTCAGAGCAGCGGCACCAGCAGCAGGGCCACGATGTTGATGATCTTGATGAGCGGGTTGATCGCCGGACCGGCGGTGTCCTTGTAGGGATCACCGACGGTATCGCCGGTCACCGCGGCCTTGTGCGCCTCGCTGCCCTTGCCGCCGAAGTGGCCGTCTTCGATGTACTTCTTGGCGTTGTCCCACGCACCGCCGCCGGTGGTCATCGAGATCGCCACGAACAGCCCGGTGACGATGGTACCGATCAGCAGGCCGCCGAGCGCGCGCGGCCCGAGCAGCAGGCCGACCACCACCGGTACCGCGACCGGCAACAGCGAGGGGATGATCATTTCGCGGATCGCCGAGCGGGTCAGCAGATCCACCGCGCGGTCGTACTGCGGCTTGCCGGTGCCGTCCATGATCCCGGGAATTTCGCGGAACTGGCGGCGCACTTCCTCCACTACCGCACCGGCCGCGCGACCCACCGCTTCCATCGCCATCGCACCGAACAGATAGGGGATCAGACCGCCGATCAGCAGGCCGATGATCACCTCATGGTTGGACAGGTCGAAGGCGAAGATCTCCCCCGGATTGGCCGCCTGCAGGTTGTGCGTGTAATCGGCGAACAGCACCAGCGCGGCCAGCGCCGCCGAGCCGATCGCATAGCCCTTGGTCACCGCCTTGGTGGTGTTGCCGACGGCATCCAGTGGGTCGGTAATGTCGCGGATCTCCGGCGGCAGTTCGGCCATCTCGGCGATGCCGCCGGCGTTGTCGGTGATCGGGCCGTAGGCATCCAGCGCCACGATCATGCCCGCCATCGACAGCATCGCGGTCGCGGCGATGGCGATGCCGTACAGGCCACCGAAGTAGTGCGCCAGCCAGATCGCCACGCACACCGCGATTACCGGCAGGGCGGTGGACTTCATCGAGACACCGAGGCCGGCGATGATGTTGGTGCCGTGCCCGGTGGTGGAGGCCTGCGCCACGTGCTGCACCGGCTTGTACTGGGTGCCGGTGTAGTACTCGGTGATCCACACGATCAGCCCGGTCAGCACCAGCCCGATCAGGGCGCAGAAATACAGGTTCAGCGCACCGTGCGCGTTGTCCGGCATCAGCTGCGTGGTGATCGGGTAGAACGCAATGGCAGCCAATACCCCGGACACGATCACGCCCTTGTACAGCGCGCCCATGATCGAGCCGCCGGGTTTCACCTTGACGAACAGCGCGCCGACGATGGAGGCAATGATCGATACACCGCCCAGCACCAGCGGATACAGCACCGCATTGGCCCCGGCCTCGGCGATCATCAGGTTGCCGAGCAGCATCGTGGCGATCACGGTGACCGCATAGGTTTCAAACAGGTCGGCCGCCATGCCGGCGCAGTCGCCGACGTTGTCGCCCACGTTGTCGGCGATCACTGCCGGGTTGCGCGGGTCATCCTCGGGAATGCCGGCTTCTACCTTGCCCACCAGGTCCGCGCCAACGTCGGCGCCCTTGGTGAAGATGCCGCCGCCCAGCCGCGCGAAGATCGAGATCAGCGACGAGCCAAAGGCCAGTCCGACCAGGGCGTGCAGCGTCTGCGCGACATCCAGTCCGAGCCGCAGCAGCAGCGCGTAGTAGCCGGCCACCCCCAGCAGGCCCAGACCGACCACCAGCATGCCGGTGATCGCGCCGCCGCGGAACGCAACGTCCATCGCGGCGCTCAGGCCGTTGCGGGCGGCTTCGGCTGTGCGCACGTTGGCACGCACCGAGACGTTCATGCCGATGTAGCCGGCCGCACCGGACAGCACGGCGCCGATCGCAAAACCGATCGCGGTGTACCAGCTGAGGAAGAGGCCGACCAGCACGAACAGCACGGCACCGGCGATGGCGATGGTGAGGTATTGACGGTTGAGATAGGCGCGCGCGCCTTCCTGGATGGCGGCGGCGATTTCCTGCATGCGGGCATTGCCAGCCGGTTGCCGGAGAATCCAGCGTGCCGACACGATGCCGTAGAGAATCGCGAGGATGGCGCACAACAGCGCCAGAGAAAGCCCGTAACGTTCCAGCATGTCCCCTCCCGGGTGATGGATGGCATCCAGATCTGGATGAACGCACCACGCGGGGGCACAACAGGCTGCAACCATGAACCAACCCGTTCAGACCGTGCCCGGTCGTCAAGCGTGTGGCGGTGTTCAGCACTCCCTGGTGGCCCGAGTATGCGGGCAAATCCTCGATGCATGCCAGCAAGGATTGCAAACCGCGCGTGCGTGCCCGGATCACCAACGACGGAGGTAGTGCCGGCCGCTGGCCGGCAACCATGCAGATCCTGACGAAGGGCCGTCTTTGCCACGCCGTTCAGCCACCCACTGGCAGCCTCGGCCCATCCCCAGCCGTTGGAGTCCTGCCATGTCCGCCCGTCATCTGTTGTGGCTGGCCCTGTTGCCCGCCGTGTCCGCCTTCGCCGCCGAAACCCCCGAACTGCAGCGCGCCGCCGGCACACCGCAGGCGGTCGGTGCGGCCCACACGCTGCGCCAGATTCCCGAAGCCTGCGCGCGGCTGGAAGGCGTGTTCACCGGTGAGGCGGCGCAGCCGTACAAGTTCGCGGTGGTCCGCACCAGCGAGCAGTGCCAGCCGCGTGCGCGTTTCGTTGATTACGACAAGGCGCAGCCGAGCGAAGCCAAGGGCTGGAAGCTCAATGATGTGATCCGCGTGCCGAATGCGTCGTGCCCGGCGCAGCAGGCAGTGGTGCGCGTGTGGCGGATGCCGGTCACCACCAAGCCGGAACTCGATGGGCAGGGCCAGTCGCGCATCTACCTGGAAGACGCCAAGAAGCAGGCGGCTGCCGGCAAGATTGCGCAGATCCCGATGTTTGCTGCGCAGATGAAGGTCGAAGGCAAGGCCTGCAACTGATCTGATCACGCACCGGTAGCGCCGGCCGCTGGCCGGCGCCTCGGGATAGTTTGACGCCTGAAGGTGCCGGCCAGCGGCCGGCACTACCGGGTCGATTACGCCTCGAAGGCAGGCAGCTTCTTCTTCACCGCCACGTTCTTCAGCGTCACGTACTTCGGCAACCCGTCGGGCCCGTAGGGCAACGGGGCTTCCCCCTTGATCAGCGGGGCGAGATAGGCGCGGGCCTTGTCGGTGATGCCGAAGCCATCGCGGCGGATGAAGCCGGCCGGCATCTTCTTCTCGTGGTTGGCCACCTTGTGCAGCGGGGCTGCCTCGATCTTCCAGCGATAGGGCGTGTCGCTGGTGCGCACGATCACCGGCATCACCGCGTTCTGGCCCTTCAGCGCGAACTGCACCGCTGCCTTGCCCACCGCCTGCGCCTGCTCCCAATCGGTCTTGGAGGCCAGGTGGCGCGCCGAGCGCTGCAGGTAGTCGGGCAGGGTCCAGTGGACCTTGTAGCCCAGCCCATCCTTGACCCGCGCGGCCAGCTGCGAGGCCACGCCACCGAGCTGGGTATGCCCGAACGAATCGGTGCCGCCGCCGGCATCGGCGACGAAGCGGCCATCGGCGGTCTGGATGCCTTCGGAAGCAACCACCACGCAGTAGCCCACCCGCTCGACCACCTGTTTGACTTTGGCCAGGAACGCGGCCTCGTCATACGCGCGCTCGGGCAGCAGGATGATGTGCGGGGCGTCATCGGCGCCCTTGCCGGCCAGGCCTGCGGCCGCCGCGAGCCAGCCGGCATGACGGCCCATCGCCTCGTAGACGAACACCTTGGTCGAGGTCTCTGCCATCGCGGCCACGTCCAGCGCGGCTTCGCGCACGGAGACCGCGGTGTACTTGGCCGCCGAGCCGAAGCCCGGGCAGGTATCGGTCACCGCCAGATCGTTGTCGATGGTCTTGGGCACACCGATGCAGGTCAGGTCGTAGTCGAAGGCCTTGGCCAGCTGGGAGACCTTCCACGCGGTATCGGCCGAATCGTTGCCGCCGTTATAGAGGAACCAGCGCACGTCATGGGCACGCAGGACCTCGAGCAGGCGCTCGTACTTGGCCCGGTCGGCCTCCAGCGATTTGAGCTTGTAACGGCACGAGCCGAACGCGCCGCCGGGGGTGTGGGCGAGGGCGGCGATGGCGGCCGCGGTCTCCCTGGAGGTGTCGATCAGGTCTTCGCGGAGCGCGCCGAGGATGCCGTTGCGCGCGGCCAAGACCTTGATTCCTTTGGCCCTGGCCGTGCTGATGACCGCCGAGGCGGTGGCATTGATGACGGCGGTGACGCCACCTGACTGGGCGTAGAGGAGGGTACCTTTGGACATGGTTCGACCTTGGTCTGGGGGGACGGACATTGCAGAGACATTACCCGGATGGGGTAAAGTGCGCGTATTGCGGTGCAGCGTGATTGTGGACATTCCCGGGGCGCGCGCCCTCCGTTTTCTTACCAAGTTGGAGTCAGGTTGATGCGATTGGTTCTGTTGGGACCGCCCGGTTCGGGCAAGGGGACACAGGCGACGCGCCTGAAGGAACACCTCGCCATTGCGCACATTTCCACCGGTGATCTGCTGCGGGCCGAAGTGGCCGCCGGCACCGAGCTGGGCAAGCAGGCCAAGGCCGTGATGGATGCCGGCAATCTGGTGTCCGACGACATCCTGCTGGGCATGCTCGAGTCGCGCCTGGGCCAGGACGATGTGGCCAATGGCTTCATCCTCGACGGTTACCCGCGCAACGTGGCCCAGGCCAATGCGCTCGATACCCTGCTGGCCAAGATCGGCCAGCCGCTGGATGCCGTGGTGCAGCTGGACGTGCCGACCGAACTGCTGGTCGAGCGTATCGCCGGCCGCGCGGCCGAGCAGGGCCGTGCCGATGACAATCCCGAATCCGTGCGCCAGCGCCTGCAGGTCTACAACGACCAGACCGCGCCGGTGGTGGATTTCTATGCGGGCCGCGGCACGCTCGCACGCGTGGATGGCGTGGGCGAACTGAACGATGTGGAAGCGCGCATCCGCGCCGCAATCCAGGCCTGAGCTGGTGGGTGCCGCTACGGCGGCACCGCACCCGCATCGCATGTGCAGGGCCCGCAAACACACACGCCCGGCCCCCGAAGGGACCAGGCGTGTGGTTTGAAGGTGCCAGCGAGCGGGCTTGCTCAGAGCCCCGCAGCATGAGCCCCCCTGGGGATGGCCTCTTGGGGAGTAGGACCAATGGGGTACTGCGGCTGGCCGAGACAATTGTGTCCGTCTTCACAGTACGGCGCTATCGGGAATTCCCCGACACCCCGCTGGACTTTTCTTATGGTCGACTAGGAGTTGTCTGACGGCGATCTCCATCGGCGATGGTGATCGGCGACAATCGTACGCATGAGCACGATCCACATCCTTGGCATTGCAGGCACTTTCATGGGCGGCGTGGCCGCACTGGCGCGCGAGAAGGGCCATACGGTCCGCGGCAGCGACCAGGCGATCTACCCGCCGATGTCCACCCAGCTCGAACGCCTGGGCATCGCCCTGGATCCGGGCTACCGCGCCGACAGCGTGGCGCCGGACTGCGACGAGGTGGTGATCGGCAATGCGCTGTCGCGTGGCAATCCCGCCGTGGAAGCGGTGCTGGATGCAGGCCAACGCTACATCTCCGGCGCCCAGTGGCTGTCCGAGCAGGTGCTGCCGGGCCGAGACACCCTGGCCGTCGCGGGCACCCACGGCAAGACCACCACCACCACCATCCTGACCTGGCTGCTGCACAGCGCCGGACGTGACCCCGGCTTCCTGATCGGCGGCGTGGCCGAGGACTTCGGCGTCTCCGCGCGCGTCGGCAGCGGCCGTGAGTTCGTGGTCGAGGCCGACGAGTACGACACCGCGTTTTTCGACAAGCGCAGCAAGTTCGTGCACTACCGGCCACTGGTGGCGATCCTGAACAACCTGGAATACGACCACGCCGATATCTTCCCGGACGTGGCCGCGATCCAGCGCCAGTTCCACCATCTGATCCGCACCGTCCCCGCGCGCGGGCGACTGATCGTCAATGGCGAAGACGCCTATCTCGCCGAAGTGTTGGCGATGGGCTGCTGGACCCCGGTGGAGCGCTTCGGTTTCGATCCTTCGCTGGAATGGCACGCCGAGCTGGTGCAGGCCGACGGCAGTGTGTTCGTCGTGCACCATCGTGGAAAGCGCGTCGGTGAAGTGCGCTGGTCGCTGCTCGGCCGCCACAACGTCCTCAACGGGTTGGCCGCCCTGGCTGCCGCGCACGCGGCCGGCGTCGAGCTGGCCACGGTGATCCCGGCGCTGGCCGCGTTCCGCAGCGTCAAGCGGCGGATGGAAGTGATCGGGCAGGCACGCGGCATCACCCTCTACGACGATTTCGCGCATCACCCCACCGCGATCCGAACGACCCTCGATGGCCTGCGTGCCAAGGTGGGCGATGCCCGCATCGTGGTGGCGATGGAGCCACGCAGCAATTCCATGCGGCTTGGCGCACACGCGCAGGCGTTGGCGCCTTCGCTGGACGGTGCCGACGCGGTGGTGTTCCTGCATCGCCCCGAGCTGGCCTGGGATGCGGCCCGCGTGATCGCCGCCGTGCGTGGCCAGGCCCATGCCGTGCCGGATACCGATGCCTTGCTGGCCCAGCTGGGCGCGATCGCCGCCCCGGGCGACCATGTGGTGTTCATGTCCAACGGCGGTTTCGATGGAGCGCCGCGCCGCTTCCTGGCGCAACTGCAGAAACCCTGAGTACCGCCGGCCATGACCGACACCGCTTCGCTGCCCCTGTTTCCCCTGCACACCGTGCTGCTGCCCGGCGCGGCGCTGGGCCTGCGGGTATTCGAACGCCGCTACCTGGACATGCTGCGCGAATGCAGCCGTGCGGGCACGGCCTTCGGTGTCTGCCTGATCCTGGACGGTGAGGAGGTCGGCGCGCCGGCGTTGCCGGCCGCCTATGGGGTCGAAGCGCGGATCGAGGATTTCGACGTGGGCGCCGATGGCGTGCTGGTACTGCGCCTGCGCGGCCAGCGTCGCTTCCATGTCGATCGGACCCGCGTGCGCGACAACGGGCTGATCATTGCCCAAGTGACCTGGTGCGCCGCCGACAGCGATGACGAGCTGCAGCCCGAGCACGCGCTGATGGCGACCGTGCTGGAGCACATCATCGAGCAGGCCGGTGCGGCCTTCGCCCCGGTCAGCCCGGCGCAGATGGAGCAGGCCAGCTGGGTCGGCTGGCGCCTGGCCGAGCTGCTGCCGCTGCAGGACGCGCAACGCCTGCAACTGCTGCAACACGATGATCCGCACCAGCGCCTGCAGGCACTGCTGAACTGGATGCCGTAACGCGCGGTCAGGCCCCGCGTCACGCGCCTCGGCCGGGCAGCCCGCTGCGCTGCATCACTGGGCCGCAGGCAGGCGCACGCGCAGCACCGGCATCTCGGTTTCCGGGTGGGTATCGACCTGCTGCGGCAGGCCATCCAGTGCCTGGCGGACCGCATTGAGCGACGGGTCGATGCCGCGCATCGGCCGCCACATCCCGATCAGCTTGAAATGCTGCTGGTAGTGCAGGGTCTGTGCACTGCCCAGCCACAGCGGTTCGTTGTCCGGCGCCGCCAGGCGTGCCGGTGCCGGCCACAGGCGCAGGGCGAAGATCTCATTGGGTGCATTGCCCGCACGCAGCATCAGCAGCGATTCGACCTGCGTATCCAGCGTGGCCGGCAGCACCGGTACCTTGTCCTTGTCGGAGGACTTGTCGAGCATCAGCAGCGCCTGCTCCCAGCCGGCCTGCGGCTGCACGCGCCAGCCCAGGCTTTCCAGTCGGCGCTGCAACGGAGCCAACGGACCGGCCACCTGCACATCCAGCGGCCAGCGCTGATCGTCGTCGAACTCATTGCGGCGCGAGGGCAGGTTCTGCCACTCGGTCGTCCACCAGGCCTGGGCGTCCAGCGGGGCCGGGGTCGGCTGGGCCGGCTCGAAGCGCGCCAGTTTCAGCGGGATGTTGCGCGGGGCATACCAGAGCGCCGCCACGGCGAAGGTGCCGTAGAACAGCCACGCCACCGGCTTGACCCAGAACGAGCGGTTGAAACGGCGGCGGTAGGCGATGCCCAGCACCAGCAGCCAGAACAGACCGAACAACATGCCGCCGATCACATCACTCAGCCAATGCGCGCCCAGGTAGATGCGCGCGAAGCCGATCAGGCTGACGATGATGCCCGACAGCAGGTAAGGCCATACACGGGTACGCCCCGGCAGTTCGCGGGCGATCAGCACCGCGAAGAACCCGAAGGTGATCGTGGCCATCGTCACCGAGACGGAGGGGAAGCCGAAGCCACTGCTCGCATCCGGCGGGCGGACCACGTCCACCGTCGCACCGAGCAGCTTGCACAGCGCCAGACCGAAGGCGAGCGCGGCCAGCCAGTGTGCGGCCGCCATCCAGCGTCGGCGCCAGAGCAGGTAGCCCATGCCGGCGGCCGTGGCTGGCAGCAGGACCTGCCAGGCCCCCAGCGAGGCCAGCGCGGCCATCGGGTAATCGGCCAGTGGATTGCGCAGGGCCAGCATCGCGTGATGCACGGCCAGATCCACCATCAGCGGTTCACCGTGCGCGACCACGGCCATCAGCAGGGCGAACCAGCCCCAGCCCAGCAACAGCAGCATCACGGCCAGCATCGCCAGCGGCACCGATTCACGGCGCTGCGGGTCGAACACCGCCACGGAATAACGGCCGAGAGTGGGGTGGCGCTGCGACCAGGCCAGCAGGCTGGCCAGCCAGCTGTCCATGCGCGAGGCTGACCAACGGTAGCCATACAGCACGATCGCCCAGACCAGGCCCATGATCACGCCGAGCAGGGCGAGCACCATCACCAGCCGGCCGGCGACCGCCGCGACCGCGTCATACGCTTCGCCGAGTACCCAGCCGGGCGCCAGGAACAGCACCGCCCAGGACAGACTGGCGATGCCGCTGGCCTGGATGTAGCGCGTCAGCGGCATCTTCATCATGCCGGCGATGGCCGGCACGAACGGGCGGATCGCGCCGACATAGCGCGCCACCAGGATGCTCTTGAAGGCATTGCGGCGGAACATCGTCTCGCCACGGTCGAGCAGCTGCGGGTACTTGCTGAAGGGCCAGAAGCCGCGCAGGCGATCGCCCCAGCGGCGGCCGATCCAGTAGCTGATGCCGTCACCGGCAAACGCGCCCAACGCGGCGCACGCCACCGCGTACGGCCCGGAGATCTGGCCCAGGCCGATGAACACACCCACGGCGAACAGCAGCGGCAACGCGGGCACGATCGCGCCCAGCACGATGACCGCATCGCAGAAGGCGATGAGGAAAATGACCGCACCGGCAAGCACGGGGTGAGCTGAGATCCACGCAAGCGTGGCATCGATCCATGACGAGTCCATCGGGGGATTATAGAGGGGGCAAAGTGACTGACTGCCCGCCAGACGCTGGGAATGTGCGGCATCTGCAGTGAATGAACGCGATCACCCGCCTAGAATGGCGGCATGACACGCCCTGCCGACCCCGCGCCGACCGCCCTCAAAGCCGACAGTTTCGGCCGCATCCTGCTGATGGAGGAAGACGGCCACCGCTTCGTGCGTCGTGATCTGGAGGCAACGCCCTGGTGGCTGCGGCTGCCGGCGTGGTGGCTGGCGCGGCGCGAGGCGCGCGCGCTGGCGCATCTGGATGGCATGCCTGCCACGCCGCGGCTGCTGGGCTGGAACGGGCGCTGGCTGGACCGCAGCTTCATGGCAGGTGATGCCATGTACCAGCGTCCGCCGCATGGCGACCTGGCCTACTTCCGCGCGGCCCGACGTCTGCTGCAGCAGGTGCATCGCCACGGCATCGCACACAACGACCTGGCCAAGGAAGCCAACTGGCTGGTACGCGAGGATGGCTCGCCGGCCCTGATCGATTTCCAGCTGGCGGTGATCGGCGATCCGCGCTCACGCTGGATGCGCCTGCTTGCCCGCGAAGACCTGCGCCATCTGCTCAAGCACAAGCGGATGTACTGCCGGCAGTCGCTGACCCCGGTGGAAAAGCGGCTGCTCAAGCGCACCTCATGGGTGCGTGATGTGTGGTTCCGTACCGGCAAGCCGGTCTATCGCTTCGTGACGCGGAAAATCCTGCACTGGGAAGACAACGAAGGGCAGGGCCCCAAGCCGTGAGCGCAGGCAGCGCGCACTCGCCGCAATGACCGGGCGAGCGGCCGGCTGACGCTGACCACGCGCAGGTGATCAGCGCAGATCGAGAATCTGCTTCCCGTTGAAGCGGCGCTGCGCATCGAAATCGTAGGCGACCCGCAGCACCCCATCGTCCGCGCAGGCGTGACAGGTGCGCATCGGCGTGCTGTAGATCAGGCGCACGCCCCCATTGGGCAGCGCTTCGCTGCCGCTGGCGTCGGCCGGTGCGAACGGTGTGGCCTCCGGGTGTGCATCCAGGAACGGCTTGACCGTGGCGTCGGCGCGCGACATCTCCGGCAACACGTCCGCGTCCACATCCACCGTGTGTCCGGTGCTGTCGACCAGCAAGGTACCTTCGTTGGTGTTGGCGCGGAACGGATACTCAATGGTGGCGATGCCCACGCCGTCCTGGTTCCGCCATGCACTCACATAGCCGGGGTTGCCCTGCGCGCCCAGTTGATGCGCTGCCGCGATGGCCTGGGGACTGGCCTTGGCGGCCTGCATCGCCTTGGCCAGGCAATCATCAGCGACCCGTGCCTGGCCACGGCAGGCATCCACCTCACCATCCCAGATCGCCGCTTCGCTGAAAGGCGAGACGCCACCGGCGGTGCCCGGCACCGTGGCGGCCGCCGACGTGGCGGATGTTGCCGGATCGCCAGCGGGCTGGCAGGCCGCAACGCTCAGTACCAGGGCCAACGCGGTCAGGGGAAGGCGGATCGCCGTCATGTCGCTGATTCCATGCAGAACGGAAGCAGCCAGTATCGACGCCGCGCATGAATCCGGCGTGTGCGCAGGGCGGCATAATGCGGGTCCATTGCAATCGCACTGAAGGAACCTGCGCATGGCCAGTCTGCAAGGCAAGACCCTGTTCATCACCGGCGCCTCGCGCGGGATCGGCCTGGCCATCGCGCTGCGTGCGGCACGCGACGGCGCCAATGTCGCCATCGCCGCCAAGTCGTCCGTGCCCAATCCCAAACTGCCGGGCACCATCCACAGCGCCGCCGAGGCAGTGACCGCCGCGGGCGGGCAGGGGCTGGCGCTGAAGTGTGACATCCGTGAAGAGGACCAGGTGCGCGCGGCGGTCGCCGCCACGGTCGATACCTTCGGCGGCATCGACATCCTGATCAACAACGCCAGCGCGATCTGGCTGCGCGGCACGCTGGATACACCGATGAAGCGCTTCGACCTGATGCAGCAGGTCAATGCGCGCGGCAGCTTCCTGTGCGCGCAGGCCTGCCTGCCGCACCTGCTGCAGGCGCCCAACCCGCACATTCTCACCTTGGCGCCACCGCCGACGCTGGACCCGAAGTGGTGGGGCCCGCACACCGGCTACACCCTGGCCAAGATGGGCATGAGTTTCGTCACGCTCGGCCTGGCGGCCGAGTTCGGCCCGCAGGGCGTGGCGGTCAATGCACTGTGGCCGCGCACGGTGATCGCCACCGATGCGATCAACATGATTCCCGGTGTGGATGTCAGTGGCTGCCGCACGCCGGCGATCCTGGCTGACGCCGCGCATGCGGTGCTGTGCCGCGACGCGGCCGGTTTCAGCGGGCAGTTCCTGCTGGATGACGAGGTGCTGGCGCAGGCCGGCATCACTGATCTGAGCGGGTACGCCGTCGATCCGTCGCGTCCGCTGATGCCGGACCTGTTCCTGGAGTGATACGCGCCTGGCGCGTGCGATGACAGCGGCTGCACACCTCCGGCTGCTATGGTGCGTCCCCCCAATTGGTATGGACACTCGCATGTCATCTCGCACACGGACCGCGCCGCTCGCCGCCGCCATCGCCTTGATCAGCCTGCTCGGCGCCTGCAGCAAGGGCCCGGGCAGCGTCGCCGAAACCCAGGGCGTGGAGAAGGTGAACGCCTACATCGCCTGCTTCAACGCCGTTGAACAGCCGATCCACGAAGGCTTCCAGCAGTACATCGGCTGGATGCAGGATCCGGAGGCCGGCCCGACCGGCAACGAGGACAAGGTGCGTGGACCGGGTACGGTGCTCTCGCATCGTGTGGAGGCGTGCAACGCCCCGATGGTCGCCGCACTGGCGATGACGCCGGCCGAGCCGGCACTGGATCCGGCAGCCCGCAACTACCAGAAGACCTTCGTCGACCTGTACGCCCTGATCGAGCAGGCCGACCGGTACTACAGCCGCGAGGACTACCTGCGCGATGACCATGCCGGGATGCGCAGCCAGCATGCGCCGTTGATGAAGGCGTACATGGCCTTCTTCGATGCAGGCACCGCGCTGGATGCCGCGCTGGAAAAGCGCGAAGACGAACGCCGTGCGGAACAGCTCAAGGAGATTGAAGCTTCCGAAGGCCGCTCGATGGCGTACTACCAGATAAAGATCCTCGGTGATGGCAAGCAGCTGACGCAGCTGCTCAACAGTGAGACCCCGGATCTGGCAGCGGCACGCACCCAGCTCGCTGCGTTCCAGGCGCTGTTGCAGCAGGCGCAGGATGACAAGATCGGCAAGGGCGATGCGATGTGGGGGCACGTGGAGCGCGCAGCCGATGCGCTGGCCCGCGATGCCGGCCGCCGTATCGAGCGCGTCGAGTCAAAGAAGCCGTATACCCGCAGCGAGCAGATGCTGATGGAGAGCGGTGGGCGGATCAGCAACCCGCAGGGCTCGGCCGAAGCCTTGCTGGTCAGTTACAACGATCTGGTCGACATGAGCAACCGCCTGGCCCAGACCAGCGGCGCTCGCTGAGTGATCGCGTGGCGGGCTGCGAGGCGGCCCGCCACGCGTTGATCAGACATTGAAGGCCGGTGGCAGTTTCTCGCCGCAGTGTCGGCAGTGCACGGCGTCCGGTTCGTGGCCCTCCAGCCCGCAGTGCGGGCAGCCGCGCGCATCCCGGCGTGCGGCATGCTCGGCATCGCGCATGGTGTTGGCCAGTTCAGCGGTGTAGATGCCGGTGGGTACCGCGATGATGCTGTAGCCGATCAGGATCAGCACCGAGGTGACGAAGCGGCCCAGCACGGTCTGCGGCACGATGTCGCCGAAGCCCACCGTGGCCATGGTCACCACCGCCCAGTACATGCTGCTGGGGATGCTGGTGAACCCATGGTTGGGGCCTTCGATCACATACATCATGGTGCCGGCGATGATGGTGATGGTGATCACCGTGAACAGGAACAGCAGCACCTTTCGGCGGCTGCGCCACAACGACTCCATCAGCACGCCGCTCTCTTCGATGTAGCGGGTCAGCTTGAGAATCCGGAACACCCGCAGGATGCGCAGCGCGCGCACCACCAGCAGGCTCTGCGCGCCGGGGATGAACAGCGACAGGTAGGTGGGCAGGATCGAGGCCAGATCGATGATGCCCCAGATGCTGAATGCGTAGCGCAGCGGGCGTTTGACCACCACCAGCCGCAGCAGGTACTCGGCGGTGAACAGCACCGTGAAAACCCATTCCAGCACGTAAAGCCCGTCGGCATAGGCCGCATGGAAGCGTTGCACGCTGTCGAACATGACCACCACAACGCTGGCGATGATCGCGTAGACCAGCAGCAGGTCGAAATTGCGCGAGGGCCGGGTGTCGTGGCGGTAGATGATGTCGAACCACTGGCGGCGCCAGCCGGATTCGGTAGCGGGGTTGAGCTGGGGGGCGGTGAACGGTCGCATGGGGCGCATTGTGCCCCACCGGCTCAAAGCGCGAGAATGGGATCTTTCCTGAGCCGTTGACCGCCATGACTGCCGCTGCCACCGATCCGCTGTTGTCCCTGTCGCATTACTACCTGCCGGTCTACAAACCGCGCCAGGTGGTGCTCGAGCGCGGCCAGGGCGCGCGCGTCTGGGACAACCAGGGCCGTGAATTCATCGATCTGGCGGCCGGCATCGCCGTGTGCGGCCTGGGCCACAACGATCCGGACCTGACCGCGGCGCTGATCGAGCAGGCCGGAAAGCTGTGGCACACCAGCAACGTGTTCTACAGCGAACCGCCGCTGCGCCTGGCCGAAGAGCTGGTCACCGCCTCGCGTTTCGCCGAGCGCGTGTTCCTGTGCAACTCCGGTGCTGAAGCCAACGAAGTGGCGATCAAGCTGGTCCGCAAGTGGGCGTCCTCACTGGGCCGCCCGGCGCACCAGCGCGTGATCGTGACCTTCCGTGGCAGCTTCCACGGCCGTACCCTGGCTGCGGTCACTGCGACCGCCCAGCCGAAGTACCAGGAAGGCTACGAGCCGCTGCCCGGTGGCTTCCGCTATGTCGATTTCAACGACGAGGTACAGCTGGAGACCGCGATGGCCGCCGGCGATGTCGCGGCGGTGATGCTCGAGCCGATCCAGGGCGAGGGCGGGGTGATGCCGGCCAAGCCGGGCTTCCTCAAGCGCGTGCGCGAGCTGTGCGATCAGCACAACGCGCTGGTGGTGCTGGATGAAATCCAGGCCGGCATGGGCCGCACCGGCACCCTGTTCGCGCACTGGCAGGACAACATCACGCCGGACATCGTCACCCTGGCCAAGGCGCTGGGCGGCGGCTTCCCGATCGGCGCGATGCTGGCCGGCCCGAAGGTGGCCGAGGTGATGCAGTTCGGTGCGCACGGCACCACCTTCGGTGGCAACCCGCTTGCGGCGGCTGTGGCGCGCGTGGCGCTGCGCAAGCTGTCCTCGCCGGAGATCGCGCACAACGTCAGCCGCCAGTCGCAGGCGCTGCGCGATGGCCTGGGCAGGATCAATGACGAGTTCAAGGTGTTCAGCCAGGTCCGTGGCCGCGGCCTGATGCTGGGCGCGGTGCTGGACAAGGATTTTGCCGGCCAGGCCGGCGCCATCCTGGACCACGCCGCCGAGCATGGCCTGCTGACCCTGCAGGCTGGCCCGGACGTGCTGCGCTTCGTGCCGTCGCTGAACATCACCGATGAAGAAATCGCCGAAGGCCTGAAGCGTCTTCGCGCGGCCGTGCAGTCGTTCATCGCGACGCGCTAGCCAATGGCGGTAGAGCCGACCGTTGGTCGGCTCTACGCCAGGGCGTACCGCTTCAACACCTTGCCGAACGCGCGGCTGTCCGTCGCGGTCTCGGCCTGCAGGCCGGCCTGCCGTGCCCCGCGCACGTTGACGAACAGGTCATCGATGAACAGCGTGCGCTCGGCGCGCGCGCCTAGCAGCGTCACCGCCTGCGTGAATATTGTCGGCTCCGGCTTGCGCCCGCCCAACGCACCGCTGCACAGGATGCGGCCCCGCAGGGCATCGGCCAGGCTCGGCAGCAGCTGCGGAATCGTCTGCGCCATCAGCGCGCCGTTGTTGGTCAGGATGCCGATCGGCAGTGTCTGCGCGATACGTGCCACGCGTTCGATGACGCCCGTTTGCGGTGCGCACGCTGCGATGCGTGCGGCCTGCCACTGCACGACGCTGATCGTGGTCTGCAGCGCATCGCCCAACTGCTGCAGGTAGATGTCGGTCGCCATGCCGCTGTCATAGGCGCGTTCCAGCCCACTGTCGAACAGCGCCGCCTGCACCTGCGCCGCAGGGCAGCCGACGCTCGCCGCCAGATGGCGCACACGCAGGTGCCGCGCATAACGCACCAGTACGCCATCGAAATCCAGCAACAGGCACTCGATCACACGCGGCATGGGGCCGTCTCGTCCAGATCCAGCGCTGACCGTAACCCAGCCAGTGCCTGCGCTGCGACATCGCGTCGCACGTCGCCTGCACGGGCGGTCACTAGAATCGCGTGGACTGCCTGATGGAGATCGCCTTGAAACTGCTTGCCCCCGTGTTGCTCGCTGGCCTCATGCTGGCCCCGGCCGCCCATGCGCGCGTCTGCGCGATCGCCATCGACAGTACCGACCAGATGAGCTTCAGCCAGAAGGAACTCAAGGTCGCCGCCGATTGCACCCAGGTCAAATTGACCCTGCGCCACACCGGCAAGCTCGCCGCGACCGCGATGGGCCACAACTGGGTACTGACCCGCACCGCCGATTACCAGCCGGTCGCGATGGCCGGCATGCGCACGACGCTGGCCGACAGCTACCTGCCCAAGGGCGATGCGCGCGTGTTGGCGCACACGCCGGTGATCGGCGGTGGCCAGAGCACCAGCGTCACCTTCTCCACCGCCAAGCTGACCAAGGGCGGTGACTACACCTTCTTCTGCTCCTTCCCCGGCCACTTCGCGATGATGAAGGGCCGCTTCGTGTTCGGTTGATCAACAGGGACGGAGGTAGTTATTAACTACCTCCGTCCCTGTTATTTGATCAGCCCTTGACGACCTTGAACGCTTCGCGGGCGGCGTCGAGCGTCGCCTCGATGATGCTGTCGTCGTGGGCGCTGGACAGGAAGCCGGCTTCGTACGCGGAGGGAGCCAGGAACACGCCGCGCTCCAGCATTGCGTGGAAGAAGGTGTTGAACGCGGTGATGTCGCACGCGGTCGCCTGAGCGTACGTTTCCACCTTCTGGTCAGTGAAGAACAGGCCGAACATCGCGCCGACCTGGGTGGTGGTCACGGCCACGCCTGCATCCGCCGCCGCCGCTTCCAGCCCCGCGCACAGGCGCGCGGCCGACGCACTCAGGCGATCATGGAAGCCCGGTTCCTGCACCAGTTCCAGCATCGCCAGGCCGGCGGCCATCGCCACCGGATTGCCGCTCAGCGTGCCCGCCTGGTAGATCGGGCCCGCCGGGGAGATCTGCGACATCAGTTCGCGACGACCACCGTAGGCGCCCACCGGCATGCCGCCGCCGATGATCTTGCCGAAGGTGGTCAGGTCCGGAGTGACGCCGTAATGCGCCTGCGCGCCGCCGAGCGCCACGCGGAAGCCGGTCATCACTTCATCGAAGATCAGCACCGTCCCGTACTGCGTGCACAGCGCGCGCAGGTGCTGCAGGTAGCCTTCGCGCGGCGGAATACAGTTGGCGTTGCCGACCACCGGCTCGATGATCAGCCCGGCGATGTGCTCGCCCTGTTCGGCGAACAGCGCGGTGGCCGCCTCGACATCGTTGTACGGCAGGGTCAGGGTGAGTTCGCTCAGGCCGGCCGGGACGCCGGGCGAGGTCGGCACGCCCAGGGTCAGCATGCCGCTGCCCGCCTTGACCAGGAACGAGTCGCCGTGGCCGTGGTAGCAGCCTTCGAACTTGACGATGCGGGTGCGGCCGGTGGCACCGCGTGCCAGCCGGATCGCCGACAGCGTGGCCTCGGTGCCGGAATTGACCATGCGCACCATCTCGCAGGACGGCACCAGCCGGGTCAGGGTCTCGGCCATGGTCACTTCGGCTTCGCACGGCGCACCGAACGACAGGCCATTGCCGATCGCCTGCTTGACCGCCTGGCGCACGGCGGTGTGATTGTGGCCGACGATCATCGGGCCCCAGGAGCCGACGTAATCGATGTAGCGGTTGTCGTCCACGTCATACAGGTAGGGGCCGTCGGCGCGCTTGACGAAGAACGGCTCCCCGCCGACCGACTTGAACGCGCGCACCGGCGAGTTGACGCCACCCGGCAGCAGCTTCTGGGCGCGGGTGAACAGGGCGTGGGACTGGTCGTGGTTCATGCGGGTTCCTGGAAGCAATCGAGGTAGGCGTGCAGCGTGGCGACCGGATCCGGTGCGGCGTACACGCTGCTGATGACGGCGATCAGATCGGCGCCGGCAGCGATGAGCGGTGCCACATTGTCCGGCGTCAGCCCGCCGATCGCCACCCGCGGCAGCCCGAGTGCGGCGCTTTGCCGCAGCAGGTCGGGCGTGGCGCGGCGCGTGGTGGCCTTGCTGTTGCTGGCGAAGAAGGCGCCAAAGGCGAGGTAGCTGGCCCCGGCGGTGGCCGCCCGTTCGGCGCGCGCATGATCGTCGTAGCAGGAGATGCCGATGATGGCGGTCGGGCCAAGCAGGGCGCGTGCGGCAGCGATCCCTTCATCGTCCTCCCCCAGGTGCACGCCAGCCGCACCGACTGCCTGGGCCAGCGCGGGGTCGTCATTGATGATCAGCGGGGTGGCGTAGCGGGCGCACAGCGCCTGCAGTGCCTCGGCCTGTGCGCGGCGCAGCGGGGCATCGGCGGTCTTGTTGCGGTACTGCAGCAGGGTGACGCCGGTGGCCAGCAGCGGCGCGGTACGCGCCAGCAGGCGGGCGGTATCGGGCTCGTCCGGGGTGATCAGGTAGACGCCGCGCGGCGGCGTGGGGGCTGAAGCGTGATTCATCAATGGCTACCGGTAGTGCAACGGGAGTGGGACAATGCGGACTGTCAGCCCTTGTCCCACCGTGATTATCCGATGACCGACGCTACCGCCACCACCTTCCGCACCTGGATGTGCGTTGTCTGCGGGTTCCTGTACAGGGAAGAGGATGGCCTGCCGGAAGAGGGCATCGCGCCGGGCACGCGCTGGGAAGACATTCCCGAGACGTGGACGTGCCCGGACTGCGGCGTGACCAAGGATGATTTCGAGATGGTCGAAGTCGACTGAGGCACCGCCAGGCGCCGTGTCACGGCGCCGTCAGTGCAGGCGCGGCACCACGCCACCTAGGCCGACCAGCTTCTCACGCACGAACTGCGCATCGCTGGCCTTGGCATTGCGCTTGAGATACAGCCCCAGATCGCTGCGCGCGCCGGCCTCGTAGTCCAGCTGCAGGTAGGCCATGCCGCGATCGCGCAGGGCATCGTCCTGCTCGGGGGCGAGTTTCAGCAGGCGATCGGCACTGCGCGCGGCGCGGTCCCATTCCCCCCGTTCGACGTACACGCCATGCAGGTTGCGCAGCATCCGCATCAGGATCGCGCGTGCCGGGGCCGGATCCAGGATCTGGGCCAGCACATCGTCGTCGGGGACTTCCCCGCCCAGGTGTGAGCGCGCGCGTTCGCGCAGTTCGTCCACGCCAAGCGGGCGGCCGCCGTTGAACGGGTCCATCACCAGCACGCCGTCATTGAGCGGCAGGCGCACCAGGAAATGCCCGGGGAAGGACACCCCGTCCAGCGGGATGCCGAGCCGGCGCGAGACTTCCATCTGCACCAGTGCCAGCGAGATCGGGTTGCCCAGGCGGCGTTCGAAGACCTGGTTCAGATAGCTGTTGCGCGGGTCGTAGTACTCGCCGTGGTCGCCGCTGTAGCCCAGCTCGTCGAACAGATGACGGTTGACCGCGGCAATCTTCAGCGGCCACATGTCGATCGTGGCGATCTCGGTACGCAGGTGGTCGGCGTGGCTTTGCAGGACCGCCTCGTAGACGGCGGGGTCCAGATCCGGGTATTCATCCCGGGCAATCAGCAACGCGGTCGGCAACAGCGGCAGCGCCTCGTCATCCAGCTCGGCCAGTGAGTCCCACGTCGGCAATGTGATCTGCCCCTGCATGGGACAAGACTGGCGACAAACGCGCCGCGATTCAAGGGCGCGGCGCGTTTATCAGGGCAGTTTTATTTGCCGTCGGCGATGCCGGGACCGAACGTCAGCTCGGTGCCGTCTTTGAGCGCCATCTTTTCGGCCTGCCCGGCATTGAGTTCCAGCACGTAGCGAGCCGGCTCGCTGCTGGGGTAGGGCGGGCAACGATCGCCGGCCGAACACGGCGGCACATCGCGCTGCTGGCTGACCAGGCGGCGCTGCGCGTCGAAGTACAGGATGTCCAGGGCGATCTTGGTGTTCTTCATCCAGTACGCCTGCAGCTCTTCGCGTTCGTGGATGAACAGCATGCCGTGATCCTCGGGCATCTGGTCGCGGAACATCAGCCCGCGGGCGCGGGTGTCGTCGTTGGTGGCCAGCTCAACGTGGTAACGGTTGCCGTCCAGTTCCACCCAGTGACGGGCGTTGGTGCTGGCACAGCCGGCCAGGGTGAACAGCAGGAGCAGGGGCAGCAGGCGCAACAGGGACATGGGCGTACCTCGTTGGGGCAGCCGGCGCGGGCGCCGGCCACGGGGATCAGATCACGATCGGCGGCTCACCGCCGATGATCACCACATCGGCCGGGCGGCGCGCAAACAGGCCGACGGCGACCACGCCCGGCAGCTGGTTGAGCTCGCGTTCCAGCTTCACCGGATCGGTGATCTCCAGGTGGTGGATGTCCAGGATCACGTTGCCGTTGTCGGTGACCACGCCCTCGCGCCACGCCGGCTGGCCGCCGGTCATGTCCATGATGCGGCGGGCGACCAGGCTGCGCGCCATCGGGATCACTTCCACCGGCAGCGGGAACCTGCCCAGCACCTTCACCTGCTTGCTCGGGTCGATGATGCACACGAAGCGCTCGCTGGCCTCGGCGATGATCTTCTCGCGGGTCAGCGCGGCGCCGCCGCCCTTGATCAGGTTCTTGTTGCCGTCGCACTCGTCGGCCCCGTCCACATACAGCGACAGGTTGCCGGTGTGGTTGAGCTCGAGCACCTCGATGCCGTGCTGCTTCAGGCGCGCGGTGCTCTGGTCCGAACTGGACACGGCGCCCTTGATGCGGTGCTGGATCCTGGCCAGGGCGTCGATGAAGTAGGCCACGGTGGACCCGGTGCCGACCCCGACGATCATGCCGTCTTCGACGTATTCAATGGCTTTTTCAGCGGCCAGGCGCTTGGCTTCGGACATGGCGGGCAACTCTTGGAGGAAAGGGGGTCAGTGCTTTTCCAGCGACAGCAGCAGCTTCCACTGCGCGGCCGTCACCGGGAGGATCGAGAGACGGTTGCCGCGCGCGGTCAGCGGAAAACCCTCGCCCAGCGCATCGGCGTGCAGCTTGATCTCGTCCAGCGAAATGGTGTCGCGCAGTTTGCGCTCGAAGGCCACGTCCACCAGCATCCAGCGCGGTTCTTCGCGGGTTGCCTTGGCGTCGTAATAGTCCGAGCCGGGATCGAACTGGGTATCGTCTGGATAGGCCTCGCTGGCCACCGTGGCCAGCCCGACGATGCCTGGCACCTTGGTATTGGAGTGGTAGAACATCACCCCGTCGCCGACCTTCATGCCATCGCGCATGAAGTTTCGCGCCTGGTAGTTACGCACGCCGTTCCAGGGCTCACGGCCCACGCGCTGCAGATCATCGATGGAAAAGGCGTCCGGTTCGGACTTCATCAGCCAGTAGCGCTTGCGTGCGGTCATGCGGAGTCTTTGATTACGGTAGGTGCCGACCGTTGGTCGGTACGCAGACAAGGGTGGAGACGTCGGTGCAGATCGCATCCACCGCGACGTCCCACGGCTGTACCGGCAGATCATCGACCTGCTGGACCGAGAAGCCGACCCCGACCAGCCACGGCGGCGCCGGGCGCTGGTGGCGGAATGCGAAGCTGCGATCATACCAGCCGCCTCCCATGCCCAGCCGCCGGCCCTGTGCGTCGAAACCGACCAGTGGCGCGACCACCAGCGCCATCTGCTCCGGTGCGAGGGTGTCGTCCAGCGCGAGATCGGGTTCGGGGATGCCGAAGCGGTTGGTGGTCAGCGCCTGCCCCGGGCGCCAGGGCGCGAAGCGCAGCGTCTTCTCGTGCAGGATCGGCAGGCAATAGGTCAGGCCGGTGGGCAACTGCATCTGCCAGCGGTGCAGCGCGATCTCGCCATCCATCGCCCAGTAGCCGGCGACATGGCCCTGCGTGGGCGCGAATGGAAGGGCGAGCAGGCCATCGGCCAAGTGTTCGGCGGCGGCCAGGCGCACGGCGGCGGGGAGATCACGGCGGCGTTGGCGCAGCTGCTGGCGCAGTGCGGAGCGCGGGTCGGTCATGCCTGGGTCCGGAGCGTGCGGGGGAAGCGGATAAAACAAGAGCGACGTCCCAAGGGAACGCCGCTCTTGCTGGAATATTGCATTCTCCGCCGTGACGATGCATGCGAAACGACCTTGAACCCGGGGTTCAAGTGGGTACGCTGGGGTTCCATCGGGCTTCCCGCTACAAGGCGGACTTGCACTCCCGGCGCCGTCGCGCACCCGTGGTCGTAATTAAGGGACAAGGCGAATGTTTGCACACGCCGTCGTTCACAGCAGAGAACGCGACGAGGATTATAGCCCTCTTGCGCGATTCGACCAGTCCGTTCGTCGGTCCAATTGCATGCCAATTCAGATCGATGAAGACCGCGCGATGCACGTGTGCAATCAAACACCGCGTGGAACCGGCGCGTGGATCAACCTGCGCCGTCAAAGGCGCGATCCAGCCGCCGGTTCAGATCACTCAGGGTCTGCTGCAGGGCGATGGCCTGGCGTGCGTGCTCGTCGCGCAGCTGCTGCAGCTCGTGCGCCAGGTTCAGCGCGGCGAGCACCGCGACGCGGTCGACCGCGGCCATCCGGTTGCTGCCCCGGATCTCGCGCATCTTCGCGTCCAGCAAGCGGGCGGCGGCGGTCAGGCTTTCGCGCTCCTCGGCGCCCACGCCCACGGTGTATTCACGATCCAGGATGCGGACACTGACCGGTTCGGTCTGGCTCATGTGTGCTGCTCCAGGGATTTGAGGCGGGTGATCATCGCTTCCACCCGGGAGCGGGCCTGCTCGTTCTTGGCCAGCAGCTGGGAGCGCTCGCCGACCAGCTGCTCCTGCTGGTGGCGCAGGCTGCGGTTTTCCTCGGCCAGGCGCTGGTTGCGCTCAAGCAACGCCTCCACCCGGGCGGCGAAGGCCTGCAATTGGGCGATGGCGTCGGCGGGTTCCATGTCCGGCACGATAGGCAAGGGCGGATGGGGCGGTCAAGCGAATAATGACGGGGCCTGCTGGCAGTTGACGCGCCGGTGGCGGGACGTGGCTCGGGGCGGGCCATGGCAACCCGGTGGACACAGGTGGATTGCTACACTGTGGCGCTCACAAACCGTAGCCCCAAGATGACCGAACTCCCGAGTGTCGACGACGTAAACCAGGCCAGCCAGGCCCTGGGCCTGGGCGCCAGCGCCGCTGAACTGCACGGCGGCCTGTGCGGCTGGCTGTCCGCCGGCGGTGCGCCGGTGCGTGAATGGCCGGCCCGCGTGCTGGCTGATGACAACCTGCCGACCCCGGCCGAAGGTGACGCCTTGTCGCGCCTGCTCGATGCCAGCGTGGCGCAGATGGAAGACCGCGATTTCGCCTTTGAGCTGTTGCTGAGTGATGCCACCGAGACCGCCGCGCAGGCCGATGCGCTGTTCACCTGGGCGCGCGCGTTCCTGGGCGGCTTCGGGCTGGGCTCGGGCCAGAACCGGCCGGCTTTGTCCGAAGAGGGCGATGAGGCCCTGACCGATCTGGCCAAGCTGGCCCAGGCCTCCAGCGAGGACTTTGAAAGCGGCAACGACGATGACGAAGACGCGCTGGCCGAGATCGAGGAGTTCATCCGCGTGGCGGTGCTGCTGCTGCACGGCGACTGCGTCATGGCCGCGCGCCATCGGCAGCGCCTGAACTGAGATGGATATCCGGCAGCTGACCGGCATCTCCGCCGCCGAATACACCCGCCGCCGCCAGCAGTTGATGGAGATGGCCGGCGACGACGCGATCCTGGTGCTGCCGGCCGCGTCCGAGCGGGTGCGCAGCCTGGATACGCATTATCCGTTCCGCCAGGACTCGGACTTCTGGTACCTGAGCGGCTTCCCGGAACCGGACGCCGTGCTGGTGCTGATCCCGGGGCGCCGCCATGGCGAGGTGATCCTGTTCTGCCGCGAGCGCGATGCGGACCGCGAAGCGTGGGATGGCGCGCGCGCCGGCCAGGAAGGCGCGGTCTCGCAGTACGGCATGGACGATGCGTACCCGATCGACGATCTGGACGACATCCTGCCCGGCCTCCTGGAAGGGCGCTCGCGGGTGTACTACCACTTCGGCCGCGATGCCGAGTTCGATCTCAAACTGATCGGCTGGGTCAACCGGGTGCGCTCGCAGGTGCGGCATGGCGCGCAGCCACCGCATGAGTTCCTGGAACTTGGCCACCTGCTGCACGAGCAGCGGCTGTTCAAATCGACCGCGGAAATCTCGCTGATGCAGCGCGCTGCCGATATCAGCGTGCAGGCGCATCTGGCCGCGATGCACGTGGCGCGGCCGGGCATCCACGAGTACGAACTGCAGGCCGATCTGGAGCGTGTGTTCCGTGCCAATGATGCGTGTGCGGCTTACAGCAGCATTGTCGGTGCCGGTGCCAACGGCTGCATCCTGCATTACCGCGACAACAATGCGTGCTCACACGACGGCGATCTGGTCCTGATCGATGCCGGTGCCGAGTACCGCGGCTACGCCAGCGACATCACCCGGACCTTCCCGGTCAACGGCCGTTTCACCGCCGAACAGCGCGCGCTGCATGATCTGGTCGGTGCGGCGCAGGCTGCGGCACTGGCCCAGGCACGGCCAGGCAATGCGTACGAAGCCGGCCATCTGGCCGCGGTGGAAACCCTGACCGAGGGCCTGCTGCGGCTCGGCCTGCTCAAGGGCACGCTGGAAGAGAACATCGCCCAAGCGCATTACCAGCGCTTCTACCGGCACAAGACCGGGCACTGGCTGGGCCTGGATGTGCACGACGTGGGTGATTACCGGTTGGCGGGGGATTCGCGGATGCTGGAGCCGGGCATGGTGTTCACCATCGAGCCGGGCCTGTATGTCTCACCGGATGACCGCAGCGTGGACGCGCGCTGGCGCGGTATCGGCATCCGCACCGAAGATGACGTGCTGATCACCGAGGACGGCCACCAGGTGCTGACGGCTGCCTTGGCGCGCAGTGCCGATGAGATCGAAGAAGCGATGGCCAAGCGCTGATCCGCTTCAGGGTGGAGCCACCCCATGGGTGGCTGCGCGGTGCGTGACGAAGGAACCGCTGGCCGTGCAGTGCATCACACCGGTGGTGCCGGCCGCTGGCCGGCACCCGCATTCCCCGCTCAGCTGGCCGCCGCAAACACCGGACGGGTCAGGTTGTCGGCCTCGCCTGCAGTGCACAGCACCTCGTCCTCGATCCGCACACCGCCATACGGGCGGAAGAAATCCACGCGGTCCCAGTTGATGCTGGCGCCATTGCCGGCCTGCTTGACTTCGTCCAGGAGCATGTCGATGAAGTAGACGCCCGGCTCGATGGTGACCACCATGCCGGGTTCCAGCACGCGGGTCATGCGCAGGTACGGGTGACCCTGCGGGCGCTCGATGCGGCCACCGCGGTCGCTGGCCGCAAAGCCGGCCACGTCATGCACCTGCAGGCCGATCAGATGGCCCAGGCCGTGCGGGAAGAAGGCCGCGCTCACACCGGTGGCCAACGCTGCCTCCGGCGAGACGTTGAGCACGCCGACGTCCTTGAGGATGCCCATCAGCGACAGGTGTGCGTCGATGTGAAGCTGCTTGTAATCCACGCCGGCACGCACGGCGGCGCCCATCTGCTGCTGGGCCGCGTCCACGGCGTCGATCAGGGCCTGGAATTCATCGTGGCCGCTCGCCGCGTAGGTGCGGGTGATGTCGCTGGCATAGCCGTACGCGCTGGCACCGGCGTCGATCAGGAAGCTGCGCAGCGGGGTCGGCGCGCTGCGGCCAAGATCGGTGTAATGCAGCACAGCGGCGTGTTCGTTGAGGCCGATGATGTTGCCGTACGGCAGCTCATTGGCGTCCTGGCCAACCGCACGGCAGTACGCCATGTGGATCTCGAACTCGCTGGCGCCAGCGCGGAAGGCGGCTTCGGCGGCACGGTGGCCGCGCACGCCCAGTCGCTGCGCTTCGCGCATCAGCGCGATTTCATAGGGGGTCTTGTAGCCGCGCTGCCAGTCCAGGTAATCGATCACCGGCGCCGGGTTGTTCGGCACGAACGCGCCCAGCGTACTCTGCGGCTCACCGAGGATCGCGCAGCGGGTCGCGTCCTTCGGCAGCAGCGCCAGGGCATCGTCGGGTTTACGGATGATCTTGATGTCGACATGCTCTACCCACCAGCCGTTCGGCGCATCCGGCACTACGTGCCAGTAATCGAAGGGCTGGTAGAAAATCAGCGTGGGGCGCTGCCCCGGGGTGTACACCAGCCAGCTGTTGGGCAGCTTGGTCAGTGGCAGCCAGGCCTTGAAGTTCGGGTTCACCGCATACGGGTAATCGCGATCGTCGAACGCCTGGTAGTGCTGGGTACCGCTGGGAATCACCAGATGGTCGAAGCCGCCACGGGCCAGCGCTTCATCGGCGCGCTGGCGCATCACGCTGGCATGGTGGGAATACAGGGCGCCGAGGTCTGGCTGGTTCATGGCATGAAGCTCGCTGACAGTGCGGAATGCAGCCCTAGATTCTGCCGTAATCACGCCGTCGGCGCTGTGCCGGAACCGGCGCTCACACTGCCGAAGTTTCCTCGGCGATCCACTGCCGCAGCTGCTCGCGTGCTTCGCGCGGCAGGGTCAGGAAGCGGAAGCCCACCCAGGCCTGGCCCGGCGCATGGGTCTGCTCGCTCCACAACAGGTGGACGCCAACGTCGATCAGCAGCGGCTGCCCCTGTGGCCCGGCGATGGTGAACTGCAGCTGGTACAGCGCATCGTCCTGCATCGGCACCGAGGCCAGCATCAGCATGCCGGTCTCGGAGACATTGCCGAGCCGGCCGATCACGGTCTCGGCCATCTGATCGGTGACGGGCACCAGCTCGGTCACCTGGCGGCGCGGCGCGCGGCGGGTATCGGGTGTGGTCATCCGGCGTTCTCCGCAGGGTTGCCGGCCAGCGAGCGCAGGGTGCGCAACGTGGCCTGCCAGGCGCGGTCGATCAGCCTGCCCTTGTCTTCGGTAACGATCCGCACCTGGCCGTGTGCCATCAGCCGCGCCAGGGCATCGAGCGAATGCTCGCCGACCTTCTGCCCGCGTTGATTGACGAACAGGGCGTTGTCGGTGATCAGGCTGTACCAGGACAGCCGCTGGCGGCGGATGTCGCCCTGCTGGTTGGTGGTGAACTCGAACCAGGTGCCGAACGGCAGCGTGCGCAGCTGGCGATAGCAGTCGTCTTCGGCGGTGCTGCGCGCGAGCGGGGCGACCTTGCGCGGGTCGCTGGCATCGGCCTGTTCGCCCAGCCGGGTGCGGGCGCGCAGGCGTGCGGTGAGTTCGGTGCGCGAGCTGCTGTCGTCCTCGCCCCCGGGCGTGGACAGGCGCCGCGCGATGGCGGCGGCTTCGTCCTGGTGGTAGCCAACCTGCAGCAAGGCGGACTCGACTTCGTTGCCCAGCACGTCATCGCGCTCGGCCGCGCCGGGCGCCAGACAGGTGACCTCGGCGATCCGGGCCGTTTCCTGCTGGCGCTGCTGCCACTGCGGCGAGGTTTCGCCGTTGCGCAGCAGGGTGAGCGTGAGTACGTCCGACCACGCCTGTTTGAGCAGCGCCTGCACGAAGCGCGGGGGCGCGGCCTGTGCGCACAGCTGCTCGATACTGGTGCTGGCCTGCTGCTTGGCCGCTTCCAGCCGCTCCTTGCCGCGGGCAGCCTCGACATGCCGCCGCTCGGCCAGCTCGGCCTTGTGGGCCAGGGCGCGGAAGTGCTGCTGGATGTCCTCGTTGGCGGTGTCGAAAACCGCCACGTCGCCGTCGTACTCGTTGACCACCTGATCTACGGCGTGGCCGAGCTTCTGCACCAGCTGCGGGTCCACGTCTTCCTCGCCCAGCCAGTTGGCGCCGGCCTCGGCCACCGCATTGAGCAGTTCACGCGCGGGGTGCTGGTCACGCACGAAGAACGCCGGGTCGGACAACGCCGCACGGGCGACCGGCACCTGCAGCCGGGTCAGCAGGTCGGCGGCCACGGCCTCGGGCCGGACCTCGCGCTGGATCTGCCCGTACAGCATGTCCAGCAGATCGAAGGTGTCGCTGTCCTTGACGGTCAAGGCCGCCTGCGCGCCATGGTCCGCGCGGACCTGGGCAAGCAGGGCGTTGTGCAGATCGGCCATGCTGCGGCGTGCTCCGCCCGGGGCAACTGCCTGGGTCTGCAGCTTGGCCAGCGTGGCGTGCACGGCCTCAGCAGGAACGGCCAGCGCGGGGGGAGTTTCGGGGGTGAGCAACGCGGTGTTGGTGGGATGCCCGGGTGCCTCACCCGGCGGCGCGGCGGCCTGCGCGGTCATCGCGCCACCGCCCGGCGCCGTATGGGCGGCATGCGCCTGGCGGGCCGCGCCCAGCAACTGGTGCAGGGCCGACATCGCCGGGGCGCCAAGGTCGGCCGCCGCAGGCGCGGCGTGGGTGGCCGTTGACGATGCAGGCGTCGACGCCGATGCCGCGGCCGCGGCACCGTCATCGGTGGGGGTGCGGTCGGCCGGGGGGGCGGCCGGCGGCGACATCGCCATGGCTTCCTGGGTCATGGCTGCCCAGCCGGCGCTGGGGGCGCTGCCGTTCCAGCCGGTCAACGGGCGTGCGGCGGCGCCGCCACGGGCGCCGGGCAGGCCGCGCTCGGGACCGGTAATGATCCGGCGCGTCGTGGCCGAGCGCGCCAGATATGGGGTGTAGACCAGCCCGGGCAGCACACCTTCGTGCGCCAGCAGGATGTTGGCGCGCTCCAGCAGCTCACCCAGCCGTTCCAGCAGTTGGCGGTCGAACACGCGGTACAGCGCCAGCTGCGTTTCCAGGCCCAACGCGAAGTCCTCACCCAGGTCGCGCACGATCCGGCACAACGCCTGCGGACCGAACGGCAGGTCATCGACATCGAAGGCCGGGCCGGCGGCGAGCACGCCGAAGCGTTGGCCAAGCAATTGCAGCGCGCTGGCCGAGCGCTGGGCTTCGCGGCGGATGATATCGACCAGGACGATGTCGCGATCCACGTCGGTGTCGTTGACCAGGGTCAGCGCAGTGGCGGTGACGGCTACCTCGGTCGACACGGTGCGCTGGGTGTGCCGCGGCCCGCGCAGGCTGGCCAGGCTGTCGCCCAGTGCGTCCAGAAAGCGTGGGCCGAACTGCGCGTTGACCTCATGCAGCTGCCGGGCCTGCGCGAAGATATCCGCCTGGATCTGGCTGTTGCGGGCGCGCTCGGCATCGCGGAACAGCTCGCGCTCCAGCTCCACGACGGTCATTCTGAGCGGGGTGGTGAGGGTCTGCACCGCCAGCCCGTGCAGCGCGGCCAGCAGGCGGCGCACGCGCGGGGGCGCGGCCACGCCCGCAAAGCGGGTCATGTCGGGCTGGGACGACGAAGGTGCGGGCGCAGACATCCGATGTTCTTCCAGCTCCCCTGAGAACACGGAATCTAACGGTTTCGCGGGGAGCCGGCCAGCGGCCGGCACTACCGGGCATGTGGGGAGCCGGCCGGCGCATAGGCGGGGTGCCGGCCAGCGGCCGGCATTACCCCTTGAGGCAGGCGCCGTCCTTCAGGGCAGGAACAGCTCGACCACGTCGTTGGTGAAGCGCCGGCCCAGCTCGGTCGGCGTGGCGCGATCGCCGCTGACGGTCATCCAGCCCTTGGCCACGGCCACACCCAGCGGCGTGGCGATCTGCGCACGGTCCAGCCCGGTACGCGATTCGAAATCCTTCAGGCCAAACCCTTCATGCAGGCGCAGCAGGTTGAGCATGTACTCGAACGGCAGGCGCTCGGCGCTGATCACATCGTCGCCGCCGATCGAGGCCAGCGTGCCGGCGGTATCCATGAAGGTCTGCGGGTGCTTGTGCTTCCAGCGGCGCAGCACGTGCTGCTCGGCACCGCTGCTGATCTTGCCGTGCGCGCCGGCGCCGATCCCCAGGTAATCGCCGAAGCGCCAGTAATTGAGGTTGTGCTGGCTCTGCCGGCCCGGCTTGGCATAGGCGCTGACCTCGTACTGCGCAAAGCCGGCCTCGGCCAGCATCTGCTGGCAGTGCTCCTGGATGTCCCACGCCGAATCCTCGTCGGGGATGCCCTGCGGCGGCCGCGCGAAGAACACCGTGTTCGGCTCCAGCGTGAGCTGGTAGTGCGACATATGCGTGGGCTGCAGCGCGAAGGCGCGCTCCAGGTCATGCTCGGCCTGGGCCAGCGTCTGCTGCGGCAGCGCGTACATCAGGTCGATGTTGAAGTTGTCGTAGCCGGCGTCCTGCGCCAGCTTCACCGCCCGCTCGGCCTCGCCACTGTCGTGGATGCGGCCCAGGCGCTGGAGCGCCGCATCGTTGAAGGTCTGGATGCCGAAGCTGATCCGGTTCACGCCGGCCGCACGGTAGCGGTCGAAACGGCCGTGCTCGGCGGTGCCCGGGTTGGTCTCCAGGGTCACTTCCAGATTCGGTGCGAAGCGCAGCCGGGCCGAGGCCGCCTGCAGGAAGCGGTCGATGGCTTCCGGCGGGAACAGGCTCGGCGTGCCGCCACCGAAAAACACACTGCTCACCACCCGGCCCCAGACCAGCGGCAGGTCCTGGTCCAGATCGCGGATCAACGCATCGATGTAGGCCTCGAACGGCAGTTCGCCCTTGGCCGCATGCGAGTTGAAATCGCAGTACGGGCATTTGCGCACGCACCACGGCAGATGCACGTACAGCGCCAGCGGCGGCGTCACCAGCTGCGGGGCATGGTCGTGATCGCCGGTGCAGGCCTCGCCGGGCAGGTGGGAGCAGTGGTCGTGTGACATCAGAGCAGGGCGGGCAGTTTCTGCTTCAGCAGTTGCAGGGCTTTTGCGCGGTGGCTCATCGCGTTCTTCAGGTCCGGCGCCATTTCAGCAGCGGTCTGCGCCAGCACCGGGTCCAGGAACAGCGGGTTGTAGCCGAAGCCGTGGCTGCCGCGAAGCTCGTCTACGATGACGCCTTCCCAGCTGCCTTCGCAGATCAGCGGCTGCGGATCATTGGCATGGCGCAGCAGCACGATCACCGCGTAGAAGCGGGCAGTGCGGCGGTCAGCGGGCACATCGCGCATGGCCTCAAGCAACTTGGCATTGTTGGCGGCATCGTTGGTCGGGCTGCCGGCATAGCGTGCGCTGTACAGGCCGGGTGCGCCGTCGAGCGCATCCACGATCAGGCCCGAGTCGTCGGCCAGCGCGGGCAGGCCGGTGCTTTCGCAGGCGTGGCGCGCCTTGATCAGCGCGTTCTCGACGAAGGTCAGGCCGGTTTCCGGCACGTCGCTGACGCCCAGCGCGCCCTGCGCCACGATCTCCAGCGGCAGGCCGGCGAGCATCGCCTGCAGTTCTTTCAGTTTGCCGGCGTTGCCGCTGGCCAGGACCAGTTTCATTGCTTGGGCTCCAGCAGATCCCACGTGTTGCCGTACAGATCGCGGAACACCGCGACCGTTGCGTAGACCTCCTCGCGTGGGGTTTCGAGGAAGGTCACGCCACGCGCGGTCATCGCCGCGTGGTCACGCCAGAAATCATCGGTGTTCAGGAAGAAGCCGACCCGGCCGCCGGTCTGGTTGCCGATCCGCGCGCGCTGTTCGTCGTTGCTTGCGCGCGCCAGCAACAGGGCTGCGGCGCTGCCGTCGGTCGGCCCGACCACCACCCAGCGCTTGTCACCCTGGTCGATGTCATCGATCAGGGTGAAGCCCAGCGCGCCGGTGTACCAGGCGATCGCCTCGTCGTAGTCGGCCACCACCAGGGTGGTCAGGGCGATGCGACGGTTCATGCCTGGGCCAGTGCCGCCTGCTGCGCGGCGAACAGGTCCTTGATGCCCTTCTCGGCCAGGGCCAGCAGTGCATCCAGTTCATCGCGGCGGAAGGCGTGGCCTTCGGCGGTGCCCTGCAGTTCGATGAAACCGCCGCCGTCGTTCATCACAACGTTCATGTCGGTATCGCAGTCGCTGTCTTCGGCGTAATCCAGATCCAGCACCGGGGTGCCGCGGTACACGCCGACCGACACCGCCGCGACCGCGCCGAAGATCGGGTTGCGCTTGATGTCGCCGCGCTTGATCAGGAAGTTCACCGCATCCACCAGGGCCACGTAGGCGCCGGTGATCGCGGCGGTACGGGTGCCGCCATCGGCCTGCAGTACGTCGCAATCGAGGGTGATGGTGCGCTCGCCGAGTGCGCCACGGTCGATGCAGGCGCGCAGCGTGCGGCCGATCAGGCGCTGGATTTCCAGCGTGCGGCCACCCTGCTTGCCGCGGGCGGCTTCGCGGTCGTTACGGGTGTGGGTCGAACGCGGCAGCATGCCGTACTCGGCGGTCACCCAGCCTTCGCCCTTGCCACGCAGGAAACCCGGCACGCGGTTTTCCACGGTGGCGGTGCACAGCACGCGGGTCTCGCCGAAGCTGACCAGGACCGAGCCCTCGGCGTGACGGGTGAAGGCGCGCTCGATGCGCACTTCGCGCAGCTGGTCGGCCTGGCGGCCACTGGGACGGGAATCAGTCATGCTCAAGTTCCGGTAAGACGGGGGATGCGGGGCCACGCCCGGGCCGGGGACCGGCGGGCGAGGAGGCTCTGAGGAGACCGCTAGGGTACCATTTGCACTTTGAGAGCACCGGAAACCCGCATGATTCGAAGCATGACCGCCTATGCCAACGGCGAGCGCGCCACCCGCTGGGGCACGCTGGCCTGCGAGCTGCGCTCGGTCAACCACCGGTTCCTGGAGGTCGGCGTTCGCCTGCCTGAAGAACTGCGTGCGTTGGAGCCGCACCTGCGCGAGCGCGTCGCTTCCCGCTGCAGCCGCGGCAAGATCGATCTGGTCATGCGCCTGCGCGCGCCGGAGGTCACCGGGGCGCTGGTGGTCAACGATGCGCTGCTGGGCCAGCTCGGCGAGCTGGCGACCCGGCTGTCCTCGGGCTTCCCCAGCCTGCAGGTGAGCTTCACCGAACTGCTGCAGATGCCGGGTGTGATGCAGGGCGAGGCGGTCGATGCCGCCGCGCTGCATGCCGAAGCCCTGGCGCTGCTGGATACGGCCCTGGACGGCTTCGTCGCCGCGCGTGAGCGTGAAGGCGACAAGCTGGCCACCGCGATCCAGGAGCGCGTGGACAGCATCGAGCGCATCGCCGCCGAGGTCACCACCCTGATTCCGCTGATCCGCGAGGGCCAGCGCACCAAGCTGGCGGCCCGTCTGGCGGACCTGCCGCACCCGGTCGATCCCGGCCGTGCCGAGCAGGAGCTGGTGATGTGGCTGCAGAAGCTGGACGTGGATGAAGAGCTGGACCGCCTGGGCAGCCACATCGCCGAGATCCGCCGCGTCTTCCAGCAGCGTGAGCCGGTCGGCCGCCGCCTGGACTTCCTGCTGCAGGAGTTCAACCGCGAGGCCAATACGCTGGGCTCCAAATCGGTGGACAGCCGGACCTCCAATGCCGCCGTCGAGCTGAAGGTGCTGATCGACCAGATCCGCGAACAGGTGCAGAACATCGAATGAGCAGCCCGATCCCCTTTGTCGGCGCGCCTGCGCGCGGCACCCTGTACATCGTCGCCGCACCTTCCGGGGCTGGCAAGAGCAGTATCGTCAACGCCACCCTGGCCCGCGACCCGCAGATCGCCCTGTCGATCTCCTTCACCTCGCGCGCCACGCGCCCGGGTGAAATCAATGGCGAGCACTACCACTTCGTCAGCGCCGAGGAATTCGAGCGGATGATCGCCGCCGGCGATTTCTTTGAACATGCCTGGGTGCATGGCGACTGGAAGGGCACCGCGCGGCAATCCGTGGAGCCGCAGCTGTCGGCCGGCCAGGACGTGCTGCTGGAGATCGATTGGCAGGGCGCCCAGCAGGTCCGCCAGCTGGTCCCGGGCACGGTCACCGTGTTCATCCTGCCGCCGTCCAAGCAGGCGCTGCAGGACCGAATGCGCAAGCGCGGGCAGGACAGCGAGGCGGTGATCGCCCAGCGCCTGTCCGCCGCGCGTGAAGAGATGCTGCACTTCAACGACTTCGACTACGTGATCGTCAACGAGGTCTTCGAGACCGCGGTGGACGAACTGTGCGCCATCTTCACGGCCAGCCGCCTGCGCCGGGAGGCCCAGAAGGTCCGCCACGCGGGGCTCATCCAGGCCCTGCTGACCCAGGATCCGGCCACAACCGACTGATTCGCAACGGCCTACTAGCCGGTTGGCTTGATTTTGTCCAGCCCTGGCCGGTACAATCCGTCCCCTTTCCCTCATTCGATTGAGCAGCCCTCACCGGCTGCCGGGAGCCCGCATGGCCCGCATCACCGTAGAAGATTGTCTGGAAGTCGTTAACAACCGTTTCGAACTGGTCATGATGGCGTCCAAGCGCGCCCGTCAGCTGGCCAATGGCGTCCAGGCCACCCTGGACAACAGCGAAACCGAAGACAAGCCGACCGTGCTGGCGCTGCGCGAAATTGCCGCCCGCAAGATCGACAACGCCCTGATCGACGAAGTCGAGAAGGCCGAGCGCGAGCGTGCCGAGCGTGAAGCACTGGAATGGGCCGCTGCCGAAGTCGTCGCCGACGAAGACATGTCCAAGAACGACGACTGATCGCCTCACGCGTTCGTTGTTGTTGCTGCGAACAGCCCGCCTTCTGGCGGGCTGTTTCGTTTGGGCGGGTGGTGGATCCGGTGCACGCGTGTTGTTGCAGGTGAAACTCCCTGTTCAGGGGTTTGCCGATATCACGCCGCTGGCATAGTCTTTGAGCATGAACCCAGGCCCCACTGCCAAGGTCGCCACGCCCGCCGGCGCGGCCGTACCCGACTATGTCCTCCAGCTTGAGCGCGCAGCGCACTATCTGCCGCCCGACCAACTGCCGCTGCTGCGCCGCGCCTGGGAAGTAGGCGCCGCTGCGCATGCCGGCCAGACCCGCAAGTCCGGCGAGCCCTACATCACCCATCCGGTTGCCGTCGCGCAGGTGCTGGCCGAGCTTGGCCTGGACGTGGAGGCGCTGATCGCCGCGATCCTGCACGACACCATCGAAGACACGCCACTGACCCGTGAGGAGCTGGCCGCCGAGTTCGGCGAGGCCGTGGCCGAGCTGGTCGATGGCGTCACCAAGCTGGACAAGCTGAAATTCCGCGATCGCCAGGAAGCGGCAGCGGAGAGTTTCCGCAAGATGCTGCTGGCGATGTCGCGCGATCTGCGCGTGATCATGATCAAGCTCGCCGACCGCCTGCACAACATGCGCACGCTGGGCGCGCAGAGCCGCGAGGCACGCAGCCGCATCGCACGCGAGACGCTGGAGATCTACGCCCCGATCGCGCAGCGGCTGGGCATGAGCCTGGTCAAGAGCGAGCTGCAGAACCTCGGCTTCAAGGCGCTGTACCCCTGGCGCCACGCGATTCTGGAAAAACACATCCGCAGCCAGCCGGTGGTCCGCCGCGAGGCGATGGCGCAGGTGGAGGTGCAGTTGAGCCAGCGCCTGGCCAAGGAAGGGCTGGAGCACCGTCTGGTCAGCCGGATCAAGACGCCGTGGAGCATCTACAACAAGATGTGCGACGAGAACAAATCCTTCGATCAGGTGATGGATGTGTTCGGGTTCCGGTTGGTGGTGCGCAACGTGCCCAACTGTTATCACGCGCTCGGTTCGGTGCATGCCACCTTCAAACCGCTGGATGGGCGCTTCCGCGATTTCATCGCCATCCCCAAGGCCAACGGGTATCAGTCGCTGCACACGGTGCTGTTCGGGCCGTATGGCTCGCCGATCGAGGTGCAGATCCGCACTGAGGAGATGGACCTGATTGCCGAGCGCGGTGTGGCGGCGCACTGGACCTACAAGTTCGGTGGCGACTCGCCCAACAGCGCACAGAGCCGGGCGCATGCCTGGATCGTCGAGTTGATCGATTCGCAGCGGGCCGCGGGCTCGTCGCTGGAGTTCCTGGACAACGTCAAGGTGGACCTGTTCCCGGACGAGGTCTATCTGTTCACGCCCAAGGGGAAAATCCTGGCGCTGCCGCGCAATTCCACGGCCCTCGATTTCGCCTATGCGGTGCATACCGATGTGGGCAACATGGCCGTGGCCTCGCGCGTGGACAAGAAGCTGGTGCCACTGCGTACCAAGCTGGTCAGTGGGCAGACGGTGGAAGTGATCACTGCGCGCTCGGCCACGCCCAAGCCGCAGTGGCTGGAGTTCGTGGTCAGTTCGAAGGCGCGCACGGCGATCCGTCATCAGCTCAAGCAGCTGGAGCACGAGGACGCGGTGCAGCTGGGCCATCGGATGCTCGATCGCGCGCTGGAGGCGATGGACAGTTCGCTGGAGCGCCTGCCCAAGGGGCGCCTGGATGCGTTCCTGGCCGAGCACCGGTATCCGCGCCTGGAGGCCCTGCTGGCCGAAGTGGCGCTGGGCAACTGGATGCCCAACCAGGCCGCGCAGGCGTTGATGGCGTATGCGGAGCTGCGCGGTGGGGCGCACTCCAGGCATTCGCAGGAGAAGATCCTGATCAACGGCAGCGAGCGCGGCGTGGTCAGCTTCGCGAACTGCTGTCAGCCGATTCCGGGGGACGACATCATGGGGTACCACACGGCCGGCAAGGGCATCGTGGTGCACCGGCTGGATTGCCCGAACCTGGCCGAGCTGCGCAAGTCGCCGGAGCGTTGGGTGCCGATCGGGTGGGATACGACGGTGTCGGGTGACTACGATACGTCGTTGATCGTGGAGGTGGAGAACGGCACCGGCGTGCTGGCGCAGTTGGCGGCGGCGATCGCGCAGAGCCATTCGAACATCGAGCGGGTGGATTATCTGGACCGCGATTTCAATGCGGCGGTGCTGTGTTTCAACGTGCAGGTGCGCGATCGGAACCATCTGGCTGAAGTGATGCGGCGTCTGCGGCGGTTGTCGGTGGTGCAGTCGGTCAGGCGCCAGTAACGCGCGAACTGCTACCCGCCAACGGCGGTTCACGTGCGCCTTCTCGCTGCGTGGAGGAGGTGACGGGCAGGCCGGGGCAGGACCCGCTGCAAGTACGTCCCTGTAAGCTCGTGTGTTGCCATCCATGGCAACACACGGTCCTGTCCCGGCCCACCCGTCACCTCCCTGCCAGGGCGTGCGGGGGTGCGGAGAGAGGTGGCGTGGCTACCGCGAACGGATGGGTCATTGGCGCTGCGCGGTTGGGGGGCGTCCACGCATGGCGTGGCGCTACCCGCGGGGGCGCTACAATTGCGTTCCCCCTTTTGAATCGTGGAGCTTCCATGTCCCGTCAGATCATTACCAGCGCCAAGGCCCCGGCGGCCATCGGTCCGTATTCGCAGGCCGTGCGTGCGGGCAACACCGTGTATTTCTCGGGCCAGATTCCGCTGGATCCGGCCACCGGTGACATCGTGGGTGTGGGCGATATCGAGGCGCAGGCGCGTCGTGCGTTCGACAACCTGAAAGCCGTGGCCGAAGAGGCCGGTGGTTCGCTGGATCAGATCGTGCGTCTGGGTCTGTACCTGACCGATCTGGGCGAGTTCGCCAAGGTCAACGCAGTGATGCAGGATTACTTCAAGGCGCCGTTCCCGGCGCGGTCGACCATCGAAGTGGCGGGTCTGCCGAAGGCCGCCAACTTCGAAGTCGATGCGGTGATGGTGCTCGACCAGGCCTGACGTGGCGCGGTCACGGGCTCCTGCACCGGCGCTGGCCGCAGCCGGGGAGGCATCGTTGTCGATGCTCTCCGGTATCGGGCCGGCGGTGGCGATCAAGCTGGCCGCCCGTGGCCTGTCCTCGCTGCAGGACCTGTGGCTGCATCTGCCGCTGCGCTATGAAGACCGTACCCGGCTGACCACCATCGCCCAGTTGCAGCCGGGGGTGGCGGCGCAGGTGGAGGGGCGGGTGAGTGCGGTGGAGCGTGGATTCCGCTATCGGCCGGTGCTCAAGGTTGCGATCGAGGATGATTCGTACGGCACGCTGGTGCTGCGGTTTTTCCACTTCCGCGCCCAGCAGGTCTCGCAGTTTGCCGTGGGCACGCGCATCCGCTGCTACGGTACCGCCAAGCCTGGCCATCACGGGCTGGAGATCGTCCATCCCAGTTACCGGGTGATGGGCGGCAATGAGGATGACGCGCTGGGCGACAGCCTCGATCCGGTGTATCCGGCGGTCGAGGGGGTTGGGCCGGCGACGATGCGGAAATTCATCGGGCTGGCACTGGACAAGCTGCCGGAAGAATCCCTGCTGGAACTGTTGCCGGCGGGTTGGTTGTCCGGGCTGGGCCTGCCGTCGCTGCGCAGTGCGCTGCTGACCGTACACCGGCCACCGCCGGACGCGGATCTGGTCGCGCTGGCCGCAGGCCGGCATCCGGCGCAACGCCGGTTGGCCATTGAAGAACTGCTGGCACACCACCTGAGTCTGCGCCGGCAGCGCATGGCATTGCAGGCGCATCACGCGCCATCGCTGCGCGGGCAGGGTGCGTTGGTGGCGCAGTTGCGCGACAGCCTGCCGTTCCAATTGACCGGTGCGCAGCAGCGCGTGTTCGAGCAGATCCGCAAGGACCTGGCCAAGGCGCATCCGATGTTGCGGCTGGTGCAGGGCGATGTGGGCTCGGGCAAGACCGTGGTGGCCGCGCTGGCGGCGATGCTGGCGGTGGAGCGGGGCAAGCAGGTCGCACTGGCCGCTCCCACCGAACTGCTCGCCGAGCAGCACATGAACAATCTGCGCGCGTGGCTGGAGCCGCTGGGCGTGCGCACCGCATGGCTGGCCGGCAAGGTCACCGGCAGGGCGCGCACCAAGGTGCTGGCCGAGGTCGCCTCGGGCGAGGCGCAGGTAGTGGTCGGTACGCACGCGCTGATGCAGGACAGCGTGGTGTTCAAGGACCTCGCGCTGGCCATTGTCGACGAGCAGCACCGCTTCGGCGTGCACCAGCGCCTGGCGCTGCGCGACAAGGGGGCGGACGGGCGCAGCGTGCCGCACCAATTGGTGATGACCGCCACCCCGATTCCGCGCACCCTGGCGATGTCCGAGTACGCCGATCTGGATGTCTCGGCGATCGATGAGCTGCCGCCGGGGCGTACACCGGTGCAGACCGTGGCGCTCAACAATGATCGGCGGCCGGAGCTGATCGAACGCATTGCGGTGGCCTGCCGCGAAGGCCAGCAGGTGTACTGGGTCTGCACGTTGATCGAGGAAAGCGAAGAGCTCGATGCGACCCCCGCCCAGGCCACGTTCGAGTCGTTGCAGGCGCTGCTGCCGGGCGTGCGCGTGGGGCTGGTGCACGGGCGGCTGAAAGCGAGTGAGAAACTCGCCACGATGGTCGCGTTCAAGGCCGGTGAGATCGATCTGCTGGTGGCCACCACGGTGATCGAAGTGGGCGTGGACGTGCCCAATGCCTCATTGATGATCATCGAGAACGCCGAGCGTCTCGGCCTGGCCCAGCTGCACCAGCTGCGTGGCCGGGTAGGGCGCGGCTCGGCGGTCTCGCGGTGCGTGCTGCTGTACCAGGCGCCGCTGTCAACCATGGCGCGCGAGCGGCTGGAAACAATGCGGCAGACCAACGATGGCTTCCTGATCGCCGAGAAGGATCTGGAGCTGCGCGGCCCGGGCGAACTGCTGGGCACACGACAGACCGGCCTGGCCGGCTTCAGGATGGCCGATCTGGCCCGCGACGCGGATCTGCTTCCGGGCGTGCATGACCTGGCCGAGCGGCTGCTGACCGAAGCGCCTGACGTGGCCGATCAGGTGGTGCGACGCTGGATCGGCACGGCCGTGCGCTACGCGTCGGCATAACGCCCTGCCGCATGGCGCCAAGGGCACCGCCTTGTATTTGTCATGACAGGGTGCGAAAGTCCCTTGCCGATTATCAAGACGGCAACGATGAGCAAGAAGATTCCGCTGTTGATCGACACCGACCCGGGTGTCGATGATGCCCTGGCCCTGTTGATGGCCTTTGCCGATGAGCGCCACGATATCGTTGGCCTGACCATCGCCGCCGGTAACGTTGGCCTGGACCACACGGTCCGCAATGCCCTCAAACTGTGCGAAGTGGCCGGCCGCGACGATGTGCCGGTCTACGCCGGTACCGCCGACCCGCTGCTGCACCCCTCCGTCGATGCCGCCCATGTGCACGGCGCCGACGGCTTCGGCGACGTCAACCTGCCGGCCGCCAAGCGCCAGGCCGAGGCCGAGCACGCCGCGCTGGCGATCCTGCGCCTGTCGCACGAATACGCCGGTGAACTGTTCCTGGTCGCACTCGGCCCGCTGACCAACCTGGCCCTGGCCCTGAAGCTCGACCCGACCCTGCCGCAGCGCGTGAAGCGCTTCCTGGTCATGGGGGGGGCGGTGACCTGCCACGGCAACATCACCCCGGCCGCCGAGTTCAACATCGCCTTCGATCCGGAGGCAGCGCACATCGTATTCACCGGGTTCCCGCATATCGAAGTGGCCGATTGGGAGGCCACCGTCGCCCACGGACTGCTGCACGCGGACGTCGAGCAGTGGCTCGCCGCCGACAGCGACAAGGCCCGTTTCTACGAGCTGATCTCGCGCCAGACCCGCCTGTGGTCCGAAGACAGCCGTGGCGAGCGCTGGTACGCCGCCGATGCCCTGGCGATGGCCTGGGCGCTGCAGCCGGAAGGCGCGCTGCGGGTCGAATCGCGTCCCCTGAACGTGGAACTGGCCGGTGTGCACAGCCGGGGTGCTACCATTGTCGACTGGAACCGCCAGACCGGGCAGCCTGACAACACCCAGCTGCTGATGGCCTACGACCAGGGTCGCTTCGAGGCCCAGGTGAGGGCGGCACTCGGCGTCTGATGACGCCGCTGCGGCGGACCTTTCGCACGGTTAATGGACCCGGCTTGCCCTTTGCGGCGGCCGGGACTATAATGCCGCTCTTGACCACCAGCCCTTATTACGGTGCGCGCCCATGAAGGCCGATATTCATCCTGCTTACCGCGACGTGGTTTTCCACGACGTTACCTCTGATTTCAAAATCCTGACCCGTTCGACCATGTCCACCAAGGACACGATCAAGTGGGAAGACGGCAACGAGTACCCGCTCGTCAAGGTTGAAATCTCCTCGGCTTCGCATCCGTTCTACACGGGCAAGCACAAGGTGATCGACACCAGCGGCCGTATCGACAAGTTCCAGAAGCGTTTCGGCAAGCCGGCGCCGACCGCAGCCTGATCTGTCGACGCAGCTGCTTGAAAACAACGGTCGCCCTGGCGGCCGTTGTTTTTTGTTGTTTCCGGTTTGCTGAACGCCAGGTGAGGCCCGCATGCCCCGCTGACGGAACGCTGTGTCCGTGACGTGGCGCGAGCCTTTGCGCGCGCTGGGATAGCGCCTGTGTCGAGGTCCGCAACCGGCGTCTACGACTTCCGTCCTAGGGCGTCGAAAATGTTGCTGTGCGATAATGGCGGGATCCACGATAACGATCGTGGACTTCCTTCACGTGCCTGACCCATGCGCTTGGGCGGGCGCCTTCCCTCGAGGAGCGCACACAGTGTCCGATCTTGATCAGGTCACGCTCAACGCCGGCGACAAGTCGGTTGTTCTGCCAGTCATCAAACCCACGCTCGGCAACGATTGCGTCGATATCTCGAAGCTGACCAAGGAAACCGGTCTCTTCACGTACGACTCCGGCTTCACCGCCACCGCCAGCTGCAAGTCCGCCATCACCTACATCGACGGTGACAAGGGCGTGCTGCTGTATCGCGGCTATCCCATCGAGCAGCTCTCGGAAAAGTCGAGCTACGTCGAAGTGGCCTACCTGCTGATCAACGGCGAGCGTCCGAGCGCCGAGCAGCTGAAGGCCTTCACCGACGAGCTGGCCGCCGAAGCCGATGTGGATCCGTCGATCAACACGCTGATCGGCAGCTTCGCCAAGGATGCCCATCCGATGGCCATCCTGACCGCCGCCATCGCGCAGCTGTCGGGCATCTACCACGCTTCGCTGGACCTGTCCGACGCCGAACAGCGTCGCCACGCCGCGGTGCGCCTGATCGCCAAGGTGCCGACCCTGTCGGCGCTGATCTACCGCCACGGCAAGGGCCTGCCGGCCAACAAGCCGGACACCTCGCTGGATTACGTCAGCCGCTTCCTGAAGCAGACGTTCGAGTCCGCCGATGGCCAGTACGAGCTGAACCAGGACGTGGTCAAGGCGCTGGATCTGCTGTTCATCCTGCACGCCGATCATGAGCAGAACGCCTCGACCTCGACCGTGCGCCTGGTCGGTTCGACCGGTGCCAACCCGTACGCGTCGGTCGCCGCTGGCGTGACCGCGCTGTGGGGTCCGGCCCACGGTGGTGCCAACGAAGCCGTGCTGAAGATGCTTGAAGAGATCGGGACGGCCGACAACGTCGAGTCGGCCGTGCTCAAGGCCAAGGACAAGACCTCCGGCTTCCGCCTGATGGGCTTCGGCCACCGCGTGTACAAGAACTTCGACCCGCGCGCCAAGGTCATCGGTGTGATGACCGGCAAGGTGCTGGAACAGCTGGGCGTGCAGGATCCGCTGCTGGACGTTGCGGTCAAGCTGGAGCAGGCCGCGCTGCAGGACGACTACTTCGTCGCCCGCAAGCTGTACCCGAACGTCGATTTCTACAGCGGCATCATCTACAAGGCGCTGCAGATTCCGACCGAAATGTTCACCGTCATGTTCGCTCTGGGCCGTACCTCCGGCTGGGTGGCGCATTGGCTGGAACAGCAGGTGGATCCGGAGATGAAGATCGGCCGTCCGCGCCAGGTCTACACCGGCAGCGATGTGCGCGACTACCAGGGCTGATCGCCCCGGCAGGTTGTGATGAAAGCGCCCCGCACGCCGGGGCGTTTTTTTTGGATGGCGACGGGCGCTTCTTTTCGTACTTCTTGCATGGGCCTCACTTCGATCGAGGTACAACCTTGGCGGTCACCCTCACGCCCATGGAGTCCCTCATGAATCGTCTGCTTGCTGCTGTCCTCATCGCCGCACCGCTGAGCCTGGTCAGCACTGGCGCACATGCCCAGTACACCGGCCCTGGCGCGACCAGCGCGGTCACCACCGTCGCCGAAGCACGCGACCAGCGCGATGACCAGCCCGTCGTGCTGCAGGGCACGCTGATCGCCAAGATCGGCCACGAACGCTATCGCTTCAAGGATGCCACCGGCGAGATCGACGTCGAGATCGATGACAAGGATCTGCCCGACCGGCAGCCCGTCAGTGCGACGACCGTGGTCGAGCTGCAGGGAGAAGTCGATACGCATCGCTTCAAGCCCACCGATATCGATGTGGAGCACGTGCGGATCATCGGCACGCGCTGATCTGCCTGCACCGTCGAACGCCCCGCACTGTGGGGCGTTCTGCGTTCAGCCCCCGGCCGTCCTCAGCGCGCTTCAGCGTAGCGGCTGGGCGATGTACCCAGAACGCGACGGAAGGCCGATGAAAATGCACTCGGGCTGGCGTATCCCAGGTCCAGTGCGATCCGGGTGACCGGCTGCCCGGCACCGAGGCGTTCGATCGCGGCGAGCAGGCAGACCTGCTGCCGCCATTCGGCAAACCCCACCCCGGTGTCCGCGCGGAACTGGCGGGTGAACGTGCGCCGGCTCATGCCCGCTTCGGCGGCAACCTCATCGAGCGTGGAGGCGATCGAGGGCGCATCCAACAGCTGGTGGCAGGCACGGGCCAGACGCGGGTCGCGGGGCAGCGGTGCATGCAGTGACAGGCGAGGCATCGTAGCGATCTCCGCGACCAGCAACTGCATCAGCCGGCCGGCACGCCCGTCCAGCTCGTACATCGCCGGCAGGTCGACCGCACCGTCCAGCAGGTGCCGCAGCAGCGCCGACACGGCATAGACACCGCAGCGCGTCGGCAGCCGGACCGCTGCCACTTCTTCGGCCGCCACGAAGACATTGAGCATCGTGACCGGCCCACGCATCGCCATGGCGTGCGTAACGTCTGCGGGTACCCAGCAGGCACGTTGTGGTGGCACCAGCCAGTGCCCTTCCGGTGTGGTGAGGCTGATGGTGCCGCGCGAGGCAAACGCGAACTGACCGCGCCGGTGCGCGTGGTCGGGGAAGACGGATCCGGCGGCGTAGTCATTGGCGGTGACCACCACGGCGCGTGGCAGATCTTCGAAGGGATCGAGCAGGGTATTGCGCATGGCCCGGATTCTATCGCCATCGGCCTGATATCGACGGCGGGCCAAGGGTCGTCGCCCTAACATCGCGGCCCAACCAAACTACCGCACGGTGCAGCCATGCCCAACACCTTTCATCGCGTCGGCACTGGCGCCCATGCTGTCCTGGTCCTGCACGGCTGGTTTGGCGACGCGCACGCGTTCGACTCCATCGAACCGTGGCTGTCCGGTGAGGAGTTCACCTATGTGTTCATGGACTGCCGCGGGTACGGCGGGATGCGCGATGTGCGTGGCAACTACACCATCGATGAGATCGCCAACGACGCGCTGGCCTTGGCAGACGCGCTCGGCATCGAGACCTCCAGCCTGATCGGGCACTCCATGGGCGGCATGGCCATCGAGCGGATCGCGGTCCTCGCCCCGGATCGTGTGCGCGCGCTGGTCGCTGTGGCGCCCGTGCCGTGCGGCGGCATTGCCTACGATCCGCCCACGCGGCAATTGCTTGAAGCAGCCGCGGGCAGCATGAGCATCCGCCGGGGCATCATCGATCGCAGCACCGGTGGACGGTTGCCCGCCGCGTGGCTGGACTGGAAGGCGCAGTACTCCATGGCGCGCGCGGCACCCGAGGCGTTCGCGGCGTACTTCCCGGCCTGGGCGGACACCGATTTCAGCGCGGAGATTGCGGGCCGGCATCCGGTGAAGGTGCTGGTCGGCGAGCACGATCCGGTGTTCAACGCCGCATTGATGGACAGGACCTACCTTCGCCGCTATCGGCAGGCGACCCTGGAGGTGCTGGAAAATGCGGGTCACTACCCAATGAACGAAACACCGCTGGCGCTGGTGGCGGCGATCGAGCACTTTTTGGTTCCTTTCGCCGAGGCCTGAAGGAGGCCGGGCGTACTCTCAGCGGCTGCTCAAGTACCCCTCGATCTCGCTGTCGGCCAGCAGCTCGCGCAGCTGCGCGGCCGACGCGCGGCGCATCGGCTTCTCATCGATGGCCGACAGCGGCGGCTGGCGCAGGCCATCGTAAGGCAGTACGGCGATATCGAAGGTCAGATCCTCGGCACTGAACACCCACACCGGCGCATCCAGGCTGCGCTCGCGGTCCAGCCGCAGCCGACGCATGCGCGATTCGGCCGGGATGCCATGCTCATCGAGGTAGCGTTGCACGGCATCGGCATCGTCGCTGTGCACCTGCAACTGCACGGGGCTGTTGGCATCGGCGGTGCCATCCAGCACCGGGCCGCACAGGCGCGGTGAGAACCCCTGCAGGAAGTCCATCGCACGCAGCGCGGCCTCGCGGCGTTGACGCAGCTGCGCGCCGTGGCCGGCGCCGGCGAACAGGCGCTGATACTCGCGCAGAGCGTCTTCGATCTCGGTGTTGCGGGGCAGGGAGGCATCATCATGGATGCCGAGCCGGGTGGCGGCCTTGAGCTTGGCCTGGTGGTAGTCGCGGATGCCGCCCTCGGCCATCAGGCGGGCGGCTTCATGCGCCAGCTGGTGGCGACGCTCACGGGTCTGGGTGGCTGCATGCTGACGGGCTCGATGCATGACCGGTACTCCTTGGCGACCTGCACGGCAATGTACACCGGTGATGTGACAGGCGGGTAGAGCCGCGCCAGGCGTGGGTCCAGCCGCGGGGAGGTCAAAAAAAGGCCGGGCAGTGCCCGGCCTGTGGTCCATCGCGGCGCCGGGCTTACCCGGCGCATGCGGTCAGAAGATATCGAACGCGGCGTCGTCGGCCTGCGGGGTCTGGCTGTTGAAGTCGTACTCCTCCAGCTTCTCCATGTCCTCCACCTTGACCCATTCCGTCGCACCATTGAGCGTGGCCTGGACCATGCCGGTGGGCGGCTCGTTCTGCGCGATCGGCGTGTCCTTCAGCGCCACGCGCATGTACTCGATCCAGATCGGCAGCGCGGCGCGACCGCCGTACTCGCGGTAGCCCAGCGAACGGAAGTCGTCGCGGCCCACCCACACGGTGGTCGCGTAGGGGCCGCCGAAACCGGAGAACCAGGCGTCGCGGTGATCGTTGGTCGAGCCGGTCTTGCCGCCCACGTCTTCGCGGCCGAGCACCTTGGCCGCGGTGCCGGTGCCGCGCTGGACCACGTCGCGCATCATCGAGTTGAGCTGGTACGCGGTGCGGGCATCGATCGCGCGCGGGGCGACCTTGGCATCCGGGTTGACCGGTACCGGCGCTTCGACGGCGGCAGCCTGCTGCGGCTTGGCCTGTGCGGCGTTCGCCGCGGGCGCGGAGCCGAAGTTGAAGCCATCCACGACCTGGCTGACCGGTACGCCGCTGCTGCCGGCGCAGTCGCGGCAGGCGATGGCCGGGTTTTCCTTGAACACTTCCACACCGTCACGGTCGGTGACGCGGTCGATCAGCCAGGTGTCCACGCGCGAGCCGCCGTTGGCGAACACCGCATAGCCGCGCGCCACCGACAGTGGGGTCAGCGAGGCGGTGCCCAGCGACATCGACAGGTTCGGCGGCAGCTCGGCCTCGGCGAAGCCAAACTCGCTGATGTACTTGCGCGCGTAATCCACGCCCATGCCATCGAGCAGGCGTACCGAGACCAGGTTGCGCGACTGCACCAGTGCCTCACGCAGGCGCATCGGACCGCGGAAGCCGCCGCCGTCGTTCTGCGGCGACCAGGTCTTGCCACGGCGGTCGCGGAACACGACCGGGGCATCGAGCACGATCGAGGCCGGATTGAAGCCCTTGTCGAAGGCAGCCGCGTAGATGAAGGGCTTGAAGCTCGACCCCGGCTGACGGCGCGCCTGGGTGGCACGGTTGAACTTGTTGCCGGAGAAGCTGAAGCCGCCGACCAGTGCCTTCAAGGCCCCGTTTTCGGCGTCCAGCGAGACCAGGGCGGCCTGGCCGCGCGGGATCTGGTCGAGCAGCCACTCGCCTTCTTTCTCAGCGGCCCGCACGCGCACGATGTCGCCGCGGGTGACCAGCTTGGCCGGGGTCTTGTTGGTCCAGCGGGCGGCGCTGGCCGGCAGCACCACTTCGCTGCGGTTGCCCAGCACCACGGTGGCGCTGCCATCGGCGGCGGTGGCCGCCACGATCGCCGGCAGCAGGCCGGTCTGGGCCGGGATGCCGACCAGCTTGAGCGCCAACGCGGCGGCATCGGCGTCAGCCGGGACCTCCACATGCTGCTCCACCCCGTGCCAGCCGTGGCGGTGGTCGTAGGCCAGCAGGCCATCGCGCACTGAGAGGTTGGCCGCGGTCTGCAGCTCGGCGTTGATCGTGGTGGTCACGTGGTAACCCTTGTTGACCACGTCGCCACCGAAGCGGGCGATCATTTCCTGGCGGACCAGCTCGGCCACGTAGGGCGCCTCGACCTGCACCGGCGGCTCATGCGCGCTGGCGTGCATCGGCACGGCCTTGGCCGCGTCGGCCTCGGCCTGGGAGATGAAGCCCAGGCTGGCCATGCGCTGCAACACATAGAAGTCGCGGCGTTCACGGGCGCGCTCGGGGTTGCTGATCGGGTTGCCGGAGGAGGGGAACTTGGGGATGCCGGCCAGTGACGCCATCTCGTCCAGGTCCAGCTCGCCCAGCTTCTTGCCGTAATAGAACTCGGCCGCGGCGGCCACGCCGTAGGCGCGGTTGCCGAAGAAACTCTTGTTCAGGTACAGCTCGAAGATCTCGTCCTTGCTCAGCTCGCTCTCGATCTTCCGGGCCAGCAGGATCTCGGCCAGCTTGCGGGTGTAGCTGTACTCCGAGCTCAGGAAGAACTGACGGGCGACCTGCTGGGTGATGGTCGAGCCACCGGGCACACGCTTGTCGTTGGTGGTGGCCAGCAGCCAGACGGCGCGGCCGATGCCCTTGTAGTCCACCCCGCCGTGCTCGTAGAAGCGGGCATCCTCGGTGGCCAGGAAGGCCTGCTTGAGGCGCTCCGGGACGTCCTTCATGGTGATGGGAGTGCGCCGGGTCTCGCCGAACACCGCCATGAGCTTGCCATCGCTGGCATAGACATACATGGGCTCCTGCATCTCCACATCGCGCAGGGTCTGCACGTCGGGGAGCTTGGAGGAAATGGCGTAGTAGAGGCCGCCGGCCACCGCAGCGCCGATCAATGCCAGGACCAGGAACGCGACCAGCATCCAGCGCAGCCAACGGCGAAGACGTGTCATCAGTGACAGATTCCGATTGCGAATTTCGTGGTCGCAGAGTATAGATTACGCAAGGGAACGGCTGGGGGTGTTCCCGGGGAGAGCAGTCGATCACCGTCTGGGGACGCGTGAAACGAGCAGTGGTGCTCGTTTTACAGCTTGACGGTTGCGATTTGCAAAAAAAACGTTATTAATGCGCGGTCGCAGCTTCTGCGTCCAAGTGCCCATCGGCAGGGGAGAAACCGTGGGGCTTATCCCAAAAAGCCAGTCGCCTCTTATCGGCGTCGATATCAGCTCGACTGCAGTAAAGCTGTTGCAGCTATCCCGCAGCGGCAATCGTTTCCGCGTGGAACATTACGCTGTGGAACCACTTCCGCCGAATGCGGTCGTGGAAAAGAACATCGTGGAGGTCGAAGCGGTCGGGGAGGCCATTCGACGTGCCGTGAACCGCTCCGGGACCAAGGCACGGCATGCTGCCGCGGCCGTGGCCGGTTCGGCCGTGATCACCAAACTGATCCCGATGCCGGCCGATCTGGACGAGAACGAGATGGAAGCCCAGGTCGAGCTTGAGGCGGTCAACTACATCCCGTACCCGATCGAGGAAGTGAACCTCGATTTCGAAGTGCTGGGTGCGATTCCGAACAACCCGGAAATGGTCCAGGTGCTGCTGGCGGCATCGCGTTCGGAGAACGTCGAGCTGCGCCAGTCGGCGCTGGAGCTGGGCGGACTGGTCGCGCGGGTCATGGACGTGGAGGCCTTCGCGGTCGAGAACGCCTTTGCCCTGGTCGCCAGCGAGCTGCCGGTGGCCAGTGATGGCGTGGTCGCGCTGGTGGACATCGGTGCCACCATGACCACCCTGAACGTCCTGCGCGGCGGGCGCAGCCTGTACAGCCGCGAACAGGTGTTCGGCGGCAAGCAGCTGACCGACGAAGTGATGCGCCGCTACGGGCTGACCTACGAAGAGGCCGGCCTGGCCAAGCGCCAGGGTGGCTTGCCGGAAAGCTACGAGATGGAAGTCCTGGAGCCCTTCAAGGAAGCCACCGTCCAGCAGATCAGCCGTCTGCTGCAGTTCTTCTATGCGGGCAGTGAGTTCAACCGGGTCGATCACATCGTGCTCGCCGGCGGTTGCGCGGCCCTGACCGGCCTGCCGGACATGGTGGAAGAGCAGCTGGGCGTGGCCACCGTGGTGGCCAACCCGTTGGCACAGATGACGCTGGGCCCGAAGGTGCAGGCGCACGCGCTGGCCCAGGACGCCCCGGCGCTGATGATTGCGACCGGTCTGGCGCTGAGGAGCTTTGACTGATGGCGCGCATCAACTTATTGCCCTGGCGCGCCGAGCGGCGCAAGCAACGCCAGCGCGACTTCTACGCCATGCTGGGTGGGGCCGCCATCGGTGGCCTGCTGCTGTCGTTGTTGATCTGGTTCTACTACGACCGTCAGGTCAGCGGCCAGGCCGATCGCAATACCTTCCTGCAGGCCGAGATCGACAAGGTCAAGGAGCAGAACAAGGAGATCGAGCGCCTGGATCGCCAGAAGGATCGACTGCTGGCCCGCAAGGCCGTGATCGAGGAACTGCAGGCCAAGCGTTCGCAGATGGTGCACCTGTTCGATGCGCTGGTCCGGACCATCCCCGACGGGGTGGTGCTGACCACGCTCAAGCAGGAGGGGGACGTGCTGACGCTGGAAGGCCGCACGCAATCCAACGCACGGGTCAGCGCCTACATGCGCAACCTGGAAAGCTCGGGCTGGATGACTAACCCGGAGCTGTCGATCATCGAAGCCAAAGCCCCGGACAAGGAAAAGACATCCACGGCGCCTGGCCCGGTGATGGACATCAAGTCCTTGCCGTACATGTTCGTGGTCAAAGTGAACCTGCCCGCGCAGAGCGACACCGCCCTGGCCGATGATGGCACCGTCGTCGACACGGCGGCCGAGGCCGCGCCGGTTCCGCCGGTGGTACCGCTGTCCGCTGCGCCGGCCACCTCGAGCCAGGATCCGGCCGCTGCGCCAGCAGCGCCGGCAGCGCCGGCCGCCGCCGCACCGGTCAAGCCTGCCGGCAGCCGCCTCGTTCCGACCACGCCGCCCGCACCGCCGCCGGCGCCTGCCAGCGCGCAGGAGGGGAGCCAGCAATGAGCCAGAAAATCAATCTCAAAGAGCTCGATTTCAACAACATCGGCAACTGGCCGCAGCAGGCCAAGGTCGTGTTCTGCGTGGTGCTGGCGCTTTTCATCGTGGTCATGGGCTGGTTCCTGCTGATCAGTGGCAAGCGCGACGAGCTTGCATCGCTGGTGAACAAGGAAACCGAGCTGCGTGCCGAATTTGAAAAGGAGCAGGGCCGGGCGGTGAACCTGGAGCCGCTCAAGCAGCAGCTGACCCAGATGGAACAGGTGCTGCAGCAGATGCTGCGCCAGCTGCCCAGCAAGACCGAAATGCCGGACCTGATCATCGACATCTCGCAGACGGCACTGTCCAGCGGCCTGTCCAACGAGCTGTTCCAGCCTGGTGCCGAGCAACCCAAGGAGTTCTACGCCGAAAAGCCGATCGCCCTGCGCATGGTGGGCAGTTACCACCAGTTCGGTGCGTTCGTCAGCGGTGTGGCCTCGCTGCCGCGCGTGGTCATCCTGACCATGCACGACATCAACCTGAAGCCGAAGGATCCCAAGACCGGCATCACTGCCCGCAGCGGTGCGCTGGAGTTGTCCGGAACGGTCAAGACCTACCGTTACCTGGATGACGTGGAGATGGAAGCGCAGGAGAAAGCCGCGGCTGAAAAAGAAAAGGCTGCGAAGAAGGGAGGCCGGAAATGAGCCGCCTGACCTCGACCGCACGGGTATGCGGCCTGCTGGGGGTCGTACTGCTGGCCGGTTGCGCACGCGGCGTGACCAGTACCCCCGGCGATGCGCCCAACCTGGAAAAGTGGGTGGCCGATGTGCGTGCACGTCCGGCACCGCCGCTTGAGCCGCTGCCGGTGATGCAGCAGTTTGAGACGTTTGAATATTCCGCGCAGGGGATGCGCGACCCGTTCACCGACGCCTGGGCCAATCCGCAAGGGGGATCGGGGCTGCGTCCGGACCCGAACCGCCGCAAGGAGCCGCTGGAAGATTTCCCGCTGGACAGCCTGGACATGGTGGGTTCGATCGGCCGTGGGGGCGGGCTCGTCGTGCTGGTGATGGCACCGGACAAGGTCACCTATCGGGTGCGTCCGGGTGTCTATCTGGGGCAGAGCGACGGGCGGGTGACCGGGGTCTTCGAGGACCGGATTGAGCTGATTGAACTGGTGCCGGATGGCGCGGGTGGCTGGCTGGAACGTCCAGCAACGCTCGCGCTTGAAGATCAATGAATGATTATGGGGATAGCACGATGACCTTTTCCAACGCCATGCGGCTGCGTTCCGTCCGGCGCCCGAAGTTGCTCCACCTGTGCGCGCTGGGAGTCGCGCTCATGGTGGCCAACGGCACGTTGATGGCGGCGACGCCCAGTGCGACCGCGGCCAAGCCAGCGGGCATGCCAGCCGCGGCCACTGCGCCGGCGTCGCTCTCGGTGTCAAAGATCGACTTCAAGCGCGGCGACGATGGCGCCGGCCGGCTGATCCTGCAGTTCGATGGCCAGGGGGCCAGCCCGGACCTGCGCAGCCAGGGCAACAGCGTGGTCATCGATGTCGGCAACGCACGTCTGCCTGAGGCTCTGCAGAAGCCGATCAACGTCACCGACTTCGCCACGCCGGTGCAGCGTATCGACGCCAAGCCGTATGGCGGTGGTACCCAGCTGGTGCTGAACACCAACACCGCGTTCGAATCGCTCGCGTATCAGAGCGGCAACGAGTACGTGGTCGAGATCAGCCCGCGCCAGGCGGCGCCGGCGACCGGTGCGGTCAATGCCACGACCGTCAGCCAGGCAGCGGCATCCGTTGCCCAGCGCGGCTACAGCGGCAAGCCGGTGACCTTCAACTTCCAGGACGTGCCGGTGCGGACGGTGCTGCAGTTGGTGGCCGAGGAGTCCAATCTCAATGTGGTGGCCTCCGACAGTGTGCAGGGCAATGTGACCCTGCGCCTGATCAACGTGCCGTGGGACCAGGCGCTGGACATCGTGCTGCGGGCCAAAGGCCTGGACAAGCGCCGCGATGGCGGCGTGATCTGGGTGGCGCCACAGCCGGAGCTGGCCAAGTTCGAGCAGGACAAGGAAGACGCACGTATCGCGATCGAAAACCGCGAAGACCTGGTCACCGATTACATCCAGATCAACTACCACAACGCCGCGGTCATCTTCAAAGCCCTGACCGAAGCGAAGGGTATCGGTGGCGGCAACAGCGGCAGCAGCGGCAGTGGCAGCGGCAGCAACTCGCAGGAAGAAAGCGGCTTCCTGTCCTCGCGCGGCCGCATCGTGGCTGACGAGCGCACCAATACGCTGATGATCAGCGACATCCCGAAGAAGATCGCGCGGATGCGTGAGCTGATCAACGTGATCGACCGCCCGGTCGACCAGGTCCTGATCGAAAGCCGCATCGTCATCGCCACCGATACGTTCGCCCGCGAGCTCGGCGCCAAGTTCGGCATCAGCGGCAGCCGCGACAATGTCTACTTCAGTGGTGACCTGGCGCAGAACGGCAAGAACATCAACGACCGTTCGGCCAAGGATTTCGAGTACCAGAAAGCGATCAACGACTGGGTGGCCGGTGGCCGCACCGGCTCGATTCCGGTCCGCGCCCCGTCCACGATCAACAGTGGCCTGAACTGGAACCTGCCGGTCGATGCGCTCAAGAGCCCCGGTTCGCTGGCGCTGTCGATCCTCAACGCGGGCTACCTGCTGGACGTCGAGCTGTCGGCGATGCAGGAAGAATCCCGCGGCGAAGTGATCTCCAACCCGCGCGTGGTCACCACCAACCAGCGTGAAGCGGTGATCAAACAGGGTAAGGAAATCGGCTACGTCACCATCAGTGGTGGCGGCGCCGGCGGTGTGGCCCAGGCCAACGTGCAGTTCAAGGAAGTGGTGCTCGAGCTGAAGGTCACCCCGACCATCACCAACGACAACCGCGTGTTCCTGAACATGGCGGTCAAGAAGGACGAAGTGGAGAGCTACATCGTGCTGGATGGCTACGGCACCGTGCCGACCATCAACCGCCGTGAAGTGAATACCGCCGTGCTGGTCGATGATGGCCAGACCGTTGTGATCGGTGGCGTGTATGAGTTCACCGACCGCAACAGTGTCAACAAGGTGCCGTTCCTTGGGGACGTGCCGTTCCTAGGCAATCTGTTCAAGAAGCGCAGCCGTAACAAGGACAAGGCCGAACTGCTGGTGTTCGTGACCCCCAAGGTGCTGCGTGTGTCCCGGAACACCCCGGCCGTCAACTGACGCGCGTCTCAGTGCACCAAGGAAAGGGCCGCCCAGTGCGGCCCTTTCCCGTTTGCGGGGCGGACGGGCATCACCGGGTGGGCGAGGGATCCGCGCTATGCTGCCCGTTGATGTTTCGCAGAAGCGTGTGATTTTCCATGGCAAGGGCCAACTGTTCCAGCTGCGGCGCGCAGTGTTGTCGCCTGACCGTTGTGCTTGAGGCATCGGACTGCATTCCGGCGGATCTGACCACGGAACGGCCGGGCGGGCTGCGCGTGATGGCCCGGAGTGCGGACGGATGGTGCGTGTCGCTGGACCGCCAGCGCATGAACTGCAGCATCTATGACGACCGGCCTCAGGCGTGCCGGCGCTTCGTGATGTCCGGCCCCTACTGCAGCGCGATCTACTCCACTGAGGGCCGTGTCGTCGGTTCGAACGCGGCCTAGCGTGGGATCCGCCGGTGACCGGTTTCGTGTTCAGCCAATCTTGATGTCGTAACCGCTGCTGTCCTGCCATCATGGGAATGGAACCTCTGCCCACCGTGGAGGTCACATGGATGCCATGAATCTGCCGCCCCCCATGCCTGATACCGCTTCATCCGCTCCGGTGGAGCACGACCGCCTGCACGACGCGTTCCGCGCACTGCGCGACGCCTTGTCCGCCGAGATCGTTGGCCAGAGCGCGCTCGTGGAGCGCCTGCTGACTGCGCTGCTGGCCGATGGCCATCTGCTGGTGGAAGGCGCACCCGGCCTGGCCAAGACCACGGCCATCCGCGCGCTGGCCGCCCGGCTCGATGCGGATTTCTCCCGCGTGCAGTTCACGCCCGATCTGCTGCCGGCCGATCTGACCGGCACCGAGATCTGGCGCCCGCAGGAAGGCCGCTTCGAGTTCGTGCCTGGCCCGATCTTTCACCCGATCCTGCTCGCCGACGAAATCAACCGCGCGCCGGCCAAAGTGCAGTCCGCGCTGCTCGAAGCGATGGGCGAGCGCCAGGTCACCGTGGGTCGCCACACCTATCCGCTGCCGTCGCTGTTCCTGGTGATGGCCACGCAGAACCCGATCGAGCAGGAGGGCACCTTCCCGTTGCCCGAAGCCCAGCTTGACCGCTTCCTGATGCACGTCCGGATCGGCTACCCGGATTCGGATGCCGAGACCGAGATCCTGCGGCTGGCGCGTGAGCGGGCCCGCGAAGCGCTGTCCACCCCGGCCGCCGCCCCTGCCCGCATGCCGTTGAGCGATGTGTTCGCTGCACGCAAGGCGGTGCTGTCGCTGCACATGGCGCCGGCGCTGGAGCGGTATCTCATCGAAATCGTGCTGGCCTCGCGCGATGCCGCCCGCTATGACCCGGCGCTTGCCCGGCGTATCGCCTGGGGCGCCAGCCCGCGTGGCTCGATCGCGCTGGAGCGTTGCGCGCGCGCCCGCGCCTGGCTGGCCGGCCGTGACTTCGTGACGCCGGAAGACGTGCGCAGCGTGGCCCCGGACGTGCTGCGGCATCGCGTGCTGCCCAGCTACGAAGCCACCGCCGAGGGTTGGGATGGCGAACGGCTGGTTGCCGAGCTGCTGGCCCGCGTGCCGGCGCCCTGAGCGCCATGGACCTGCCCGTGCATACGGCCACGCCGCTGGAAGGCGATGGCCTGCAGCCCAGCCTGGCCGAACTGGTGGCGTTGCGCCGCAGTGCGCATCGCGCGCCACCCGCGCGGCGTGGCCGGCACGGTCATGCCGGCAGTGCGCCGTCGCCCGCGCGTGGGCGCGGCATGGAGTACGCCGAATCGCGCGAGTACGTGCCGGGCGATGACGCCCGGCATATCGACTGGCGCGTCACCGCGCGCACCGGGCGCGCGCATACCAAACTCTTCCAGGCCGAGCGCGAGCGCTTGACGCTGCTGGTCGCCGATACCGACCCGGTGCTGTATTTCGGCACGCGGGTCCGCTTCAAATCCGTGCAGGCCGCACGCGTGGGTGCCGTCGCGGCGTGGCTGGCGCAGCGCCAAGGCGACCGCCTTGCTGCCGTGCGTGGCAGCACCCAGGAGCCGCCGATCGCACCGGCCGGCGGCACGCGCGGTGTGCTGCGCGTGCTCGATGCCCTGACCCGCTGGTACGCCGAACCGCCGGCCGAAGACGTCGGCCTGGATCGCGCGCTGGAGCAGGCGGCGCGGCTGCTGCGCCCCGGTGCACGCGTGGTGGTGCTGGCCGATCCGGCGCGCGCGGCCTCGATCAGCCCTGCGCGGTGGGCCGCTTTGGCCATGCACCATGAAGTGGTGGTGATGCTGCTGGTCGATCCGCTGGAGCTGGCACCGCCGGCCGAGGCATTGCCGTTTCTTTCGCAGGGCCGCCGCGTGCTGCTGGATCTGGGCAGCGCAGCGGTGCGCGAACACTGGCGCGACCGTTTCGTGGCCCCACTGGAAGCGCTGCAGAACAGTCTGGCCGCGCGCCGCATCCAGGTGCATGTGGTCGCCACCGATGACGCGAGCGACAGCTGGCTGAGCCCGTTACCAACCGCGGTGGTGGCATGAACGCCGCTGCGTCGCTGCCGCTGCGCGATGTGCAGCTGCCACCGTCACCGTCGTGGTGGCCGCCTGCGCCGGGTTGGTGGCTGGTGTTGGCCGCCATCATCGTGGTGGTGGCCGCGATCTGGATCTGGCAATGGCGCCGGCGCCGTGCACGCCAGCGTTGGCTGGCTCTGTTCGATGCCCAGGTAGCCCAGGCCGGTTCGCCAGTGCTGGAGGTCGCGGCGATCGCCGAGCTGCTGCGTCGCGCGGCACGTCGGTACCAGCCCGGCGCCGAACGCCTGCAGGGCAGTGAATGGCTGGCCTTCCTCGATGAAAAGAACAGCCGGGCTTTCTCCGAGGGCGACGGCGCGCTGCTGCGCGATGGCGGCTACCGGCCGAGCGTGGATGCCGAGGCCGTGCAGCGGTTGCGGGTGCTCGCACGCCGCCGCTACCTGTCGCTATTGACGGAGCGGCGCCGATGATCGCGCTCACATTGCCGACATGGTTGAGCTGGCTCGACGGGCTGGCGTGGCCGTGGATGCTGCTGGCCCTACCGTTGCCGATCCTGATGCGCTGGTGGCCCTCGCGGCCCGGCGCGGGTGCCGCGTTGCGGGTGCCGTATGCGGCCGATCAACTGCAGTCGCTGGGTGCTGCCTCGGGCCGCGCCGGGGCAGGGCTGGGCCGTGCCGTGTTGTGGCTTGCCTGGGCCTGCCTGTGCGTGGCCGCCGCGCGGCCGCAGCAGTTGGGTGAGGCGGTGACGCCGCCGCAGCAGGGCCGGCAGATGATGCTCGCGGTGGACGTGTCCGGCAGCATGAGCGAAGCGGACATGATGCTCGGCAATCAGGTGGTGGAGCGGCTGACGGCGGCCAAGGCCGTGCTCGCCGATTTCCTCGACCGCCGTGTGGGCGACCGGGTAGGGCTGCTGATCTTCGGTGAGCGTGCCTACACCCTGACCCCGTTGACCGCCGACCTCACCAGCGTGCGCGACCAGCTGCGCGACAGCGTGGTCGGGCTGGCCGGTCGCGAGACCGCCATTGGCGATGCGATCGCGCTGGCGGTCAAACGCCTGCGCGAACAACCCGAGGGCCAGCGCGTGCTGATCCTGCTTACCGACGGCGTCAGCAACGCCGGCGTGCTTGAACCGCTGCGTGCGGCCGAACTGGCGCAGACCGAAGGCGTGCGCGTCTATACCGTGGCCTTTGGCGGCGACGGCGGCATCAGTCTGTTTGGCGTGCAGATCGCCCCGGGCGAAGACCCGGTCGACGAGGCCACCTTGAACAAGATTGCCGAGCTCACCGGTGGCCGCTCCTTCCGCGCGCGCAACACCGAAGAGCTGGCCGGCATCTACGCCGAGCTGGAACGGCTGGAGCCGGTCAAATCCGCTGGCCCGGCGGTGCGGCCGCGGATCGAGCGCTATGCGATGCCGCTGGCGTTGGCACTGCTGCTGGCCGGCCTTGCCTGGCTGCTGCCGAGGCGGTGGCGATGATCGCGAACTTGACTGCACTGCACTTCATGCGCCCTGATGCGTTGTGGGCGCTGCTGGCGCTGCCGCTGCTGGTGGCGATCTGGTGGCTGCGTCGGCGTCGCCGCAATGTGTGGCGGCACACGGTCGATGCGCATCTGCTGCGCCATCTGCTGGTCGGCCGCGACCGTCGCGCCTGGGGTGGGTTGATCGTGCTGCTGCTCGGCACAACGATTGCCGTCGTGGCGCTGGCCGGTCCATCGTGGCGGCAGGTCGCCCAGCCGTTGTGGCAGACGCCGTCGCCGCTGGTGGTTGCACTGGACCTCTCCTCGCGCGTTACCGCGACCGATCTGCCGCCGTCGCGGCTGCTGCAGGCGCGCGCCAAACTGGCCACGCTGCTGCGCGAGCGCCAAGGCGGCGAAGTCGCCCTGCTGGTGTACGCCGATGATGCCTACACGGTGGCGCCACTTACCGACGACATGGCCAATGTCGCGTTGTATCTGGACGCGCTGGCACCGGACGTCATGCCCCGCGATGGTCAGCGTGCCGACCGTGCACTGGAAACCGCGGTGAAGCTGCTGCAGCAATCCGGTGCGCGCGGCGGCGACATTCTCCTGCTCACCGACCGCGCCGATGCGGATGCCGAGCAGGCCGCGGCCTCGGCACGTGCGCAGGGCTTCGTGGTCTCCGTGCTCGGATTGGGCACGCCGCAGGGCGCGGCGTATCGCAACGGCGAGGGCCAGATCGTGCCGGCGCGCCTGGAAGAGACCACCCTGCGCGGCGTGGCCAGCCGCGGTGGCGGTCGCTATGCGCGCATCGCCAGCGACGACAAGGATCTGGCCGCGCTTGATGTGCTGACCCCGCGGGTCAGTGCCGACGATAGCCGCGAAGGGCAGGGCCGTGCCTGGCGCGATGAAGGCTTCTGGTTGCTGCCGCCGCTGATGTTGCTGGCCTTGTTCGCGTTCCGTCGGCGCGGTGCGCTGGCGGTGCTGGTGATGATGGCAGCGCTGCCAATGGCGATGCCGACGTCTGCACACGCAGCAGACGGCACGTGGTGGCAACGCGGCGATCAGGTCGATCAGCAGCGCCTGTCCACCGGCGTGGATGCGTACCGCAAGGGCGACTTCAAGGCGGCGCAGCAGCAGTTCGAGGGGATCGATACCGATGCTGGCTGGTACAACCTGGGCAACGCGTTGGCGCGGCAGGGCCAGTACGACGCGGCCATCGATGCTTACGACCGCGCGCTGAAGAAGCATCCAGGCATGGCCGATGCGGTCGCCAACCGCGCCGCGGTCGACGCCGCACGCAAGCGCAAGCCACCCCGGAACAACGACCAGAACAACGATCAGCAAGACGGAAAGAACCCGCCCGACAAGCCCGACGCCGGCAAGAAGCAGGGGCAGGGACAGGGCAAGGAGGGTGACGGTTCGCCGCCGCCCTCGTCCGGTGATCCGAAGGATGGCCAATCAACGGGCGAGAAGTCGCCGCAAGCTGCCGACACCCAGGCGCAGGCCGAGGCCGACGCGGCCCAGCGCGAGCGCATGCAGCAGGCGATGCAGCGCCAAGGGAAGCACGACGGCACCGGCAAGGCGCAGGGCCAGGTCAGCGGCACGCCCCAGCAACGTGAGCAGCAGCAGGCCGTCGAAGCCTGGATGCGTCGCGTGCCGGATGACCCGGGCAGCCTGCTGCGGGCCAAGTTCCAGCTGGAAAACGAACGCAGGAAACGGGAAGGGCGATGACACATTCCACGATACAGCGCTGGTTGCGCGCCGGGCTTGCCCTGCTGCTGTGCGCGAGCATGGCCGCGCACGCGCAGACCCGTGCCTGGCTCGACCGCGAGCAGATCACCGACGGCGATACCGTCACCCTCAACATCGAATCCGATGCGGGCGGCGGCGCGCCGGACTACGGCCCGCTGCGGACCGACTTCGATCTCAGCAGCCAGACCAGCAGCCGCCAGGTGCAGTGGAGCAACGGCGCGACCACCTCGCGCGCGCTGTATGCCGTCGCGCTCACGCCGAAGCGTAGCGGCACGCTGCAGATTCCCGCCCTGCAGGTCGGCAGCAGCCGGACGCAGCCGCTCACCCTGCAGGTCGGTGCCAGCAGCGCCGCGGCCCCGGCGGCGGCCAGCAGCAATGCCGCCGTGTTCCTGGAAACCGAGGTCGACGATCCCACGCCGTATGTGCAGCAGAGTGTGGGCGTGGTGGTACGGCTGTTCTACGCCGCGCAGCTGCTCAGCGGTGAGCTGGTGCTCGATACCCCTGCCGGTGCATCGCTGCAGCGGGTGGGCGATGACCGCAGCCAGGTGCGCGAGGTCAACGGCCGCCGCTACAACGTGGTGGAGCGCCGCTTTCTGCTGATCCCCGAACGCAGCGGCCCGCTGGTGCTGCCGGCCGCGCAGTTCAACGGGCGCAGCGCGGGGGGCTTCTTCAATGACATGTTCGGCGGTGATGGCCGGCTGCGTGCCGCCTCGGCCGAGCGCACGCTGCAGGTCCAGGCGCAGTTTGCCTCGGCACCGCAGCCGTGGCTGCCCCTGCACGGGCTGCGCCTGCGCTACACCGCCGCGCCCACCACCGGCCGTGCCGGTGAAGCGGCCACCATCGTGGTCGAGGCGATAGCCGAGGGCGCGACCAAGGCACAGTTCCCGGAGCTGCCGGTGCCGGACGTCGGCCCAGGCGCACAGGTGTTCGCCGAGCCGCCGCAGTTCGATGAAACCTTCAACGGCAACACGCCGCAGCTCAAGCTCACCCGGCGCTTTGCGATCGTGCCGCGTCAGGCCGGTCCGTTGACCGTGCCGGGGCTGCGCATGGCGTGGTGGGATGTCGCGGCCGGCCAGCCGCGCAGTGCCAGCTTGCCGGACCTCCAGCTGGACATCGCCACCGGCGTTGGTGGCGTTGCCGCAACCAGCTTGCCGGTGGATACCACCTCGGCACTGCCGGGCGAGCCGGCGGCATCTTCCACCAATCTGCAGCTGGCCCCGGCGCAGGGCGCGTCACGGCCGTGGGGCTGGATCGGGCTGTCGGCCGGGCTGGCCGTGCTGTGGCTGTTGACCCTGGTCTGGGGCTGGCGACGTCGCGGTCGTCCTGTTGCTGTGCGCAGTGCCGAAGGGGGCGTTCCCGTCGCCGCGGCAGGAAGCGCGTACACCCGCGCCGATCTGCGCCGTGCCATGGAAGCGGGCGGGCTGGATGAGATCGTCGCGGTGCTGGCGGGCATGGGCGGTGTGCAGACCCTGGAACAGGTGCTGGAGCGCCTCGACGATGCCCAGCAGCGCGAGGCATTGGTACGGATGCAGCAGGTCCGCTGGGGCGGGCAGGGCGGCGATGTCGGCCAGGCCCGGCAGGACCTGCGGCGCGCCTTCCATGACGGACCACACTGGCGGGTGCGCGCGGCCGCGCAGAACAATGGTCTTGCGCCGTTGTACCCAACTGCGCATTCATAAAAAGGCGTGTCGGTCAGGGCGGCTGCCTTTGCTAAGCTGATTTCATTTTTTCGAGGAACGCCGCTCCATGACTGAGGCCGCTACGACCCGGCAGAAACTGCCTTTGCACTGGAAAATGGGCATCGGCTTCATCATCGGCCTGGTCCTGGGGCTGACCGTGCATGCCCTCGGCGGCACCGTTGACGGCCTGAGCGGCGTGGCCAAATGGGTGATGGACTACATCACCAGCCCGGCGTCGGGGCTGTTCCTCAATCTGATCTTCATGCTGATCGTGCCGCTGATCTTCTCGGCGCTGATCATGGGCGTGTCGGAGATGGGCGACATCCGCGCCCTCGGCCGCATCGGCTGGAAGACACTGGCCTACACCATCGTCCTGTCCGGCATTGCCGTGGGCATCGGCCTGGTGCTGGTCAACGTGCTCAAGCCCGGCGTGGGCGTGGACCCGGTCGTGGCCGCGCAGATGCTGGCCGAGAATGCCGAGCGCAGCAAGGAGATCGTCGCCGGTATCCATGGCACGCCGAAGGGCATGGACATGCTGCTGTCGATCGTGCCGGGCAACGTGGTCGAGGCGGCCTCCAGCAACAGCGCGATCCTGTCGCTGATGTTCTTCGCGCTGATGTTCGGCATCGGCATGGTGCTCTCGCCCGAAGAGAAGGTGGCCCCGCTGCGTCGTGCCATCGAAGGCATCTTCGAAGTCTCGATGACCCTGATCAACCTGGTCATCCGCCTGGCACCGTACGCGGTGGCCTGCTTCATGTTCAACCTGGCCGCGTTGTTCGGCTTCGAGCTGATCATCCGCCTGGGCGCCTACGTGGGCGTGGTGGTGCTGGCGCTGGGCCTGCACATGGTGGTGACCTACGGCGTGGCCGTGTGGCTGTCCGGTCGCTCGCCGCTGGCGTTCTTCCGCGATACTCAGGAGGCCACCGTGATGGCCTTCTCCACCGCCTCCAGCAACGCCACCCTGCCGACCGCGCTGCGCGTGGCCGACCAGATGGGCCTGCCGCAGAAGGTCTCGCGGTTCGTGCTGACCGTCGGCGCCACCGCCAACCAGAACGGCACCGCGCTGTTCGAGGGCGTGACGGTGATCTTCCTGGCGCAGTTCTTCGGGGTGGACCTGAGCATCGGCCAGCAGATCATGGTGATGGCGGTCTGCATCCTGGGCGGCATCGGCACCGCCGGCGTCCCCTCCGGCTCGCTGCCGGTCGTGGCGATGATCTGCGCGATGGTCGGCGTGAACCCGCTGGGCATCGGCCTGATCCTGGGCGTGAACCACTTCCTGGACATGTGCCGCACCGCGCTGAACGTGACCGGCGATCTGGCCCTGACCACCCTGGTGGCCAAGGGCGAGGTGGACGATGGCCCGGTGGTGGCCGCGGTGGCCCCGGCACCCGCGCCGGCCCCGCGCGACTAAGCCTGCGCAGGTCCGCTGCTCCCCGACGCCCCGCCTCGTGCGGGGCGTCTTCGTTTAACGGCTGGCCTGTCTCCGGCCTGACCCGGTCGATCAGCTGTGGGACAATGGGCCGCCCGCACGTTCGCGGCCGCCTCCCGATTCCGACAGAACCATGACGCAGCCTACCCGCCGCCAGTTGGCCAATGCCATCCGCTTCCTCGCCGCTGATGCGGTTGAAACCGCCAAGTCCGGTCATCCCGGCATGCCGATGGGCATGGCCGACATCGCCGAAGTGCTCTGGAACGACTATCTCCGTCACAACCCGAAGAATCCCAAGTGGTTCAACCGCGACCGCTTCGTGCTGTCCAACGGCCACGGCTCGATGCTGCAGTACGCGCTGCTGCACCTGAGCGGCTACGACCTGCCGATCGAGCAGCTCAAGCAGTTCCGCCAGCTCGGCAGCAAGACCGCCGGCCATCCGGAACACCATGAAACCCCCGGCGTGGAAACCACCACCGGTCCGCTGGGTCAGGGTCTGGCCAACGCCGTGGGCTTCGCGCTGGCCGAGAAACTCCTGGCACAGCGCTACAACCGTCCGGAACACGAGATCGTCGACCACCGCACCTGGGTGTTCCTGGGCGATGGCTGCCTGATGGAAGGCATCTCGCATGAAGCCGCCTCGCTGGCCGGTACCTGGGGCCTGTCCAAGCTGGTCTGCTTCTGGGACGACAACCACATCTCCATCGACGGCAACACCGATGGCTGGTTCACCGACAACACTCCCGAGCGTTTCGAAGCCTATGGCTGGAACGTGGTGCGCGGCGTCGATGGCCACGATCCGGAGAGCATCAAGTCCGCGATCGACAGCGCGCTGTCGCAGTTCGACAAGCCGACCCTGATCTGCTGCCGCACCACGATTGGTTTTGGTTCGCCGAACAAGTCCGGCAAGGAATCCAGCCACGGCGCCCCGCTGGGCAAGGATGAGCTGGATGCAACCCGCAAGCAGCTGGGCTGGCCGCATGGTCCGTTCGAGATCCCCGAAGAGATCTACGCCGGCTGGCGTGCCGGCGGTACCGGCACCCTGCGCCAGGCCGAGTGGGAGCAGCAGTTCGACAAGTACGCCGCGCAGTTCCCGGCCGAAGCCGATGAGCTGATCCGTCGTTCGCACGGCGAGCTGCCGGCCGATTTCATCGCCAAGGCCGATGCCTACATCGCCCAGGTCCAGGCCGATGGCCAGACCATTGCCTCGCGCAAGGCCTCGCAGCTGGCGATCGAAGCGTTCGCACCGCTGCTGCCGGAACTGGTGGGCGGTTCGGCCGATCTGGCGCACTCCAACCTGACCCTGTGGAAGGCCAGCAAGTCGGTCGCCACCGATGACCCGAACGCCAACTACGTGTACTACGGCGTGCGCGAGTTCGGCATGACCGCCATCGCCAACGGCCTGGCCCTGCATGGCGGGTTCATTCCGTTCGACGCCACCTTCCTGGTGTTCAGCGATTACGCCCGCAACGGTGTGCGCATGAGCGCGCTGATCCCGGCCCACGCGATCCACGTGTACACGCACGATTCGATCGGCCTGGGCGAAGACGGCCCGACCCACCAGCCGGTGGAGCATCTGGCCTCGCTGCGCTACATCCCGAACAACGATGTGTGGCGCCCGTGCGATGCGGTTGAATCGGCGGTCAGCTGGAAGGCCGCGATCACCCGCAAGGATGGCCCGAGCTGCCTGGTCTTCAGCCGTCAGAACCTGCCGCACCAGCCGCGCAGCACCGAGCAGGTCGCCCAGATCGCGCGCGGTGGGTATGTGCTGGCTGATGCGGAAGGTGGCGTGCCGGACGTGATCCTGATCGGCACCGGTTCGGAAGTGGGCCTGGCCGTGACCGCCAAGGCGGAACTGGATGCCGCCGGCATCAAGACCCGCGTGGTGTCGATGCCCTCGACCGATGTGTTCGAACGTCAGGACGCGGCATACCGCGAGTCCGTGCTGCCCAACGCCGTGCGCAACCGCGTGGCCGTGGAAGCCGGTGTCACCGGTTTCTGGCGCCAGTACGTGGGCCTGGACGGTGCGGTGGTGGGTATCGACACCTTCGGTGCGTCGGCCCCGGCGGACGCGCTGTACAAGCACTTCGGCATCACCGCCGAGCACGTCGTGGCTGCGGCCAAGGCGCAGCTGGCGAACTGATGGCGGCTGGATGGCGTCGAGCCACGCTCGGCGCCATCAAACGGAAGGCCGGCGAACGCCGGCCTTCTGCGTTCTGGATTGATAAACGGCGCGATCATCTGCCGTCTGCCCTGACCTGGCGCGAGCCGGCCAGCGGCCGGCACTACCCGCGTGCCAAGACGGCGCGCATCACGCCGTGCGCGCCAAGCCCAACCGCACCAGCCGCGCCTCGATGCGTTCGCCGAACGTCTTCGGCGCTTCCAGTCCCATCCGCTGCAGATAGGCCTGATCCCCATCACCGGCCGGTTGCGTCACCGCCGCCAGCACCGTGCGCAGCTTGGCCATCGGCGTCTGCGTGTTCTGCTTCAGCCAGCCCAGCGCCTTGACCAGGTGCTGCTCCACTTCGGTGAAATCGCTGCCCAGCGGATAGTCCGGTAGCAGGCCGGACTGGCGGAACGGCGCCAGCGCGGCGCTGACGGCGGCGGCTGTGTTGCGCTGCCCATCACCGGCCGCGGTGAAACCAGCCGCGAGCTTCTTTGAGGCTTTCGCTTTGTCCAGCAGTGCCGATTGGAACTGCGCATCGGTGATCGCCGTCATGGCGATCACGCAGTCCTCGTCGGTCATGTTGCGCAGATCGGCGATGCCGTACTCGTTGATGTAGAGATCGCGCAGATGCCGCGGGATCGTGGTGTGCCCGTAGTTCCAGCGCACGTTGGACTGCAGCACGCCCTTGTCCTCACGGGTGGCGCGGAAAATCAGCGCGCTGCGGGCGCCGGGCAGGGCATGCGCCATCGCCACGAAGTTGTATTGGCCGCCCACGCCGGAGACCACGCGCCCGTCTTCCAGTGCATCGGAGACAGCGGCGCCGAGCGCGGTGGACATCATGCAGGAGTTGAAGAAGCGCGCATCGCGGCGTTGCATCCGCTCCAGCGTTTCATCGCCACCGTAGAGCTGGTTGATCTCACTGATGCGGCGCATGCCGATCGCGCTGCGCTCGTCATCGGGCAGGTCGCGCAGCCACTGGTAGAACTCCGGCGAGCCCAGATAGAACGCACCGTGCAGGTACTGGCCCTCGGCCTCGAGGGTGGCGTAATCGGTGGTCCACGCGGTGCCGTTCTCGATCCGCTGCAGCAGCGCCAGATCGTCATGCACCTTGCGCCGGATCACGCCGGTCTGGACCAGCCGGCGGAAGCCTTCGTTGAGCATTTCGCTGCAGCCATACAGGCCAATCTCGAACGGCTCCAGGCCACCGCATTCCAGCACGGTGGGGTGGTGGGCAAGGCCGGGATCCAGCGCCTGCAGAATCTGGCGATACCGTGCGTTGTCGGTATGCCGCAGTACCAGCGCATGGCTGAGTGCATCGGCCAGCGTGCCGATGCCGATCTGAAGCGTGCCACCATCGCGCACCAGCGTGCTGGCGTACAGGCCGATGGCATAGTCGGCATCGCTGACCGGCTGGCGCGGCAGACCGAACAGTTCCGGGTACGGCCCGGGCGGGGTGATCACCAGATCGAAGAACGACACGTCCACCGTGGCCGAGCCGGCCAGATACGGCAGCTGCGGATCGATCTCGGCGATCATCAACGGCCGGGGCAGCCCGCGCGCGACCATCGCATCCAGCGTGTCCTGGGTGATGTCGTTGTTGCACGACAGCGACAGGCGCCGATCATTCGCGCGCATCGCTACTTTCTGCACGATCGCGTGCGGCGCGCGCTGGGCTACCGCATCGGCGGCGTGCGTGTAGTTGAGGCTGGTGTAGCTGCGCTGCGCCTGCGACGAGCCGAGCAGTGCACCGGACTGCATGTAGAACTCCTCCACCTGCACATGCACCGGCAGCTGGTCGCGCACCATCGCATCGGCATACGCAAGGCGCGGGAAGTCCGCGCCGAAATGACGCTCGGCGAACGGCGTCATGAAGCGAGCTTCCAGCCCGGCACCGCCGCGCGGCGGATTCAGCGACAGCGCGGTATACAGCTGCAGCGGTCGCGAGGCATCGATTTCCACGCGCGCGTACAGGGCGTTGAGCAGCCGGTGCGGCTTGCCCAGCGCCAGTGGTGCGCCAATGCGCAGCGGGCCATCGACCCGCTGCAGCAGCCAGTCGACGGCGGCGTCGAGGTCGGTCAGGTGTTCGGTCATGCGGCGCTATCCTGCGGAATCATGCGGGCCATTACAGCATTCCGGGGTTGAACAGACGGCGACGCGGGACGTCATCGCCGACGCGCACGAACCTGGCACCGCCATGGGATGTTCGGCAGCGCCTCATCGAAGGCGCCGTCGGGGCATGCGCCGACGCTGGCGGCGAATGCATGAACCGGCTGTTGAAGGGGTTGACACCCGCGCTGATTACGGGCGTAATCGAGCTGTCGATTACGGATGTAAATGATGAGCCAGATCAGTGAAGCCGAAGCTGTCGTGATGGAGGTGCTGTGGCGCCATCATCCGCTGGGCGCCGATGAGGTGATGGCCGCGCTGGCCAGCCGCGACTGGGCAGAGCCCACCATCAAGACGCTGCTCAACCGGCTGCTGACCAAAGGCGCGATCAGTGCCAGCCGCGATGGGCGCCGCTATCTCTACTCGCCGGTGCTGCAGCGCCAGGCGTGGGTGGCCGAGCAGAGCGAGGGCTTTCTGGATCGGGTGTTCGATGGTCGCGTTGCGCCGCTGGTCGCGCATTTCAGCCAGCGCGGGGAGCTCAGCGCGCAGGACATCGCCGAGCTCAAGCAACTGATCCGGGAGCTGGACCATGACTGAGCTGCTTGATGGGTTGCTGCAGGCCAGCGTGTGGCTGGCGCTGGCGGCGCTTGTGGTGGCCGCCGCACGGCCGGTGCTGCTGCGTCTGGGCGGCGCGGCGCTGGCGTATCGCAGCTGGTGGGTGCTGCCGTTGATGCTGGTGGTGCCTTGTCTGCCACTGCCACGGCTGCCGATCACTGAGACAGAGCCGGTGATGGTCATGGCCTCGGCCCTGCGCGCGCCGGCCGTGCCCAGCGATGCTTCGCAGTGGCCGCTGCTGCTGATGACGATGTGGTTGCTCGGCGCGGTGGCGATGGCTGGCCTCAGCTGGCGGGCGCAACGTCGCTTTGAACATGCGCTGGGCGAGCTGCAACAGCGCGGGGATGGCAGCTGGCAGGCCACTGGCGATCCCGGCCTGCCGGCACTGGTCGGCCTGTGGCGGCCGCGGATCGTGGTCGGCCCGGACTTTGAGCAGCGTTTCAGCCCCGCCGAACAAGCGCTGATTCTGCGGCACGAACACAGCCACCGCCGTCATGGCGATCCCTGGGCAAACGCCGCGTTGGCCGCGCTGCGCTGCGTGTTCTGGTTTCACCCGTTGCTGCCGTGGGTGGCGCGCCGGTTCCTGCGGGACCAGGAACTGGCCTGCGACGCACGCACGGTCGACCCGCATCCGGCCCTGCGCCGGCTCTATGCCAACGCGTTGCTGAAGGCGCAGTTGGTCCACCCGGTTGCACCGATGGCCTGCCACTGGCGCAGCCAACCGATGTTGAAGGAGCGTATTGCCATGTTGAAGGAACACAAGCGGAACGCATTGCCGTGGATGGCCGGGCAGGTGCTGGTGGTCGGGTTGTGTGTGGGTCTGGGCACAGTGGCCTGGGCCAGCCAGGGCAGCGCAGCGGCTGCCGTCAGCGGGATGGGACAGGTCGACATGCCGGCCGATCGCGGTGCGACTGCCCGCATGATGCCGCCACCGTCCTATCCGAAGATTGCCTTCGAGCAAGGCATCGTCGGCAAGGTCGTGTTGCAGGTGAACGTCGACGCCGACGGCAAGGCCACCAGCGTACGCGTGCTGGAGGCCACCCCGGCGGGCATCTTCGATGCGGCGTCGGTGGCTGCCGCGGAGCAGTGGACCTTCGAGCCAGCGATCAAGAATGGCAAAGCGGTCGCGTCGGCGCTGAAGATTCCTGTGACGTTCGCCATGGATGACGACGAGCCCGCGCGATGAGGCGGGAGGTGGCAACGGCGCTGTCTTTGCTGCTTCTGTCGGGCTGTGCAGGGCACGATCAGATCACCACGGTGGACACGCGTGCCGAGAACGTGGACCACCAGCGTCTGCAGGCCAGCGCGGGCACCACCGGGAGCGCGCAGGTGGGGACGTATCAGCTCGGCCCCACCGAGGGCTACCGCATGCCGCAGCTCTACGCGGCGCCCGATCCGGTGGTCGGGGAGCGCGATCCTCGGCGCGAGCTGGCACCGACCATGGTGTGCCTGCAGGTGGTGATCGATGCGCAGGGCAGGGTGGAGCGCAGTGTGCCGTTGAGTGATCGCGGCGAGTGCGCGGCCGGCAACGCGCCGCAGAACGCGCCGCTCATGCAGGCCGCGCAGGAAGCCGTGGCAATGTGGCGCTACACCCCCGCAGCGGTCTGTCATTTTCCCCCGGAGCGCGTGCCGACGGATCGGGGAGACTGCGAAGGCGCCGAGCGCATCGAACCGGTGCCGGTAAGCCTGCTGTACGGCTTCACGTTCGAGATCGTGAAAGGGCAACACGTGGTGCGGCGGCAAGGACGCTGAACAGGCAAGGCGTCCTGTGCCAACCGGGCAATAAGGGGGTGCCGGCCAGCGGCCGGCGCTACCTTTCCGGACCGCCCTGGAGGTTGGCCTTTACCGAGGGCTGCATCAGTTTCGGCTCGGGCAGGGTGGCGTCACGGGCTTGGCGGGTGGCGACAAAGTCCGCCTCGCTGATGCCATCGCGCAGATGGATGTTGTGCGCGCGTTGTTCGCCGATGGTGGTTTGATTGGCGAACTCGCGGCCGCCGGGACCGTAGTCGTGGCAGACGAAGACACGGGTCGCATCGGGCAATGCCAGCATGCGCTGGATCGAGCGGTACAGTTGTCCTGCATCACCGCCCGGAAAATCGCAGCGGGCGGTGCCACCGTCGGGCATGAACAGCGAATCGCCGGTGAATAGGGCATCGCCGATGCGATAGGCGACGCTGTCACTGGTGTGGCCCGGTACTGCGATCACCTCGGCGTCGATATCACCGAGGGTGAAGTGCTCGCCATCGGCGAACAGATGGTCGAACTGCGAGCCATCGGTCGGGACATCCAGCGCGTAGCGCGGCGCGAAGGTTCGCTGCACCTGCACGATGCCCTGGCCCATGGCGAGCGTCGCCTCGGGCCACTGCGTCTTGAGCCACCGCCCGGCGCTGACATGATCGGCATGCGCATGGGTCTCCAGCAGCCAACCCACCTTCAGGCCGCTGTCGCGCACATGGGCAAGCAGCGGCTGCAGCGGCCCTGCACCGAATGCATCGGTATCCGGGTCGTAGTCCAGCACCGGATCGATCACCGCCGCCTGCAGCGTCGCCGGGTCATGCACCACGTAACTGAAGGTGTGGCTGTCCGGGTGGAAGAAACTGGCGACGTGCAGTGACATGATGCTGACCTCAGCGTTTGCCCAGAGTGTCGTTGAGCAGCACGGCCAGGCGTTCACCGGCCACGCGCAGCTCGCGCTCGGCGACCGGGCGGTAGGCCGCCGAATAGCTGGGTCCCAGCGTACGCTTGTCCGGGTAAACGCCAGGTGCAATGGCGATCCGGCAGCTGGCTTCGGCCCACTGTACGGCGTCAACATCGATAGTGGAGCGCTTGCCGAACACCGGCTTGGGCAGCGCGAGCAGACGCTTGAGGTACTGGTCATCGTCCAGCTTCTGCTCATTCAGCATGCCGCTGTCCCACAACGAGTGCAGGTTGGTACCGCGGTTGTTGAACTGCACCTGGAAATCGTTGCCGCCCTTGTCGTGACCGTAGCCGGCATGCATCGGCTGATGGATGTCGCCAGCGAAATGCACGACGAACTTCAGCGCCTGCGCGCGCTCGGCGTCGGACTTGCTGCGATCACCAAGGATCGCGGTCTGCGCCTTCAGCGCTTCGACCACGCAGTTGCCGTCTTTGCAGTGTTTCTGCACCTCATAGTGGCAATCGTCTTCGGCGATGTTGACGTAGTGCCAACCAGCCGATCGCTTGCCCAGGCCCGGGTCCTTGGCGCGCAGCTGATCGGCCCATGGGGCGATGGCGTGCAAGGTCGGGTCCGGCTCGGCAGCGAGCAGACGGTCAACCTCGGCCTGGGCCTGCGGGGTCAGCCGGGTTTCGGCGATCCGCGCCACCAGGCGGTGGCCCTGTGCGCCCCAGGCCAGGGCATCGGTGGAAACGAAGGTGAGGGCCAGCGCGAGGGTGGTGGCCGGGAGCAGGGAAGGCATTTTCATCCGCGGCATTCTAGCGGGCCGGCCGCGCGCGGGCTTGCCGGGATCTGGCCGGCTGCAGGCTGAGGTCGGCCATCTCGCTGGAAGGCCAAGCGCTGTCTCCGCCTCATGCGTGCCAAACAGCTGCAAGAAGATCGAAAAAAAACCCCGGCCGAAGCCGGGGAAATTGTCTTGCTGCGAGGGTGTTGCCTTGTTGGGCTCTGATCCGCCGATCAGAACTTGAACACGTACGACACGCCGTAAGCCAGCGGGTCGATATTGACGGTGCCGATCTTTTCACCGTCGAGCTTGACCTTGCTGTCGATGTCCATCCAGCGCACATCAACGCGCAGCGAGCCCTTGTCGTTGATCGCGAAATCCAGGCCGGCATGGGCGGCCAGACCCCAGGAGTCTTCCATCTTCAACTTGCTGCCGGCCAGTGCGCCGCCGGTCTTCTCGCTGAAGAAGGTGGTGTAGTTGATGCCCGCGCCCAGGAACGGGGAAACCTTGCCCTTGCTGTTGAAGTGATACTGCAGCGACACCACCGGCGGCAGGTGCTTGGTGCTGCCCACGTTGCCCAGGCCGGCGATGTTGATGTCGTGCTTGAACGGCAGCGCGGCCAGGAGCTCGATGCCGAGGTTGTCGGCAATGAAGTACTCACCGGTGATGGTCGGCTTGATGTCGTTGTCCACATCGACCTTCAGCGTGCCGCCGGCCAGCGAGCCGTTGTTGGACTTCGGGGCGACCTGGTGCACGCCGGCACCGATCGTCCAGTCACCCTTGGACTGGGCCATCGCGGGGGCGGCGGCCAGCGCCAGCGCGGCGGCCAGGCTGGAGAGCAGGAGGGGGGAGGTCTTGCGCATGAGTCGGTCTCGTGGCGGGTTGGAATGGCGCCAGTTTTCCCGTTCACGCGCCTGCGCGCCTTGATCCGGATCAATCCGGGTATTTACCGTTGTAACCGGTTTCCATTTGGCTACCTCGGGCCGGGCCGGTTCCAGCCCTGCTAGAATGAACACCCCTTTCCATCGGCGCCGCACCGTCGCGGCTGCAGGAGCTTGTGAACATGGCAATCAAGGTTGGCATCAACGGTTTCGGTCGCATCGGGCGCAACGTGCTGCGCTCGGCCGTGCTGAACTTCGGCAATGACATCGAAATCGTCGCCATCAACGATCTGCTGGAGCCGGATTACCTGGCGTACATGCTGAAGTACGACTCCGTGCACGGCCGCTTCAAGGCCGATGTGGAGGTCTCCGGTAACGACCTGCTGGTCAACGGCAAGAAGATCCGCCTGACCCAGGAACGTGATCCGGCCAACCTGAAGTGGGACGAAGTCGGCGTGGATGTCGTCATCGAATCCACCGGCCTGTTCCTGACCAAGGAAACCGCGCAGAAGCACATCGACGCGGGCGCCAAGAAGGTGATCCTGTCGGCACCGTCGAAGGACGACACTCCGATGTTCGTGTTCGGCGTGAACGACAAGACCTACGCCGGTCAGGCGATCGTCTCCAACGCGTCGTGCACCACCAACTGCCTGGCACCGCTTGCGAAGGTCATCAACGACAAGTGGGGCATCAAGCGTGGCCTGATGACCACCGTGCACGCCGCGACCGCCACCCAGAAGACTGTCGATGGCCCGTCCAACAAGGACTGGCGCGGTGGCCGTGGCATCCTGGAGAACATCATTCCGTCGTCCACGGGTGCGGCCAAGGCCGTCGGTGTGGTGATCCCGGAATTGAACAAGAAGCTGACCGGCATGAGCTTCCGCGTGCCGACCTCGGACGTGTCGGTGGTCGATCTGACCGTCGAGCTGGAGAAGGAAGCCACCTACGCCGAGATCTGCGCTGAAGTGAAGGCGCAGAGCGAAGGCGCGCTGAAGGGCATCCTGGGCTACACCGAAGACAAGGTCGTGGCGACCGACTTCCGCGGCGAAACCCACACCTCGGTGTTCGACGCCGATGCCGGCATCGCGCTGGATGGCACCTTCGTCAAGCTGGTGTCGTGGTACGACAACGAATGGGGCTACTCCAACAAGTGCCTGGAAATGGTCAAGGTCGTCGCTGCGTAAGCCAGCGCTGCTCCTGCGTCATTCCACAGACCCCGGCCCGTGCCGGGGTCTGTCGTTTCAGGCAGACCAATCAGCGCCTTGATCCCACCCGTGCCGCCGATCCATTAGCATGGCCCGCGTGCCATCGGAACTGCGCCTGTCGGGCGCAGCCGTGGCGACCTCTTGAGGATGGCTTGGAATGGAAGCTCTGATTGTCCTGCTGGTGCTGGTGCTGCTGGCGATCCCGCTGCTGCTGATCGTTGCGCTGGTGATGATCGCCGGCCTGCGCCGCCGCGTGGCCGCGCTGGAGCAACGTGCGGCCGGATCTGCCTGGGAAGCATCGTCGGCCCCGGCCGAGCCCGAGCGGCCGCTGCGCTGGACGGATATCCAATCCGTGGACACGGTGGCCGCGCCGCTGGACTTCGCCATGCAGCCCGCAGTGGAGACGCCCGTCCAGACCCCGGATGCCACGGCTGCACCTGCAGCGGCTGCCGCGATGCCACCGCCGCTGCCGCCATCGGCGCCCGTGCCACCGGTTGCCCCGATCCTGCCGGCCGAACCAGAAGGCCCCGGCATCGGCGAGCGCATCGTCGGCACCATCAAACAGTGGTTCACCGAAGGCAACGTGCCGGTCAAGATCGGCATGCTGGTGCTGTTGGCCGGTGTGGCCGCCCTGCTCAAGTACGCCAGCGACCAGGGGTGGTTGAACGCACCGATCGAGCTGCGCCTGGCCGCCATCGCGGTCGCCGCGTTGGCCGGGCTGGTGTTCGGCTGGGTGCAGCGCGATACCCGGCGCCTGTTTGCGCTGGCGCTGCAGGGTGGGGCGATCGGCGTGCTGCTGCTGACCATCTTCGCTGCGTTCAAACGCTACGACCTGATACCCGCCGCGCCGGCCTTTGCGCTCAGCGTGCTGCTGATCGCCAGCATGGGCGTGTTGGCGGTGGTGCAGAACTCGCGCACGCTGGCCGTGCTCGGCATTCTGGCCGGCTTCATGGCGCCGATCTGGCTGTCCACCGGCAGCGGCAACCATGTCGCGCTGTTCTCGTACTACGCCGTGCTCAACGCCGCGATCCTTGCCATTGCCTGGTGGCGCCCGTGGCGCGCGCTGAACCTGCTTGGTTTCGCGTTCACGTTCGGCATCGGTACGGCCTGGGGCGTGCTTCAGTACAGCGCGGACAAGTTCGCCAGTACCGAGCCGTTCCTGCTGCTGTTCTTCGCTTTCTACCTGCTGATCCCGATCCTCTATGCGCGCCGGCAGAACGCGGAAAAACGCGATCTGATCGATGGCAGCCTGGTGTTCGGCACGCCGCTGATCGCGTTCTCGCTGCAGGCCGGCCTGCTGCATGACGACCGGCTGCTGCTGGCGTTGTGTTCGCTCGCGTTGGCCGCGTTGTATGCCGGCTTGGCCTGGGCGCTGATCAAGCGTGAGCGCTACGCCGCGCTGGGTCAGTCGCACGCGGTACTCGCGGTGGGCTTTGCGACACTGGCGGTGCCGTTGGCACTGTCCGCACGCGCCACCGCCAGCGTGTTCGCACTGGAAGGTGCCGCCTTGGCATGGCTGGGCCTGCGCCAGCAGCGCTGGCTGCCGCAGATCGCCGGTGCGCTGCTGATCCTGGGCGCCGCGTTCGGCTTCGTGGTTGGCGCGGACTACTGGCATCTGGACGCCACGGCCATTGCCAACCCGACCTTCATGAGTGGCCTGCTGCTGGCGCTGGCCGGTTTTGCCGCCGCCTTCAGCTACCGTCGCGCGCAGCGCGATGCGCCGGCCGTCGTCTACTACCTGTGGGGCCTGCTGTGGTGGCTGGGCAGTGTCAGTCACGAGATCCTGCGCTTCGTTACCCACCGCACCGAGCCCGACGCGCTGCTGATCGCCGCCGCCGTCACCGCGTGGCTGGCTGCCGAAATGCATCGCCGCTGGCCGGCGCGCGCGCTGGTGCTGACCACGCTGGCGATGGTGCTGGCCGCGTTCCCGTTGGCGCTGTGGCAGGCCGACGTGCATCAGCAACCGTTCGCAGGTCATGGCGCGCTGGCCTGGGCCGTGTTCGCGCTGCTGGGTGTGCGCAGCCTGTGGTGCCTGCGCGGTGGTCAAGACCGCAGCTCGCTGGCTGCCCAGTTCCTGTGGTGGCTGCTGTGGCCGTCGGTAGTGTCGCTGGCCTGCCTGTGGCTGGCTGATCGCTTCGCATTGGCACAGGGCTGGGGCCTGGCCCTGATGCTGCTGCCGTGGCTGTTGGTCACCGCGGTGGCGCTGCTGCGCTGGCGCTGGCTGGCGGTGCCACTCGGCGAGCGTTTCGACGCCATGCGCACACCGCTGCAGACCACCTTGTTCGCCGTGCTGGGGGTGAGCTGGGCGGGTCTGCTGCTGGTGCCAGCCGGCGCCGCACCGTTGCCGTGGCTGCCGCTGCTCAACCCGGTGGAACTGGTGCAGCTGGCGGTGCTGGTGCTGGCCGGGCGCTGGCTGTGGTCCGCGCAGGCGCCGGACGGCCTGCGTGCCCTGCGCATACCGCTGGTGGCGATTGCCGGCTTCGTCGCCCTGACCAGCATCACCCTGCATGCCGTGCACCACTGGGGCGGGGTGCCGTGGAACGAGCGCTTGTGGTCTTCGACCCTGGCCCAGACCAGCCTGACCGTGGTCTGGAGCGTACTCGGCGTGATCAGCTGGGTGTGGGGCTCGCGCCGCGGGCAACGCGTCCTGTGGCTGGTCGGTGCGGTGCTGATGGGGGTGGTGCTGGCCAAGCTGGTCCTGATCGACCGCCAGCATCTGGGCAACCTGCTGGGCATTTCTTCTTTCATCGCCTACGGCCTGCTGTGCACGGTCGTGGGCTATCTGGCACCGGCGCCGCCACGCGCGCCGGACCCCACCGTGGAGCCACAGTCGTGAAGACCTTTCGCCCGCTGATCCTCCTCGCTGCGTTGGCGCTTCCGACGCTGGCATTGGCCCAGGCCCAGTCCACCGACGACCGCCAGGCCTATCGCCAGCAATGGCCGCTGCAGCTCGCACAGCCGCAGGCCGGCGCGTACCGGCTGACGCTCGATGATGGCGTGTACCGCACTGCGGTATCGCCACGCCTGGCCGATGTGCAGGTGTTCAACGCACAAGGCCAGGCACTGCCGTCGGCGTTGCTGGCCGCCGACCAGCCACTGGCGCAGGCACCGCAATGGCAGACGCTGTCGTGGTTCCCGCTGCCCCCCATGGCCGGCACCTCCGGCGATGACCTGCAGCTGCTGACTGAGCGTAATACCGACGGCAGCGTGCGCCGGGTGGAAGCGCGGCTGGGGCGGGGTGGGGCGGCCGGACAACCGGCCGGCTGGCTGATCGACGCCAGTGCCCTCAAGACCGGCGTGCAGGCCCTGCGCCTGGACTGGCAGACACAGTCGCCGCTGCAGGCGCGCGTGCGTGTGGAAATGAGCAATGATCTGCGCGATTGGCTGCGCATCGCCGACGACGTGCCGCTGGTGGACCTGCAGCATGAAGGTCGCCGCCTGCAGCAGCGCCGCATTGAGATCGCGCGCCAGGCCAAGTACTTCCGGATCCTGCCGATCGGCGCCGATGCCTTGCCGGCGTTGTCCACCGTGCAGGCCGAGCTGGCGCCGACCGCGCAGGCGATCGCGTGGCGCTGGCAGTCGCTGACCGGTGCCGCCGGCAAGCCCGGTGAATTCGAGTATCAGCTGGACGGGCGCTTCCCGATCGCGCAGGCCGATGTCGCCACCGCCGACAACAGCGTGGTGCAGTGGACGCTATTGAGCCGCGATGATGCCGACCAACCGTGGCAGGTGCGTGCCGGCCCGTGGGTGGCCTATCAACTGCAGGACGCCGCCGACCGACGCCAATCGCAGACCCAGCCGCTGGTGCGCAGCACGCGTGACCGCTACTGGAAGCTGGTGGCCGGCCAGGCGCAGTCGATGCCTGCGCCGACGCTGAAGCTTGGTTACCAGCCCGAAGCGCTGGTGTTCCTCAGCCAAGGCGAGCCGCCGTTTACGGTCGCCGCCGGCAGCCTCCGTGCCGAACGCCAGGAGGCGCCGGTGGCCACGGTGATCGCGCAGCTGCGCGAGCAGCATGGCGCGCAGTGGCAACCGGCGCAGGCAACGGTGCAGGGCGCACCGCAAGTCCTCGCCGGCGATGCCGCAGTGGCCCCGCAGCGCGACTGGAAACAGTGGCTGCTGTGGGCGCTGCTGGTGATCGGCGTGCTGATTGTCGGTGGCTTCGCGGTGAGCCTGCTGCGCCAGCCGCCAAGGGACGGAGGTAGTTAAGCG
>DEVL01000003.1:773159-945691 GCA_002363385.1 Stenotrophomonas maltophilia
CGGAGGTAGTTAAGCGCGCTTAACTACCTCCGTCCCTGTTAAGTAGCATCCGCTTAACTACCTCCGTCCCCGTTAAGCAGATTTGCGATGCACCCGCGCAGCCGGGACAATGATCGTCTGCGCCGTGCGGCGTCCTTCCTTCTTCAGAGCCAAAGAGTTGCTTATGTCCATCGTTCGCATGACCGACCTCGATCTCTCCGGCAAGCGCGTGCTGATCCGCCAGGATCTGAACGTGCCGATCGACAACGGCCAGATCACCTCCGAGCAGCGCATCACCGCGTCGCTGCCGACGCTGAAGCTGGCGCTGGAGAAGGGCGCCGCCGTGATGGTGACCTCGCACCTGGGGCGGCCGAAGGAAGGCGTGTGGAGCGAGGCCGAATCGCTGGCCCCGGTGGCGCTGCGCCTGTCGCAGCTGCTGGGTGTCGAGGTGCCGCTGGTGCGTGATTGGGTCGATGGCGTGGACGTCGCGCCGGGCTCGATCGTGCTGCTCGAAAACTGCCGGATGAATGTCGGCGAAGGCAAGGACGATGAGGCGCTGGCGAAGAAGTACGCCGCGCTGTGCGATGTGTTTGTCATGGATGCCTTTGGCACCGCGCACCGCGCGCAGGCCTCCACCCATGGCGTGATCCGCTTCGCGCCGGTGGCTGCTGGCGGTCCGCTGCTGATGGCCGAACTGGACGCACTGGCCAAGGCGCTGCTTGCTCCGGCCCAGCCGCTGCTGGCCATCGTGGCCGGCAGCAAGGTCAGCACCAAGCTGGAACTGCTCTCCAGCCTGGTCGGCAAGGTCGACCAGCTGATCGTCGGCGGCGGCATCGCCAACACCTTCATCGCCGCCGCCGGCTATTCGGTCGGCAAGTCGCTGTACGAACCGGACCTGCTGGACACCGCCAAGAAGATCGTCGCCGATGCCAAGGCGCGCGGCGCCGACATCCCGCTGCCGACCGACGTGGTGGTGGCCAAGCAGTTCCTGCCGGATGCGGAGGCCACGGTGAAGGCCGTCGCCGATGTGGCCGAGGATGACCTGATCCTGGACATCGGCCCGGATACCGCCCAGCACTATGCCGGCCTGATCGCCAACGCCGGCACCGTGGTCTGGAACGGCCCGGTCGGCGTGTTCGAGTTCGAGGCCTTCAGCCATGGCACCGAAGCACTGGCCCGTGCCATCGCGGCCTCGCCGGCGTTCTCGATCGCCGGCGGTGGCGACACCCTGGCCGCAGTCGACAAGTACGACATCGCCAGCGACGTGAGCTACATCTCCACCGGTGGCGGTGCCTTCCTGGAGTTCCTGGAGGGCAAGACGCTGCCGGCCGTCGCCGCGCTGGAGGCCCGCGGCGCGTGAGCCGCGATGTGCTGTTCTTCGATCTCGACGGCACGCTGATCGATTCGGCCGTCGGAATCACCCAGTGCGTGGCGCATGCGCTCACGCAGATGGGCCAGCCGGTCCCGCCGCAGGATGAACTGCGGCGCTGGATCGGGCCGTCGCTGCGCACCAGCTTCGCGCCGTTGTTCAACGATCCGGCCCAGGTCGAGCAGGCGGTGACCTACTACCGCGAGCGCTTCGACGTGGTCGGCTGGCGCGAACACGAGGTCTACCCGCGCATCGGCCAGGTCGTGCAGGCGTTGAAGGCGCGCGGCCATCGGCTGGCGATCGTCACCGCCAAGAACGAGCCCCATGCACGGCGCATCGTCGAGCACCTGCCGTTCGGTGACTGCTTCGAAGATGTGATCGGGGCGACCCCGGATGGCAGCCGCAGCGAGAAGCCGCAGCTCGTCGCCGAGGCCCTGCACCGGTTGTCGCTGACCCCGGCGCAGTGCTGGATGATCGGCGACCGGCGCATGGATATCGAAGGCGCCCGCCATCACGGTCTGCGCAATATCGGGGTGTTGTGGGGCTTCGGCGGTGCCGAAGAGCTCACCGCGGCCGGGGCGGCGCACTTCGCGCAGGCACCGGACGACCTGCTCACCCTGATCGATTGAGGGTCGCGGCGGCGATCCGTACGCCGCCGCATGTCCCGCGCAAAGGCCCGCCGCAATTGGGGCTGGCCGCCGGGCGGTCACACCGCTGTCCGCCCGGTCGTCTCGGGCTGTCTGCAGGACAACAGCGAAACCCAAGCGTGCCAGCGGTGTAATCGTATTCATGGGACGTGATGGGTGTGCTAATTTCACTCCTTTAACGGGAGCCCATTAACCATGATTGAGCGTCAGCGTCGCACCAAGATCCTTGCCACCCTCGGACCGGCGACCGACCCGCCGGGCGTGCTGGAGGATCTCTTCCGCGCCGGCGTGAACGTGGTTCGCCTCAACTTCAGTCACGGTGACCCGTCCGGCCAGGCCAAGCGTGCCGCCGATGTGCGTGCCGCTGCTGCCCGCGTGGGCGTGGAAGTGGGCATCCTGGCCGATCTGCCGGGCCCGAAGATCCGTATCGAGCGTTTCGCCGAAGGCAAGATCAAGCTCAAGGCGGGCGACCGCTTCGACCTGGTCGCCTCGCCGAACGCACCGGCTGGCGACACCACCCAGGTGGGCGTGAGCTACCTCGGCCTGCCGCAGGACGTGGTGGCCGGTGACATCCTGCTGCTCGACGATGGCCTGATGCAGCTGCAGGTCACCGAAGTGCAGGGTGAGCGCATCATCAACACCGTGCTCAACGACGGCGTGCTGTCCGACCGCAAGGGCCTGAACAAGCAGGGCGGTGGCTTGTCGCTGGGCGCGTTGACCGAGCGCGACAAAGAACTGATCGGCATCGTGGCCAAGATCGGCGTGGACTTCATCGCCGTCTCGTTCTGCCGCAACGCGCAGGACATGAACGACGCGCGCGAGATCGCCGAGTCGCACGGCTGCTACGCCGCGCTGGTCTCCAAGATCGAGCGCACCGAAGCGATCGACAACCTCGAAGAGATCGTCGACGCCAGTGACGTGGTCATGGTCGCGCGTGGCGATCTGGGCGTGGAAATCGGCGACGCCGAACTGCCGGGCCTGCAGAAGAAGATCATCAAGGCCGCGCTGGCGCAGAACAAGGTGGTGATCACCGCCACCCAGATGCTGCAGTCGATGGTCGAAAGCCCGATCCCGACCCGTGCCGAAGTGCTGGACGTGGCCAACTCGGTCATCGACGGTACCGATGCGGTGATGCTCTCGGCCGAAACCGCCGCGGGCATGTACCCGGTCAAGGCAGTCGAAGCGATGGCGCGTATCTGCCTCGGTGCCGAACGCCAGTTCCAGACCGAGACCGATTTCGGTGCCTCGCCGCGCAACCTGGAACGTGCCGATCAGGCGATCGCCATGGCCACCATGTTCCTGTCCCAGCACGTGGGCGTGCGTGCGATCGTGGCGATGACCGAATCCGGTGGTACCGCACGTTACCTGTCGCGCTTCCGTGCCTCGGCACCGGTGTTCGCGGTGACACGCCATGACGGTGCCCGCCGCCAGATGGCGCTGATGCGCGATGTGTTCCCGATCAACTTCGACAGCCGCGGCCTGACCCCGCGCGAAGCCGCGCGCGGCAGCATCCGCCTGCTGTTCGAAGCGAACCAGCTGCAGAGCGGCGACCGCGTTGTCTTCACCAGCGGTGAGCACATGGAAACCCATGGCGCCACCAACACGCTGCGCTTGCTGGAAGTGGGCGAAGACGGCCGTGCGAGCGGTCTCGGCGAACTCTAAGGGTACGCGTCATCGCATACGCGCTGTCGCCCCACGGTTTGCGCTGCAAACCGTGGGGCCCTTCTTACCACCTCCCAGATCCCCGCCGCTTCGCGGCCCCCCCCTCACACTCAGGGGGCTTTCCCCCAGACACATTCGATCGTCTGGGGCCGTTTTCAGATGGAATCGTTTCCAGATTCCGTGGACGGTCAGTTCACGGGAGGCGGGGTCTATAATTGGGGTTTTCCCGCACCCGCCACAGGAAGTACATGAGCATCGAACAGCTGGCTGAAACCGCACAGGCCATGGTCGCCCCGGGCAAGGGCATCATCGCGATCGACGAATCCACCGGCACCATCGGCAAGCGCTTCGCCAGCGTCGGCCTGGAGAACACCGAGGAGAACCGTCGCGCCTACCGCGAACTGCTGCTCACCACGCCCAAGCTGAACGAGCACATCTCCGGCGCGATCCTGTACGACGAGACCATCCGTCAGTCCACCAAGGACGGCGTCCCGTTCGCCAAGTACATGGCGGCCCAGGGCATCATTCCGGGCATCAAGGTCGACAAGGGCGCCCATGCCCTGGCCGGCTGCCCGGGCGAGCTGGTCACCGAAGGCCTGGACGGCCTGCGCGAACGCCTGCAGGAGTACTACAAGCTGGGTGCGCGCTTCGCCAAGTGGCGTGCGGTCATCAACATCGGTGAAAGCATCCCGTCGGGCACCTGCATCGAGTCCAACGCCCACGCGCTGGCCCGTTATGCCGCGCTGTGCCAGGAATGTGGCCTGGTGCCGATGGTCGAGCCGGAAGTGATCATGGACGGCGACCACGACATCGAGACCTGCTACGAAGTCACCGAAGCCACCCTGCGCTCGCTGTTCGACGCGCTGTACCAGCAGAACGTGCTGCTGGAAGGCACCATCCTGAAGGCCTCGATGGTCATCTCCGGCAAGGGCTGCGAAGAGCAGGCCGACGTCGAGGAAGTGGCCGAGTCGACCGTGATGTGCCTCAAGAGCACCGTGCCGGCGATCCTGCCGGGCGTGGTGTTCCTGTCCGGTGGCCAGAGCGATGAGCAGTCCACCGCGCATCTGAACGCCATGAACCAGATGGGCAACCTGCCGTGGCCGCTGAGCTTCTCCTACGGCCGTGCCATGCAGCAGGCCGCGCTGAAGCTGTGGGCCAAGGACACCAAGGCCAACGTCGCCAAGGCACAGCAGACCGTGTTTGATCGCGCCAAGGAAAACGGCCAGGCCGCCCTGGGCAAGTGGAACGGCTGATTCACGCCTGACCGCCCTCAACGAAAACGCCGGCCTTGCGCCGGCGTTTTTGTTTGGGCACGGGGTTGCTCAGTGTGCCGCTGCTCAGTGCGCCGCGGCGGGCGGCAGGCCCATCGCCAGCGGGGCGAAGATCGCCGAGGTTGACGGCTCCACCGGCTGACCCAGCGCGGCCAGCGCCGACTGGTAGGCCTTGTAGGTGGCCGCGTTGTAGGCCACCAGGATGATCCGGCGCGGCTGGCGATGCGAGCGCTGCCAGGTCAGGGTTTCGGTGGCGGCGATGTGGGCGGCCTGGTGGAGCGGATAGCCGAACACGCCACAGCTGATCGCCGGGAAGGCGATCGATTCCAGTTCCAGCTTTTCAGCCAGCTGCAGCGACTTCCAGTAACAGTTGGCCAGCAGCGCCGGCTCGTCGCGAAGGCCGTCCTGCCAGACCGGGCCGACCGTATGGAACACATGCTTCGCCGGCAGATCGAACGCCGGCGTTTCGCGTACTTCACCGGTGGGGCAGCGCATCCCGGGGCGGATCTCCGGCAGGGCGCGGCATGCCTCGAGCAGCTGCGGGCCGGCCGCGCGGTGGATCGCGCCATCCACACCACCGCCGCCGAGCAGGGATTCGTTGGCCGCATTGACGATCGCATCCACCGCCAGGGTCGTGATGTCGCCCTGCCACACTTCGATCTTCATGCGTACCGCTCCTTACTTGCTGATACCGGGTCCATACAACGGAATGACGTGCCTGAGCTGCACCGTAACCTGCGCGACATCTAGGCTGCGTCATCGTCGTCTCAGACAGTGCGACCCGGCGAGCGCTGGCTGACCGTCACACGATGCCGCCGGATCACTTCACGGAAGATGAAGCGCGTCACCAAGCAAAACGCCCGCCGATCAGGGCGGGCGTTTCGTTCATACAGACCAACGCGGGGATCAGGGCAGACCGGCCAGCCAGTCGTCGTCGGAGCCTTCGTTGATGTCGGCAAACAGGGGGGTGGAGAAGTAGCGCTCGCCGGTGTCGGGCAGCATCGCCAAGATCACCGACCCCGGCGCGGCCTTGGCCGCGATGTCCAGCGCGCTGGCGACGGTGGCACCGGCCGAGATGCCGACGAAGATGCCTTCCTCGGCCGCCAGCCGGCGCGAGGTCTCGATCGCCCGGGCGTCGTCGATGGTCAGCAGTTCATCGTAGACACCACGGTTGAGCACCTCCGGCACGAAGTCCGGGGTCCAACCCTGGATCTTGTGCGGCTTCCACTCATCACCTTTGAGCAGGGCAGCGCCTTCCGGCTCGGTGGCGACGATACGGGTCTCCGGGCGGGCGACCTTGAGGACCTCGCCGACCCCGGTCAGGGTGCCGCCGGTGCCCCAGCCGGTCACGAAGTAGTCCAGCCGCTTGCCGGCGAAATCGCGCAGGATTTCCGGTGCGGTGGTGTTGCGGTGATACGCAGGATTGGCCGGGTTGGCGAACTGGCTGGCCAGGAACCAGCCATGCTCCTCGGCCAACTCCTTCGCACGGCGCACCATGCCCGAACCGCGCTCGGCGGCCGGGGTCAGGATTACTTTGGCGCCATAGGCACGCATCAGCTTGCGGCGCTCGATGGAGAAGGTCTCCACCATCGTGGCCACGAATTTGTAACCGCGCACGGCGGCGACCATCGCCAGGGCCACGCCGGTATTACCCGAGGTCGCTTCGACGATGGTGTCACCGGGCTTGAGCAGGCCCTTGGCCTCGGCGTCGAGAATGATCGCCAGTGCCAGGCGGTCCTTCACCGAGCCGCCTGGATTGAACGACTCGACCTTGGCGTACAGGGTGACGTGTTCGGGGGCGATGCGGTGCAGGCGCACCACCGGGGTGTTGCCGATGGTGTCCAGAATGGAGTCGTACAGTGCCATGGGGATGCTCCGGAAAAGTCGTTGCCGCCCGGGGGGGCGTGCGGCTGGGGAAGGGTCGGGCCGGTGGCGGCGCAAGGCGCCCGCGCGCGGCCGGGCCGGGGTCGGTCAGACCGTACCGCTGGCATATGACCGCGCGAAATGACCTGATTACCTTCTTAAACAACGTTTGGTTATAAGCTGGTGATGGCATTTGCCCTACAGTCGGATGGCCCCCTTTCCATGCGCCGTATCGCCCGCCCATGACGCTGACCCAACTTCGCTATCTGGTCGCCATCGCCGACGCCGAGCTGAACATCACACTGGCGGCGTCGCGTGTGCACGCCACCCAGCCCGGCCTGTCCAAGCAGCTCAAGCAGCTGGAGGACGAACTCGGTTTCCTGCTGTTCGTGCGCAAGGGGCGCAGTCTGGAAGCAGTGACCCCGGCCGGCGTGGAAGTGATCGGCCGCGCCCGTGCCGTCCTGGGCGAAGCCAACAACATCCGCACCTACGCGGCCAACCAGCGCCGCGAAAGCCAGGGCCAGCTGGTGCTCACCACCACCCATACCCAGGCGCGCTTCGTGCTGCCGCCGGCGGTGGCGCGCATCAAGCAGGCCTACCCACAGGTCAGCGTGCACCTGCAGCAGGCCGCTGAAAGTGATGCGCTGGACCTGCTCAGCCAAGGCGATGCGGACATCGCCATCATCAGCACCGCTGGCGGTGAGCCCACTGCCGGCCTGGCCATTCCGCTGTACCGCTGGCGTCGGCTGGTGCTGGTGCCGCGTGGGCATGCGCTCGACCGCCCCGGTGCGGCGCCGGACCTGGAAGCGCTGTCTGCCCATCCCCTGATCAGCTACGAATCCTCCACCCGCGGCAGCTCCTCGCTGCAGCGCGCCTTCGCCAGTGCCGGGCTGACCCCCGACATCGCGCTGACCGCGCTCGATGCGGATCTGATCAAGACGTATGTGCGTACCGGCCTTGGCGTAGGCCTGCTCGCGGAAATGGCGGTCAACGCCAGCGACGAAGACCTGCGCGCCTGGCCGGCTCCGGCGCCGATCGACGAGTGCATCGCCTGGGCCGTGCTGCCGCGCGACCGCGTGCTGCGCGATTACGCGCTGGAGCTGGTGCATGTGCTCGCCCCGCAGATCGATACCCGCGACCTGCGCCGGGTGATCGACGGCAACCAGGAAGCCAACTGGCCGCTGCCGCCCACGTGGGAATCGTTGACGCAGACCATCACCGTCTGAGAAGCGACGGTGATGGCCGCGCATGCTTCCTCTACCCCGCGCCGTTGGCGCGCCCCCTTCAACAGAAGGGGGCTTTTCTCCAGAGGGGGTGAGGGGACCGGTTGGTACTTGGAAAAGCATGCTGCGACGGTTGGTCGCAGGGCGTCGGGTCGGCCGGCCATTGCCCGGGCGTTACCATGACCGGGTGAACGTCCGCCGTCGCCCGTATGCCGTCCTGTTGCAGCTTGCCTTCGTGGCGACGTTGCTGATGGCGCTGGCGCCGCTGGTCAGTCGTTGGCAGCAGGCGCATGCCGAGGCGCCCGTGATGCTGATGCCGGCTGGCATGACCCACGCGATGCAGGCGCAGCCGGACGCCCACGCCGGGCACGGCATGCAGCAGCACGACATCGCGCAGCACGACACGCAGTACCACCACGTCCAACCCCACGAAGTGCCGCACCACGACATGGCGATGGCGCCGATGCCGATGCACGCGGTGCCGAGTACCCACGACGCACCCGCACCGTCGTCACCACCGATGAGCGAGCACGCCGGGCATGGCGATGCCTGCGAGTACTGCATGATGGCCTCGCGGCTGATGCCGTGGCTGGCGGTGCTGATCCTGCTGCTGCCGGCGATGCCGGTCATCGCACCGCGCGTGCTGCGCGCGGTGGGCACGCCACGCAGCCTGCGCTGGCCCGCCCACGCCGCACGCGGTCCCCCCGCGATTTCCTGATACCACCGCCCTTCCTGCCCGTGTCGCCGTGATGGCGGCGCGTGCCTGTGTGCTTTTCAGGAGTTCCACCATGACGGTTTCTTCCCGCAGCGCGGGCGCACTGACGCGCCTGTCTGTTTCCCTGTCGCTGGCCTTGGTCGCACTGCCGCTGCATGCCGCCAACGATGACGCCCGCACCCTCGATACGTTGGTGGTCACTGCCACCGCACCGTCCTCGCCGCTGCACTGGGTCACCGATCCGCGTCTCCCAAGGCAGCCGGTGCCGGCCAGCGATGGCGCGGATTATCTGAAGACGGTTCCCGGCTTCTCGGCGATCCGCAACGGCGGCACCAACGGCGATCCGGTGCTGCGTGGCATGTTCGGTTCGCGCCTGAACATCATCAGCAACGAAGGCAACCTGATCGGTGCCTGCCCTTCGCGCATGGACAACCCGCTGTCCTACATCGCCCCGGAAACCTTCGATCGGCTGACCATCATCAAGGGGCCGCAAAGCGTGCGTTGGGGCGCGGGCGCCTCAGCCGGCACGGTACGCTTCGAGCGCGATACCCCGCGTTTCGATCAGCCGGGCATGGATATCAACGCCAGCACGCTGGTGGGCTCGCGCAACCGCAACGATCAGGTGCTGGATCTCACCGCCGGCGCGTCGCCGGGGTATGTGCGCGTCAACGGCAACCGCTCCGAATCGGATGACTACAAAGACGGCAACGGTGACGTGGTGCCCTCCAAGTGGCGCAAGTGGAACAGCGATGTCGCGGTCGGCTGGACCCCCGATGCCGATACCGTGCTGGAACTGTCGGCCGGCACCGGCGATGCGATTGCGCGTTACGCCGGTCGCGGGATGGACGGTGCCTCGTTCAAGCGCACCAGCTACGCCGCGCGCTTGGAGAAGGACAACCTTCCCGGTGCATGGGACACGCTGCAGGCGAACCTGTACTACAACGACGCCGACCACGTGATGGACAACTACACACTGCGCACGCCGAACCCGGCCAGCAGCATGCCGATGCCGATGGCATCCAATGTGGATCGCCGCACCACCGGGGGCCGTATCGCCTCGGAATGGCGCTGGCAGGACATCGCCATCGTGGCCGGCGTGGACGCGCAGGACAGCCGTCATCGCAGCCGCAATGCGATGGGGCGCAATGTGTACCGGCAGCAGCCGTGGCGCACGGATGCGCGCTTCGAGAACCTTGGTGCGTTCACCGAGATCACCCTGGGCGAGGGCACCGCGCAGCGCTGGATCGGTGGCCTGCGCATGGACCGTGCCGAAGTAAAGGACGAGCGCACTACGGTGGGCATGATGGCGATGCCGAATCCAACCGCGGGGCAGACCCGACGCGAGGATCTGGGCAGTGGCTTCGTCCGGTTCGAGCGCGACATTGCGCCTGCCGTGACCTGGTACGCCGGTGTCGGCCACAGCGAGCGCATGCCCGACTACTGGGAACTGTTCTCGCCGACGCTCGGCCCGGCTGGCGCGGTCAACGCTTTCACCGGTGTGCAGCCGGAAAAGACCACCCAGCTCGATCTGGGCCTGCAGTACCGCACCGATCGCCTCAACGCCTGGGTCTCGGCCTATGCCGGCCGTATTCAGGACTACATCCTGTTCACCTACCGCGACGGCGGCATGATGGGCAGCACCAGCCAGGCCAGCAATGTCGATGCGCGCATCGCCGGCGCCGAGGCGGGCGCGGAGTGGCAGCTGGCACAGCAGTGGAAACTCGGCGGCACGCTGGCCTACGCCTGGGGCGAAAACCGCGATGATGGCCGCGCGCTGCCGCAGATGCCGCCGCTGGAAGCCCGGCTCAGCGCTGCTTGGGAAGGCGAGCGCTGGACGCTGGGGGCGTTGGCGCGTGCGGTCTCCCACCAGGGACGGGTCGCGGCGGGGCAGGGCAACGTGGTCGCCCGCGATCTGGGCCCCAGCGCCGGCTTCGCCACCTTGGCCCTGAACGCCAGCTACCGGGTCAACCCGGCGCTGCTGTTCAGCGCCGGCGTCGACAACCTGTTCGACCGTGCCTACAGCGAACACCTGAACCTGGCCGGCAGCGCCGATTTCGGGTTCCCGGCCGATCCGGTGCGGATCAACGAGCCCGGCCGCACCGCCTGGCTGAAAGTGAATTACAGCTACTGAGTCTGATAGCCGGGCGGGGCGCTCACGCCCCGCCCGGCGCTTACGGCGCCTGCCCGGACAGGGCGGCGCGGCGATGGGCATTTCGACATGCGTCGATACATGGCGATACACGTGCCACGCCCCCCAGCACGAAAGGGCTTTCGCCCGTCACCGGCAGATGTGAAGGCGCCGGTAAACGCTTGGCACATATGCCTTCACCCGGGCCCTCTATACACTCGGCGGTCGAGAAACAACCGGGATCGCATTACATGTTGGGACGCATCGCAGCGCGCTTCGCCGCTGGCATCGCCTTGGTCGCATTGGCTGGGTGTGGCAGTAAAGACGAGACCGCTCGCCGGCAGGCAGACGCCGTACCGGTCACCACCCAGGTGGTGCAGACCTCGGCATGGAGCGACACCCTGCAGGCGCTGGGCACGGCGAAGGCGCGCGAGTCGGTGACGGTCACCGCCAAGGTCAGTGAAATCATCGAGACGGTCCACTTCGAGAGTGGCCAGCAGGTCAGCGCCGGCACCCCGCTGGTGACCCTGCGCGGGCAGGCCCAGGAAGCGGCCCTGCTGCAGGCCCAGGCGACCTTCCAGGAAGCCGATCAGCTGTACAAGCGGCAGCGCGAACTCGCGGCCCAGCAGCTGGTGGCCAGCTCCACCCTGGATACGCAGCGCGCCATCCGCGATGCCGCCGAGGCGCGTGTGCGTGAAATGCAGTCGGACATCGGCGACCGCCGGGTGCGCGCACCGTTCGCCGGCGTGCTGGGCATCCGTCAGGTCAGCGCCGGTTCGCTGGTGACGCCGAGTACCGCGATCACCACGCTGGATGACATCGAACGCATGCACGTCGACTTCCAGGTGCCCGAGGCCGAGCTGGCCTCGCTGAGCAACGGCGACAAGGTCACTGCCACCAGCGTGGCCTACCCCGGCCGCAGTTTCGAAGGCGAGGTTGCCACCATCGATACCCGTGTCGATCCCGGCACGCGCGCGGTCACCGTCCGCGCCGATTTCATCAACGCCGATCACGCGTTGCGCCCGGGCATGCTGCTGGATGTGCGCATGTTCCGTCCGGAGCGCCAGGCGCTGGTGATACCGGAAATCGCCGTGGTGCAGGTCGGTCGCGATTCCTACGTGTTCCGGGTCAAGCAGGACCAGACCGTGGAGCGTGCCGACATCATCGCGGGTGGGCGCCGCAGTGGTGTGGTGGAAATCCGTGAAGGCCTCGCCGTCGGTGATCGCATCGTGGTGGACGGCACCGGCAAACTGCGCCCGGGCCTGAAAGTACAGACCGAGGAGGCTGCGCCGGTCACGCCTGCACCGGCGCAGGCCGCCCAGCCGGACACCGCCGGATGAAACTCTCCGACATTTCCATCCAGCGGCCGGTCTTGGCCGTGGTGATGAGCCTGCTGCTGGTCGTGCTGGGTTTCATGTCGTTCACCCGCTTGACCCTGCGCGAGCTGCCCGCCATCGATCCGCCGATCGTGTCGGTCTCGGTGGATTACACCGGCGCTTCGGCGGCAGTCATCGAGAGCCGCATCACCCAGGTGCTGGAAGATGCCCTGGCCGGCATCGAAGGCATCGATACCATCAACGCGCGCAGCTCCAACGGGCGCTCGCAGGTCAGCATCGAGTTCACTTCCAACCGCGATATCGAAGCGGCCGCCAACGACGTGCGCGATGCGGTGAGCCGTGTTGCCGACCGCATGCCTGAAGAGGCGCGGCCGCCGGAAATCGCCAAGGTCGAGAGCGACGCCGATCCCATCATCTGGCTCAACATGAGCTCGACCTCGATGGACACGCTGGAGCTGAGCGACTACGCCGACCGCTACATCGTCGACCGCTTCTCCAGCCTGGATGGCGTGGCCCAGGTGCGCATCGGTGGCCGTCAGCGCTACGCCATGCGGATCTGGCTGGATCGCGACCAGCTCGCCGCGCGCGGGCTGACCGTGGGCGATGTGGAAAGCGCGCTGCGCAACGAGAACGTTGAACTGCCGGCCGGCCGGATCGAATCGGCCGACCGCGATTTCACCCTGCGCGTGGAGCGCAACTACGTCAAACCGGAAGACTTCGCCGGCATTCCGCTCGGCAAGGGCGCAGACGGGTACGTGGTGCGCATGGGCGATGTGGCCAAGATCGAACTGGCCTCGTCCGAACGCCGGGCCTACTACCGCAGCAACGGTGAGCCGAACATCGGCCTGGGCATCGTCAAGACCTCCACCGCCAATGCGCTGGATGTTGCGCGCGAAGCACGGGCCGAGGCCGATCGGATCAGCAGCACGCTGCCGGAAGGCACGCGCATCTTCGTGGCCTTCGACAACACCACCTTCATCGAGGCCGCGGTCGATCGCGTCTACGCCACGCTGCTCGAGGCGATGCTGCTGGTGCTGGCGGTGATCTGGCTGTTCCTGGGCAGCTTCCGTGCCGCCTTGATTCCGGCGGTGACGGTGCCGGTCTGTCTGATCGCCGCGTTCATCGCGCTGTATGCGTTTGGCTTCTCGATCAACCTGCTGACCCTGCTCGCGCTGGTGCTGTGTATCGGGTTGGTGGTGGATGACGCCATCGTGGTGGTGGAAAACGTGCAGCGCCGCATCGATCTGGGCGAGCCACCGCTGGTCGCCTCCAAGCGCGGCACCACCCAGGTGGCGTTCGCGGTGATCGCCACCACCGCCGTGCTGGTCGCGGTGTTCCTGCCGGTCGGCTTCCTGGAAGGCAATACCGGGCGCCTGTTCCGCGAGCTGGCCGTGGCGCTGGCCGCGGCCGTGGCGCTGTCGGCGTTCGTGTCGCTCACCCTGACCCCGATGATGGCCTCCAAGCTGCTCAAGCCGCATACCGGCCAGGCACCGAAGGGCCTGCACGGGTTGATCAACCGCAACCTGGATCGCCTCTCGGGCGCGTACGGCCGCTTCCTGGAAGCGCATGTGACCCGCACCTGGATCTACATCGTGGTGATGATCCTCTCGCTGCTGGCCAGCGCGCTGCTGCTCAAGGTGCTGCCCTCCGAACTGGCCCCGGCCGAAGACCGTGGCTCGTTCCAGATCATGATCGATGGCCCGGAAGGTGCCGGCTTCGACTACACCGTCGGCCAGGTCCAGCAGGTCGAGAAGATCGTCTCCGGGTTCGTCGGCGAGAATGAGCCGATCGTGCGCGCCAACCCGCGCGTGCCCGGTGGTTTCGGTGCCAGCGAAGAAATGCATACCGGCCGCATCAGCGTGTTCCTGCAGCCGTGGCGGCAACGCGATGTCTCCACCCCGGATGTAGCGGCCGAGCTGCAGACTCACCTCAATGATCTGCGCGGCGTGCGCGTGCGCACCCAGGTCGGTGGCGGCCTGGTGCGCAGCCAGGGCCAGCCGTTCCAGATCGTGCTGGGTGGCCCGGAGTACGCGGAAATCGCACAGTGGCGTGACCGCATGCTGCTGCGCATGGCCGACAACCCCGGCCTGGTCGGCGCGGACTCGGACTACAAGGAAACCCGCCCGCAGATGCGCGTGAACATCGACCGCCAGCGTGCGGCCGATCTGGGCGTGTCGGTCACCGCGATCGGCAGCGCGCTGGAGACCATGATGGGCTCGCGCCGCGTCACCACCTTCGTCGACAACGGCGAGGAGTACGACGTGCTGGTCCAGGCCGGTCGCGAAGGACGCGCCTCGCCGGCCGATCTGGCCGCGATCCGCGTGCGTGCCAGTGGCGGCGAACTGGTCCCGCTGTCCAACCTGGTCACGCTCAGCGAAGTGGCCGAAGCCGGCAGCCTCAACCGCTTCAACCGGCTGCGCTCGATCACCATCAGCGCCGGCCTGGCGCCGGGCTACCCGTTGGGCGAGGCCATCGCCTGGGCCCAGCAGGTGGCCAGCGAGGAGCTGCCGCAGCACGCGCAGATCAGCTGGAAGGGCGAATCGCGCGAGTACCAGAATGCCGGCAGCGCCGTGCTGCTGACCTTCGCGATGGCCCTGCTGGTGGTGTTCCTCGTGTTGGCCGCGCAGTTCGAGAGCTTCATCCATCCGCTGGTGATCATGTTGACTGTGCCGCTGGGCGTGCTTGGCGCGTTGCTGGGGCTGTATGTCAGTGGTGGCACGATCAACCTGTTCAGTCAGATCGGCATCGTGATGCTGGTGGGCCTGGCAGCCAAGAACGGCATCCTGATCGTGGAATTCGCCAATCAGCTGCGCGATGAAGGTCGCAACGTGCACCAGGCCATCGTCGAATCGGCGATGGTGCGCCTGCGCCCGATCCTGATGACCTCCATCGCCACCGTGGTCGGTGCGATCCCGCTGGTGGTGGCCGGTGGCCCGGGTTCGGCCAGCCGCGGCACGATCGGTGTGGTGGTGATCTTCGGCGTGACCGTGTCCACCTTCCTGTCGCTGTTCGTGGTGCCGGCGTTCTACTCGCTGCTGGCCCCGTACACCCGCTCGCCGGAAGCGGTGGCACGCGAACTGGCCCGCCAGGAAGCGGAAACCCCCTCGGTGGGTGGTCATGCCTGACCCGAATGGGCGGCAATGCCGCCCATTCATTGAAATTGCCACTACGCAGCCCGGCCCGGATCGTGGAGAATCGACCGGGTCCCAGCCGACGGGGACGTTCTTTTTGTTTCCGCCGACTGGAGAGAGCGCGTGGAAGAAGTAGTCAGTTTCATCAACGGGATCATCTGGAGCAAAGCCCTGATCTTCCTGTGTCTTGCCGCAGGCCTGTACTTCAGTGCCCGGACCCGTTTCATGCAGATCCGTGGCTTCGTGGAAATGTGCCGGCTAACGGTGCAGGGTGAGAAATCCGACGCGGGTGTGTCCTCCTTCCAGGCGCTGGCCATGTCCATGGCCGGCCGCATGGGTATCGGCAACATCGCCGGTGTCGCCACCGCGATCGCCTTTGGCGGCCCCGGTGCGATCTTCTGGATGTGGGTAATGGGCTTCCTCGGTGCGTCCACCTCCTACGTGGAGTGCACCCTGGCGCAGATCTACAAGACCAAGGATGCCGAAGGCCGCTACCGCGGTGGCCCGGCGTACTACATCGAAAAAGCGATGGGCCTGAAGTGGTACGCACTGGCCTTCGCGGTGGCGACCATCATCGCGGCCGGCTTCCTGATGCCGGGCGTGCAGGCCAATGCCATCGCCGACAGCATCATCAACGCCTGCCGCGGCGGTGCCCTGTGCGGGCCGCTGGATGGCCAGTTCATGGGCCTGGAATCAGTGCAGGCGCTCAAGCTGGGCATCGGCATCGTGGTCGCACTGCTGCTGGCCGTGGTGATCTTCGGCGGCGTCAAGCGCATCGCCAACTTCGCCGAGGTGGTGGTGCCGTTCATGGCCGCCGCCTTCATCCTGATGGCCATCACCATCATGGTCATCAACTATGATCGCGTGCCGGACATGTTCCGTACCGTGTTCAGCAGTGCCTTCGGTGCGCATGCCGCATTCGGCGCGATGATGGGCCTGGCGGTGGAGTGGGGCGTCAAGCGCGGCATCTACGCCAACGAGGCCGGCCAGGGTACCGGCCCGCACGCGGCTGCCGCGTCGGAAGTGTCGCACCCGGCCAAGCAGGGGTACGTGCAGGCCTTCGCGATCTACTTCGACACCATGATGGTGTGCACGGCCACCGCGTTCCTGATCCTGGCCGCAGGTACCTACAACGTGTACTCGCCGGTCCCCGGCGGCGCGCCGGTGTTCGCCGGCCTGGCCGGTGTCGCTGAAGGTGCGGGCTACGCACAGGCCGCGGTGGAAACCGTGATTCCCGGCTTCGGGTCGGCCTTCGTGGCGATCGCGATCTTCTTCTTCGCCTTCACCACGATCATGGCCTATTACTACATGGCCGAGACCAACCTGACCTACGTCAACAACAACGCCAAGCGTCCGCTGACCGTGCTGCTGCTGCGCCTGGGCATCATCGGCATGGTGATCTTCGGTGCATTCCACAATGCCGGCATGGCCTGGGCACTGGGCGACATCGGCGTGGGCCTGATGGCGTGGTTGAACATCATCGCGATCCTGATCGTGCAGAAGCCGGCGATGCTGGCGCTGCGCGACTATGAGCGTCAAAAGAAGCTCGGCCTGGATCCGACCTTCGACCCCGATGCCCTGGGCATCAAGAACGCCGATTTCTGGCGTCAACGCAAGCTGGAGCTGTCCCGTAGTGAATGATCCCTGGAAGAATGCGCGCCGTCCGTCCGCACGGTCGCCGCGCGCCACGCCGCTGCCGCCCCGCGAAGGTGGCACCCCGCCGCCGCCCGGCCGCGGCAACGACGAGCTGCGGCTGTACGGCTGGAATGCCGTCCAGGCGCTGTTCGAGCATCGCCCGCAGGCGCTGCGCAAGCTGTACCTGACCGAAGCGCTGATCCCGCGCATGCAGCCGGTGCTTAAGTGGTGCGTGGCCAACCGCGTCGGCTATCGCGTGGTGGAAGACGGCGATCTCAACAAGCTCGCCGCGACCACGCATCACGAGGGCCTGGTGGCCGATGTGCTGCGCGCGCCGATGCTGGATCTGGAGGAATGGCTCGCCACGCTGCCGGCCGACAAGCCGGTGCTGGCGCTGTGGCTGGATGGCGTGGGCAACCCGCACAACTTCGGCGCGATCCTGCGCTCGGCCGCGCACTTCGGCGTGGCCGGGCTGCTGCTTCCGCCGGGGTCGACGCTGGCGTTGTCCGGCGCGGCCGCGCGCGTGGCCGAGGGCGGCGCTGAAGCGGTGCCGCTGGTGCGCCTGCCAGAGCTGCCTGAGGCCATGGCCCAGCTGCGTGCAGCCGGGCTGAGCCTGGCCGCAACGCTGGTGGACGGTGGCGAAGATCTGTTCGCCAGCGCGCTGCCGGCGCGCCTGGTCTATGTGATGGGCGCCGAAGGTGAAGGCATGGATCGCGCATTGGCGCAGGACTGCGATCACCAGGTATCGATTCCGGGTACCGGTGCAGTGGAAAGCCTCAACGTCGCCTCGGCGACGGCAGTACTGCTGGCGCAGTGGTTCGGACGCAGTCGCGCTTGACCAGTGCCCGCATGTTTCGGGGAAGCGCGTCGTCATTCGCGCCACCCACGGTGTGATCGGTTTCACCGAACTCGTCGTGACTACATCCGATTCGGATTAATCGCATAGTGCATGCAGTGAAAACTGCGCACAGTGCCGGGTGGACGCTGTGCTGCGTGGGTGAGGAGAGACACCCCCGCAGCGCGGCGATCCGCTTGTCCGGACCGCGAGGGTCTAGCGGCGCTCACCGCGTGGGGTGTGATGTATCCCGGTAGCCCGGTCGCGTTGCGACCGGGCTTTTTTTGTACCGGCCCACGGTAGTCACCTGCCACTTGCGGTCGACACCCTCACTTGCGTGTCGGCACCGATCGCTTGCGGGTCAGGATCATTCGCTCGGCGGCGTGGTCGCTTTGGCTTCACTACCGAAGCCGCCCTCGGCTTCGGCCGCCAGATAGGCGAACACGGTGTAGGCCGCTACGTTCTGCGCCAGTGCCGCCGGGTCGATCTTGTCCAGCGTGTCGTCGGCGGTGTGGTGCAGATGGAAGTAGTCGCTGCCGTCCTGCGCCAGCCACGCCCAGGCGCCGCCCTTGGCCGCCAGCGGGCCGATGTCCGGACCGGGGCCACCCTTGTCGGCGGCGTACTCGATGCCGAGCGGCTTGAGCACCTCGGCGATCTGGCGGGTCGCCTCGCGCGAGTTGGCCGGGTTCGGCGAACCGGTGTTGAAGGCATAGATGCGGCCCGCGCCGAAATCGCTCTCGGCCGCGAGCTGATGCAGGGCCACGTCCTTGGCGTGCGCTTCGGCATACGCCTTGCCGCCGTACAGGCCCTGCTCCTCGTTGGCGAAGGCGATCACGCGGATGGTGCGCTTGGGCGCCTGCTTGAGCTGGCCGATCAGATGGCCGGCCGCCATGGTGATGCCCACGCCGGCGCCGTCATCCACTGCGCCGGTGCCCAGGTCCCAGGAATCCAGGTGACCGCCGATCACCACCACTTCCTTGGGCAGGCTGCGCCCGGTGATCTCACCGATCACGTTGTAGGAGGTCGCTTTGCCGTCCCAGCCGCAATCCAGGCTGAGCTTGAGCGTGGTGCTGCCGAGCGCGACCAGGCGCGCCAGCTGGTTGGCATCAGGCACCGACAGCGCCGCCGCCGGGACCGGCGTCAGGCCGTCGTCGAAGCGGGTGATGCCGGTATGCGGCACGCGGTGCGAATCGGTACCGGCCGAGCGCATCACAAAGCCGATCGCGCCCTTGCGGATCGCCTCGGAAGGACCCTTGCTGCGCACCGCGCCACCGTTGCCGTAATCGCGGCCATCGCGATAGGCGGTCATCTGGTAATCGACGAAGGCGATCTTGCCCTTCAGCGCGCCTTCCGGCGCGGCCTGCAGCGCAGCCAGATCGGCGAAGCGCACCACCTCGGCCTCGACCGTGCCGCCAGGGCTGCCGCCAAGGGCAGTGATGGTCAGCGGCTGGGCATGCTTGCCGATCACTTCGGCGTGCTCACTGCGGCGCTCCCACTTGGGGAAGGTGACCGGCTCGGTCCAGACCTTGTCAAAGCCCAGCGACTTGAACTTGGCGACCGCCCACGCGACGGCACGTGCGTCGGCTTCACTGCCGGCGATGCGCGGGCCGATCTCGGTGGTCAGCGACTCGACCACCTTCCAGCCGGTGTCATCCTTGAGTGCCTGCTCGCGCAGCTCAGCGGCGGTGGCCAGCGACGTGGGCGGCAGCGTGGTGATACCGGTCGCCGCGAAGGCGGGCGCGGCCAGCAGGGCGAGGGAAGATGCGATGGCAAGGACGCGGCGACGCATGGACGAACTCCGGGAAACGGGGCGGAAGCGTCCGAGCTTACCAGCCTCTCCCGCGCACATGGGCGGTAGGTCATGCTGCGGCGAATGCTGTTTTCCAAACGCGAAAGCCCCGCTAAAGCGGGGCTTTCGATGGGTAGTGCCAGCCGGCGGCCGGCACCACCGGTGCTGCGGCCCTCAGTGCTTGAGGTTGTCGCGGATCTCCCGCAGCAGCAGCACTTCTTCACTCGGCGCCGCCGGGGCGGCCGGCTCGGCCTGCTTCTTGCGCGCCAGGCGGTTGATGAACTTCACGACCATGAAGATCGCAAAGGCCACGATCACGAACTGCACCACGGTGTTGAGGAAGTCGCCGTAGCCGATCACCACCGCCGGAATTTCCTTGCCATCGGCGGCAATCCGGGCCGGGGCCAGGGTCCAGGCCAGCTCGGAGAAGTCCACGCGGCCGATCATCCAGCCCAGCGGCGGCATGATGATCTTGTCCACCAGCGCGGTGACGATCTTGCCGAACGCCGCACCGATGACCACACCGACGGCCAGGTCGATGACGTTGCCGCGCATGGCAAATTCTTTGAACTCAGTCAGTACACCCATCGGGCTCTCCTGTCGCAGTGGGGAAAAAGACGCCGCAGCGTAACGCACCCGATGTCATCCAGCGATGATGCCGTGGCGTTCGGCCACGTTTTCCAGGCGCGCGCTGAAACGGTCGCCCGGCTTCAACGCGGCCACGCCCGACGGCGTGCCCATGAAGACCAGATCGCCTGCGCGCAGCGCCCACAGCTTGGACAGCTCATGCAGGATTTCCGGCACGTTCCAGATCATCTGGTCCAGCAGCGACTGCTGGCGCACTTCGCCATTGATCTCCAGCGACAGGTTGAGGGCGGCCAGGTCGCCCACTTCGCCGGCCGGCACCAGCTCGCTCACGGGGGCGGACTGATCGAATCCCTTGGCCGGATCCCACGGGTGGCCCTTGGCCTTGGCCTGCGCCTGCAGGTCGCGGCGGGTCAGGTCCAGGCCGACGCCGTAGCCGAACACCAGCGCTTCGGCCTGGTCGACCGGCAGCTCGCCGGCGGGAGCGTCCTTGCCGATCGCTACCACCAGTTCCACCTCGTGGTGCAGGTCCTGGGTGGCGAGCGGGTAGGGGATCACATCGTCATGGCCGACCACGATCGCATCGGCCGGCTTGCTGAAGAACATGGGGCGGCCGCGATCGTCGGCGGACGGCACGGCCGCGCCCATTTCGCGCGCATGATCGGCGAAGTTGCGACCGACACAGTAGATGCGACGCACCGGGAAGGTACCGCCACCGGCGACCGGAATGCGGGGCTGCTCTGGGGTGGGGATTACATCGGTCATGCGTGCGTCCTGTGGAGAGGTTTCGCCGCAGTCTAGAGCGTTTTTCCGCCCCCACAAACAGAAACGGCCGCGCAGGGCGCGGCCGTCATCAGAAGGGAAGCGCGTCGATCAACGCGACATCGGCAAGGCCTGCTTGCGGACCACCCGGTATTCGCCGTCCACGACCTGCGACGGAACGGTGCGCGCACTCTTGCGCTGGGCGAGCAGCTTCCATGCCAGACCGGCGATGATCATCGCCGCGCCCACGAACACACCCACGAACACCAGCGCGGCCAGGATCGCCAGGCCCAACAGACCGACCGCAACGCGCACCAACGGGTGGCGCGGCTTGCGCGGCGCGAACAGGGCACGGAACTGATTGAACTGGAAGATGCGGCTGTACATGGCACTCTTTTTGGCTGAGGTCAGCAGTGAACGAGTATCCGTGCTGGCCTTTGTTACTGAGTGAAAAAAGCGTTAAACGTATCCCGCACGCATTGCAAATCAATGACTTGTATTCATCCGGCAGCCAGTGACATGAGCGCGTGAGACACTGTGCCTCCACTGCCTGTTGTCTGGATGCCATGTCCCTGCCCGAGACCACCACCACCGCCCTGATTGCCCTGGATGCCTTGGCTGACGGGGGTTTCGTCGAAACCGATGCGAGCATTGAGGGCGACAGTGAATCGGTGGTGTTGTATCGCGAAGGCGACCAGGTGCGCGCGTGGCTGAACATCTGCCCGCACGCGGGCCGCCGGCTGGATTGGGCACCGGGTCAGTTCCTCAAAAGCAAGGAGGGCCATCTGGTCTGCGCGGCGCATGGCGCCTCGTTCTCGCTGGAGAACGGCGACTGCGTGGCCGGCCCATGTCGCGGCGATCGCCTGCGCGCGGTGCCTGTCCAGGTGCGCGACGGCCAGGTCTGGCTGGCGTGACAACGACCGGTGGGCCCGGGCCCATCGGTAGGTAGCGACTGTCGGCCGCTACGTTTCAGAGGTCGCCCACTGACCGGTAGTGCCGGCCAGCGGCCGGCACTCCCTAGAACATCAGGTTGATCATCAGCACCACGACCGCTGTATAGATCAACGACAGCGGGGCGCCGACGCGCCACAACTCACGCGGGGTGTAGTTGGCCGGACCGGTGATCATCGAAATCACCGGGTTCGAGGCGGTCATCAGGTTGTTGGAGGCCGACAACGCCACGATCAGCGCGAACGCGGTTGGGCTGCCCCCGGCGGCCAGCGCCAGGTTCACCGCGATGGGCACCATCACGATGGTCGCCCCCACGTGACTGATCACCAGCGAGAACATCGTGGTCAACAACGCCAGCGCGATTTCCAGCACCCACACCGGGATACCCGTGGGCAGGCGGTCGATGGTGTGGCCGGCGATCCACGCCGCCGCGCCACTGCTGTCCATCGCCCAGCCGAGCGGAATCAGCCCGGCCATCATGAACACGGTTTTCCAGTTGATCGAGGCGTAGGCCTCGTCCATGCGCAGCACGCCGGTCAGCAGCATCCCGGCCACACCGGTCATCAGGGTCAGCGCCACCGGCAGCTTGGAGGTCAGCGCGATCAGGATGGTGAGGGCGAAGATGCTCATCGCGATCTTGAACTTGTGCGGGCGCTGCTCACCCTTGGGGTAATCGGTCACCACCACGAAGTCGCGGCTCTTGGCGGCCTGCGCCAGGTCGGTCCAGATGCTGTGGAAGACCAGCATGTCACCGGCACGCAGGGCCACATTGCGCACATCTTCGCGGATCACCTGCTTGTCGCGGTTGATCGCCAGCAGGCTGATGCCGCGCTGTTTGCGCAGGCGCAGGTCCGAAGCGCTCTTGCCGATCACGTCGGACGTGGGCGGCACCACCGCTTCGGAAATGCCGGCGCGGCTCGGGTTGAACAGATCGCCCAGGTGCTTCAGGCGCGAGGACATCCGCAGGAACTGGTTCTGCGCGAAATCGCTGACCTGCTGGCGCGCGCCCATGACGCCGAGCACGCTGCCCACCCAGATGCGCATCTCGGCCGGTGGCGCCAGGCGGGTGTCATTGCCGGTCTTGAGCGCCAGCAGCAGCGGTGCATCGTGCACGTTCTCGGCCTCGCCCAGGGTCATGCCGACCAGCGGGCTTTCGGCGGTGACCACCAGCTCGAATACATCGCCTTCGATGCCGTAGGTCTTGGCGAAGTAGCTTTCGGTGCGCGAGGGGGTGACGCCATCGTTGGCCAGCGTCTCTTCCTCCACCAGCTTGCGGTCGCCGAAGTAGCGGAAGTACAGCAGCGAGGCGATCAGCAGGGCCACGCCGATCGGCAGCGGCGCGAACATGCGCAGCGGTTCGATGGTGGCCAGGCCGGAGGGCAGGTTGTTGTTGGCCGAGGCCAGCAGATCGTTGAGCAGGATCAGTGGCGAGTTGCCGACCATGGTCAGCGCACCGCCCATCACGATGGCCGCCGCGATCGGCAGCAGCAGGCGCTGCAGGGTCAGCCCGGTGCGCGCGGCCAGCCGCGAGGCGACCGGCAGGTACAGCGCCATCACCGAAGGGTTCTGCATGAACGAAGAGTTCAAGCCGGCGATCGCGGTGGTCATCATCAGCAGGCGCGTTTCCACGCCATGCCCGCGCCGCAGCAGCCAGGCCGCCAACCGGTTCAGCGCCCCGGTGCGGTCCAGGCCCGCGCCGAGGATGGTGGTGGCGATGATGCTCATCACCGCGTTACCGGAGAAGCCCCCGAAGATTTCTTCCGGGGCGATCAGGCCGGTGACGCCGAGTACCACCAGCACCACCAGCGCCACCACGTCGGCGCGGATGCGCTCGAACAGGAACATCGCCATCGTGAAGCCGACCAGCCCGAGGACGAGCTTCATGTCGGTAGTCAGCGTCAGCGCGGTATCCATGGGGTGGCGCGGTTCCTTGTCGGATCAGGTGCGGTCGTACAACAGGTCCCACACGCCATGGCCGAGCTTCTGGCCACGGGTTTCGAAATGGGTCTGCGGGCGCCATTCCGGCCGCTCCACCTGGCCACGCGGACCGGCGCGGTTGGTCAGCCCGGCGGTGGCGTCGAGCACGTCCCACATCTGCTCGGCATAGTCTTCCCAGTCCGTGGCGCAGTGCAGGCGGCCGCCGACGCGCAGCTTGCGCACCAGCAGCTCGGCAAAGCCAGGCTGGATCAGGCGACGCTTGTTGTGGCGCTTCTTGTGCCACGGGTCGGGGAAATAGATGCGCACTTCATCCAGCGCGCCATCGGCGATTTCCTTCTCCAGCACCTCCACGGCATCGTGGTGGTACAGGCGCACGTGGTCGGCGTTGTCGTCGGCCAGGGCATTGAGCAGGCGACCCACGCCGGGGGCGTGCACTTCCAGGCCGATGTAATCGCGGCTCGGGTCCTGCTGTGCGGCGAAGCGCAGGGCGGCGCCATTGCCGAAGCCGATCTCCAGCACCTTGTGCGCATCGCGCCCGAAGGTGGCCTCCAGATCGCGTGGCTCACCGGTGAAGTCCAGCCCGAAGCGCGGCCAGCGGTCGTCGAAAGCACGCTGCTGGGCGGGAGTGAAGCGGCCCTGGCGCAGCACGAAACTGCGGACCTCGCGGCGGCCTTCGGTGATGGTGAAGGGCTTGGGCGGTGCCTTGGCACCGGCGCTGTCGAACGGATTGGTCATCAGGCGATCAACCCGTCGATCGGCGAGGACGCACTGGCGTAGCGCTTGCGCGGAATGCGCCCGGCCAGGAAGGCCTCGCGGCCTGCTTCGACGGCCTTGCGCATCGCGCTGGCCATCAGGACCGGGTTGCGCGCGCCGGCGATGGCGGTGTTCATCAGCACGCCATCGCAGCCCAGTTCCATCGCGATCGCCGCATCGGAGGCGGTGCCCACGCCGGCATCGACGATGATCGGCACCTTGGCGTCTTCGATGATCTGCAGCAGGTTGTACTTGTTCTGGATCCCCAGGCCCGAGCCGATCGGCGCGGCCAGCGGCATCACCGCCGCGCAGCCAATCTCTTCCAGGCGCTTGGCCAGGATCGGGTCATCGGAGGTATAGACCATCACCTCGAAGCCATCCTTGACCAGCTGCTCGGCCGCCTTGAGGGTCTGCACCACATCCGGGTAGAGGCTCTTCTGGTCGCCCAGCACTTCCAGCTTGGTCAGGTTGTGGCCGTCGAGCAGCTCGCGGGCCAGCCGGCAGGTGCGCACGGCGTCTTCGGCGGTGTAGCAGCCGGCGGTGTTGGGCAGGATGGTGTAACGGTCCGGCGGCAGCACGTCGAGCAGGTTCGGCTCGCCCGGGTTCTGCCCGATGTTGGTGCGGCGGATCGCCACGGTGACGATCCGGGCGCCAGCGGCCTCGGTGGCCAGGCGGGTTTCTTCCAGATCCTTGAACTTGCCGGTGCCGGTGAGCAGGCGGGAAGCATAGGTCTTGCCGGCAATCACCAGCGAATCAGTGGGGGCAGGTGCATTCATGGCCCGAATTATCGCCTATCGCGCGTCACGATGCTGCCTCAGCCGCCGCCCAGCGCATGCACGATCTCGACCACGTCGCCCTCGCGCAGGCCATGGCTGGCGTGCTGGCTGCGGGTCACGATCTCGCCGTTGACCTCGACCGCCACGCGGCGCTCGAGCAGGTCTTCGCTGCGCAGCAGATCGTGGACGGTGGCGGTGTGCGGAAGCTGGCGGTTCTCGCCGTTGAGCTGGATGTTCATGACGGTATTGTCCCGCAATCGCCCCGCAGTGCGTACCCTGTGCGCCCCGCGGCAGTGGTGCCGCGAGCGTCAGGCCAACGATGGCCGGGCGGCGGGCTGTGGCGGTTCATGCCGCAGCGCAGCGTGATGCCGGCGAGGTGCAGTGGAAACATGGCACCGTGCGCCGGCGTACGTCCGCCGTTTTCCCCACCTTAAAGGAATTTTCATGTTGCTCAGCAAACGCCCGATCCGCTCCCTCATGGCCGTGGCCATCGCCCTGGCTGCGGTGCCGGCCATGGCGCAGTCGCCGTATACCAAGACCGTCTTCATCGGCGACAGCCTGACCGATGCCGGCTACTTCCGTCCGCTGCTGCCCGCCTCGGTGCAGGCGGTGACCGGCCAGTTCACCACCAACCCGGGCTGGACCTGGGCCCAGCACGTGGCCAACTACTACGGCACCAACGGTGCGGCCCACGGCAACGGCCAGAACGGTGACAACTACGCCATCGGCGGCGCCCGCGTCGGCGTGGACACCACCCAGGTGCTGGCTGCCGGTACCCCGGCCATTCCGGTCTACTCGCTCAAGACCCAGACCGCGCAGTACCTGGCGGCCAACGGCGGCAAGGCCGATCCGAACGCGCTGTACACCGTGTGGGGCGGTGCCAATGATCTGTTCGCCATCCAGGCCGGCGCGCCGCTGGTCTCGACCCTGACCAACGCCGTGCGCGACCAGGTCGGCATCGTCGGCACCCTGAAGGGCGCTGGCGCCGAATACATCGTGGTGCCCACCATTCCGGACGTCGGCCTGACCCCGGGCGCCCGCGCCGGTGGCCCGGCCGGCATGGCCGCCGGCACCGCGCTGGCCAAGGCGTACAACGACGCCCTGTTCGGTGGCCTGAAGGCCGCCGGCCTGCAGGTGATCCCGGTCGATACCTTCCACATCCTGCAGGAAATCGTCGCCAACCCGGGCCAGTACGGCTTCGTCAACGTGACCAGCCCGGCCTGCACGACGGCGTCGTCGCTGACCTGCAACCCGACCAGCTACGCCACCCCGAACGCGGCCAACAGCTACGTGTTCGCCGATGGCGTGCACCCGACCACGGCCACGCACGAGATGCTGGGCCAGTACACGCTGTCGATCCTAGAAGCCCCGCGCAACCAGCAGATCCTGACCCACTCGGCACAGACCATCGGCCGCTCGCGCGCTGACCAGGTCAGCTGGCACGTCGATGGCCGTCCGGCCGACGGCCTGAGCTGGTGGGGCAACCTGCGCGGCGACATGCAGCGCTACGCCCATGCCGATCTGTACGACGGCATGGCCCCGGCCGGCCTGTTCGGTGTGGATTGGGCGCGCGACGGCATGGTGGTTGGCGGCTTCGCCGGCTACGGCCGCATGGACGCCGATTTCGGCAACAACAAGGGTGACTTCACCCAGTCCGACACCACGCTGGGTCTGTTCGCCGGCTGGTATGGCGAGCGCGCCTGGGTCAATGGCCAGGTCAGCTACAGCTGGCTGGACTACGACGTGACCCGCAAGCTGCAGCTCGGCCCGGCAACGCGCATCCACAAGGGCTCGCCGGAAGGCAGCAACCTGACCGCCGCGTTGAACGCCGGCTACGAGTTCGGTACCGAGGGCGGCTTCCGCCACGGTCCGGTCGCGGCCGTGATCTGGCAGAAGGTGAAGCTGGACGGCTACACCGAGTCCAACCCGAGCGCCTCGGCGCTGGGCTATGCCGATCAGGACGTGGACTCGACCGTTGGCCGCGTCGGCTGGCAGGCCCGCTTCGATGGCGGCAACGTCAAGCCGTACGTGCAGGTCACCTACGACCACGAGTTCGAAGACAGCAAGCAGGCCAGCGCCTGGCTGCAGAGCATGCCGGACGTGGGCATGTACAAGGTGCCGGGCCTGGCGTTTGATCGGGACTACGCCACCGCCGTACTGGGTGCGCGCCTGAACCTGTGGGGCCTGAGCAGCAATATCGGCATGAGCACCACCACGATGCAGAAGCGTGCACGTGACGTGTCGCTGTTCGCCAGCTTCGGCGCCAGCTTCTGATCCAGCGTGCGCAGTGCCCGTTCGCGGGCACCGCGCACGGCAGCGGAAAGCGAGAAACAACGGGCGGCCCAGTGCCGCCCGTTGCCTTTCATGCCCCCGCCCGAATAGACTTACGCCGCGCCTTGCGGGTGTAGCTCAATGGTAGAGCTGTAGCTTCCCAAGCTACTGACGAGGGTTCGATTCCCTTCACCCGCTCCATATCAGGGGGTGGCTTGCCTGCTTGCCCCGGCGCGAGGCAGGCCCATCAGGCTGCCGTTGGATTCCCTCGACGCAGCGTCAGCTCAACCCGGCACCGACGCCCGTGGGCTCGAGCAACTCTCCTTTGTCCAGATGCACCACGCGTGTCGCGTATCCGGCGGCCTTGGGATCGTGCGTCACCATGACGATCGTTTTTCCATGTTCCCGGTTCAGCCGCTGCAGCAGGTCCATCACGCCGGCGGCGGACTCGCGGTCCAGATCGCCCGTTGGCTCGTCGCAGATCAGGAACGCGGGGTCAGCCACGATGGCCCGTGCGATTGCGACTCGCTGCTGCTGCCCACCTGAAAGCTCGGTGGGGCGATGGCTGAGGCGTTCGGCAAGCCCGACCAGCTGCAGTGCGATTTCCGCCCGCCGGTTGCGCTGGGCTTTGGCTGAGGGCGACAACAGCAGGGGCAGTGCCACGTTCTGCAACGCGGTCAGGGTCGGCATCAGGTTGTAGAACTGGAAAATGAAACCCACGCTCTGGCTTCGCCATTCCGCCAGCTGCTTACGGGTCAACTGATCGATGCGTTGTTGATTGACCTTGATGCTGCCGGACGTGGGCGTGTCCAGCCCGCCGATCAGATTGAGCAGGGTTGTCTTGCCGGACCCCGATGGGCCCATCAGGGCCAGGAACTCCCCGCTGCCCACCTGCAGGTCCACCGAGCGGAGCACGTCAACGCGCTGTTGTCCGCGTTGGTAGGTTTTAGAGACGTCGGTAAGCGAAATCGAACACGTCATTGCTGCTCCTGGGCAGTGCTGGGGGTGCTTGTCAAACCTGTGATGTGCTGGCTTGCATGTGCCATACGTTCTGCCGAATTGCTGTCCCCTTGACCGAGTGCGTTCGGGATGTCTGGCGAGCTTGATGCGGCAACCAGAAAACTCACACGGGCGCCCATGTCGGGCAGGATGCGGGGGTCTTTGAGTTGCAGGCCGATACGGGCTTTGACCGTGGCCTTGCCGCGATCCGCCGCAGGAATGATCGCGATCACCGTGCCGGGCAGGGACAGCTCCGGATAGGCATTGAGACGCACGTCGGCCGCCATGCCGATGCGCACCCGCCCGATGTAGGCCTCGCCGACATCGACTTCCACTTCCAGGGAGTTCATGTCCACGATGGTCGCGACACCGGTGCGCGTATAGCCGCTGGCAGCGCTCGGAGAGATGATCTCGCCGACCTGCGCAGCCTTGGAGGTAATGACGCCCGCAAAGGGTGCGCGGATGACGGCGTGGTCCAGATTCACCTGGGCGACATCGGCCAAGGCGCGCGCCGCCTGCGCGTTGCGCCGTTGCGAGAGCATTTGTGCTTGGAGCTCATTGGCCTTTGCGGACGCCTGCTCGGCATCCTGACGAGACACCAGTCCACTCTCTGACAGTTCCAGCGCACGTTGGCTGTCGCGCAATGCCTGGGCAAACTGAATCTCATGCTGGCGCGCGAGTTGCCCCGCGGCGGCGACCTGCCGCTGCGCCGATTCCAAGCCGGCCATGGCTGACCGTGCATCGAGTCGGGCAAGTACCTGTCCCTGCTCGACGTGATCGCCCTCTTCAAACAGGAGGTCGGTGACAACCCCGGTGAGCTGGGAGGACACCGTGGCAGTCCGCCGGGCCACGACATACCCGCTTGCGTCGAGCGTGGACCCGGCGGTGGTCGTCGGCGCCGCGGGAACCGCCGAGGTAACGACGGCGGCGTCGTCGGCCTCGGCATCGGTGCTGGTGCGTCCGCACAACCCGAGGCAAAGGCTGGCACCTACCGCCACGGCCAAGCCGACGGAGACAGGTCGACGACCGAAACGGGGTGGTGTCACATCGGGCTGGGCGGCTCGTTCGATGTGGAGCTGCTGCAGCAGATCGCCAGAGGTGGTTTTGGAGAGGGGAGTCATTTGAGTGATTCCTTGACGGGCGGCATCAGTAGCGGACGGCGGCGGACTCATTCCCTGAGGGCATCCACGAGACGACCCGACATGACCTTGCGCAGCGGCATCGCCGAGCTGGCCAAACCGACCAGCAAGGCGTAGCCCAGCACCGCGGTCATCACCTCGGCATCGACCACAAAGCGGGCGTACACGGCCTGGTTGACGCTGGACGTGCCAAAGCTCGCACCATCAAGAAAGACATGGACAATCCCGAATGTGACCAGCGAGGCCAGCGCTCCAATGGCCAGCAGGTCGAGCAACAGCGCAGTGCCCACCGCGGTATCGCTGAAGCCCAGCGCCCGGAGCGTAGCCATCTCCCTGCGACGTCTTTCCAGGACCATGCCCAGCGTGGTGGAGATGGCCAGGATGGCACCTGCGCCCAGCAGCAGGGACACGCCCAGCGCGGCGCTGCGGGCGAGCCGCGTCAAGAATCCGACCTGCTGCTCGTAGTACTCGACCTGGCTCACGATCCGGACCCCCTGCAGGCGCGGATCATCCGCGGCGGCGGCCCGCAATGCGGGCAGCACATCAGGCGATTCCAACTTCAACCACAACGAGGACACCCGGCCCGGACGGTTGTAGGCGGCCTGCAGGGCGGACAGATCGGTCCATAACTCGGACTCCCAGAGATTTCCCGCGGCACGGAGCTCGCTGGTTCGCCGCCAGGAGGATCCCTGGATATCGACGTGGGAGCGCGCGAGCTCGGGGAACTGGGCCTGCAGTGTGGCGCTGGCGGCTAATTCGCGGCCTCCTTCGCGAGGTTTGATGGCGACATCGATACGGGTGGGATCCATCATCGCCCACGTGTCGGCGGAGATGCCGCGCAGCAGTATCGGGCTTGTTTGTCCGTCGGTCCGCGATAGCTTGGCGTTGGCCAGAAACTGAGGCGCGGCGCGAGGACGGCCGTTGGGATCACGTTCGACACTCGGCAGATGGGACACCACGGCGACCTGTTCCGGAGAAAGGCTGCTACCGGCCTCGTCTAGCGCCCCATTGGAGAGCGCCAGCGCGATGTCCGGCTGCCCCGTCTGGCCGGCAATTCGGTCAATACCGGCCGGAATGGCCAGCATCACCGCCAGCGCAGCCGTGGCGATGCTGAAGCCCGCGCCCATGAGCAGAGTGTCCCCGGGGCGACGGCGATGCATGGAGAGCAGAAACGCCCACAGGGGCCCAATCTGGGTGAAGGTATTCATGGCGAGCTCGCGATTGAAGGAAACGCCCAGCGTCAGGTCTGGAGGTGGTCGATGGGTTTCAGGCGCCTGATTTGAAGCGCAGGCCAGACAAGTGCGATGGCCCCAAGTAGAAGGAGTGCAGGCAGCAGTGACGCGAAGGCCCAATCTGGTGCGCGCAACGTCCCAAGCAGCCAGGACACGCGAGGGGTGAGCAGCGCTATGACGCCTTGTCCCCCCAGGACGCCCAGCGACGCGCCGACCGTGATCACGGCGCCGAGCTCGATGATCAATGCCCCGAACTGGAGCCCGCGACCGAATCCCATGCTCTGGAGGACTGCCATGGTTGGGCGTCGCTGGGTGACCAGGTGTGCCAGCACGGTTACCCAGACGAGCAGCGCGCAGGTGGCCATGGCTACCATGATCAGTCCGAGCAGCGCCTGTACCTGCCCAAATCTGCCCAATGCGGATTCCGTGCCGCTGGCAGGGGTGGCCTGCAGTGGGGGATCGCTGCTGGCAAACGTAAGATCGATTGATTGCGCGAGCGCACTCAACGTTGCGGCGTTCTCACCGACCACGCGGGCCCGCAGAACCTGATCGCTTCGCCCGTCTGGCATCAGGCGATTGAAATAGTCGTAATGACCGTAAGCGATACGGTCATCCAGAGCGCCACCTCCGCCGGGCAGGATGGCGACGATGGTGACGGGAATCTCTACGCCGGATAGATGGTCCCTGGGACTCAGCGACATTCCAGGTGCCAGATTGCACCGCGCTGCGGCGTCGGCGCCGACAAGCAGTCCAGTGCGCGTGGATCTCCATCGATCCAGCGTTTCCTGGGTGGCGCCCCGTCCCCGCAGCAGGGTGTCCACTCCGGACCCGCCATACGCATTGATACTCAGGCTGCTGCGCCCATCACCGCAGGGAAGGCTGGCGAGGCCGAAATAGGAGACTGCGGAGATCCCGGGCATTTCCTCCATACGCAGGGCATGACGCAGTGGAAACGAACCGTTCTGGGTCTGTGCATTGGCGACAGCCAACTCGGCATTGACTGCCATTCCGACACGCGATGCGAGAAACGGAGAGGAAAAGGCGGAGAGGACTACCCACGCGAGCGTGCAGACCGCAAGCGTTGCGGCAAGGTAAAGCAGGCGTTGTGGCTGTTCGGCGGCGCGCATCCCGGCTATGCATGACATCGTGTGAAAATCTGACAACATGGGGTGCTTTCCTAAAGGTGAGCGCACTCTCATCCTCAATTGGCCGGTACGTTGCTCGTCGGTGGATGCGTGTCGATAATGTGCTTCCGCGATTATCGATACTGTTACTGGTAGATCGAGAAATTAGGCGTCGAGGTGTATTGGTGGTTGTCGAGGGCTCGGAGCATGAACTGCTAGTTAATCCCATTGAGTGCCGATGCTTTGACTCAAAGCCATCTCTAGAAAGTTGGGGCATCTTTCCGCAGATGCCCCAAGTGTTACGTATTACCGTTCAACAACGATGCAGCCTGTTTTATCGCAGATGATGATGATGACGTCGCTCGCGTGCGCCCCGAACGACGCGGTTGAGCCAAAGATGGCTGTGCCCGCAACGGCGAGACTCAGCAGGGATGCTCGGATTTTGCTGGTCATGCTTGTTTCCCTTTCGTGTTGTGGATGGGAGTCTGACTTGCCCGTCTGATCGACCGGCGATCACAAGGTATTCACAAAAAAATGAAGGAACAAGAACGAAAGCCCGCTTTTGAAAAACAAGGGTTTTCCTACGGTAGGGCGAAGAATTCAACTTGTTCTCAATATGTGCCAATAGCGCTATAGGGCGAGCTTTCGATCCGTTTCTACCATCAGTTCACCAAATATCTCTGCTCTGATTCCGTGTGGTTTGCAAATCGAATGGGTGAGGTAAGGTCGCAAACATCGCGGGACACTACTGGAGTGGTGGGGGATCTGATGCTGTAGATCGCCTGAGCGTCTCGCCCGGAAGATCCGCTGGCGGCCTCCGGCGGCCACCTAATCACCGACATCACCGTCATCCGGCCCTACCTGCCACACGCTATGCTTCGCGCTTTCCCGCCCCTCCTGCGCCGCGATGAAACTCGCCATCCTGTCCCGCAACAGCAAGCTGTACTCCACGCGTCGCCTGGTGGAGGCCGCGCGTGCACGGGGCCATACCGTGCGCATCCTCGACCCGCTGCGCTGCTACATGCGGATCGCCGCGGACGGCTTCACCATGCATTACAAGGGGCGGCCGATTACCGGGGTGGACGCGGTCATCCCGCGCATCGGTGCTTCGGTCACGCGCTACGGAACGGCCGTGCTGCGCCAGTTCGAGATGATGGGCGCCCGCACGCCCAACCCCTCCGATGCGATCCTGCGCGCGCGCGACAAGCTGCGGGCGCACCAGATCCTGGCCTCCAAGGGCATCGACATGCCGGTCACGGTGTTCGGCGACAACCCGGACGACACCGTCGATCTGCTCTCGATGCTCGGCCCGCCGCCGCACGTGGTGAAGCTCAACGAAGGCACGCAGGGCAGGGGGGTCATCCTCACGGAGAAGGCCAGCGCCTCGCGCGGCATCGTGGAGGCCCTGCGGGGGTTGTATGCCAATTTCCTGATGCAGGAGTTCATCGGTGAGGCACAAGGCGCGGACCTGCGCTGCCTGGTGGTGGGCGATCAGGTGGTCGGGGCGATGCAGCGCCAGGCGCCGGAGGGCGATTTTCGCTCGAATCTGCATGCCGGCGGCAGTGCCCGCGCGGCCAAGGCCAGCCGCGCGGAGCAGCAGGTGGCCGTGCGCTCGGCCAAGGCGCTGGGTCTGGGCGTGGCCGGGGTCGATCTGATCCGTTCCAGCCGTGGCCCGCTGGTGCTGGAGGTGAATTCCACCCCAGGCCTGGAGGGCATCGAGGCGATCTGCCAAGCCGATCTTGCCGGGCGCATCATCGACCACGTGGTTTCTCTTAAAAAACCTTCTGTTACAAAGGGTTAAGGGGAATTTTCAAGGCTGTGCGCGGTCTTAACATCGGTTTAATCGGCCCCGGCGTACGCTCTGTCGAACCGCAGCTCTGCCCTCCTCAGCAGGATCGGTAATCGGGAAACACCTTCAGGCCCGGCCAGCGTCAGCTGTCCGGGCCTTTTTCTGGTCGACAGCACCCTTTTCCCCTGCCATCGGTAACTTGTGGGCAGCCTTGCATCCTCGTAGAGTTGGCTCTCATTCATTTTTGGATAAGGAAGTCAGAGATGTCGCGATTGACCGTCATTGCACTGTTGGGCTGTCTGACCTTCGCCGCGCATGCCGAGCCGACCACGGAGGCCGACGTCACCTTGACCGCCGATGCCCCCGCCGCCCAGCAGCTGACCAACGTTGAGAACGCACTGCGCAGCGAGGGCTACAGTGAAATGAGTGCGGAAAACCGGACCCGCGTGCAGGCGGCTGTGAACCGGATCCGGTTGAAGCTGGGCAGCAATGAACGCGTGGACCAGCTTCCGCCGCTGCAGCGCACGGATGTGTTCAATGACCAGGAACTGATCAACACCTTGATGAGCAGCGCCAAGGAAGACAGCCGGATCGTATGCCGCAGCGAACGACCGACCGGGAGCAACCGGTCACAGCGGGTCTGCGCCACGGTCGCCCAGCGACGTGTCGCGATGGAAAACGCCAAGGACATGATGCGTGACATGAGGCCGGCGGAGTCCGATAAGAAGTGAGTTTTGACGCTGCGCCAGCATTCGACGGTGTCTAATGTTAAGAATCGACGCTGTATGGTCAGCCTGAGGTCGCGCAGTCCCCTTCCACATGCTGCCATGCGGCTCCGTTCTTTCCGTTGAACCCCACGAAACAGAGGTCCCAGTGCGAATTCTCGTCATCGAAGACAACAGCGACATTGCCGCCAACCTGGGCGATTACCTCGAAGACCGCGGCCACACCGTCGACTTCGCCGCCGACGGCGTGACCGGCCTGCATCTGGCGGTCGTCCACGAGTTTGACGCGATCGTGCTGGACCTCAACCTGCCGGGCATGGACGGGATCGAGGTCTGCCGCAAGCTGCGCAACGAAGCACGCAAGCAGACTCCGGTGCTGATGCTGACCGCCCGTGATTCGCTGGACAACAAGCTGGCCGGCTTCGATTCCGGTGCCGATGACTACCTGATCAAGCCGTTCGCGCTGCAGGAAGTGGAAGTGCGCTTGAACGCTCTGTCGCGTCGCGGCAAGGGTGTGCAGACGCGCGTGCTCGAGACCGGCGATCTGGAATACAACCTGGACACGCTCGAAGTGCGCCGCCAGGGCAAGCTTCTGCAACTGAACCCGACCGCATTGAAAATCCTGCAGGCGCTGATGGAAGCCTCGCCGGCCGTCGTTACCCGCCAGGAACTGGAAACCCGCGTCTGGGGCGAAGAGCTGCCGGACTCGGATTCCCTGCGCGTGCATATCCACGGTCTGCGCGCCGTGGTCGACAAGCCTTTCGAGGTCCCGATGATCCAGACCCGCCATGGCATCGGATACCGCATCGCCGCGCCGGAAGCCTGATCCGGTGACGGGGAAGGGGGAGCGCCGCCGCGCGCCATACCGGCGCCGGCTGCGCAGCCGCATCATCGTCTCGTTCGTGCTGTTGGGTTTCTGCCTGACCACGTTGTTTGCGTTCGCCACCAACTGGACCCGCGCCCGCGTGGAAAACCAGCTGGTCGAAGATGTGATGAATCGCAACATCGACGAGTACGCCAAGCGCTTCGCGGCGGACCCCTCGCGAAGCCCCGACCTGCCCGTGCAGCAGATGTACGCCCGGTTGGTCAGGCCGGACAAGTTTGAAGCCCTGCGCCAGGAACAGCCGGACTGGTACAAGCTGAACGACGGCATCCACGGCGTGAGTGGTGTGGATGACGGCGGCAAGCCGTTTTCCTACAAGCTCGCGGTGCGCAAAACGCCAGACGTGTGGTTCTTCCTCGCCTACGACATGACCGAGAGCATCCGCGGCGAGAGCCAGCTCAACCGCGCGCTGTTCTTCTCGGTGCTGGTGTTCAGCGTGTTGTCGCTGGTGCTGGGCTGGTGGTCGGCCTCCAAGGTCATGAAGCCGGTGTCCGATCTGGCCGCCCGCCTGCGCGCCTACCGCGGGGGCACCAGTGAGCCGGAGCCGCTGGCGCCGCGCTTCCCGGACGATGAGGTGGGCCAGCTGGCCCAGGCGCTGGATGACTATTCGGCGCGGCTCACCGAAGTAGTGCAGCGCGACCGCGAGTTCAACGCGGACGTCAGCCACGAGCTGCGCACGCCGCTGGCGGTGATCCGCGGCGCTACCGAGCTGCTGCTGACCCGCCCGGATCTCGATCCCAAGGTGCTGCAGCGCCTGCAGCGCATCCAGCGGGCCGAGCAGCAATGCACCGATCTGATCGGCGCGCTGCTGCTGCTCTCGCGCAACGAGCGCGGGCAGGGCAGCAGCAATGTCGCCCGGGTCTCGGAGCAGCTGCTGGACTCGCATCGCGCCCAGCTGGGCGGCAAGCCGCTGGAGCTGATCCTGGAAGGCAATCACGACCTGGTGATCGACGCGCCGGAATCGGCGCTGTCGGTCGCGTTGGGCAACCTGATCGGCAACGCGGTGAAATACTCCAAGGAAGGCGCGGTTCGCGTGCGTGTGGGCAACAATGCGGTCGAGGTCATCGACAGTGGCCCCGGCCTGAGCGAGGAAGATGCGGCCAAGCTGTTCCAGCGGGGTTACCGCGGCACGCATGCCGGCCACTCGCAGGGCGGCGGCATCGGCCTGTCGATCGTCAGCCGCCTGTGCGACCTCTACGGCTGGCAGGTCAACGTGCGCCCCGGCGCAGAGCGCGGCGTCATCGCCACGCTGACCTTCTCCCCAGCGTAAGCCGGTAGCGCCGACCGTTGGTCGGCGCCTCCAGATCTACCGCGCCGCCAACTCCCGATACGCCCGATCCAGCCGCTCCACATGCGCCTGCAGATGATCCGGGTGCCCATCATTGACCACCACGTCGTCGGCCAGTGCCAAGCGCGCCTCGCGGCTGGCCTGGGCGGCGATCATGCGGTCGGCCAAGGCGCTGTCGATCCCGTCGCGCTGCATCAGCCGCGCATGCTGCACGGCCACCGGCACGTCCACCACCAGGATCCGGTCCAGCCACGGGTACTGCTGGCGGCCACCGGCTTCGGTCAGCAGGGGGATCGCGGCGATCGCATACGGCCCGTCGGCCTGTTCGCAGGTCTGGCGCAGCCGCTGGCGGATCGCCGGATGGGTGATCGCCTCCAGCGCCTGGCGCTCCTGCGCGGAATCGAAGATGCGCGCGCGCAGCGCGGCACGGTCCAGCTGGCCATCGGCCAGCAGGATCTCATTTCCGAAGTGGGCGGCAATCCGCGCCAGCCCCTCGCTGCCAGGCGCGACCACCGTGCGGGCAGCCAGATCGGCGTCGGCCACGGTGATGCCCAGCGCTTCGAAGCGACGGCTGACCTCGCTTTTGCCGGCGGCAATGCCGCCGGTCAGCCCAATGACGAAGCGGCTCATCGCACCGGCCTCAACGCAGGCCGGCGTAGCTCAGGTAGCCGTTGATCAACGGCTCGCCCCACATGAACACGATCCAGCCGGCGATGGCCAGGTAGGGGCCGAACGGGATCGGCGTGGCCCGGTCGCGGCCGCGCGAGTACAGCCAGATCGAGCCGACGATGGCGCCTACGATGGACGACAGCAGGATGATTGGCAGGATGCCCTTGAGTCCGCACCAGGCACCCAGCGCGGCCAGCAGCTTGAAATCGCCGTGGCCCATGCCTTCCTTACCGGTGAGCTGCTTGAACAGCCACCACACCGACCACAGGGACAGGTACCCCGCCAGCGCACCCAGCAAGGCCGGTTTGGCGGGCATGTACAGGTTGTCGCTGGCCGCGATCAGGCCGAGCCACATCAGGGGCAGGGTCAATTGATCCGGTAACAGCTGGGTACGCAGGTCGATCCCGGACAGCGCCACCAGGAAACAGCTCAGCACGATCGCGCCGAAACCCTGCCAGCCGAACCCGAACTGCCACACGCTGGCGAGCACCAGCACGGCGGTCAGCAGCTCCACCAGCGGGTACTGGATCGAGATCGGCGCGTGGCAATGGCGGCACTTGCCGCGCAGCGCCAGCCAGCTGAAGAGCGGGATGTTCTCGAACCAGGACAGCTTGTGCTTGCAGTGTGGGCAGTGCGACGGCTCCACCACGATCCCGGGCGGTGGCGGCTCGTAGATGTCCGGCTCTTCCAGCACCTCGCGCGCATCGCGCTTCCACTCCCACTCCAGCCGCTTGGGCAGGCGCAGGATGACGACGTTGAGGAAGCTGCCAAGGAGCAGCCCCAGTCCGGCCGCGGCGGGGTAGCCGAGGATGGGGTGCTGGTCGAGAAATGCCATTTATTGATTATCCAACCACGGAGGCGAGTTTGAAGATGGGCAGGTACATGCCGACCACCATACCGCCGACGACCACACCGATGAAGACCATGATCATCGGTTCGAGCAGGCTGCTCAAGGCATCGACCGCATTGTTGACCTCCTGCTCGAAGTACTCGGCCACCTTGAACAGCATGGTGTCCAGCGCGCCGGCCTCTTCGCCGATGGCGGTCATCTGCACCACCATGTGCGGGAAGATGTTGACCTGCTTCATGGCCATGTTGACCGGGTAGCCGACGGAGACGTCGTCGCGCATGCGCAGCACGGCTTCCTCGTAGACCTTGTTGCCGGTGGCGCCGGCCACGATGCCCAGGGCCTCCACCAGCGGCACGCCGGCCTTGAAGGTCACCGCCGTAGTGCGGGCGAAGCGGGCGATCGAGCTGTTGTGCATGATCTGGCCGATCACCGGCACCTTCAGAATGAAGCGGTCCATGCCGTGCTGCATCGAGGGCGAGCGCCGGTAGGCGAAGATGAAGCCGGCGATCGCGCCGATCACGATGAACAGGATCAACCACCACCACGCCACCATGAATCTGGACGCGGCCACGATCAGCTGGGTAAAGGCAGGCAGATCGGCGCCAAAGCTCTTGAACACGTCCTCGAACTGCGGCACCACGAAGATCAGCAGGATCGCGCTGACAATCAACGCCACCGCGATGACCATGGTCGGGTAGAACAACGCCTTCTTGATCTTGCCCTTCAGCGCCTCGATGTTCTCTTTGTAGTTGGCCACCGTGTCGAGCACGGTTTCCAGCACACCGGCGCCTTCGCCAGCCCGGACCAGGTTGCGGTAGAGCTCATCGAACTGCACCGGGTGCTTGCTGATCGCCTCATGCAGCGAGGAGCCGCCCTCGATGTCGGTGCGGACGCTCTCCACCATCTTGCGCATGCGCGGGTTCTTGTGCCCGCTGCCGATGATTTCCAGTGAGCTGACGATCGGCACGCCGGACTTCATCATCGTCGCCATCTGGCGGCTGAAGAAGGCGATGTCCTTGGTGCTGATCGCACTGCCGGCGGCACCAAACATCGGCTTGGGCTTGGGCTTGACCACCGTGGGCGTGATGCCCTGGCGGCGCAGCTCGGCGCGCAGCAGGTTGGCGTTTTTGGCGGGCGTTTCGCCCTTCATCTTGACGCCCCGCTTGTCGGTCCCCACCCAGACAAACGGTTGCAGCTCCATGGTGTTGCGGACCACGGGCTCTTTCTTGATCGCACTACGGCTGACAGACATTTCAGGCTCCCCAGCCACGCCATCCCCAGGCGGGCTATCTCGCGGCATGGTAGCCGGTTCCGTGGGCGCTGGGCAGTCCTCCGGGGTGCCCCTGAGCGGTGGGCGGGTCGGACGGGGTGGGGCATAAGGTGACGTAGCCGGTCACATTGCCGGGTCCATCGCAAATTGTTGTGCGGGGGGTTCCAATCCGGAAGATTGCTGCCATCATTGCGCCGGGGAATGCTGGGGAGCATTGCCGACCCACTTGGCATGCAACCTGCTTCGATCCACCCGCACAGGGCGCCCGCCCCGCTCAACCGGCCTGCCGGTCCGGCGACGGCCCAGTGCCCTACCTACTTTTTTTATCTCTAGGGGATGTACTCATGAAGAACCAGAAGGGCTTTACCCTGATCGAACTGATGATCGTTGTTGCGATCATCGCGATCCTGGCCGCCATCGCGCTGCCGCAGTACAAGAACTACACCGCGCGCGCCAAGATTGCTCAGGCGGTTGCCAGCGTTGCTGGAGAGAAGATCAAGGTTGGTGAGAACTCGGCGTCTGAAGTTGCGCTCTGTAATGGTATTCAGGCTACGAAGTGTGCGACTGGCGGCGTTCTCTCCGGTGCGTCTAACGACAACTCCGCTACTGTTTCGCTGACCCCGACCATCGACGCCGCTGGCGAAGCTCCGATTACTTGGTCCTGCAAAGTGCTGACCTCGGGCACGACCGCATATCTGAACAAAAAGTGCGACGATCTGAACACCACCGCACCGTAATTGCTATCTGCGATGCAGCATGTCGTGGTTTATGGCTGCCTAACAAATGCCCGCGAGTGATCGCGGGCATTTGTGTCTCTGTCCCTGCGTCGCTGTGGTGTTGTTACTCTAGTTACGACCTGATCGAGCCAACTCCATGAATACTGTTGCTGCCACCGCCAACCTCGTCGGCATCACCGGCATTGCCCGCCGTCTGGTCCAGGACGGCGCGCTGGAGGAGGCCGCCGCTCGCGCTGCCATGGCCGACGCTACCGCCGCCCGGCAACCGCTGCCGCAGTGGTTCGCGGACAAGAAGCTCGTCACCGCCGCACAGCTGGCTGCGGCCAACGCGCTGGAGTTCGGCATGCCCCTGCTGGACGTGACCGCGTTCGACACCAGCCACAACGCCATGAAGCTGGTCAGCGAGGAGCTGCTGCGCAAGCACCACGTGCTGCCGCTGTTCAAGCGTGGCGGCAAGCTGTTCGTCGGTACCAGCAACCCGACCCATTCGCTGGACGAGATCAAGTTCCACACCAACCTGGTGGTCGAGCCGATCCTGGTCGACGAGGAGCAGATCCGCCGCGCGCTGGAGCAGTGGCAGACCAGCCAGGACACCCTGGGCTCTGCGCTGGGCGGCGGCGACGATGACATGGGCGACCTGGATGTCTCGGCCGGGGATGAGGAAGGTGGTGCGACCGATTCCGGCGTCGATGCCAAGGGCGACGACACCCCGGTCGTCAAGTTCATCAACAAGGTGCTGGTCGATGCGATCCGCAAGGGCGCCTCGGACATCCATTTCGAACCCTATGAAGACGACTATCGGGTGCGCCTGCGCATCGATGGTCTGCTCAAGAACGTGGCCAAGGCCCCGGTCAAGCTCAACCAGCGCATCGCCGCGCGCCTGAAGGTGATGGCGCAGCTGGACATCGCCGAGAAGCGGGTCCCGCAGGACGGGCGCATCAAGCTCAACCTGTCCAAGACCAAACAGATCGATTTCCGCGTCAGCACCCTGCCGACCCTGTTCGGCGAGAAGGTGGTGCTGCGTATCCTCGATGGCAGCGCGGCCAAGCTGGGCATCGACAAGCTCGGCTACGAGCCGGCCCAGCAGAAGCTGTTCCTGGATGCGATCCACAAGCCCTACGGCATGGTGCTGGTGACCGGCCCTACCGGCTCGGGCAAGACGGTCTCGCTGTATACCGCGCTGGGCATCCTCAACGATGAGACGCGCAACATCTCCACCGCCGAAGACCCGGTGGAAATCCGCCTGCCCGGCGTCAACCAGGTGCAGCAGAACGTCAAGCGCGGCATGACCTTCGCTGCGGCGCTGCGGTCGTTCCTGCGCCAGGATCCGGACATCATCATGGTCGGCGAAATCCGCGACCTGGAAACGGCCGAGATCGCGATCAAGGCGGCGCAGACCGGCCATATGGTGCTGTCCACCCTGCATACCAACGATGCGCCGCAGACCATCGCGCGCCTGATGAACATGGGTATCGCGCCGTACAACATCACCAGCTCGGTGACGCTGGTGATCGCCCAGCGTCTGGCGCGCCGTTTGTGCAGCCGCTGCAAGCGACCGGTGGAACTGCCGGCCAATGCCCTGCTGGCCGAAGGCTTCACCCAGGCCCAGCTGGAGGCGGGGATCAAGCTGTTCGAGCCGGTCGGCTGCGATGAGTGCACCGAGGGCTACAAGGGCCGTACCGGTATCTACCAGGTGATGCCGATGACCGACGAGATCTCCACGATCGTGCTGGCCGGCGGCAATGCGCTGCAGATCGCCGAGGCCGCGCAGCAGGCGGGGGTGAACGACCTGCGTCAGTCCGCGCTGGCCAAGGCCGCCGCCGGCGTGACCGGTCTGGCGGAGATCAATCGCGTCACCAAGGATTGATCGGCCCCGCATAATCTACGAAAAGGCCCGCGAATGCGGGCCTTTTTCGTTGCGGCGGCGGGTGGGATCAGTCCATGCCCAGCTTTTTCAGCTTGTAGCGCAACGCGCGGAAGGTAATGCCCAGCTGCGCGGCGGTGCGGGTCTTGTTCCAGCGGTTTTCTTCCAGTGCCTTCTGGATGGCGGTGCGCTCCATCTGTTCGATGTAGGAGGGCAGGGCGCCGCTGCCGGTGGGCAGGTCGATCACGGCCTCCTGCTGCGTGGTGGCCGCAGCGCTGGCACCGAAGCGCGGCGCGAGCTGCGGCAGACGCAGGTCGCTGGCACCGATACGGTCTTCCTCGGCCAAGGCCAACGCGCGCTCCAAAATGTTCTCCAGTTCGCGCACGTTGCCGGGGAAGTGGTACTGGGCCAGCGCGTCCAGCGCCGAGGGCGCCAGCAGCGGGGTCGGGCGGCCGTGGGTGCGGGCCAGCCGGGCCAGGATCGAGGCGGCCAGCGCGGGCAGGTCGCTGCGGCGCTCGCGCAGCGGCGGCACGCGCAGTTCGATCACGTTGATGCGGTAGTACAGGTCGTGGCGGAAGCGACCGTCTTCGACCAGCTCGCCCAGGTCCTTGTGGGTGGCCGAGAGGATGCGCACGTCCACCGGTACCTCGGTGGCAGCGCCAACCGGGCGGATGGATTTTTCCTGGATCGCGCGCAGCAGCTTGACCTGCATCTGCAGGGGCAGCTCGGCCACTTCATCCAGGAACAGGGTGCCGCCATGCGCCGCCTGGAACAGGCCGGGCTTGTCGGCGTGGGCGCCACTGAAGCTGCCCTTCTTGTGGCCGAAGAACTCGCTCTCCATCAGCTCGGACGGGATCGCGCCGCAGTTGACCGGCACGAAGGCGCCGGGCGCGCGGGCGCTCTGGGCGTGGATGGTGCGCGCGACCAGCTCCTTGCCGACGCCGGATTCGCCCAGAATGTAGACCGGGGCCTGGCTGCGCGCGACCTTGGCAATGGTGGCGCGCAGCACGTCCATCGAGGGCGAATCGCCCAGCAGGCGCGCGGCCTGCTCCGGGGCCAGTGGCGCCGGGGCGGCACGCTCGGTGTTGTTGAGTTCCAGCGCGTGTTTGACCAGGCCGCGCAGCACCGAGATGTCGACCGGCTTGCTGACGAAATCGAACGCGCCGGCCTTCAGGGCTTCCACCGCCAGGTCCATGCTGCCGAACGCAGTGATCATCGCCACCGGGGTGCGCGGGTAGTGCTGCGCGATCTCGGTGACCAGTTCGATGCCGTTGCCGTCGGGCAACCGCATGTCGGTGATGCACAGGTCGTAGGGGTTGCTGGCGAGCAGCTCACGGGCTTCAGCGAGATTGGCCGCGGTGCTGATGCGCAGGCCCATCCGGCCCAGGGTCAGTACCAGCAGTTCGCGGATGTCGCGTTCGTCGTCGACGACGAGGGCGCTGCGGGTGTCATTCATAAGGAAGGAAGATAGCCGAGGGCGGTCGTTGGCGACAAATGTTTGACGGTGGCAGGCGGGTGTGTGCGTGGCTCATCCGGACATCATCGTGTGCGGGCCGGCCAGGATCAGCCGGAAGCAGGCGCCGCCGGCCGGCACCGAGACGTACTCCAGCCGGGCCTGGTTGGCGCGGCACAGCTCACGGGCGATATACAGCCCCAGCCCGGTCCCGTGCTCGGAGGTGGTGAAGAAGGGGCGGAACAACTGGCTGGCCACGGTCTCGGGAATGCCCGGGCCACGGTCCATCACATCGATGATGGCGATGCGGTCCTGGCGCGACACGCGCAGCCGCACGCGCGCGGGTTCTTCGGCCACGCGGCCGTACTTGAGCGCGTTGTGGACCAGCACGGTCAGAATCTGGTGCAGGTGGCGCGGGTCCACCAGGGCATGCACGGAGGTCTCGCTGATGATCGGCTCCACGCTGTCGGTTTCCAGCGACAGGCCCTGCTTGTACTCCAGCACGAAGCGGCGCACGAAGGCGGCCAGGTCCACGTTCTCCGGGTTGGCGCGCTCGCGCCGCGCCAGGCCGAGCACGCTTTCCACGATGCCGTTGGTGCGCTGGCACTGCTGGCCGATGATCTGCAGCAGGCGGCGGTCGGTATCGCCGAGGTCGGTGGACTCTTCCAGCAGCTGGGCCGCGTAGTTGATCGCCGCCAGCGGGTTGCGGATCTCATGGGCAAGGCTGGCCGAGAAGCGGCCCATCGCCGAGAGGGTGAGCGATTCGGCGCGGCGCGAGACCACCGTGGAATCATCCAGGAACACCAGGGTCAGGTCGCTGCCGGCCAGCAGGCGGGCGAAGCGCGGCTGCACCTCGGGCTGGTCCGGCGAGAGCTGCAGGGGCAGTTCTTCGTTGGTCCAGCCGTTGCGCCAGCGTTGCAGGCGGCGGCTGAGCTCCGGTGAGGCGCTGCCCAGCTCCAGGCGGCCGCTGCCACTGTTGCCGTCGGCATCGCCGAGCAGGGTGGAGGCCGCTTCGTTGGCCAGCGTGATGCGGTTGGCGCCATCGACCACGATCACCCCGGTGCGCATGCGCCGGATGATCAGTTCGTTGATCTGGAACAGGTTGGCCACTTCATCGCCGCGCTGGTTGGCCAACTGTTGGTTCATGCGGGCGCGGTTGCCGACCTGGTAACTGATGAAGGCGATGGCCAGGTAGCTGGTGACGAACATCGCCAGCTCGGCCAGGGTGCGGGTGGGATCACCGCCTTCGACCAGCTTCCACAGGTATTCGCCGGCCGTGGCGAGGCTGGCCGCGACCGCCAGGCCCAGCCCCATGCTCAGCGGCAGCAGGGTCGCGGCGGCGGCGATGTTGAACAGCAGCGACATCGAGATGCCCGCGCTGGCACCGGGCAGGGCATGCGCCAGCAGGGTCGCGGCGATGATGTCGGCGGCCACGCTCCACACCACGATGGTGCGCAGCCAACGCTCGTTGCGGCCGAACAGCAGCACCAGCAGGGCGACGACCAGGTAGGCAATGACCACGATGGTGGCCAGGCGCGGATGCTCGGCCGAGCCCACCAGGCTGCTGAGCGGGCTGAACAGCAAGGCGGCGATGACCGAGGCCATCAGCAGGCGATACAGCGCGAAGAAATACAGCTCGCGCCGCGGAATCGATTCGATGCGGTCGATCAATGAAGCACTGGGTGACACGCCGGAACTCCCCTTCTGGCACGCGGGCAGTGTAGGGCGTCCGGCCCGCTTTGGGGGCGCAGGCCCGCCGTGGTGGTGTGAAGGCCGGGCCGTGCGCCGGGGCGGGAAGGCTGCGCGGCCCCGCCATGGGCGGCCGGGGGAGTGGTTTGCGGCACCGCCCGCAACTGCCTGAAATTGCGCCGGAAACGGCCCCGGGCGGGTGTCTTGGGACTGACTTCTTTGCGCGCGCGCGCCGGGTCGTCCACAATAGTGGGCCCGCCGCGGTCCTTACCGGCGCCCCCGTGAGGGAGCCTTGGAGATGCGTGCGGTCGTTCCTATTCCCACGGTGACGCATGAATTTCCACGAATACCAGTCAAAACAGCTGCTTGCCGAGTACGGCATTCCCGTTCCGGCCGGCAAGGTCGCGGCGACCCCGGACGAAGCAGTTGACGCTGCCAACGCTCTGGGCCAGGGCCCCTGGATGGTCAAGGCGCAGATCCACGCTGGCGGCCGCGGCAAGGCTGGCGGCGTCAAGTTCTGCAAGACCACCGACGACGTGAAGGCCGCTGCGGCCAAGATGCTCGGCACCAAGATGGCCACCTACCAGACCGCTGGCGTTGAACTGCCGGTCAACCTGGTGCTGGTGACCACCGCCGGTGAGATCGTCAAGGAACTGTACCTGTCGGTGCTGGTTGACCGTGGCACCAAGACCATCACCTACATCGCCTCTTCGGAAGGCGGCGTGGAGATCGAGCAGGTCGCCGCTGAAACCCCGGAGCTGATCCACTCGCTCAACGTTGATTTCGTTGAAGGCGTGCAGGGTTACCACGGCCGTGATTTCGGCTTCAAGCTGGGCCTGACCGCCAAGCAGGCCGGCCAGTTCGCCAGCATCATGGTGAACCTGTACCGCCTGTTCAACGAAAAGGACCTGGCCCTGGTTGAAATCAACCCGCTGGCCATCCTGGACGACGGCAACCTGTACGCGCTGGACGGCAAGTTCGACAGCGACGACAACGCCGCGTTCCGTCAGAAGGCGCTGGTTGCCATGCGCGACAAGACCCAGGAAGACGAAACCGAAGTGACCGCTTCGGAGCTGGACATCAACTACGTCACCATGGACGGCAACATCGGCTGCATGGTCAACGGCGCCGGTCTGGCCATGGCCACCATGGACGTCATCAAGCTCAACGGCGGCGAGCCGGCGAACTTCCTGGACGTGGGCGGCGGTGCGAACAAGCAGCGCGTCATCGAAGCGTTCAAGCTGATCCTGTCCTCGGACAAGGTCGAAGGCATCTTCGTCAACATTTTCGGCGGCATCGTCCGCTGCGACATGATTGCCGAAGGCATCATCGCCGCGGTCAAGGAAGTGGGCGTCAAGGTTCCGGTCGTGGTGCGCCTGGAAGGCACCAACGTGGAAGAAGGCAAGCAGCTGCTGCGTGACAGCGGCATGGCCATCATCCCGGCCGACAACATCAACGACGGTGCCAAGAAGGTCGTCGAAGCTGTCAAGAACGCTGCCTGATCCGACACCGAAGGAAATCCAATGTCCGTTTTGATTAACAAGAACACCAAGGTGATCGTGCAGGGCTTCACCGGCCAGCAGGGCACCTTCCACGCCACTCAGATGATCGAGTACGGCACCCAGGTTGTTGGCGGCGTGACCCCCGGCAAGGGCGGCACCACCCACATCGATCTGCCGGTCTTCAACACCGTTGCCGACGCCGTGCAGAGCACCGGCGCCAACGCGTCGGTCATCTACGTGCCGCCGCCGTACGCGGCTGATGCGATCCTGGAAGCGGCTGCGGCCGGCATCCAGGTCATCGTGTGCATCACCGAAGGCATTCCGGTGCTGGACATGCTGCGCGTCAAGAACGTGCTGACCCGCTCGCATCCGGACACCGTGCTGATCGGGCCGAACTGCCCCGGCGTGATCACCCCGGGCGAGTGCAAGATCGGCATCATGCCGGGCCACATCCACAAGCCGGGCAAGATCGGCATCGTGTCGCGCTCGGGCACCCTGACCTATGAAGCGGTCAAGCAGACCACGGAAGTCGGCCTGGGCCAGTCCACCTGCATCGGCATCGGTGGTGACCCGATCAACGGCCTGAACTTCGTCGACTGCCTGAAGCTGTTCAACGAAGATCCGCAGACCGAAGGCATCATCATGGTCGGCGAAATCGGCGGCGACGCTGAAGAAGCCGGCGCTGAGTACATCAAGAACCACGTGAAGAAGCCGGTCGTCGGCTTCATCGCGGGCGCCTCGGCTCCGGCCGGCAAGCGCATGGGCCACGCCGGTGCGATCGCATCGGGCGGCAAGGGCACCGCCGAAGGCAAGTTCGCCGCCATGGAAGCTGCCGGTGTTGTCACCGTCCGCTCGCCGGGCGACCTGGGCGCTGCCATCGCCAAGCTGGTCAAGTAATCGACCTGCTCGCGTGATGTAAAGAAGGCCGCCTCCGGGCGGCCTTCTGCTTTTCAGGCACTACAATGAGCGTATTGCAACCACAGGCTGGACCCCCATGACGTCGCTCCGCATTGCCCTGGCGCAGTTTGATTTTCCGGTTGGCGCGGTGGCGCAGAACACCGACAACATCATCGCGATGATCGCCGAGGCGCGCGATGAATACGGTGCCGAGCTGGTGGTGTTTCCGGAGCTGGCGATCAGCGGCTATCCGCCGGAGGATCTGCTGCTGCGCCCGGGCTTCCTGTACGACTGCCAGCAGGCGCTGGAGCGCATCGCAGCGGCCACCACCGGCATCGCCGCCGTGGTCGGTTGGCCACAGGCCGCCGGTGCGGTGGTCTACAACGCGGCCAGCGTGCTGCGCGATGGCAAGGTCGAACACACCTACCGCAAGCGCGAGCTGCCCAATTACGCGGTGTTCGATGAGCGCCGTTACTTCGATGTCGATCCGGACGGTGGCAGCTGCGTGTTCGAGATGAAGGGCGTGCCGGTCGGCGTGCTGGTCTGCGAGGACCTGTGGTTCGCCGAGCCGCTGGCCGATACCGTGCGTGCCGGCGCGCAGCTGGTGATCGTGCCCAATGCCTCCCCGTACGAGCGTGGCAAGCATGCCCAGCGCGATGCGCTGTTGGCCGAGCGTACCCGTGAGAGCGGGGCGGCGATCGCCTACCTCAATGTGGTGGGCGGCCAGGACGCATTGGTGTTCGATGGCGCCTCGGTCGTCGCTGACGGCGACGGTACGGTGCATCCGGCCGCGGCGGCCTTCACCGACCAGTGGCTGGTGGTGGATTACGACGCCGGTGCGCGCCGCTTCCTGCCGCGCGAGTGGATGGACGACGGCGATGAGAGCATGGATGCGCTGGCCTGGCGCGCGGTGACCCGCGGGATTCAGGATTACTGCCGCAAGAACGGTTTCAAGAAGGTCTGGCTCGGCCTGTCCGGCGGCATCGATTCGGCCCTGGTGCTGGCGATGGCGGTGGATGCGCTGGGCGCAGCCAACGTCACCGCGGTACGGCTGCCGTCGCGCTACACGGCGGACATGTCCAACGATCTGGCGGCCGAGCAGTGCCGCGCGCTGGGCGTGAAGCTGGAGGCGGTCTCGATCGAGCCGGTGTTCGAGGGCCTGATGGCTGCGCTGGGCCCGATGTTCGAGGGGCAGGCAGCCGATGTGACCGAAGAGAACCTGCAGTCGCGCAGCCGGGGTGTGATCCTGATGGCACTGTCCAACAAGTTCGGCGGGCTGCTGCTGACCACCGGCAACAAGAGCGAGTACGCGGTGGGCTACGCCACCATCTATGGCGACATGTGCGGCGGCTACGCCCCGCTCAAGGACCTGTACAAGACGGAGGTGTTCGGCCTCTCCAAGTGGCGCAATACCGTGGGCGGCGCCCCGGTGATCCCGCCGGCGGTGATTTCCCGCCCGCCCTCGGCCGAACTGCGCGCCAACCAGACTGACCAGGACTCGCTGCCCGCTTATGACGTGCTGGACGGCATCCTGTACCGCTATGTGGACCAGGAGCAGTCGCGCGAGGAGATCGTGGCCGCCGGGTACGCCCCTGAGGTGGTGGACCGTGTGCTGCGCCTGGTGCGCACCAGCGAGTGGAAGCGCCATCAGGCTGCCCCGGGCCCGAAGGTCTCGCGCCGGGCGTTCGGGCGGGAGCGCAGGTACCCGATCAGCAATGGGTACAAGGGGTAGGCGTCGGGCGCTACCGTAATAAAAAAGGCCCCTTTCGGGGCCTTTTTCATTACTTGCGGTTCATCGTGGCGTTGCGTTCACCGGTACTGGCGGACTTCTCGCCGGCAAACGGGTTCAGCTTGCGCACCATCCACGGGTACTTCGGCCACTTGCCCTGCAGCCACGGGTGGTCGGGCTGGTTCAGCTCGAGCACGCGGCGGGCATCGTCGGCCAGGGTCTTGTTGCCCAGGTGGGTGTAGGCCTCGCCCAGGGCGGCCACGGCGTCGTACTGGAACGCGCTCTGCGGGTAGTTCTCCAGCAGGAAGTTGGCGCGGCCAGCGGCCGAGACGTACGCCTCGCGGCGCAGGTAGTACAGGGCGTTGTCCAGCTCGTACTGGGCGAACACGTCGCGCAGGGCGATCATCCGCTGGCGCGCATCGGCGGCGTAGCGGCTGTTGGGGTAGCGCTCGGTGACGATGGTGAAGTCGGCATAGGCCTGGCGCGGGCTCGACAGGTCACGGCGGCTCGGGTCCAGCGACCAGACGCGGCGCAGGAAGACCGTGTCGCGATTGCCATTGGCCAGGCCGCGCAGGTAGTACATGTAGGCGATGTTGCGGTGGGTCGGGTAGGTACGGATGAAGCGGTCCACGCTGGACACCGCGTCATCGTGCTTGCCGGCCTTGTACTGCGCGTAGGCGCTTTCGATCATCGCCTGTTCGGTGTACGGGCCATACGGGTATTGGGCCACCAGACGGCGGAAGCTGGCTTCGGCACCGCTCCAGTTCCCCCCTTCCATGAGCTTGTGGCTCTTCTCATAGAGGCTTTCGACCGGCAGACCTTCATCCGGATTCTTGCCCTTGGTACCGCGGTGGCAACCGGTGGCAACGAAGAGCAGCACCAGCATCAGGGCGGCGAGGCGGACGGGCGCGGACAGCATAACGGAGCGTCGGATCATGGGGTCAGGGCGGGACGCGGCTGGAATACGAAGGGTCGATGATAGCCTAGTGGCCTGTCCCGCGACTGAAACTGGTCGCCCGGACCCCAAAATTGTCCCTATTGCGGTGTTCCCCCATGTCCGATACCCCTGCTGATTCCGATTCCCCCCGCCAGGCCATCGTGCCCGATACCGCCGCCGGCCGGCGTTTTGACGCGGTCCTGGCCGAGCTGTTCCCCGAGTTCTCCCGGTCCAAGCTGACCGAGTGGATCAAGTCCGGCGACGTCCTGCTGGACGGCGATACCGTGCGCGGGCGCGACCCGGTGCGCGGCGGCGAGGTGGCCAGCCTGCATGTCGTGCTCGACACCCAGACCCACGCCGAGCCGGAGGACATCCCGCTGGAGGTCCTGTACGAGGACGAGCATGTATTCGTGATCAACAAGCCGGTCGGCCTAGTGGTCCACCCCGGCGCGGGCAACCCCACCGGCACCCTGGTCAACGCGCTGCTGTTCCGCGATCCGTCGCTGTCGGTGCTGCCGCGTGCGGGCATCGTGCACCGTCTGGACAAGGACACCAGCGGCGTGATGGTCATCGCCCGCACGATCCAGGCGCAGACCGCGCTGGTCGAGCAGTTGTCCGCGCGTGAAGTGCATCGCCAGTACCTGGCCGTGGTGGTCGGTGCGCTGGTCTCCGGCGGCACCGCCACCGCCGGTATCGACCGCCACCCGCGCGACCGCATCCGCATGGCCGTGCGCGAAGACGGCAAGGAGGCGATCACCCATTACCGCCTGCGCGAGCGTTTCCGTGCGCACACCGCGCTGGAATGCCGCCTGGAAACCGGGCGCACCCACCAGATCCGCGTACACATGGCGCACCTGCGGCATCCGATCATCGGCGATCAGCTGTATGGCGGCGCGCTGAAGCTGCCCAAGGGCGCCAGCGAGGAGCTGGTGGCCGAACTGCGCGGCTTCAAGCGCCAGGCGCTGCACGCTGAAACGCTGGAGTTCGTGCACCCGATCACGGGCGAGAAGATCACCAACAGCGCGCCGCCGCCGGCCGACATGCAGGCCCTGCTGCACGCCCTGCGCGAAGACAGCAAGCGCTTCGCCGAGCAGGAACGCAACCGCCGCTGATGGACGCCACCGTGCCCGTGCTGCCAGCCGACTGGCAGGCCCCGAGCGGGGTCCATGCGCTGACCACCCTGCGCTTCGGCGCGGGCGGTTCGGTGGCGCCGTTCGATCAGTTCAACATGGGCAACCGCTACGCCGCCGACGGCGATGACCCGGCGCAGGTGCAGCGCAACCGCGATCTGCTCGTGCCCGGGCTGGGCCTGCCCTCGGCGCCGCATTGGCTGCGCCAGGTGCATGGCACCGGCGTGCGTCGCTTCACCGCGCCGCCGACGGCCATCGGCGTGGACGCTGAACCCACCGCCGATGCGGCGGTGACCTCGGTCCCGGGTGTGGTACTGGCCATCCTCACCGCTGACTGCCTGCCGGTGGTTCTCGCCGCGCGCGATGGCCGTGAGGTCGGCGCCGCCCATGCCGGCTGGCGTGGGCTGGCCGACGGCATGCTGGAGGCCACCGTGGCCGCCATGCAGACCCCGGCCGCGCAGCTGCAGGCATGGCTGGGCCCGGCGGCCGGGCCCGCGCTGTATGAGATCGGCGAGGACGTGTTCGAGGCCTTCGTCGAGCGCGACGAGGGCGCCGCCGCAGCCTTCGTGGCGACCCGGCCGGGGCACTGGAAGATGGACCTGTACGCGCTGGCCCGCCGGCGCCTGCAGTCCGCAGGCCTGGACGCGGCACAGATCAGTGGCGGGCAGTACTGCACCCTGGCGGATCCCCAGCGGTTCTACTCGCACCGGCGCGACCGCCGCACCGGGCGCATGGCGACCCTGGCGTGGATCGCGCCCTAACCATAGGACAGGCGGTGAGTGGAGCGGCCGACGCGGTCATCGTCTTCGACGGCGTCTGCGCACTGTGCAGCCGATGGGTGCGGTTCCTGCTGCGCGTCGACACGCGCGGCCGCTATCGCTTCGCTGCGATGCAGGGCGTGCACGGACGCGCTTTGATGGAGGCGCACGGGCTGGATCCGGAGGATCCGTCCTCGTTCCTGCTGCTCGAGCAGGGGCGCGCATGGACGGACACCGATGCGATCCTCCGCGTGCTGACCGGGTTGGGCGGTGCATGGCGTGTAGTCGGCGTGCTGCGCTGGTTGCCCCGCGCCCTGCGTGACCGCGCGTATCGCGCGCTAGCGCGCAACCGGTATCGGTGGTTCGGTCGCCACGACACGTGTTTTCTACCGACTCCAGAGCAGGCGGCTCGGTTCCTGGACTAAGAAGGGGCGCGTTGCCGGCCAGCGGCCGGCACTACCCTTCCAGCGCCTGCAGATACGTCCGCCGCCAATGATTGATGTCGTAAGTGCGCAGGTGCTCCATCATGGCCTCCCAGCGCTCCACGCGCTTTTTCAGCGGCATGGTTGCCGCCGTAGCGATCGCATCGGCCACGCCATCCAGGTCATGCGGATTGACCAGCAGCGCCTGCTTCAACTCATCGGCGGCACCGGCCAGCAGTGACAGCACCAGCACGCCCGGATTCTCGGGGTCCTGCGAGGCGACGTATTCCTTGGCGACCAGGTTCATGCCATCGCGCAGCGGCGTCACCAGTCCCACCGCGGCGGCCCGGTAGAACCCGGTCAGGGTGGCGTGGGTGAAGTTCTGATTGACGTAGCGCAACGGGGTCCAGTCGGGTGCAGCATGACCACCGTTGATGTGGCCGGCGATCTGCTCCAGCTGGCTGCGCAGCTGACGGTACTCGGTGACATCCCCGCGCGAGACCGGGGCGATCTGCAGGTAGGTCAACGAGCCGTGCTGGTCCGGATGGCGCTCCAGATAGCGCTCGAACCCCTGGAAGCGTTCGGGCAGGCCCTTGGAGTAGTCCAGCCGGTCCACGCCGATCGCCAGCTGACGATTGCGCAGGCTGCCGCGCAGGTCCTTGACCGCCGGCTTGTTCGCACCCGCCTTGGCCTGGCGAGCAATGAACTCAGTATCGATGCCGATCGGGAAAGCGGCCGCGCGGAAACGTCGGCCACCGGGTGCTTCCAGCTCGCCATCGGGCAATACGCGGCCGCCACCGAACAGCCGCACGTAGGACTGGAAACGATCCGCATCGCGCTGGGTCTGGAAGCCGACCAGATCGTAGGCGTAGAGGCTGGAGAACAGCCGCAGGTGGTCCGGCAGCGCCTGCAGCAGATCGGCCGAGGGCATCGGCACGTGCAGGAAGAAGCCGATCCGGCAGCCGATGCCGCGCTCGCGCAGCAGCGAGGCCAGCGGGATCAGGTGATAGTCGTGGATCCAGACGATGTCGTCCTCGCGCAGCAGCGGCGCGAGCTTCTCGGCGAACAACGCGTTGACGCGGCGATAGGTTTCGCGCGTGGCGCGGTCGTAGTCGACCAGGTCCAGCCGGAAGTGCAGCAACGGCCACAGCGTGCGGTTGGCGAAGCCGTTGTAGTAGCCATCCACGTCGCGTTTGTTGAGGTCCATGGTGACGTAGCGGATGTCACCGTCCACCTGCTCGTGCAGCGTGCCGCTGTTGTCGCGGGTGGACTTGCCGCTCCAGCCGAACCACAGCCCGCCACGCTCCTTGAGCGCGGCCAGCAGGCCGACCGCCAGGCCGCCGGCGCGGGATTCACCGGGAACGGCGACCCGGTTGGAGACGACGACCAGGCGGCTCATGAGGCCTCCTGCCAGCTGCGCGACAGGCGCATGGCGGCGGTGATCAGGCCCACGTGCGAATAGGTCTGCGGGAAGTTGCCCCATGCCTCGCCGTTGTCGAACGCCAGATCCTCGGAGAGCAGGCCCAGGTGGTTGCGGCGCTCCAGCAGCGTTTCGAACATCTCGCGCGCTTCGTCCAGACGGCCGATCGCGGCAAGTGCATCGATGTACCAGAACGTGCAGATGGTGAAGCTGGTTTCCGGCTCGCCGAAATCATCCGGCGCCACGTAACGGTACAGCGCGTTGCCGTGCTTGAGATCGCGGCCGATCGCCTCGACCGTGGCAACGAAGCGCGCATCCGTGGCGTCGATGAAGCCGATGTCGGCCAGCAGCAGCAACGAGGCGTCCAGGCGGTGCCCGCCGAAGGTGTCGGTGAAGTGGCCGAGTTCTTCGCTCCATGCCTCGCGCATGATGCGGGCATGGATGGTGTCGGCCCGCTCACGCCAGTAGGTGGCGCGGTCATCCAGCTTCAGGCGCACCGCGATCTTGCACAGGCGATCACAGGCTGCCCAGCACATCGCGCTGGTGTAGGTGTGTACCTCCGTGCGGCCGCGGAATTCCCACAGCCCGGCATCGGGTACGTCGTGCAGGGTGAAGGCCTGCTCGCCGAGCGGCTCCAGCCGGGCGAAGGTGTGCGCATCGCCCGGATCCTGCAGGCGGCGATCGAAGAACAGCTGGGTGGAGGCGAGCACCACGCTGCCGTACACATCGTGCTGGCGCTGCACCCAGGCCAGGTTGCCGCGGCGCACCGGGCCCATGCCGCGATAGCCGGACAGCGAGGCGACTTCGGTTTCCTCCAGCTTGGCCTCAAAGCTGATGCCATACAGCGGCTGCAGGCTGCCATCAGCGGTGGCCAGGTTGAAGATGTAGCCCAGGAACTGCTCCATCGTGCGGGTCGCGCCGAGGCGGTTGAGCGTGCGCACCACGAAGGCGGCATCGCGCAGCCAGCAGTAGCGGTAGTCCCAGTTGCGGATGCTGCCGGGCGCTTCCGGGATGGAGGTGGTCATCGCGGCGATGATCGCGCCGCTGTCTTCGTACTGGCACAGCTTGAGCGTGATCGCGCTGCGGATCACCGCGTCCTGCCACTCCAGCGGGATGGACAGATAACGCACCCATTCGCGCCAATAGTCGCGCGTGCGCTGGAAGGACTCCTGCACGTAGCCACTGAGTGAGCGGTTGAGCGATTCGTCCACGCCGAGCACCAGATGCACGGGATGGTTGAGTACGAACGGCAGGCCATCGCGAACGAAACGCAGCGGCACATCGGTGGTCAGGCGCAGCACGTGGTCCGGCAGCACCCAGCGGATGTGATTGCTGCCCCAGGTGGCATCCGGGACGCGGGCGCCCCAGTCGGCCAGCGGGCGTGCGCGCACGATGATGCGCGGGTTGCCCGACAGTGGACGCACCTGGCGGATCAGGCTGACAGGCCGGTAGAAGCGGTCGTTCTGGCGCCACCGCGGCGCGAAGTCGATGATTTCCAGCGCGCCACCGTGCTTGTCACGCAGCACGGTGCGCAGGATGGCGGTGTTGGTCAGGTAGCTCTGTTCGCTGTCGACCATGTCCTCCAGCTCGATGCCGAAGTCGCCGCCTTCCTGTTGATTGGGGCCGAGCAGGGCGCAGAAGGTCGGGTCACCGTCGAAGGTCGGCAGACAGCTCCAGACAACACGCGCGTGCTTGTCGATCAGCGCGCCGAAGCTGCCATTGCCGACCACGCCCAGATTCAGATCGGGTTCGCTCATGATGCAGAAAGTCTCGTGTCATGCCGCGGCGGCACACCGGTGGGGGAGACCTGCGCGCGGCGTCAGGGGGCCTTGGGGATCAAGGCATCAATAGGCATTCTCGCGAAGCCACGCGTGCACCCTGCGTATGGTGGGCAGGGCGAACACCGCATCGCTGGGCTCGCGTTCACCGACCAGCACGCTCCAGCCATGCAGATCGTTGGCGGCGCCGAAGCCGAATTCATCGGTGAGGTCATCGCCGACGAACACCGGCATGCGATCGCGGAACGGGGGCTGCTGCATCAACTGCCGCATCGCACGTCCCTTGTCGCTGCCCTCGGGCAGGAATTCGATGACGTGATCACCAGGCTGCAGCCGGTAGCCGGCATGGCCGCGGATGTGCCGCTCGGCGAAGGCGCGCACGTCGTCGGCGGCGTGCGGTGCCCCGCGCCAGTGCAGAGCCAGACTGCGGCCTTTGTCCTCGACCAGGACGCCGGGATAGCCATGCGCGAAGCGCATCGCCTGCTGGTGCAGGGCATGCAGCCACTCGCTGGTATCGGCAGACGGATCACTGCTCTGCGCACGCGGCTCGTGGTTGCGCAGCTCATGACCATGCAGGCCGGCGGCGGGCAGGCTCAACGGTGCAAAGAGTTTGTCCAGCTGCGCGAGCGGTCGCCCGCTGATCAGCGCGACAGCACCATCGAGCCGGTCGCTGATACGCCCGATGGCTTCACGCACGTCGGGCAGCAACGCGACCGACTCAGGGTCGTCCGCGAACTCGATAAGGGTGCCATCCACGTCCAGGAACAGCGCACAGGCATCGTCCAGCAGCGGCGGCGGCGGACGTTGGGGGAAGTCGTTGGCCATAGTGGCCAACATGCCAGCGTGGATGTGATTGCCAGGTTAATGACGCCCACATCCACGCCGCGGCCGGCGCTACCGGTCAGAAGGTATATCGCACGCGGCCGTAGTAGTACGCACCATTGCTGCCGATCGGTGACAGCACGTCGTACGGCAGGTTGCCGAAGTAGTAGATGTCATCGTTGGACAGATCCGAGTAGTTGTCGGTCAGGTTCTGACCGCCCACTGCCACGCTCCACTGTGGGGTGATCTTGTACTCGACCTCGGCATCCAGCTGCCATTCCGCCCCATAGGTCTGGCGCGGGATGTAGCCATCGCCGAAGTTGAACACACGGGTGACGCTGCCATAGCGGCTGAGGCGGCTGGACAACGACCACTGATCATTGGCCCAGCTGGCCGCCAGCGCGGCGCGCGTGCGCGGGGTGGCATCGGTCAGTGTGTTGGTCTCTTCCACGCCGAACAGCACATAGTCCGGGTCCAAGGCGAGCAGGCCCGGCGGCGTGGCAAGCACGTTCTTCAACGTGGTCTTGGTGTAGGCATAGGTGCCGGTCAGCACCAGCTCGCCGTTGCCCAGCGACTGCCGCCAGTTGCTCACCAGTTCGGCACCGCGGGTGCGGGTATCGGCGGCGTTGACGAAGAAGCTGGCGCTCTGCAGGCCGGCCACGCCGAACTGCTGCTGTACATAATCGGTGAGCGCGTCACCGGTGATGCTCTCCGACAGCGCGATGCGGTCATCGATGTCGATCTGGAAGAAGTCCAGCGAGACATCGAAGTGATCGCCGATGCGGCTGGTGAAGCCCAGGCTGGTGTTGAGCGACTTCTCCGGCTTCAGGTCGGTGGCGCCGAGGCCGCGCGCGATCGGATTGTTGACCGACAGCACCCGGCCCTGCACCAGCTGGCCGGCCGCGTTGTAGCCGGTGGAGGTTGACTCGTAACCGATCTGCGCCAGTGAGGGCGCGCGGAAGTTGTTGGAGACCGCACCACGCAGCGCGAAGGCCGGAGTGAATTCGTAGCGCAGGCCGAGCTTGCCGGTGAGCTCACCGCCGAAGTCGTCGCTGTGCTCGTAGCGCGCCGCCAGATCGCTGGAGAAATGTTCGCCGAACTGGCTGGACAGGCTGGCATAGGCGCTGGCCACATCGCGCGACAGCGAGGTCGCATCCTGCGGGGTCAGGCCGCCACCGGCCTGCGAGCCGGTCGGACGATCCGTGAACGGACCCGCGGCATAGCTGCTCGGATCACCGGGGCGGGTTTCGTAGTGGTCGCGGCGCGCTTCCAGGCCCAGGCCCAGGCTGTGGGTGATGCTGTCGCCCTGCGAGAACACGCGGCCGAGATCGAAGTTGGCCACCGTCAGCTCGTTGCGGTAGTCGCCGGTCTTGAACCGGGTCGGGCTGGTCGGGCCGAGCGAGGCGTTGATCGAATTGCGCAGGCGGTAGGTGAACGTGTTGAGGCCGTAATCCAGGCTGGCATCGTAGTTCCACTCGCCCCACTGGCCCTTCGCACCGGCCACGGCCTGCACGTCGCGGTTCTCGCCTTCGGAGATCGGGCGGTAGCCGTTGGGGTAGACCTGCGCCCAGTTGGCGTCGCTGTCCGGGTAACGGAAGTAGTTCGCGCCTTCGCTGTCGCGCTGGTTGAAGGTGGCGAAGCTGTAGAACGTGGAGGTTTCACCGAACGGCAGCTGCGCGTTGTACCAGGCGTTCAGATCCTTGGTCTTGCCGTCGCCGAGCACGTAGTTGCGCTTGCCCTGCAGCGCAAGGTTGGTATCGCTCTGGTCCCACGGCGGGATCTGATCGAAGCCGGCGCGGTTGGTGCCTTCGTGGTTCTTCAGCTCCAGGCCGACGCGCAGGAAACCGCCGTCTTCGCCCAGTGCGGTGCCGACCTTGGCGCTGGCGTAGCTGGTCTGGCCGTCGGTGATGGTGCGGTCGATCGGCTTGAGATCGGTGTGGTTGGCGCCGAAGCTGGCCTCGAATGCGCCGCCTTCCGGGGCGTCATCCAGGATGACGTTGATCACACCGGCCACCGCGTCCGAGCCGTACAGCGCACCGGCGCCATCGCGCAGTACTTCGATGCGCTTGATCGCGCTGACCGGGATCGCATTGAAATCGACCGGGGTGGTGCCCTTGCCGATCTTGCTGTCGGTGTTGACCAGCGCGCTGCTGTGGCGGCGCTTGCCGTTGACCAGCACCAGCACCTGATCGGGTGAGAGCCCGCGCAGCTGGGCGGCACGGATGTGGTCGGCGCCGCCGGAGTTGGACTGGCGCGGGAAGTTGAACGAGGGCAGCAGCGCCTGCAGCGCGCTGCCCAATTCGCCGTTGACCACGCCGGCCTTGCGGATGTCCTCAGCGGTGAGCACGTCCACCGGCGAGGTGGATTCCAGTACGGTCCGGTCGATGGCGCGGGTGCCGGTCACGATCACGGTGTCCAACGTCTGGGCGGTGTTCGGCGCGTCCTGCGCAAGTACGTCCTGGGCCAACAGGGGGGAGGAGAGGACGAGCGCGATGGCAAGGCCAAGGCGCGACGCGGACGGACGGGACATACGGACTCCAGCAGGACGACGGGGGGGGGAGGAGCGGGCTTGGCGACCAATGGCCGGCACTACCAATCCATCCGGATGAAGCGATATATTATCTTCGCGTGATCGCCCTGTGTGACGCAAGTCCCATCGGGGTGGTTATCAGCAGATAGCCATTGGCGATCTGTACCGGACCCGGATGTCCGGCACGCTCCTTCCCCTGCCTGTCCCTGTGTTCCGGAGAGTTGTCCATGTCGTTCCGCGCCATCCTGTTTGCCCTGGTCCTGGCCACCAGCGGCTGTGCCACCGCCGCCCCGGCCGCCAAGCCAACCCCGCCCGCCACCGCCACGGCCACCCTGCAGGGCGATGCGGCGCGCCCGGACGCGGCGGCCGGCTGGGTCCGCAGCGAGCTCTACTTCGGTGTGGGGGAGGAAACCGGCGTGGCCGACCGGCCGCAGACCGAAGGCATCACCGACGCGCAGTGGCGCGCCTTCCTCGACAAGGAAGTCACCCCGCGCTTCCCGGACGGCCTGACCGTGTTCGACGCCTACGGCCAGTGGCTGTTCCGCGGTGCGCCCGAGCCGAACCGCCTGCGCACCAAGGTGCTGGTGGTCCTGCACGAGAACACCCCGCAGCGCCGCGCCGACATCGAAGCGATCCGCCTGGCGTGGAAGCAGGCGACCGGGCACCAATCGGTGCTGTGGGCACAGCAGGCGGTTGAAGTATCGTTCTGAGCCAGGGCGCCGCGGTGGCGCTGCACGGAGCGATGATGAAACACAGGGATGCGATGCTGGCCGCGCTGGTGATGGGCCTGGCGGTAATAACGTGCGCGCACGCGCAGGATGCCGCCCAAGCCCGGCTTCAAGTCGACGTGGCTGCCGGCGTGCAGGTGCAGGCGACGCTGCAGGAAGACGGCGGCATAGCCGTCGTGCTGACCCCCTCGGGCAAGCGCCAGGTGCTGCCGGGGGTGGCCGACGCGGAGGGCAACACGCGCCTGTCCGCCGAGGATGTCGACTTCGACGGGCGGCCGGAACTGGTCGTGCGCGCCTCGGTGGGCATGGTCAATGAAGCCGTGGCGGTGTATCGCTACGACCCGGCCACGAAGCAGCTGGTGGCATTGGAGCCGATCTCGACCGAAGGCGCGCAGTGCGGTGGCCTGATGGGCCTGACCGTGGATGCAACCACGCGCACCTTGAGCAGCAGCTGCCGCGGTGGCCCGATGTGGTATGTGGACCAGTACCGTTACGACGGCGGTCGCCTGTACCTGTACCGCGCAGAACGTCTGTTGATGCTCGACGATGTGCTGGAGCCATACGTGTTCATCAAGCAGACCGCCGACAGCGGTCCCTTGGCGGTCTGGAGCACCTTCGATCCTGCCGGCAAGGTACTTCAGACGGCCATCGGCGATGGCCTGGAAACGCCGCGCGCCGGCGTGCCGCTGATGCCCATATCCGGCCATGTGATGGTGGCGCGGCTGCCCTTGTACAGCCGCCCGGGTGATGCCACGACCAAACGCTATCTGGTGCGCGATGACCGCGTGGAATTGCTGGATGAGCGCGATGGCTGGGTGCAGGTGCGTTATGACAATCCCACGCGCGGCGCGGTGCTGGGCTGGGTGAACACGCAGCCGTGATCGCGCGCTGCCACGGGTAAACCCACATGGGTGTCACTTGCCCGGGACTAGGCTGACGCTTCCCCCTCGTCGTGGAAGCATGTCATGAGCAAGCGCGTTGCCGAGATCGTGGTTGAAACCCTGCAGGCCGCCGGTGTCCGTCACTGTTACGGCATCGTCGGCGATACCCTCAACTACGTCACCGATGCCATCCACCACAGCGGGATCGAGTGGGTGCACATGCGGCATGAGGAAGTGGCCGCGTTTGCCGCCGGTGCCGAGTCGTTGATCAGCGGGCAGCTCACCGCCTGCGCCGGCTCGTGCGGTCCCGGTGGGCTGCACTTCATCAACGGCGTGTTCGAGACCAACCGCAACCGCGCGCCGATGGTGTTGATCGCCAGTCAGGTAGTCACCGCCGAGCTGGGCATGGAGTTCCCGCAGGAAGTCGATTTCAAGGCGGTGTACGGCAGCTGCAGCGTGTTCTGCGAACAGGTCCAGAGCGCCGAGCAGGCGCGCCGCGTGGTGACCCTTGCCTGCCAGGCCGCGATCAGCCGCCGCGGGGTGGCGGTGGTGATCCTGCCGGCCGATATCAGCGAAGCCGAAGTCAAGCACGATGTGCCGTTCTCGGTGCACTACACACAGCCGGTGCTGCGCCCCTCGGACGACGAACTGCAGCGCATCGCCGCGCTGATCGGCGAGGGCAAGCGGATCGGCATCTATGCCGGTGCCGGCTGCGAGCATGCGCACGATGCACTGGTCGCACTCGGTGCCAGGCTCAAGGCACCGATCGCGCATACCTCGCGTGCGAAGGATTTCGTGGAGTACGACAACCCGTACAACATGGGCATGACCGGCATCTTCGGCATCGAATCCGGGTATCACACGCTGATGGCCTGCGACACGCTGCTGCTGCTCGGCGCGGACTTCGCTTGGGGCCAGTACTACCCGGACAAGGCCACGCTGATCCAGGTGGATCGCGATGGCAGCCATCTTGGCCGCCGGCATCCCGTGAACCTTGGCGTGGTGGGTGACATCGGCCCGACCCTGGAGGCGCTGCTGCCGTTGCTGCCCGAGCGCGAGGACCGCAGCTTCCTGGACGAATGCCTGGAGCACCGTGAGAAGGCGCTCGCCACGCGCGCCAAGGAAGAGCAGCCGGGCGAGGGTGAGCTGATTCACCCGCAGCACCTGACCGCGCTGATCGACCGCCACGCCGCCGACGATGCGCTGTTCACCGCCGACGGCGGCTCGCCGATGGTCTGGATCCTGCGCCATATCCGCGTCAACGGCCGCCGCCGCACGCTGACCAGCCTGCTGCACGGCACGATGGCCAACGCGATGCCGCAGGCGCTGGGCCTGCAGAAGGCCTATCCGGGCCGGCAGGTGATCTCGCTGTCCGGTGACGGCGGCCTGGCGATGCTGCTCGGCGACCTGCTCACCGCCGTGCAGGAGAACCTGCCGATCAAGGTGGTGGTCTACAACAACAGCTCGCTGAACTTCGTGGAGCTGGAGCAGAAGGTCGAGGGCCTGCTGGACAATTACACCGACCTGAAGAACCCCGATTTCGGCCGGCTGGCCGAGGTGATCGGCTTCTACGGGCGCACGGTTACCCGCTCGGACGACCTGGAGCAGGCCGTGCAGGACATCCTGGCCCATCCCGGCCCGGCCCTGCTGGACGTGCACACCAGCCCGACCGAGCTGGTGATGCCCCCGCAGGTGGAGGCCAAGCAGGTGGCCGGCACCGCCCTGTACGCGGCCAAGGCGCTGCTCAGCGGGCGGGTCGGGGATGTGCGGGACCTGCTGGCGAACAACTTCCTCAACAAGCCCTGATCCCCACGCGATCCATCGGCGGGCGTCTGTCGGTGTTCCATTCATGCGCCTGTTACTGGGGGCGGGGAGGCCCTACCATCGGCTACCCCCCTCCCCACGGCCGCCCTGCGCATGTCCGCCACTGCTCCCGTCCCCTCCGGACGTCCCCGCTGGTTCGTTGCCGGCGATCTCAACGGTTTCTTCGGCCTGGTCGTCGACAATCTGTCGATCCTCGGCTTCATCGCGATGGCGCTGGTCGGCATCTTCCAGTTCCCGGCCGATGTGGTGTTCGGCCGCATGTTCCCGGGTACGGCCTTCGGCGTGCTGGTCGGCAACGTGCTCTACACCTGGATGGCCCGGCGCCTGGCTGCGCGTACCGGGCGTGACGATGTCACCGCGATGCCGCTCGGCCTGGATGCACCGACCAGCATCGGCATGGCGCTGCTGGTGCTCGGCCCGGCCTTCCTGGCTTTCAAGGGGCAGGGCCTGGCCCCGCATGATGCGGCCATCGCGACCTGGCAGCTGGGCATGGCCTCGCTGGTGATCATGGGCGTGCTGAAGGTGATCCTCTCGTTCTTCGGCGAGGCGGTCACCCGCGCGCTGCCGCGTGCCTCGCTGCTCGGCTCCATCGCCGGTATCGCGATCGTGCTGATGGGCTTCCTGCCACTGCTGGAAACGCTGCGCTCGCCGATCGTGGGCTTCGTCACGCTGGGCCTGCTGCTGTACGTGCTGATCGCCAAGCGCAAGCTGCCGATCCGCGCGCCCGGCGTGCTGGTCGCGTTCGTGTTCGGCACGATCCTGTATTACGGCCTCGGGCTTGCCGGGCTGGGCGCACCGGGCTTCAAGGTGCCCGAGTGGGTGCCGCCGCAGGTGGTACTGCCGTGGCCGACGCTGGGCTTCATCGACGGCCTGCCGACCGCGATCACCTACCTGCCGCTGCTGCTGCCGTTCGGCCTGCTGATGGTGGTGGGCGGCATCAACGTCTCCGAGAGCGCGCGCGCCGCCGGTGACGATTACCGCACCCGCGACATCCTGCTGGTGGAAGCCATCGCCACGCTGGTGGCCGGCTTCTGCGGCGGTGTGGCGCAGACCACCCCGTACATCGGCCAGCCGGCCTACAAGCACATGGGCGCGCGCAGCGGTTACACGCTGCTGACCGGCCTGTTCGTCGGCATCGGCGGCATGCTGGGCGTGATCTCCGGGCTGGTGCAGTGGCTGCCGCTGGCCGTGCTGGCCCCGATCATCGTGTACGTGGCGATCGACATCACCACCCAGGCCTTCCAGGCCACGCCGCGCGAACATGCCGGCGCGATGGTGCTCGGTTTCCTGCCCTCGGTGGCCTACCTGCTGGCGATCAAGGCGCCGGGCTGGATCGCGCCGGAGCAGCTGGTCGCGTTGACCACCACCCTGGATGGGCATGGCCTGCCGGAGCTGGCGGTGATCTTCACCCTGGGCAATGGCTTCATCATCACCTCGATGCTGTGGATCGCGGCGGTGGTGGCGATGATCGACGGGAAGCTGCTGCGCGCCTCCGGGTTCCTGCTGGTGGCGGCCGCGCTGACGCTGTTCGGCCTGATCCACTCGGTGGACCCGCGCGGTGGCATCTACCTGCCGTGGCAGCTGGAAGGACTGCCGAAGATCATCAGCTGGCAGTTCACCGGCGCGTATGTGGCGCTGGCCGGGTTGCTGGCGCTGCTCTCTCTGCAGAAGCAGCCTGCAGAGCGTACGTAACGCCCCGGTAGTGCCGGCCGCTGGCCGGCTGCTTTTCCCTGCGCTCACGACCAACGGTCGTGAGCTACCACTGCACGCGTCGCGGCGGCCGGCGAGGCATCATTGCTCGCCATCCAGCTCCGGGTAATGCCGGAAGATGCCGTTGGTGTTGAAGGGCAGGCGCCGTTCGGAGGCGAGGTAGGCCGCGATGTTGGGCCGGGTTTCCACCCGGTCCTTCAATGCACGCAGTTGCGGCAGTGTGGGCCACAGCGCCTGCATGCGGCGCGGGAACATGTAGTCCAGCCCGCTGAGCAGCTGGAACAGCGACAGATCCACATACGAATGCTCGCGCAGCGGATGCCGCCCGCCGTTGTGCTTGAGCACACTCTCGAAATACGTCAGGAACTTGGGCATGCGCTCGCCGCGCATCGACTCCGCGCGCGCCTTGGCTTCGTGCTTCTGATCCTCGTAGTATTTTGACGCAGCGATGGGGTGATGGGTGTCGTGCACCTCGGCGACCAGATCGGCGATGGCCAATTGCAGCTGGAGTGCCTGCTGCCGCCGTGAGCTCGCGTCGGGCACCAGGCCGAGCGTCGGTCCCAGATGGTCCAGGATCGCGCCGACCTGGGCGATGACCTGCTTGCCCGTGCGCAGGAACGGCGGAGCGAACGGCTGCAGACCCTCGACCTTACCGTCCAGGTAGGGCTGCATCACGGCATCGCCGTGCACCCGCGCCATATCGGTGTAGCCAGCGCCGGCATCCTCAAGCGCGAGGCGGACAAACTCGCCGCGCCCCTGGATGCCGGTCCAGTAATACAGTTCGTAATGCATGCAGCCACTCCGTGCGTCATCTGCACCCAGCATTGCCCACGCCCGGGGAAGCAGGCGTGAGCGCAGCGTGGTTCCCGTGCTAGGGTCGAGCGGGGCGGTTGATGGGAGTACGCGATGCGGAGGTGGGTACTGGGCATGTGCGTGGCGGCGTTGCCGGCCACGGCAGCGGCCGATCCGGTGGCGCTGCACGATGGCTTCGGCTACAGCGACGCGGTACTGCGTGCGGAGTTGACCACGCTGCGCGACATGAGCCGCGCACCCGGTCCGCGTCGTCACCTGGGCGCGGCGGGGTATCACCGCGTCCGTGGCGAGCTGGCCGCGTCCAACCGTGCAGCACGCCAGTGCCTGGAGGAGACGCGGGATGCACCCCCTGCGCTGCAGGGGCTGGCGTTTCTGTGCGAATCCACCCTCGCCGGCAATGCGCTGATCGAGGGCGATATCGCCGGATGGGCGAGCCTGATGCTGCGCGTGCGCGAGGACTACCAGCGCACCATCGTGCCAATGCTCAGGGCCGGCGATGAAGTACCCGATGTCACCCGGCCGGCGTTCGCGTCCTTCACCACCTGGCCGCGCAGCGCGGTGCCTGCGCCCGCGCGGGCGCAGGATGTGGCGGTGCCGATCCAGTTCAGCAATGAGCTGCCCTCGGTGACGCTTACCCTGCATGGCACGCGCGACGGCGCGGCGGTCGCCCGGGAGGCGTCCTTCATCGTCGATACCGGCGCCCCGCGCTCGCACATCAGCCGCGCGCTGGCCGAGTCGCTCGGCCTGCCGGTCACGGAGAACTTCGTGGTCTCGCGCATCGTCGCCGGCGACATCCAGCAGGCGGGCCTGGCGGCGCCGATCGACATCGAGCTGGGCGGACAGCGCGTGCGCGATGTGTCGTTCAACAGCGAACCCGCGCGCGAGCTCAACCTGATCGGGCTGGATGTGCTTCGCGCGCTCGGGCGGATCCGCCTCTCACGTGAAACGCTCACCCTGCTGGGGACAGCGTCGCCGGCTGCCTGCACGCGGCGGACGGCGGTGACCTCGTCGCTGTGGGGACCGTTCCAGCAACAGCGGTTTCCCATCCGTGGCCAGGACAACAACCTGATGCTGGTCGATACCGGCTTCAACGGGGCCTTCCAGATGCGCGGCGCGCCACGCGCGTCGGTGCCCGCTGCCGCGATCCAGCGCAAGAACGTCATCACCACCCGCGGGGCGGAGGACATCGAGTACGCCCAGGCCAATACCCCTCTGCAGCTGACCGATACGGTGACCCGCATTCCGGTGGATGTGGCCTTTCAGCCGCCCGACCTGTTTCCCTCGTCCTGGCGGATCGGCTACGGGGTCACCGGCGGCCATGACGTGTTTCTCGACCTGCCCGGTGGCCTCGGCTGCCTGGTGCCGCGGCAGGCCGAGCCTGCGTTGCTGAGCGGGCCCCGACCGCCGGATGAAGCCTGAATCGGCATCTCATCCACCCTTGAAACACGCGCGCGTAACCGCATCTCAGGGACAGTGCTGGCACGGCCAGCCCCGTTTACATCGAGGACAAGATCATGCGGATGGACAAGCTCACCTCGCGTTTCCAGCAGGCGCTGGCCGACGCGCAGTCGCTGGCCGTAGGCCGCGACAACAACATCATCGAACCGGTACACGTGTTCAGCGCGCTGCTGGACCAGCAGGGCGGCAGCACGCGCCCGCTGCTGGCCCAGGCCGGCGTCAACGTGCCGGTGCTGCGCGAACGTTTGAATGAAACCTTGGAGGCCCTGCCCAAGGTCTCCGGGCAGGAAGGCAACCTGTCGATCGGCAACGATCTGAACCGGCTGCTCAACAACACCGACAAGCTGGCCCAGCAGCACGGCGATGCCTTCATCGCCTGTGAGTGGTTCGTGCTGGCCGCGGTGGACGATGGCGGCACCCTGGGCATGGCGCTGCGCGCCGCCGGTGCCGACAGGAAGAAGATCGAGACCGCCATCGACAAGGTGCGCGGCGGCGAGACCGTGCAGTCGGAAAATGCCGAAGACCAGCGCCAGGCACTGGAGAAGTACACCATCGACCTGACCGCGCGTGCCGAGAGCGGCAAGCTGGATCCGGTGATCGGCCGCGATGAGGAAATCCGTCGCACCATCCAGGTCCTGCAGCGCCGCACCAAGAACAATCCGGTGCTGATCGGCGAGCCCGGCGTGGGCAAGACTGCCATCGTGGAAGGCCTGGCCCAGCGCATCATCAACGACGAAGTGCCCGAAGGCCTGCGTGGCAAGCGCGTGCTTTCGCTGGACATGGGCGCGCTGATCGCCGGCGCGAAGTTCCGCGGTGAGTTCGAGGAGCGCCTGAAGGGCGTGCTCAACGACCTGGCCAAGAGCGAGGGGCAGGTGATCCTGTTCATCGACGAGCTGCACACCATGGTTGGTGCGGGCAAGGCCGATGGCGCGATGGACGCGGGCAACATGCTCAAGCCGGCGCTCGCGCGCGGAGAGCTGCACTGCGTCGGCGCGACCACGCTGGACGAGTACCGCAAGTACATCGAGAAGGATGCCGCGCTGGAGCGCCGCTTCCAGAAGGTGCTGGTGGGCGAGCCGAGCGTGGAAGACACCATCGCGATCCTGCGCGGGCTGAAGGAAAAATACGCCGTGCACCATGGCGTGGAAATCACCGACCCGGCGATCGTCGCGGCAGCCACGCTGTCGCACCGTTACATCGCCGACCGCCAGCTGCCCGACAAGGCCATCGACCTGATGGACGAGGCCGCCTCGCGCATCCGTATGGAGATCGACTCCAAGCCGGAAGAACTGGATCGCCTTGAGCGCCGCGTGATCCAGCTCAAAATCCAGCGCGAGATGCTCAAGAAGGAAAAGGACGACGCCTCGCGTCAGCGTCTGGCCGATCTTGAAAACGACATCGATGCGCTGGAGCGTGAGTTCTCCGACCTCAACGAAATCTGGAAGTCGGAGAAGGCCACGCTGCAGGGCGCGACCCGGATCAAGGAGCAGATCGAGCAGGCCAAGCTGGAACTGGAATCGGCCCAGCGCCGCCAGGATTTCGGGCGCATGAGCGAAATCCAGTACGGACAGCTGCCGCAGCTGGAAAAGCAGCTGGCTGCCGCGCAGGAAGTGGAAACCACCGAGTTCAAGCTGGTGCAGGACCGCGTGACCGCCGAGGAGATCGCCGAGGTCGTCTCGCGCTGGACGGGCATTCCGGTCAACCGCATGCTGGAAGGTGAGCGCGACAAGCTGCTGCGCATGGAAGAGGTGCTGCACAACCGCGTGGTCGGCCAGGAAGAGGCGATCAAGGTGGTTTCCGATGCGGTGCGTCGCTCGCGTGCGGGCCTGTCCGACCCGGATCGCCCGAGCGGTTCGTTCCTGTTTCTGGGCCCGACCGGCGTAGGCAAGACCGAGCTGTGCAAATCGCTGGCCGAGTTCCTGTTCGACAGCAGTGACGCGATGATCCGCATCGACATGAGCGAGTTCATGGAGAAGCACAGCGTCGCGCGGCTGATCGGTGCGCCTCCGGGCTATGTGGGTTACGAAGAGGGTGGCTACCTGACCGAAGCAGTGCGTCGCCGCCCGTATTCGCTGATCCTGCTGGACGAGGTGGAGAAGGCGCATCCGGATGTGTTCAACATCCTGCTGCAGGTGCTCGACGACGGCCGCCTGACCGATGGTCAGGGCCGCACGGTGGACTTCCGCAATACCGTCATCGTGATGACCTCCAACCTGGGCTCGCACCAGATCCAGGACATGAGCAGTGATGACAGCCCGGAGGCCTACACGCAGATGAAGGCGGCGGTGATGGGCGTGGTGCAGGCGCACTTCCGCCCGGAATTCATCAACCGCCTGGACGACATCGTGGTGTTCCATCCGCTGGACAAGGTGCAGATCAAGCAGATCGCCCGCATCCAGATGCAGGGGCTGGAAAAGCGCCTGGCCGAGCGTGGCCTGCGCATCGAGGTCAGCGACGACGCCTTCCAGCTGCTGGGTAACGTCGGCTTCGATCCGGTCTACGGCGCCCGTCCGCTCAAGCGTGCGATCCAGTCGCAGCTGGAGAATCCGCTGGCGCAGAAGATCCTGTCCGGCGAGTTCCTCAACGGCGATGTGATCCGGGTCGATGCGGCCGAGGGCAAGCTGGTGTTCGTGAAGGGCTGAGCCCTGCACACACCGGCGGCCTAATAACCGTTGGGCCTCACCCCATGCATGTTTGGCATGACCCCCCGCTTCGGCGGGGGTTTTTTGTTCGGTATCGTCGGTATTCACCTGGAGACGATGCGATGTCCGAACACGGCAGTCCCGAATCACAGTGGCGCGCGGAGACCATCGCCGTGCATGGCGGCTATCGGCCGGACCCCACCACCCGCGCGGTGGCGGTGCCGATCTACCAGACCGTGGCCTACGCCTTCGATGACACCCAGCACGGTGCGGACCTGTTCGACCTCAAGGTGCCGGGCAACATCTACACCCGCATCACGAACCCGACCACCGATGTGCTGGAGCAGCGCATCGCCGCGCTCGAAGGTGGCATCGGTGCGCTCGCACTGGCTTCGGGCCAGGCCGCGATCACCTACGCGATCCAGACCATCGCCGAGGCCGGCGACAACATCGTCTCGGCCAGTGCGCTGTACGGCGGCACCTACAACCTGTTCGCGCATACGCTGCCGCAGTTCGGGATCGAAACGCGCTTTGCCGACTATCGCGATCCGCAGGCGTTCGGCGCGCTGATCGATGAGCGCACCAAGGCGGTGTTCGTCGAATCCATCGGCAACCCGCGCGGCAACATCACCGACATCGAGGCAGTGGCGAAGATCGCACATGCGCATGGCGTGCCGCTGATCGTGGACAACACGGTGGCGACGCCGTACCTGCAGCGCTCGTTCGACTTCGGTGCGGATATCGTGGTGCACTCGTTGACCAAGTACCTCGGCGGTCATGGCACCAGCCTGGGCGGGGCGATCGTGGACTCCGGGCGCTTCGCCTGGGCGGAGCACAAGCAGCGATTCCGCCGGTTGAACGAACCGGACGTGAGCTACCACGGCGTGGTCTACACCGACGCACTCGGGCCCGCCGCCTACATCGGCCGCGCGCGGGTAGTGCCGCTGCGCAATACCGGCGCGGCGATCTCACCGTTCAACTCCTTCCTGATCCTGCAGGGCATCGAGACGCTGGCGCTGCGGCTGGACCGTATCAACGCCAACACGCTGGCGGTGGCGAAACACCTCCAGGGCCATCCCAAGGTCGCCTGGGTCAACTATGCCGCGCTGCCCGATCACCCCGAGCATGCGCTGGTGCAGAAGTACCTGCGTGGCCACGGCTCCGGCGTGCTGACCTTCGGCCTGCCCGGTGGCCGCGCCGCGGGTGCGCGTTTCCTGGACGCGCTGCAGTTGTTCACGCGGCTGGTGAACCTGGGCGATGCCAAATCACTGGCCACGCATCCGGCCTCGACCACGCACCGGCAGCTGGATGCGGCCGAGCTGGAGAAGGCCGGCGTCAGCGAAGACACGGTGCGGTTGTCGGTGGGTATTGAACACATCGATGACTTGCTCGCGGACCTGGAGCAGGCGTTGGCCAAGGCGTAGAGGTAGGGCCCACGGCGGTCGGTGCGGGCCGGCCGCCGTGGGGTTTTTTGGCGTGTCTGCGCCGGCAGGGTTAGCATCGGCTGACGTTCCTGCAACTGCGCAAGATCAGCCACGCGGCGGCCTTGGGGAGGACGCACGCTGAGCGTCACCAAGAGAGGGAACCCGCCATGCGCCGCATTGCCCAGGTACGCCAGCGCCACGGTATCGACCGCGTCATCGCCCATTTGCAGACTTGCCTGCGTGCTGGCGATCCCTTGCCCGATCTGGAGGCATTGGCCGCGATCGCGCACCAGTCGCCATTCCACTTCCATCGCCTGTACCGTGCGCTGACCGGCGAGACCCCCGGGCGTACCGTGGCCCGCCTGCGCTTGCTGCAGGCGCTGACCCTGCTGGGCCAGGCCGACAGCCGCGTCACCGAGGTCGCGCTCAACGTCGGCTTCGAAAGTCCGCAGGCACTGGCCCGGGTCTGTCGCCAGGCACTGGATGCCACGCCCACCCGCCTGCGCGAGGATGCCGGGCTGCGCAGCCACTGGCAGCAGCGGCTGTCACTGCCGGCTGGCGATCACGCGGACGGGACGGTGCCGTTGCAGGTCACGGTGACGACGCTGGCGCCTTTCGACGTGGTGGCGCTGCGCAGGGAAGGGGCCTTCGATGATCTGGATCAGGCCTTCGGCGAGATCTTCACCTGGGCGGCGGAGCAGGGCTGGACCGAGCAGCTGCAGCAGTTGATCGGCATCGCACGGACGGACCACCGCGACGCGCCGGCGCAGAAATGCGTGTTCGATTGCGCAATGGGATTCGGGCGCACGCTGCAGGCGCTACCGGCTCCGCTGCGTGCGTTGACGCTGGGCGGTGGCACGTATGCCGTGCTGCGCCATGTGGGCAGTTACGCGGGCCTGGAAGCGGCCACTGATGCCCTGCTACGCGACTGGCTGCCCGACAGTGGCTACACCCTGCGCGATGCGGAGCTGTACTACCACTACCTGGATGACCCGGAAGAGGTGCCAGAGGCGATCCTGCGCGCGGATATCTGCGTGCCGGTGGTGTAGCGGCGCCCTTACACCACCGGGATGCTGTGCTGCTGCCCCATCGTGCGGTACGGCGGGGTGGACATCACCATCTCGGCCAGCGAGTAGGCCAGCTCGCGCTCGGCCATCACCGTGCCATCGGCACCGTGGGCGAGCAGGTGCTTCACCTCGGCGTCGCTGTGCGCGCGCGCCAGCAGGGTCAGGCCGGGATTGAGCGCGCGCAGCTTGGCCAGTGTCTCACCGGCTTCCAGCGGCTGCGGGATGGCCAGCACGGCGATCTTGGCGCGCTCGGGATGCGCCTCGGCCAGCACGCGGTCGGAAGCCGCACTGCCACGGATGCCGGGCAGGCCGGCCGCGTGCGCTTCGGCGACGTGTTCCTTGTTGTCGTCGATGATCATCACCGGTACGCCACGGTCGCGCAGCACCTGCGCCAGCGCGCTGCCGACGCGGCCGTAGCCGATCACGATGGCGTGGTCGTGCAGATCCAGCGACGGGCCCGGCGGCAGTTCCGTCTCCACGGTGGTGGGGGCGGTTTCCTGATTTTTGAGCAGCCAGCGATCGAGCAGGCCGAACACCAGCGGGTTGAGCATGATCGAGATCAGCGCACCGGCCAGGACCAGTGCCTGCCCGGTTGGCGGCAGGATCTTCAGGGTCACGCCGAGGCCGGCGATGATGAAGGCGAATTCACCGATCTGCGCCAGGCTGGCCGAAATGGTCAGCGCGGTACCGGTCGGGTGGCCGAAGGCACGCACGATCACGAACGCGGCGGCGGACTTGCCGAACATGATGATCGCTGCCGTCGCCAGTACCTGCCACGGGTGCTCGATCAGGATGGCCGGGTTGAACAGCATGCCGACCGAGACGAAGAACAGCACTGCGAACGCATCGCGCAGCGGCAGCGAATCGTTGGCGGCCTTGTGGCTCAGCTCCGATTCGTTGAGCAGCATGCCGGCGAAGAACGCGCCCAGCGCGAAGGACACACCGAACAGCATCGCCGAGCCGAACGCCACGCCCAACGCGATGGCCAGCACGGCCAGGGTGAACAGCTCGCGCGAACCGGTGCCGGCGATGCGCTCCAGGATCCACGGAATCACCCGGCGCCCGACCACCAGCATCACCGCCACGAACAGGCCCAGCTGCACGAAGGTCCAGCCGATGCTGGCCAGCACGCTGCCCACGGTATGGGTTTCATTGGCCGCAGCCGGGCCGAACACGCCGGCCAGCACCGGCATCATCACCAGGGCCAGGACGCAGGCCAGGTCTTCCACGATGAGCCAGCCGATGGCGATCTTGCCGCGCGTGGTTTCCAGCAGGCGCCGTTCTTCCATCGCGCGCAGCAGCACCACGGTACTGGCGGTGGCCAGCGAGAAACCGAACACCACGCCGTAGATCACCGGCCAGCCCATCAGCGCGGCCAGCCCCCAGCCGAGCAGGGTGGCGACCAGGATCTGGCCGATCGCACCCGGGATGGCGATCGCTTTGACCTCCATCAGGTCTTTGAGCGAGAAATGCAGACCGACCCCGAACATCAGCAGCATCACGCCGATTTCGGCCAGCTGGTTGGCCAGCGCCTGGTCGGCAACGAAGCCCGGGGTGAACGGACCTACGCAGATGCCTGCAATCAGATAACCGACGAGCGGAGACAAACGCAGCTTGTTGGCCAGCGCGCCGAGTATGAAGGCGAGCCCCAGGCCAACGGCAACGATGTTGATCAGGTCGGTGTCATGGTGCATCGGGGCTCGCAGAAATAGGGGATGCCCCGATTTTCACCGATGCGGCCGGTCCGGGCAAACATCGGCGACCGCATTGCTGCTATGTCCCCGTGGGCAGGTCATGTGCTGTCCGGAACAGCGCGCGTGTTGATCGGTGAATGCGCGGAATCCGGTTTCCTGCCGCCACAATGCACATGCCCCGGCGAACCGGGGCATGTGCGTTTGTCAGGCAGATTTATTTACCACTTGTAGGTCACGCGACCGTACACGTAGGCGCCGTTGAACCCGTACGGCGAGTAGTTGCTGTACGGCAGCATGCCCCAGGTGGAGTTCTGCAGGTCCACGGTGCGGTCCGGGTACTGGTCCAGGAGGTTGTCCGCGCCCAGGGTGAGGGTCCAGTTCTCGCTCGGCTTGTAGCTGGCCGAGGCATCGAGCACCCACGAGGCGTCATAGGTCTGGTCGCGCAGGGCGGTGGCCGAGTTGCGCACGGTGAACGAACCGTAGCGGGTGGCGGCCAGGTTCAGGTCCCAATGGTCCGTGCGCCAGGTGCCGCTGAGGATGGCCTTGTCACGCGGGTAGCTGTCCTCGATACGGCCGATCTCATCACGCCCGATCAGCGACTGGGTGATGCCCAGCGCGCCGAACACCGCGGGTGAGCCGATGAACTTCTTCACCTCGGTCTCGTTGTAGCTGTAGGCGGCGGTCAGCTCCAGCGAGCTGGCGGCGAAGGGGATCGTGTAACTGGAGACCGCATCCACACCGCGGGTGCGGGTGTCCACGCCGTTGGTGAAGTAGGAGAACGCGGTGACGCCCGGCAGCCCCAGCCCGGACAGCAGCGAATTGGCGGCGGCATTGGTGGTGATGTTGGTCGACAACACGATGCGGTCGTCGATGTCGATCTGGTACGCATCCACGGTCAGGTAGAGGCGATCCACCGGCTGCAGCACCAGGCCCAGGCTGTAGGAGGTCGAGCTTTCGGCCTTCAGCGGGCTGGCACCCAGCGCCTGCGCGGCGGGGCTGGTGGTCGGGAAGGTGCCACGTTCGACGAACACGCCGTTGACGATCGTGCTGGTGACCGCCTGGTAGCTCTGCTGGGCCAGCGACGGGGCGCGGAAGCCGCTCGACGCCGTGGCGCGCAGGGCGACCTTGTCGGTGAAGGCATAGCGCGCGGAGAGCTTGCCGGAGAACTTGTCGCCGAAGTCCGAGTAATCCTCATAGCGGCCGGTCACACCGGCGGAGAACTTGTCGGTGAGGTCGGCTTCCAGGCCGGCATAGACGGCGTAGTTGTCGCGGTCGGCATCCACCGCGTTGAGCGGGGTGAAGCCGCCGAAGCCCTGCGCACCGCTGCCGGTATAGGAGTTCAGTTCACCTGCGGACTGCTCCCACTTTTCCTTGCGGTATTCACCGCCGAAGGACAGCGTGACCGGGTAGGCCAGGCCCCAGTCCAGGGTCTTGGTCACGTCGGCGTTGACGATGTTCTGGGTGTACTCCAGCGCACCATCGTAGAACGAGCGCGGGCTGTTCACACCGAGCGCGTAGTTGATGCTGTTACGGGTGTGGAAATCGATCTTGTTGCTGCCGTAGTTGTAGCTGACGTCCCAGTTCCAGCCGCTGTCCGTATCGCCCTTCACCCCGGCGACCAGCGAGCGATCCTTGGAATACTGATTGATCTCCGGCACGAAGCCGTCCGGGTAGGTCTGCGCCAGCAGCGCGCCCTGGCTGAGGTGGTTGCGCGAGCGGTAGAACGCGAACGAGGTGATGTCGCGGTTGCTGGCGATCGCGGTGGCATAAGCCGAGACGTGGTCGCTGAACTGGAAGCTGGCATTGGCCGAGGCCGCAGTGGCATCCACCTGCGGGTCACCGACCACGAAGGTGGTCTGGCCGATGTTGGGGAAGTTGACCGTGTTCGGCGTTGTGCCCTGGTAGGGCCCGGCGCGGTTGCTTTCGTCCTGCTGGACGATCTGGCCGGCCACATGCACGCTGCCGCGGCCGTCGGCGAAGCCGATGCCGGTGTCGCCGGAGAGCTGGTACTTGTTGCCGTCACCGGCCGAGTACTGGCCGGCATCCAGCGCCAGGCTGCCGCCGGAGGCGGACCCCTTGAGCACGATGTTGATCACACCGGCGATGGCATCCGAGCCGTACTGCGCCGAGGCGCCGTCGCGCAGCACCTCAACGCGTTCGATCGAGGCGATCGGGATCGCGTTGATGTCCACTGCCGACGAGCCGCGGCCGATGCTGCCGTTGACGTTGATCTGCGCGGAGGTGTGGCGGCGCTTGCCGTTGACCAGCACCAGCACCTGGTCCGGGGAGAGGCCGCGCAGCTGCGCCGGGCGGATGCCGCTGGTGCCGTCGGTCAATGCCGGGCGCGGGAAGTTCAGCGAGGGCAGGGCGCGGGCCAGTGCGGTGGCCAGCTCGGTGGTGCCGGTGGACTGCAGTGCCTCGGGGGTGATGATGTCGATCGGCGACTGCGATTCGGCCACGGTGCGGTCGGCCACGCGGGTGCCGGTGACGATGATGGTGTCCAGGGTGTTGGCCGCGGTGCGGGCAGGGGCGTCCTGGGCGGTGGCGGCGAAGCTGGACATACCGAGCGCGACAGCTACGGCGGCGGCGAGCGTACTGGTCTTGCGGTTCATCAGGATGTGGCTCCGGTAGTGACGGTGCTGCACCAAAGCGACATGACGACATCGAGGATCGGGTCAGCGAAGGCGGTTGTTGCGGTGCGCAATAGACGAATTAACGGGATATTCATCGCTTGTCAAATTTTCGCCATGTTCGTAAAAAACGTTGCAGCAGCAACCATTTACGTGCGGCGATCGATCCGACAGGAGGGTCCCGGGGAAGCGCAGGCGGGGTCGTGGGAGAGAGGAACGAGACCCGCCGCGCATCCCGGGGCGCGTCAAGTATTCGTTAACGCTAGAATTACGTCGCAGGAAAGGTGCTCACCAGCACATTCCATTCCGTTATATGGACCCCCAAGATGATCTCCCTTCGTAACTTCGCCTTGCGCCGTGGCGAGCGGCTGCTGTTGTCCAACGTCGACCTGACCCTGCACGCGGGGTACCGCGTCGGCGTGGTCGGCCGCAATGGCGCCGGCAAGTCCAGCCTGTTCGCGGCCGTGAAGGGCGAGCTGGAGGCGGACAAGGGCGACGTCGATCTGCCCGGCAAGATCCGCATCGCCAGCGTGGCCCAGGAAACCCCGTCGCTGCCCGACCCGGCGCTGCAGTTCGTGCTGGAGGGCGACACCGAGGTGGCCGCCGTGATGCGCGAAGAGGCCGCGGCCGCGGCGCGCGAGGACTGGGAAGCGGTTGCCACCGCGCACCAGCGGATGGCCGAGATCGGCGCCTACGACGCCGAGGCGCGCGCGGGCAAGCTTCTGCACGGCCTGGGCTTCCCGGCCGAGACGCACTCGCGCGCGGTGTCCTCGTTCTCCGGCGGCTGGCGTGTGCGCCTGAACCTGGCCCGCGCACTGATGATGCCCAGCGACCTGCTGCTGCTCGACGAACCAACCAACCACCTGGATCTGGACGCCGTGTTCTGGCTGGAACAGTGGCTGCTCAAGTACCCGGGCACCCTGCTGCTGATCTCGCATGACCGCGAGTTCCTGGACAACGTGGCCACCCACACCCTGCATCTGCACGGGGGCGGCGCCAAGCTGTACGTCGGCGGCTATACCGATTTCGAGCGCCAGCGCGCCGAACAGCTGCGCCAGCAGCAGCTCGCCCACGAAAAGGAACAGGCCGAGCGCGCGCATCTGCAGAGCTTCATCGATCGCTTCAAGGCGCAGGCCAGCAAGGCCGCGCAGGCGCAGAGCCGCATGAAGCGCCTGGCCAAGCTGGCCGGCACCGAAGCGGTGCGCGCCGAGCGCGAGTTCCGCATCGAGTTCGCGCCGCCGGCCAAACTGCCGTTCTCGCTGATCCGCCTGAACCATGTCGAGGCCGGTTACGGCGCCGATGCGGTGATCCTGCACAACGTGGGCTTCGGTCTGGAAGCGGGCCAGCGCATCGGCCTGCTCGGCCCGAACGGTGCCGGTAAAACCACCCTGGTGAAGACCCTGGTGGGCGAGCTGGACCCGATCAGTGGCGAGCGTGCCGCGCATCCGGACCTGCGCATCGGGTACTTCGCCCAGCACACGGTGGAGTCGCTGCACGAAGGGCAGTCACCGATGGAGCACTTCCGCGACCTGGCCCCGGACGCACCGAACCAGTCCTTCCGCGATTTCCTCGGCAAGTGGAACTTCGCCGGCGACCGCGCGTTTGAACCGGTGGACGGCTTCTCCGGTGGCGAACGCGCGCGCCTGGCCCTGGCGCTGATCGCCTACCAGCAGCCGAACGTGCTGCTGCTCGACGAACCGACCAACCACTTGGACCTGGAAATGCGCGAAGCGCTGGCTGAAGCACTGGCCGACTTCGAAGGCGCGATCGTGATGGTCTCGCATGACCGCCACCTGATCGGTCTGGTCTGCGACACGTTCTGGCGTGTGGCCGATGGCGTGGTTGAACCGTTCGACGGCGATCTGGATGCATACGCGGCGTGGCTGCGTTCGCGTCCGGCCGCACAGGGCACCAAGCAGAAGATGGCCGCGGCAGCGCCTGAGCCGGCACCGCCGACCCCGCCGCTGCCCGCGCGCAAGCCGGCCAACCCGCACAAGCTGGCCGCCGCCGAAGCCAAGGTGGGCGAACTGGAAGCGCTGCTGGCCGATCTGGACCGCCAGTTGGCCGACCCGAAGAACTACGCCGATGCGACCCGCATGGCCGTGCTCGGCCGCGACCGCGAAGCGACCGCCACCCTGCTCAGCAAGGCCGAGCAGACGTGGATGGAGTTGCTGGACGCCTGATCGCGGCGGGTGATGCGGCACGCTGGTACGTGCCGCATCCCGTGTAGATCCACGCCATGCGTGGGTTTACCGCGCTTCCAGCCATTCCCGGAACCGGCGCGCCGCGTCGCTTTCGGCGCGCGAGCGCAGCCGCGTCAGCCAATACCTGCCCAGGTCCAGCGTCTGCGCAAAAGGCTGGATCAAGCGCCCCTGGGCCAGATCCTGCTCGAACATCTTCAACGGCAACAGCGCCACGCCCGCACCTGCGGCGGCGGCACTGGCCAGCGTCAGGGATGAATCGAACACCGGCCCACGCGCGTCCAGTTCCGGTACGCCAGCGGCCTGCAGCCAGCGTGGCCATTCGTCGCTGCGGTAGGAGCGCAGCAACGCCACGTTGGCCAGATCGCGCGGCTGCCGCAGCGTACGTGCCAGCGCCGGCGCGCACAGCGGCGCAAACGGTGCATCGAGTACAACGTCGCTGATCTGCCCCTGCCAGTCGCCATCGCCGAACCGGATCGCCAGGTCCAGCCCTTCACCGGCGAGATCGATGCGGTTGTTGTGGGTCTGCAGGCGCAGTTCGATATCCGGATGGCGCGTGCTGAAATCGCCCAGACGTGGCAGCAGCCAGCCGGTGGCGAAGGTGCCGACCACCCCCACGCTCAGCACCTCGCGGAAGTGCCCGCCGACGAACCGGTCCAGGCTGACCGCGATGCGGTCAAAGGCCTCGTTGAGCACCGGATACAGACGGGCCCCTTCATCGGTCAGGGCGACCCCGCGCGGTAACCGGGTGAATAGCGACACGCCCAGCCGGTCCTCCAGTGCCCGGATCTGATGGCTCAGCGCGGCCTGGCTGACACACAGCTCCAGCGCGGCGCGGGTGAAATTCTGGTGCCGCGCGGCAGCCTCGAAGGCGCGCAGGGCGTTGAGCGGCAGCTGGGGGCGGAGCATGGGGTGAGCCGTGAGCAGGGATGATGCATCTTCGCATTTCCCGGCCAGGGGCAGCGCAATGGAGGCCGGGTACGACAGCGTCATCAGGGGTGCTGCGAACGGTGGCAGCCTTGGGTATTAGATGAAGTAATGGCTCCTGCTGAAAAACGTCGCTGGTGGAAGCACGGCCTGGTGCCAATACTCTGGCCTTCGCCAAGGAGAACCTGCATGATTGCTCGACGACAGTTCCTGCAATGGACCGGCGCGGCCGCCGCGTCTGCGCTGGCCGCCACCGCCTTCGCCAAGACGCCGCTGCCCGCGCCGAAACCCGCCGTCGCGGCGAAGGACTTTGCGGCGCTGGAAGCGGCCAGCGGCGGCCGCCTGGGCGTAACGCTGCTCAACACCGGCACCGGCTGGCGCACCGGCAACCGGCAGGACGAACGCTTCCCGATGTGCAGCACGTTCAAGTTCGTGTTGTCCGCTGCGGTGCTGCATCTGGCCGACCAGGGCAGGCTCTCGCTGGATCAGCGCGTGGCCGTGCGCCAGCAGGACATGCTCTCGCATGCGCCGGTGACCACGCGGCACATCGGCAAGGACGTCACCGTGCGTGACCTGTGCCGGGCGACCATGATCACCAGCGACAATCCCGCCGCGAACCTGTTGCTGGGCGTGGTCGGTGGGCCGGCCGGCGTGACCGCGTTCCTGCGTGCCAACGGCGATGCGGTGACCCGCAATGACCGTCTCGAGCCGGAGATGAACCGCTTCGCCCCGGGCGATCCGCGCGATACCACCAGCCCGGCCGCGATGGCCGCCAGCCTGCAGCGCTTCGTGCTCGGTGACGTCCTCAAGCCTGCCTCGAAACAGCAGCTGGCCGACTGGCTGATCGATAACGAAACCGGCGATACACGGCTGCGCGCCGGATTGTCCAAGGCGTGGCGGGTGGGTGACAAGACCGGCAGCAATGGCGAGGACACGACCAATGACATCGCCCTGTTGTGGCCGCTCGCCGGCGGTGCCCCGTGGGTGCTGACCAGCTACCTGCAGGGCGCGACGGTGGATGATGCCGGCCGCAACGACGTGCTGCGGCAGGTGGCGGTGCTTGCCGAAGGCATCATGCAGAAAGCCGGGTAACCGGTGCCTGCCGGGGAGTGCCGGCCAGCGGCCGGCACTCCCTTCACAGCGTCAGCCTTCGGCGTGGCTGGTGCGCACCGCGTCCAGGAAATCCCGGCCCCAGCGATCCACGTCGTAATACTCCACGCTGCCAAACAGCTGGCGCATGCGCCCGGTGGCTTCCTCGTCGGGCATCGACAACGCCTGCAGCAGGCCGGCGGTAAGGTCGGCCGGGTCATGCGGATTGGTCAGCACCGCACCTTTCAGCTCGGCCGCCGCACCGGCAAACTCACTGAGCACCAGCACGCCGTTGCTGCCCTCGATGCCCTGGGTGGCCACGAACTCCTTGGACACCAGGTTCAAGCCATCGCGCAGCGGGGTGATCCACATCACCTGCGCGGCGGCGTAGTGCGCGACCACTTCTTCAAACGGGAGTGCCTGGGCGAAGAAGCGCACCGGGGTCCAGTCCAGTCGCGAGAAGCGCCCGTTGATCCGCCCCACCGCCTGCTCGATCTGGTTCTGCAGCGTGCGGTAGATGGTCATCTCGCGCGCGGCCGGCACGCAGATCATCAGCAGGGTGACCTTGCCCTGGCGATCCGGATGCTGTTCCAGCAGGCGCTCGAACGCCTCCAGCTTGGCCAGCGTGCCCTTGGTGTAATCCAGCCGCTCCACCGACAACACCAGCTTGCGCGCGCCGATCTCCCGGCGCAGCTTGAAGATGTCATTGCGCACGTCGCTGCGTGCGAGCACGTTGTGGATGCGGCGCAGATCGGTGCCGACCGGATGCGCGCCCAGGGCGACTTCGCGGTCGCCCACGCGCAGGCGCGTGGTCATCGTGTCCAGACCCACCGCACACCCGTACGTGAGGAAGCGCGGGGCGCAGCTTTCCCACGCCAGACGCTCGGCCGGCATCGCGCCGCGCACGACGTCCACGAAGTTCTCCACCTGGCGCGGAATGTGGAAGCCGATGTAGTCGCAGCTGAGCAGGCTGCCGATGATTTCGCGGCGCCAGGGCACGACGTTGAACACATCCGCCGACGGGAAGTAGGTGTGGTGGAAGAAGGCGATCTTCAGGTCAGGGCGCAGTTCGCGCAGCGTGGCCGGCACCATCCACAGGTTGTAGTCGTGGATCCACACGGTCGCGCCATGCGCGGCTTCGGCGGCGGTGGCTTCGGCGAACTTGCGGTTGACCTTCAGGAATACCTGCCAGTCTTCTTCGCGGAATTTCGCGCGCTCCCAGAACACGTGCAGCATCGGCCAGAACGCTTCCTTGGAGAAGCGCTTGTAGAAGATGTCCACTTCCTGCTTGCTCAGCGGCACGCGTGCGGCGGTCAGGGTAGGGTAGCGCTCGGCATCCACCGCCAGATGGGTCTGGAACGGACCGCGCTTGGGGTCATCGATGCCCCACGCGACCCAGGAGCCTTTCTGGCCGCCTTCGAAGAAGCTCAGCAGCGAGGGAATGATGCCGTTGGGCGAGCGCGGCGGACGCTGCACCAGTACACCGTCTTCCATCACTTCATCGAAGGGCAGCCGGTGATAAACCATCACCAGATCGGCGCCGTCCGCGCGCGCCTGCGCTGGCGGGCGCAGGAAGGGGTCGTCGTCGGCAAGCAGACCAAAATGTTCGATCGCCTCGAGGATGCCGCCGCAGCCCGGCGCCTGCGCATGGAAGGTGTGTTTCAGATCGGCCGTGGCGGCGGTCAGTGCCGGCTCGGAATCGCCCACGCACACGCCGCGGAAACCGGAGGTGTACATCGACAGGTCATTGAGCGTGTCACCGGCCACCAGAATGCGGTCGCGCGGCAGTTCCAGCAGGCGCGCAAGCGCAGCCAGGGTGCGGCCCTTGTCGGTATCGGGCGGCAGGATGTCCAGATAGCGGTCGGCCGAGTACAGCACATCGCAGCCCAGCGCCTGTGCGGCGGCCTGAATCTGCGAGCGCAGTGGCGCCAGCGTGTCGGGATCACAGAAGTAGGAGCAGCGGCGTTCCTGCGGCACATCCTGGCGCTGCAGCGCGGTGAACGGACGCATCGCAGCGGCGACCACCTGCTCGCCCGGCCAGTGCGCATCGATCATCGATTGCAGGGGTTGCAGCGGCTGCAGGGTGTGGCCGTCGACGACGGTGGCGCCGACATCGCAGACCACGTAGTCCGGGCGCGGAATGGCCGGATCGGAGAGCAGGGGCATCACCGCTTCCAGGCCGCGGCCGGTGATGAAGATCAGGCGGATGCCGGGGTGCTGGTCGACCAGCCGGTAGAGCCGATGGCGCGCGGCGGCATCGCCGGCGAGGAAGGTGCCATCCAGATCGGTGGCAAGAATCAGTTGCGGTGCCGGCGGGGCCGGCGGTGTACGGGTTGGAGTGAGGGAGGTCGGTGTCGAAACAGTCAATGCACTTCCTTATCGGAGTCAGAGGGGAGGGGAGTTTCGGGATCCGGCGGCGCGGTGTCGGTCTCCGGCATCAGCTCCAGCGCCGACGGCGTGGTGCGCAGCATCAGCCGGAAGCCGACCGGATGCGTGCGCAGGCGCTGGAAGCTGAGCAGGCGCGCAGTGGTGAACAGCGCCAGCACCATCAACACCACCGCGAAGTACAGCGGCAGTGCCGGCGCGCCGAAGCGCTGCATGGCCGCACCGGCCAACGCAGGGCCAAGCGCGGCGCCCACGCCATGCACCAGCAGCAGGCTGGAGCATCCCGACAGCAGATCTTCGCGCGGCAGGTAGTCAAGCATGTGCGCGACCGCAAACGGATACAGCGCGAAGGCCAGCCCGCCGTAGAAGAAAAACAGGCCGAACACCAGATGCGTCTGCACCTGGATCATCGGCAGCGACGCCACCACGGCGATGCCCGCGGCCGCCAGGCTCAGGGCGACCAGCCCGGTGCGCCGGTCATGCCCATCGCTGATGTGGCCCAGCGGCCACTGCAGCAGTGCACCACCGGCGATGGCGGTGAGCATGAACAGGGCCACGCCGTTGCCGTCCAGGCCGATCTCACCGGCGTACACCGGCAGCAGGCCCCAGAATGCGCCCATCGCCAGGCCGGACAGGCCGGCGGCTACCGTCGCCACCGGTGCCATGGCGTACAGACGCGCCAGTTTCAGACGCGGCACCGAGGGGATCTCGGGTGGGCGCAGACGCGTTGCGGTGACCGGCAATACGGCGGCGCAGACCAGGATCGCGGTGAGCATGAACATCGAGGTCGCGCCGGCATCGCCGAGCATCAGCAGCACCTGGCCGAGCGCCAGCGCGGAGAGATTGACCACCATGTACAGCGAGAAAGCGCGGCTGCGCAGGCGCGGGTCAGGCTCGGCGTTGAGCCAGCTCTCGATCACCGTGTACAGGCCCACCAGCGCGATGCCGGTGAGGATGCGCAGCACGCCCCAGCCCACCGGATTGATCCACAGCGGGTGCACCAGCACCGCGATGGCGGCGAGGGCGGCAAAGAAGGCGAACGCACGAATATGGCCGATGCGGCCGATCAGCGAAGGGGCGAAAAAGGTGCCGATGAAAAACCCGGCGAAATAGCCGGACATCACCAACCCCAACGTACCGGCACCAAAGCCGGCTTCACCACCGCGCACCGCGAGTAACGTCCCGAGCAGGCCGCTGCCGGTCAACAACAGCGCCACGCCGGCGAGCAGGGCGGTCAGCCGCAGCATCTGCGCGCTCTCGATGGAAATGAAAAAACTAACACGTAGACAACCCTAACATAGCCCGCTTGAAGGCCCTGTCAGCGCAGGTGCGAATGGCTTGCGCTGTCGGGGTGAAGGCTGGAAACTCCGCGGGCCGCGCGCGGCGGTTGGCTGCGCGCGATCTTTCATTGCCCGGGATCCGGGTGTTTCAACAGGAGTAGCAGGTGTGATCCAGGACGTCGATACGAAGCGCAGCCTCTTGCCGGGGAAAATCCTGCTGTATTTTGCCGCCGTGATGCTGGTGGCGCTGCTCTGCTACGGCTGGTCGATGCCGCCGGTGGATGCATCCGGTTTCCGCCAGACCCAGACCGCCTTGTCGATCGACTGGATTGCCCGTGGCTTCCCGGTGTTCAGCTACATCACGCCGGTGATCGGCGCGCCATGGTCGATTCCCTTCGAGTTCCCGCTGTACCAGTGGCTGGCCGCGATGCTGTCCAATGCCACCGGAATGGGCATCGACAACAGTGCCCGCCTGGTGTCGGCGCTGTTCCACGTCGGCTGCGTCGTCATGGTGTACCGCGTGGCCATGGCGATCCGGCCAGAGCGTGCGCTGGCGCTGTGCATCGCCGGTGCCTTCGCGGCATCGCCGTATGCGCTGTTCTGGGGCCGCTCGGTGATGATCGAATCCACGGCGGTGTTTTTCGGGCTGGTGTTCGTGTGGGCGCTGGCGCGGCTGCGTGCGGCGCCGCTGGACTACCCACGGCTGATCGGGCTGGGGCTGATTGCGGTGATCGCGGCGGTGCTGTCGGCCTTGGTCAAGGTCACCACGTTCTTTGCGTTTGCCGCCTTTGTTGCACTGGCAGTTGCCTGGCTGGCCGTGCGCGAGCACGGTTGGCGCCCGCAGTGGCTGGCCCGGCACTGGCCGCTGCTGGCCTGGGGCGCGCTCTCGGCGGTGGCCGTGCTGGCCGTGATGACCCAATGGCTCTCGCATGCCGATGCGCTGAAGGCGCAATCGCCGCTGGGGCGTGAGGTGACCTCGAGCGCGTTGTCGGCGTGGAACTACGGCACGCTGCAGCAGAAGCTGGATCCGGCCACCTGGTGGGGCACGGTGTTCAAGAAGCGCTTCAGCGGCGCGGTCGGGTCGAACTGGGTGTTCCTGATCTTGCTGGTCGTGGGGCTGTGCGCGCGACCGATCCGCGGCGCGGTGCTGGTGCTGCTGGTGGCCTATCTGGCGCCGGTAGCGGTGTTCACCAACCTGCACATCGCCCACCCGTACTACCAGGCGGCCAACATCGTGTTCGCCACCTCGATCGTCGGCCTGGTCGTGTGGTGGTGCATCCAGCGCGCGCAGATCAGCGGCAAAACGGCGCGGCCGATCTGGCTGGTCGGTCTGGTGTGCCTGCTGTCCTTCGGCAACCTGGCAGGCAACTACGCCAAGCGGATGCGCGAGGCGCGCGAGCCAGGCGAGGTGGCGCAGATCGCGGCGCTGATCAAGTCGAGCACGCAGGCGCAAAGCGTCATCGTGGGTTTCGGGCAGGACTGGTCGTCCGAGCTGCCGTATTTCGCTGGCCGGCGCGCGGTAATGGTGCCTGACTGGGCCCCGACCACCGCGTTGGCCTCGATGGCCGGTTCGGACGCCGCGCTGGGTGGCTTGCCGCTGGGTGCATTGGTGGACTGCCCCCACGGGCTCGGCAGCGATCCTGCCCGCAGCGCCTACGTGCAGCAGATCATTGCGCGATACAGCGCCGGCGCTACCGCCCAGACCGTGGGGCACTGCCAGGTGTGGCTGCACCGCTGAGGACAGCCCGCCCCGGTTTGCACGCGCCGTGCCGGGCCGTTAGGGTGGGGGCATGAATGCTTCCGCCCTCGTTCCTGCTGTTCTGGTGCTGGCTTTGGCCGGCTGTTCCCCTCAATCGGATGGGGTGTCGCACGACGTCACCAACGCGCCGTCCGACGCCTTCATGTCGGCCGTGGCCGCGCATTGCGGCAAGGCATTTGAAGGCCGTATCGCAGTCAATGAGCCCAAGACCGACGCGCCCGATCCCTTCGAGGGCAAGCGGCTGGTGATGCATGTGCGGGGCTGTGAGGATCCGGCGCATGAACTGCGGATCCCCTTCCATGTCGGTGATGACCATTCGCGTACCTGGGTGCTGACCCGTACCGAGAATGGCGTGCGTCTCAAGCACGATCACCGCCACGAAGATGGCAGCCCCGATGCGGTCACGATGTACGGTGGCGACAGCAAGCCGCCGGGCACCGCGCAGCGCCAGTCGTTCCCCGTGGATTCGGACTCGGTGGCGATGTTCCGCAAGGCCGACATGCTCGCTTCGGTGCAGAACACCTGGGCGATGGACGTGGAGCCGGACCAGCGCTTTGTGTACGAATTGACCCGCCCGGGCGGCCGCCACTTCCAGGTGGTGTTCGACCTGAGCAAGCCGGTGGCATTGCCGCCGGCGCCGTGGGGCAGCGAGCCGCCCGCGCCGTAACGTTCAAGGGTGCCGACCAACGGTCGGCACCTACCGCCAACGGGAGGCCTCAGCGCGCCCCGAACCGGGCGCGGCAACCGCCGCTGACCCACAGGCTGCCGTTGCTGTAGCCCCAGCTCCGGCCTTCCACGCAGGCCGTTCCCGACAGCTGCTGTACCAGTGCAGGGCGACCCTGGCGGTCGTCCCAGGCGCAGGTCTGCTGGCGCTTGTCGTTGCTGCTGCAGGTCACGCTGTAGTTGCTGTTGCCGCCGGGACCGCCCCAGTTGCCGCCGCTGTTGCCACGCGCTTCGGCGAATTCGCCACGGCAGCCACGGTTGACCCACACCGCGCCATTGCGCACGCCCCAGGTCTGGCCTTCTACGCACGCCGAGCCCGAGATCTGGCGGACCAGGGTGGCATTGCGCCAGCCGGTGTTGCAGGTGCGCTCGCGGTTGTCCTGGCTCTCGCAGCGGATGGTGGCCCCGGTGCCGCCACCGCCGCCCCAGTTGCCGCCATTGCCGCGGCCTTCGACGAATTCGGCCCGGCAGCCGCCGCTGACCCAGACAGTGCCGTTGCGCGAACCCCAGTTGCGGCCCTCGGTACAGGGGGTTCCGGAAATCTGGCGCGACAGCTGCGCGCTGCGCCAGCCGGTGTTGCAGACCCGCTCCCGGTTGTCCTGGCTTTCACAGCGGACCGTGCCGTTGTTGCCCGGGCTGTTGCCGCCACCAGTCCAGTTGCCGCCGCCGTTGCCGCGCAGCGAGGTGGCGATGTCCTGCTTGATGCGGGAGAAGCTCCAGCCCGAGTTGACCTGGGCCAGGTAGAAGCGCAGCTGGTCATCCGGGATCCGGCGGCCATTGGACTGGTCGGCGTATTCCTGGGTGATGACCCGGCTGCGGTCGGAGGAGGACAGCTGCGACAGATTTTCCGGGGCATAGGCCCGGGTACTCATCTGCGCGTGCAGGGCCGGGGCCGTACAGGCCAGGGCAAGGGTGAGGCAGACGGTGCTCAGACGGCGTTGCATGGCGACATCCCCGTGCGGTCGTTGGTGCGCGGACTATAGGAATCCCCCCGGTTCACAGCGCGTGATGCCGGGCCGTGGCGCCCGGATTTGCCCCGCCGGGCTGGCGGCCGCAGAATAACGGGCTTTCCGGCGCAGCTTGGCGTCGGCACTCTCCTGCGGAGCTTTACCCCCATGCGTACCCACTTCTGTGGCCTGGTCGACGAGACCCTGATTGGCCAAACCGTAACCCTCGCCGGCTGGACCGACGTTGCCCGCAACCAGGGTGGCGTGGTTTTCATCGATCTGCGCGATCATGAAGGCATCGTGCAGGTGACGGTGGAAGTCGACAACGCGGCCGTGTTCGCCGTGGCCGCCAGCCTGGGCTACGAGGACGTGCTGCAGGTGGAAGGCGTGGTGCGCGCGCGCCATGCGGCCAACGACAAGCTCCGCACCGGCAACGTGGAAGTGATCGCCACGGCCATCACCATCCTCAACAAGGCTGAGCCGCTGCCGTTCCACGCGCACGAAAACCCGGGCGAAGAAACCCGCCTGAAGTACCGTTACCTGGACCTGCGCCGCCCGGAAATGCAGCGCATGCAGCGCACCCGCATCAAGCTGGTGCAGGCCCTGCGCCGTCATCTGGACGCCACCGGCTTCCAGGACATCGAAACCCCGATCCTGACCAAGGCCACCCCGGAAGGCGCCCGCGACTTCCTGGTGCCGGCGCGCATGCACCCGGGCGAGTTCTACGCGCTGCCGCAGAGCCCGCAGCTGTTCAAGCAGATCCTGATGGTGGCCGGCTTCGACCGCTACTACCAGATCGCGCGCTGCTTCCGCGATGAGGCCCTGCGTGCCGACCGCCAGCTGGAATTCACCCAGCTGGACATGGAGTTCGCCTTCGTGCGCGAGCGCGACGTGCAGGACTTCGTGGAAACCATGATCCGCGCCATCTTCAAGGAAGTGGTGGACGTGGAACTGGCCGCCAGCTTCCCGCGCATGACCTGGGCCGAGGCGATGCGTCGCTATGGCTCGGACAAGCCGGACCTGCGCATCGCGCTGGAGCTGGTGGACGTGGCCGAGCTGGTCAGGACCAGCGAGTTCCCGGTGTTCACCGCCGCGGCCAACGATGCCGATGGCCGCGTGGCTGCGCTGCGCATCCCGGGCGGTGCCAGCCTGTCGCGCAAGCAGATCGACGACTACGCCGCGCATGCCGCCAAGTACGGCGCCAAGGGCCTGGCCTACATCAAGATCAGCGAGAGCGGCGAAGTCAGCTCGCCGATCGCCAAGTTCTTCAGCGACGAGGCCTTCGCCGCGCTGGTCGCCCATGTCGGCGCCGGTAACGGGGACATCGTGTTCTTTGGCGCCGGTGGCTACAACAAGGTCTCGGACTTCATGGGCGCCCTGCGCCTGAAGGCCGGCAAGGACTTCAACCTGGTTGCCGACGGCTGGGCGCCGCTGTGGGTCACTGATTTTCCGATGTTCGAGTACGACGACGAAGCCCAGCGCTACGTCGCCCTGCATCACCCCTTCACCGCCCCGGCGGTGGACGACATCGCCGACCTGCGCGCCAATGCCAAGACGGCGGTGTCGCGCGGCTATGACATGGTGCTCAACGGCAACGAGATCGGTGGTGGTTCGATCCGTATCCACCGCTCGGACATGCAGAGCGCGGTGTTCGAGCTGCTGGGCATCGGTGCCGAAGAGGCCGAGGGCAAGTTCGGCTTCCTGCTCGATGCGCTGCGTTTCGGCGCGCCGCCGCACGGTGGCATCGCCTTCGGCATCGATCGTATCGCCGCGCTGATGGCCGGTACCGAGTCGATCCGCGACGTCATCCCGTTCCCGAAGACCACCGGCGCGCAGTGCCTGATGACCGGCGCCCCGTCGCCGATCCCGGACGAGCAGCTGGCGGAAGTGCACGTCCAGGTCCGCCCGCGCGCCGTCAAGGAATAAGCCGGGAAACGCCGGCCATCGGTCGGTGTGGAGGGGAGGGCGGCGCCGACAGGAGTCGGTGCTCGCCCGATGATGGCGCCCGTGGTGATCGAAAACGTCGATAGTCACGGAGGCGCCATCGTCGCCGCGTTCAGGTAAATTGGCGCTTCTCGCCGATGCCGATGCTCCCGCCGTGACCCCAGGCCGCTACACCATCCGCCGCGCCACCCCGGACGATGCCCAGACCCTGTCGGTGCTGGCCGCCCGTACCTTCGTGGAAACCTTCGGCCACCTGTATCCGCCGGAAGACCTGCAGGCTTTCCTTGATGAGGCGTACCCGGCGGAGCGCCAGCGCATCATTCTTGAACACCCCGATTACGCGGTCTGGCTGCTGGAGCTGGACGGCGTTGCCGTGGGCCATGCCGCCGCCGGCCCTTGTGGGCTGCCGCATGCCGAGGTGCAGCCTGGCGATGGCGAGCTCAAGCGCCTGTACCTGATCAAGGACCAGCAGAGCTGTGGCTGGGGCAGCCGTCTGTTCGAAACGGCGCTTGCCTGGCTGGAGCGGGAAGGGCCGCGCACGCTGTGGCTCGGTGTCTGGTCGGAGAACTTCGGCGCGCAGCGTTTCTATGCCCGCTATGGCTTCAGCAAGGTCGGCACCTACGAGTTCCCGGTCGGCAACGTGCGCGACCTGGAGTTCATCCTGCGCCGCCCGCCCACCGCCGCCTGAGCGCCGCTCCCTGCAGGGCCATGATGGCTTCACCTGCCGTTGTCCGGTCCATTCGTCTAATGACGCTGTTTCCTTCTGCAGGCGCCCCGCCCAACGGGCTAGGCTGACACCATGACTCCCCCTGTTTTACTGCTGCATGGCATCTGGAACGCACGCGCCTGGGTCGGCCCCCTGGCCTGGCGCCTGCGCGCGCGTGGGTTTTCAGTGGATACCTTTGGCTACGCCAGCGTGTTCGGGGGGCCGGAGGTGGCGGTGCCGCAACTGCTGGAGCGGCTCAGGGACAGCGGCCCGGTCTCGCTGGTCGGGCACAGCCTGGGTGGGTTGGTGGCACTGGAGGCCCTGCGGCGTGCGCCGGAGCTGCCGGTGTCGCGCGTGGTCTGCCTGGGCTCGCCGCTGCGCGGCAGCGTGACCGCCCGTTCCCTGAGCGATCACGGCTGGTCGCTGGCGCTGGGGCGCAGCTCGGAGCTGCTGCTGGATGGCCTGCCGGCCTGGGAGGGCAGGGCGCAGGTCGGCCTGATCGCCGGCTCGGTCCCGCATGGGCTGGGCAGTCTGCTGGGTGCCTGCGGCGATGCCTCCGATGGCACCGTGGCACTGGATGAGACCCAGTTGCCGGGCCTGGCCGACCACTGCGTGATCCCGGCCAGCCACAGCGGGCTGGTATTTTCGCCCGATGCGGCGCGCCAGACCGCCGCCTTCCTTCGCGATGGCCGGTTCCGGCGCGACAATGCGGCCCACGCTGCCTGAGCAGGTTGGGGACTGACACGGGCGGGCCGGCGGATCAGGTAGAATTCGCGCCCTGTTCCTGACAGAAGCACGAGAGTCACCCCATGGGTAGAGGCCCCTCCATCGAGAACCGCAAAAACGCGTCTGACGCGAAGCGCGGCAAGATTTTCACCAAGATCATCCGCGAGATCGGCGTTGCCGCGCGCGGCGGTGGAGGCGACCCCAACAACAACCCGCGCCTGCGGGTGGCCATGGACAAGGGCCTGTCCTCGAACATGTCCAAGGACGTGATCGAGCGCGCCATCAAGAAGGCGACCGGTGAGCTGGAAGGCGTCGAGTACGAAGAGATCCGCTACGAGGGCTATGCCCCCGGTGGCGTGGCGGTGATCGTGGACTGCCTGACCGACAACCGCGTGCGCACCGTGGCCGATGTCCGTCATGCGTTCAGCAAGTGCGGCGGCAACATGGGCACCGAAGGCTCGGTGTCGTTCATGTTCAAGCGCCTGGGCGTGCTGCACTTTGCCGCCGGCGCGGACGAAGAAGCCGTCACTGAAGCCGCAATCGAGGCCGGCGCGGACGATATCGTGGTCTACCCGGAAGACGGGGCGATCGATGTGGTCACCGCGGCCGACAGCTACCACGCCGTCAAGGATGCGATGGAGGCTGCCGGGTTCACCCCGGACCACGCCGAAATCACCTACCGCGCCGACAACGACATCAAGGTCGAAGGCGACACCGCCTTGCAGGTCAAGAAGCTGCTGGACATGCTCGAAGACCTGGACGACGTGCAGGACGTGTTCTCCAACGCCGACCTCGGCGCGGACGCCTACGCCTGAGCAGGCGCTTCACCGGTCGCTTTGCGCGACCGGTGAGCGGACAATGCGGACCATGATGACTCCAGCCGTTCCCTGTTATCCCCGCCGCATGTGTCCCTCCCGGGCCGCGGGCGGCCGTGTGCGTGCCGCATGACCCGCATTCTCGGCATCGACCCCGGTTCGCAGCGCACCGGGGTGGGCATCATTGATGTGGATGCCACTGGCAAGGTGGTGCACGTGCATCACCTGCCGCTGGTGCTGCTGGGCGCGGACGACTTCCCGCAGCGGATGAAGCTGCTGGTGGTCGGTCTGACCGCCCTGGTCGAGGAGTACCGCCCCGACGAAGTGGCCATCGAAAAGGTGTTCATGGCGCGCAACCCGGATTCGGCCCTGAAGCTGGGCCAGGCGCGCGGTGCGGCGATCTCGGCCGTGGTCATGCGCGACCTGCCTGTCAGCGAATATGCCGCCACGGAGATCAAGCTGGCCGTGGTCGGCCGCGGCGGTGCGGAAAAACAACAGGTCCAACACATGGTCGGGCTCATGCTCAACCTGAAAACCAAGCTGCAGGCCGACGCTGCCGATGCGTTGGCCGTGGCGATCACCCACGCCCATGTCCGGGCCACGGCGCTGCGCCTGGGCGTCAATGCGCGCCAGGCCTGGAGCCGGAAATGAGGAACACTGCATGATTGGTCGTCTGCGCGGGATCGTGGCCTACAAGGCGCCGCCGTGGCTCATGGTCGACGTCAATGGCGTCGGTTACGAGCTGGAGGCACCGATGAGCACCTTCTACGATCTGCCCGAGCTGGGGCGTGAGGTAACGCTGTTCACCCATTACGCGCAGAAGGAAGACAGCGTCTCGCTGTACGGCTTCCTGCGCGAGGGCGAGCGCCGCCTGTTCCGCGATGTGCAGAAGGTCACCGGGATCGGCGCCAAGATCGCGCTGGCCGTGCTGTCCGGGGTGAGCGTGGACGAGTTCGCCCGCATGCTGCAGGCCGGTGACATCACCGCGCTGACCCGCATCCCCGGCATCGGCAAGAAGACCGCCGAGCGCATGGTGCTGGAGCTGCGCGACCGCGCGGCCAATTTCGGTGGCGGCGGCGCGCCGATCGCCGGTGCCGCACCGGCCACCGATCCGGTCTCCGAGGCGACCGTGGCCCTGCAGCAGCTGGGCTACAAGCCGACCGAGGCCGCGCGCATGGCGCGCGATGCCAACGCCGAGGGCGACGATGTCGCCACGGTCATCCGCAAAGCCCTGCAGGCGGCGCTGCGCTGAGCCGCGCGCCTGTCCTCCCCTAGTTACCGACACTACCGACCGCGTCCGCCCGGAGCCCCATGTCCACCACTTCCCCCCAGCACAGCGACGGCCAGACGCCGCACGGCCATGCGCCGGCCGCCGGCGGCATGGCGCTGATGATCGGTGCCATCGGCGTGGTGTTCGGCGACATCGGCACCAGCCCGCTGTACACGCTGAAAGAGGCGTTCTCCCCGCACTACGGGCTCAACAGCGACCATGACACCGTGCTGGGCGTGCTGTCGCTGGCGTTCTGGGCGTTGAACATCGTGGTCACCCTCAAGTACGTCACCATCATCATGCGCGCCGACAATGAGGGCGAGGGCGGCATCATGGCGTTGATGGCGCTGACCCAGCGCACGCTGCGCAACGGCTCGCGCTCGGCCTACGTGGTGGGCATCCTGGGCATCTTCGGTGCCTCGTTGTTCTTCGGTGATGGCGTGATCACCCCGGCCATCTCGGTGCTGGGCGCAGTGGAAGGCCTGGAGGTCGCGGCCCCGGGCCTGCACGCCTTCATCGTGCCGATCACGGTGGTGGTGCTGCTGGCGGTGTTCGCCGTGCAGCGCTTCGGCACCGAGAAGATCGGCAAGCTGTTCGGCCCGATCACCTCCATCTGGTTCATCTCGCTGGCCGCGATCGGCATCTACAACATCGTCGATGCGCCCGAGGTGCTCAAGGCCTTCAACCCGATGTGGGCGCTGCGCTTCTTCATGGAGCATGGCTGGCACGGCATCTTCATCCTCGGTGCGGTGGTGCTGGCCGTGACCGGCGGCGAGGCGCTGTACGCGGACATGGGCCACTTTGGCGCCAAGCCGATCCGCCACGCCTGGTACTTCTTCGTGTTGCCGTGCCTGGTGCTGAACTACCTGGGGCAGGGCGCGCTGGTGCTCAACAACCCCGAGGCGGTCAAGAACCCGTTCTTCGAAGCGGTGCCGGACTGGGCGCTGTACCCGATGATCATCCTGGCCACCATGGCCGCGGTGATCGCCTCGCAGTCGGTCATCACCGGCGCGTTCTCGGTGTCGCGCCAGGCCATGCAGCTGGGCTACATCCCGCGCATGCGCATCACCCACACCTCGCACGACACCATCGGCCAGATCTACATCCCGGGCATCAACTGGGGTATCGCGGTGATGGTGATCGGGCTGGTGCTGGCCTTCCGCAGCTCCTCCAACCTGGCCGTGGCCTACGGCATTTCGGTGTCGGCGACGATGTTGATCGATACCCTGCTGCTGGCCCTGGTGGCCCGCGCGCTGTGGCCGACCTCGCGCTACTGGATCATCCCGCTGTGCGCGGTGTTCTTCGTAATCGACCTGGGCTTTGTGATCGCCAACGGCGCCAAGCTGCTGCAGGGTGCGTGGTTCCCGGTGGTGCTGGGCATCGTGCTGTTCACCATGATGCGCACCTGGCGCCGTGGCCGCGAGCTGCTGCGCGATGAAATCCGCAAGGACGGCATCCGGATCGACACCTTCCTGCCGGGCCTGATGCTGGCCCCGCCGGTGCGGGTGCCGGGCACCGCCGTGTTCCTGACCGCCGACCCCTCGGTGGCCCCGCATGCGCTGATGCACAACCTTAAGCACAACAAGGTGCTGCACGAGCGCAACGTGTTCCTGCACGTGGTGACCCTGCCGGTGCCGTACGCGCCCTCGGGCCAGCGCCTGAAGATTGAATCGGTGGGCGACGAGTTCTACCGGATCTACGTGAAGTTCGGCTTCATGGAGACGCCGGACGTGCCGCTGGCGCTGATGCGCTCGTGCGACCACGGCGGGATCTACTTCGACCCGATGGACACCACGTTCTTCGCCAGCCGCGAGACCATCGTGGCCACCGCCAACCGCGGCATGCCGATCTGGCGCGACAAACTGTTCGCGCTGATGCACCGGAACGCAGCGCCGGCGACCGGGTTCTTCCGGATTCCGGGTAATCGGCTGGTCGAACTCGGCGCCCAGGTCGAGATCTGAGGGCGTGCCGGCCGCTGGCCGGCTCCTGATGCGCATGCAGGGCGCCGAGCCGGCCAGCGGCCGGCACTACCGGGGCGCGGATCGCGCCCTTTTTGCCGCATAATCGCGGGATGACCGACGACCGCATCATCGCTGCCGGTGCCACCCGCGAAGACGAGGGCACCGACGCCAGCATCCGCCCCAAGCGCATGGCCGATTACCTCGGTCAGGCCCCTGTGCGCGAGCAGTTGTCGATCTACATCGAGGCGACCAAGGCCCGTGGCGATGCGCTGGACCACGTATTGATCTTCGGGCCGCCGGGCCTGGGCAAGACCACGTTGAGCCATGTGATCGCCAATGAGCTGGGGGTCGCGCTGCGCGTCACCTCCGGCCCGGTGATCGAAAAGGCCGGTGATCTGGCCGCGCTGCTGACCAATCTGCAGCCGCACGATGTGCTGTTCATCGATGAAATCCACCGCCTGTCGCCGGTCGTGGAAGAAGTGCTGTACCCGGCGATGGAAGATTTCCAGATCGACATCATGATCGGCGAGGGCCCGGCGGCCCGCTCGATCAAGATCGACCTGCCGCCGTTCACCCTGATCGGCGCGACCACCCGCGCGGGCCTGCTGACCGCGCCGCTGCGCGACCGCTTCGGCATCGTGCACCGGCTGGAGTTCTATACGCCGGAAGAGCTCACCAAGATCGTCCGGCGCTCGGCCAGCATCCTCAATATCGACTGCACTGCCGAAGGCGCCGCCGAGATCGCACGGCGCTCGCGTGGCACCCCGCGTATCGCCAACCGGCTGCTGCGCCGCGTGCGCGACTTCGCCCAGGTGAAGGCCGCCGGCCACATCGACCAGGATGTCGCCCAGGCGGCGATGCAGATGCTGAAGGTCGATCCGGAGGGCTTCGACGAGCTCGATCGTCGCCTGCTGCGGACCATGGTCGACTATTTCGACGGTGGTCCGGTCGGCATCGAGTCGCTGGCGGCCGCCCTGTCCGAGGAGCGCGGCACGCTGGAAGACGTGGTCGAGCCGTATCTGATCCAGCAGGGCTTCCTGATCCGCACCGCGCGGGGCCGCATGTGCACGCACAAGGCCTACCGGCACATGGGGTTGAAGCCGAAAAACCCGCCGGCCGACCTGTTCGCGGAGATTCCGGATGTCGGTTGATCCCCGATTCAGTTGGCCGACACGCATTTACTGGGAAGATACCGACGCTGGCGGGGTCGTGTACCACGCTCGCTACGTCGCCTTCATGGAGCGGGCGCGCACCGAATGGATGCGGGCATTGGGGTATGGTCAGGAGCGCATGCGCTGCGACCACGGCCTGGTGTTCGCGGTGCGCAGCATGACCATGGATTTCCTCAAGCCGGCGCGCCTGGATGATGCGTTGGCGGTCACCGCCACGCTGGTGCAGTGCAAGCGCGCCAGCATGGTGTTCGCCCAGGCGGTCCATCGGGGCGATCAGACACTGCTGACCGCGCAGGTGAAGATCGCCGCGCTCGATGCAACCACCTTCAAACCGCGTGGCATGGACGATGCACTGCATGCCGCGCTGAAACACCTCGAATTTCCAGAATCCGCACACTGAGGAACAACGGATGATCGCAATGCTCCTGGCCCTGCAGGCCACGGTGACCGAAGCGCTGCCGCAGGAAGTCACCAGCGCCGCGGCACAGACTGTCGCCCAAGCCGCGCATGGCGGTGGCATCAATTACCTGGACCTGATGATCAAGGCCAGCATCCCGGTGAAGATCATCGTGCTGCTGTTGCTGGCCGGCTCGTTCATCAGCTGGGTGATCATCTTCCGCAAGGCGCGCGTGTTCAACGCCGCCAACCGTGAGGCCGATGAGTTCGAAAGCCGTTTCTGGTCCGGTGCGGACCTGGGCAAGCTGTACAGCTCGGCGACCGATCGCAACCGCAAGGTCGGCGGCCTGGAAGCCATCTTCGAAGCCGGCTTCCGCGAGTTCACCCGCCTGCGCGACAAGCGCCGCCTGGATGGCCGCGCCCAGCTCGAAGGTGCCCAGCGCGCCATGCGCACCACCTATACCCGTGAAGTGGACCAGATGGAGCGCAGCCTGGAGCTGCTGGCCAACATCGGCTCGACCGCCCCGTACGTGGGCCTGGTCGGTACCGTGTTCGGCATCATGGTGACCATGCACGACATGATCAACAGCGGTGAGCAGGCCGGTATCGCCTCGGTCGCCCCGGGTATTTCCGAAGCCCTGTTCGCCACCGCGATTGGCCTGTTCGTGGCGATTCCGGCGGTGTGGGCCTACAACCGCTTCACCACCCGCGTGGAGCGCATGTCGGTGCGCTTTGAAACCTTCGCAGAAGAGTTCAGCTCGATCCTGCAGCGTCAGACCGCGGGCGACGAGTAAGCGCCCAGCACAGGAGTCCTGCCATGACCGCAGCCATTGGCCGCCGCAAGCGCCGAAAGCTCAAATCCGAAATCAACGTCGTGCCGTACATCGACGTCATGCTGGTGCTGCTCATCATCTTCATGGTGACCGCGCCGCTGCTCACGCTGAGCTTTGAAGTGGATCTGCCGACCTCCCAGGCCAAGGCGCTGGAGAGCAAGCAGGATCCGGTGATCGTGTCCGTCCGCCTGGATGGCCAGCTCAGCCTCAAGCTGCCCGAGGCCAAGGACCCCGAACCGATGGATGCCGCCCGGCTGCAGGCGCAGTTGTCCGCACTGGCCTCGCAGGACAAGAACCTGCGCGTGATCGTGGCGGCCGACAAGGCCGTCGCCTATGAAAAGGTGGTCGCGGCCATGGACGTGATCAAGCGCGCCAACGTGGAAAAGGTGGGCCTGGCGACCGATGCACACTGAAGCCCTGCCACCGCAGCGCGCACGGGATGAGGAGTGGGGCCTGCCGGTCGCGTTGGCGCTCGGCGTCCACCTGCTGCTGGCACTGATCTTCATCGCCGCCTGGTTGTGGTCGCCGCAGCGCACGACGGAAGCGGCCGCCGGCGATCCGGCCATCGAAGCCAGCCTGGAATTGTCCGCGTCCGAAGCCTCGGCCGCGCGCCAGGCGCTGCGTGCCTCCGAATCGCTGCCGGACCTGCCCGAGCCGGTCGCCGAGCCCGAGCCCATTCCGGAAGACACCGTGCCGCCGCCCCAGCCGTTGCCGGAGCCGCGTCCCCAGGACGCGCCGACGCCGCAGCAATCGCAGGCCCAGGAGCGTATCGCCCAGCCCGACACGGTCGACCAGGAAGCGGTCAACGCGATGGCGATTTCGGCGGAAAAAGCCAAGCAGGAACAGGAAGCCAAGCGCCGCCAGGAACAGATCGACCTGACCGAGCGCAAGCGCCAGGAACAGGCCGAACAGAAGCTGCGCCTGGCCAAGCAGCAGGAAGAAGCCGAGAAGAAGAAGCTGGCCGAGCAGGAACAGAAGGCCAACGACGCCAAGGCCGACGCCGAGCGTGACAAGAAGCTCGCTGAAATCCGCCGCAAGCGCGCCCAGGCCGAGAACGAAGCCAAGCTGGCCGAGCAGAAGCTGCGCCAGGTATCGGCTGCGCGCGCGGCCAACGCGTCGGCATCGACCTCCGGCGCCACCGGTGCAGCCAAGCCGGCCGCCGGCGCTGGCGGAACCAGTGACGATCTCAGCGCCAAGTACGCCGCGGCCATCCAGCAGAAGGTCTCGGCGCAGTGGACCCGTCCGGATTCGGTCCCGCTGGGCCAGCGCTGCCAGGTCTCAATCACCCAGATCCCGGGTGGGCAGGTGATCCAGGCCAAGGTCAGCGGGAGCTGCCCGTTCGATGAGGCCGGCCGCCGCTCGATCGAAGCCGCGGTCCTGAACGCCCAGCCGTTGCCGTACCGCGGCTTCGAGTCGGTGTTCGCGCGCACGATCAACTTCACTTTTACCGCCCAGGACTGATCCCGGGCGGCTCGGCGACGCGGGTTCAGCACCATCCGAGGATGACAGGCGCATCGCGCCTGGAAATGGGGCCTCGTCGTTAACGGCCTGTGAGTTTTGCGCAGTCAGTGACTCGGAATTCACACGGCCTTGGTTCATGATTGCGAAACTGTTCACCGCCATCCTGTTATCCCTCGTTCCGGTTTCCCCCCTATTGAGCGCTCCATGAAAAAAATGCCTCGCTGGCTTGCCGTTGTTGCGGCCCTGTTGTTGCCCTTCGCTGCCGTGGCGCAGCAGAAGGGGCTGGATATCGACATCATCGGCGGCAACGCCTCCGCCACGCCGATCACCGTTGTTCCCATGCCTTACCAGGGCTCGGCCGGCGCACCGCAGACTGATGTGGCCGCCGTGGTTCGTGCCGATCTGGACCGCTCGGGCCAGTTCCGCAATCTGCCCGAAGCCCAGATCGTCGAAAAGCCGACCCGTGGCAGCGAGATCCAGTTCGCGACCTGGCGTGCGCTGAAGCAGAATTACATCGTGGTCGGCCGGGTCATGGACGCCGGTGCCGGCGCTTACCGGGTGGAGTACGAGCTGTATGACGTGCCCAAGGGCGAGCGCCTGCTCGGCCTGGCGATGACCGCCCGTGGCAACGCCATGCGCGATGTCGCCCACCAGATGGCCGATGCCATTTACGAGAAGATCACCGGTGTGCGCGGCGCCTTCTGGACCCGCATCGCCTATGTCACCGCCAGCGGCAAGGGCGATGCCATGCGCTATGCGCTGATGGTGGCCGATTCGGACGGCTTCAACCCGCAGACCATCGTGCGCTCTGCCGAGCCGCTGCTGTCGCCGAGCTGGAGCCCGGACGGCAACAAGTTGGCGTATGTCAGCTTCGAGCGTGGCAATTCGGCGATCTACATCCAGAACATCTCCAGCGGTGCCCGTGAGCTGGTGACCAGCTTCCGCGGCATCAACAGCGCGCCCTCGTTCTCCCCGGACGGTCGTCGCCTGGCCCTGTCGCTGTCGCGCAGCGGCAATCCGGAAATCTACGTGATGGACCTGGGCAGCAAGCAGCTGACCCAGCTGACCAACCACTTCGCCATCGATACCGAGCCGACCTGGAGTGCGGACGGTTCCAGCGTGTACTTCACCTCCGACCGTGGTGGCCGCCCGCAGATCTACCAGGTCGCCTCCAGTGGTGGCAGCGCCTCGCGTGTGACCTTCCAGGGCAACTACAACGCCACCCCGAGCCTGTCCTACGACGGCAAGAAGCTGGTGGTTGCCCAGGGCAGCGGCAACACCTACAAGATCGCGATGATGGACAGCAGCACGGGTTCGGCCCGCTGGAGCACGCTGTCGCCAGGGTCGCTGGATGAATCGCCGAGCTTCGCGCCCAACGCAAGCATGGTGTTGTACGCCGCCCGTGAGGGTGGTCGTGGCGTGTTGTATGCCGTATCGGCCGATGCGCGCGTGCGCCAGCGGCTGGTTCTGGCCGACGGTGATGTTCGTGAGCCTTCTTGGTCGCCATACCGTACAAAGCGCTAACAGAGTGTTAAGATTTCTCCGTATTCATCCCTCATCCGGCTTTAGGAGCCTCAAAGGTATCGCCATGAACAAGACCACCCGCGTTCTGCTTGTCTCCCTGTTGTCCGTGGCCGCCCTGGCCGGTTGTTCCAAGAAGGTCAAGGAAGTGCCGGCTGCCCCGGTTGATACCGGCAGCACCACCGCTCCGACCGGCCCGTCCACCTCGGGTCTGTATGGTCCGGGTGATCTGGATACCGATTCCTGCCTGCGCCAGCGCGTGGTGTACTTCGATCTGGATCAGGACAGCGTCAAGCCGGAGTTCCAGGCCATCATGGCGTGCCACGCCAAGTACCTGCGTGACCGTCCGTCCTCGCGCATGACCCTGCAGGGCCACACCGATGAGCGCGGTTCGCGCGCTTACAACCAGGCCTTGGGCGAGCGTCGTGGCAACGGCGTGTCCTCGGCACTGCAGGCCAACGGTGGCTCGGCTTCGCAGCTGACCGTCGTCTCCTACGGTGAAGAGCGTCCGGTCTGCACCGAGTCGGGCGAGTCCTGCTGGTCGCAGAACCGTCGCGTCGAGATCGTGTACACGGCTCAGTAATAGATGCGCTTTCGATTTCTATCGATGATCGTTGCGGCAGCCCTCGTGGCTGCCGCACCGGCCAATGCGCAGCGGCAGAGTCTGGCCGACCGCGTCGGCGCGCTTGAGCAGCAGGCCAACAACAACCAGTCCAACATGGACATGCTCAACCAGCTGAATCAGCTGCGTACCCAGTCGCAGGCCCTGCAGTCGCAGGTCGAGCAGCTGCAGCACGACAATGAGCAGCTCAAGCAGTCCGCCAAGGACCAGTATCTGGATCTGGACAGCCGCCTGAACCGCCTGGAAGGTGGAGCCCCCGTGCTTCCCGCCGCCCCGGCCGCCGCCGCGCCTGCCCCCGCAGCACCCCCGAAACCGGCAACGGCCGCTTCCGAGCGGCCGCCTACCGTGCACGGCGATGCCGGCAGCCTGGCTGCCAGTGGCGACGAACGCACCGCCTACAACGTCGCCTTCGATTCGCTCAAGGCCGGCAAGTACGACGACTCGGCGCAGCTGTTCCTGAGCTTCCTCGAGTTGTACCCCAACGGCGTCTATACCCCCAACGCGCTGTACTGGTTGGGCGAGAGCTATTACGCCACCCGCAATTTCCCGCTGGCTGAGGCGCAGTTCCGCGACCTCATCTCGCGCTACCCGACCCACGACAAGGCGTCCGGTGGCCTGCTCAAGATCGGCCTCTCCCAGTATGGCGAAGGCAAGGTCGACCAGGCTCAGGCGACCCTCGAACAGGTCGTGTCCACCTATCCCGGCTCCGACGCCGCGCGCACCGCGCAGGACCGTCTGCAGTCGATCCGGCTGGGTCAGCAGATCCGCTGAACCCGCCCCCGGCCGCTGTCGCGGCCGGGCCCGGTATACTGATGGATTGCCAACCGGGCGCAGCCCGGTCCTCCGTGCCGGGCCATGCCCGGCTGTTGTCGTTTCCGAAGCCGTCCCCCAAGAATCACCGCCATGACCACGACCCTGTCCGCTGCCGCCGCACTCCCCAGTGAGATCGTGCAGTCCCCGCTGCCGCGACTGAAGATCACCGAGATCTTCCTGTCCCTGCAGGGCGAAGCCGATACCGCCGGCTGGCCGACCGTGTTCGTACGCCTGACCGGCTGCCCGCTGCGCTGTACCTATTGCGATACCGCCTACGCCTTCCACGGCGGCACCTGGTGGGACATCGACGCGATCGTGGACGAGGTGCTGGCCCAAGGCGTCCACCACGTCTGCGTGACCGGTGGCGAGCCGCTGGCGCAGAAGCGCTGCCTGGTGCTGTTGGAAAAGCTCTGCGACGCCGGCCTGGACGTCTCGCTGGAAACCTCCGGCGCGCTGGATGTCAGCGCCGTCGATCCGCGCGTGTCGCGCGTGGTCGACCTGAAAACCCCCGGCTCCGGCGAAATGGCCCGCAACCGCCTGGAGAACCTGCCGCTGCTGACCAAGCGCGACCAGATCAAGTTCGTCCTGTGCAGCCGCGAGGATTACGAATGGGCCCGTGGCATGGTCCGCGAGCACCGGCTCAACGAGCGCAGCATGGTGCTGTTCTCGCCGAGCAAGAGCGAGGTCAGCCCGCGTGAGCTGGCCGACTGGATCGTGGCCGATCGGCTGCCGGTGCGCTTCCAGATGCAGCTGCACAAGCTGTTGTGGAATGACGAACCCGGGCGGTAACGCCGGCCGCAGTGCTACGGCGCTGGGCTTGCCATCGACCTCGCCTCACCATCAGTAAAGACGTCCGGCGCGGGACAGCGTGCTGGTTCCCCGTAAACCACCGGAAACACCCCCATGAAAAAAGCAGTCGTCCTCCTGTCCGGCGGCATGGACTCCGCCGCCGTCGTTGCCATCGCCCGCGAGCAGGGGTTTGCCGTCCACGCCCTGAGCGTGCGCTACGGCCAGCGCCACACCTCCGAACTCGATGCCGCTGCCGCCGTCGCCAGCGCGCTGGGTGCGGTCGCCCACAAGACCGTCAATGTCGACCTGCGCAGCATCGGCGGCTCGGCCCTGACCGATGACATCGACGTCCCGGAAGCGGGCGGCGAGGGCATCCCGGTCACGTACGTGCCGGCACGCAACACGATCATGCTGTCCGTCGCGCTGGGCTGGGCCGAAGTGCTGGGCGCCAACGACATCTTCTGTGGGGTCAACGCGGTGGACTACTCCGGCTACCCGGATTGCCGCCCCGAATTCATCCAGGCCTTCCAGGCACTGGCCAACCTGGCCACCAAGGCTGGCGTGGAAGGGGCGGGGATCCAGGTCCATGCACCGCTGCAGTTCCTGAGCAAAGCCGACATCGTGCGTGAAGGCGTCCGCCTGGGCGTGGACTTCGGTCTGACCGTGTCCTGCTACAACGCCGATGATCAGGGCCGCGCCTGCGGCCACTGCGATGCCTGCCGCCTGCGTGCGCAGGGCTTCACCGATGCCGGCGTGCCGGACCCGACCCATTACGTGTGATGCCGGACGGGTACGCATGAGCGCCAAGATGCGTTAGAATGCGCACCCCCGGCGTCATGTCGGGGATGCAATGGGCCGTTAGCTCAGTTGGTAGAGCAGAAGACTTTTAATCTTTTGGTCGATGGTTCGAATCCATCACGGCCCACCATTTGCATCATGATCGAGGCGACCGCGAGGTCGCCTTTTTCATGTCTCCGGCGCTGCCCGGATCGCATGATTGATCTTCGTCGCTGATAAATGAACGAGGGTGCCCATGGGCACCCTCGTTCATTACCGCGATATGTCATGCCTACGGAGTGGTGTCACTGGTAGTCCAGACCCCACGCTTAACCTCTAGGCTAAGCTCACCACGCGTACTTCACGCCCAGCAAACCGCCATAGCTGCGGTAGTCATGCGCACCACGTCCGGTGCTGATCTCGCCCCAAGCAGTCAGCTTGCGGCTCAGCTGAAGCTGTACACCGGCCTTGGCCTCATACACATCGCGCGGTGCCACCCCTTCCAGGCGAATGTCATCCAGCCAGACGGCGTTGGCGCCGCCGTGGCTGCGCAGCCAGTTTACCGCTGCGAACGGCTGCACGCGGTTGATGCCTTCCATGGTGGTATGGCCGAACAGGCGCACGCCCACGCGGGTACGGACGCCCCCGGCGTTGGCCTCGCGCACGTCGGTGCCGTTTGTCTCCACGTGGTGGCCGCGGTCCATGCTGTAGTCGCTCCAGATCACCTGTGCCTGCGGTTCCAGGTACATCGCGCTGGCGCTGCCGCGATACACGTTGAAGGCGTAGCCGGCTTCGACCGAAGCGCTGGTGCTGCGGCTGTCGTAACGCTCGGCCTGCAGCGCATCGCCCTGGGTGGTGTTACGGAAGCGCGCGATCTGCGCCCAGCTGTCCACGTAGAGGCCGCCGTCGTTTGCGGCATCGCGCAGCCAGCTGCCGTAGACACCGGCGGCGCGGCCCTTGACCCGACCTTCGGCGGTATAGCCGGTGACCTCGGAGAGCACGCGCTCGGTGGCTTCGCCGGTCCCCACCATCACGCCAGCGACACCGCGGTCTTCGCGGCCCCAACGAGTGAGGTCGGCGCCCACCTGCAGCAGGTGCTGGCGGCCCTGATGTGTGAGCTGGTCATCGATGCGGCCACGGGTATGGTCCGAGGTCACGCGGGCCCAGACGCCGCCCATCGTATCCGCGTTCTTCTGGCGCTCTGCCAGGTTCGGCTCACCCACGCGCTCGTGCATCGTGAGGTCGAACATGCCGACGGCAGCGGCCTGGTTGGCGAGGTAGACGCCGCCTTCCGGGCGCTCGACCGGCGTGGGCACTTCGGGGTCCAGGCAGGCCGGGCTCTGCGGGTTGGCCAGGCACTCGTCGATGGGGGCCACCGGCAGTTGCGAGCGAAGGTACCAGTCGCCATCGGTCGGGTCGGTGCGGCCACCCTGATGCAGGAAGTACTCATAGGCACCGCCCACGGCACGGCCCTGCAACTGGTATTCACCGGCAGAAACGCCGTCCACCTGGACCAGCTGGATGCCGTCATGGGTGAGGGCTCCCGGCCCACCGATATTGTTCACGGCGATACGCGCGGTACCCGAGGTGTCGCCGCGCACGTGCAGCCGGTCGGTGGGCGAGGTGTCATCACCCAGTGCGGTGTTCATCGCCAGCAGGCCGTTGTCGGCATGGAAGTTGCCGTCCACGGTGACGGTCTTGTACTGGCCGTCCGTATGGTCGAAGGCAAGGGTGGCGTTGGCGATCGCGAGGGTGCCGATCTGCGAATCGCCGGTCACGTCCCAGCGGCTGCCGTTGGCCAGCGAGAGATCACCCACGGCATCGGTGGCACCTTTCCAGTAGCTGTCGTGGTCGAGCGAGAGGGAGGAGGTGAGGTAGAGGAAACCATTGCCGTCGCGGTCGATGGCGGCATCGGAGAAACGGATGTCCCCGAGGGCGACCACGTTGCGGTCGAAGGAAACGGTATTGGCACTGTCCGAGGCGAACTCGGCCAGCCGACCGTTTCCGCCTTCGATACGGGTGCCATCGCTCGCACGCAGTGAGGCAGCGTCGAGGCCGAGGCCGGCCGAGGCGGCGGCGTGAAGGGTGCCGCCGTGGAGCTCGATCCGAGCACCATTGGTGGCCTGTGCGGCGTAAGCACCGGCGCCTTGGGTGGTCACCTGCGTGCCGGTGGCCTGCACGAGGGCGCCGTCGATGGCGTCAAGCCCGTGCGATGCAATGCCAAGGGTCGTGACCGAGGAGTCCAGCACCTGAATGCTGCTGCCTGCGCCCCTTACAGCGAGGCCCTGCGCAGTATTGCCGTCGGTCTGCACGCGCACCTGCTGCAGGGAGAGCTGGTTGTTGCCGCCGTAGACCGCTGCACCCTTGGACTGATCCCCATGGGTGTGTACGGTGCCGCCGATCATCTGCATGGCGGAGCCGTCACCCTCCACGTCCAGGCCGTCGGCCCAGTAGCCAGTGGTGGACACCTCGGTGTTCAGCAGGGTCGCCTTCGACCCGGACGATGCGACGACGCCGCTGGCGCCAAACATGCTTCCCGCAGCGTCGAGCGTGCGGTCGCCAGCGGTGGCGATGCGCGCGTTGGCGACGTTGACGGTGCTGGCGCCGTACGCCCAGATGCCGCGGCTGCGGTCGCCCGTCGAGGCGATGGAGCCGCCGTCGATGTTGACGCTTGCGCTGTCGCTCAGCAGCACGCCATGGGAATCTGCCGCGCTGGTGCGCAGGGTGGATCCGTTGACGTTGACGCGCGTGCCAGCATTGCGCGCGGTGACGCCGTCGCCGTTTGCACCCATGGCGGTGAGGCTGGAGTCGATGATGTTCAACTGCGCACCGCCCAATGCGGCAGCGCCATGGCCACGGTCGCCGGATGTGACGGTGCTGTTGCTCAGGCTCAACACGGCATCGCTGCCACGCGCGAACACGCCGATGGAGCCCAGACCGGTGGTGGTGATGTCCAGGTCGCTGGCGTTGATGGTGCCGGCGGTGGAATAGAGCCCGTAGGCTTCCTGGCCCGTTGTGCTGACCTGGCCGCCGGCGACGGTGATGCGGCTGTCGGCGCTGTCGACCATGGCACCGTGGGAGTTCAAGCCGGTGGTGCTGATGTTGGTCGAAGCGGCATCGATGCTGCCGGCAGTGGTGGCATACAACCCGTAGGACCTCGCGCCGATGGTGCTGATGGAGGTGTCGCGGACATCCACGTGAGCACCGTTATCGGCGGACACACCATGGCTGTTGATCCGATCGGCGCGACCCGCACGAATGGTGGTGCTTTCGACGACCGCCTGGCCGCGCAAGGTGGCAACCACTCCAGAGGACAAAGAATTGATGGTGCTCTCGCTGATGTTCAGGCGGGCACCGGCACCGCCGGCGAAGGCAGCGGGCCCGTTGCTGTTCACGGTGGCACCAACCGCGTTGATCGTGCCGCTGGCACCGGCCGTGCTGCTGCCGGAGAGCAGACCGACCGAGCCGCCCATGTTGGTGATGACGGTGCCCTGGCCAGCGCTGTCGCGGCCCAGGTTGACCACGCCATGGTCGGTTGCACGTACGCCATCGGCGTAGATCGCCGCCGTGCTGATGCGGCCGCCGTTGAAGTTGACTTCACTGCCGGTGCCGGTGGCCTGCACGCCGCGCCCGTTGTTGCCGGTGGAGTTGAAGATGACGCCTTCGGCCACAATCTGGCCGCCAGACACGGCGTTCAGGCCAGGCGACACGTAGCCAGACGTGGAGATGGTGCTGTTGTTCAGTTCGATGCGACTGCCGACGCCATCGGCGATAGCGCCGGAGGCCTCTTCGCCGCTGGTGGACAGGGTCATGTCCGATGCAGTGATCGTGCCACCGTTGACGGCGCTCATCGCGTGACCCAGATAGCCGGGATTGCCTGCAACGGTTTGACCGCTGGCATCGACATGGGTGCCGTCGGCAACAATCGGCAGCGCGTTGGCGGCATCGGCACCTGCCATTGCGATCACGGAAGCGATCGCCAAGGAAAGGACCCGCTGTACTGAGACATCAGACTTCATGGTGTGCAACCTCGTAGTGTCGGCATTGGCATGCCCGGTAAGTTCGAGGTCGCACAGTAGGAGGGCTGTCAATCAGAGGACATGCAATTAGTTGTATTTGCGTGGCCGGTCACAGATTTATTCAACTCTAGTTAATCATTGCGATTAAATCCCCGTGTTCGATTCCCCCTGTCTATGCACTTCTTCTGTTCGATCAATCATCCGCACATGTTCCGCATGCGGAGGAAATCATCCGCATGCGGAACCGCAGTTGCCGCGGGAACCAGCTTTGTGCCCTAATCCCTATCGTGGGCGGTGCTACAGGCACTGCACAGAATGAAGGCCGCAGGCTGGACGGACTCGGGAGGTCCACCAGCATGCGGCCTTCGTTTTTCCAGCACGCGAGCGCGCCCCTGATTACGCGACCTTGTCGTATGCGTCCAGGTGATGCCAGCTCTCCTGAGCCTCCCAGCCCAGCATCGCTAGGCCGACCGTCTTCGGAATGGGCCGCTCGCCACTGCGGTAGTACGCGAGCATGCGGCGGCTGATTCCAAGCGCGTCGGCGGCGGTGTCCAGTGACAGGCCGTGGTGGTGCATCCATGCAACGACCTGCTGATGCGAGTACTCGCCTTTCTGCTCGATTGCCATGGCCCGCAGGTTGTCGCTGGCCAAGGTCAGATCGTCGTCATCCGCGAAGATCACGCAGGGTGCGCGTCTTTAGCGGTGCGCGCCTATCGGCGAAGCACCACGTATCGCGGCGCAGCAGCCACACTGCCGAGACAAGGCAGGCGAGAATGATGACGATCGACAACGGCAGGTGGAAGGCGCGATGCCCGAACGCGGCGAAGCCGAGGTGAATGGCGAACGTGGCCAGGCCCAGCGCCGCGCAGAACATCGCGAAACCGCGTGCTTTGTTGGTCCGCAGCACTACATGGCGATAGCCGGCCAACATGATGCCTACGGCGATCAGATTGAAGACCAGGAAACCCTGCACGCCGCCCGGTAGCAGGAACATCTCCCACTCGCGCCAGAAGGCGGCATCGATCTGATGGAGAATCAGGGCGAGCAGAGTGGCGAAGTAGCTTCTTTCCATGCGCAGCGCAGCCATCAACGCTGCGGATCCTGCAGCGGCCGCAGTGTAGCGGTTGCGCACGACCTGTTGGATGACACTGCGTTGCATGGATCAGTGCCGCGTGATGTCCTCGGCAACGGTCTCCATCAGTCGCTGCGCACGTGCGCGTGTTCCTTCGCCGGCGCGCGGTGTGAGCGGCAGATCCGGGGTGATGCCGACGACTTCATCGGTACCGTCGGCACGCAACCGGACGCAGTCCGGAATGCGCATGCGCAGGTGTGAGTGCGGCAGCTCGCGCAATGGCCCGGCACTCATGAAGCCGCAGCCGTAGCCACCACTCGGGGTGCCGATGATGCGCGCGATGTGGTTGTCCTGCATGCGCGCGGCAAACATCTCGGCCGAGGACGCGGTTTTGCTGTTGGTGAGGACATACACCGGGCCGCGCCAGGCGCCCCAGTGGTGACGAAGATCCTGTGCCCAGTCGAGACGGTGGGCGATCAGGAAATCGTCCAGCGTGTCCACGGCCGGGCTTGGCAGTGGGCCACCCGAGGTGCCCGCGGGGACCAGACGCCGGCACTGGCCGCCGTTCCATGCCTGCTGTGTCTGCCATACCCAGGACAGGTCGCAGGCCGGAAGGCTCAGGGCACGGCGCGATGCCTCAAACCTGGCGCGCTCCGCGGTGAGCAGGCGGCGGGCGGTGGCGGCAGGATGATGGTGGCGCAGGGCGTCGTCGAGTCGCTCGTACTGTTCGTCGAGATAGGGCCTGCCTGCGGCGGACTGACTGACCAGCAGCGCGGCCGAGGTGACCGGCCGCAGGGTGAACAGTCGCGCAAGCGTGTCGCCGCTGTCATCCCCACCCGGGTTGTCGCCAACATCCACCAGCACGGCATCGACCCGATCCTGCTGGAACCGGCGCAGGCTGCTGGCGATCACGGCCACCCAGCCGTTCACCAGCAGGGCGCGCATGTCACCGATGGAATCGGCACGGCGGAGCTGGGGCCACAGCGCGTGACACAGGCCGGGGTAGCGCAGCGCGTCGAACTCGTGCAGCCGAAGCACGCCCACCTTGCGCCCCTCCGGCAATGCCAGGATGCCGGCGCGCAGTGCAGGGTCTGCTTCGCTGTTCAATGGCGTATAGCCGGGCAGGGTTTCCAGCGGGAGGCTGAAGTCATGTCTGCCTTCATCCTCGACACCGAGCGCGGTGCACCCGGCGCCCGGCCCCAGCGCGCGCGGATCAACAGCCGGCGGCGGCGGGGCAGTGCCGCCTGCATCCAGCCGGTCGAGCAGAGCAAGGTGGCCATCATGGAAGCCCGCCAGAAAGCTGCGCAGCGCCTGGGTGGCCTGGGCATCATTGCGTGCCTCGGCAAGGTCGCGCTGCGCCCGAGCATCAAGGGCTGGCAGATCCACCCCACTCCCGTGCGAGGCCATCCAGGCCAGGTGCGCGTAGTCGTCCTGCAAGGCTGCTTTGAGCACGGCGTAGTCTGCCTGCCAGGCGTCCTGGTCCACCGCCGCTGCCGCGCTTGTGCTACCGGCCGAGAGCATGCCCGTCGCCATCAGCAGGCCCGCCATCCATCGCATCGTTGCCACCACGTCCTCCCTGAGTCGGGCCGGAACATCCGGCTTCCGCGTGACTGTCCATTCCGATCGTAGTCAATGGGACGCGTCGCAGATAGTGGCCGCGGCCGTCGATGTATCAGGATTGGCAGAGTGTCCCGCAATGGTCGCTGCTGAACCCGGCAACGGCCTGCTGCAGGAGCGGAACGTCGCTTGGGTCCACCTGTTCCAGCGCTTCCTTCAACGCGTCGCGCACCGGCTGCCGTTGCGCGGGCTGCAGCATCTGCGCGTAAGGCGCTGCCGTCTCCGCCAGCGCACGGACCAGGGTCCGCTTCAGCGTGCTGCCCGCCGGCTGGGCACGCATCACCTCCAGCATCTCCAGATACTGGCGTTGCGCATTGCTGCGAAGGGTGTCGGTGCCGCCCGGTCCCAGACCGGCGAGCTCTGCGGGCGTTGCAACGGTCAGCCACGCATCCACCAGTGGCTGCATCCGTGCACCGCACTGCAGCAGGTACGGCAGCAGCAGGCCCAGCTGTGCCTGGAAGCGCTCGGCGTTTTGGTGGCCTTGGCGGGCCTGCTCGCCGGAATGGAGGAGCACGGCTGCTGGCATCGCACCCATGCCGAACTGCATCAACCGGGTGGACAGCGTTACGCCGTACTGGCACGCGTTGGTCAGCAGACCCAGGTCCGCCGTCGCGTAGTCCGGGGCCAGGACGTCGGTCCTGTTGGTCACCGCCGCCAGCAGTTGCATGGCGCGTGGGCTGTCGAGCTGCTCCGGTGCCTTGTCGGCGTCGGCTTGCTGCAGCAGTTGCAGGTAGTCGCGGGTGGCTTCGTACTGCGCCATGAACTGCGGCGGTATGTCATCGGCACGTGCGGGTGAGGCGACCAGCCACATCACGAGGAGGGCCGCGCCCAGCGGTGTGTGGGCAGGCGCACGCGCCGGCCATGCCAGTCGTCGCGTGAGAGAAGAAAACGGGCTGCCACTCATCCGGGGCATGGTCCTTGGATCGAATCGGGCATGGAGCGTAGGTGACCCGGGGCAGGGCGGCAACCCGGTGCGCAGCATGCATCGCCGGGCATCCTGCGGGTGCCCGGCGATCGGTTTTCCTCGAATCACGGTGAGCGGAGATGCAGGCGTGGCCCAACAGCGATCTGCCTGTGCACACCTCAGAACCGCTTGCGGGGGCACAATAGCCAGTCATTCGTTGATCGATGTTGGAGGTGCCATGAACCGTTTCGTCCTGCTGGGTGTGGGGGCGCTTGCGCTCGCGGCCTGTTCCAAACCGGCGCCGTCCGATACCGCGACTCCGGCGGAGCCTGCCGCGCCGGCCACGTCGGCCCCCGCTGCCAGCGCGCCCGCCGCCTCCGCCAGCCCGACCCTGCAGCCGCCCTCGTTCGATTGCGCCAAGGCGCAGTCCCAGGCGGAGACGCTGGTGTGTGGCGACGCGCGCCTGGCCGCGCTGGACCGCCAGCTTGCCGCGCTCTACAAGCGGGTGCAGACCAGCCCGGATGAGCTGGACATCGCGGCCGAGCAGCGCGGCTGGATCAAGGGCCGCGATGCCTGTTCGCGCGCCGTGGATCCGCATCGCTGCCTGGTGGAGTCCTACCAGACGCGGCTGGTCGAGCTGACCATCAATGGCGGCGGCATCCCGGTGCCGGCGACCGTCGAGTACCGCTGCGACGACAACAGCAAGCCGGTGACGGCCGTGTTCTACAACGACATCGACCCGACCGCCGCCGTAGTCAGCTGGGGCAGGGATCAGGCCATCGTGTTCCCGGTGCCGGTCACCAAGGACGACAACAACGGCGGCCGCTGGGGGCGCGAAGGCGTCGACCTTCGGACCCACAACGACCAGACCACGCTGGAGTTCTACGGCACCACCCTGCAGTGCCAAGTTGCCAGGTAAGGGCAGCCACCGCCGCGTCGCTCAGCGCACGCGGCGGTAGCGCACCTCGTTCTGCCGGTCGCCTACCTCAGTGGTGACGAAGCCGTCGCGGCTCTGGCTGATGTCGAACACGCTGCTGCCGACGTTGAGCTGCCCGCCGTTGACCCAGCCGTTCAACGTCTGCCCGCGGGCCTGCGCGCTCATGCGACCGTCGCTGTCGATCCGCATGCGGATGTCGGCGTTGAAGTTGGGGTTGTAGCCCTCGAACTCGCCGATCATCCAGCCGGGCACATAGGAAGTGTGCCGGGCTCCCTGGTAGTTGTCATCGTCGTAGCGCGCATCATCCTTGTCGGCGTTGTGCGCCAATGCGCCGAGGAGGGCAGCCCCGATCAGTACGCCGGCGGCGACCTTGGCGTCATGATTGTCATTGTCATGGCGGTCATCGCGATCGCTGCCGCCATGCACGCGGAACGAGGCGCGGCAGCCATCATCGACCCAGACCTCACGACGGTCGTAGTCCCAATTGCGCCCTTGGCGGCAGTCCGCCCCGGACAGCTTGCGGTCCAGCGTGACGTAGCCAGCGCGGGGCAGTGAACAGGATTGGTAGCGGTTGTCCCGGCTTTCGCAGGTGACGAAGTCATCGGCACGCGCGTCATCGAACGGGAGCAGCAGCAGCAACGGCGTGGACAGCAGCATACGGAAGAGCATGGCGTCGATTCCGGCAAGGAAAGGAGAGCGTTGCATCGTCGTCCGGGCAGCGGAAAACTCCCGTTCCCTGGCGCCGACGATGGGCACGCTGACATGAAATCCGGATGAAGATCGCTGAGCTGCGTCTACTGTCAGGTGCGACGGCGTGGTGTCGTGGTCCGCAGGCGATCAGACAGCCGCCGCTCGCCGCAGGTGCTTCGCCTCAGGCGCAGGCGGCCAGTGGCTGCTGGAAGCAGGCGCGGATGGCGTCGAGCAGCTCGCTCATGGTGTAGGGCTTGGGCAGGAAATGCATGCCCGGCCCGAGCTGCGGCACCACCACGGAGGGCTCCAGGCCCGAGGTGACCAGCACCGGCAGCCCCGGCTGTTCCTGCTTGACCCGGTGCGCCGCTTCGATGCCACTCACAGCACCAAGGCAGACATCGGTGAACACCAGATCGAATCGCTCGCCGGCCTGCAGCAGGCCCAGCGCAGCTTCGGCGGAACTGACCGCGACGACTTCGCACGCCTGGCTTTCCAGCGCCATGCGACTCAGTTCACGGGTGTCCTCGGTGTCTTCGATCAACAGCACGCGGGGTTCGGGATGGTGCTTGGACAACAACATGGAGCGTGGTTCCTGCTTACCCCCGGACAGGGGCGCGCAAGTATCGCGAGGCGCTGGTGAGGACATCGTCGACGCCGCCGAAACCCCGGGTGAAGCCGCCGTGGCGCCTGCGTTCGCGCAGCTCAGGCAAAGGCCAGGGACCGCCTGCGGCGGCGCCGCCAGACCCACAGCAGGGTGACCGCCAGGCCTGCCGCAGACAGCCGCAGGATCGTCGCCGGCCAACCGACGGCAGTCGCCTCGCTGATGACGAAGACGTTCCAGGCCAGGTTGAGCGAGACGTGCAGGGCCAACCCGCTCCACAGGGTGTAATCGTCCAGCGTGTTGAGCCCGGCGAACACCAGGCCACCGATGCCGGTGATGGCGAAGACCTGCAGCGCCATGCCGCCGCCTCCGCCGAACGACCACCAGTGGACCGCGCCAAAGATCACCGCCTGTACGAGCGCAGCGGCCAGCCAGGGCCAGCGCTGCTGGCGGTGCGCGAAGATGAAGCCGAAGCCGCGGAAGATGATTTCCTCGGCCAACGGAAACAGCACGCCGAGCATCAGCAGTGCCAGCAGATCCTGGCTGGGGTTGAACCCGCCCAGCCACCACAGGCCGAGCCAGCAGGGCAGTGTGGCCAACAGCGCCAGCGCGGGCCCCTGCCAGCCGTTCCAACGTAGTCCGAGCAGCGCGGGCAGGCGCTGCCCGGGGCGCAGCAGCAGTGCGGCCACGGCCAGCACCAGCATCACGCCCAGGCCGTTATCGAGGATGGCGCCGCCATAGGGGATCGGCAGCTTCGGAATCGGGCTGCCCAGCCACGCGGCGACGTCGCGCAGATTGATCGACGCGGCCAAGGTCAGCACGACCACGCAGGCGGCCAGCCAGCCGGGCAGGCGAAGGGACGGCATGGAGCGCTCCACATCTAGGGACTGTGCGCAGTGTCGGATGGGACCGTGGCGCCGGCATGGGGCATTGGTCGGGGGGCCATCGGTCATGGCTGTGTTGCACCACGGTCAGGTGGGACCGGCTAGAGTGCGGCTTTGCCCCTTGGAAGACCGCCCATGCAATGCCCCGTATGCAAGACCCAAGCGCTGCAGATGTCCGAGCGCCAGGGCATCGAGATCGACTATTGCCCGCAGTGCCGTGGCGTGTGGCTGGACCGTGGTGAACTGGACAAGATCATCGAGCGATCGGCCGGTGCAGCAGCGCCTGCGCCCGCGCCGGTACGCGCCGCCGCTCCGCCGCCGGCTGCCGTGCAGCACCGTGATACCCGCCATCTGGGCCAGCAGCAGTACAGCGATCAGCACGGCTACCGCAAGAAGAAGAAAGAGAGCTTCCTGTCGGACCTGTTCGACTTCTGATGCATGTCTGCGCTGCGCTCAGGCGCGGCGCAGGATGAATTCCCGGTCGACGCTGTCGCCGACCGGGAAATCGTATTCGCCCACCTTGCTGCAGCCATACCGTGCGTAGAAGCGTTGCGCGCCGAGGTTCTCCGACCACACGCCGACCCACAGCGTGCGCCGCTGCGGTTGATCGAGCCACGCCAGGAATGCATCCATCAGGCGCGCCCCGTGTCCGCCACGCTGGTGGCTGGCGAGCAGGTACAGCCGCTTGAGTTCGATATCGCCCTCGCTGGCCTCGGCATGGGGCAGGCTGTTCGGGCCTGCGGCGAGATAGCCCACCACACGTTCGCCGTCGTCCAGCAGCCACGCCGCGTTGCGGGGATCGGCGAGCTCGCGCTGTTGCGGCTCGAAGGAGTAATGGCTGTCCAGAAAATCGCGAAGGTCCTGCGGCGGGTAGGAATCTCCGAAGGTTTCGGTATAGGTGGCGATGGCGATCGCCGACAGCACAGCGGCATCGGCAACGGTGGCACGGCGGACGGTAGGCATCAGGGGGCAAGGCAGCCAGGTGAGGCCCGCAGCTTACGCCATCGCCCAGGCCAGCCGGGTTCCGGGTAGGTCGGTACCCGGAACCTGTCATCGCCGCGGGATCAGAACCAGACGCGCACGCCCGCCACCCATCGGGTATCGCGTGCGTGTTCGCCGGCCGCTTCGTGGTAGTCGGCGGTATCGCCGAACAGTCGCTCGTGACTGATGCCGATATACGGTGCGAAGCGGCGGCTGAACTCGTAGCGCAGGCGCAGGCCGGCCTCGAGTTTGTTGAGGCCGGCGCCGTTGCCATATTCGGGCTCATCCTTGGCCGAGAAGGTGGCTTCCACCAGCGGCTGCAGGATCAAGCGGTTGGTCAGCAGCAGCTCGTACTCCACTTCCACCGTGGCCGCGAGCTGGCCGCCTTCGCCGACATAGGCCGTGGCCGAGGTCTCGAACTTGTACGGCGCCAACCCCTGGATGCCGAACGCCGCCCAGGTACGTGAATCGGCCGGCCGGAAATCCTGTTTCACGCCGACCAGTACATCCCACCACGGCGACACGCTGCGCCCATACATGACTTCCAGATCGGCCGAGCCGGTGCGGCCGTCATTGCGCTCGCCTTCGCTGCGCAGCCACAGCCGGTTGATGTTGCCGCCCACCCAGCCGCTGGCCTCCCAGGCCTGGCCCGTACCGTGCTGGCCGTCCCAGTGCTCAAGGCGGTTGACCAGCAGCAGGCTGTGAATCTCCGGCGCATGCTCCATCGCGCCGTGGTCGATCGGCGGAAACGCGGCGAGCCGGTCGGCGGCGGTCACGGCCGGAATCGGCTCGAGCGGCTCGGTGGGCGCAGGCGGCTTCGGTGGGGCATGGCCCATCGCGGCGTGGTCCATCGTTGAATGGTCCATCGTCGAGTGGTCCATCTTGGTGTGATCCATGCTGCCGTGCTCCATCGGGCGGTCATCCGCCGGTGGTGCATCGGTCGTGGTCGTGGCCGGCGCCGGCGCCGTGATATGGCCGGCATGCGACTGCGCCCAGGCGGGCGCGGCCAGCGCCAGCAGTAGGCCAGCACTCAGTGCGGACAGCATGGTGAAAGGCGAGCGGCTCATTCTTCGATCCTCACTTCGCGCATCATCCCTGCTTCCATGTGGTACAGCAGGTGGCAGTGGTACGCCCATCGGCCAAGGGCGTCGGCACGGACGCGGTAGGTGCGGCGGGTGCCGGGCGGCATATCGACGGTGTGCTTGCGCAGGTGGAACTCGCCGTCCGCGTTTTCCAGGTCGCTCCACACGCCGTGCAGATGGATCGGGTGCTGCATCATCGTGTCGTTGACCAGCACGATGCGCATGCGCTCACCGTAGGTCAGGCGCAGCGGTTCGGCGCTGGCGAACGGAATGCCGTCGAAGGACCAGCTGAATTTCTCCATGTGTCCGGTCAGGTGCAGCTCCACCTCGCGGCCCGGATCACGCCCATCCGGATCGTCGAACAGGCTGCGCATCGCACCGTAGGTGAGCACGTGGCGGCCGTTGTCGCGCAGGCCGATACCGGGGTCATCCAGCTTGGGCTCGGTCGCCATGCTCTGCATGTCCACCAGGGGATTGCCCTTCTCGCTGGCGGGGTGGCGCGGCGCCTTGGGATCGGCACCGTGCGCCCCATGGCCCATGCTGGCGCCGCAGCCGCCCTCCATGCCCTTCATGTCATGGCCTGCCATCCCGTTGGCGGCATGGCCCATGTCGTGGCCCATGTCACTCATGGTCAGCAGCGGGCGTGGGTCGCGGTCGGGAATCGGTGCCTGCAGGCCGTGGCGGACCGCCAGCGTGCCGGCGGCATGGCCGGTGCGGCCCATGTCCTGGCAGAAGATCGTGTAGGCATCCTGTCCACTGGGCTCGACGATCACATCGAAGGTCTCGGCCGGGGCGATGCGGAATTCATCGATGCTGACCGGGTGGATGTACTGGCCATCGGCGGCGACCACGGTCATCTTCAGGCCGGGGATGCGCACGTCGAAGTAGGTCATCGAGCCGCCGTTGATTAAGCGCAGCAGCACTTTCTCGCCGCTGCGGAACAGCCCGGTCCAGTTGCCGGCCGGGGCGGTGCCGTTGAGCAGGTAGGTATAGGTGTGGGCGTTGATGTCGGAGATGTCGGTTGGCGTCATCCGCATCCGGCCCCACATGCCGCGGTCGGCGGTGGCCGCGGCCCAGCCGTCCTTGCGCACATCGCGCAGGAAGTCGGGCAGGGTGCGCTTGTAGTAGTTGTCGTGCTCGGCCAGCTTCTTCATGCGGCGGAACAGCGCGCCGGGGTCCAGGTCGGTCCAGTCCGAGAGCAGGATCACGTGCTCGCGATCGGCGTGATACGGCGCCGGTTCCAGTGGGTCGATGATCAGCGCGCCGTACAGGCCGGCCTGTTCCTGGAACATGGAATGGCTGTGGTACCAGTACGTGCCGGACTGCTTGAGGGTGAAGCGGTACTGGTAGGCCTCGCCCGGTGCGATGCCGTTGAAGCTCAGGCCGGGCACGCCGTCCATGTTGGCCGGCAGCAGCAGGCCGTGCCAGTGGATGGAGGTGGGGTGGGCCTGCAGCGTATTGGCTACGCGGATGTTGACCGTCTGACCTTCGCGCCAGCGCAGGATCGGCGCGGGCAGGCTGCCGTTGACGGTGATGGCCGGGCGGGTGCGGCCGGTGAAATTGGCCAGCGATTCGCCGATGCTCAGCTGCACGTCCTGGCTGCTCAGGACCTGCGGGGCACCGGCAAGGCCGGGGCCGGCGGCGGCGAACGCACGCGGACTGAGGCCGGTGGCGACCAGGCTGGCGACCACGCCGCCGGCAGCCACGCCCTGCACGAACAGGCGGCGTGACGGCATGGGCGGGGCGCCCGTGCCGGGTGTTTTAAGGAAAGACATTGCAACTCCGAATCCGATTCGAATGGCACACGGGGTGCCGTCATCGCACACGCGCCGGGGCGCATGCGCAGAGCCTCAGGCCGGCGCTCGCAGCGCGCGGCGGATCAGGCGATCGGAGGACGGGTGATGCGGTCCAGCGGGGGCATCGGCTGGGAGGGATGCGCGGTCAGGACCGGTGCCAGCGACAACGGCGGCGGCGTGGCGATCCACGCGATCTGGACGGTCAGGCTGGGCTGCTGGGCGCAGTTGCGCAGGCAGTCCTTGAGCTTGCAATGGTCGCCATCGTGCGGAACCTGGACGCCGGTGTCGGCGGACCCGGCAGCGGCCATGGCATGGTGATCGTGTGCGGCAGGCATCGGTGCATCGCCATGGCAGGGCGGCGCAGGGGTGCTGGTGCGGCTCGACTCGGCCATGGCCAACGCCATGGGACCGGCCATGGCGACATTCAGCCCGTTGAGCAACAGGCTGAGCATCAATACCACTCGCAGGAGCAGGCCACTGGCGGACATGGGGCTCACCTTACTGCCAAATCCGGGCGGTCGCACCTGCGGCTGAACGCGTGGTTCAACTCTGGAGGCCGGTCCGTGCGGGCTTGGCCGGGCATCAGCCTTCTTCGCGCACGATCTCGACCAGACGGTCGCCATAGCGGGCCAGCTTGGTGCCGCCGATGCCGCCGACCCGGCCGAGCGCATCGACGCTGGTAGGGCGCTGTTCGGCGATGTTGCGCAGCGTGCTGTCGTGGAAGATCACGAAGGCCGGCACGTTCTGCTCGCGCGCGAGTTCGGCACGCAGACCGCGCAGGGCATTGAACAGGGCCAGGTCCTGCGGCAGCACCGACAGGCCGGTGCGCTGGCCGCTGCGGTCGCGCTCGCGGGCGGCCTTGGGTGTCTCGCGGCGCATCATGACCTTGCGCTGGCCCTTGAGCACCTCGCGGCTGCCATCGGTCAGGCGCAGGCCACCGTAGGCGCTGCTGTCCACCTCGAGCAGGCTGGAGGCGACCAGCTGGCGGAACACGCTGCGCCAGGTGCGGGCGTCGAGATCCTTGCCGATGCCGTAGGTGCTCAATTCGGTGTGTCCGAACTGGCGCACCTTCTCGTTGTCGCCGCCGCGCAGGATGTCGATCAGGTGGCCCACGCCGAAGCGCTGGCCGCTGCGGTAGACGCAGCTCAGCGCCTTCTGGGCGGCGATGCTGGCATCCCAGGCATCGGGCGGCAGCAGGCAGTTATCGCAGTTGCCGCAGGGCTGGGGGTAGGTTTCCCCGAACCCGGCCAGCAGGACCTGGCGACGGCACTGCATGGATTCGCAGTAGCCGAGCAGGTGATCGAGTTTGGACCGTTCGAGCGTTTTGCGGTCTTCGCCGGCTTCGGACTGCTCGATCATCTGCTTGAGCAGCACCACGTCGCCGAGCCCATAGCAGAGCCAGGCTTCGGCGGGCTCGCCATCACGGCCGGCGCGGCCGGTTTCCTGGTAATACCCTTCCATCGATTTGGGCAGGTCGGTGTGCGCGACGAAGCGCACGTCCGGCTTGTCGATGCCCATGCCAAAGGCGATGGTGGCGCACATCACGATCCCGTCCTCGCGCAGGAAGCGGCGCTGGTTGGCGGCGCGTACCTCGGCGGGGAGCCCGGCGTGGTAGGGCAGGGCGTTCATGCCCTCCTTGCACAGGAACTCGGCGGTTTCCTCGACCTTGCGCCGCGACATGCAGTACACGATGCCGGCTTCCTGGCGGTGGACCTTGAGGAAGTCCAGCAGCTGGCGCTTGGCGTTGTCTTTCTGGACGACGGTGTAGCGGATGTTGGGCCGGTCGAACGAACTGACGAAGTGCTGGGCGTTGGTGAGGTCCAGGCGTTCGGCGATTTCGCGCTGGGTCGGCGGATCGGCGGTGGCGGTCAGCGCGATGCGCGGGACGTCGGGCCAGCGTTCGTGCAGGACGGTGAGCTGGCGATATTCCGGGCGGAAGTCGTGGCCCCATTGCGAGACGCAGTGCGCCTCGTCGATCGCGAACAGGGCGATCCGGCTGCGCGAGAGCAGCGAGAGGAACCGGCCGGTCAGCAGTCGCTCGGGGGCGACGTAGAGCATGTCCAGTTCGCCGGCGAGCAGTTCGCGCTCAACCCGGGCGGCGGTGTCGCCATCCAGGGTGGAGTTGAGGTATTCGGCGCGGACGCCGAGCTGGCGCAGGGCTTCGACCTGGTCCTGCATCAAGGCGATCAGCGGCGAGATGACGATGCCGGTGCCGTCGCGGAGCAGGGAGGGGACCTGGTAGCAGAGCGATTTGCCGCCGCCGGTGGGCATGAGGACGAGCGCGTCATTGCCGGCGGCGACATGCTCGACGATCGCCTGCTGCGGACCGCGGAATTCGTCGTAACCAAAAATGCGGCTGAGCAGGTCGTGCGCGGGGCGGGAAGACATCGCGCTAGTTTACCTTGCCCAGGCTACGGGCCGTGTCCTCTGATGCCGGATATCCCTGTAAGAAAGCCGAGGCCGGAGCCAGAGCTGAAGGCGCAAAGCGCCGGGCGTGGTCTCCTACGAGGGCGGCGCGGTGTGGGTGGGCCTGCTGGACCCGCCGTGAACCCGTCCATGGGGGCTCGATGTGCGCCATCCATGGCGCACAACGGTCCTGCAGACCCACCCACACCGCGCCGTCGACACTTGGCTGGTGTTCAAAGGAGAGCCAGTCCAGAGCCAGTCACGCGCCAGTCAAACGCAGACAGGCGCCAATAGGCGCCTGTCTGCCGTTGCTTGCCTTTGGGCTTCGAGCTTTGACCTGTGGCCCGAGCCCCGAGCCCCGAGGCCTGTTACCGCTTGCCGAAGAGGCCGCTCTGGCTTTCCCAACCGTCCATCCAGATTTGTCTGGCGGGTGGGGGCCAGGCCCTGACGGGACCGTCGTGCGCCATGGATGGCGCACGTCGAGCCCCCAAGGATGGGTTTACGGCGCGTCCCGGCAGGGCCTGGCCCCCGCTCGCCAACACGGAGACCCCGTCAGCCAAAGCCCTTGTCTTTGCCTTTGCCTTCAGTCAGCCAAGCCCGCCGGCGCGCGAACCCTTACTGCAGCAGCGACCGCAGCATCCAGGCGTACTTTTCGTGGGTCTGCAGACGCTGGGTCATCAGATCCTCGGTCGGTGCGTCGTCCGCATCATCGGCCACATCCAGCACCTTGCGGGCCGTGCGGCACACTGCCTCGTTGGCGGTGACCAACTGGCGTACCATCTCACGCCAGTCCGCGCTGTCGGTCAGGCCCGGCTCCTCGGCGATCGAGGTCAGGGCCGCGAACTCGCGGTAGGAGCCCGGCGCATTGAAGCCCAGTGCACGGATGCGTTCAGCCACGTCATCCAGGGCCGCCCACTGTTCGGTGTACTGGGTTTCGAACATCGTGTGCAGCGAGTTGAACATCGACCCGGTCACGTTCCAATGGAAATTGTGGGTCTTCAGGTAGAGCGTGAACGCATCAGCCTGGAAGGCCGACAGCCCATCGGCGATCTTCTTGCGATCGCCCTCCTTGATCCCGATATCAATGTTCGGGGCCGACGGGGCCGCCGCGCCGAGCTTCTGCTTGGCCGTCTTGGGCTTTGCCGGGGTCTTGGTCGTCTTCGCCATGGGAGAACTCCTTATGGATGGGATGAATCGGATGGCCTTCACAATAGATCAGACTACCCTTTCAGTAGTAAACAAAAGTTCTAAACGAATCGATTGATGAGCGCTATCGAAAAACCACATGCAGCACGCCTGGCCCAGCAGCAGGCCGCCATCAACGGGGCCATGAGCCGCGACCGCGGTCGTTTGCTGGGGATGCTCTCGCGTTGGCGGGCCAAACCGGCGGATGCGGGGCTGGCGGCGGCGTTCGAGCAGGCCTTGCAGGCATCCGTGCAGCGCCGTGAAGCGCGTGTGCTGAACCAGCCGGCCATCACGCTGGACGAGCAGTTGCCGATTGCGCGTGAAGCCGAGGCCATCACCGCCCTGATCCGCGACCATCAGGTCGTGGTGATCGCCGGTGAAACCGGCTCGGGCAAAACCACCCAGCTGCCCAAATTGTGCCTGGCTGCCGGCCGTGGCACCGCCGGCATGATCGGCTGCACCCAGCCGCGACGGATCGCTGCCCGCGCGGTGGCGACCCGGGTCGCGCAGGAACTTCGCTCCGAGCTGGGCACCACCGTCGGCTACCAGGTGCGCTTCACCGACCGTGTTGGTGACGATACCCGCATCAAGTTCATGACCGACGGCATTCTGCTGGCCGAGATCAGCAGTGACCGCTGGCTGTCCAACTACGACACGATCATCGTCGACGAGGCACACGAACGCAGCCTCAACATCGATTTCCTGCTGGGCTATCTGAAGCAGTTGCTGAAGAAGCGCCCGGACCTCAAGTTGATCGTCACCTCGGCGACCATCGATACCTCACGCTTTGCCCAGCACTTCGATGATGCCCCGGTGATCAGCGTGGAAGGTCGTACCTTCCCGGTGGAGGTGCGCTACCGCCCGTTGGAAGGCGAGGGCGGTGGCGAGGCCGACGGTGGGCGCGATGGCGAGCGCACCGTGAATGATGCGGTGGTCGCGGCGGTGGATGAAATCACCCGGATCGACCCGCGTGGCGACATCCTGCTGTTCTTCCCGGGCGAGCGCGAGATCCGCGACGCGCACCAGTCGCTGGAGCGACGCAAGTACCGGGGGACTGATGTGCTGCCGCTGTATGCGCGGCTGTCGGTCAAGGACCAGGACCTGGTCTTCAACCCGGGCGCCAACCGGCGCATCGTGCTGGCCACCAACGTCGCCGAAACGTCGCTGACGGTGCCGCGCATCCGCTATGTGATCGACCCGGGTTTCGCCCGCATCAAGCGTTACAGCCCGCGCCAGAAACTGGACCGTCTGCACATCGAAGCTGTCTCGCAGGCCAGCGCCAACCAGCGCAAGGGCCGTTGCGGTCGCGTGTCCGAAGGCATCTGCTATCGGCTGTATTCCGAAGCGGATTTCCAGTCGCGCCCGGAGTTCACTGATCCGGAAATCCGCCGCTCCAGCCTGTCCGGGGTGATCCTGCGGATGCTGCAACTGGGCCTGGGCAAGATCGAGGATTTCCCGTTCCTGGAGGCGCCGGATGAGCGTGCCATTGCCGACGGGTGGCAGCAGCTGGGTGAGCTGGGCGCAGTCGATGCCGAGCGTCGCCTGACCCCGATCGGCCGCCAGATGGCGCGCCTGCCGGTGGACGTCAAGCTGGCCCGCATGCTGGTCGCCGCACAGGCGCAGAGTTGCCTGCGGCCGATGCTGGTGATCGCCTCGTTCCTGGGCATCCAGGACCCGCGCGAACGCCCGCCGGAAGCGCGTGCCGCGGCCGACAACGCGCATGCGCTGTTCGCCGATGGGCGTTCGGAATTCGTCGGTGTGCTGCGGCTGTGGGACGGCTACCGCCAAGCCCATGAAGACCTGACCCAGTCCAAGCTGCGCGACTGGTGTGGGCGGCATTTCCTCGGCTTCCTGCGCATGCGCGAATGGCGTGAGCTGCATCGCCAACTGCGCGTGCTGTGCGAGGAGCTGGGCTGGAGCGAGGAGCCCGCCGAGACCTCGCTGGCACCCTTGCTGGACGGTTCTTCCGCACCGGCACCGGCACGCGATGACGAGGCGAAGATCAAGGCGACGCGCGGCCAGCAGCACCGGGCCGCGCGCCTGGCCCGCGAAGGAAAATCCGAGCCGACGCCGGTCGAAAACAAGGCCGCGCCCGTCAAGGGTGTCGACCCGCAGGCGCGCAACGCCTTCACCGACAAGGTACGCGCCGCTGCCTACCAGACGCTCCACCGCGCGCTGATCGCCGGCCTGCCCACGCAGATCGGCCACCGCAGCGACAAGGGCGACTTCCTGGCACCGCGCCAGCGCCGCTTCCTGCCGTTCCCGGGTTCGACCCTGGCCAAGCGGCCGCCGCCGTGGCTGCTGACCGCCACGCTGCTGGATACCCAGAAAATCTGGGGCCTGACCAACGCGGCGATCGAGCCGGACTGGGTCATCAACGAGCTGCCCCACCTGCTGCTGCGCAAGCACTTCGACCCGCACTGGTCGCGCGCGCAGGGCCAGGTACTGGCCTCGGAGCAGATCAGTCTGTTCGGGCTGGTGCTGGCACCGAAGAAGCCGGTGCACTACGGCCGCATCGCCCCGGGCGAGGCGCACGACATCTTCGTGCGCCAGGCCTTGGTGACCGGCGAAATCAACACCCGTGCCGGCTTCGTCGCCGACAACCTCAAGGTGCTGGAGCAGGCGCGCGAAGAAGAGGCCAAGCTGCGTCGCGCGGGCATCGTGGCCGATGAAGGCTGGCAGGCGCGCTGGTACCTGGACCGCATTCCGGCCGAGGTCCATTCGGCGATGGGCCTGGATACCTGGTGGAAGGCGCTGGCACCGGAGAGACGCCGCGCGCTGTCGTGGACACTGGCCGATCTGCTGCCGGGCGAGGGCAGCGATGCCGAACGGTACCCGGCGTATCTGCCCCTGGGCGATGCACGGCTGCCGCTGCATTACACCTTCGAACCGGGTGCCGACGAAGACGGTGTGACGCTGGAGGTGCCGCTGCACCTGCTCAACGCACTCGATCCGGCGCGGTTGTCGTGGCTGGCGCCGGGCTTCGTAGCCGACAAGGCCGCGGCCCTGATCCGCAGCCTGCCCAAGGCGATGCGCCGCAACTATGTGCCGGCCCCGGACTTTGGCCGCGCCTTCGCCGAAGCGTTTGCCGAGCCGACCGCCGATGACATCCGTGGCGAGCTGGCCCGGTTCCTGTCGCGTGCGACCGGTGCCAAGGTGGCCGCGACCGATTTCGATGACGCCGCGCTGGACGCCCATCTGCGCATGAACCTGCGGCTGCGCGATGCCGATGGCAAGGTGCTGGCCACCTCGCGTGATCTGGATGCACTGCGCGCCCGCTTCGGTGAGAAGGCCGGTGATGCCTTTGCCGCACGCGCCGGCCGGGCGCTGGCGGCCGATGGCCTTCGCGATTTCCCGGCCAGCGCGATCCCGTTGCAGGTGCCTGGCGAAGCCGGCGTGCCGGCCTACCCGGCGCTGGTCGACCAGGGCGAGACCAGCGCGTTGAAGATCTTTGCCGATCGCAGCGAGGCGCTGGAGCAGCATCCGCTCGGCGTGCGTCGATTGCTGGAGATCGCGCTGGCCGACAAGGCCAAGCAGGCGCGCAAACAGCTGCCGGTTCCGCCCAAGACCGGGTTGTTGTACGCCGCGATCGAATCGCAGGAGCGCCTGCGTGGCGATCTGGTCGATGCGGCGATGAATGCCGTGCTCGCCGATGGCCTGGGGGATATCCGCGACCCGGCTGCGTTCGCCAAGCGCAGTGCCGAGGCGGGCAAGGCGTTGTTCGGCGAGGCGATGACGCGGCTGAAGCTGGCCGAAAACATCCTGGCGCACGTAGCCGAGCTCAAGCCGCAGCTGGAAGCGCCGCTGATGGGCTGGGCACGTGGCAACCTCGATGACATGGAGCAGCAGTTGGCGGCGCTGGTCCATCCCGGCTTCCTGCGCGAGACCCCGGCCGATGCCCTGGCACAGTTGCCGCGCTACCTGCGGGCGATGATTCTGCGCACCGAGCGTGCCAAGCGCGATCCGCCGCGCGATCAGGCGCGGATGCTGGAACTGCGGCCGTTCGTCGACGCCTTGGCCCAGGCCGAGGCGCGCGGCCTGCGGGCGCGACCGCAATGGCAGGACCTGCGCTGGGATCTGGAAGAGTTGCGGGTGTCGTTGTTTGCCCAGGAGCTCGGGGCGAAGACCGGGATATCGGCCAAGAAACTGGCCCAGCGTGTGGCCGCGCTGCAGGGCGCCTGATCCGGCGAGCGCCCCGTGCCGTTGCGGCACGGGGCGCAGCGATTACTTGACGCGGCGGACCTTGGCGCGGGTGTTGACGCCTTCCACGCGCAGATACCACGCACCGGAGATGCCGGGGATGACCGAGACCTTTGCATCGGTCCTGCGCATACGGGCCACGCTGGTCGTATCGGTCTGCTCCCACACCTGGCCGTTGGCGAGCGTATAGGTACGTCCCTTGCCAAAACCGGTGAATTCCCCCGGCAGCGTGCTGTCGATGGGATCGTTGCTGCCGAAATCGAAGAAGCCGCGGTTCTTGACGATGACTTCCTGGCGGCCTTCTTCCCGGGCCTGTTCGCGGACCTGCTCGCGTGCGTCGGCCGCCACCGCAGCCACCTTGCCCTGCAGCCAGCTGTTGAGCGAGGCCATTTCCTGTGGGCTGAGCTTGTCCAGCCCGGCCGCCTTGAATTCGGCAGGCGACATCTGCTGCTGGAGATCGCCACCCACCACTCGCTGGGCCAGGGCCGGCAGCGAAAGACTCATCAGAACGGCCGTGCAGGCCAACAACCGCAGACGGGAATAGCGCATGGCAGGGTCTCTCCTAGGAATGGCCGCAGTGTAGTGCCAGCGCCCCGGCATGTGCACATGCAGGCGACGGCGATTGTAGGGGGGGCGCAGCGGCGCTAGTGTAGGTGGCCTCCGTCTTGTCTGTACGATGCTGTGAACCGCGCTTCTGCCCCCGGCCTGGATGCCTTGTTGAACCGTCCCTCGGTGGCCTCGCTGCCGCCTGAACTGCGCGAAGCGTTGCTGCAGCGCTGGCAGTTGCCCGAGGCTGACCAGGAAATGCGTGTCGGTTGGCCGGTCCTGGCCGACACACTCGATGCCCTTTCGCTGCTGTCGGCCGACGAGTCAGCGTTGTTGGCCACGCTGTTGTTCGATCTGCCGTGGCTGCGTGCGGGCATGGATGCGTTGCCGCTGGGAGCGCTCAAGCCGGTGATCGTCGGTCTGCTCGACGGCCAGGATGCGGCCGACCAGGTCTGGGCACTGCATGCCGGGCGTGAGGCCGGGCGCAACAGTGAGGGCCTGCGTCGCCTGCTGCTGTCGATCATCCGCGATCTGCGCGTGGTGCCGATCCTGCTCGCCCGCCAGCTGGCCCGCATGCGCGGTGCCGATCGGCTGCCCGAAGAAGAGCGCCGCGCGCTGGCCCAGCTCACCCGCGACATCCACGCGCCGTTGGCCAACCGGCTGGGCATCTGGCAGTTGAAGTGGGAGCTGGAAGATCTGGCGTTCCGCCATCTGGAGCCGGAAACCTACCGTCGCATCGCGCGTGAGGTCGATGAAACCCGTCTGGCCCGCGAGCGCTATGTCGAGGGGGTCAAGAAGGCGCTCTCGCGGGAGTTGTCGGCGCAGGGCATCCGCGCCGAGGTCAGCGGCCGCCCGAAGCATATCTACAGCATCTGGCGGAAGATGCAGAAGAAGCGACTGGCGTTCGAACAGTTGTACGACATCCGCGCCGTGCGCGTGATGGTGGACGATGTGGCCGCCTGCTACGCCGCACTGGGCGTGGTGCATGCACTGTGGGCGCCGGTGCCGAGCGAATTTGACGACTACATCGCGCGCCCGAAGGCCAATGATTACCGCTCGCTGCATACCGCCGTGGTCGGCCCGGAAGGGCGCACCATCGAAGTGCAGATCCGTACCCATGACATGCATGCCCAGGCCGAGCTGGGTGTCGCTGCGCATTGGCGCTACAAGGAAGGCAGCAAGGGCGCGGAGAAGGCGTTCGATCGCAAGATCACCTGGATGCGCCAGTTGCTGGAGCAGTCCCAGGAGGGCCATGCCGGTGAACTGGCCGGCGCGCTGGATGCTGAACTGACCGAAGACCGGGTCTACGCGCTCAGCCCCAAGGACGAGGTGATGGACCTGCCGCAGGGCGCCACCCCGCTGGATTTTGCCTACCACGTGCATACGATGGTCGGGCATCGCTGTCGCGGGGCGAAGGTCAATGGCCGCATCGTGCCGCTGACCTACCGCCTGCGCAGCGGCGACCGTGTCGAGATCCTGACCGGCAAAGAAGCCGATCCACGCCGCGACTGGCTGCTCGCCTCTGGCGGTTTCCTGGCCAGCAACCGGTCGCGGGACAAGGTGCGCGGCTGGTTCCACAAGCTGGACCGCGCGCGAAACGTGCAGGCCGGCCGCGAACTGCTTGAACGCGAGCTCAAGCGCCTGGGCCTGCAGCACGCCGATCTGACCATCGCGGTGAAGAAATTTCATGCCGACAGCGTGGATGATCTCTACATCCAGGTCGCCTTGGGCGACACCGGGCCGAACCAGGTCAGCCGCACGCTGCTGGAAGCCGAGCGGGCCGCCAGCCAGCCGGCGGTGCCCGCCCTGCCGCGCCCGACCGCGCGGCGTGACAGCGTGCGCAGCGCCAACTTCACCGTCCAGGGCGTCGGCAATCTGCTCGTGCAGCTCGCCCGGTGCTGCCAGCCCGTGGCTGGTGAGCCGATCGTGGGCTACCTGACCCGCGCCCGTGGCGTCACCGTGCATCGCACCGATTGCGCCGCGCTGGCAAGGCTGGCGGCCGCCAGTCCACAGCGCATCCTGCCGGTGGAGTGGGGCCAGGCCGGCGGTGGCTACGAAGTGGACGTCGTGGTTGATGCGGTCGACCGGCGCTGGCTGCTCAAGGACATCACCAACCTGATCGCGCAGGAGGATGCCTACGTGCTGGACATCCACAGCGACAACGTCCGCAACAGCGGGCGGGCGCATCTGCGCCTGCGCCTGAAGGTCAGTGACTACGGGCAGCTGTCCACCCTGCTGGGCAAGCTGGATGCGCTGCCCGGCGTCAGCGAAGCGCGGCGTCTAGGCTGACCTCACGTGCCCCACGCTAGGCTCGCGGCATGAGCCGGGACGATGACAGGCATGACGCCGCGCACGAGGCGCTGCGGCGGGTACGCCGCGAGGGACGCTGGTGGTGGCTGCAGGCGCGCCATGCCCGGCGCATCTGGCGTTGGGCGGCGCTGGTGGCGGTACTCGTGTTCGTCAGCCTGGCGTTGCTGCGGCGGCCGTTGGCCAACTGGTTCTGGAACGAGCCGCAGATCGAACAACTGCTGGACCAGGGCGATCGTGCGTTGGCCGCTGGCCGGTTGAGTACGGCCGACGGCAGTGGCGCGCGTGAGTCCTATCAAGCGGCATTGGCGCTGGACAATGACCGGCTGCAGGCCCGTACCGGGCTCGCCCGGACCGGCCAGGCCGCGCTGCAGCAGGCACGCGATGCGCTGGAGCGGGGCGATCATGCCGCAGCGACCGCCGCCTTGGCGCTGGCCCGCGACCTGCAGGTACCGCAACACGATGCCGATGCGCTGGCCCAGCAGCTTCGCACGCGCGACCAGGCCCGCGCCGGGATCGGTGCGTTGCTCGGCCGTGCTGAAGCGGCCTTGCAGGCGCAACGACTCGATGGCAGCCCGGACAGCGCCTTGCCGCTGTTCCAGCAGGTGCTGGCGCTGATGCCCAACCAGCTGCGCGCGCTGGAAGGACGTGAGGATGCACTGTCTGATCTCCTGCAGCAGGCACGTACTGCGGCGGACCGCGGCGATGTCGCACGCGCGGCGGCGCTGGTGCGCAGCGCGCGAGGTTTCGATGCGGGGCATGTGGACCTGCCGGCGACCCAGGAGGCGGTGAACAACGCGCTGGAACGCCGGCAGCGTGAGGGCGAGGCCGCGCTGCGTCGGCAGAAGCTGGATGCCGCGGCGGAGGCCTTCGCTGCGGTGCTCTCGGCACTGCCCGATGACCCTGCCGCGCATCGTGGTCAGTTGCAGGTGGCCGACGCGCAGTTGATGCGGGCGACCCGCCAGGCCGGCAACTTCCGTTTCGACGAGGCCACCGGGTCGCTGCAGGCTGCCGAAGCGTTGGGGGCGTCCACGCGTGCGCTCGAGACGGTGCGGCATACGATCGAACAGGCCCGCCGTTCCCAGGCAGCCTTGACGACCCCGGCGGTGCCACGTGCCCAGCGCGAACGCACCCTTCAGCGTCTGCTCGCGCGCCTGGACGATGCGGAGGGCGCCGGGCAGTTCCTTGAGCCCCCCGGGCGCAGTGCCTACGACGCCCTGCGCGAAGCCCAAGGGGTTGCACCACAGGATCCGCGCGTGCGGGCGGCCGCACAGCGCCTGCTGCCGGCGAGCCGGCAGTGCTTCGAGGATCGGCTGCGCGAGAACCGTGTGCTGGCCGCCGGTGCATGCCTGGATGCCTGGCAGACCTTGTCCAGCAACGATGCGGGGCAGGCCGCTGCGCGGCGTCGGCTGGCGCAGCGCTGGCTGGCCATCGGCAGCGAGCGCCTGGGATCGGGTGACATCGCCTTCGCGCAGCAGGCATTGATGCAGGCGCGGCGCTGGCAACCGGACCTGCCCGAACTGCCGGCGTTCGCCGAGCGCCTGCGCAGCGCCGGCGGTGGGGCGGCCAGCTAGGCCAGGAACACCCGCTGCACCGTGGCGCGGGCGGCATCGAGCGAGAAGTGGTCCACGATGTTCTGCAGCCCGGCGCTGGAGAGCCGGCGCCACAACGCCTCGTCCTGGTACAGCCGCACCACCGCCTGCGCGAACGCCTCGGCATCATCGGCCACCAGCACATCCTCGCCGTCGCGCAGGTGCATGCCTTCGACACCACAGGTGGTGGCGACGACCGGCTGGCCATGCGCCATGCTCAGATTGACCTTGCCCTTGACCCCGGCACCAAAGCGCAGCGGCGCGACCGCGATGCGTACGCCATCCATGTAGGGCACCACATCCGGCACGAAGCCATGGATCTCCACGCCTGGCTGCGTGGCCGCAAGGTCACGCAGGGCATCGGGCACGGCAGCGCCGATGCAGTGGAAACGGATGTCGGGCAACTGTGCGCGGATCCGCGCGAAGACCTCGCCGATGAACCACTGCATGGCATCCAGGTTCGGCGGATGGCGGAAGCCGCCAACGAAGACCAGATCGCGACGCTCGGCCCAGTCCGGGCCGGCGCCGGCCACTTCGTGCAGATTGGAGATCAGTTCCACCGTCGCGCCAGGGGCATCCACGCGCAGCTGTTCGCGCTCGGCTGCGCTGACCAGCACGGTCACTGCCACCTGCGCCATCACCTCAAGCTCGCGCGCGCGCGTGCGCTCGGCATTGCGCAGCAGCCCGGCATCCCCCGCGATCTCCGCGCCGCGACGCTCGCGCAGGTAATGCAGGTCGACGGTATCGAAGACGGTGCGTGCCTTCGGGGCAAAGCTGCGCAGCAGCGGCAGGCATTCGTGCGCGACGTGATAGCGCACCATCATCACCACATCGAAGCGGGCGCCATTGGCGCGCAGCCACGGGGCAACGCCGACCAGGTACGGCGCGTACCAGACCTCGACCCCGAGCGCCTGCAGCGCCGCTGTCGCCGCGCCGCCATGCTCGCGACGGGTCGGCACGAACACGACATGCACGCCCTCCTCGAGCAGCATGCGGATCAGGTTGTACTGGCGCAGCGAGGCCGAGTCGCGGTCCGGCTGCGGCACCTCTTCATCCAGGATCAGGACCTGACGCTGATGACGATGCAGCAGGGCAGGGGAAGGCACGCTGCCTACGGCGGGCTGCGCTGTCAGCGCGTTGGCCCACTTGGCTGCGAAGATGCTGCGGTTGCGGACCTGGTAGGCCTTGATCCCGCTGCCGGTATCAGTGCCGTTGCTGGTGCCCTCGTCATGCACCACGCGGCTGGCCGGTTGCACCAGCACCCGATGGCCGCTGGCGCGCACCGCGAGCGCCAGATCGGTATCTTCGTAATACGCCGGCTTGTAGCGCAGATCGAATCCGCCCAGCGCATCCCACAGCGCGCGCGGGATCATCACCGCCGCGCCGGAGCAGTAGTCGGCGTCGCGCAGCGCGCTGTAGCGGGGGTCTTCGGGCGATTCGAAACGGCCGTAGCTCCAGCCGCTGCCGTCCTGGAAGATCACGCCGCCCGATTCCTGCAGGCGGCCATCGGGGTAGAGCAGCTGTGAACCAACCAGGCCGGCGCGCGGCACGCGCGCGAAGGTGGCCAGCAGGGCATCCAGCCAGCCCGGCTGCGGTACGGTGTCATTGTTGAGCAGCACTACGTACTGGCCGTGCGAGCGCGCTACGCCATCGTTGCAGGCCTCGATGAAACCGCCGTTGCAGGCCCGTACTTCATAGCGCAGGCCGTTGATCTGTGGCATCCAGACCGTCGTTTCATCGCTGCTGCCGTCGTCCACCACCACGATTTCGCACGCGACCTGCGGCGGATGCGCGGCCAGCGCGCGCAGGCAGGCCAGGGTATGCGCAGCGTGGTTGTAGACCGGAATGATGATGCTGACCACCGGGGCGTCGCTGGCCGGGACGCTGAACGGTGCGAACGGCGCGGCCCCGGGCAGATACAGCGCGGCCCCGCGTGGTGCGGGAACAGCCTGGGTGTGAACCCGGATGCGCTGCCAGGTGGCGCGCCAGCCCCGGGTGCGCAGACTGGCCAGACTGCGACGGAACAGGCCGGTCATGCGGTTCAGGAAATAGCGAGCATCGGCCAAGGACATCGACATCCCGTTGCAACTCCAGCTTAAGCGGGGGAACCCGGGAGAACGCGCTGCGCGCGGTGGCTGCGTTAGACTCGCCGGAATCCATATTCTCGCATCCCCGTGCCCCGACGCTACGATTCCGACGACATCGACGAGTTCGACGACGACACCGAAAGCCGCGGCCCGCTGTGGCGGCGCCGGTTGATCACCTGGGGCATGGCGGCCGTCGCGCTGGGGCTGGGCTTCCTGATCCCCTATACGGTGTACCTGAACCAACAGGTCACCCAGCGCTTCGGTGAGCTGCGCTGGCAGATACCTACGCGCGTCTATGCCCGGCCGCTAGCGCTTGCGCCGGGCGTGGCGATGGATGCAGCCACGCTCAAGACCGAGCTGGCGGCGTCCGCGTACCGCGATGACGGGATCGGCAAATCGCCGGCGACGTATTCGCAGGACGGTGGCCGGTTCGTCATTGCCAGCCGCGGTTACAACGACGTTGATGGGCGGGTCGCACCGCGCCGCGTGGAGCTGAGCCTGTCGGGCGGATCGATCGCGTCGCTGCGTGATCCCGACACCCGCAAGGCCCTGAAGGCCGCACGCCTGGATCCGGCCCGTATCGCCACGCTGTACGGCCAGAAGCAGGAAGAACGCCGGCTGGTGCGGATCGAAGAGACGCCCGAACTGCTGGTGACCGGCCTGCAGGCCGTGGAAGACAAGGACTTCAACCGCCATCACGGCATCGACCTGAGCGGCATCGCCCGCGCGATCTGGGTGACGGTGCGTTCCGGTGGCCAGAGCCGCCAGGGCGCCTCGACGTTGACCCAGCAGTTGGCCCGCAGCGGCCTGCTGGGGATCGGCAAAGAACAGACCGTCACCCGCAAGTTCAACGAGGTGCTGTACGCGCTGATCATGGAGGCGCGTTACGACAAGCGCACCATCCTGGAGGCGTATCTCAATCAGGTGTACCTGGGCCAGCGCGGCAGCCAGGCGATCCACGGCATGTCCTCCGGTGCGGAGTTCTGGTTTGGTCGCGACCTGGCCTCGCTCAATACCGAACACGTCGCGCTACTGATCGGCCTGGTCAAGGGACCGTCCTATTACGATCCGCGCCGCAATCCCGAGCGCGCGCTGGACCGCCGCAACTTCGTACTGGGCAAGCTGCGCGAAGCGAACCTGATCGACGATGCCGAGTACAAGCGCGCCGTCGATGCACCGCTGGGCGTCCCCAAGACCCCAGGCCTGATCGCGGCCAACCGTTTCCCGGCCTATGTGGATCTGGTCCGTCGCCAGCTCGGCCACGATTACCCCGAGTCGGTACTGCAGGGCGCAGGCCTGAGCGTGATGACGGGCATGGCACCGTCGGCGCAGGCCTATGCCGAAGGTGCCGTCACCAAGACGATCAAATCGCTGGAGAGCAAGCGCCGCCCCGAGCTGCAGGCCGGCCTGGTGCTGACCGACGTGCACAACGGTGATGTGCTGGCCGTGGTCGGCAGCCGTGAAGTCTCCGAGCCGGGCTTCAACCGGGCCATCGAGGCGCAGCGCCCGGTCGGATCGCTGCTCAAGCCGTTCGTGTATCTGCTGGCCCTGGCGCAGCCGGACCGCTATTCGCTGTCCAGCTGGGTCGACGATTCACCGGTGACGGTGCAGCTCAGCCGCGGCAAGCAGTGGTCCCCCGGTAACGCGGACAACCGCAGCCACGGCACGGTCCGGTTGATCGATGCACTGGCCCATTCCTACAACCAGGCCACGGTGCGGGTGGGCATGCAGGTCGGTCCGGAGCGGGTCACGCAGTTGATCCACGTGCTGGCCGGGATCAAGGCCGACCCCAACCCGGCGGTGATCCTGGGCTCCACGGATCAAAGCCCGTACGCGATGGCGCAGCTGTATCAGTTCCTGGCGTCCGGGGGCGAAATCCAGCCGCTGCATGCGGTGCGCGGCGTGCTCGATCCGCAGGGCAAGTTGATGAAGCGCTACGACAAGACCCCGGCGCCTGCGCAGGAAGGTGACTCGATCGCCGCCAACCTGATCAGCATCGGCCTGCAGCAGGTCGTGGCCAGCGGCACCGCGCAGCGCCTCAACGCCGATGGGCTGGGACGTCTGCAACCGGCGGGCAAGACCGGCACCACCAACGATGGCCGCGACAGCTGGTACGCGGGCTACACCGGTGACCACCTGGCCGTGATCTGGATGGGTAACGACCAGAACGAACAGGCCGGGCTGTATGGTGCGACCGGGTCGATGCGGGTCTGGTCGGGCATCTTCCAGCGTCTGCCGAGTGCGCCGCTGAAGGTCAGCAACAAGGGCCTGGACTGGCAATACGTGGAGGCCAGCGGTACGGCCACGACCGATGAAGCCTGCCCCGGCGCGCGTCGCTTCCCGTTCGTGGTGGGGTACACCCCGGCCTACGTCCCGTGCGCGGCGCCGAGCGCGCTGCCCGAAGGCGAGGGTAGCGAGCAGAGCGGAGGCGGTGGCTGGCGCAGCTGGTTCGGCCTGGAGAAAAAGCCCGAGCCTGCCCCCGAACCGGCGCAGAATGCACCGGCCGCTACCCCCGCGCGTCAACCCTGATCGAGGCCTGCCCACATGACCACCCGTTTACTGATCCGTTCCGCCTCGCTCGCCACGCTGTGTCTGGCGTTGGCCGCCTGCGTCACGCCGCCGCCCGCAGTGAAGGCGCCGGTCGACGCCACTACGCCGGCCCAGCGCCTGGCGGCCGTCGATGCTGCTGCGGGCAATGACGACAAAGAGCTGGCCGTGCAGCCGTTGCGCGACAGCGAAGTGGAAGATCTGCGTCAGGCCGCGCATGCCCGTCGCCAGGCCAACGACTTGACCGGCGCGGCCGCCGCGCTCGATCAGGCACTGGCGATCATGGCGTCGGATCCGTCGGTGCTGCAGGACCGCGCCGAAATCGCGCTGCTGCAGGGCGACTGGGCTGCGGCGGAAACCTTCGCCCGCAAGTCGGTTGAACTGGGCTCCAGGACCGGCCCGCTGTGCCGCCGTCATTGGGCGACGATCGAACAGTCGCGCCTGGCCCGCGGTGAAAAAGAAAACGCAGCCTCTGCCCATGCCCAGCTGGACGGCTGCACGGTGCCGGGGATCATGCGCTACTGAGGCAGGGATACAGGCGGATGCGTGACGGCGTAGCGCCGGGCATCGGCCGGCACCCTTTATCATTGCGTCATGTCCCAACTTGCCCACGCCAGCCGCGATGCCCTCAGTGAGGGCGGGGCGCTCGCCAGCCAGCTCGATGCCTTCGTACCGCGCCCGGCCCAGCTGCGCCTGACCGCGGCGATCGCCGAAGCGTTCGACCAGCGCGACGTGCTGCTGGCCGAAGCCGGTACCGGCACCGGCAAGACCTACGCGTATCTGGTGCCCGCGCTGCTGTCGGGGCTGAAGACCATCATTTCCACAGGCACCCGCGCGCTGCAGGATCAGCTGTATCACCGCGATCTGCCGCGCGTGCGGGCCGCGCTCGGCGTGGGGCACAGCAGTGCCCTGCTGAAGGGGCGCGCGAATTACCTGTGCCGCTATCGGCTGCAGCAGGCCCGGGGCGAACCCCGTTTCAGTTCTCCGGAGCAGGTGGCGCAGTTCCAGCGCATCCTGGCGTGGTCCGGACGTACCAAGTACGGTGACATGGCCGAGCTGGAGGCCTTGCCGGAGGACTCGCCGCTGTACCCGATGGTGACCTCCACCGTCGATAACTGCCTGGGCACCGAATGCCCGTTCTGGGATGACTGCTTTGTCGTGCAGGCACGGCAGCGGGCGCAGGCGGCCGACGTGGTGGTGGTCAACCACCACCTGCTGCTGGCCGATCTGGCGCTCAAGCAGGAAGGTTTCGGCGAGATCCTGCCGGGCGCGCAGGCGTTCGTGATCGACGAGGCGCATCAGCTGCCGGAGCTGGCGGCCAACTTCTTCGGCGAGGGCTTCGGCATGCGCCCGTGGCAGGAGCTGGCACGCGACTGCCTGGCCGAGAGCCGCAGCGTGGCCGGTGCGCAGGCCGCCCTGCAGGAGCCTGCGGCCGCGCTGGAGCAGACCCTGCGCGACCTGCGCGTGGCGATGGAGGGCCTTCCACCGCGCGGCACACAGTGGCGTGCGCTGACCGTGCCACAGGTCCGCGACGGCTTCGATACGGCGATGAGCACGCTGGTGCAGCTGCGCGATGCACTGGCCGGGGTGCGGGAGGCGTCCCCCGGTCTGGATGCCTGCCATGCGCGCGCTATGGAGGCGGTCTCGCGGCTGTCGCGTTGGCTGGGCGACGACGCGCCGATGCTGGATTTCGACACCGATCCGGACGAGGCGCCGCCGCCAGCGGAGGTGCTCTGGTACGAACTGACCCCGCGTGGCTTCCGGTGCCAGCGCACGCCGATGGATGTGTCCGGTCCCTTGCGCGAGCACCGCCAGCGCTCGATGGCGGCCTGGGTGTTCACCTCGGCCACGCTGACCGTGGATGGCGGTTTTGAGCATATTTCCCAGCGGCTGGGCCTGGAGGATCCGGTCAGCCTGCTGCAGCCCAGCCCGTTCGACTGGTCTCACCAGGCGCTGTGCTATCTGCCGACGGATCTGCCCGATCCGGCCGCACGTGGCTTCGGTACCGCGTTGATCCGTGCGTTGACCCCGGTGCTGGAGGCCTCGCACGGCCGCGCGTTCCTGCTGTTCGCTTCCCACCGCGCGCTGCGCGAAGCGGCCGAGGCGCTGCGCGATGCGCCGTGGCCGCTGTTCGTGCAGGGCGAGGCACCGCGCGCGACCCTGCTGCAGCGGTTCCGCGAATCGGGCAACGGCGTTCTGTTGGGCTCGGCGAGCTTCCGCGAGGGCGTGGATGTGGTCGGCGATGCGCTGAGCGTGGTGGTGATCGACAAGCTGCCCTTCGCGGCGCCGGACGATCCGGTCTTCGAAGCGCGGCTGGATGCGATCCGCCGCGACGGCGGCAATCCGTTCCGCGATGAGCAGCTGCCGCAGGCGGTGATCGCGCTCAAGCAGGGCGTGGGCCGCCTGATCCGCAGCGAGACCGATCGCGGTGTTCTGGTGCTGTGCGACCCGCGCCTGCTCAGCCGCGGCTACGGCCGGATCTTCCTGGACTCGCTGCCACCGTTCCGGCGTACCCGCTCGCTGACCGATGTGCAGAGCTTCTTTGCGCCACAATGGCCTGTCGCGGGCCCCACGCCTGCAGCCGGGCCCGTCTCTGCGGAGCCCGTGCAGGCTGTGCTGTCCACCGATGACTTTCCCACTTCCCTGTTCTGACCGCCATGAAACTGCTCGCCTTTGAAACCGCCACCGAAGCCTGCTCCGTTGCCCTGTATGTGGATGGGCAGGTCAGTGAGCGCTTCGAGATCGCCCCGCGCCGCCACGCCGAACTGAGCCTGCCCTGGGCCGAGGCGCTGCTGGCCGAGGCCGGGGTGACCCGTTCGCAGCTGGACGCGATCGCGCTGGGCCGTGGCCCGGGCGCGTTCACCGGCGTGCGGTTGGCCATTGCCATCGCCCAGGGCATCGCATTGGCGCTGGACCGCCCGCTGATTCCGGTCTCCACCCTGCAGGCGCTGGCGCTGCGTGCCCCGGCGGACGCCGATCATGTGCTGGCCAGCATCGACGCGCGCATGGGCGAGGTCTACGCCGCCCGTCACATCCGCATGGACGGGCAGTGGCAGCTGCAGGGCGAGGAGAGCGTGTGTGCGCCGGAGCAGGTCGTGTTGCCTGAGGGCACGCGCTGGTTCGGCGTCGGCACCGGTTTCGGCGCGGCCGACGGCGTGCTGGCCACGCGGTTGGCCGATCAACTGACCGGCGTGGACGCGCTGGCATTGCCGCGTGCGTCGGACGTGTTGGCGTTGGCGGTGCCCGCGTTCCAGCGCGGCGAGGGCGTGGCACCGGAGCTGGTGGAGCCGGCGTATCTGCGCAACAACGTGGCACTGACCCTGGTGGAACAGCAGGCTGCGCGGGCGGCGAAGCAGGCGGCTTCGTAACGCAGGCGGCCTCGCAGCGCCAGCTGCGCATCGCAGCGTAAGCCCCAGCCACGCATGGCTGGACCCGCGCGATCAGCGGTCGTCGCGCAGCTCGCCGCCAGGCAGGAACACCCAGGTGCGGGTTACCTGGAGGATGTCGATCGCATCCTCGGTCTTGGGCAGCGGCGGGAACGGCTGTGCCAGGGTGATCACGCGCAGCGCGGTTTCATCCAGCAACGGCGTGCCGCTGGACTGCAGGATGCGGGCACTTTCCACTGTGCCATCGCGGCGCACACCGACGGTGATCACCACCTGGCCGCCGAGCCGGCGGGCGCGTGCCTCATCGGGGTAGTTCAGATTGCCGACGCGCTCGGCGCGGTCGACCCACGCGCGCAGATAATTGGCATAGGCGTATTCGCGGGTACTGGCCGACACGAACTTGCGGTTCGGGCGTTTGGCGTACTGGGCCGAGCGCAGGTGCACTTCGGCGGCCAGCCGTGCCATCTCCACATCGCGCTGCTCTCGGGCCGTCATCGGTGCATCCGGGCGGGGTTGCTCGGGCAGCGGCTGGGGCTGCGCCTCGGCGATGGTGTCGGTGCCATTGCGGCTGTTGACCACGCGGGTCTGCGGCGGCGGCACGCTGGCCGCCTCCTGGCGCTGCTGCGGGACCGGTGACAGCCCTGCCTGCGCCTGCGGCACGATCCCGGCCTGGTTGTCGCGCGGGCGCTGGGCCTTGTCGTGGTCGCCGCCGCCCTGCTGATTGGCCTGGGCCAGGAAATCGGCCTGCTTGGGCGTCAGCGGGGTTTGGGTCTGGCTGAAGATCACATCCAGGGTCGGCACCAGTGGCGCGTTGTCGCTCACCGCGAACCCGACCCCCAGGATCAACAGCGCATGCACGAGCACCGACAGCGTCAGGGTCGCGCCCAGGCGCTGGGATTCGCGCGCCTGCCACGTCGGGGCCGGGACGACGCTGGCACTCATCGCGGCAGGCCGGCCTCGATCGCGTCGAACAGGGTGCCGGCGATGTTCAGCCCGAACTGGGCGTCGAGCTCGCGCACGCAGGTGGGGCTGGTGACGTTCACTTCGGTCAGGTAGTCACCGATCACGTCCAGGCCGACGAAGCGCATGCCGCGGCGCTTCATCTCCGGCCCGACCTGGGCGGCGATCCAGCGGTCGCGTTCGCTAAGAGGGCGGCCTTCGCCGCGGCCGCCGGCCGCCAGGTTGCCGCGGAACTCATCGCCCTGCGGAATGCGCGCCAGGCAGTAATCGACCGGCTCGCCATCGACCAGCAGGATGCGCTTGTCGCCGGCGGTGATGTCCGGGATGAACTTCTGCGCCAGAGCCAGCGTGCGCTCGCCGTTGGTCAGGGTTTCCAGGATCACGTTGAGGTTGGGGTCGCCGGTGCCGCTGCGGAAGATCGAGCGCCCGCCCATGCCATCGAGGGGCTTGAGCACCGCCTGGCCGTGTTCGAGCACGAAGGCCTTCAGGTCGGCGTTGCGGCGGCTGACCAGGGTCGGCGGGCAGCACTGCGGGAACAGCAGGGCGGCCAGCTTTTCGTTGTAGTCCCGCAGGCCCTGCGGGTCATTGACCACCATTGCACCGGCCTGCTGGGCGACGCTGAGCACGTGGGTGTCGTAGATGAATTCAGCATCCACCGGTGGGTCCTTGCGCATCAGCACGACCTGGCCGGGGCCGAACACCGTCTGGCTGAACTCGCCCAGGGTGAACCAGTCGTTCTTGTCCTCGCGCACCTGCAGCGGTGCCGTGCGGGCGATGGCCTGGCCGTCGCGCAGTGCCAGCCCGCCGGGGCTGACGTAGTGCAGGGCATGGCCGCGGCGCTGGGCTTCGAGCAGCATCGCGAAGGTGGTGTCCTTGGCAATCTTGATATGGGCGATGGGGTCCATCACCACGATGACATTCAACGGCATGGTCGCAACCTGGCGGGCAGGCCGATGATGGTAGCGACAATGGCCGCCCAATGCCTGCCCCGGGCAGCGCAACGCAGTGTCCGGCCGGGCGGCGGGCTGCCCCGGGGTTTGCGCAGAATGCCCGGCGCCGGGCCAGCGGGAGGCGCTCGCGGCGGGGCCGGGATGGGGATGCTTGAAGCGCGCGCCGGTATTGGGATATAGATACGCTTTCGCAGCGACGCCGGATCAGTGCACGCGTCGCGCGCTTGGGGAAAGGTAATGACTGAATACATGGCTGCGGGTGGGGAACTCGCAGGGTTACGCGTGATGGTCATCGATGATTCGAAGACCATACGCAGGACGGCGGAAACACTGCTCAAGCGCGAAGGCTGCGAGGTGGTGACCGCGACCGATGGTTTCGAGGCGTTGGCCAAGATCGCCGACCAACAGCCGCAGATCATCTTCGTCGACATCATGATGCCGCGCCTGGATGGGTACCAGACCTGTGCGCTCATCAAGGGCAACCAGCTGTTCAAGTCGACGCCGGTGATCATGCTGTCGTCCAAGGACGGCCTGTTCGACAAGGCGCGGGGGCGCATCGTCGGCTCGGAGCAGTACCTGACCAAGCCATTCACGCGTGAAGAACTGCTGGGTGCCATCCGCACATACGTCAACGCCTGACCAGGGGGGAAAGGCACAATGGCTCGAATCGTACTGATCGAGGATTCACCGACCGACCGTGCGGTGTTCACGCAGTGGTTGATCAAGGCCGGTCATGAAGTCCTGGAAGCGGACAACGCCGAGGACGGGCTCAAGCTCGTTCGCGAGCAGTCGCCGCAGCTGGTGCTGATGGACGTGGTGCTGCCGGGCATGAGTGGCTTCCAGGCCACCCGCGCGATGGCGCGCGATGCGGCGATCAAGCACATCCCGGTCGTCATCGTCAGCACCAAGGCGATGGAAACCGACAAGGCGTGGGGGCTGCGCCAGGGGGCGGCCGACTACATCGTCAAGCCGCCGCGCGAGGAGGAACTGATCGCGCGGATCAACCAGTTGGTGGTCTGATGCGTTCTCCTTTCGACATCCTCGAGGCTTACGAGCGGCGCAGTCTGGCCCATGCGGTGCAGCTGCCCGAGCGGCAGTTCTCGCAGGATCTGTGGCGTGGCGTGGGTTACCGCGTGGGCAAGCGGCGGCTGGTCTCGGACTTCCGTGAAGTGGTGGAAATCGTGCCGATGCCGCCGATCACCCCGGTGCCGGGCGCACAGCCGTGGCTGCTGGGCGTGGGCAACCTGCGCGGCAACCTGTTCCCGGTGGTGGACCTGAAGTACTTCCTGGAAGGCGAGCGCACCGTGCAGCAGGAAGGCCAGCGCGTGCTGATCATGCGCCAGGCCGGCGGCGACGTCGCGCTGACCATCGATGAACTGTTCGGCCAGCGCAGCTTCGAGCAGGACCAGGACACCGCTGCAGGCGATCTGGCGACCGGCCGCTATGCGCACTTCGTCGACCGCGCCTTCCACGGCGACGGTCATGACTGGGGCGTGTTCTCACTGTCGCTGCTGTCGCGTACCCCCGAATTCAGGCAGGCCGCGGCCTGACCGCAGGCGCCTGTCTCTCCGTATTGAAGATCGAGGTTGAACGATGAGTACTGCTTCGGAATCCGCCAAGGCCGGCAAGCTCGGCTCGGTGGGCACCAATTTCTGGCTCGGCCTGCTGGCCGTGTCGATGATCGTGTTCGGCGTCAACACCGGCGTGGCCACCTGGCAGGGCAGCCGCCTGGCCAGTGCAAGCACCGATGCGGCGAACCTGCAGGTGCTCTCGCAGCAGCTGGCCAACCAGGGTCGTGAAGCGGTCTCCGGCAACGCCCAGGCGTTCACTGCGTTCAAGCTGACCAAGACCGACATCGAAACCACCGTCAGCGCGCTGCAGGGCCGCTACGGTACCGAAACCAATGTCGCCGGCCCGCTCAATGCGCTGATCCAGACCTGGGAGCCGCTCGGCAAGAGCGCCGGGCAGCTGGTCGCCAGTGAACCGGCGGTGCTGGCCCTGGCGGGCAACGCCAACAACTTCGTCAACGGCGTGCCGGCACTGCAGGCGCAGCTGAACGAAGTGGTCCGCGCGATGTCGGCCAGTGGCGCGCCGTCCTCGCAGGTCTACAACGCCCTGCAGCAGGTCGTGGTGGTCGGGTCCATGGCCCGCCGCGTGACGGAAATGCGCGCCGGTGGTGCCAACGCCGCTGCCGCGGGCGATGCACTGGCCCGCGACTCGGTCGTGTTCACCCAGGTGCTGGACGCGCTGCGCAACGGCAACGAAGAACTGGGCATCGCCCCGGTGCGCAACGGCCCGGCGCTGGCCGCGCTGGAGCAGTCGCAGAAGCAGTGGGACACCATGAAGCAGGACGCCGATGCGATCCTGGCCAGTTCGCGCCAGCTCTTCGCGGCGCAGTCCTCGGCCGCGGCGCTGACCGGCGGCTCGGCTGACATGCTGCGCGACAGCAAGAAGCTGTTCGAGGCGTTCTCCTCCTTCGGCTCGCTGCGTGATACCCGCCTGTTCCCGAACTTCTGGCTGGGCGTGGTGTCCGGTGCGCTCTCGTTGATCGCCATCGTCGGCTTCGTCGGCAGCACCGTGCGCAGCCGCTCGCGCGAGCAGGAACTGCGTTACCAGACCCAGGTGGAGTACAACAGCCGCAACCAGCAGGCCATCATGCGGCTGCTGGACGAAATCAGCTCGCTGGGCGAAGGCGATCTGACGGTGAAGGCTTCGGTGACCGAGGACATGACCGGCGCCATCGCCGACGCCATCAACTACGCCGTGGACGAGCTGCGCCACCTGGTGACCACGATCAACGACACCTCGGCCAAGGTTGCTGTGTCGACCCAGGAAACCCAGGCCACGGCAATGCAGCTGGCCGAAGCGGCCGGCCACCAGGCCAACCAGATCACCTCGGCCTCCGACCGCATCGGCGAAATTGCCTCGAGCATCGAGCAGGTGTCGCGCAACTCGGCTGAATCGGCCGACGTGGCGCAGCGCTCGGTGATCATCGCCGCCGAAGGTGCCGGCGTGGTGCGCGAGACGATCCAGGGCATGGACCAGATCCGCGACCAGATCCAGGAGACCTCCAAGCGCATCAAGCGCCTGGGTGAATCCTCGCAGGAGATCGGCTCGATCGTGGAACTGATCAACGACATTTCCGAGCAGACCAACATCCTGGCATTGAACGCTGCGGTGCAGGCCGCCTCGGCCGGTGAGGCCGGTCGCGGCTTCGCGGTCGTGGCCGACGAAGTGCAGCGCCTGGCAGAACGTACCTCCGGTGCGACACGACGGATCGAGAACCTGGTGCAGGCCATTCAGGCCGATACCAATGAAGCGGTCAGCTCGATGGAGCAGACCACGGCCGAAGTGGTCTCCGGCGCACGCCTGGCAGAAGACGCCGGTACCGCGCTGACCGAAATCGAGCGCGTCTCCAACGCACTGAACAACCTCATCAAGAACATCTCGATCGCTGCCCAGCAGCAGTCGGCCGCGGCATCGGACATCACCCGCACGATGGGCGTGATTCGTCAGATTACCGGCCAGACCTCGCAGGGCGCGGGACAGACCGCCGAGTCTATCGGCCACCTGGCACAGCTGGCGGCCGACCTGCGCCGCTCGGTTGCCGACTTCAAGCTGCCGGCGTGAGCCACGGGCAGGGCGGAGAGGGAAGGAACAAGCAGATGATGCATCGCGAGAAATCACCGCACGCCATGTGCGCCGAGCTGCCGGGAGACCTGGCATGAGCACGCTGCGCGATGCCATGAGCCACGCTGCGCTGGGCTGGGTCAAGCCGGAGCTGGACGAGACCCTGCGCCAGGTGCGCAACGAGGTCGAGTACTACGTGGACGACCCTGCCGACGGCAGCCGCATGCGCTTCTGCGCCGGGTACCTGCACCAGGTGCAGGGCACGCTGCGGATGGTCGAGCTGTACGCCCCGGCGATGGTGGCCGAGGAGCTGGAGCAGCTGGCCAACGCGATCGGTGCCGGTGAAGTGCCCGACCGCGACGAAGCCTGCGCCACGCTGATGCGTGGCAGCGTGCTGCTGCCCGACTATCTGGAACGCCTGCAGAACGGTCACCGTGATATTCCGATCGTGTTGCTGCCGCTGCTCAACGACATCCGGTCGGCGCGTGCGGCGCCGGGCATCAATGAAAGCGTGCTGTTCGCCTTCGCGCCGGACAGCGCGAGCGCCACCGAAGCCGAACTCGACCATGCCCGCGGCAGCCTGAGCGGGCGCAACCGCGAGCTCCTCGACACCGTCGGCAACGCAGTCAAGGAAGAGCTGCTGCGGATCAAGGACGCGCTGGACCTGCACCTGCGCACCGGCGGTGAGCCGGTGCAACTGCAGACCCAGGTCAACGAACTGGGTGCCGTGGCCGATACGCTGGGCATGATGGGCCTGGGCGTGGCCCGCGGCGTGGTCGTGCAGCAGCGTGACGCACTGCGCGATGTGGTCGAGGGCGTGCAGCAGATCGATGAAACGCTGCTGCTGGATATCGCCGGCGCGCTGCTGTACGTGGATGCCTCGCTGGATGACCAGGTCGCCCATCTGGGCGCCGGCGGCAGCGGCGAAGATGACCCGAGCGCCGCCGAAAACCGGCGCACGGTGGAAGTGTTGGCCCATGAGGCGATCGCCAACTTCGCGGCCGCCCGCGAGCACTTCGTGGCCTTCATCGAAACGAACTGGAACCACCAGCAGCTGCAGGAAGTGCCGCGCCTGCTCGGCGAGGTCGCCGGTGCGCTGCGCATGCTCGATCTGACGGTGCCGGCCGACTACCTGCAGGGGGTGCGCCAGTACATCAGCGTGGAACTGCTGGGCAAGCAGCGTGTGCCGAGCGGTCGCCAGCTCGACACCCTGGCCGACGCCATGGCCAGCCTGGAGTACTACCTCGAGGCCCTGCGCGAAGGCCGCGCGGGCCGCGACGAGATTCTGGACATCACCCGCAGCAGCCTGGAAACCCTGCGTTATTGGCCGCTGCCGGATGCCAACCAGCCCTCGGCCGATACCGGGCCGGGTGCACTGCCGGTGGCACCGGAACACATTGCGCTGACCCCGTGGGACGCGCCGGCCGCCGAGCCGATCGCGCTGGGTGTCACTGCCGGGATACCGCGCCCGGCCAACCTGCCGCCGCCGCTGCCGGACTTCACCTTCGATCCGCCGCCGCAGCCGGCCACGACGCCTGTGGCCCCGCCGGCTGCGCTGGTGTTCGATGCGTCGACCGCGCCCGTTGCGGCCGATGCGCCGCAGTGGACCCTGGCCGGCAACAACGATGTGGACGAGCTGCCGACTTTCGCGCATTTCGATCCGATCATCGCCGAGGCCCCGGCAGGTGCCGGGTGGGGCGTGCCACCAGTGGTGTCCACGCCGGTGGCGGACGCCGCCGGGACTGAGTTTGATGCGACGCCGTCGGAACGCACCGACGATACCGACCCGGCCTTCCTGGAGATGCCTGCATTCGTGGCGGACGGGACCGGGTTCGATCCGGTCGCAGCCGAGCACGAGGCGCTTCAGCTGAGCGACGAGCCGATCGAATTCACCTTCGATGAGCGGCTGGACAACGCCGATGACGTATTGTCGCTGCAGATCGACGATGCCGACTCGGTGGCAGCCGACGCCGAGCCTGTCGCCGGAACTGCCGCCGAATCCGCCTCCGAATCGGCGCATGACGACGCAGACGCCCACGCGCCCCCTACCTTCCTGCAGGACATCCCGGTCGCATCGGCGGACGAGAGTGACGACGTGTTGGCTGCGCCAGTTCCGACCTCGGGCGTGCAGGACGCGGTCATCCGCAAGATTGAGCTGGATGACGAATCGGTGCGGTTCCTGGCCGAGCTCGATGCTGCCGCCGCGCAGTTCCGCACGGAGGGTGTCGATCCTGTTGCCGCACCGATCACCGGCCTGACGACCGAGGTCGCGGCCATGACGACCGACGAGACCAGCATCGAGGCCGGGTTCGAGGACGATGGCGAGAACATCGACCAGGACATCCGCGAGGTCTTCATCGAAGAGTTCGACGAAGAGCTGGTGAATCTGGGCAATCTGCTCCCGGCCTGGCGCATCGCGCCGGACAACATGGACCGGCTGCGTCCGATCCGCCGGGTGTTCCACACCCTCAAGGGCAGCGGTCGCCTGGTGGGTGCACGCACCCTGGGAGAATTCAGCTGGAAGATCGAGGGCATGCTCAACCGCGTGCTCGATGGCAGCCGTCCGGCCTCGCCGGCGGTGGTGGCGCTGATCGGCCAGGCTTACGACGTCCTGCCGCAGCTCAACGCCGCGCTGCGTGATGGCAGCCGCGTGACCGCCGATCTGCAGGCCATGCAGGCGATCGCCGATCGCGTGGCGGCAGGCGAGGAGACCTTCCACGTGCCGCTGCAGCGCCCGGCCGTGGCACCGGTTGCCACCCTGCCGGATCCGGTGGCAGTCGATACGACGCCCGCGCCCGCGCCGGTGGTGGAGAGCACCCCGGCCAACATCGACAGCGTGCTGCGCGAGATCCTGGAAGCCGAGGTCGAGGTGCACCAGGCGACGCTGCAGGCCTGGCTGGACAGCGCGGCCGAGGTGCCGCAGCCGGTCACCGATGGCCTGCTGCGCGCCGTGCACACCATGAATGGCGCCTTCGCCATGACCGACGTGCCCGAGATCACCGCAGTCACCGGTGCGGCGGAAAGCTACATCAAGCGCTCGCTGGCTGCCGATGCGCTGCCCAGCGACGCAGGTCTGCAGGCACTGGTGGAGACCTGCGCTGCCATCACCACCACGATGGAGGCGCTGCAGGACGAAGCGCCCCGCGTCCCGGTCCAGCAGGCGCTCGCCGCCCGCCTGATCGCACTGGCCGATACGCTGCCCGAAGCGCGCTGGCCGGCGCTGGTCGATGACGAGCAGGACCTGGAGGAGGAGGCCTCGGCGCTGGACGTGACCGATGCCGATCACCTGGCGGAATGGGAGGCCGACGCGGCGGATGAGGGCAGCGACACCGACGAGGCCATCGTTGTTGAAGACGCCGCCGTCATTGACGAGCCAATCGTCGTTGAAGCGGCCATCGCTGACCACGCGCCGGCGTATGTGGAGGCGCCGGCTCTGGCAAGCATCGATGATGCGGCCGACGCAGACGCGCAGCAGGCGCTGATCGAAGCCGACGGTCTGACCCTGCTCGACACGGGGGATACCGCCGATGTCGAGACCACGGCGGACGACGCGCTGGTCGCGGCGGAGCTGACCGGAACCGATGACCTGTCCGCCTACTTCGATGCCGAGCTGCCGACCTCGCCGGTGATCAGCGAGGTTCACGCCACGCCGGACACCACTGCCGAAGCGACCGATCTGGACTCGGTGCCTGCCGGTCTGGATGCCGTGGAACTCACCTCGGCCGACGACCTGTCGCGGTACTTCGATCGCCCTGCGCCCTCCGGACTGGCCGCCGATCCGGCGCCAAGCGCCAGCGACGCCGGAACCGTGCCAGCAGACGCCGTTGCGGTCGCCGTCGAAGAGACCGTCGAAGAGGCCGCTAATGATGTCGCCAATGACGGCTGGCGCGAGACCGACGAGACCGACGAGACCGACGACAACGCGCAGGCCCTGGACGACGTCCTGCCGCCGCCGCCGGCCTTCGGCGAGGTGGTGGATGCCCAGCAGGCCATTGACGATGGTCTGACCGTGTTGGACGCACCGGACGCCGAGGCGGCCGAGGACCTCGGCGTGCTCGGGCTGGATGCGGCTGCCGAGGCGCCGGTGGAACGGGATGCCTTTGCTGAGGCATTCGAAACCGCCCTGGCCGACAGCACCGATGCAGATGCGGATACGATCGACGAAGACACGACGGCACCCGCGCGCTTCTTCGAGCTCGAAGAGTCTCCGGCGCCGGCGCACGTCGTTCCGCAGCCTGCCAGCACCGTATTCGCGGCGGCAGCATCGGACGATGACGTTGAACTCGATGCAGGTGACGCCCTCGATTTCACCCAGCTCGATCAGGAACTGGTCGACATCTTCGTGGAAGAAGGCAAGGACCTGCTCGACCACTGCGATGGGCTGATCAGCGAGCTCCGCGCCGCCCCACAGGACCGCGACGTGATCGCCGGCCTGCAGCGCGATCTGCACACCCTCAAGGGTGGCGCACGCATGGCCGGCATCAATCCCATCGGTGATCTTGGCCACGGGATCGAGTCGTTGCTGGAGGCCGTTGCGGCCAACCGTACCGATATCGAGCGCAGCGATGTGCACCTGCTGGAGCGCGGTTTCGACCGTCTGCACCAGTTGCTGACCCGGACCGGCCAGCACCGTACCGTGGCCATGCCCGACGACCTGATCGCCGCCTTCGAGCGGCGCACCCAGGGCCGTGCCGAGCCGGAACAGATCGCGCCCGCCGAGCCGGCCCTTGCCGTCGGCGATGCCAAGGTTGAAGCGGCGATCGCCGCGCTCGTCGCCGCCCCGTTGTCCGCACCGGTACCGCTGGAGACCGCCAGTGAAGACGACGGTCTGCCGCGTCCGCAGCAGGAACAGGTGCGTGTGCGCGCCGACCTGCTCGACCGCCTGGTCAACCATGCCGGTGAAGTGGCGATCTACCGTTCGCGCCTGGAACAGCAGCTCGGCGCCTTCCGTGGGGCCATGGGCGAACTGGATCGCACCAACGCCCGTCTGCGCGATCAGCTGCGCCGACTGGACCTGGAAACCGAAGCGCAGATCGTGGCCCGATACCAGCGTGAGCAGGACCAGGCCGATCACAAGTTCGATCCGCTGGAACTGGACCGCTTCTCCACGCTGCAGCAGCTCAGCCGCGCGCTGAATGAATCGGCGGCCGATCTGGGCGGTCTGCAGGGTGTACTGGACGATCTTTCGCGTCAGTACGACGTGCTGCTGCAACAGCAGTCGCGCGTCAGTTCGGAACTGCAGGACGGCCTGATGCGCGCGCGCATGGTCCCGTTCGACGGCCTTGTGCCGCGTCTGCGCCGGGTCGTGCGCCAGGCCGGCCAGGACACCGGCAAGCAGGTCCACGTCACCCTGGAAGGCACCCACGGCGAACTGGACCGCAACGTCCTGGACCGCATGGTCGCACCGCTGGAACACATGCTGCGCAACTCGGTGGCCCATGGTCTGGAAACCCCGGAACAGCGTCGCGCCGCCGGCAAGCCGGAGGAAGGCGAGATTGCCATCCGGCTGCGACGCGAAGGCTCGGAAATCGTGCTGGAAGTGGCCGACGATGGTGCCGGGCTGGACCGCGAGGCGATCCGTCGCCGTGCCGAACAGCGTGGTCTGATCGCCGCCGATGCCGTGCTGGGCGATGCCGAGCTGGACGCAATGATCTTCTCGCCCGGCTTCAGCACCGCCGACCAGGTCAGCCAGCTGGCCGGTCGTGGCGTGGGCATGGACGTGGTGCACAACGAAGTGCGCCAGCTCGGCGGCTCGGTGGACATCCACTCCGTGCGCGGGCAGGGCGTTACTTTCACCCTGCGCCTGCCGCAGACGCTGGCCGTCACCCAGGCCGTGTTCGTGCAGATCGGTGAGACCACCTTCGCCGTACCGGTCGCCTCGGTCAGTGGTATCGGCCGGATCTCGCGCGAGCGCTTTGAAACCGCCAACGGTGGGTACCACTACGGCGGCGAAGAATTCGCCCTGCATGATCTGGGAACGTTGATCGGCCAGGCCCAGGCCCGCGCCGAAGGCCAGGCACAGGTGCCGCTGCTGCTCGTCCGCGCGGGCGACCTGCGGGTAGCCGTGGCGATCGACCAGGTGCTGGGCAACCGCGAAATCGTGGTCAAGCCGGTGGGCCTGCAGATCGCCTCGGTGCCGGGTATCTATGGTGCGACGATCACCGGCGATGGCCGCGTGGTGGTCATCCTCGACGTCGCCCCGCTGGTACGCCGTTACATCGCCAATCCGCACAAGCCGATTGCCGCGACCACCCAGGTCAGCGACCGTGATGCACCGCTGGTGATGGTGGTCGACGACTCGCTGACCATGCGCAAGGTCACCGGCCGCATCCTGGAGCGCCACAACTTCGAGGTGACCGTTGCGCGCGATGGCATCGAAGCCCTGGAGCGCCTGGAAGAACGCGTGCCCGATCTGATGCTGCTGGATATCGAAATGCCACGCATGGACGGCTATGAGCTGGCCAGCGTGATGCGCGCGGACCCACGCTACCAAGGGGTGCCGATCGTGATGATCACCTCGCGCAGCGGCGACAAGCATCGCCAACGTGCCTTCGAAATCGGTGTCCAGCGCTACCTGGGCAAGCCGTACCAGGAGCTGGATCTGATGCGCAACGTTTACGACCTGCTGGGGATCGCCCGTGTCCGCGAGTGACGGCCACGCCCTGTTGACGATCGCATTGCTGGCCCGCCCCGGTGCGGCCCGCGAGCGCCTGCGCGAGGCGCTGGATCATGCCGGCGCGCGCGTGGTCTTCGAAGACGATCCCTCGACGCTGGAGCTGCAGGCGCTGCGCGATGCTGATCCCGGTGCCGTGCTGATTGCACTGGAGCCGGCCATCGAGGACGCGCTGGAGCGGCTGGACCCGGTGCTGGCCTCGCCTTCGCTGACCCTGATCTTCGACGAAGCCGAGCTGGCTGCGCGTCGGGATGGTTGGGAAGCACAGCGCTGGGCACGCCACCTGGTGGCCAAGCTGCACGGCCATCAGGATGTGTTGCCGCCGGGATCGGAGCAGGATCAGCAGTTGCAGCCCGAGCCGGGGCTGCCGACCACGCCGGCCGAGCTGCATGCGGACGCGCCGCTGGAGTTCCACCTGCGCGAAGCCGCCGATGCGGCACCCGAGGTCCCGTCCGACGGCCTGTACCTGGCACCGCAGGACCTGAGCGAGCCAGTCTCGCTGGAGGAGGCGCTGGCTGCGTTGCAGCCTGCCCAGGACGAACCGGACCCACCTGCGATGCCCGCTGCGGCACCGCCCGCCGACGTCGCCCCGGCAGTCGCGCCGATCACCGCGATCGGGGATCACAGCCGCTGGTCGCTGGTGGAGGAGCACGTCGTAACGTCGCCCGCTGCATCCACGGCCGAGTCCGTGCAGGAGCGCTTCGATATCGACCGGCTGTCGCTGGTCGAGCTTGAGCCCGATACGGGCATCGAGGGCGGCTGCCGCGGTGCCGTGCTGGTCCTGGCCGGTATCGGTGGGCCGGACGCGCTGCGTCGTCTGCTCGCTGCGCTGCCTGAAGCCCTGAGCACGGCGATCCTGGTGCACATGCGCCTGGATGGCGGTCGCTACGGCAATCTGGTCAAGCAGATGGCGCGCGTGTCTGCGTTGCCGGTGGTGCTCGCCGAGGTGGCACAGCCGGTGGACGCCGGACAGGTCTACATCCTGCCGGACGACGTCGGCGTCGTCGCCAGCCAGGGTGGCCTGCAGTTCATGGCCGACACCGCCGGGATCCAGATCGATGCCTTGCCGGCGGCCCACAGTGGCGTGGTGCTGCTCAGTGGCGCGGACGCCGCCCAACTGGATGCCGTGCTTGCGCTGGCGGCTGCGGGGGCCTGGGTTGCCGGTCAGGTGGGCGAAGGCTGCTATGACCCGACGGCGGCCAGTGCCGTGGTGGTCGCGGGGCAGGACGCCGGTGAACCGCCGCAGCTTGCCGCCACCATCGCCGAACGCTGGGGCGTGGACGCGTAAGCGCGTCACGCTCCTTTAAAGGAAGACCCATGAGCTACGCCAGCAACGACGAAATCCGCGGTGTTCTGATCCAGGCCGGGCACGAACGCGTGCTGCTGCCCAACGCCACCGTCGCCGAGATGATGTCCAAGGTGCCGGTCGAGACGGTACCCGACGCACCGGCCTGGCTGGTCGGTCAGATCGCCTGGCACGGCTGGGACGTGCCGCTGCTGTCGTTCGCCCGGTTGTCCGGGCAGGGCGACGAACCGGTCGTGACCAACAACAAGGTGGTGGTGCTCAAGGCGCTGGGCGGCAACGCCCGCCGCCCGTACTTCGCGCTGCTGACCCAGACGTTCCCGCAGCTGATCGCCGTGCCGCGCGACGGTCTGCTGGCCGATGCCTCCGAGGAAACCCTGCCACAGGGCGTGCACATGCGTGTACTGCTGGGCGAGCAGAGCGCGCTGCTGCCGGACCTGGATGCACTGGAAGCAGCGCTGGACGAATCCTTCCCCGTGGCGGGGTGAAAAAAATAGGGACGGAGGTAGTTAATCGTGCCGATTAACTCCCTCCGTCCCCGTTTCTGCTTCATCCCAGATCGCCCAGCCGCGCCTGCACGGCAGCGATCGCCGCCAGGCCGGCCGTCTCGGTGCGGAGCACGCGCGGCCCCAGCTGCAAGCCTTGGAAGCCTGCTGCGGCCAAGGCCTGACGGTCGCGCGGCGACCAGCCGCCTTCCGGGCCGATCGCAATCACGACGCCGCCCGGTGCGGCGGACAGGGTGGACAAGCGGTGCTCGCCCTGCGGATCCAGGGTCAACTTCAATGCTTCGGCCGGCACGGCGTTGGCGGCGACCTGCAGCGATTGTGGTGCGGCCACGCTGGGGACGCAGGCGCGGCCGGATTGGCCACATGCCGAGACCACCACGCTGTGCCAGTGCGCCAGGCGCTTCTCGGCACGGGCCGCATCCAGCTTCACTTCCGTGCGCTCGGCGTTGACCGGCACGAAAGCCTGCACCCCCAGCTCAGTGGCCTTCTGCAGGATCAGGTCCATCTTCTCGCCACGGGCAATGCCCTGCAGCAGCGTGATGTGCAAGGGCGACTCGTTGCCCAGCGCGGTGGCGCTCTCGATCCGTACCTGCGCATCGCGCTTGCCGACCGTCACCAGGGTGGCGCTGTAATCGTGGCCATCGCCATTGAACAGCACGCAGCCATCGCCCTCGCGCAGGCGCATCACGCGGACCAGATGATTGGCCGCATCCTCGGGCAGCGCCAGGGTCTGGCCGACCGCCAGCGGTTGATCGACATGGCTTCGGGTCACGCGCATGCGACGGCCTCGTCGATGGCGGCCAGGGTGGTCAACGCAAGCAGATCCAAGTGTTCATCCTCCACGCAGTACGGCGGCATCCAATACAGCACATTGCCCAGCGGGCGCAGCACCACGCCGCGTTTGAGCGCGGCTTTATAGGCGTGCAACCCGATCCGGGCCTCGGCCGGGAACGGCGTGCGCTTGTCGCCGTTGCGGGTCAGTTCGAAGGCCACCACCATCCCGGCCTGGCGCACATCGGCGACATGCGCGTGGTCGGCGAACGGCGCGGCCAGGGTGCGCATCACCTCGGCGGTACTGCGGTTGCGCGCGATCACGTCTTCACTGGCGAAGATGTCCAGGGTCGCCAGCGCGGCGGCGCAGGCCAGCGGGTTGCCGGTGTAACTGTGCGAATGCAGGAAGGCGCGCTCGCGCGAATCATCCAGGAAGGCGTCGTACAGCGCCTGCGTGGCCAGCACCGCCGACAGCGGCAGGAATCCACCGGTCAGGCCCTTGGACAGGCACAGCAGGTCCGGCATCACCCCGGCCTGTTCGCAGGCGAACATCGTGCCGGTGCGGCCGAAGCCGGTCGCGATCTCATCGGCGATCAGGAACGCGCCGTTGGCATCGCACAGCTCACGTGCACGCTGCAGATAGACCGGGTCGTACATGCGCATGCCACCGGCACATTGCAGGCGCGGCTCGAGAATCACCGCGCAGATCTCCCCCGGGTGCTGGTCAAACAGCGTGGCCAGCGCATCGGCGGCCTGGTGCGCGCGCTGCGCGGCACTCTGGCCCGGCTCGGCCAGGTAGGCATCGGGCGAGGGGGCGAACAGCGCCTCGGTCAGCAGCGGGGCATACACCCGCCGATACAACGGAATATCGCCGACCGACAGCGCCCCCAGGGTTTCGCCGTGATAGCCGTTCTCCAGCGCGACGAACCGGGTGCGGTGGTTCTCGCCCCGATTGCGGAAATAGTGGAACGCCATCTTCAGCGCCACTTCCACCCCGGCCGAGCCGTTGTCGGCATAGAACACCTTGGCCAGCGGGGCGCGCCCGGCCTGGCGTGGGGCGATCGCCAGCAGGCGCTCAGCCAGCCGTACCGCCGGCTCATGACTGAAGCCGGCCAGCATCACTTGTTCCAGCTGGGTGGCCTGCTGGGCAATGGCCGCACCGATGCGCGGTTGCGCATGGCCGAACAGATTGGTCCACCAACTGCTCACCGCGTCCAGATAGCGATGGCCGTCATGGTCGATCAACCACGGGCCTTCGCCACGGGCGATCGGTAGCAGGGGCAGGGTGTCCGGGTGCTCGCGCATCTGTGTGCACGGGTGCCACAGCACGGCCAGATCGCGTTGCCGCCACTGATCGGCCAGCGTGAGGGGGGCTGGGTCTGCTAGCATTTCGGGCTCATGAACACGTTTTCACCAGTACCCATTCTAGAGATGCTCGCATGAGCCGTCGCCTGCCCATCATCCACCAGATCACGGACGAGGAAAGCGGGCCGTTCCAGCGCCAGCACCTGGATCTGGAGTTCTCCAATGGCGAACGCCGCCGCTTCGAACGGCTGGTGACCCGTGGCCATGGGGCCGTGGTGGTAGTGCCGATGCTCGATGAAGAGACCGTGCTGCTGGTACGTGAGTACGCCGCCGGCATGCACCGCTACGAGCTGGGCCTGGTGAAGGGCCGCATCGATGCCGGGGAAACCCCCGAACAGGCGGCCGACCGCGAATTGAAGGAAGAGGCCGGTTACGGTGCGCGCCGGGTCGACGTGCTGCGCGCGATGACCCTGGCCCCCACCTATATGAGTCATCAGTCCTGGCTGGTGGTCGCGCGCGATCTGTACCCCGAGCGCCTGGTCGGTGATGAGCCGGAGGAACTGGAGGTCGTGCCGTGGAAGCTGGCCGATCTGGACCAGTTGATGCTGCGCGAGGATTTCTCCGAAGGCCGATCGCTGGCGGCGCTGTTCATTGCCCGCGAGTGGCTGGGACGGAAGGGATGATCAAACTCACGACGGATCTGCGCGAAACCGTCATCGCCATCGCCCAGGACGCGGCCGCCGCCATCATGGCGGTGTATGCCACGCCGTTCGATGTGGAAATCAAATCCGATCGCAGCCCGGTCACGGCCGCCGACCTCGGCGCCAATCAGGTGATCGAGCGTGGCCTGGCGCAGCTCACCCCCGAGCTGCCCATCCTCTCGGAGGAATCGGCGCAGGTGCCGTGGGAGATCCGCCAGCACTGGGGCGCCTACTGGCTGGTCGATCCGCTGGATGGCACCCGCGAATTCGTGAAACGCAACGACGAGTTCAGCGTCAACATCGCGCTGATCTACCAGGGCGCGCCCGCGTTCGGCGTGGTGCTGGCCCCGGCCACCGGCCAGGTCTGGCATGCGATGCGCGGCGAGCTGGCCTACCGCCGCGACGGCATGCGTGATTCGGTACTGCGCACCCGCACGCCGGCCACGGCACCGTTGCGGGTGGCCGCCAGCCGCTCGCATCGCAGCGATCAGACACAGGCATTGCTGGACCGGATGGGCGATATCGAGGTGCTCGCACAGGGTTCCTCGCTCAAATTCTGCCGCTTGGCCGAAGGCACGCTGGACGTGTACCCGCGGCTGGGCCCGACCTCCGAATGGGACACCGCCGCGGGGCAGTGCGTGCTGCATGCTGCCGGCGGCGCGGTGCTGTCGGCCGAGACCGGCAAACCGTTCCGTTACAACCGCCGCGAAAGCCTCTTGAACGGCGACTTCATTGCGCTGGGCGATACCCGCCTGCCGTGGCGCGAGTGGTTGCCTGCCTGACCTGACTGGAGCAACGATGCCTGCCACCCCCGAACTGGACCGCCTGCTGGGCATCATGGCGCGCCTGCGCGACCCGTTGCGGGGCTGCCCCTGGGACCTGCAGCAGGACTTCGCCAGCATCGCCCCGTACACCATCGAGGAAGCCTACGAGGTCGCCGACGCGATCGACCGCGGCGACCTGGACGACCTCAAGGATGAACTCGGCGATCTGCTGCTGCAGGTGGTGTTCCACGCGCAGATGGCACAGGAGCAGGGCGCCTTTGCGTTCGCCGATGTCGCCCGCGCGATCAGCGACAAGATGGAGCGTCGCCACCCGCACGTGTTCGCCCAGGTCCAGGTCGAGGGGGCCGAGGACGTCAACAGCAACTGGGAGGCGATCAAACGCGCCGAACGCGCCGCCAAAGGGCACACCGATACCTCGGCGCTGGCCGGCATCTCGCGCGGCCTGCCGGAGTGGCAGCGGGCGGTGAAGCTGCAGGCCCGCGCGGCACGGGTCGGTTTCGACTGGCCGGGCCCTGCGCCGGTGATGGACAAGGTGCGCGAAGAACTGGACGAAGTCGCCGCGGAATTCGCGCGTGGTCCTGTCGAGGAAAATCAGGCGCGCCTGCAGGAAGAACTCGGCGATCTGCTGTTCGTCTGCGCCAATCTGGCCCGGCACGCCAAGGTCGACGTCGGTGCCGCCCTGCGGCTGGCCAACCAGAAATTCGAACGTCGCTTCCGGGCGATGGAAGCCCAGGCGGAGGCGGCAGGGCAATCGATGGGTGCCCTCGATCTGGACGCGCAGGAAGCGCTCTGGCAGCAGGCCAAGGACGCCGAGCGCACGGGATGAACACCCTGCTGCTGTTCGTCCTCACCGCCGTAGCCGAGATCGTCGGCTGCTACCTGCCGTGGCTGTGGCTGCGCAAGGACGGCAGTGCGTGGCTGCTGCTGCCGGCGGCCGCCAGCCTGGCGCTGTTCGCCTGGCTGCTGACCCTGCACCCGACCGCCAGCGGGCGCGTCTACGCCGCCTACGGCGGGGTCTATATCGGTACCGCACTGATGTGGTTGTGGCTGGTGGATGGCATCCGCCCCAGCCGCTGGGACCTGCTCGGCGTCGGCCTGTGCCTGGCCGGGATGATGGTGATCATGTTCGCCCCGCGCACCGCCTGATCCCCGCCTGACGGTCATCCAGGCCACTCACCGACGCCGGTGTGAAGGCGGCGTGGCTATACTCGGCGCTACGAATCCGGGGAAAGGGAGTGACCTGATGTTTCCGACCATGCTGTTCTCGCTGGTGCTGGCCTTCGTGGCCGTCGTCATTCTCTTCAAGGCCGTGCGGATGGTGCCGCAGGGCTACGAATGGACCGTGGAGCGCTTCGGCCGCTACACCCACACCATGTCGCCCGGCCTGCACTTCCTGATCCCGATCGTCTACGGGGTTGGCCGCAAGGTGAACATGATGGAGCAGGTGCTGGATGTGCCCAGCCAGGAAGTGATCACCAAGGACAACGCCGCGGTGCGCGTGGATGGCGTGGTGTTCTTCCAGGTGCTTGATGCGGCCAAGGCCGCCTACGAAGTCGCCAACCTGGAGGTGGCGATGATCGCGCTGGTGCAGACCAACATCCGTACCGTGATCGGCTCGATGGACCTGGATGAATCGCTCAGCCAGCGGGAGGTGATCAACGCCCAGCTGCTGAGCGTGGTCGACCATGCCACCAACCCGTGGGGCGTGAAGGTCAACCGCATCGAGATCCGCGACATCCAGCCGCCGCGCGATCTGCTCGATGCGATGGCGCGGCAGATGAAGGCAGAGCGCGAAAAGCGCGCGCAGATCCTGGAAGCCGAAGGCTCGCGGCAGTCCGAGATCCTGCGCGCGGAAGGTGAAAAGCAGGCAACCGTGCTGGAGGCCGAAGGCCGCAAGGAAGCCGCCTTCCGCGATGCCGAGGCGCGCGAGCGCCTGGCCGAAGCGGAGGCCAAGGCGACCACGATGGTGTCCGAGGCGATCGCCCAGGGCGACGTACAGGCGATCAACTACTTCATCGCGCAGAAGTATGTGGAGGCGTTCAAGGAGCTGGCGACCTCGCCCAACCAGAAGCTGGTGCTGATGCCGATGGAGGCCAGCGGCGTGATCGGCTCCATCGCCGGTGTCGCCGAACTGGCGCGCGAGGCCTTCGCCAAGCAGGAAGAAAAGAAAGCCACGCGCGGCGTCCCGCCGCGGATCGGAGGCTGACATGCGCTGGGAAGTGGTGGCCTGGGGCGCGCTGGCACTGGTGCTGTTCGCCGCCGAGGCGCTCGCGCCCGGCGCCTTCATGTTGTGGATCGGGATCGGTGCGGCGGCGGTGTTCGTGCTGGTTGCAGTATTTGCCGACATCCCGCTGTTGTGGCAGGTAGTCGCCTTCGTGGTGCTCAGCGTGGTGTCGATCCAGTGTTACCGGCGCTGGGGGCGATCGCACGATCGCCAGAGTGATCAGCCGCTGTTGAACCGGCGCGCCGAGCAGTTGATCGGGCGGGTGATCGTGCTCGACCAGGGCATCGTGGCCGGCAAGGGCCGGGCCAAGATCGACGATGCGTTCTGGGTGGTCGCCGGGCCGGATCTGCCGGCCGGCAGCCCGGTGCGCGTGGTGGCGGTGGAAGGGATGACGCTGAAGGTGCAGCAGGCCTGATCCGCGGTTTTCCCGCACCGCCGCAGGCGTTGTGAAGACGGTTCTGGGATAATGGAGGCCTTGCCTTCATTCCCCCGGAACCGGTCATGACCCAGAAGACGCTTCTCAACGATACCCACCGCGCACTCGGCGCCAAGATGGTCGATTTCGGTGGTTGGGACATGCCCATTCATTACGGTTCGCAGCTGGACGAGCACCACCTTGTGCGCAGCGATGCCGGCATGTTCGACGTCAGCCACATGACCGTGGTCGACCTGCGTGGTGAGCAGGTCAAGCCGTTCCTGCGTACGCTGCTGGCCAACTCGGTGGACAAGCTCAAGGCCACCGGCAAGGCGCTGTACTCGTGCATGCTCAATGCCCGCGGCGGCGTGATCGACGACCTGATCGTCTATTACATGGCCGACGATTTCTTCCGCATGGTGGTCAACGCCTCCACCCGCGAAAAGGATCTGGCCTGGATCCGCGAGCAGGCCGCCGCCTTCAACGTGGAGGTCATCGAGCGCGAAGACCTGGCCATCATCGCCGTGCAGGGGCCGACCGCACGCGAGCGCGTGATCGGCCTGCTGGGCGAGGGCGACCGCGCCGCGCTGGAAAAGCTGGGCCGCTTCGCCGCCCTGGAGACGGCAACCGCCGACGGCACCGCGCTGTTCGTCGCGCGTACCGGGTACACCGGTGAAGATGGTTTCGAGATCCTGCTGCCGCAGACCGCCGTGGTCGCGTTCTGGAATGCGCTGAGCGCCGCGGGTGTGCGTCCGGCCGGCCTGGGTGCGCGCGATACGCTGCGCCTGGAAGCCGGCATGAATCTCTACGGCCAGGACATGGACGAGGAGATCACGCCGTATGAAGCCGGCCTGGCATGGACCGTGGCACTGGACGAAGGCCGCGACTTCATCGGCCGCGACGTGCTCGAGGCGCAGAAGGCAGCCGGCAACGCCCGCCAGCTGATCGGCCTGGTCATGGATGAGAAGGGCGTGCTGCGTCACGGCCAGGTCGTGCTCACCGCCAGCGGCGAGGGCGAGATCCTGTCCGGCACCTTCTCGCCCACCCTGGGCAAGGGCATCGCGTTCGCCCGCGTGCCGGGCGGCGAACTGGGCGAGGTGCGTGTGGACATCCGCGGCAAGCAGATTCCGGTGCGCGTGGTGAAGTTCCCGTTCGTGCGCGAAGGCCAGGCCCAGCCCGGCGTGTTGATCGACGGCTGACGCCGTGATGTACCCGGTGCGGACGCGTTTGTGTCCGCGCCGGTTGGTTACACTACCCCCGTTTCTTGACCCCCCTGATATTCCTCGGAGCAGTCCCATGAGCGAGATCCCCGGCGACCTCAAATTCCTCAAGTCCCACGAGTGGGCACGCGTTGAAGGCAGCGGCCGCGTCACCGTCGGTATTTCCGACCACGCCCAGGGCCTGCTTGGCGACCTGGTCTATGTTGAATTGCCGGAGGTTGGCCAGGAGGTCAAGGCCGGCGAACAGGCGGCGGTGGTCGAGTCGGTCAAGGCCGCTTCGGACGTCTACAGCCCGATCACCGGCACGGTGGTCGAGGTCAATTCGGCCCTGAGCGACAAGCCGGAAACCATCAACGAAGACGCCTACGGCGAGGGCTGGATCTACGTCGTCGAAGTGGCCGGCCTGGACGAAGTCAACGACCTGCTGGGTCCGGACGACTACGCCGAGCTGCTGGAAAACGAAGATCACTGATCGTCGTGTCTGCTGAAAAACGGCCGCCTGGTGCGGCCGTTTTTTTTTGCCTGCTCTCCCGGGCGCGCGGCGATCGCGTTAGTAGTGCGTGAGGATCGCCGCATACAAGTCGTCGCGTTGTACGCGGGCAGCGCCTCATGACGATCGGTTCGGTGCCGCCGCGCGTTGGTGATCTGGTCCGCATCGACGACCCGAAGGCGCGCCGATGAGGCATCAATGGGAACGTGGAGCGACGCTCGATGACGAACGCCAGACACGAAAGCGTCAGTGCCGGACGGTCAAAAGTTTGCGCAGTTACGCGAATCGGGTCGAAAAAAACGCGGGCAGATGTGAAAAGTTTTGTGGGCTGTTTAAGGTGCGCACGGGGAGTCCCGTGGCGGGGATGCTGGCATGCGATGCGCGCGTGGCGTTGCGGGGCGGCGCACGGCGATGTTGCGATGTCGCTACACGAAAGTGCTTCTTTTAAGTGTTTTTCTTTTCTGGGTTGTCAGCGTTTTATTGCGCGGAGTGTTCGCGCTGGCGGTGGCATGGCGTTCGGGTGGGGGCGCTGACGGGTACGGCGAGGGGCGCGCTGCAAGGCGCCGGTGTGAAAATTTTTCGCCGGGGTTGTTGACAGTGAAAAAAAGCGTGATTAGGTTTCGCCTCAGCAGACCTTGCCTGCGAACAGAGTGAGCAGAATCGACATCAAGTCGCGAAGCACAACCTGGACATCCACCTCGCGTCCCATGACGGTGGAGATGGCTTCGCTTCCTCCGGCGAACCGCAAGTTCCTTTCCTCTTCGATACCTGCCTGGCCACATGCGGCGGGTGTCACCGTATCCGTCACGACGCGCATGACGCGACGGCGGTCCCCGCGACGCAGCAACGGCGGGTTTGCTTTACCTGGGCGTTTTCACTCCATAGATCACTGACGAGGAGCCATCCCATGGCAACCAAGAAAGCTGCGAAGAAAAAGCCGGCCGCCAAAAAGGCAGCCAAGAAGGTCGCTAAAAAGGCGACTGCCAAGAAGGCCGTGAAGAAGGTAGCCAAGAAGGCGGCTGCCAAGAAGACGGTGAAGAAGGCGGCCAAGAAGGCGACCGCCCGCAAGGCAGCAGTGAAAAAGACGGCAAAGAAGGCAGTGAAGAAGACGGCGAAGAAGGCCGCCACCAAGAAGACCGCCAAGAAGGCAGTGAAGAAGACGGCGAAGAAGGCCGTCAAGAAGACTGCAAAGAAGGCAGCTGCCAAGAAGACCGCGAAAAAGGCGGTAAAGAAGACGGCCAAGAAGGCGACCCGCAAGGTAGCCAAGAAAGCCGCTCCGAAAAAGGCTGCCAAGAAGACCGCCAAGAAGGCCACCCGCAAGGTAGCCAAGAAGGCCACGGCCAAGAAGGCGACGGCCCGCAAGGCTCCGGCCAAGAAGGCATCCGCGAAGAAGGCAGTGAAGAAGGTCGCAAAGCGCAAGCCGGCCGTTCGCAAGAAGAAGGCCGCACCGGTCGCACTGCCGGCAACCCCGGCACCGCTGATCTGAGTATTTCCCGATAGCCGTACCTGAGACTCCTTCCCTGGCAGCCCAGCGGGGAAGGAGTTTTTTTATGGGCGTCGCCAGAAAACCACAAAAAAGGCGGCCATCCGGCCGCCTTCTGCATACCGCGTGTGAGCGCGATCAGCGCGGTGAGGCGACCGCGCGGTTGGACGAGACGCCCTTGCGCTTGCCCTGTGGGGCGGCGTCTTCGGCCATCAGGCTGTCGCTGCCGAAGTCGGTGTCCACGTCCAGCCAGCGCTGCGTCGGCAGGCCCATGGCCTGGTCCAGCACGGTGGGCAGCAGGCCGCTGGGCAGGCTGCTTTCGCCGTTCCACATGATGGCGATGCCGAGGTCGCGTTCGGGCACCAGCGCGACCAGACCGCGGTAACCCTGGACGGCACCGGCGTGGAAGATCACTTCATGGCCGGCGTAATCGAAGGTGCGCCAGCCGAGCGCGTAGCCGGCCGAGTTCAGGCGTTCGCGGCGCCAGCCCGAACGCATCTCACCCGGGGTGCTGATCAGGCTGGCGTGCAGCGTGGCCAGCAGCGGTGCGGGAAGCACGTCGGGGCGGTGACCGGTGTGGGCCAGCAGCCACTGCGCCATGTCGCTGGCACTGGCGTTGACGCCGGCAGCGGGAGCAAGGCGGTAGTAGGTGGGTTTGGGCGTGAGCGCGACCCAGCCATTGCGGCTGCGCACGTGCGGGCGCGCCCAGCGCGAGCTGGCCTGGATGCCGGCCAGGCCGAGGCTGGCGTCGTCCATGCCCAGCGGCTTGAACAGGCGGCGCTCGACGGATTGTTCGTAGAAGCTGCCGGAGGCGGCGTAGACCACATCACCGATCAGGCTGAAGGCCACGTTCTGATAGGCATAGCAATCGCCGGGCAGGCACTTGAGCGAGGTGGCGGCCAGCTTGTGGGTGAGCGTGTAGTACTCCGCGTTGGCTTCGACGTCGCGGTCGTAGGCGTTGTAGGGCAGGCCAACGCGGTGGCTGAGCAGGTCAGCCACGGTCAGGCGCTCGGTTGCTTCGGGCGTGCTCAGCTGGAAGCCGGGTACATAGTCGGTGACCTTGCTGTCCCAGCGCAGCGTGCCATCGTTGACCAGCAGGCCGGCCATGGTGCCGGCGAAGGCCTTGGACAGCGAAGCCAGGCGGAACACGGTGTGGGCATCGACCTGCTGCGGGTTGTTGACGTCGGTGACGCCGTAACCGCGCGCGCTGAGCACACGGCCCCCCTGGACGATCGCAACGGCCATGCCGGGCACGCGCTCGCCGTAGGTAAGCTGCTGGGCCATCGACTCGATCGAAGCCACGTTGAAGCCCTGCGCGGGCGGCTGCACCTTCAGGCCGGCCGGCGTGGTGCGATACGCGGCAGGCTGGGTGTGCGGGGCGGCGCTCGGCGCCGATTCCTCGATGTTGACCGGGAACGCGTCGGGCGTGGCGGCAGGGGTCTGCGCGGTGGAAGACATGGCGATGGGCATCAACATGCCCAACAACCCGGTTGCCGCCGAACGGATCGGTCGGCGCCTGTTGTTCTGGTTCATCGTATGGGTGCCCGTGCGCGACTGCTGTGACCGATTCTAGCGCCGCTTTTCGTGATTGCACAAACGAATCGAAGATGAATGCGTATCACGTTGAAAACATGCGGGTTTTGCTGCTCCCGACACAGCTGGGGAGGCGGACAGTGAGGACGGCCCCGCGCACCCCTGTTCAGGCAGTCGCGGCGGTCCGGATCCACTGCGCGGCACGCTCGGCGATCATGATGGTCGGGGCGTTGGTGTTCCCGCTGACCAGCCGCGGCATGACCGACGCGTCCACCACCCGCAGCCGCTGCGTGCCGTGCACGCGCAGGGTACCCGGATCCACCACGGCGCCGGCGTGCTGCCCCATCGCGCAGGTGCCCACCGGGTGGTAGATGGTCTCGGCCTTGGCCCGGATGAAGGCCTCCAGTGCGGTGTCGTCCAGATCGGTGCGGGCGGGAAAGACCGGCGCACCACGCCAGCGGTCAAATGCGGGCTGTTGCAGGATCTCGCGAGACAGCCGGGCGCATTCGAGCATCATCTTCAGATCGTGACCCTCGGCGTCTCCCAGGTAGTTGGCGTGGATGCGCGGCGGTGAGCGCGCATCGGCATCACGCAGGCGCAGCTGGCCGCGGCTGCGCGGGTGCAGCGGGCAGGCATGCAGCGTGTAGCCATCGCCCGGCAGGCGGTGGCGGCCGTGGTTGTCCAGCATCGCCGGGACGAAATGGAACTGGATGTCGGCGCGGGCATCGGTGGCCAGCGACGAACGGGCGAAGCCACCGGCCTCGGCCAGGTTGCTGGTGCCGGCACCGCGGCGACCGCGCAGGAAGTAGTCCACGGCGATGCGCAGCTCGTTGCTGCGGTCGTAGCTGACCCCCGGTGTGGTGTGCACGACGGTGCAGATGTCCAGGTGGTCCTGCAGGTTGCGGCCGACGCCGGGCAGATCCACGCGCGGGGTGATGCCGTGGCAGCGAAGCGTGTCGGCCTCGCCGATACCGGAGAGCATCAGCAGATGTGGGGAATGGATGGCGCCGGCGCTAAGGATCACCTCGACCGCCGCGCATGCATGGAGGTGGTGGCGGGCGCGTCGATAGTGCACGCCGGTCGCCGTGGTGCCCTGCCAGCTCAGCGCGGTTGCCTGCGCGCCGGTGAGCACGGTCAGGTTGCGCCGGTGACGTGCAGGACGCAGGTAGGCGTCCGCGCTCGAGCACCGGGCGCCGTCGCGCTGGGTGACCTGGTACAGGCCTACGCCTAGCTGCCGGTCACCGTTGAAGTCCGCATTGTGGAGATGGCCGGCCTGCTGGGCGGCGGCGATGAACGCGGCCGAGAGGGGATTTTGGTGGCGCAGGTCGGACACCGACAGCAGACCCGCATCGCCGTGCAGTGCGCTGGCACCGCGGCTGTTGCGCTCGCTGTGCAGGAACCAGGGCAGCACCTGGTCCCAGCCCCAGCCCGTGGCGCCGCCCGCTTCCCAGCCGTCGTAGTCGGCGGGCACGCCGCGCACGTAGCACATCGCATTGATCGAGCTCGAGCCCCCCAGCACCTTGCCGCGCGGCCACCACAGGCGACGGCCGTCCAGGGCAGGCTCGGGGGCGGTGTCCAGATTCCAGTTGATGCGGCGGTTGTTGACCAGCCGCGCCAAGCCCGCCGGCATGTGGATGAAGGGGTTGGTGTCGCGCGGACCGGCTTCCAGCAGCAGCACCCGGCAGGCCGGGTCTTCGCTGAGCCGGTTGGCCAGCACGCAGCCGGCAGAGCCGGCACCGATCACGATGTAGTCGTACATGCCGCTCCTTGCCGGGGTGCGCACCGAGCATAAGTCAGGTTGGGGCGGGCAGAGGCCGCGCGTTGGGCCACGCAGCGTTGCGCCGATGGGCGTGCCGGAGGCTGGCGATGTTGCGGTGCATCGTTTACCTTGCGCGCTTCGACGCCCGGAGTTCCCCACATGCTGCCGTTGCAACGCCCCTTGTCCGCGCAGAGCGGGCAATGACCGCGGCGACCGGGACCGGCACGGCAGCCGGTGGCATGCTGAGTGCGTGGCGGCGTTCGCCACCGCTGATCTGGGCCTCGCTGTATTTCTTCTGCCTGCTGAGCGGCTACTACGTGCTGCGCCCGGTGCGCGAAGCGATGGCGGCCTCCTCCGATCTGCAGACGGTGTTCCCGCTGCCGTTGATCGAGTGGTTCGCCGGCCATGGGATCGCCCTGCAGGACTTCGTGCTGCAGTTCCTGTTCACCTGCGTGTTCTTCATCATGCTGGTGCTGCAGCCGCTGTACGGCGCGCTGGTGAGCCGCTATCCGCGCCGGGTATTCCTGCCGGTGGTGTACGGGTTCTTCATCGTCACCCTGCTCGGGTTCTACGTGATGTTCGAGACCGGCGTGCCCGGGCGCGGCATGGCGTTCTTCTTCTGGATCACCGTTTTCAACCTGTTCGCGGTGGCCGTGTTCTGGAGTTTCATGGCCGACGTGTTCTCCAACGTGGAGGCGCGCGCGTATTACGGCTACCTCGGCGCAGCCGGCACGATCGGCGCATTCCTCGGCCCGATCATCACTTCGGCACTGGTGCAGCGGGTCGGCATCGCCAATCTGATGCTGGTCTCGGCTGGTTTCCTGCTCATCTGCCTGGGTTGCATCTGGCGGCTGCGCCTGTGGGCGGTGGCACGCGAACAGGAGCGGGAACTCGTCTCCGGCGAGACGCCGATGGGCGGCAGCGTATTCGATGGCCTGAAGCTGATCGTGCGTGAGCCGATGCTGCGCTGGCTGGCGCTGATGGTGCTGTTCGGCGTGGGCGTAGGCACCATGCTCTACAACGAGCAGGCCTCGATCGTACGACGCCTGTACACCGACCCTGCCGCCAGCACGGCGTTCTTCTCGCGCGTGGATCTGGCCGTGAACGCGCTGACCCTGATCATCCAGCTCGGCGCGACGCGCTGGCTGCTGTCGCGGTACGGGATCGCACCCGCACTGCTGATTCCCGGGGTAGCGATCATCATCGGATTCTCGATCCTGGCCGCCTCGCCGCTGCCGCTGATGGTGGCGATGGTCCAGGTCATGACCCGCGCCAGCGAATTCTCCCTGGCCAAGCCGGCGCGCGAGACGATCTACACCCGTGTGGACCGCCAATGGCGCTACAAGGCCGGCGCGGCGATCGACACCGTGGTCTACCGCGGTGCGGACCTGAGCTTCGCCTGGCTGCACAAGGGGCTGTCCCTGTTCGGCTCGCACATCGTGTTCCTCGGTGGCCTGGTCGTGGCCGGTGCCATGACCGTCGCCGCCCTTGGCCTGCTGCGCGAAGAAAAGAAGCTGCCGGGCGAGCGCCCGGAGTAAGCTCTCTGCATTACGTTCTGGAAGCCAGCCCATGTATTGGATCGCGCTGTCACTGACCTTGCTGGTCGCCCTGCTGCACGTGTACTTCCTGGTCCTGGAAATGTTCCTGTGGACCAAGCCGCTGGGATTGAAGACCTTCCGCAATACGCCGGAAAAAGCACAGGCCACGCGGGTGCTGGCGGCCAATCAGGGGCTGTACAACGGCTTCCTCGCCGCGGGCCTGTTCTGGGGCCTGTTCGATCACCTGCCGATGCTGGTGAACTTCATGCTGGGCTGCGTGATCGTGGCCGGCTGCTATGGCGCGTACAGCGTCAACAAGCGAATCTTCTTCATCCAGGCGGTGCCGGCGATCCTGGCCGTGGCGGCATGGTGGATGGTGCCGGCCTGACAGGCGCCAGCCACGCATGGCGTGGCGCCACCCTGCGACAGCCGGATCGGAGGTAGCGCCACCCCATGGGTGGCTGCGCACGAACGATCAACGCTTGACCGGTGACACCCACATCGCGATCCGCGCCTCGAACACGGCCGTGCCAGCGTCATCGCGCACCTGCACCTTCACCGGCAGCGCGTAGCCTGCCTCGGCCGCCACGATCGGCTGCTCGGGTGTGGCGACCGCATGCTGGGTGCCCGTCGCCTTGGCCAGGTACTGCACCTCCATGCCCTTCGGGATCCAGCGCATGCCCTTGGGCAGCGAGGCATCCACCATCAGCCCGGCGGTGAGCTCGGCCAGGTTGCACAGTGCGATCGCGTGCACCGTGCCGATGTGGTTGGTGACCTTGCGCCGGTGCGCGATGCGGCCTTCGCAGCGGCCCGGTTCAAGCAGGGTGATGCGCGGGGCGATGCTCGCGAAATAGGGCGCCTTGAAACACACCGCGCGCGCGAACAGCCAGTTGCCGGCGGGCCAGCGCTGCATGCGGCGATACAGGGTGAGCAGTGGAGCGGACATCGGGAATCTCCCAAAAAAACGGCGGACCGAAGTCCGCCGTTGTCGTTTACAGGGTGGTCGGGATCAGGCAGCCTGCGACTGCGCGTCCTTCTGCTGGAGCTTGTAGTAGCCCGCCGAGCGCAGCTCTTCCGGATCGAAGTCGTCCACGGTGATGGTTTCCAGCGTGAGCGTGCGCAGTTCTTCGAGCAGGGTGCGTTCGTCCTGGGTGATCACGCCTTCGGCCACGGCTTCGTCCAGCTGGGTCACGAAGTCCAGCGCTTCGATGCCCTTGGTCTTGAGCGCCTTGATGAACTTGCGCTCCACCGGCTCGGCCATGATCGCCTTGGACAGGTAGCTGTTGATGCGGCCACCCGGGTTGTTCTCGCAGGGGGTCAGGAACACGCCACTGGCCAGACGGTCGCGGGCTTCGTTGGGCGCCATCAGCAGCGCGGCCACGCGGTGGCCCAGGCGGTCGCCCGGGGCTTCGGCACGGCGGCCGAACGGGAAGATCAGCGCCCACATCAGCCAGCCGATCGGACGCACCGGGAAGTTGCGCAGGGCAGCCGACAGCGACTCTTCGATCTTGTGCACGCTGTCATGGAAGGCCCACGCCAGCAGCGGCTGGTCAGCGGTCGGTGCGCCTTCGTCGTGGTAGCGCTTGAGCATGGCGCTGGTCATGTAGATGTGGCTCAGCACATCGCCCAGGCGGCCGGACAGCGATTCCTTGAACTTCAGCTTGCCGCCCAGCGTCATCATCGAGATGTCGGCCATCAGCGCCAGGTTTGCCGAGTAACGGTCCAGCTTGCGGAAGTAGCGGCGGGTGTAGGCATCGCCCGGGGCCGCGCCGAAGCGCGCACCGGTCAGGCCGAACCAGAACGAACGCACGGCGTTGGAGATGCCGTAGCGGATGTGGCCGAACAGGCTGCGGTCGAATTCCTGCAGGCCGGCACGGGTGTCCGGGTCCTGTGCAGCCTTCATTTCCTTCAGTACCCACGGGTGGCAGAGGATCGCACCCTGGCCGAAGATCAGCAGGCTGCGGGTCATGATGTTGGCGCCCTCGACCGTGATCGCGATCGGCGCGGCCTGCCAGCTGCGGCCGGCGAAGTTGCGCGGCCCCAGGATGATGCCCTTGCCGCCGATCACGTCCATCACGTCGGAGATCACTTCACGGCTCATGGTGGTGCAGTGGTACTTGGCGATGGCCGACGGCACCGACGGCACGTCGCCGCGGTCCACCGCCGCCGCCGTGGCCTGGCACAGCGCGCTGATCGCATACGCCTTGCCACCGATGCGGGCCAGCGCTTCTTCCACGCCCTCGAAGCGGCCGACCGACAGGCCGAACTGCTTGCGGATGCGTGCATACGCACCGGTCACTACGGCACCGGCCTTGGCACCGCCACTGGCGGTGGAGGGCAGGGTGATCGAACGGCCCACGGCCAGGCACTCGTTGAGCATGTTCCAGCCCTTGCCAGCCTTCTCGGCGCCGCCGATCAGCTGGGTCAGCGGGATGAAGACATCCTTGCCGCGGATCGGGCCATTCTGGAAGGTCGAGTTGAGCGGGAAGTGGCGACGGCCGATTTCCACACCGGCGGTATCACGCGGCAGCAGCGCCAGGGTGATGCCGATGTCACGGGTGCTGCCGATCAGGCCGTCCGGATCGTACATGCGGAAGGCCAGGCCGATCAGCGTGGCCACCGGGGCCAGCGTGATGTAGCGCTTGTCGAAGGTGAGCTTGACGCCGAGCACCTGCTCGCCGTTCCACTCGCCCTTGCAGACGATGCCGTAATCGGGAATCGAGGTCGCATCCGAGCCGGCGAACGGACCGGTCAGGCCGAAGCAGGGCACTTCACGACCATCGGCCAGGCGCGGCAGGTACTGGTCCTTCTGTTCCTGGGTGCCGTAATGGTTGAGCAGTTCACCCGGGCCCAGCGAGTTGGGCACGCCGACGGTGGAGCTGACCACGCTCGATACCGAAGCCAGCTTCTGGATCACCTTGTGGTGGGCCAGCGCGCTGAAGCCCAGGCCGCCGTATTCCTTCGGAATGATCATGCCGAAGAACTTGTTCTTCTTGATGAAGCTCCACAGCTCCGGCGGCAGGTCGGCGTAAACGTGGGTGATTTCCCAGTCGTTGACCATCTTGCACAGCTCTTCCACCGGGCCATCGAGGAAGGCCTGTTCTTCGGCGGTGAGCTGCGGCTTGGGATAGTTGAGCAGGATGTTCCAGTCCGGGTCACCGGTGAACAGCTCGCCTTCGAAACCGACCGAGCCGGTTTCCAGCGCGATGCGCTCGGTCTGCGACAGCGGCGGCAGCACCTTGCGGAACACCTTCATCATCGGTGCAGTCAGCAGCGGCTTGCGGATGAAGGGCAGCAGCAGCGGCACGGCGATCACGGCGACGATGGCCGCGGCCACGATCGTGGCGGTCTGGTTGACGTACGGGATGAACCAGCAGGCGGCCAGCAGCACCAGGCTGATGATCGTCCAGGTGATCAGGCGCATCCGGTGGTAGGCGACGAACGCACCTGCCAGGAGGATCGCGAGGAAGGGAACGACAATGCTCATGAGCGTGCTCCGGTGACGTGCTCGGTAGTGGCGGACTGTGCCACGGCGGAGGCCGAGGGCAACACGTCCAGATAGTCCAACACAGTAGCGGTAAAGGCGTTGTTGTCGTCGCCGGCGACCATGTGCGTGGCCTCCGGCAACTGCACGTGGCGTGCATGGGGCACCAACGCGAGGAATTCGGCCACCGTCTGCGGGGTGACCAGGGTGCTGCGCCCACCGCTGACCAGCAGCACCGGACATTGCATCTGGCGCGCCGCGTCGGCGAGCGCATCCTGGTGCTGTTCACTGTCGCGCGCCAGTTCGGCGACCAGGCGCGGGTCCCAATGCCAGCGCCAGCGGCCGTGGCCGTCCTCGCGCAACAACGCACGCAGGGAATCCTCAGACTTGCGCGGGCGGTGCGGCAGGTAGGAGGAGATCACGTCGGCGGCCTGGGACAGCGACGCGAAGCCCTCCGGGTGCGCGGTCATGAACATCAGGATCTTTTCAACACCGGCGGTATCCCAGCGTGGGGTGATGTCCACCAGCACCATCGCCGAAAACAGCCCCGGCCAGCGCGACTCGGCGAGCAGGCCGAACAGACCGCCCATCGAGGCGGCGATCAGGATCGGCGGCTGCGGCTGTTCACCGGCCAGCACGATCAGATCATCGGCAAACTGTTCGCCGTGGTAGGCAAGGTCGGCCGGGTTCCAGTCGGAATCGCCGTGGCCGCGCGCGTCGTAGGCCAGGGTCTGGTAACCGGCGTCGACCAGCGCGCTCGCGGTGGCGTTCCAGGCATGCCGGGTCTGGCCAAAGCCGTGGGCGAACAGGACGGTGCCGCGGCGCCCCGGGCCCGAGCGGGTGGCGGCCAGCACGGCGTCATGCGCGCCGGTCAGTCGCTCATCGTCAACGCGGGGCAGGGTAGAAGAGGGAGTGACCATACTCGCTAGTATGGACTTGCCCTGTGCGATGTCAATACTTCGGAGTATGGTGGGTGCATCCCTTGTGCCAGCAGGCGCGAAGCGGTGCTGTCCCGATACACATACTGCAACCAACCCCGGCGTATGGTTAAATCCACCTATGAATGAACCCGAAGCTTCCGCCGGCGAGCCACGTGCCGGCCGCAACAGCCGCCTCAGTGCCGAAGACTGGGCCCAGGCCGCACTGGATCTGATTGCCGAACAAGGCGTAGGCGCGGTCGCGGTGGAGCCGCTGGCGCGTCGTCTCGGTGTTACCAAAGGCAGCTTCTACTGGCACTTTCCCTCGCGCGATGCATTGCTGCAGGCCGCACTGGAGCGCTGGGAACTGTTCGAGCAGGAGCAGGTGTTCGGCAGCCTGGCTGACGTCACCGATCCGCGTGTGCGTCTGCGCCAGCTGTTCCAGGTGGTGGCGCATGAAGTGCAGCCGCACATCATCTACAGCGAGCTGCTCAAGGCGCTCGATCACCCGATGGTGCGCCCGGTCATCGACCGCGTTTCGCATCGCCGGCTGGAGTATCTGGTCGCCTCGTTCCGGCAGGCCGGCCTGAGCCGTACCGACGCGCAGCATCGTGCGCGTCTGGCGTATGCCGCCTATGTCGGCTTCCTGCAGCTGTCCCTGCAACTGCAGCAGCCCAAGCAGGCGCGCGAGGATTTCGAGGCTTACGTGGAGCATGTGATCGAGACGTTGATCCCGATCGGGTGAGGGGTGTGCCATGGCATGCACAGAAGGCCGCGCAAACGCGGCCTTTTTTGTGCCTGCAGCGTGCACCTGCGGAAGGCGTCCGCAAAAAGCAACGGCCCCTTTCGGGGCCGTTGCATCACACGTTGTTGATCAGTGAATCGATCAGAACTTCTGGTTGTACTTCAGGTAGATGAAACGACCGATGTCCCAGCCGCCGTAGTACGAGAAGTTGGCGCTCGGCTGCGAGAACTGCGACGGGCCGACCTTGTTGAACAGGTTGTTGGCACCCACCGAGACGTTCGCGTTCCACGGGGTTGCATAGGACACCTGCAGATCGTGGAAGGTCACTGCGCCGGTATGGTTCTGCGGATCGATGTTGCCCTGCGTCTCCGGTGCCGAGAAGTTCGGCAGGTTGCAGCGCTCGTCGAAATAGCAGGCCTCACGCGTGCCGGAGAAGTAACGCAGGCCGTAGGTCACGGTCCAGTCGTTCAGGCTCCAGCCCAGGCTGACGTTCGAACGGATGCGGAAGGTGCCCGCGGTACCGTTGAACTGGTTCGGCACAGTGGTCGCTTCGTTGGTGGTCTTCGATTCGTACTTGCTGACGTAGGTGGTGTTCCACTTGCCGTTGAAGCGACCGAAATCGGTTTCCACGTTGTAACCCAGATCGATATCGAAGCCTTCGGTCTCGGTGTAACCGGCGTTGCGGTTGCCGTAGGTCAGATCGGTGACGATGTTGCCCTGCGCCGGATCACGCGAGAACAGGCCGCAACGTGCTTCCACCAGGTTGACATAGCAGTCGCGCAGGATCGTGTTGGCGCTGTCGGACACGATGGTGTTGTCGATGCGGATGCTCCACCAGTCGACACCGATGCTCAGGCCGCTGACGTAGCTCGGGCTGTAGACGAAGCCAACAGTCTTCGATTCCGACGTTTCCGGGGTCAGGTTGAGGTTCGAACCCGACACGAACGGCACCGGGCTCTGTGCTGCAGAGCCGACGGTCGGAATGAAGCCCTGCTGCAGCTGGCGGTAGTTGGCCGGCACGTCCTGGCGGCAACGGGCGCTGCCGGCAACGCTGCCG
>DEVL01000003.1:945849-958041 GCA_002363385.1 Stenotrophomonas maltophilia
CGCACGGATCGATGAAGCCGGTCACGAAGGTCTGCGAGGCACCGCCGTACAGGTCACCGATGGTCGGGGCGCGGAAGCCCTCTGCATAGGTGGCACGGATCAGCAGGTCGTCGATCGGACGCCACTTCAGGCCGAACTTGTTGTTGGTGGTGTCGCCGAAGGTGTTGAAGTCGGAGTAGCGGGTCGCCACATCCAGCGTCAGTTCCTTGGCAAACGCCATGTCAGCCAGGATCGGCACATTCAGTTCGAGGTAGAACTCGTCAACCGTATAGCTGCCTTTGGTCGGGCCCGAAGCCAGGTTGGTCGAGTCGCCCGACTGTGCGATCGCGTCCGGACGGAAGTCACCTGCTTCCTTGCGGTATTCGTAACCGACCGCGAAGCCCAGATCGCCGGCCGGAAGCTCCACGATGGTGCCGGACAGGTTGGCGAAGTAGTTGTGCGTGGTGGTCTTGCCGGTCGCATGTTCCTCACGATAGAGGTACTTCTGAACGTTCGGATCGTCCAGCGAGTTGGCAACCGCGCCGGTACCGAAGCCTGCAAACGGGTTCCACGGCACGCAGCCGGCGATGGCCGCACCGGTGGTCGGGTTGTAGCACTCCACCTGGCCCAGTGCGTTCAGGCGCGACGGACCGACCGCATTACGAACAGCCGGCTTGTAGAAGTTGCCGTTGTTGGTGATGTTGACGTTGTTTTCGTTGTACAGGTAGCCGGCATCCCAGTTGAAGTACCGGTCACCGATTTCGAACGCGCCTTCCAGGCCGGCGGTGAAGCGCCAGGTCGTCAGGTCGGTATCAGTGGTACGCGGAACTTCCCAGCCACGACGGCGCCAGTTGACGGCGGTGGCACCCGCGCCAGCGGTCGGGTTGAAGTAGCTCAGGGCCGACATCGGAGCACTTTCCGAGGTGGACTGGAACGGGTAGCCGGCGATCTGGCGGTTCGACTCGCGGCGGGTGTAGGACATGTCGCTGACGAAGCGGATGTCGTCGGTGATGTCGAAGTTCGCGTTGACGAACAGCGAGCGGCGCTCCAGCGGCGTCAGCAGGTGCATCTGCTCCGAGGAGCGGCTGCGGTCGTCGAGGTTCTGGTCGTGGAACTGGCTGGCGCCCAGAGCGGTGCCGCCACGGTTCGGAGCCTGCCATGCACCGGTGCTGCCGGCGCGACGCCAGTTGCCCCACTGGCCGACGACCGAGTAGGAGCCGCCGTCACCGATACCCGGGTAGGCGTCCAGGCTGAAGAAGCGGTCCTTGGCCCAGACGGCCTCTTCCTTGTGGTACTCGGCACCGATGGTGACCGAGCCGCGATCGCCGGAGAAGCCGACCAGGAAGTCAGCGCTCTGCTTCTTGCCGTCGCCCTGGCTGTACTGGCCGGTGTAGAAGTTGGCTTCAGCACCGTCGAAGTTCTTGCGGGTGATGATGTTGATCACGCCGGCCATGGCGTCGGAGCCGTAGATCGACGAAGCGCCGTCCTTCAGCACGTCGATGCGTTCGACGGCGACGGTCGGGATGGTCGAGACGTCCTGGAAGCCATCCGGCGAAATGCCCAGACGCTTGCCGTTGACCAGCACCAGCGTACGCTGCGGGCCCAGGTTGCGCAGGTCGATGTACGAACCGCCGGCTTCCTGGTTGGAGGTCAGCGGCGACGCGCGGCTGAACGACGGGCTGCCGGCGGCAGAGATGTTCTGCAGGATGTCGGCGACCGAGCTGAAGCCCTGGTTCTGGATGTCAGCACGGGTGATGGTCAGGACCGGCTGAGCAGTTTCCACGTCAACCTGGCGGATGCGCGAACCGGTGACCGAGATGCGGTCCAGGTTGGTGGTGCCAGTGGCTTCCTGAGCGACGGCGCTACCGGTGCCGGCGGCGCTGGCGATCAGCGCGAGGACGACGGCGTCGCGCAGTTTGTTGCTGTTGCGGTTCATTGGGCTCTCTCTCCAAGTTGACTTGGGTGCAACGTGTTGGGATGGGCTTCAACGCGGAGACGAAAGGCGTCTCCAATCCGTGAAGCTGACTCGATAGTAACCACGTGCAACTAAAAATTAAAGAGCCGTTAATGTTCCATGTGATCTAGGTGAAATTCGGCAAAGTCCTTGTCGCCGTAAGGGCGGAGCGATACATGGCGGCTTAATCGTCTCAATTGTTAAGAAATTTTGTTAAAAATAATTAACCCAAAACGAGCCATTCGGGGGCTTGACAGGCTGACATAACGAAAAAGGGCGCCCTCTGGGGCGCCCTTGATGGTTGAACATTAACGCAGCCGGAACGGGCTTCAGAGATCCTGCTCGTAACGGACGTAGGGCACCGTGCCCTCGTCGGTGCTCTCATTGCGCGGAGCGAACGGATTCTTGCCGCGGGTCACGACGTTCTCGGCGCCTACGGTGAGCTGACCGCTCCAGGGCGTGCGCCAGGTCAAGCCGACGCCCAGGCCTTCCCACTTGCCGGGCTGCCCCGGTACGTCGACCACGCGGCCGATGATGTTGCCGCTGAAATTGCCGTAGCCGGCACCGATGGTGAGGCTCTTGCTGTCCCAACGATCGACGATGGCCGGCGAGGCGTCCGCGATCGGGACCAGACGCGCCTTGGCATAGGTGCCGCCGATCGATACGAAGCCTTCGCGGCCGATGTTCTTCTGCCCGAAGACGGTCAGATCGTTCTGCTCGGCACGCAGCGACGGCGATTTGTTCGGGCCGGCCAGCCAGGCTGGGAGGGTGTCACGGCCGCTGCCGGCGGTGATGCCCACGCGCCCACCGGGACGGTTGAAGGCGGCCGTGCCGCTGACCCGACGGCTGAGCGTGTTGTCTTCTTCATCGCCCAGGGTGGCCAGCATGCAATGACTGGCCAACCCGCTGATGCTGGTGCCGCGGCTGCTGTTGCACAGCAGGCCGAGCGAATCACCGGACGACAGCCCGAAGGCCGCATCCAGTGAACTGCGCCCGAAGTGCCAGCGGGCACCGACTGCCTGTTCACCGGTCGGCTCCAGATACAGCAGCGCTTCGACCTTGCCGCTGCCCTTGTTCCAGACCGGCAGTACCGTGCCGTCCTGCTTGCCCTTGGCCTGCGCATGCGCGCCCGAGACCGCGCCAAGGGCGATCATCAGGGCCAGCGGTAGACGCAGAAGGGGATGCATGGGAACTCTCAGACAAGCGCGGTGATGACAAGTTCCCGCAGAAGCGGGACATTGATCCTAGGGCGTTTATGATTTCTTAACAAGTCTTGGTTCTCCCCAGAACAAAACTCGTACCAAAATTACTGAAGCCGTTCAGGTGCCGGCGAGGATACATCCATCTCGCGGAACAGTATGTCGAATTCCGTCAACGGAAAGTGATACTCCCGCCCGCAGAATTCGCAGCGCACCTCGACCGCGCCGGTCGGCTCGGCGGCCGCCCGTGCTTCGTCTTCGCCCAGCGACTGCAGCATGCCCTGGACGCGCTCGCGCGAACACGAGCACGCAAAGCGCAGCGCCTTGTCGCCCAGCAGCTCCGGGTGCTCCTCATGGAACAGGCGATGCAGCAGGTCATGACCGGGCACGTCCAGCAGTTCCTGCTTGCCCAGGGTCTCGAACAACGCGCTGGCACGCGACCAGCCATCCTGGTCGCCTTCATCGCCCGGCAGCTTCTGCAGCAACAGGCCTGCAGCGCGGGTGCCATCGGCGGCCAGCAGCAGTCGGGTCGGCAGCTGCTCGGACTGGCGGAAGTAGTCTTCGAAGGCCTCGTCCAGGCCAGCGGCACTCAGCCCGACCAGGCTCTGGTAACGCTGTGGTTCGCGCGGGTCCAGGCCGGGGTTCTCGATGGTGATCGCCAGCAGCGCATCGTCACCCAGCGCGGTCAGATCGCGCGGGGCATCGCCACCGCCATCAGCCAGCTGGACGATGCCGCGCAGGGTGCCGGCTGCCGTGCACTCGGCGAACAGGGTGCGCAGCGCGGTGTTGCTGCGCAGCTGGATGGACAGACGGCCATCGACCTTGGTGTGGCCGGTGAACAGCGCCGAGGCAACGCTCGCTTCGCCGAGCAGTTCGGCTGCCCCCGGCGGGTAGGCGGCGTGGGACAGGATCTCCTGCCAGGTCGCATCGAGGTGCACGTGCACGCCGCGGACGCCGGCATCGGGGAGCAGGAAACGGGCAAGGGTGTCGGTCTGGGCGGTCATCGGTTCGGTGGCTGCGCGAAAGGAGTGCCGGTTGCCGGATAATGCGCCGACAACCGTGCAAGTAAAGGATGCACCAGTAATGGGGGCAGAGCGCAGCAACCTCAAGGTCGAGCCGGACCTGGAACCGTCACCGCCGCGCCGCTGGCGCTGGAAACGCCTGATGTGGCTGCCGGTGCTGTTCGTCGGCATCAGCGTGCTGCAGGTACTGGCCCTGCGCTTCATCGACCCGCCCGTGTCCAGCGTGATGGTGTGGCGCTACGGCGAGGCCCTGGGGCAGGGCGACTGGGGCTATCGTCTGCATTACCAGTGGCGTGACCTGGACCAGATGGCACCGAGCCTGCCCATTTCGCTGGTGGCCGCCGAGGATCAGCGCTTCCCGGAGCACAATGGCTTCGACCTGCAGGCGATTGAAAAGGCGCGCGATCACAACGCGCGCGGTGGCCGCCTGCGCGGAGCCAGCACGATCAGCCAGCAGGTCGCCAAGAACCTGTTCCTGTGGCAGGGCCGCAGTTGGATCCGGAAAGGGCTGGAAGTCTGGTACACGGTGCTGATCGAAGCGCTATGGCCCAAGTCGCGGATCCTGGAGATGTACGCCAACATCGCCGAGTTCGGGGACGGCATCTATGGCGCACAGGCGGCGTCACGGCAGTACTGGAACAAGGACGCCTCGCGGCTGAGCCCGGCCGAAAGCGCCCGGTTGGCCGCGGTGCTGCCATCGCCGCGCCGCTACAACGCCGCCAAGCCGGGGCCCTATGTCCAGCGCCGTGCGGCGTGGATCCAGCGGCAGGCGCGCCAGCTGGGCGGGGGCGCATACCTCGATCAGGACTGAGCATTCATGCACGTGATTGGCTGACGCTACAATCGCGGCATGAACGCCCAACGCCTGACCGTCGTGGTTGCTGCCCACAATGAAGCCTTGGCCCTGCCGATGCTGCATTCACGTCTGCGCACGGTGCTCGACAGCCTGGACGGTCTCGATGCGCGGGTGCTGTACGTGGACGACGGCAGTGCCGACACGACCTGGGACGTGATGCAGGCGTTGGCGGACGCGGACGCCCGTGTCGGCGTGCTGCGGCTGTCGCGCAACTTCGGCAAGGAGGCGGCGCTGACCGCGGGGCTGGATTTTGTCGACAACGGCGCGGTGATGATTCTCGACGCCGATGGGCAGGACCCGCCGGAGCTGATTCCCGAATTTGTCGCGCTCTGGCAGCAGGGCTATGACAACGTGTATGGCACACGCCTCAAGCGCGACGGCGAGAGCTGGTTCAAACGGTCCACCGCGAAAGCGTTCTATCGGGTGATAGGTCGGTTGTCCAACACGCCGATTCCCGCCGATACCGGGGATTTCCGCCTGCTTTCCCCGCGTGCGCTGCAGGCTCTCGGCCAGCTGCGTGAACGTCACCGGTTCATGAAAGGGCTGTTCGGCTGGGTGGGCTTCCGCCGCAAGGCGCTGCCCTATCATCGCCACGCGCGGCTGGTGGGCGAGAGCAAGTTCAGCGTCTGGCGGCTGTGGAATTTCGCGCTGGAAGGCATCACCGGATTTTCGACCGCCCCGCTGCGTGCGACCACCTACCTGGGCTTGGCTGCAGCGAGCTTCGCGTTCCTGTTCGCGCTGGTGGTCGTTCTCAAGGCCGCCCTGTACGGCGACCGCGTCGCGGGCTGGCCGACCATGATGGCGGTGATTCTGTTCCTGGGCGGCATACAGCTGATCGCACTGGGGCTGATCGGTGAATACCTGGGCCGGCTGTATGAGGAATCCAAACAGCGCCCGCTGTATCTGGTTGACACCTGGCAGGCGCCGTTCGTGGCAGACTCGGCCGTGCATCCCATCGGTGGAGAGCAGCGAGATGACCACGGTACGACAGCTGTTGGAAGGCAAGTCCCCTGAGGTATTCGCCGTAGCGCCGACGTCGGCGGTGATCGACGCCATCCGGCTGATGGCCGAAAAAGGCATCGGTGCGGTCCTGGTGATGGAAGGCCGGCAACTGGTCGGCATCCTCTCCGAGCGCGATTACGCGCGCAAGATCGTCCTGCATGAGCGCTCGTCTCGCACCACCGAGGTGCGCGAGATCATGACCCCCAAGGTAGTGACGGTGGCGCCCGGCGAGCAGGTGGAACACTGCCTGCAACTGGTCACCGATTACCGCATCCGGCATCTGCCGGTGGTCGACGGCACGGGCGTGCTCGGCGTCATCTCGATCGGCGATCTGGTGAAATCGGTGATCGACGAACAGGCGCAGAAACTCGATCAGCTGCAGCAGTACATCGTCGCCGGTTGAGCGGTGGTCGATGGTGCCCGGACTGCCGGCCACCGGCCGGCATCCGGCCATGACCGGGGTTACTTACTTGGCGTAACGGCCACCGCAGTTGCTGTCTTCGCCCGGGCCAGTGTCGATCGTCGCCAGCAGGGCAGCCGGCGGGGCGATGCTGCCCAATGCCAGCGCGATCGCTCCGCGGATGCCCAGCGCCTTGAAGTCCGGGCGGAACGAAGGATCCTTGAAGGTGCCGCCAATGCGCAGCGGCGAGCGCAGCGCCAGGATGCTCATGTCCTTAGGACGTGGCCGCAGCAGCAGGTCCAGTTGTTCCTGCTTCAGATCCACCTTGCCTTCGCCGAGGATCAGAGTGTCGGTGGTATCGAAGGCGAGCGAACGCGACTGCATCACGCCGTTGTCCACCGCGAAATCGCCCCACGCACAGCGCAGCGGAATCTGCTTGTCGCCAGTGAACAGGAACTTCACCGACTCGGCCACATCCAGTCCGGCCAGTTCCATGATCAGATTGCCGACATGGCCGCGGCCGATGCCCAGGGCTACCGCGCCGTCTGAACTGCCCAGCATCGCTGCCACCGAATTGCCCTGGCCGGTCAGATTGATATCACCGCTGATGCCGCCCGAGGCCTGCTCTGCCAGCTTCGCATCCGGGAACAGCTTGCCCAGCTGCACCTTGCGGATGGTGGCCTGGAGCTGCGTGGAGATCGCTTGTTTACGCGCGTCCATCCGGATCGTGCTGCGGATATCGCCACCGGCCACACCGAAGTTCAGCGGCTCCAACCGCAGCAGGCCATCATTGAGCTTGAGATGGGCATCCATGTCATCCAGCGGCAAGGTCGGCGAATTGATCCGCTGCGCCTTCCAGCGCACATCGGCATCCATCGCCCGCAGCTTGGACAGATCGTACGGCGTCTCCGGCAGCACCTTGGCACTGGCCGCCAATGCAGCGGCCTTGGCCTTCTGTTCGGCATTGGCCGACTCCCCGGCACCGGTCTTTGGCGGCGCACCGATGAACCCGGCCAGATCATCGAAGTCCAACCGTTTGGACACCAAGTCCGCCTTCAGGAACGGCCGTTCACCGCTTACATCGATCTGCGCGGTACCACCCAGGTCGCTGTCACCGGCGGTACCGGTGAAATTCTCATAGCGCCAGACAGCATTGTCGCGCTTGAGCCGCCCCTTGAGCCTGTACGGCGGCGTGGAGGGCATGGCGACCCCGATCAGCGGGTATAGATCCTCCATGTCCTGCCCACTCAACATCAATTCCAGATCGAACACGCGCAGCTGGAACGGATTGGTCAACGTGCCACTGGCGATCGCGTGCGTGCTGCCGGCCCGCCCGTCCAGATGGATCCGGAACGGATGACCGGTATTGGTCAGCTCCAACGGCGACTCGGTATTGCCCTCCAGCGAGAACGGATTGCCCTGCCAGCGGCCCTTGCCCTTGACCAGCAGCGGCGGACCACTGTCTTTGTCGCGTGGCTTGCCACTGTCGAGCGATACCAGCACATCCGTCTTCCCCGCCGCATCGCGGAACTGCAGCCGCCCATCATCGACCAGCAACCGTTGCAGCACCGGCGGATCGCCGTCGCTGGGCCCCAGGAAATCCCAATTGCCCGGTTGATCCTTGTCCGGTGCGGTCTCCAGCAGCACATCCGGGCGGACCAAGCGGATTTCCGGAATGCGTACTTGCCCACGCAGCAACGGCCACACCCGCAGATCGATCTCCGCCCGATCGGCCGTCGCCATCTGCGGCTGCCTGGCCCAGGTTGCATTGGCAAAGGTCAGCCCATCACCGCGCACCGTCGTGACCCGGCCCAGATCGACATCCAGATCCCCATGGATATGGAACTCCCGCCCGGTCTTGGCCTGCACCGCGCGTTCCACCGGCCCCTTGAACCAGTTCCAATCCCACAACGCGATCAGAATCAGCAGTGCAGCAAACAGAAACACCAGAACCGCCAGCCACCGCTGCCCCCGCTTGCCAGGACGACGCCAGCGCCAGCGGGAACGAGACGGAGCATCGGAAGGAACAGGGGAGGGCACAGTATTCACCTCCCCATGGTTGCCCTTGCATCGTGCAGGCAGCGCGAAGCATTGGTAAGGGTACTGTCAGGGTTAGGCGTGCCGATCCTCGTCGTCGCCGCTGGCGACGACCACGCCAGGCGCAGTACGGCGGCCATGCTTGGCACCGGTCCAACCAGGGTTTTGACCTTCTCAGGCCACCAGCCAACGGTGAGCGGGGCGGTGCGGGTGGGTTGGCGGGACCATGAGCGCCATGGATGGCGCGACATGAGCCCCCAGGGATGGGTTCACGGCGTGTCCCGCCAACCCACCCGTGCCGACCCCGCCTGGCGCATTCCTGACGCCCGAGTCGCTCTTGGTCTCGCTCTTGCTGTTGCTGTTGCTAGTGCTAGTGCTAGTGCTAGTGCTAGTGCTCTCGCTGGTCCGGGTGCCGTCGCACTTGCCTGGCAGAAAAACAGCAATCAGAGAATCTGCGCCGTCACCGCAACGAAGTGGCACACACTCCCGCCGATCACGAACAGATGCCAGATCGCATGCGAATACGGCACCGACTCCCGGTGATAGAACACCGTCCCCAACGTATAGAACACACCGCCGGCCAACAGCCAGCCCAGGGTCCACGCATCCAGCGAATGCCACATCGGCTTGATCGCCACCATCACCATCCAGCCCATCGCGATATAGATGATCGTCGACAACAGCTTGAAGCGGCCCGTATAGAACAGCTTGAACACCACGCCGAACAGCGCCAGCGCCCAGATCGCCGTGAACATGCCCCAGCCCCACGGGCCGCCGCGCAGCCCGATCAGCGTGAACGGTGTATACGTCCCGGCGATCAACAGATAGATCGCGCAGTGATCAAATACCTTCAGCCGGCCCTTCGCGACCGGATGCTGGATCGCGTGATACAGCGTGGAGGCCGTATACAACAGCAGCAACGCCACCCCGAACACGATCGCGCTGGCCAGCTGCCAGCCGTCGCCATAGATGGCAGCCAGGGTGATCAGTACCGCACTGCCAGCCAGTGCGGCAACGGCGCCAAGCCCGTGGGTCAAGGCGCTGGCGATTTCTTCTCGAACGGAAACGACAGAGGTCATGGCGATGATCGGATGTGCGGGGAGGGGGAGCCCGCTCCCCCCTATCATCGCCGCGATGGCCCGCGCATGCACGCGCGCCTGTTCAGCCGACAGATCGGCTGAGCGATCAGCTGACCGAGACGCTGTGCGCTGCCTCGCGCGTGGCAGCGAAGCGCACATCCGGCGCGCGCTCCTGCGCCAGCTGCAGGTTGACCCGCGTCGGTGCCAGATACACGAGCTGGCCGGCGGCATCGATGCTCAGGTTGCCGGCGTTCTTCTCGCGGAACTCCTCCAGCTTCTTTTCGTTGCTGCAGGTGACCCAGCGCGCCGTGGTCACACTGACCGGCTCGAACGTGGCTTCCACCCCGTACTCGTCCTTCAGACGGTACGCCGCCACATCGAACTGCAGCACGCCCACCGCGCCCAGGATCAGGTCGTTGCTCATCAACGGGCGGAAGAACTGCGTCGCGCCCTCTTCGGACAACTGCGCCAGGCCCTTCTGCAGCTGCTTGAGCTTGAGCGGATCGCGCAGGCGCGCGCGGCGGAACAGTTCCGGCGCGAAGTTCGGGATGCCGGTGAAGCTGACGGCTTCGCCTTCGGTGAACGTGTCACCGATGGAGATCGTGCCGTGGTTGTGGATGCCGATCACATCGCCCGGCCACGCTTCGGCGGCGATCTCGCGGTCGCTGGCCATGAAAGTCAGCGCATTGGCCAGCTTCATTTCCTTGCCGGTACGGACATGGAAGGTCTTCATGCCGGCCACGAAACGGCCCGAGCACACCCGCATGAACGCCACGCGGTCACGGTGCTGCGGGTCCATGTTGGCCTGGATCTTGAACACGAAGCCGGTCAGCTTGTTTTCCTGCGGTGCGATGACGCGGCCGGTGGTGGCGCGCGGCTGCGGGGACGGGGCATGCTCGACGAAGAAATCCAGCAGCGGCTGCACGCCGAAGTTGTTCACGCCCGAGCCGAAGAACACCGGCGTCTGCTTGCCCGCCAGATAGGCCTCCACGTCGAACGGATGGCTGGCGCCCTGCACCAGTTCCAGCTCGTCACGCAGGTCGGCCAGCATGCGCTCGCCGATCTTCTCGGCCAGCCCCGGCGAATCGATCGACGGGAAGATCGTCGAGTCCTGGCGGGTGAAGTTGCGGCCCTGCTCGTACAAGTGCACCTCACCGCTGATCAGATGCACCACGCCCTTCAGGCGCTGGCCCATGCCGATCGGCCAGGTGACCGGCGCGCACTGGATCCCCAGCACGCTTTCCACTTCATCCAGCAGATCGATGGGCTCCTTGCCCTCGCGATCGAGCTTGTTGATGAAGGTCATGATCGGGGTATCGCGCAGGCGGCAGACTTCCATCAGTTTGATGGTGCGCTCTTCCACGCCCTTGGCCACGTCGATCACCATCAGTGCCGAGTCCACCGCGGTGAGCACGCGGTAGGTGTCCTCGCCGAAGTCGGCGTGGCCGGGGGTGTCGAGCAGGTTGACGATCTTGCCTTCGTACGGGAACTGCATCACCGAGGAGGTGACCGAGATCCCGCGCTCCTTTTCCAGCGCCATCCAGTCGGAGGTGGCATGGCGCGCGGCCTTGCGGCCCTTGACCGAACCGGCCATCTGGATCGCACCGCCGAACAGCAGCAGTTTTTCGGTCAGCGTGGTCTTGCCGGCGTCAGGATGGGAAATGATGGCGAAGGTGCGGCGGCGCGCAGCTTCGGTAGCGACTTCGGACATGGCGTGACGCGCCCGCCCGGGGCGCTTTTCATGGAGATAAGCCGCTCAGTATAGCGGGGCGGGCGGCCGGGGTCAGGGCAGGGCGGATGGGCCGGGCTCATCGAGGGGCCGGGCGAAGCGCAGCTCGCCTTGCGGGGTCATGATGCGCACCGGAATCGAGCGCAGCCTCATGCCCGCATTGACCTGCACCGCGAAGTGCAGATGCGGAGCCGCGCTGTAGCCGGTATTGCCCGACAGCCCGATGCGCTGCGCGGCCTGCACCTGCTCGCCGGGGCGCACCAGCACGCCGTTGTGCTGGAGGTGGGCGTACACCGCCATGCTGCCGTCCTCATGCAGCACCCGCACCAGGTTGGCCCGGCCCAGATCATGGCCCCGGTCCAGCCCATTGCCCCGATAACCGTCCAGGACCTGCATGACGGTGCCTGCCCGCGCCGCGAGCACGGGGGTGCCCTCAGGCAGGGCGAAGTCGATGGCCTCGCGGTTCTCCGGGTCGCTGTGGCTGAAATGGCCCTGCGGCGCCTGCCCAACCTGGATGCGGGCGGCATCGAACGGTAGCTGGTAGGCCACCTCCTGGGGCCGCGCGGCGGGGTCGCCCGGCACGGCGGTCAGATCCAGCCGGATCGCGGTTGAACCGGTGGGCGGCTGAAGGCGGGTCATTACCACGCTGGCAGATCCGGCGATCACCGTCTGCATGGGCAAGCCCGGGAGGGCCGGGGTGCCTGCGGCCGGCTGCAGGGCGACCTGGATCGGGCCGGCCACGCGGTTGTCCACGCGCGCCTGCCAGCGCTCGCCAGCCGCTTCCAGGGTCAGCACGGCCAAGGCCGGTACATCCGTGGCAAGGCCGTCGCGGGGTGACGAAGCGGGTGCTGGCCGGTCGAGGTGCCATCCCGTCCGCCAGTTCACCCCCGGGCCGGCCCAGGCGTTCGGTACCGTCATCATCATCATCATCATCA
>DEVL01000003.1:958223-1035219 GCA_002363385.1 Stenotrophomonas maltophilia
TCATCATCATCATCATCATCAGCGTCATCAGCGTCAGGGCAGTGAAACGCAGGCAGCGCAAGGCGTCGGCCGGGCAGGGAGGACGCTGGAGTATGCGCGACTGATGATCATCTGGAATATATATCGCTTCATGCCGATGAAGGGATTGACATGGGCTGGAAGCACTGGCATCGTGGCTCCACCATCGAGACCGGCAGAGGGACAGGCCCTTTGAAGCCGGGGCAGCCCGCAGACGCGAAAGCGACCTGCGTAGGTGCCAAATCCTGCGGAGACCGTTGGTGTCTTCCGAAAGATGGTTCGAACCGTGCACCGTGCGTGCGCTTCGAACGCGAGCTCCGCGAAAGCTCGATGGCCGTTTTCCTACTTTGGATACCGCCATGCGCTTCGCCACCGCCGCCCCTGTCGCCACCGACTCCTTCGCCCCGCTCAGCGTCCCCGTCGACGCCGGGCTGAACGCCGTGCGCGGCGATATCGCGGCGGTGCTGTCGATGCGTCACGGTGGACCGCGACCGGTACGCCTGCGCTACGAAATCGTCGGCCGCGCCGATGCGCCGGTGGTCGTGCTGGCCGGCGGCATCTCTGCGCATCGCCATGTCGCGGCCAATGCCGAGTTTCCTGAAAAGGGCTGGGCTGAAGGCCTGGTTGCCGCAGGCCGCGCGCTGGATCCGGCCTCGCTGCGCATCCTGGCGTTCGATTTCATCGGGGCCGATGGTGCGCTGGATGTGCCGATCGATACCGCCGACCAGGCCGATGCCCTGGCTGTGCTGCTGGACCATCTCGGCATCGCCCGCCTGGAGTCCTTCGTTGGGTACTCCTACGGCGCGCTGGTCGGCCAGCAGTTTGCGATCCGCCACCGCCAGCGCGTGCAGAAGCTTATCGCGGTGAGCGGTGCGCATCGGCCGCACCCGTATGCCGCAGCCTGGCGTGCGCTGCAGCGCCGCGCGGTCGCGCTGGGGCAGTTGCAGTGCGCCGAAAGCCACGGGCTGTCGCTTGCGCGTCAGTTCGCCATGCTCAGCTACCGCACGCCGGAAGAGTTCGGTGAGCGCTTCGATGCCGCGCCGGAAGTAGTCAATGGCCGCGTGCGCGTTGCCGCCGAAGATTATCTGGATGCGGCCGGTGCGCAGTACGTTGCCCGCACGCCGGTCGATGCCTATCTGCGCCTGTCCGAATCGATCGACCTGCATCGCGTCGACCCGGCCGCCATCCAGGTGCCGACCGTCGTGGTCGCCGTGGAAGGCGATCGCCTGGTCCCGCTGGCCGACTGCGTCGGCCTGGTCGAAGGGCTTGGCCCGCGCGGCAGCCTGCGCGTGCTGCGCTCGCCGTACGGCCACGACGCCTTCCTGAAAGAAACCGATCGCATCGACGCGATCCTCGCCACCGCTTTTCGTTCCCCCGGAGAAACCGCATGAGCCGTTCCGCTGGTACCGAGCCGTCCTGTAGCCGCGTCACCGCCGCCGTGCGTGCCGGCATCGACCGTGACACCGCCTACGGCGCGGTGACCCCGCCGATCGTGCTGTCCTCCAACTTCAGCTTCGATGGCTTCGGCAACAAGCGCCAGTACGACTACACGCGCAGCGGCAACCCGACCCGCGATCTGCTGGGTGAGGCGCTGGCCGAACTGGAAGGCGGCGCCGGTGGCGTGATCACCTCCACCGGCATGGGCGCGATCAATCTGGTGCTCAACGCACTGCTGCAGCCCGGCGATACCCTGGTGGTGCCGCACGATGCATACGGCGGCAGCTGGCGCCTGTTCAACGCATTGGCGAAGAAGGGCCACTTCGGCCTCATCACCGCCGACCTGACCGATCCGCGTTCGCTGGCCGATGCGCTGGCGCAGTCGCCGACGCTGGTGCTGATCGAAACCCCGTCCAACCCGCTGCTGCGCATCACCGACCTGCGCTTCGTCATCGATGCCGCGCACAAGGCCGGTGCCAAGGTAGTCGTCGACAACACCTTCCTGTCGCCGGCGCTGCAGCAGCCGATCAGCTTCGGTGCCGATCTGGTGCTGCACTCCACCACCAAGTACATCAACGGCCACAGCGATGTGGTCGGCGGTGCGGTGATCGCGCGCGATCCGGCGGTGCACGAACAGCTGGTGTGGTGGGCCAACGCGCTGGGCCTGACCGGCTCGCCGTTCGATGCGTTCCTGACATTGCGTGGCCTGCGTACGCTGGGTGCGCGCCTGCGCGCGCATCAGGAAAATACGGCGGCCGTCGTGGATCTGCTGGCCGCCAGCGATGCGGTCGCCAGCGTGTACTACCCGGGGTTGGCCGATCATCCTGGCCACGCCATCGCAGCCCGTCAGCAGAGTGGCTTCGGCGCGATGCTGTCCTTCGAACTGGCCTCGTGCCCGGGCGAGGATCCGCATGCGGCAGTGCGCGCCTTCGTGGATGGCCTGCGCTGCTTCACCCTGGCCGAATCGCTGGGCGGCGTGGAGAGTCTGATCGCGCATCCGGCGACCATGACCCACGCGGCCATGACCCCGGAAGCGCGTGCGCATGCCGGCATCAGCGAAGGGTTGTTGCGCCTGTCAGTCGGCATTGAATCGCCGGAAGACCTGGTGGCCGATCTGCAGGCCGGGCTGGAACGCGCGCAGGTGGTGATCGATCGGCACCGCGACGTGCAGCGGCGTAAACAGGTGGATGCATGAGCGCCGTGCTGAACCTGCCGCTGGCAGCACAGCGTCGTCTGGCGCTGCTTGGTACCGGCACGGTCGGCACCGCCTTCGTGCAGCGCTATGCCGCGCTGCAGGATCGCGGCGTCACGCTGCCCTCGTTCTCGTGGCTGGCCAACTCGCGCACGGCGCGCGCCTGCGAACAGACCCCCGCGGATGAGCTTGCACAGGCCAACCTGGCCGCGCGCGGTGCGGCCGCGCTGCAGCCGTGGGCGGAAGCCGAAGGCCTGCAGCGCGGCGATGTGGTGGTCGACGCGACCGCCAGTGACGAGGTCGCCAACTGGCACGAACAGTGGCTGGCGCGGGGCGTGCACGTGGTGACCGCCAACAAGCTCGGGCAGGGCGCGCAGCTGGCCCGTGCCCAAGCCATCGCCGACAGTGGACAGCAGGGTGCTGCGCATTACGGCGACAGCGCAACGGTGGGTGCAGGCCTGCCGCTGCTGAGCAGCCTGCGCGCGCTGGTCGCTGGCGGCGACCGCATCCATCGCGTGGAGGGCGTGTTGTCCGGTTCGCTGGCGTGGCTGTTCCATCACTACGATGGCCAGCGACCGTTTTCGGCGTGGGTGCGTGATGCAGCCGAGGCCGGCTACACCGAGCCGGACCCGCGCGTGGATCTGTCCGGCGAGGATGTCCGTCGCAAGCTGTTGATCCTGGCGCGCGCCAGCGGCATTGCGTTGCGTGCCGAGCAGGTGCAGGTCGCCTCACTGGTGCCGGATGCACTCGTTGGGCCGTCGCCGGCGGATGCGTTGGCGCAGCTGACGCTGCTGGATGCACCGCTGCAGCAGTATTGGCAGCAGGCCAACGACCAAGGTGGGTGCCTGCGCTTCGTCGGTGGCTTCGATCACCACGGTGCCTCGGTGGGGCTGCGTGTCCTGCCGTGCGACCATCCGCTGGCCGGTGGCGCGCAGACCGACAACCGCGTCGCGATCCACAGCGACCGGTATCACGCCCAGCCGCTGCTGATCCAGGGGCCGGGCGCCGGGGCGGAGGTTACCGCCGCCGCGTTGCTTGACGACGTGCTGGCGATCGTGCGGCGCTGATTGCCGCGCGATCCCACCCAGGCGCACGGTAGCGCCAGGGTGGGCTGGCTGCATCGGCGGACAATGGTGAGGACGGCGGCTGCCACGCATGGCGTGGCACTACCGGGGTGGTGGGCAGGTCAGTCGTGTTGTGAGATTGCCTTCAGCAGCGCCGCATTGAATCGCGCAGGGTCCTGCACCTGCGGCGAGTGGCCCAGATCCTCGAAGCTCACCAGCGAGGCGCCGGGAATCGCCGCGGCCGCCGCTTTGCCCAGCGCAGGGTAGTTGCCCAGTGTCGACTTGAGTGCCGGCGGTGCCAGGTCACGGCCGATCGCCGTGCGGTCGGTCTGGCCGATGAACAGCGTGGTCGGCACGGCCAGCTTCGGCAACTCATAAACGACCGGCTGGTTGAACACCATGTCCGAGGTCAGCGCCTGGCTCCACGCCACCGCCTGTTTGCCGGGGCCGTCGTACATGCGCGACTGCATGCGCACCCACTGCTCGTACTCGGGCTTCCACTGGCCGTTGTAATACACGTCGAGCTGGTACTTCTTGATGCTGTCGAAGCTGGTCTTCAGCTCGCCCGTATACCAAGCGTCGATGCTGCGCCATGGCACGCCCTTGGCCTTCCAGTCTTCCAGTCCGATCGGGTTGACCAGCGAGAGACTGAGGGTGCGCCGTGGGTACATCAGCGCGAAGCGGGCCGCGAGCATGCCTCCCATCGAATGGCCGACGATGTGCAGCTTGCCTTCGCCGTAGCCCAGATGCGCCAGCAGCGCTTCGGTATTGGCAGCCAACTGACCGAACGAGTACTGGTAGCGCTCGGGCTTGCTCGATTTGCAGAAGCCGATCTGGTCCGGCGCGATCACCCGGTAGCTGGCCGCGCTCAGTGCCGCGATGGTGTCCTTCCAAGTGGCCGCGCAGAAATTCTTGCCATGCAGCAGCACGACCGTCCCGGCGAAGCCTTTGCCACCGGCGGGCACGTCGATATAGGCCATCTCCAGCGGCTGCCGCTGGGACTCGAACCGGAAGATCTTCACAGGGTACGGATAGTCGAAGCCTTCCAGCCGCGGGCCGTAAGTCTCAGCGGCGAGGGTGGTCAGCGGCAGGCAGGCAAGCAGGGCGGCGGCCAGGATGCGCATGGCAGTCTCCATCGGGGGGAGTCCTGACTGTACCGGAGCGGCCGTTCAGGCGTACCGACGATGCCACCTGGAGCAGCCGACCAGCGGTCGGCTCTACCGCCGGGGACGGCCGATCAGCACTCGATGACGTTGACCGCCAGCCCGCCGCGGCTGGTTTCTTTGTACTTGTCCTGCATGTCGCGGCCGGTGTCGCGCATGGTCTTGATGACCTTGTCCAGCGAGACCTTGTGCTTGCCGTCGCCGCGCATGGCCATGCGTGAGGCATTGATCGCCTTGACCGCGCCCATCGCATTGCGCTCGATGCAGGGAATCTGCACCAGCCCGCCGATCGGGTCGCAGGTCAGGCCGAGGTTGTGTTCCATACCGATTTCAGCGGCATTCTCGATCTGGCTCGGGTTGCCGCCCAGCGCGGCGACCAAGCCGCCGGCCGCCATCGAGCAGGCCACGCCCACTTCGCCCTGGCAGCCGACTTCGGCGCCGGAGATCGAGGCGTTTTCCTTGTACAGGATGCCGATCGCCGCCGAGGTCAGCAGGAAATCGAACACGCGCTGTTCATTGGCGCCGGGGCAGAAACGGTCGAAGTAATGCAGCACCGCCGGCAGTACGCCGGCTGCGCCGTTGGTCGGTGCGGTCACCACGCGGCCACCGGCGGCGTTTTCTTCGTTCACGGCCAGCGCGTACAGGTTGACCCAGTCCAACGTGGTCAGTGGGTCGCGCATCGCCGCTTCCGGCTTGGAGGACAGTTCGCGGTACAGCGCCGGGGCGCGGCGCGAGACATGCAGGCCGCCGGGCAGGGTGCCTTCCTGGCGAATGCCGCGCTCCACGCAGGCCTGCATGGCGCTCCAGATCTCGCGCAGGTTGTCGCGGATCTCCTCTTCGGTGCGCCAGCACTTCTCGTTCTCGAACATCATCTGGGCGATGCTCAGGCCGCTGCGCGCGGTCTGCGCGAGCAGCTCGTCGCCGCTCTTGAACGGGTAGGGCAGCGGGGTTTCATCGGGCACGATGCGGTCATCGGCCGCGTCGTCCTGGTTGACCACGAAACCGCCGCCGACGGAGTAGTAATCGCGCGTGGCGATCACCTGCTCGTCCGCACCGTAAGCCGTGAAGCGCATGCCGTTGGTGTGGTACGGCAGCTTCTGGCGCTTGTTCAGGCCCAGGTCGCGCTTCTCGTCGAAGGCGATCTCGTGCTGGCCCATCAGGCGGATGCGCTTGCTGCTGCGGATCCGCTCGAGTGTCTCGGGGATGATGTCCGGATCGATCAGGTTCGGGCGCTGGCCTTCCAGCCCGAGCAGCACGGCCTTGTCGGTGCCATGGCCACGGCCGGTCAGGGCGAGCGAGCCGTAGACGTCGGCGCGGATGCGCACCACGTCCTGCAGATGGCCGGGATCGAGGAGCCAGCGGTGCACGAAACGTTCGGCAGCCTTCATCGGTCCCACGGTGTGCGAAGAACTCGGGCCAATGCCGATCTTGAAAACGTCGAACGTGCTGACAGCCATGATTGCCAAACTGCGGGTATCGGATGGAGCGCTATTCTATGCGCTTCGTGCCGCCGGCTCTGGCTGCGGCGCAACATTTCCCAAGGCGGGTGGGCCGGTGTTTACCTTGTACCAGCGTGATGACTGCCAGTTGTGCGACCAGGCCCTGGCGGTGCTGGCCCAGGCCCGGGTGGCCGATCTGGACAGTGTGTTCATCGATGACGACACCGCGCTGGAGGCCCGCTACGGGCTGCGGGTGCCGGTGCTGCGCGATGCGCAGGGACGGGAGCTGGACTGGCCGTTCGACGTGGCCGGACTGCGGGCCTGGATCGGCTGACACCCAGCGCCGCTTGGCATTGCTGGATGTGGTAGTGCCGGCCGCTGGCCGGCTCGCCGGGAGTCGATCATCGCGCGAGGAGCCGGCCAGCGGCCGGCACTACCGCCATCTGACGTTACTTCGCCTTCAGGACCACTTTGGTGCTGATCGCGGTCTCGTTCGGGATGGTCTTGGTGTCGGCCCAGTCGCCGCCGCCCACGCCGAAGTCCAGACGCTTGACCGTGGCCTTGCCGGCCAGCACCGGCTGCGCGCCCGGGGTCCAGGTGAAGGTGAGGGTGACCGGCTTGCTGACGCCGCGCAGCTCCAGCGTGCCGTCGGCCGCGTACTGGTTGTTGCCCAGCGAGCGGAACTTGGTGGCGCTGTACTTGGCCTGGGCGAACTTGCCCACGTTGAAGAAGTCCGCGCCCTGCAGGGTCGAATCGCGGTCGCTGTTGCCGCTCTTGGCGCTGGCCAGCGGAATGGTCACTTCCAGCTTGGCGTCATCCAGCTTGGCCGGATCGAAGCTGAGCTTGGTATCAAAGCCCGGGAAGGTGCCGGTAAACACTTCGCCGTCGTACTTGGTGGCGAAGGCCAGCACCGAGCCGGGGGCCTGCACATAGTCAGCGGCCAGTACCGGTGCGGTAGCCAGCAGCCCGGCCAGGGCAGCAGCAACCGCGGCGGGAGAGGTGAGCTTGATGTTCATGGTCAATCCTTCTGGGGGGAGGCAAGCCAGCGCTGCGGGAGCATGCGCGCAAGCGTGGCATCGCGTTGGTAAAAATGGTGATAAAGCGCGGCACCGGCATGGGCCACGACCACGGCGATCAGGAGCCAGAAGCCCCACTCATGGATCGCGTGTGAGATCTGGGTAACCCGTTCGTCCGGTGGGCTCAACTTGGGTACGTCGACCAGCCCGAACCAGCGGAACGGACGCAGGCCGCTGGCCGAGTCGTAGAGCCAGCCCGACAGTGGAATGCCGAACATCAGCACGTACAGCAGCCAATGCGTGGCCGAGGCAATACGCTCCTGCCAGGTCGGCGTGCCCGGCACCGGATGCGGTGCACCGGCATACAGGCGCCACACCAGGCGGGTCACGACCAGCGCCAGTACCGTGATGCCGATCGACTTGTGCATGGTGTAGACCCAGAAGTACTTCGGGGTCCTGGGCAGTTCGCCCATGGTCAGCCCAACGATGCCCAGGGCGAGGATCAACACGGCGATCAGCCAGTGCAGGGTCTGGCTGACGCCACCCCATCGGGTCGGGGTGTTCTTGGCGGTCATGGCGTGGTCTCCTGGACCGGCTGTGAGGTATCTGAGTCGGTCGGGGCGGCGGGAGTTCCCGGCGCCTCGGCAGGGGCGGCATCGGCAGGATCGCCGGCGTTGCGATCACGCACGGCTTCGGCCTCGATCCGCAGCTGCACCTCATCGCCGATCATCGAGGCCCAGCCATTCACGCCGAAGGCGCTGCGGCTGAGCGTGGCGGTGGCCGAAAAGCCGGCCGTACGACGGAACGGGGGCAGTGGATGGCGCTTGAGCGCATTGAGGGTGACCGCGAGGGTCACCTCGCGGGTCACCCCGCGGACGGTGAGCTGGCCGGTAACGTTGGCGTGGGTCGGATCAATGGGCTCGACGTGTGTGGAGACGAAGCGTGCCTGAGGAAATCGCTCGCCATCGAGCAGGTTGCGCGCCAGCGTGGCGGTGTTCCATTTGGCATCGCCCAGGTCCAGCCGCTGGATCGGCACGCTGACCTCCAGTCGCGCGCTGCGCCAGTCCTCCGGGTCGAACACCAGCACGCCTTCGCTGCCCGATACCGTCCCCAGCGCATGTGAGAAACCGGCATGCTCGACCGCGAACAGTACACGGGTGTGCACCGGATCCAGCCGATAGCTGTCGGGCGCGGCAAGGGCAAGCAGCGGGGTGGCGGCCAGCAGCAGCGAAAGGGTCAGGCGCTTGAACACGTCGCAGCCTCCATCAGGGTCTGGAGCGATCATACGCACAGCCATGTCATGGGGCGCAGCGTCATGGCTGCAACAGATCGTGGTGCGCCCGGCAACAGCGCCGAGCGCTTGTGCTGCGTGCCATGTGATCGACGGAAACAGCCCGTTCCATCCATGGCCGCCGGGCCAGAATGCGGACACCGTCCTGATCGCTGTGTGACAATCCGGATCAACAGGGAGATTCGGATCGATGAGCACGCGCCGCTGGGGTGCAGGCATCGTGCTGTTGGTGCTGTGGTTGTGCGCAGTGCCGTCAGTGTTGGGCGCCGCAGGGACATCGGCAGAAACGCCACGTTTGCGCCGCCTGAGCGCCGCCGAAGGCATGCCCTCGCGGATGGTGCTGGCTGTCGCCCAGGATCGCCAAGGCTATATCTGGGCGGGCACCGATGATGGCCTGGCCCGTGTGGACGGGGTCGGCCTTCGGGTCTGGCGCAATGACCCGGCCGACCCGGGCTCGCTGCCCGGCAATGAGGTGGAAACCCTGTTGGTAGACCCGCTGGACCGGGTATGGGTGGGCAGCAATGGCGCTGGCTTGAGCATGCTCGGGCCGGATCGCACGGCTTTCGTGCGGTTCCCCGGCTTGAACGAGGCATGCGAGGGTCAATTCTGGTCGTTGGCCTACGCCTCGCGATCGTTGTGGATCGGCACCAACCAGCACGGCGTGTGCCGGCGCAGCGAAGATGGCACGCTGGTGAACTACCAGGCAGACCCGGCCGATCCGCGCAGCCTGCCGGACAACACCATCTACAGCCTGCTGTCCGACCCGCAGGGACGGGTCTGGATCGGCACATCCAACGGTGTGGCGCGCTGGGATGGCGATGGGTTCACCCGCATCGCGCCTGCGCTGCTCAGTGGAAAAAGCGTGTTCCGCCTGACCCGTGAGCCTGACGGCACGGTGTGGGCGGGCACCGAAGGCGGCCTGTTCCAGATCGGTACCGATGACCAGGCCCGGCCCGCGCCCTGGACGCTCAGTGCGGACGTGCGTGCGGCCACGGTCATCCATGATCGCAACGGCGGCTACTGGCTGGGCACGGCCGATGGGCTGTACCGCGGCGACCACCGTGCGATGCGTCTGCTTGCGGGGGATGCCGGCAGCGGCTTCCTGACGGCACGCAGTGGCGTGCTGGACATGCTGCAGGACCACGAGGGGGGCCTGTGGGTGGCGATGCTGACCCAGGGCCTGGCGTATCTGCCACCGGACTGGAAGCGCTTCTCCAGCTGGTACCAGCTGGATGGAAAGCCGTTGGACAGCGTCTATCTGCTCGGGGCGGCAGCGGCAGGCGATGACTACTACATCTCCGGCGCGCACGGGCTTTACCGTCTCGATGCGCAGGGCGAGCTGCGCCAGATCGCCGACGACAAGCAGATCGGTGTCGGCGCAGCCTGGTCGCTGTTGCCGCGCGAAGACGGGGCCCTGTGGATCGGGCGTGCCGGTCGCTTGAACCTGTACTACCCCGCAACGCACACACTACGCGAATGGAAGATCGGCGGCGGCGCGGATGTGCGCCAACGCATCGATCTGATCCGGCAGGCGCCCAACGGCGAACTGTGGCTGTCGATCATGAATTTCGGCATCCAGCGCCGCGATGCGCAGGGCAATGTGCTGGACACGATCCGCAACGATCAGGATCGTGGGCTGGGCGAGGAGCCGGTGGAGCAGATGGTCTTCGATCCGCGCGGTCAGCTATGGGTGATGGGCGCCGGGGCGGGGCTGCAACGCTGGCGCGAGGGGCGCTTCGAGCGGGTGCCGGGTGTTTCCCAAGGCAGCATTTACGACGCGGCGTGGACCGGGCCGAATGAGGTCTGGCTGGCGCGGCAGGGGGCGCTGGAGCGCTATGGATGGGATGGGCTGACCATGAGTCTGCGCGAGCGGATCGGCGCAGCCCAGGGCATGCCCGCCATATCGATGGGGGGGCTGGCGCTGGGCAAGCACGGCCAGGTGTGGGCGACCACGCCACGCGGCCTGATCCGCTGGCACCCGGATGAGCGACGGCTGCGGCTGTACGACGAACGCGATGGACTGCCGGACGTGGAGTTCAGCAATCGCCCGCCCGTGCAGACGCGCGATGGACGCGTGCTCGCGGTGACCGCGACCGGGTTGGTCGGCTTCGACCCGGATGTGCCGGACCGGGTGCTGCCGCCCTCACAATTGGTGATCGACAGTGTGCAGGTTCGCCGCGACGACGCCGAAGGCCAGCAGATGCTGCCCACGCACGCGCCGATCGTGCTCGGCCCACAGGATCGCGACCTGATCATCTCCGCGCGCCTGCTGTCGTACGCCAATCCACACGGCAACCGCTACCGCTATCGGGTTTCCGGCTATGACCAGAACTGGGTGATGCAGGCGTCTGATGGCGAGCGCCTGCTGTCGCGCCTGCCGGCCGGGCATTACCGCATCGAGGTGCAGGCGGCGACCTCGCAGGGAGCCTGGACGCCGCCCAGCACTTTGGCGCTGGAAGTGCGGCCGCCGTGGTGGCGCAGCAGCTGGGCGATCGTGGGCTACGTGCTGCTTGGCCTGATGACGGTGGCGGCCCTGGCGTACGTGGCGCGTGTGCGCCTTCGGCGTCGCCAGCAATGGCAGCTCACCGTGCACAAACAGCAGTTGGCCGAGCAGGCCTCGCAGGCGAAGAGCCGCTTCCTGGCGACGCTGGGGCATGAAGTGCGCACCCCCATGACCGGTGTGCTGGGCATGAGTGAGCTGCTTCTGGCCACCCCGCTGGATGAGGTGCAGCGCGGCTATGCCGGATCGATCCAGCATGCCGGCAAGCACCTGCTGCGACTGGTCAACGACGCGTTGGATCTGGCCCGTATCGAAGCCGGGCGCCTGGAGCTGGACCTGCGCCCGTTCGACCTGATGTCGCTGATGGAACAGGTGGATGCGCTGATGGAGCCGATGGCTCATCACCGTGGCCTGGCATTCGAGCGCAGCTTCAACCTGCCCGGCCCGGTGCAGGTCAGTGGCGATGAAATGCGCGTGCGCCAGATCCTGATGAACCTGCTGGGCAACGCGATCAAGTTCACCGAACAAGGCCATGTCGGGCTGGGCGTGGAACTGTGCGGTGATGGGCGCGGGCTTGTCTTCGAGGTATCCGATACCGGACCGGGCATCAATCAGGATCAGCAGGCGCGGCTGTTCCACCGCTTTGAGCAGGCCGATGGGCCACGCACGGCGTCGCGATACGGTGGCAGCGGTTTGGGGCTGGCGATCTGCCAGGAACTGGCGGTGGCCATGGGCGGTCGCATCGGCATCGACAGCCGCCCGGGCCAGGGCGCACGCTTTACCGTCGAGCTGCCGTTGCCGTGGGCGCTGTCCGCTGCGGGCATGGTGCGCGACGCGGGCGCGGAACCCCGCACGCCGCTGCCGCCGCTGCGGATCCTGCTGGTCGAAGACGACCCCACCGTGGCCGACGTGATCGCAGGCCTGCTGCGCACGCGCGGCCACGACGTCGTGCATGTTCTGCACGGCCTGGGGGCCCTGTCCGAGGTGGCGGCGGGAAGCTTCGATGTCGGGCTTCTCGATCTTGATCTGCCGGCGCTGGATGGCATTGCCATTGCCGGACAGCTGCGTGCAATGGGATATGAGCTGCCGTTGATTGCCGTCACCGCACGCTCGGATGCCTATGCAGAGCAGCAGGTGCTTGCAGCGGGCTTCGATGGTTTCCTGCGCAAGCCGGTCACCGGCGACCTGCTCGTGGATGTCATCGCACAGGCGCGGGCGGGTCGGGCGCTGCATTACGGATCCTCACGCGGGCGGTGAGGCTTTCATCGCGTTTGTGTCTCGAACCTGAGATTTCAATCTAAAACTTCATTGATTGGGATGTGACGGCCGCACGTTCTGAGCGTCTGTGCAGCCACGGCTTCGTCATACCTTGCTGTTCGAGCAGCGAAGGATGGTTGGGGTACACGTGGCAGGAGCCCAGTGCGGCCATGCAGGCAAGGGCTGGATCACCTTCATCCTCGTGCTTGCGCTGTTGCTGCCCGCACGCGCACTGGCCGATGGCCTGGTTACCCTGCCGTGGCCACGGCGGCTGGGCCCGGCCGATGCGTTGCCGACGGCGGCGATCCGGGCGATCGATGAAGACCAGGACGGCTACCTGTGGATGGCCAGCGACGATGGCCTGCTGCGCTTTGATGGGCATCGCTTCCGCGCGTGGCGCCGCGAGCAGGGCTTGCCGGACGGCGACCTGCGCGCCTTGCATGTGGACGCGCAGCAGCGCATCTGGTTGGCCACGGCATCGCAGGGGCTCGTCATGCTGTCGGCGGATCGTCGCGTCTTCCACAGCGAGACCGGCGAGCGCGGCGTTGTGTTGCCACGCATCGGTATCGTGCAGGTGACCGGCACGCCCGACGGCACCCTGTGGATCGCAACGAGCGGCCACGGCCTGTTCGCACGCCAGGCCGACGGCCGCTGGCACAGCGTTCCGCTGCAGCACGATGGCGCGCCGGTGAACCGGATCACCGCCTTGGTGGTCGATCGCCAGGGGCGGCTCTGGGTCGGCACGCCGCATGCCCTCATGCGCCGCGATGGCGTACGGTTCACCGCCCTGCCGCTGCCGGCAGGCGATCACCAGGGCCTTGCAACGCTGTGGGCCGATCCGCAGGGCGGCGTCTGGGGACATACCTGTTGCGATGTGCTCGGCTGGGGCGAGGACGGCGCACGCATTCCATCGCCCCCGCAGCGGGGCATGCCGGTGCTGCGCAGCACCGAGGGTGAGCTGTGGACGACCGGCCCGACCGGATTGGTCCGGCATCGTATTGGCGACACCGCACAGCCGGTGCCGCTCCCCGGGCACGACGGCACACCGGTCCGCACGCGGGTGGTGACGGCCTTCCAGGACCGTCTGGGTGGATTGTGGTGGGCAGGGCAGGTTCAAGGCCTGTGGCATCTGCCTGCACGCTGGCGCCAGTTCGCGCGGCTCCCGGCGGCCGGCAACGGCAGCCCTGGAGTGGAGAGCGGGCACGTGTGGGCAGTGGCGCCCTCGCGCGGTGAGCGGTTGTGGGTCGCTACGGATGGCGGGCATGTGCAGCGTGTGGATCTGCGCACCGGCACCAGCCGGCTGAGCATCCACTACAGGCCCGAAGGCATGCGGCAGGCGGCAGTCGGCATGGCCGAGGATCTGCGCGGCCGTCTGTGGTTGGCCAGCGGCAACACGCTCTCCCGCTACGAACCCACCACCGGCGGGATGCGGCACTGGCTGCTGGATCTGGGCAGCACCGCAGGTGGTGTGGATCTGAAGGCATGCAACGATGGTTCGCTGTGGTTGGCCCGGGTGGACCGGATACAACGGCGCGATGCCGATGGCGTGCTTCAACTGTCAGCGGTACCGCAGACGCTGGGGTTGGTGCCGCCCGCTGCGGGGCCACAGTTGCTGTGTGGTGAGGACGGCTCGCTGTGGGCGACCGATCGCGCCGGTATCAAGCGCTGGCTGCCGGCGCAGGAGCGTTTCGCGGCGGTCGTCGGCGGTCCGGTCGAGGAGGTGGGTGCCATTGCCCACGGGCGGGATGACCACTACTGGGCCAGCAGCCCCGGTGTGCTGCGCCGCTATCGCTGGGATGGGCAGCAGTTGCGTAAAACCCACAGCTTCAGCGCGGTGCATGGCTATCCGCAACTGTTGGTGCGGGCGCTGACGGTGGATGAACATGGCGTTGCCTGGGCGGGGGCCGCACGCGGATTGATCCGGGTCGATCCACACGGAGGCGGCGTCCGCCAGTTCGGCAGCGACGATGGCCTGCCCGCGCATGCGGTACTGCCCCGGCGGCTGATACGCACACCTGGCGGGCGCGTCGCTGCGGCCGTACACGAAGGCGGGCTGTTGCTGTTCGAGCCGGGCGCGGTCCAGGCCCCGGCACGCATGCCCGGCCTGGTGGTTCACGCGATCACGGCCCGGCGAGGCACCCGCCAGATCAGCTTGCCGGCCGGCACTGCGCCGGTGCCGCTCTCCGGTGCTGACCGACATATCCGGGTGGCGGTGCGGCTGTTGGGCGGCGCACCGACCAGTGTGCAATACCGGTTCCGGTTGCAGGGCCACGATGCGGATTGGGTGTACAGCGGATCGGCCGGGCAGCGTGTTTTCGAGCAATTGCCGGTGGGTCTGCATACGCTGGACGTGCAGGCGCGGAAGGGCGATGGCGACTGGTCGTCCATCCGGCACATCGCACTGCAGGTGTGTCCTGCCTGGTGGCAGACCCCTGTCACCCGTTGGAGCGCGGCTGCGGCCGGCGCAGCTCTGCTGTGGCTGGGTGCATGGGCAGCCCATGCGCGGCGCAGACGCCGGCAGTGCTGGCGCGCACTGCGCGAACGACAGCGCCAGGCCGAGCAGGCCTCACTGCAGCGCACGCGTTTTCTGACCGCGCTGGGGGCACGCATCCGTGTGCCGATGACCGCGGTGCTGGGCTGGAGTGAACTGTTGGCGCGCGCAGCCCTTGCGCCCGCCGAGCGCAGCCGGGTTGAGAGCATTCGTCAGGCCGGCGGCCATCTGCTGCGGTTGATGGATGACGCACTTGATCTGGCCTGCATCGAATCCGGACGACTGCAACCGCAGGCGGCGCCGTTCCTGCTGCAGCCGCTGCTCGAAGCGGTCCATGCCCTGTTGCTGCCGGTGGCACAGCGCAAGGGGCTGGTGCTGGCGTGGCGCAGCACGCTGCCGGCGTCTGCACGCTTCAACGGTGATGCTCGGTATCTGCGTCAGATCCTGCTCAACCTGCTGGGCAATGCGCTCAAGTTCACCGGACACGGTACGGTTCGGCTGGAGGTGCGCGCTGGCCGCCAGGGCGAAGGGATCATGCTGCAGGTGATCGATACCGGCCCGGGGATGAGTGCGACGCAGTGCGCGCGTCTGTTCCAGCCGTTTGAACAGGCTAATGGCGCGCAGACGTTGGCGCGCTTCGGGGGCAGTGGCCTGGGCCTGTCCATCTCGCGCGATCTGGCGCGGGCGATGGGCGGCGATATCGACGTGTCGAGCCGGCCGGGCAAGGGGACGTCTTTCCGGGTCCTGCTGCCGCTGCCGTGCTGCCCTGCGGCCCTGCCGGAGCCGGTGATCCCTGACGTCGTTGGCCAAGGGCCCGAGGACAACCTCCGTGTGCTGCTGGTGTTGCCGACTACCTCCGTGGCCGAGGTGCTGCAGGCGTTGCTGGCCTCGATGGGGCACGCGGTGGCGACGGCAAGCAGCATTGATGACGCTGCCGCTGCATCGGTGGGCGACGCGCGCTGGGATCTGGTCGTCAGTGATCCTGACCTGTATCTGGGCGCGGAGCGCAGCGCCGTGGCATTGCAGCGCCGATGGCCCGGCATTCCGCGCCTGGCGCTGACCCCGCGCGCGGACATGGCGGCCGAGCGTGACGCGGCGGCCGCCGGGTTCGATCTGTTCCTGCGGCTGCCGGCGAGCCGGGAGCGGCTGGCGGCGTGCCTGGCGCAATGCCGGAGGCGCGCATGAGCAGGGAGGTGCCGATGCGATGGGGGTGCGTCGTGCTTGGCTGGCTGTTGTCATGGGTTCCGGTGCTGGCACTGTGCAGTCCCGCACAGCGCATTACCACGGCCGACGGCCTGCCCGCCAACGAGGTGAACCAGGTCGTTGAAGATCGCCACGGCTACCTCTGGTTTGCAACTGCCGATGGCTTGGCCCGGCATGACGGCAGCGGCTTCCGCGTGTGGCGCATGGAGCATGGATTGGCCGACAACGACGTGCGGAGCCTGGCACTGGATGGGCAGGACCAGCTCTGGATCGGCACTGGCAATGGCTATCTGCAGCGCCTGTCGGCGGACCGGCAGCATCTGGCGCGCTGGGCAGGCCCGCGCGCCCAGGCGGCTGCCGCCAGCCCGGTGCTCGCGGTGCAGCCGCTGGTTGATGGCAGCGTCTGGTTCGGGACCCGCGATGCGGGTGCCTATCGGCTGGGCGGCGATGGGCGTCTGCGCCAGTTTCTGCCGACGGCCGATGGCCGTGGCCTGCCATCGGCCCGCGTGGACCAGCTGGTTGCAGATGCCGCCGGGGGCGTGTGGCTCGGCACGGCTGCCGGTCTGGCGCGCTGGCAGGACGACAGGTTCCAGCCGCCGGACATGCTCGGTGCGAATGCGCTGCCGGTGACCGCGCTGGGGCTCGACGCACAGGGGGCGTTGTGGTCCAGCACTTCCGTGGGCACCGACGTCCGTCAGCTGCCGTCGTTGCAGCCGGATGCGGGACGGGCTCACGCAGGCCACCGTTGGCTGGGTCACAGCCGGGACGGCGGGCAATGGTTCTCCGATGGGATGCGGGTGTGGTGGCAGGACCGGTCGGGGCAACACACCCATGCGATCGCGTTGCCTGGATTGGACCGACGCACCCGTCCAGGCATCGCGCGCGTGGTGGAAGATCGCCAGGGCCGGGCCTGGCTGCTCGGCAGCCATCAAGGCCTGTGGCGCCTCGGCGCGCAATGGCGGCATGTCCAGCGGTTCACGGCCCCGGTCAGCCAGGGCGCCGCCGCAGCGGCCGGCCTGGCTGCCGCGGCGGACGGTACGGCGTGGCAGGCGCGGGGCGGTTGGCTGACCAGGGTGTCGCCGACATCCGGATTCGACCGGCTGCGCTGGCCGTATGCGCATGATCCGGCGCGGACCGATCGCCACGCCGTGGCGGACGATGGTCGCGGCCAAGTGTGGGTGTTCGCCGCACCATGGCTGACCCGCATCGATGCCACACGGGGCCCTCAGCAGCACTGGCGCGTGGCCGACGAACACGGCGCACTCCCCGACCCGCCATCAGGCGGCCACGCCGTGCTGCGCATCTGTGGTGACCATCTCTGGCTCGCCGGCCTGGGGCGGCTTGAACAGCGCACCAGGGCCGGCACCGTGCTCGGCACCTGGTCCTACGATGCGGTGCAGTTACGTCCGGGGGGCGCGCCCTTCGTTCTGCACTGTGATGCGACGGAACAGATGTGGCTGGGCGACCGGGATGGACTCAAGCGGTGGCAACCGGCCGTTGGACGCTTCGTTCCCGTGCCCGGTGCGGCCCGGCGGCAGGCCGGCGCGCTGCATGTGGCAGCCGATGGACGGCTCTGGGTGGCCGATGCAGAGGGCTGGGTGGCGTACCGGGACGACGCCGGCCGCCTGCAACGGTCGCACCAGTTCGATGCGGCCCAGGGGCTTCCAGCGGTACTACCGCGCGGTCTGGTCGACGCTGGCGACGGAACATTGTGGGCCACCACCGCACGCGGTGTGGTGAGTCTGCAGCCGGACCAGCGCCGCATCCGGCTGTACACCGCCGAGGATGGAATGCCGATGATGGTCCTGGCCAGCGACCTGATCGTAGCAGGCCAATACCTCATGGCGATGGGAGTGGACGGCGATCTGCTGGTGCTCGATCCGGCAGGAATGGCGGCTGCCACGGTGCCGCCGATGCTGGTCATCGACCGGGTGCAGGTGCGTCGACACGGGCGCTGGATCGAGCTGCCTGCAGCCGACCCGCTACGGCTCAATGCCGATGATCGCGACATCCAACTTTCGGCGCGCCTGCTCACCGGCGGTCAGGGTGGGGTGAGTGACTACCGGTTCCGTCTGCGCGGCGAAGACCCGGACTGGGTCCGCGCGGGGCAGCGCGGCACACGCGGATTCCCACGGCTGCCACCGGGCGAGCACGTGCTGGAGTACCAGGCTCGCGGCGTGGATGGCCGCTGGTCGCCACTGCAGTCCACCCGGCTGCAGGTGGCCTACAGCGGCTGGTCGCATCCGGGGGCCTGGGCATTGCTGCTGCTGGCAACACTGGGGGCGGTGATGCTCATCGCGTGGCAGGTGCGTCGTCACTGTGCCAGACACCTCGCACGCCAACGCGCCGCGCGGCGGCAGGCGCGTGCCGAACAGGCTGCCCAGGCCAAGGCGCGTTATCTGGCCACCCTCGGCCATGAGATACGGACCCCGTTGACCGGCGTTCTGGGAATGAGTGAACTGCTGTTGACGGCGTCGTTGCCACCGCCGGCGCTTGCGCAGGTGCTGCATATCCAGCAGGGAGGGCGCGACCTGCTGGAGGTGGTGGATGCCGCGTTGCAGAACGCACGCCTACAGGCCGGCAAGCTGCCGCTGCAGCCACGCTGCTTCGACATCGCCGCGTGGTTGGACGACCTCCACGTGACCCTGGAACGCGTGATGGCCCCGCACGATTGTGCGCTCACCGTGTCCCGGCAGCTTCCGGCCGGGGCACACGGCGAAGGCGATCCGGAGCGCGTGCATCACGTGCTGGAGAGCCTGCTGCTGGCGCTTGCCGCGCATGTCAGTGCGGCGCGGATCGTGCTGCGCGCAGCGTCGCTGCCGGGGCGCGCCGGGTTGGTGATCGATGTGATCATCACCGTCGGCGCAGGTCCGGCGCCAGCGCTGTCGACGCTGCGCGACGCGCTGGCCGACACTGACATCCTGATGCGGGCCCTGCATGGCCGGCTGCACGTGTCTGCGCGCTACGACCATACCTGGCAGGCGGCGCTCAGCCTGCCACTGCCCTGGGCAACGCGTGACCCCATCGTCGCGCACGCCTCCCTAGCCGATGCGCTGCAGGTTCTGCTGGTGGAAGACGATCCGCTTGTTGCCGAGGTGATCTGCGGGCTTCTGCGGGTACAGGGCCACGCCGTGAACCATGCAGCCCACGCCCTCGCCGCCCTGTCGCGGCTGGCGGAGGCCGGGACGCAGTTGATCCTGCTGGATCTGGATCTGCCCGGAATCGATGGGCTGTCGCTGCTGCGGTTGATCCGCCAGCAGGGGCATTGCCAGCCGGTCCTGGTGGTTACCGCGCGCCGCGATCCGGACCTGGTCGCACAGGTCACACTGGCCGGCGCGGAGGGCCTGCTGCACAAACCCTTGGCCGGCGATGCACTGCAGGCGGCGTTACGGCGGGTACGACCGTGTTGAGTGGATCGTGCCGGCGCAGGGAACCGTTTACTATGCGAGGCATTGCCGGGCGGCGGCAGGGGATCCACTGACAGACCCGGGAGAGCCATTGGTGTTGCGTGTGCTGTGGCCGTTGCTGATCGGCCTGTGTGTGCTCTGGTCGACCTGCGTGTCGGCCCAGCCGGTACCGCCGACGCCGCGGCAGCTCACCGTGTTCGATGGCCTGCCCTCCAATACGGTCAACCGCATGGCCGAAGATCGCTTCGGCTATCTGTGGATCGCCACCAACGATGGCCTGGCCCGCTATGACGGCCGCAACTACCGCATCTGGCGTGCCGAGGACGGCCTGCGCGACAACCACGTCTGGACCGTGCACGTGGATGCGCGCAACCAGGTCTGGATCGGCACCGAAAATGCCGGGCTGGCGATGATGTCGGCCGATCGGCGCGAGATCCGCTTCTATGATCGCCACAGCCATCCGGAGATCGGCAGCAACACGATCTGGAGCCTGGCCTCCACGCCGGACGGGGCGATCTGGTTTGGGACCTACCAAGGCGGCCTGCATCGGCTGGATCGCGACGGCACGCTGACCCGTTACATGCCCGAAGCGGGCAACCCGCGCAGCCTGCCGGCGGCATCGGTCGGGTATCTGACCACCACGCTCGATGGCAGCCTCTGGGTGGGCACCAAGGCCGGGCTGGCGCGCTGGACCGGCCAGGATTTCGATCCGGTCCCGGATGCGCAGTTGGCACCCCGGGTGATCAACGGCCTCACCGCCGAGCCGGATGGCAGCCTGTGGATCAGCAGCAATGCCGGGGTCACGGTGCGGCGGCCGGACGGCCGTTTCGAACCAGCGCCGTGGAAGGTCACCGAGGGCGACCAGATCCTGGGCATGATGCTGCGCGATGAGCAGGGCGGTTACTGGCTCGACACCCGCTCCGGGCTGGGCCGGGCCATGAACAACCAGTACCAGCAGGTACCGCTGTACAGCGCGGTGGCGCGTGGGCAAGTGCGGCCCAACTGGACCGGTGCCTACGAAGACCGCGAAGGCGGCATCTGGCTGGCCAGCACGAATGGTGGGCTGTGGCATCTGTTGCCGCGCTGGTGGCAATTCTCGGTACTGTCGCGGCTGGAGGACGATCCGGCCTCATTGCGCAATGCCTATGTGCTCGGCATGGGCGCGGCAGCCGATGGCGGCGTGTGGACGGTCGGTACCCACGGTGCGTTGGACAAGTTCGATCCGGTGAGCGGCGAGATCCAGCAGCATCGCACCTGGGTGGATGGCACGCAGTGGCTGCAGTCGGTGCTGGAAGATCCCCGTGGGCAGGTCTGGATCGGCTCCTGGGACGCGCTGCTGCGGTACGACCCGAAGCAGGATCGGATGCAGCGCTGGGATCGGGACGCGGTGGTCGATGCAACGATGGAGGGCGCGATCGAATCGATGGCGCTGTGCGATGGCCAGCGGCTGTGGACGTCGTCGACGAGCGGGCTGCAGCAGCGCGATCTGGATGGGCGCGTGCTGCACCGGGTGACGCTGGGGCATGCCGGGCTGGCGGCTACCCAGATCGCGCAGGACATCCAGTGCGGTCCGCAGGACCGGCTCTGGGTGGGGACCGGGCAGGGGCTGCTGCACTGGGTGCCGGCGCGCTCCCGTTTTGAGCCCGTGCCCGGAGGGCCGGCCGGTGGCGTGCATGCGCTGGCCTTCGCGGCCGATGACAGCGTGTGGCTGTCAGAAGAAGGCAAACTCTCGCAGTATCGCTGGGACAGCGGGCGACTCACGCTGCAATCGGTGATCGGCAGCAGTGCCGGGTATCCCGAGGTGACCGCGACCGGGCTGGTCGTGGACCACCAGGGCGTGGTCTGGGCGGCGAATGCACGGGGGCTGATCCGCGTCGATCCGGTCACCGGCAGCGTGCGCCCGTACGGCGTGCATGACGGCCTGCCCAGCCAGGAGTTCCGTCGCCGCACGCTGACGCTGACGCCGAGCGGGCGCATCGTCGGCGGCACCCCGGCCGGCGTGGTGGTGTTCGATCCGGAACAGGTCAAGCCGGCTACGCGTCGCGCCCCGCTCGTGATCGAACGGGTGGAAGTGCGTCGCGGTGAGAAGGTGCTCGACCTGACCCACGTAACACCGCTGGACATCGCCGATGGTGATCGCGATCTACGCATCGTGGCGCGGTTGCTGTCCTTCGCCGATTCCACCTCGAACAATTACCGCTACCGGCTGGCTGGCTACGATCCTGACTGGGTGGAAGTGGGGCCGGCAGGCGAGCGTCTGTTCTCGCGCCTGCCGCCTGGTCGTTATCGATTGGAGGTGCAGGCGCGCTCGGCCGATCACATCTGGTCGCGCGTGCAGGTGCTTGAGTTCCGCGTGCAGCCCCCGTGGTGGCGCAGCCTGACGGGATTGCTGCTGCTGACCTCGGCGGTGTTGCTGTTGCTGAGTCTGTTCGCGTGGCTGTACCGGCGCCGGTTGCAGCGCCGGCATGCGTACCAGCTGGCCCTGCAGAAGCAGGAGCTGGCCGAGCAGGCCTCGATGGCCAAGACCCGCTTCCTGGCCAACCTGGGGCACGAGGTACGCACGCCGATGACCGGCGTGCTGGGCATGAGTGAGCTGCTGCTGTCCTCGCCGTTGAATCCACAGCAGCGCAGTTACACCGAATCGATCCGGCACGCCGGCGAACATCTGCTGCATCTGGTCAACGATGCGCTGGACCTGGCGCGGATCGAATCCGGCCGGCTGGAGCTGCAGGCGCAGCCGTTCCACCTGCAGCGCCTGGTGGATGATGTGTGCACCTTGATGGCGGCACTGGCCGAGCAGAAGGGGCTGCATTTCGTGGTCGACAACGCGTTGCCGGTGGGCACCAGTACGGTGGGCGACGAACTGCGCGTGCGCCAGATCCTGCTCAATCTGCTGGGCAACGCGGTGAAGTTCACCAGCCATGGCGAAGTACGCCTGATCGTGCGCGGGATCACCGCCGAACGGGGCCTGCATATCGAGGTGGCAGACACCGGACCGGGCATCAGCAGTGATCAGCAGGAACGGCTGTTCCGGCGTTTCGAGCAGGCCGATGGCGCACGTACTGCCGCGCAGTACGGCGGCAGCGGGCTGGGCCTGGCGATCTGCCGCGAACTGACGCTGGCGATGCAGGGGCAGATCGGCGTGCGCAGCCAGCTCGGCGTCGGCACGCGCTTCACGGTGACGCTGCCGCTGGCCCTGCAGTCGGGTATGGCGGCCGAGGTGGTCGGTGCCGAGGGCGAGCGGTGGGTGCTGACGCCCTTGCGGATCCTGCTGGTGGAGGACGATCTGACCGTGGCCGAGGTGGTGCGCGGACTGCTGTCGGCGCGCGGCCATGAGGTGGTGCACGCCGAGCATGCCCTGTCGGCACTGCGCGAGGTCAGCGAGGCGCTGTTCGACGTGGTGCTGATGGATCTGGATCTGCCGGGACTGGGCGGCATCGCGCTGGCCGAACACCTGCGCAGCCAGGGCTTCGAGATGCCGTTGATCGCGGTGACGGCGCGCACGGACCCGGCGATCGAGGAGCAGGCGCGCGCAGCAGGTTTCAACGGGTTCCTGCGCAAGCCGGTGACCGGCGATCTGCTGGTGGAGGCGATCGCGCGCGTGTTGCACGCTACCCGGTAGCGGCGGTGCATTGGTCCGCTGACCGTGCGTGCGTGCGTGCAGTTACGTAGCCGCCGTCATTCGGCGACCTCTTCAACGTCGCGCGGGGAGGGGCGGGTATCGGGCAGCTGCCAGAAGATCAGCGTGGAGGTCAGGGTGATCGCACCCACGCAGACGAACGTGGCGTGCAATGCGGCCGTGGCCCCGTGCGCGACGTCGAGGTGGTTGAACGCGGCGAGCAGGCTGCCCGCCGCCGCGGCACCAAACCCGGTGGCGAGCATCATCACCATCGACAGCAGGCTGTTGCCGGCGCTGGCGAAGTCGCGATCCAGATCGCGCAGGGTGACGGTGTTCATGACGGTGAACTGCAGCGAGTTGACGGCGCCGAACAAGGCCAGCTGGATGACGCGGACCCACACGGGCTGGCCGGGCGTCATGAAGATGAAACTGGCCATCGCCAGGCCGACCAGCACGGTGTTGACCATCAGCACGCGGCGGTAGCCGAAGCGTTCGACGAGTTTGACCGCATAGCGCTTGGAGACCATGCCGGCGGCGGCGACCGGGATCATCAACAGGCCGGCGTTCATCGGGCTCATGCCCATGCCGACCTGCAGCAGCAGCGGGATCAGCAGCGGCATGGCGCTGCTGCCGATGCGCGAGAACAGATTGCCGAGGATACCGATGCGGTAACTGGGCACATGGAACAGCGCGAGCGAGAACAGCGGCGCCGTGGAGTTGGCCGCGTGCAGCCAGTAGCCGACCAGCGCGGCGAGGCCGGCGACGGTCATGAGCATCACCAGCGCATGCGGTGTCGCCATGCCGGAGATGCCGTCCAGCGCGAGGGAGAGCACGACCATGCCGAAGGCGAGCATGAGGTAGCCGGCGATGTCGAAGCGGGTGCGGTGTTCGGCATAGTGATCCGGCATGATTTTCATGGCGGCGACGTAGCCGATGATGCCGATCGGCAGGTTGATCAGGAACACCCAGTGCCAGGAGGCGACTTCAACCAGCCAGCCACCGAGGGTGGGGCCGATGAGCGGGCCGATCAGGGCGGGAATGGCGATGAAGCTCATGGCGCGCAGGAATTCTTCGCGCGAGACCGAGCGCATGACGGCCAGGCGGCCAACCGGCAGCAGCATGGCCCCGCCGATGCCCTGCAGGACGCGTGCGCCGACAAGCTGGTGCAGCGTCTGGGCGAGGGCGCAGGCGAGCGAGCCGAGGGTGAACAGGATGATGGCGACGAGGAAGGTGCGTCGGGTGCCGAAGCGGTCGGCGATCCAGCCGGAGGCGGGAATGAAGGTGGCCACGGCGAGGGCGTAGCTGAAGACGACGGACTGCATCTGCAGGGGGCTTTCGCCGAGGCTGCGGGCCATGGCCGGCAGGGCGGTGTTGACGATGGTGGAGTCCAGCATCTGCATGAAGATGGCCAGCGATACGAGCCACAACAGGGGCCGGATCGAGGCGTAGCTGCTGGTGGTCATGGTGCGGGGCCTTCGTCAACGAGGGCGATATGATCGCCGATGTGGGATCAGGATGTGGTCAAAGCCGAAGCCGAAGCCGAAGCCGAAGCCGAAGCCGAAGCCGAAGCCGAAGCCGGAGCCGGAGCCGGAGCATTGGGCCGGTCGGTTTCGCGGAAAGGGCGCGGCACGGGTGGGTTGGCGGGACACGCCGTAAACCCGTCCCTGGGGGCTCATGTCGCGCCATCCATGGCGCTCATGGTCCCGCCAACCCACCCGTGCCGCACCCATGACAGTGGGCTGGCTGCCACGGGAAGTGCTGGCAATCACGCGCTCGTCTTGATGGCGCGAGTGGATGTGATGCCGGCAATGAATGTGATGCCGGGAAATGAGCGTGATGCCGGCAACTCCATCGGTAGATCCACGCCATGCGTGGATGGCCGCGCACAGCGCGGCAATGATCGGCGCCGATCAGCTGCAGACGAGATGCCCGATTCGTATCAAGGGTGGAAACGAGCGCACGCGTTCTGGATGCAGAACGCGTGCGTCGTCGGCCAAGCCAGGGTAGTGCCGGCCGCTGGCCGGCTACCTGCCGATGGAGATCAGCGTTGGCTCAAGCGATGTACGGCGTCGACCAGAACCTGCACGTGGTCGGGATTCATGTCCGGCGACATGCCGTGGCCGAGGTTGAAGACGTGGCCTTCGCGCGAGCCGCCGTTGCCTTGGGCGTAGCTGTCCAGAACGAGCCCGGCGGCGCGTTCGATGGCGGCGGGGTTGCCGTAGAGGGTGGTGGGGTCCAGGTTGCCCTGCAGGGCGACGCGGCCACCGGTGCGGGCGACGGCATCGGCGAGGTCCAGGGTCCAGTCGACGCCGAGGGCGTCGGCGCCGGTGTCGGCCAGGGCGCCGAGGTGCAGGCCGGTGCCTTTGCCGAACAGGATCAGCGGGGTGCGCTCGGCACCTTCACCGCGTTCGAGTTCCTGGGCGATGCGGGTCAGGTAGCGCAGCGAGAATTCGCGATACATGGTCGGGCTGAGTACGCCGCCCCAGGTGTCGAAGACCTGCAGTACCTGGGCGCCGGCCGCGCGCTGGGCGGCCAGGTAGGCGATCACCGCGTCGGTGACGACCGAGAGCAGTTGGTGCAGCGCGGCGGGTTCGTTCAGGGCCATCGCCTTGATGCGGGCGAAGTCCTTGCTGCCGCCGCCTTCGACCATGTAGCAGGCCAGCGTCCACGGGCTGCCGGAGAAGCCGATCAGGGGCACGCTGCCGTCCAGTTCGCGGCGGATCACGCGGACGGCGTCCATCACGTAGCGCAGTTCGGTTTCCATGTCCGGCACCGCCAGCTTGGCGATGGCGGCCACGTCGCGGACCGGGTGGCGGAACTTCGGGCCTTCGCCTTCGACGAAGTACAGCTCCAGGCCCATCGCGTCGGGGATGGTGAGGATGTCCGAGAACAGGATGGCGGCATCCAGGTCGAAGCGGCGCAGCGGCTGCAGGGTGACTTCGCAGGCGATGTCCGGGTTCTTGGCCATGGCCAGGAAGCTGCCGGCCTTGGCGCGGGTGGCGCGGTACTCGGGCAGGTAACGACCGGCCTGGCGCATCAGCCAGACGGGGGTGCAGTCCACCGGTTCGCGGCGCAGGGCGCGCAGCAGGCGATCATGGCGGGAGGGGCTGGTCACGGAACGCTTCCTTGGGATCTGGTGGCGCAAGGCCGAATGGGGTCGTGGCGGTAGGGCGATGGCGGTGGGGGGGCGCTCAGGTCGGCGGATCACCGCTGGTATAGGTCACTTCGTAGCCGCGGTGCAGGTGCGCGTCGCGCGCCTTCTCGAACGCGGCCAGCGCCAGGTCTTCCTCCAGGTACAGCTCGCGGCGCAGTTGCCCGCGCCCGCCGATCGGGCCGGACTCGAGCAGCAGCTCCCAGCCACCGAACAGGTCCGGTTGCAGGGTGAGTTGGAGATAGCGGGCCGGATCGGCACCGCGGGGGTGTTGGTGCAGGAAGACGCGCATCACCCGATTGTAGCCGTGAACGCCGGAGGCGGCCGTCGGCGACGGGCAGGTGCGGCGCAACGTCGCAGGCTCAGCCGGCGGCGAGTACGCGCAGCACGTCGGCCTCGTCGACATCGCCGACCACTTCGGCACGGCCGATGCCACGCCACAGCACCAGACGCAGGCGGCCGGCCACGTTCTTCTTGTCCAGCCGCATCCGGGCCAGCAGGGCTTCGGGCTGCAGGCCCGCCGGAATGGCGACCGGCAGTTCGTAGCGCAGCAGCAGCTCGCGCAGCTGCCCGGTGTCGGCGTCGTCACTCATGCCCAGCTGGGCCGACAGGCGCGCGGCCAGGACCATGCCGACCGCGACGGCTTCGCCATGGTTGAGGTTGTCGTTGCCCGGTGCGCCGTAGCCCTGTTCGGTTTCGATCGCGTGGCCGAAGGTGTGGCCCAGGTTGAGCAGGGCGCGCTCGCCTTTTTCCAGCGGATCGCGCGCGACGATCTCGGCCTTGTGCTCGCAGCTGCGGGCGATGGCCTGGGCCAGCGCGGTGTCATCGCCGGCCAGCAGCGCGGCGTGTTCGGCCTGCAGCCACTGGAAGAACAACGGGTCGCGGATAGCACCGTACTTGATCACCTCGGCCAGACCGGCCCGCAGCTCGCGTGGCGGCAGGGTACGCAACGCGGCGGTATCGGCAATGACGGCGCGCGGTGGGTGAAACGCCCCGACCAGGTTCTTGCCTTCGGGAATGTCCACGGCGGTCTTGCCGCCGACCGAGGAATCGACCATCGCCAGCAGCGAGGTCGGCAATTGCACACAATCCACGCCGCGCATCCAGCAGGCCGCCGCGAAGCCGGCCAGATCACCAGCGACGCCACCGCCGAGGGCCATCACGCAGGCATCGCGGGTGGCGCCGAGCGCGGCGAGCGCCGTGATCGCATCGCCGAAGTGGGCCAGGGTCTTGGAGGCTTCGCCGGCCGGCAGCACCAGCTCACCGATCAGCAGGTCCGGGCGCGCGGCCAGCAGCGCCGATGTCACCCCGGCCAGATACAGCGGCGCTACCGAGGAATCGCTGAGCAGCAGCACATGGCGACCGCGCACATGGCGGGCCAGCAGCTCGCCCTGGCCAAGCAGGCCCGGGCCGATGTGGATGGTGTAGGGGGTGTCGCCGCTGACGGCAACGGTACGCGGGGCGGGGATCATTCAGGTGTTTCCTGTCGCTGCCACTGCGCGGCCAGGCGCAGCACCAACTGCGCGGTGGCCTCGGCGGGCGTGTAGAGATCGGTATCCAGGGTGAGGTCGGCCAGGCTCTGGTACAGCGGGTCACGGGCGGCGGCCATCTCGTGCAGTACTTGTTCGCGATCCGGTCGCTGCAGCAGCGGGCGGCCGCGGTCACGGGCCAGCCGCTCCAGCTGGGCCGGCACACTGACCCGCAGGTACACCACGAAACCGCGGCGGGCGATCGCCGCGCGGTTGTCCGGATCCAGCACCGCGCCACCGCCGGTGGAAATCAGTTGACCGTGGCCATCCAGCAGGGCGTGCAGGACCTGACGCTCATGCTGGCGGAAGCCGGCTTCGCCGGAGTGTTCGAAGATCGCCGGAATGCTGGCCCCGGTGCTGTCCACGATGGCCTGGTCGGCATCCACGAAGTCCAGCGTGAAGCGCTCGGCCAGCCGGCGCCCGATGCAGGTTTTGCCGGCGCCCATCGGGCCAATCAGGATGAGGTTTGGAGCGGGATTCATTACCCTCGATCCTAACATCTCCGTGCCATCGCCTTTACGCGTCTGCCCCCATGGTGGGTCGGCGCGGACTGTCCCGCGCGCCATCGGAGCGGCCCATGTCCGTCGCCAAAATCATCGAGATCAACGCGTCCTCCACCACCAGCGTGGAAGACGCCGTACGCAGTGGCCTGAAGAAGGTGTCCGAGACGGTCAAAGGCATCCAGGGTGCCTGGATCAATGAAACCAAGGTGGTGACCGATGGCGAGGGCAATATCACCGAGTGGCGGGTGAACCTGCGGGTGACCTTCCTGGTCAGTTGAGCCCCAGGGGGCTAGCGGCCGGTCGAACGCCTGCGATCAGCGGGTTGCGATGATCCGGCGCTGCTCGTCCAGTGCGATGACCGTGTCTGCCAGCGCGGGCAGGGTACGCAGCGCCTGGCGGCTGACCCGCTCGTAGTACTGCACAAAACGCTCCAACTGGGAGCGACTCATACTGCTGCGGTCAGGCTGGGCTGCCTGCAGGTTCTGCTCCTGCTGCCAGCGCCAACGCGGGATCACCGAAAAATCGGGCGGCTGCAGGAACCAGAGCCGGTCGCAGCGCTGCCACAGCGCGGGGTAGTCGGTGGCAAGGGCGTGGTTGCACCAGTGGCGCCAGCGGCCGTCCGCATCGGCCTCGCGCTCCAGCGCGTTGAGCGGTGAGTCCAGATCGGTTTCGTCCTGCGCCGGGGTTCCGAGGAACCAGCCTTCGAACACCAGCAGGTCGAGTGGCCCTTCGATGCGCGGCCAGTCCTTTTCGGGCAGGCGCTCGTCGGCGAGTTTGTCGAAGCGGGGCAGGGCGGCCTGGCCGCTGGCCGCAACGGCGTCCAAGGTGGCATGGGCCAACGCCAGGTCATGGGTGCCCGGCGGGCCGCGGGTGAGCAGTAGTGGGTGGACCTGCCGGGCCAGACGCTGGCGCTGGGCGCGGGTGAAGTAGACATCGTCGATGGAGAGCATGGCCGCACGCAGGCCGCGCGTTTCCGCCAACGCGACCACCTGGGCGGCCAGCGTCGATTTGCCGCTCCCCTGTAGGCCGCTGATCGCCAATACTGGGAGGGCCGCACCGCAGTTCATTGCGTCGTCCAGCGCCTGCGCAACCAGTGCATCCGGAAAACCTTTGATCGGGGGCATGTACGCAGGTGCAGGCATGCAGCGACAATAAACCCAAACCGCGTGACAAGAAAACCGCCATGACCGATCTGTATGCCGAAGCGTTATCCACCTTTGCCGGGCTGTTCGAAGAAGCCAAGGCGAGCCGCGAAGTCGAACCCAATGCGATGACGGTGGCCACGGCCGATCAGAACCGCCAGCCCTCGGCGCGCACCGTGCTGCTCAAGGCATTCGATGCGCGTGGCTTCGTGTTCTATACCCACCTGGACAGCCACAAGGGCCGCGAGCTGCAGCTCAATCCGCAGGCCGCGCTGCTGTTCCTGTGGCGCAGCCTGCGCGAAGCCGGCATCCAGGTGCGTATCGAAGGCCGCGTGGAGCAGGTCAGCGACGCCGAGGCCGATGCGTACTTCGCCTCGCGCCCGCGCATGAGCCAGATCGGCGCGTGGGCGTCGCTGCAGTCCAAGACGCTGACCTCGCGCGAGGAATTCGATGCGCGCGTGGCGACCACCGAGGCGAGCTTCGACGGCCGCGATGTACCGCGCCCGGACGGCTGGAGCGGCCTGCGCGTCGTGCCGCAGCGGATCGAGTTCTGGTACGGCGCGCAGTTCCGCCTGCACGAGCGCTGGTGCTATGAGATCGGTGTGGACGGGCAGTGGAGCAAGCGGATGCTGTTCCCCTGATCTAGCTCGGCGTTGTGTCGCGCAGCCAGCGCCACAGCGTGGTGCGCGATACGCCCAGCTGCGCACAGGCCTGTTCGCGGTTGCCGCCGCAGTCGGCCAGCAGCTGCTGGAGTGCGGCGGCATCCGGCCGCACCGTCGAGGCAGCGGTGAGCGCAGCCGGGGCGGCGGCGCCTGGCGCCATCAGCGGGCGCTGCACCGCATGCAGCTCCGGCAACCACTGCAGCATCTGCGGTAATGACAGCTCACCCGGCTGCTGCTGCCAGTGGATGCGCAGGCGATCGACCATGTTGCGCAGCTCGCGCACATTGCCCGGCCACGGGTACTCACGCAGCCGCGCCAACGCCTCGGAAGACAGCGGTGCGTCCATCGCGGCCAGCTGCCGGAAGAAGTGGTTCACCAGCAGGGGCACATCCTCGCGGCGCTCATGCAGCGTCGGCAGCGCGATGCGCAGTGCGGCCAGGCGGTAGTAAAGATCGCGGCGGAAGCGCTGGGCGTCCACCAGCGATTCCAGGGTCTGCAGCGTGGCCGCGACCACGCGCACATCCACCGGCGTCGGCTCGGTGGCGCCGACGCGCAGCACTTCGCGCTCTTCCAGCACCCGCAGCAGACGGGTCTGCAGCGGCAGCGGCAGTTCGCCGATTTCATCCAGGAACAAGGTGCCGCCCTCGGCGGCTTCCACCAGGCCGACACGACCGCCACGACGCGCGCCGGTGAACGCACCTTCGTTGTAACCGAACAGCTCGGCTTCCAGCAGTGACTCGCTGATCGCGCCGCAGTTCAGCGCGACGAAACGCCCCCGGCGGCCACTGGCGGCATGCAGCTGCCGCGCCACCAGTTCCTTGCCGGTGCCGGTGGCGCCGGTGATCAGCACGGTGCTGTCGTAGGGCGCATACAGCGCGATGTGCTCGCGCACCTGCTGCATCGGCGCGCTGTCGCCAAGCAGAGCGTGGTCCGTATCGCGGCGCTTGGCCGGTGCCCGACGCCGCAGTGACGGCGCACCGGAGCGGGCCAGGGTCTGGGTCAGCTCCAAGGCATGTTCGAAGGCTTGCCGTACCGAGTCGGCCGAGTACAGCAGCACACCGGGCAGGCCCACCTGCTCGGCATAGTCGATCGCCATGCCGGTGCCGACGATCACCTCGATACCGTTGGCGCGCAGGTCGGCGATGCAATCGCGCGCATCCTCACGGGTGACGAAGCGGCGGTGCTCGATATCCAGCCCGAAGCTGTTCTGGAAACTGCCGAAGGTCGGCACATCGGTGGCGTGGGTGACCAGGCCGATCCGCGGGGCGATCCGGCGCGCGCGCGCCAGCGCTTCCATCAGGTCGAAGCCGTTGGCCTGGATCGGCACCAGTGGCACCTCCAGCCGGCTACGCAGGTAGGCCGCATTCGAGCCGCCGGCGATCACCACATCACAGTGTTCGCGGCGCAGGCGCTGACCGATCACATCCACCGCCTCCTCGAAGCCGAGGTTGATCGGCACGATGCGGGCGCGGCGGTCGAATTCCGGGATCACATCGCCCAGCAGCCCGGTCAGGCGGGACACGCTGACCGTCCAGATCACGGGCAGCTGGCCGCCATCCGGATCGGCGAGGCGGGAACGGTGGCGGGGCAGGCTGATCGACATGGGCATGTTTCGGTGTTTCAGTTCCAGCCATGTTACAGATGTTTCAATGTTTCAAGATGAAACGTTATGGTCATCGCGCTGCCTCAATGAAATCAGACACTTGCGAGCTGGCACGGCCCTTGCGCCTATCCACCCGTCAACCACGATGGAATGCCGCATGAGCACCCCTGTTTCCTCCGCTGGCGCCCGTTTCCGCGCCGCACTGGCCGCCGAATCGCCGTTGCAGGTGATCGGCGCGATCAACGCCAACCACGCGCTGCTGGCCAAGCGCGCCGGCTACCGGGCGATCTACCTCTCCGGCGGCGGCGTCGCGGCCGGCTCGCTGGGCCTGCCGGATCTGGGCATCAACACCCTGGAAGACGTGCTGATCGATGTGCGCCGCATCACCGATGTGTGCGACCTGCCGCTGATGGTGGACATCGACACCGGTTTTGGCCCCAGCGCATTCAACATCGCGCGTACGGTCAAATCGCTGATCAAGGCCGGTGCGGCCGCCTGCCATATCGAAGACCAGGTCGGCGCCAAGCGCTGCGGTCACCGCCCGGGCAAGGAGATCGTGTCGCAGGGTGAGATGGTGGACCGGGTCAAGGCCGCCGCCGATGCCAAGACCGATCCGGATTTCTTCCTGATCGCGCGCACCGATGCCATCCAGGTCGATGGCGTGGATGCCGCGATCGAACGGGCCATCGCCTGCGTCGAGGCCGGTGCCGATGGCATCTTCGCCGAGGCCGCCTACGATCTGGAGACCTACCGCCGCTTTGTCGATGCGGTGAAGGTACCGGTGCTGGCCAACATCACCGAGTTCGGCGCCACGCCGCTGTTCAGCCGCGATGAGCTGGCCTCGGCCGGCGTCGCCATCCAGCTGTTCCCGCTGTCCGCGTTCCGCGCTGCCAACAAGGCCGCAGAGAACGTGTATGAGACCATCCGCCGCGAGGGCCACCAGCGTAATGTGGTGGAGGCGATGCAGACCCGCGAGGAACTCTACGACCGTATCGGTTACCACGCCTTCGAGCAGCAGCTCGATGCGTTGTTCGCCGCCAAGAAGTAAGACCGCACACTGTTTTCTGGAGGGATCATGAGCGACACCACTACCGCCCCCGGCTTCAAGCCGAAGAAATCCGTCGCCCTGTCGGGCACCGCTGCCGGCAACACCGCGCTGTGCACCGTCGGCCGCAGCGGCAACGACCTGCATTACCGCGGGTATGACATCGCCGATCTGGCCAACACCAGCGAGTTCGAGGAAATCGCGCATCTGCTGGTCCACGGCAAGCTGCCGACCCGCGCTGAATTGGTGGCCTACAAGACCAAGCTGAAGTCGCTGCGTGGCATCCCGGCCGCGGTCAAGGCCGCGCTGGAAGAGCTGCCGCCGTCGGCGCACCCGATGGACGTGATGCGCACCGGCGTGTCCGTGCTCGGCTGCGTGTCGCCGGAGAAGGACGACCACAACCATCCGGGCGCGCGCGACATCGCCGACAAGTTGATGGCCTGCCTGGGTTCGATGCTGCTTTACTGGTATCACTGGAGCCACAACGGCCGTGCGATCGACGTGGAAACCGATGACGACTCCATCGGTGGTCACTTCCTGCACCTGCTGCACGGTGAGAAGCCGCAGGATTCGTGGGTCAAGGCGATGCACACCTCGCTGATCCTGTATGCCGAGCACGAGTTCAACGCCTCGACGTTCGCCTGCCGCGTCATCGCCGGCACCGGCAGCGACATGTACAGCGCGATCACCGGCGGTATCGGTGCCCTGCGCGGTCCCAAGCACGGCGGCGCCAATGAAGTGGCCTTCGAAGTGCAGAAGCGCTACGACAGTCCGGATGATGCCGAGGCCGACATCAAGGCCCGCGTGGAGCGCAAGGAAGTCGTCATCGGTTTCGGCCACCCGGTGTACACCGTCAGCGATCCGCGCAACAACATCATCAAGGAGGTCGCACGCGACCTGTCCGCCGAGCAGCAGAACGTCAAGATGTACGACATCGCCGAGCGTCTGGAATCGGTGATGTGGGACATCAAGAAGATGTTCCCGAACCTGGATTGGTTCAGCGCGGTCAGCTACCACATGATGGGCGTGCCGACCGCGATGTTCACCCCGTTGTTCGTGATCGCGCGCACCTCCGGCTGGAGCGCGCACATCATCGAGCAGCGTATCGATGGCAAGATCATCCGCCCGAGTGCGAACTACACCGGCCCGGAAGACCAGGCCTTCGTGCCGATCGACCAGCGCAAGTAAGACAGACGTACCGCACCCGGTCGCGGGTGCTTTGCGGAGCAGGTCGGCGCGATGCCGGTCTGCTCCGTTGCGGCGTCGCTACTCCTTCTTCGCCGGTGTCACGACGCCCCGGCCCGCCAACAAGCAGCTATCGCCAGCCATGAATACTCAGTACCGCAAGAACCTCCCCGGCACCGCGCTGGACTATTTCGATACCCGTGCCGCCGTCGACGCGCTGCAGCCCGGTGCCTATGCCACGCTGCCGTATACCTCGCGCGTGCTGGCCGAAAATCTGGTGCGCCGCTGCGATCCGGCCACGCTGGAGGCCTCGCTGCGCCAGTTGATCGAGCGCCGCCAGGACCTGGATTTCCCGTGGTTCCCGGCCCGCGTGGTGTGCCATGACATTCTCGGCCAGACCGCCCTGGTCGATCTGGCTGGCCTGCGCGACGCCATCGCCGATGCCGGCGGTGACCCGGCGCAGATCAATCCAGTGGTGCCGACCCAGCTGATCGTGGATCACTCGCTGGCGGTGGAATTCCCCGGCTTCGACAAGGCTGCGTTCGAGAAGAACCGCGCCGTCGAGGACCGCCGCAATGAAGACCGCTTCCACTTCATCAACTGGACGAAGAAGGCCTTCAAGAACGTCGACGTGATTCCGCCGGGCAACGGGATCATGCACCAGATCAACCTGGAGAAGATGTCGCCGGTCGTGCAGGTGCGCGATGGCGTGGCCTTCCCGGATACCTGTGTGGGCACCGACAGTCACACCCCGCACGTGGACGCGCTGGGCGTGATCGCGATCGGCGTGGGTGGCCTGGAAGCGGAGAGCGTAATGCTCGGTCGCGCCTCCTGGATGCGCCTGCCCGACATCATCGGCGTGGAGCTGACCGGCCGCCCGCAGCCGGCCATCACCTGCACCGACGTGGTGCTGGCGCTGACCGAGTTCCTGCGCAAGGAGCGTGTGGTCGGCGCGTGGATCGAGTTCTACGGTGAAGGCGCCAATGCGCTGACCATCGGTGACCGCGCCACCATTTCCAACATGACGCCGGAGTTCGGTGCCACCGCGGCGATGTTCTACATCGACCAGCAGACCCTGGACTACCTGCGCCTGACCGGCCGCGAGGATGCCCAGGTCGCACTGGTGGAAACCTACGCCAAGGCCACCGGCCTGTGGGCCGACGATCTGGTCACCGCGCAGTACGAGCGTGTGCTGCAGTTCGACCTCTCCACCGTGGTGCGCAACATGGCCGGCCCGTCCAACCCGCACAAGCGCGTGGCGACCACCGACCTGGCTGCGCGCGGCATCGCCGATGAAGGCAAGCTGGCCTCGGGCAAGCAGGAACAGGCCGATGGCCTGATGCCCGATGGCGCGGTGATCATCGCCGCGATCACCAGCTGCACCAACACCAGCAACCCGCGCAACGTGATTTCCGCGGCGTTGCTGGCGCGCAATGCCAACCGCGCCGGGCTGACCCGCAAGCCGTGGGTGAAGAGCTCGCTGGCGCCCGGTTCCAAGGCCGTGCAGCTGTATCTGGAAGAAGCCGGCCTGCTGACCGAGCTGGAGCAGATGGGCTTTGGCATCGTCGCCTTTGCCTGCACCACCTGCAACGGCATGAGCGGCGCGCTGGACCCGAAAATCCAGCAGGAAGTGATTGATCGAGATCTGTACGCCACCGCCGTGCTCTCGGGCAACCGCAACTTCGACGGCCGCATCCATCCCTACGCCAAGCAGGCCTTCCTGGCCTCGCCGCCGCTCGTGGTCGCGTACGCGATCGCCGGCACGATGCGCTTCGATATCGAGAAGGATGCGCTCGGTCATGATGCCGACGGCAACCCGATCACCCTCAAGGACCTCTGGCCAAGCGATGCCGAGATCGATGCGGTGGTCAAGGCCTGCGTCAAGCCGGAACAGTTCCGCAAGGTCTACGACCCGATGTTCACCTTCAAGGTGGAACACGGCGCACCGATCAGCCCGCTGTACGACTGGCGCCCGCAGAGCACCTACATCCGCCGCCCGCCGTACTGGGAAGGCGCGCTGGCCGGCACCCGCAGCCTGACCGGCATGCGCCCGCTGGCCGTGCTCGGCGACAACATCACCACCGATCACCTGTCGCCGTCCAACGCGATCATGGCCAGCAGCGCGGCCGGCGAGTACCTGGCGAAGATGGGCCTGCCCGAGGAAGACTTCAATTCCTACGCGACCCACCGCGGCGATCACCTCACCGCGCAGCGTGCCACCTTCGCCAACCCAAAGCTGATCAATGAAATGGCGGTGGTCGATGGTCAGGTCACGCAGGGTTCGCTGACGCGCGTGGAGCCGGAAGGCCAGGTCACCCGCATGTGGGAAGCGATCGAAACCTACATGGGCCGCAAGCAGCCGCTGATCATCATCGCCGGTGCCGACTACGGCCAGGGAAGCTCGCGTGACTGGGCCGCCAAGGGCGTGCGCCTGGCCGGCGTGGAAGCCATCGCCGCCGAAGGTTTCGAGCGCATCCACCGCACCAACCTGATCGGCATGGGCGTGCTGCCGCTGGAGTTCAAGGAAGGCGTCAACCGCAAGACCCTGGGCATCGATGGCACCGAAACCTTCGACGTGCTCGGCGATCGCGTGCCGCGTGCCGAACTCACCCTGGTCATCCACCGCCGCAACGGTGAACAGCTGCGGGTGCCGGTCACCTGCCGGCTGGATACCGCCGAAGAGGTCTCGATCTACGAGGCCGGCGGCGTGCTGCAGCGGTTCGCGCAGGACTTCCTGGAATCGGCGCAGGTCGCCTGATCCCACCCGCATCACGACGGCCCGGCAATGGGCCGTCGTTCTCTCAGGACTTCGATATGGCGTTTCTCCCCCAGCTCCGCATTCCCGCCACCTATCTGCGCGGTGGCACCAGCAAGGGCGTGTTCTTCAAGCTGACCGACCTGCCCGCTGCCGCGCAGGTGCCCGGCCCGGCGCGCGATGCGCTGCTGATGCGCGTGATCGGCTCGCCTGATCCGTATGCCAAGCACACCGATGGCATGGGTGGCGCGACCTCCAGCACCAGCAAGTGCGTGATCATTTCCGCACCGTCGGTGCCGGAGCACGACGTGGACTACCTGTACGGGCAGGTCGCGATCGAGACCGCCTTCGTGGACTGGAGCGGCAACTGCGGCAACCTCAGCACGGCGGTGGGCCCGTTCGCGGTCAGCAACGGCTTCATCGACCCGGCGCGCATCCCGCACAACGGTACCTGCACCGTGCGCATCTGGCAGGCCAACATCGGCAAGACCATCCTGGCGCATGTGCCGATCGTGGACGGCCAGGTGCAGGAAGACGGTGATTTCGAACTGGATGGCGTGACCTTTCCGGCCGCCGAGATCCAGCTGGAGTTCCTGGATCCGTCCGATGAGGGCGAGGGCGGGGCGATGTTCCCGACCGGCAATCTGGTCGACACGCTCGACGTGCCGGGCGTAGGCAGCTTCCAGGTCACGATGATCACCGCCGGCATTCCGACCATCTTCCTCAATGCGGCCGACCTGGGCTACACCGGTACCGAACTGCAGCCGGCGATCAATGAGGACAAGGCGGCCCTGGCGCGTTTCGAAGCGATCCGCGCGCACGGCGCGGTGCGCATGGGCCTGATCGAGACCGTCGAACAGGCCGCGACCCGTCAGCACACGCCGAAGGTGGCCTTCGTCGCCCCGGCGCAGGATTACGTGTCCTCCAGCGGCAAGCAGATCGCCGCCGGTGAGATGGACCTGCATGCGCGCGCGCTGTCCATGGGCAAGCTGCACCACGCGATGATGGGCACCGCCGCGGTCGCCATCGGGACGGCGGCCGCCATCCCGGGCACGCTGGTGAACCTGGCGGCCGGTGGTGGTGAGCGTGAATCGGTGAATTTCGGTCATCCCTCCGGCACGCTTCGCGTGGGCGCGCAGGCGGCGCTCGTTTGCGGCCAATGGACGGTGACCAAGGCCATCATGAGCCGCAGCGCCCGCGTGTTGATGGACGGTGCAGTACGGGTGCCTGCCACTACCTTGTAGTTCCAACAGGAGAATCGCGATGTCCGGTCATGACAGTCACAGCAACCAGCGCCCCGCGTGGGACACGGTCCTGACCGACATCGTCGATTACGTCCGCGACTATCCGGTCAGGTCGCCGCTGGCATACACCACCGCGCGGCACTGCCTGATCGATACGTTGGGCTGCGGACTCGCGGCGCTTTCGTTCCCGGCCTGCAGCAAGCTGCTCGGGCCGGTGGTGCCGGGCATGCGGGTGATCAACGGCGCGCGCGTCCCCGGGACCCGCTTCGAGCTGGATCCGGTGCAGGGCGCCTTCAACATCGGCGCGATGATCCGCTGGCTGGATTTCAACGACACCTGGCTGGCCGCGGAGTGGGGGCACCCTTCGGACAACCTCGGCGGCATCCTCGCCACCGCCGATTGGCTCAGCCGCAATGCCGAGGCGCTGCGCAGGGCGCCACTGACCATGCGCGATGTGCTGGAGGCGATGATCAAGGCGCATGAAATCCAGGGCTGCCTGGCGTTGGAGAATGCGTTCAACCGGGTCGGGCTGGATCATGTGGTGCTGGTCAAGGTCGCCTCCACGGCGGTGGTGTCGCACATGCTCGGCCTGGATCGCGAGCGCATGCTCAATGCGCTGTCGCTGGCCTGGGTGGATGGGCAGTCGCTGCGTACTTATCGGCACGCGCCCAACACCGGCTCGCGCAAGAGCTGGGCAGCCGGTGATGCCACCAGCCGTGCGGTGCGCCTGTCGCTGATGGCCGCGGCCGGGGAGATGGGCTATCCCAGTGCGCTGACCGCGCCGACCTGGGGCTTCTACGATGTCTCCTTCGGCGGGCAGCCGTTCCGCTTCCAGCGGCCTTACGGCAGCTACGTGATGGAGAACGTGCTGTTCAAGATCAGCTATCCGGCCGAGTTCCATGGCCAGACGGCGGTGGAAGCGGCGATGCAGGTGCATGCGCAGATGCGTGCCAGCGGCAAACGCAGCGAAGACATCGCGCAGATCACCCTGCGCACCCAGCAGGCCTGCCTGCGCATCATCGACAAACCCGGCCCGCTGCATAACCCGGCCGACCGCGATCACTGCGTGCAGTACATGGTGGCGATCGGGCTGATCTTTGGCCGGCTGGTCGCCGAGGACTACGAAGACGACGTCGCCGCCGACCCGCGCATCGATCCGCTGCGGGCGAAGATCACCTGCGTCGAAGACCCGCAGTTCACGGCCGACTACCTGGACCCGGACAAGCGCAGCATCGCCAATGCGCTGCATGTGACCTTCGCCGATGGCAGCACGATGGAGGCCGTGGTCGAGTACCCGCTGGGCCACGCCCGGCGCCGGGTCGAGGGCATCCCGCGGCTGGAGGACAAGTTCCGCCGGCACCTGGCCGGGGTGTTCCCGACCGTGCAGCAGCGTCGGATCCTGGACGTCTCGTTGGACCCCGTGGCGCTGGAGGCGATGCCGGTGCACGAGTACGTGGACCTCTACGTCGCCGGGTAGGGCCGACCGTTGGCCGGCTGCCCTTGGCGGTGGCCCTGCCGGCCACCCATGACGCCCCATCGTCCGCGGTCGCCCGCGAACGAGCGGGGACGGCCCGTATACTGGCCGCCTTGTTCAAGGAGTGACGTCATGGCTAGCCGCAGTCGGTTCGGGCAGTGGAGCTGGAAGGGAATCGCGGGCCTGGCGCTGGTCGCCGGCCTGGCCATCGGCGTCGGCGGTTGCAAGCGCAACGACAGCGGGCAGCTGCCCGCACCGTCCGGCGCGCCGATCACGGCCAAGGCCGAGGCGGTCACCGAGTTCACCCTGGTCCGGGCCTATCCCGATCAGAAGAGCGACGGCCTGTCGCTGGCGCTGGAGTTCTCGCGCCCGCTGGTCGGCACCCAGGATTTCGACGCGCTGGTCCGCTTCGCCGAGAAGGTCGGCACCGAGGACAGCAGCTGGTCGCTGTCCGAGGATGGCAAGACCCTGCGCTATCCGTTCGTGGAGGCGGCCAAGGAATATTCGCTGATCGTCTCGCCCGACCTGCTCGCCGCCGATGGCAGCCGGATCGGCAAGGAGCTGCGCCAGAAGGTCTTCACCGGCGAGCTCAAGCCGGTGGCCGGGTTCGCCTCGCAGGGCAGCGTGCTGCCGGCCAAGGACAGCCGCGGCCTGCCGGTGGTCTCGGTCAACGTGCCGGAAGTGGACGTGGAATTCCTGCGCGTACGCGAGAAGGAACTGCCGAACTTCTTCAGCCAGTACCAGCGCGGCGGCCGCCGCGGCAGCTGGGAGCTGGACAGCGACTACGGCGACAAGACGCCGCTGTCGCAGCTGGCCGAGCCGGTCTACGTCAACCGCTTCGTGATCGGCGGCAAGCAGAACGAGCGCGTCCTCACCTACCTGCCGACCCAGGACATCAAGGAGCTGCAGCAGCCCGGCCTGTACTTTGCGGTGATGAAGCGCAGTGGCTCGTTCGAAGGCGAGTATGACACCGCCTTCTTCACCGTCAGCGACATCGGCCTGCATACGCGTGCCTACAAAGACAAGCTGTTCGTGCACACCGCCTCGCTGCAGAGCGGGGCGTCGTTGAAGAAGATCGAGCTGCGTATCCTCGATGGCAAGGGCGAGGTGGTGCTCAAAGGCGCGACCGACGGCAATGGCAACGCGCTGCTCAACTACACGCTCGATGCCAGCCATGTGCTGATCGCCAGCAGTGGCGGCGATACCTCGATGCTGCCCTTCAATCAGCCCGCGCTGGACCTGAGCGAGTTTGCCGTGGCCGGGCGCGACAACGCCTGGTTCGACGTGTTCACCTGGTCGGGCCGCGATCTGTACCGCCCGGGCGAGACCGTGCGCATTTCCGCCCTGCTGCGTGACAACGACGGCAAGCCGGTGAAGCCACAGCCGGTCTTCCTGCGCCTGAAGCAGCCGGACGGCAAGACCTTCCGCGAGACTCGCCTGACCCCCGGCGAGCAGGGCTACTTCAGCTTCGAGCAGCTGATCCCGGCCGAGGCGCCGACCGGGCGCTGGCAGGTGGAGTTCCGCACCAACCCGGCCAGCAAGGAAGCGATCCAGGGCATGACCCTGCGCATCGAAGAGTTCCTGCCCGAGCGCATGAAGCTGGACCTGGACAGCGCGCAGAAGACGCTCAAGCCGGGTGAGCCGCTCAAGCTGCAGGCCGATGCGGCGTATCTGTACGGGGCCCCGGCCGACGGCAACCGCTTCACCGCACGCCTGGCCGTGGCGGCCGAGCAGTCGCCGGTCGAGTCGCTGCCGGGCTACTTCTTCGGTGATCCGACCACCGCGCTGCCGAGCGAGGCGCGCGACGTCATCGATACCCAGTTCCCGGCCGACGGCAAGCTGCGCCAGGACGTGGAGCTGCCGGCCGAGGTCAAGCCGACCGCACCGATCGCCGTGGTGCTCTCCGGCAGCGTGTATGAAACCGGTGGCCGCACCGTGACCCGCACCTTGAAGCGGGTGATGTGGCCGGCCGCTGCGCTGGTGGGTGTGCGCCCGCTGTTCGATCCCAAGGACGGCGCCGATGCCAACAGTAATGCGCGCTTCGAACTGATGCGCGTGGACGCGGCGGGCAAGCCGCAGCCGGCCAAGGGCCTGAAGGTCACGCTGGTGCGCGAGCTGCGCGATTACCACTGGACCTTCAACGACAACCGCTGGGATTACGACTTCACCCGCCGCTTCGAGAACAAGGACACCCGCACCGTCGACGCCGGCAGTGCGGCGGTCGGCGTTGATTTCCCGGTGGAGTGGGGCGAGTACCGGCTGGACGTGTTCGATCCGGCCACCGGGCTGACCAGCCGCTATCCGTTCAATGCCGGCTGGAGCTGGAACGACGACAACCGCGGCCTGGATGCACGCCCGGACAAGATCAAGCTGGCGTTGGACAAGACCGCCTACAAGGCCGGCGATACCGTGCGCGTCACCGTGACCCCGCCGCATGCCGGCAAGGGCGTGCTGATGGTCGAGAGCGACAAGATGCTTTACGTCCAGGATATCGACGCCAAGCCGGGCAGCACCTACGACATTCCGGTCACCGCCGAGTGGGAACGTCACGACGTCTACATCACCGCGCTGGTGTTCCGTGGCGGTAGTGCGCCGAGCAAGATCACCCCGGCCCGTGCGGTCGGCGTGGTGCATGTGCCGATGGACCGCAAGGCGCGGCAGATCGCAGTGGGCCTGGTGGCCCCCAAGCAGATGCGCCCGGAGCAGACGCTGCCGGTCACCGTGAGCGCCCCGCAGCTGGCCGGCAAGGTCGCACATGTGACCGTTTCGGCGGTGGACGTGGGCATCCTCAACATCACCCGCTTCCCGGTGCCCGATGCCGCCGGCCACTTCTTCGCGCAGCGTCGCCTGGGCGTGGATGCGTATGACATCTACAGCCGCGTGATCGAGAGCTTCGACGGCAGCAGCGGCAAGCTGAAGTTCGGTGGCGACATGGCGCTGGCGGCGATGCCGCAGGCCAAGCGCCCGACTGCGCGCGTACAGACCGTGGACCTGTTCTCCGGCCCGGTGAAGCTCGATGCCAAGGGCATTGCCCGGATAGCGTTGAAGGTGCCGGATTTCAACGGCATGCTGCGCGTCTCGGCGCTGGTCTACGCCGATGACCAGTACGGCAAGCGCGATGTGGAAACGGTAGTGCGCGCGCCGATCCTGGCCGAAGCCAGCATGCCGCGCGTGATGGCGCCCGGCGATACCAGCACGGTGACCCTGGACGTGCAGAACTTCACCGGGAAACCGGGCGAGTTCAAGGTGCAGGTCGATGGTATCGGCCCGCTGACCCTGGGCGAATCCAGCCGCACGCTCAAGCTCAATGCGGACGCCAAGAGCACGCTCAGCTTCCCGCTGACCGCGCGCGAGGGCTATACCGTGGCCAAAGTGCGGGTGCGCGTGGACGGCAACGGCTTCAAGGTTGATCGCCGCTATGACCTGCCGGTGCGCGCGGCGTGGCCGCAGGTGCTGCGCGCACAGACCCGCACGCTGGATCCGCTGGCCGCCGTCACGATGGAGGCCGGACTGGCCGATGGCCTGATGAACGATTCGGTGACCGGGCGCATGCTGGTCAGCGCGCTGCCGCCGATTCCCTTCGCCAGTGCCTTGAACGGCGCGCTCAACTACCCGTATGGCTGCGCCGAGCAGACCACCAGCAAGGGCTATGCCGCGCTGATGCTGGATGAGGCGACCTCGGCCATGCTGGGCGCGGACGGGCTGGATGCCAAGACCCGTCGTGAGCGCATGGAAGGTGCCTTCGGCCGCCTGGCCTCGATGCAGGTCGCCAACGGAAACTTCTCGATGTGGGGCGACGACGGCTACATCAATCCGTGGCTGACCCCGTACATCGCCGAGTTCCTGCTCGACGCCAAGGACGCCGGCTTCGCGGTCCCGGACAACGTGCTGCAGAAGGCGCTGAACCGCCTGAGCGAAGATCTGCTGTCCGGTGGCAACCAGTTCTATGGCGAGGACCGCCGCGAGAACCTGAAGTTCGCCAACCAGGCGTATTCGGGCTACGTGCTGGCCCGGGTCAACCGTGCACCGCTGGGTACCCTGCGCGCGCTGTACGACAACGAACGCAGCAAGTCGCTGACCGGCCTGTCGCTGGTGCACCTGGGCATCGCGCTGTCCCTGCAGGGCGATCACAAGCGCGGCGATGCGGCCATTGCCGCTGGCTTTGCCAAGCGTGCGGACGACCGTCCGGCCTACTTTGGCGATTACGGCAGCGCGGTGCGCGATGACGCGTTGATGATCGCTCTGCTGCACGAGCGCAAGCTGTCCAAGCCGGCCTACGATGCCCGTGCGATCGATCTTGGTCGCGCGCTGGATGCCCGCCGCAACAGTGGCTGGATGTGGCTGAGCACCCAGGAGCAGGTGGCGCTGGCCCGCATGGGCAAGGCGTTGTCGGCCAACCAGAAGAAGCTGGTCTCCGGCGAACTGGTGGTGGGCGGGGAGAGCGAGAGCATCTCCGCGCGCCGCATGTTCGGCCGCAGCTTCGACTACGCCGCGCTGGCCAAGGGCGTGCGCTTCACCCCGCAGGGGGAGCCGCCCATGTTCGCCAGCCTGGAAGTGGCCGGCATTCCGCGCACTCCGCCCGAGCCAGACAGCCGCACGCTCGGCGTGGAGCGCAGCTGGTACACCACCGATGGCAAACCGTGGACGCCGCGTCCGCTGAAGGAAGGCGAGGCCCTGATCGTGCGGGTCAGCGTCACCCCGAACGTGGACATGCCCGATGCACTGCTGACCGATCTGCTCCCGGCCGGGCTGGAGATCGAGAACTTCAACCTGGGCGATGCCAAGCAGTGGGCCGATGTGGTGGTCGACGGGCTGAGCGTCAACGATCGTGGCGATGCAGCCAACATCAAGCACGAGGAGTTCCGCGACGACCGTTACGTGGCCGCGCTGAAGCTCTCGCGTGGCAGCACTGCCAAGGTGTTCTATCTGGTGCGCGCGGTGACGCCGGGCACGTATCGCGTGCCGCCGCCGCTGGTGGAGGACATGTACCGTCCGGACCTGCGGGGCGTGGGGCGCAGCCTGCCGGCATCGCTGACTGTGGTGCAGCCCTGATCGCAGGGCGGGCCGTCGCGATGACGGCCCGCCTGCCTCGCTGCTGAATGGACATGACGTCTCTTTTTTACAAGCGGTCGTGGGTCTCCGTGCGACGCAACGTGCTGCCCTGCCTGCGATGGGGCATGGCCGCGGTGCTCACGCTGCTGTTGGTGCTGGATCTCGCGTTTCCGCCCCCGCTGCCCAGGCAGCGCGACACCAGCACCCTGGTGGTCGCGCGTGATGGCACGCCGCTGCGCGCGTTCGCCGATGCGGACGGGGTGTGGCGTTACCCGGCCTCCGCCGACAGCGTCTCGCCACTGTACCTGCAGGCACTGCTCAACTACGAAGACCGCTGGTTCTGGCGGCATCCCGGCATCAATCCGTGGGGGCTGTTGCGGGCCGGCAAGCAGTGGCTGTTCGCGCAGCGGATCGTCTCCGGCGGCTCGACCCTGACCATGCAGGTCGCCCGCATCCTCGACCCGCATACGCGTACGCCGTGGGGCAAAGCCAAGCAGCTGCTGCGCGCGGTGCAGCTGGAGCTGCACCTGAGCAAGGCGCAGATCCTGGCGCTGTACCTGGAGCGCGCGCCCTACGGTGGCACCATCGAAGGCGTGGAGGCGGCCAGCTGGGCCTATCTGGGCAAGCCGGCCTCGCAGCTGTCGCATGCCGAGGCCGCGCTGCTGGCGGTGTTGCCACAGTCGCCCAGCCGGTTGCGTCCGGACCGCCATCCGGAGGCGGCGCAACGTGCGCGCGACAAGGTGCTGGAGCGGATGGTGTCGCTTGGCGTGTGGTCCCGAGAAGAGGTCGACGATGCGCGCATCGAGCCGGTGGTCACCCGTGCGCTGCAGCCTCCGTTGCATGCGGCATTGTTGGCCCAGCGCCTGCGCTCGGCGCAGCCGCGGGCGGCGCGGATCGAGAGCACGCTGGATATCGGCCTGCAGCGCACGCTGGAAGAACGCGTGTCTTCGTATTTTTCGCAGCTGCCCGAGCGCACCTCGGCGGCCCTGTTGGTGGTGGACAACCGAACGCTTGAGGCACGCGCCTATGTCGGCTCGGTGGCCTTCGGCGACAAGCAGCGGCTCGGCCATGTGGACATGGTGCAGGCCTGGCGCTCACCGGGCTCCACGCTCAAGCCGTTCCTGTACGGCATGGCGCTGGATGATGGCCTGATCCATTCGGAAAGCCTGATGGTGGACGCGCCGCAGAGTTTCGGTGGGTACCGGCCCGGCAACTTCGACGCGGCCTTCAACGGGCCGGTCAGTGCCTCCACGGCACTGCGTCTGTCGCTGAACGTGCCGGCGGTGGATCTGCTGGACCGGGTCGGCTCGGCACGTTTCGCCGCACGCCTGTCGCACGCCGGCATCAATCTGCGCTTTCCACACGGCAGTGCGCCGAACCTGTCGCTGATACTCGGCGGTACCGGTGCGCGGCTGGAGGACCTGGTCGGTACCTTCGCCGCGTTCAACCGCAACGGCATCGCCGGTCGAGTGCGATACACCGCCGCGGACGCCGTGATCGAGCGACGCCTGATGTCACCGGGCGCGGCCTGGATCACCCGCGAGATGCTCGAGTCCAATCCGCGCCCGGGCTATGGCGCCGGCACGTTCGATGTCACCGGCCGCCCCCGTGTGGCCTGGAAGACCGGCACCAGCTACGGCTACCGCGATGCCTGGGCGATCGGCACGACGCGCCATTACACGGTAGGTGTGTGGGTGGGGCGCCCGGATGGCACGCCGCTGCCCGGGCAGTACGGTGCGGTGACCGCCCTGCCGCTGATGTTCGAAGTGATCGACAGCCTGCCGCGCCACGCCGGCGATGCCAGTGCAGCGCCGATGCCGGCAAGCGTGGCACAGGCCGATATCTGCTGGCCGACCGGCGGCTTGGCGGAGCAGACCGCAGCGCCCCTGTGCCAACGCCGGATGCCGGCCTTCGTGCTGGACGGGGTCGTGCCGCCGACCTTCGCCGAACGCGAGGCGCGGCTGTGGCAGCCGGGTCTGCAGCGTTTCCAGGTGGATGTGCGTACGGGGCTGCGGCTGTCGCCGGAGTGCAGCCGGCCCCATGCGGCGGAGCCGCGTGAGATCGCGCGCTGGCCGGCGCTGTTGTCGCCGTGGCTGCCGCAGGCCCAGCGTCAGGCCTCGCAGTTGCCTGCGTTGTCTCCGGACTGCAGCGACGACGGTCGCGAGAGCGGCGGGACCCTGCATATCGAGGGGCTCAACGACCGCGCCACCCTCGCACGCGCCCCGAATGCCGAGCACGGCGTGCGCCTGCAACTGCGTGCACTGGGCAATGAAACGACGGTGGATTGGCTGCTGGACGACCGCTGGATTGCCCGCACCGAAGGGGCACGCCTGTTCCAGCGCGACTTTGATGAAGTGGGCGAGCACACGTTGACCGCGCTGGCCGCCGATGGCGCGTGGACGCAGGTTCGGTTCCGGATCCTGCACTGACGTTGCGTTGCGCAGATTCTGGTGGTGCCGGCCGCTGGCTGGCATCACACCATGAACGGTAGTGCCGGCCGCTGGCCGGCACTGCACTCCGTTCGGATAGCGCGGGGAGCCGGCCAGCGGCCGGCACTACAGCGCCAGGCGCCGGCCAGCGGCCGGCATTACTCCCCGATCCAGCCGTCCAGCAGATCGGCGAATTCGTCGGCGTGTTCTTCTTCCTGCGCCAGGATCTCTTCGAGGATGCGCTTGGTCGTGGTGTCCTTGTCGCCCACGAAGTTGATCATCTCGCGGTAGCTGTCGATCGCGATGCGCTCGGCAATCAGGTTCTCGCGGACCATGTCGCGCAGGTCGCTGCCTTCCTTGTACTCGGCATGCGAGCGCGCGGTAAGCGTATCCGGGTTGAGATCGGGCTCGCCGCCCAGCTGCACGATGCGTTCGGCCAGCTTGCCGGCGTGCGCCTGCTCCTGCTGTGCGTGCTCCAGGAACTCGGCCTTGATCGAATCGGCGAGCATGCCCTTGGCCATGAAGTAATGGCGGTAGTAGCGCAGCACGCACACGTACTCGGTGGCGAGCGCATCGTTGAGCAGCTTGATCACCGCCTCGCGGTCGGCACTGTAGCTGTCGGTGATGGCGCCATCTTCGATGTCCTTGCGGGCCTTGGCACGCAGGGTGGCGGTGTCGCTGATGCCCGGCGGGCGGCTGTTGTCAGGGGTGGCGTTCGGGGTGTTCTTGGCTGGCTTTGACATGGCTGGCCGGGTTCCTCTCTTGCGTGGGTCTAGCGGGGGAGATGCTCCAGCACGTACTGCGCCGAAGACACGTCGAATTTTCCGGGTTCCTCGATGAAGGTCTCGCGCACGACACCGTCTTCGACGTACAGCGCGAAGCGGCGCGAGCGGATGCCCATCCCCGAGCTGCTGGCATCCATTTCCAGGCCCAGCGCACGGGTGAACTCCCCATTGCCGTCAGACAGCAGCTGCAGGCCGTCGGGCACCTGCTGGCTCTCGCCCCAGGCCTTCATCACGAACGGATCGTTGACCGCCATGCAGAACACCTCGATCCCGCGGTGGCGGAATTCGGGGAACTGCTCGATGAAGCCGGGCAGGTGCCGGGCCGAACAGGTCGGGGTGAATGCGCCGGGCACGCCGAACAGCACCGCTTTGCGCGCATCGAACAGGGCATGGGTATCGATGGTTTCCATGCCCTCGCGGATGCGCTTGAGGGTGACTTCGGGAATGCGGTCGCCAACGTGGATGGTCATGCGGACTCCTTGGACACAAGCAGGGTAGTGAGGGGCATGGGATGGCCATGTCAACGTTGAAAAGCCGCCGTGAAGACCCATCTGTAGCGGGAAAGGCGGGCGACGGGAGCAGCGTAGCCGCCCGCGATGTCCGCCGCATTGCGCAGGATCATTCGCGCCCGGCGTCACGGTGGGCCGGTCTGCAGCAGCTAGAATTGCGCGGACGGCGCCCGCCCATGCGGGTGGCCGAACTTAGTCGAGGTGTTTGGATGGAATTCAAGGATTACTACGCCACGCTCGGGGTGGAACCCACCGCGGGCGATGCTGAGATCAAGACCGCGTACCGCCGCCTGGCGCGCAAGTACCACCCGGACGTGAGCAAGGAAGCCGGGGCCGAGGACAAATTCAAAGCGGTCAACGAGGCTTACGAGGCGCTGCGCGATCCGCAGAAGCGCGCGGCCTATGACCAGCTCAAGGCGCAGGGCTACCGGCCCGGCGAGGAGTTCCATGCCCCGCCGAACTACGGCGGTGGCCAGGGCTATGACTTCGAAGAGGTGTTCGGGGGCGGCGCCGGTGGCGGCGGCTTCAGTGACTTCTTCGAAAGCCTGTTCGCGCGCCAGCGCGGCGGCGGTGGTGGCCGCGCCAGTGGCTTCGGCGGCGCCAGCCAGGGCCCGCAGCCGACCCGCGACACGCGCGCCAAGCTGTCCGTGCCGCTGGAGGCTGCCTACCAGGGCGACAGCCTGCGCATCAACGTGGGCGGCAAGCAGCTGGACGTGCGCGTGCCGAAGGGCATCCGGCCGGGCCAGGTGATCCGGCTGGGCGGGCAGGGCACCGTTGGCGGCAACCTGTTGCTGGAGGTGGAATACGCCGAACACCCGCAGTTCGAGGTGGATGGCCGCAACATCCTGTACACGCTGCAGGTGACCCCGTGGCAGGCCGCACTGGGGACGAGCATCAGCGTGCCGACGCTGGGTGGAGCAGTGGAGCTGAAGGTGCCGGCCGAGTCCGATGCGGGCCGCAAGCTGCGCCTGCGTGGCCGCGGCCTGCCGGGCAACCCGGATGGCGATCAGATCGTGGAGCTGGAGATCATCGCGCCGGCGCCCACCGATGAGGCGCAGAAGAAAGCGTACAAGACGCTGGCCAAGGCATTCGGCGAGAAGGTGTGATGCAAGGCGTTTGCCTTCGCGGTAGGAGCCGACCGTTGGTCGGCTCACCTTGCTGTCGGCTTACCGTGCCATAGGCTCACGCCGTCGGCGGCTCCTGGTGGCTGAAAACGCGCTCCAGCACCTCGGACAGCTCGTCTTCGGAAAAAGGCTTGGTGATGTATGCCTTGGCCCCCTGGCGCATGCCCCACATGCGGTCGGTGTCCTGGTCCTTGGTGGTCACCAGGATCACCGGAATGTGCTTGGTCGAGGCGTCGCGGGCCAGGGTGCGGGTCGCCTGGAAGCCATTGAGATTGGGCATCACCACGTCCATCAGCACCAGATCGGGCAGCTCGGCCTTCGCCGTTTCCACCCCGGCAGCGCCATCGGTGGCGGTCAGGATCTCGTGCCCGAGTTTTTCGACGATCCGCTGTATCCCCAACAGCTGCGACGGTGAATCGTCGACGATCAGAATGCGTGCCATGGTGTTCCCCGTGTGATGCCCGCAGTGTAGTGCGGGCCTCGCATTGGCGTGAAGCACCGGGCGTGCCGTCCGTCGCCCGGCTGCCACGCTCAGTCGATTCGTACCACCGTGCGGCCGTGGTTGCCGCCCGCGAGCAAGGCATCGAACGCCGCCGGCAGGCCATCCAGACCGACCTCGCCGGTGCAGATCGTCTCCAGATGCGCCGGCTTCCACTCGCCGCCCAGCTTGTCCCAGACCGCTTCGCGCAGATCACGTGGTGCGCCTGAGGACGACACACCCAGCAGCGATACGCCGCGGATGATGAAGGGCATCACCGTCATGTCCAATGCCGGGCTGGCGCCGAGACCGGCACTGACCACCGAACCGTAGGGCACGGTCTGGGCCAGCAGGCTGGTCAGCATCGCGCCGCCGGCGTTGTCCAGGCCACCGCCGAACCGCGCCGATTCCATCGGGCGGGAGGTCGCCAGCACATCACGCGGCAGAACCTCGCGGGCCCCCAGGCCTCGCAGATAGCCGGCCTGGTCGGCCTTGCCGCTGATCGCATGCACCTCGAAACCGGCCCGGGTGAAGATATCCACCGCCAGCGAGCCGACCCCGCCGGTGGCCCCGGTTACTGCCAGCGGCCCGTGGGCGGGGGTCTGCCGGTTGTCCAGCATCCGCAGCAAGGCCAGCGCGGCAGTAAACCCGGCCGTCCCCAGGATCATCGCCTCGCGCGGGCTCAGCCCGGCCGGCTGGGGGATCACCGCACTGGCGGCCAGGCGCACATACGGGCTGTAGCCCCCATCGCGGGTCTCGCTGAGCCCGCACCCGGTGGCGAGCACCGCATCGCCTTCGCGGTAGGCCGGGTCGGTCGAAGCGACCACCGTGCCGGCCACGTCGATACCGCCGACCAGCGGGAATCGCCGCAGGATCTTGCCCTTGCCGGTGCCGGCCAACGCATCTTTATAGTTGACCGAGGACCAGTGCGCGCGGAGGACCACCTCGCCTGGGTTGAGCTGGTCCAAGCCGATCGGTTCCAGCGCGGCGTGGTGGCCGGTATCGTCCTGGTGGATGCGGAAAGCGTTGAACCGGTCGGGAATTGCCATGAAGATGCCTGACGGGGGGAAACCACCACCATACCCGCTGCGGTTATGAATCGTTCCCCGAGATGCGTGACCCCTTCCAATCCTGTCGATCTGCCCCATCTAGTAGAATCGACAACGTTTTAACGGTTGACGGTGCGGGAGTGGCCCGCAGGCAACCTTACCTTGATGGAGCGTGCATGGCCTGGAATACACCCGGCGGCAACAAGGGCGGACAAGGCCCCGACGAGAATCGACGTGGGCCGTTCGGTCCTCGCGGTGGCGGCAATGGCGGCGGTTGGGGCGGTTTGCCCGGTCCGCTGAAAGACCTGTTCGATGGCGGCATCCTGCGCTGGGTTGCAGTGGCTGCGGTGTTGCTGCTGCTGTTCTCCAGCTTCCAGCTGATCGGCGAACAGCAACGCGGCGTCGTGCTGCGCTTCGGTCAATTCCATCGCATCCTGCAGCCTGGCCCGAACTTCAAGCTGCCCTGGCCGCTGGAATCGGTGACCAAGGTCAATGCCACCGAGATCAAGACGTTCAGCAGCCAGGTACCGGTCCTGACCCGCGACGAGAACATCGTCAACGTCTCGCTCAACGTCCAGTACCGCATCGATGATCCGCGCCTGTACCTGTTCGGCTCGGTCGATGCCGACCAGGTGCTCGAACAGACCGCGCAGAGCGCGGTGCGTGAGCAGGTCGGTCGTGCCGACCTCAACAATGTGCTGAACAACCGTGGCCCGCTGGCCGTGGCCGCCGAAGAGCGCCTGCAGGCCTCACTCGGCAGCTACCGCACCGGTCTGTCGGTGACCGGCCTGACCCTGCCCGATGCCCGTCCGCCCGAGGAGGTCAAGCCGGCCTTCGACGAGGTCAACGGCGCCCAGCAGGTCAAGGAGCGTCTGATCAACGAAGCGCAGGCCTACGCGGCCAAGGTGGTTCCGGAAGCGCGCGGCCAGGCCTCGCGGGCCCGGACCACTGCCGAAGGCTACAAGCAGGCCGTGGTCGCCAAGGCCGAGGGTGATGCCGAGCGCTTCAGCCTGCTGCAGGTCCAGTACAAGGACGCCCCGGAAGTCACGCGCAAGCGCCTGTGGCTGGAAACCGTGCAGAAGGTGCTCTCGGAGAACCGCAAGATCATCGGTGGCGATGGCCGCCAGCTGATCTACGTGCCGATGCCCGGCGACAGCCGCACCAGCAGCACCAACGCCGCCCCGGCGGTTACCCCGGAAGTCATGCTGCCGTCGCTGCCTGCCAGCACGGCCGTCGATGGCGTTCGCAACACGGAGCGTCCGACGACGCGCCCGACCGGTCGTGAGGAGGGCAGCCGATGAGAAGTTCACTGTGGATTGGTCTGGCCGTAGCGGTCCTGCTCGGCCTGCTGGGTTCGGTTTACGTGGTCCGTGAGGACCAGACCGCGATGGTGCTGAACCTGGGCAAGGTGGTCCGTGCGGACATCAAGCCAGGCCTGCATTTCAAGGTGCCGCTGGTGGAAACGGTGCGCGTGTTCGATCGCCGCTTCCAGGTGCTCGACACCGCCCCGGCGCGTTACTTCACCGCTGAGCAGAAGGATGTCAGCGTCGACTTCTTCGCCATCGGTTACATCTCCGACGTGCGCGCGTACTTCCGTGCGACCGGCGGCGACGCCCGCGTGGCCAATGCCCGTCTGGCTCCGATCATCACCGACTCGCTGCGCAACCAGATCAACTCGCGCTCGTTGCAGCAGCTGGTGTCCGGGGATCGCAGCGAACTGATCGCCAACCAGCTGACCGGCATCAACGAGTCGGTCAAGGCGCTCGGCATGCAGATCATCGACCTGCGCATCAAGCAGATCGACCTGCCGACCGACAGCCAGGTGATCAACGATGTGTACGAGCGCATGCGCGCCCAGCGTAAGCAGGAAGCGGCCAAGCTGCGCGCCGAGGGTGAAGAGCAGTCGCTGACCATCCGTGCCCAGGCTGATCGCGAGAGCACCGTGATCGTGGCCGAAGCCGAGCGCGACGCCCAGCAGCTGCGTGGTGCCGGCGATGCCGACGCCGCCCGCATCTACGGCAAGGCCGGCTCGGCCGACCCGTCGTTCTACGCGTTCTACCGCAGCCTGGAGGCCTACCGTGGCTCCATGACCGACGGCAACGGCGTGATCGTGCTCGACAAGAACGACCCGTTCCTGCAGTACCTCAAGAGCGATCGCTGAGGCCGCAGGCGGTAGTCATCCACGGGGACCCGGTGCAGACCGGGTCCCCGTTTTGTTTGTGGAGATGTCATGAAAGATCTGTTCTCGGCCCTGTGCCTGGTCGCCGTGCTCGAAGGCCTGTTCCTGTTCGCCGCCCCTTTGGCCTGGAAGCGGATGGCCGAGCAGTTGCTGATGCTGCGCAGCAGCGCGCTGCGCACTTGGGGCGGGGTGATCCTGCTGGCGGGCCTGACCACCCTGTGGTGGTTGAAGCACTGAGCGGGTTCCCGCCACGCGCCGGCACTCCCCGGGCGGCGGTCCTGACCGGCCGGTGAAGTCCACCGGCCCCCGGGGTGGCAGCGGCCACCGGAAACCCGGATAATGCACAAAAGCCGGACGGGCACTCTGTTTCAGAGTCACTCGTCCGGCTTTTTCCGTGTCTGGGTACCCCAGTGTCGGCGCGCTCCCCGCTGGAGCCCGCCACCCCGCGCTGAGCGGCCACCCCGGCATGGTCCCAAACCCGCGGCCCCGATGGCCGCACAAAAACCAGGAGTTACCCGTCATGGGTCAGTCAGTTGTCGTGTTGGGTGCCCAGTGGGGCGATGAAGGCAAGGGCAAGATCGTCGATCTGCTCACCGAGGAAATCGGCGCTGTCGTGCGCTTCCAGGGCGGCCACAATGCCGGCCACACGCTGGTCATCAATGGCAAGAAGACCGTGCTGCACCTGATTCCGTCGGGCATCCTGCGTGAAGACGCGCTGTGCCTGATCGGCAACGGCGTGGTGATCTCGCCGGCCGCGCTGCAGAAGGAAATCGCCGAGCTGGAAACCTCCGGCGTGGAAGTCCGTTCGCGCCTGAAGATCTCCCCGGCCGCGCCGCTGATCATGCCGTACCACATCGCCCTGGACCAGGCGCGCGAACGCGCTGCCGGCGGCAAGGCGATCGGCACCACCGGCCGTGGCATCGGCCCGGCGTATGAAGACAAGGTGGCGCGTCGCGGTATCCGCATCGCCGACCTGCATTACCCGGCACAGCTGGAGGAACTCCTGCGCACCGCGCTGGATTACCACAACTTCGTGCTGACCAATTACCTCAAGACCGACGCGGTCGACTTCCAGAAGACCTACGACGAAGCACTGGCCTTCGGCGAATACGTCGAGCCGATGAAGTCCGACGTTGCCGGCATCCTGCACGACCTGCGCAAGCAGGGTAAGCGCGTGCTGTTCGAAGGCGCCCAGGGCGCACTGCTGGACATCGACCACGGCACCTATCCCTACGTCACCAGCTCCAACACCACCGTCGGTGGTGCACTGGCCGGTGCCGGCGTCGGTGCCGATGCGATCGACTACGTGCTGGGTATCGCCAAGGCCTACGCGACCCGCGTCGGCGGTGGCCCGTTCCCGACCGAGCTGGACGATGAAGTCGGCCAGGGCATCCGCGACCGCGGTGCCGAGTACGGTGCCTCGACCGGCCGCCCGCGTCGTTGCGGCTGGATGGACATCGTCGCGCTCAAGCGCGCCGTGGCCATCAACGGCATCAGCGGCCTGTGCATCACCAAGCTGGACGTGCTCGATGGCATGGAAAAGCTGAAGGTCTGCATCGCGTACGAGTACCGCGGCAAGCGTACCGAGTACGCCCCGCTGGACGCGCAGGGCTGGGAAGAATGCACGCCGGTGTACCTGGAGTTCCCGGGCTGGACCGAGAACACCCATGGCATCACCAACTGGGATGATCTGCCGCCGGCCGCCCGCGCTTACCTGCGCGCGCTGGAAGAGCTGGCCGGTTGCCCGGTGAGCATCGTCTCGACCGGCCCGGACCGCGACCACACCATGGTGCTGCAGGATCCGTTCGCCTGATCAGGTGGGCACTGACGGGCGATGCCTGGCGGTGCCACCCGGGGTAAATGAAAAAGCCCCGCGCGAGCGGGGCTTTTTCGTGGGCGCCATGCGCGCGATACCATGGCATGCTGTGCGGCCTCTCAACCATCAGATGGGGCAGCATGGAATCTGCTGATCACGCCACCACCGGCATGAACACTGCGAACCGCGCGCTGCATGCGGTGGTCACCGAGCTGGAAGCGCTGTTGCGCGGCGACGGCGAAAACCACTGGGCCGATTGGATGCAGCGGGTCATCATCCAGCTTGAGCAGGGCGATCCAAGCGCGCCGGAGAGCCTGCTGCGCGCCTATGGCGGCATGGGATCGTTCAACGATCTCGCGCTCGGGCAGGACTACAGCAATGGCCACTTCCAGTGGCGAGCGGACGCGGGTGAACTCAATGAGCGTCTGGACGCATTGCGCGGCCGTGCCTGGGAACTGGCACGGGCGATCCGGGATGCAACAGCCAGCCCGCGTTGATCACAGCGCCTGCCGGCCCGTCAGCACCGGATAGGGGTTGATCGATTCGCCCTTCCACCACTGCTTCTCCGGCCCCAATACATGGATCTCGAAATGCAGATGCGGGGCTTCGGGGCTCGCGTTGCCCGTGCTGCCGACATAGCCGATGACCTCGCCGCGCTTGACCGCCTTTTTCTCCGCCAGGCCGTCGGCGTAGCGGTCCAGATGGGCGTAGTAATAGCAGTAGCGACCGCTCGGTTCGAACTGGTACACGGTCAGTCCACCCCGCACGCTGTCGAACAATTTCTCCACGGCACCATCGGCGACGGCCAGCACCGGCGTGCCGTCCGGCGCGAGGATGTCGATGGCATCGTGCACGCGGCCCTCGCTGCGCGCATCGGTGAAGGTGTCCTGCAATTGGTCCGCGCCGATGCCCTGCACCGGCAGCAGCAGGGCGCCGCCGGCATCTGCTGGAGGCGCAGCGAGACCGCCCGCGTCAGGCGCAGGCGGTGCGGGCACGGTCTGGATCGGTGCCGGTGTCGCGGCCGGCGTGGAAGCAGGCGGCGGTGGCGCATCGAGTGCGGCACGGGTGGAACTCGTCGCCGATCCCACCTTGGCCGGTTCGGCGGCGCCAAGGCGGGCGGACGGCCCCGGCCCCAGCAGCCAGTAGCCGACCACGCCGATCACCAGCCCTACCGCCAGCAGTCGCAGGGTCTTCATGCGCTTACTCCTGCATTACGACGGGCACGGACGCATCCACCGCATCGGCCACCTGCAGCGCATCCCAGTTGGTCAGGCGCACACAACCATGCGACTCGGTCTTGCCCACGTGGCCAGGCTCGGGCGTGCCGTGCAGACCGTAATGCGGTTTGGAAATGTCGATCCAGACCACGCCGACCGGATTGTTCGGGCCCGGCGGCAGCACTGCCTTGCTGTCGCCGGCCTTGGCGTCCCAGAACAGCTTGGGGTTGTAGTGGAAGGTGGGATCGCGCGAGATGCCGAGGATCTTCCATTTGCCAATCGGCAGCGGGTCATGTTTGCTGCCCGACGACACGGGGAACTGGGCGTAGACCTTGCCATCGGCATCGAACAGCCGGAGCGTCGAGTCGGATTTGTCGATGACCAGCTTGCTGGCTTTGGCCAAGGGCGTAACGGCGATGTTCGGCACCTGGATCACGCTGCCGGCCTTGCCCAGGTCTACACCGGGATTGAGCGCCTTCAGCAGGTCGGGCGAGGCGTGGAAGCGTTCGCCCAGTGCTTCTTCCACGGAGCCGAAGCCCAGCGATGTCAGCTTGGCCTGTTCGGCCGGCCCCTTCGGCACGGGCTGGAACGGGCCGGCCACATCCTCGGCGGTCAGCGTGTAGCGCACCAGCGGCGGGGCGCTGTCCGGCTGCAGGGCCTTCCAGGTCGCATCGTCCAGCTCACCGCTCACCTTGATCCCGCGGGCGGCCTGGAAGCCGGACACGGCCCGCTTCTGGTTGGAACCCACTTCGCCATCGATCTGCCCCGGAGAGAAGTGGGCGCGGTCCAGCAGCACCTGGGCATGCAGGTCCGAGCGCGGCCCGGTGGCCAGCGGCGTGTCGGCCGCGGCGGTAGCCGGTGTTGTCGCGGCCGGTGCTGTCTGGGCGACGGCCCAGACGGGGGCGGCAAGCGCCAAGGCGAGGGCGGACACGCGGGCGATCTGATGCAGGCGAGGGGTCATGGGACATTCCAGGAGAGACATGCTTCCACCATGCCTGCCGGGCATGCGCAGTGGCCGTGAAAAGCCTGACGCGCGGCTGAGTGGGGTCCTGGGTCCCGCCAATGTGTCCGCTACGTGAACCCATTCACCCGTCGACACGCCTACGGATCAAGGCCGCCCAGGGAAGGCCGATACCAGTGCACCCCCCACGTTTGGAAGTTGTCATGGATTATTTGCGGAACGTCAGCGTCGTCTGGCGGCTTGGCCTGGGCTTCGGCCTGCTGCTGCTGCTGGTGGCTGCGGTCGTCGCCATCGGCGCGACCGGCAGCGCGGAACAGAAACAGTCGATGCAGCAGGTGGTCGAGGTCAATGTGGCCAAGGTCCGGCTGCTGTCGGAAATGCTCGATGCCAACAACCAGATGATGGTGGTCCGCCGCGAGATGCTGATCCGCCAGGGCGATCGGCTGGCCGATGACGAAGTGCGCATCGCCAACCTGGTGAAGCGTTACGAGGCCAGCTGGACTGCCTACCAGGCGTTGCCCACCAATGCTGATGACAAGGCGATTGGGGACGCCATCGCGGCTGCACGCGCGGTCGCGCGCCCGCTCAACAAGCAGATGAGCGAACAGCTCAAGCAAGGCGATTTCGCCGGTGCCACCGCGTTGACGCTGGGCGCCGTGCAGGAAGCGGCCAACGCCTGGAACAAAGCCCTCGGCGATGGCGTGAGCTACGAAGAAACGCAGAGCCGTCAGGCGGCCGCGGAGGCGATCCGGCTGGGTGAGCGTACGTTCCTGCAGTTGCTGGTGCTGGGCGCGATTGCGCTGGTGGTCGGCATCACGGCCTCGGTGTTGATCGGACGCAGCTTGACCGGCCCGCTGGCCCGCGCCGTCGGTCTGGCGACCCGCATGGCCAAGGGCGACCTGGAGCAGGACTTCCGCCTGGGCGGCCGCGACGAGATCACCCAGCTGGGCAACGCCATGGCCACGGTCCGCCAGACCGTCCAGGGCGCGATCACCGCGCAGCTGGACATGGCCCGCCAGCATGAAGCCGGCGCCATCAGCTACCGCATGGACGAAGCCGCCTTCCCGGGCGATTTCGGGCGCATGATCCGCGCGACCAACGAGCTGGTCGGTTCACACGTGGCCGTCGAGTTCCACATGGTCGAGGTGATGCAGCGTTATGCGATCGGCGACCTGAGCCGTGATCTGGACACCTACCCGGGCGAAAAGGCCGTGCTGACCACCACCATGGCCACCGTCAAGGACAGCCTGATGGCGATCAACCAGCAGATCGAGACGCTGGCATCGGCTGCACGTGCGGGCGACTTCTCGGTGCGTGGTACCGAGCAGAGCTTCCAGTTCCAGTTCCGCGCGATGGTCGCCCAGTTGAACGGGATGATGGCCAGCTCGCAGAGCAGCATCGCCGACCTGTCGCAGGTGCTGCGCGCGATCTCCACCGGCGATCTGACCTCGCGCATGGATGGCCACTACGAAGGTGTGTTCGCGCAGATGCGCGACGATGCCACCGTCACCGCCGTGCAGCTGACCGGCATCGTGCAGCAGATCCAGGGCGCGGCGGGCAGCATCAACGATGCCGCACAGGAACTGGCCGCAGGCCACAGCGACCTGTCGCGTCGCACCGAGCAGCAGGCGGCCAATCTGGAAGAGGCCGCCGCCTCGATGGAAGAGCTGACCTCCACGGTCCGCCAGAACGCCGAGCTGGCCAACCAGGCCGACCATGAAGCGCATGCGGCCGGTGCGGCGGTCAAGGCAACCGAGCAGGCCATCGCGCAGATGGCCGCCGTCATGAGCGAGATCGACCAGTCCTCGGCGCGCATCTCCGAGATCTCCTCGGTGATCGATGGCATCGCCTTCCAGACCAACATCCTGGCCCTGAACGCAGCGGTGGAAGCGGCCCGCGCCGGTGAGAACGGACGTGGCTTCGCGGTCGTGGCGACCGAGGTGCGCACGCTGGCGCAGCGTGCCGGTACGGCGGCCAAGGAGATCAAGGACCTGATCGATGAGTCCAGCAGCAAGGTCAAGACCGGGCTGAGCGTGACCGTGCAGTCCGAGGCGGCGATCGCCCGCCTGACCCAGGCCAGCTCGCGCACCAATCAGCTGATGAGCGACATCGCCGCCGCGACCAAGGAACAGGCCGCCGGCATCGAGCAGGTCAACCAAGTGGTCGTGCAGATGGACCAGGTGACCCAGCAGAACGCGGCGCTGGTGGAAGAAGCCACCGCTGCCAGCCGCGCACTGGAAGAACAGGCGTATGCACTGACCGAATCAGTGGCGGTGTTCAAGCTGGACAACAGCGCGGCAGGCCTGCGTCGCCCGGCGGCATTGCGGGCAGCATGACGACACGTGTGCGCTGAGTAATACAGAAAAGCCCCGCTTCGGCGGGGCTTTTTCATGCCGATCCGGCCGGCCGACGCAGCGGCGCGCCCGGCTCAGTCCTCGTTCTCTTCTGCTGCTTCGCGACCCTGCTGGCGGATCAGCGCCTCTTCGCGCGCATCGTTGATGGCGTGGCGGACGCCATCCAGATCGATGGTGCTCTCATCCTGCTCGAATTCACCGGTCAGTACGCTGTCCGGCAGCAGATCGCCAGCCTCGAACAGCGCCCACATCTCCTCGCCGTACCAGGTCTCCAGCAGCTCCGGCGCCCAGCGGCCCAGATACGCGGTGAGGTTGTTGACGTCGCGCAGCAGCATCGTACGTGCGGCATTGTTGCCCGCCGCACTGACCACCTGCGGGAAATCGATCACCACCGGGCCTTCCGGGCCGACCAGCACGTTGTACGGCGACAGATCGCCGTGGATCAGCCCGCAGCACAGCATCCGCACGACCTGGCGGACCAGGATCTGGTGGAACTCGCGCGCCTGTTCCGGGCTGAGTTCAACCTCGCCCAGGCGCGCGGCGGAATACCCTTCAGCATCGGTGACCAGCTCCATCACCAACACGCCGTGGAAGTAGCCATAAGGCTCCGGCACGCGCACGCCGGCATCGCGCAGCTGGTACAGCGCATCGACCTCGGTGTTCTTCCAGGCCGCTTCCTGCTGCTTGCGGCCGTAGTTGCTGGCCTTGCCCACCGCGCGCGCTTCGCGGCTGCCACGGACCTTGCGGCCTTCCTGGTACTGGACGCGCTGCTGGAAGCTGCGCTGGGCCATGTCCTTGTAGACCTTTGCGCAGCGCACATCGTCGCCGCTGCGGACCACGTATACCGCTGCCTCCTTGCCGCTCTTGAGCGGGCGGAGCACTTCATCGATCACGCCGTCGTCGATCAGCGCCTGCAAGCCTTGGGGGGTCTTCACGGTATCTCGGGAATCGGCTGGCGCGGGGCCTGCCCTGGAGGGGGAGGGATTTTCGCATCTTCGGGCCGATGGAGCCATCGACACGGCGCCCGGCGGGCGGGTTGTTCAGCTGCGTGCACGCTGGCGCCCGCTTGAAATCTGCTTCACATCCGCGCGGCAGGCTGGGGTCACTTCCCAAGGAGTGCCACCCATGATGCTGTCCCTGCTGCGCCGCACCGGTGCCTTTCTGGCCCTGCTGCTCGCTGTCCCTGCAGTCCACGCCCGCCCCGCGGCGGCCGATACGGTACTGATCGTGGTCAGCGGCGAAGGCCGTGACCAGGGCAAGACCCGCCCCGGTTTCGAGATGGACGAGTTTGCCCAGGCCTACCTGATCTTCCGCGACAACGGCCTGGCCGTGCAGGTGGCCAGCCCACGCGGCGGGGCGGTGGAGGCCGACAAGTTCGACCCGAAGGAGCCCTTCAACGCGCGCGTGCTGGCCGATCCGGCGGCGACCGCGTTGCTGGCCGATACCCGCGCCACCGCGACCCTGCGTGCGGCCGACTATGCGGCGGTCTACGTGGTTGGCGGCAAGGGCGCCATGTTCGATCTGCCGACCGATGCGGCGCTGCGCGGCCTGCTCGGTACGCTGCACGACGGCGGCGGCGTGGTCGCCGCCGTCTGTCACGGCCCGGCAGCACTGGTGGATGTGCGGCTGGCGGACGGATCACTGCTGGTCGCCGGGCGCCGCATGACTGGATTCACCAATGCCGAGGAGGGCGTGTTCGGCAAGCGCTGGGTCAAGGAGTTCCCGTTCCTGCTGGAAACAGCGCTGCGCGAGCGCGGCGCGCGCTGGGAGCAGGCGCCGCTGATGATGCCCAAGCTGGTGGTGGACGGGCGTGTGATCACCGGGCAGAACCCGTACTCCACGCCGGCGGTCGCCGAGGCGATCGTGCGCGCCACCGGTCGCACCCCGGTCGCCCGTACTCCTTGGCGTGATGAAGCCAGCATGGCGCTGGTGCAGCGCCTGCTCGACGGCCAGGGCGACGCGGTCAAGCGCGAGCTGGCGAGCAATCGCACCGGGTATCACGATCAGTTGATCGGCGTGCTCGGCTACTACCAGCTGCAGGCCGCGCAGGACGATGCGGCCGTGCGTGACGCCCTGGCGATCATGCAGCTGGCCGCGCCGTACATGAGCGAGCCGCAGCTGCCGCTGGGCATCGCGCAGGCGCACTGGCGGCTGGGCGAGGTGGAACAGGCGCGCAGCGTGCTCGGCAAACTGCTGGAAACGCACCCTGACATGGCCGAAGCTAAGCAGCTCAAGGACACGATCGAAGGCTGACGCCATGCATGACGGCCTGCACATCCTGGTCATCGAGGACAACCCGGCGCTGCGCGCCGGCATGGCCACGCTGCTGGAGGTGCGCGGCCATCGCGTGGCCTTCGCCGCCGATGGGCTCAGCGGCCTGCAGATGGCGCTGGACGAGCCGCCGGACGTGCTGGTGCTGGACCTGACTCTGCCGGGGATGGACGGTCTGGGTGTGTGCAGCCATCTGCGCGAGCGGGCCGACCGTCACATCCCGATCCTGATGCTGACCGCGCGCGACACGTTGGCCGACAAGCTGGTCGGCTTCCAGTGCGGTGCCGACGACTATCTGGTCAAACCGTTCGCCGGTGAGGAACTGCTGGCGCGGTGCCTGGCGCTGGCGCACCGGCATGTGCGGCGCGAGGGTCACCTGCTGCGCATCGGCTCGCTGGAAATCGATCGCCGCAGCGGCAGCGCGACCCGCAGCGGCCAGGCGCTTGAGCTGCCGCAGACCGCGTATCGCGTGCTGGTGCTGCTGGCCGAGGCATGGCCGCGTACGGTGACCCGCAGCGAGCTGATCCGTCGGTTGTGGGGCGATGAGGCGCCACCGTCGGATCCGCTGCGCTCGCACCTGTATCTGCTGCGCCAGATCCTGGACAAACCGTTTGATCGGCCCATGCTCAAGACCGTGCACGATGTTGGCTTCAAGCTGGAGGCCGACGCATGACGACGCGTGTGCATCGCCTGCGCAACCGGTTGATGCTGGCCTTCGCGGTGTTCGCACTGGCGGTGGCCAGCCTGTTCGGCCTGTACGTGGCGGTGTTCGTGTACAGCGTGGAGGATCGCTTCTTCGACGCGATGCTCGAACAGGAAGCGCAGCAGCAGCTGGATCAGCGCGCCGCGAGTGGCAGCTGGTCGCCGCCGCGCAATACGTTCATTACCGTGCACGAGAGCAGCGCCACGTTTCCGGCTGATCTGAAAACCGCGTTCGATGCCGAGCCGTGGCGGCACGAGTTCGCCGGCACCCAGGGACGTCACTATCACCTGCGCGCGCTGCAGCCGGGCGGCGCCGGTACATCAGGATGGCTGGTCGCCGAGGTCAGCCAGCAGCTGGTGGTGCGGCCGATGCGCCGCCAGATTCTGGGTCTGCTGGCCTGGTCCGGGCTGGCCGTGGTGGTCGTTGCCGTGCTGGCCGGTGCGTGGCTGGCACGACGTACCACACGTCCCTTGTCTAGACTGGCCGCACTGGTCGATGGGATGGCGCCGGATCGGCTGCCAATCGGGTTCGCGCGCGACTTCCCCGATGATGAAATCGGCGTGCTCGCGCGGGGGTTGGACAACCTGACCGGGCAGGTGCGCGCCTTTGTTGCCCGCGAACATGCCTTTACCCGGGACGCCAGCCATGAGCTGCGCACGCCGCTGGCGGTGATCCGCAGCGCAACCGAACAGCTGGCCAACGAAGCGGGGCTGTCCGCGGCCGGACGGCTGCAGCTGGGGCATGTACAGCACTCGGCCCGTCAGCTCGAACAGACCGTGATCACGCTGCTCACCCTGGCCCGCGAAGAAAGCGTTGAAAAGGAGGCGCTGCCGCTTGCGGTGCTGCCGGTGCTGGAACAGGTGGTGATTGAACAGGCGGCGCTGCTGGACGGCAAGCCTGTGCAGGTGCGGGTCGATGTGCCCGATGACGTACGCCTCACCGTGCCCGGGCCGGTGCTGCACATGCTGCTGGCCAATCTGGTCGGCAATGCGTTCGCGCACACGCGGGCAGGCGAGGTGCACATCGATGTCGGGGCCGGACGGCTGCGCATCCGCAACACCGCCCCGGCCGGTGACCCTGACACGATCGTGCGGCCTTTCGCCAAAGGCGAAGGCAGTGCCGGCTTCGGGCTTGGCCTGGCGATCGTGCACCGGCTGTGCGACCGCTTCGCCATCGACCTGCGTATCGAAGGAACCGAGCAAACCACGGTCGCCAGCTTCAGCGTGCACTGAGGCGACGCACCGGTCCGCTTCCGTCCACCGCCAAAGTGCGCGATGCTCTGCCGAACGGGGAGGGGCGCATGGGGAACAGGGACGAAGGCAGTATCCACGGTGACGTACCGGCTGGCATCGCCTCCACCGCCGGCGGTGAGTCGCACACACCGCTGGCGGATCAGACACCGATCGACTGGTCGTTGCTGCCGGTCACGCATGGCAACGAAGACTCGATGGTGGCGGTGATCTGGCGCCTGCTCCGACAGGAGCCGGCGTTGATGGTGAGCGCGGGCTACGTGTTCCTCTCCGCGCTGGGGCTGTGGTCGAGCTATTTCTTCTACTTCAAGTTCCGGCTGTCGATCCTGGATTACCTGCAGGTCAGCGACTTCCTGGTGGCCGGTCTGCGTGATCCGGCTTACATCCTGATCCTGCTGCTGGGCGCGCTGCTGGCGGTTCTGCTGGGCTGGCCGGAAACACTGCGGCGGCGCAATCCGGCCAAGGTGGCGCGCCTGCGTGCACGGCATTGGGGATGGCGGATGCTGTTCTCTGAATCGCCGTGGATGAACTGGGAGTTGTCCGGGTTCCGCCCGCTGACCGGCATGTGCATGGGCGTGGTCTGCTTCATGACCATCGGCGCGGCACTGTATGCGCTGAACAAAGCCGAAGCCATCCGCGATGGCCACGGGGGCACGCCGGTGCAGGTGATGCTCACTGGCGACGCTGCCGCCCTGCCAGGGTCGGCGAAGCTGCTGGGCTCCAGCAGCGCGTTCGTGTTCCTGTGGTGGCCGGCGCAGCGGCGTGCCGAAGCCGTGCCGATCGGCTCGATCCGTCGGCTGCAGTCGATGGCTGTCCCCGTGAAGCCGGCGCCGGTGCCCAAGCCGGCCCCGGCGCCCTCAGCGCCGCGCTGAGATCAGCGCGGCGCACCGCGCACAGCTCAGGCGAGCGTGCGCACCTTGGGTTCGCGCGCCCACTGGCGCGTGGCGGCTGCGGCCAAGAAGCCCTTGGCGTCCTCGGCCTCCACCACGCCCGCATCGTTGCCGACGCGGGCGATCTTCAGCAGCGACTGTGCACCGTCGTCGGCGGCGATCGCTTTGAGATGGGCCCAGGCGTCGCTGACGAAATCGATCGCAGCGGACTCCTTGCTGAGCTTCTTGGCAGCATCATTGCTCAGCACCACCGCGACCGCATCGAACACGACCGACGGCGTGCCCGCCAGCTGGCCATCAGCGGCCAGCGTCTTGCCGTCACTGAGCTTGGCGCCCCCGATCTTGGGCGCAACCAGCTTGACGCTGGCACCAGCCTTGTCGGCCGCCTTGCGCAGGTTGGCGATCAGCGCCGCATCGGAACCCTCGTCAAACAGGATGCCGATGCAACGGCCCTTGAGCAGGTCCTTGGTGCGGCCGATGATGCGCACTTCCGGCGCCTTCGGGAAATCCTGCGCCGGGGTCTGCGTGGCGGCGGGCTCAGGCAACGCGGGCATCGCCAGCCCGTCGGCAACCCGCTTGGCCAGCGTGTCGTCGATGTTGCGCAGGTGACTCACGGTACGCTCGCGCACCTTGACCGTCTCCACCTTGGACAGCTCGAACACCAGCGCCGAGGCCAGATGCGCCTGCTCCGGCGCCTCCAGGCTACGGAAGAACATGCGGGCCTGGCTGTAATGATCGGCAAAGCTGTCCGCGCGCACGCGGCCCTTGCGGCCGTCGTCCGGCGCGGTGGCGTGACTGGGGAAGCCGTCGGCGCTCTCACGCGGGCTGTCGCCCTGCAGCGAACTCGGATCGTAGGCGACCCGTCCCTTCGGAATGTTCATCTGCATGTGGCCGTCGCGCTGATGGTTGGCGAACGGGCACTTGGGGGCGTTCACCGGGATCTGGTGGAAGTTGGGACCGCCCAGGCGGCTGAGCTGGGTATCCAGGTAGGAGAACAGGCGACCCTGCAGCAGCGGATCGTTGCTGAAGTCGATGCCCGGCGGCACGTTGGCCGGGCAGTAGGCGACCTGCTCGGTCTCAGCGAAGAAGTTGTCCGGCCAGCGGTCCAGCACCATGCGCCCGATCACGGTCAGCGGCACCAGCGACTCGGGAATGATCTTGGTCGAATCCAGGTGGTCGAACGGGAAGGCCTCGGCCTGTTCCTCGGTGAACAACTGCACGGCCAGCTCCCACTCGGGGAAATCGCCGGCGGTGATCGCCTCGAACAGATCGCGGCGGTGGAAGTCGTTGTCCGCGCTCTGCAGCTTGACTGCCTCGTCCCACACGGTGGACTGGATGCCCAGCTTCGGTCGCCAATGGAATTTGACGAAGGTCGACTCACCCGCATCGTTGATCAGCCGGAAGCTGTGGATGCCGAAGCCCTCGATGGTACGCAGCGAACGCGGAATCGTGCGGTCGCTCATCGCCCACATGATCATGTGCATCGATTCGGGCATCAGCGAGACGAAATCCCAGAAGGTGTCGTGCGCGCTGGCCGCCTGTGGGAAGGCGCGGTCCGGCTCCATCTTCACCGCATGGATCAGGTCGGGGAACTTGATCGCGTCCTGGATGAAGAACACCGGGATGTTGTTGCCCACCAGATCCCAGTTGCCCTCCTTGGTGTAGAACTTCACCGCAAAGCCGCGCACATCCCGCGGGGTATCCACCGAACCGGCGCCGCCAGCCACGGTGGAGAAGCGGGTGAACAACGGCGTGCGCACTCCGACTTCACTGAGGATACGGGCGCGGGTGTACTCGCCGAGCGAGCGGGTCAGCTCGAAGTAGCCATGGGCGGCGCTGCCGCGCGCATGCACGATGCGTTCGGGGATGCGCTCATGATCGAAGTGGGTGATCTTCTCGCGCAGGATGAAGTCTTCCAACAGAGTCGGCCCGCGCGGGGTGGCGCGCAGCGAGTTCTGGTTGTCGCCGACCGGGATGCCCTGGTTGGTGGTCAGCACGGGATGGCCATTGCCTGCACGCTGGTGCAGTTCATCCCCTTCGCCACGGACATCGGTGGCAGGTGCTGGGGCGTTCTTCGTGCTTTTCTTGCTGGCGGCCATGAGGCGACTCCGGGAGCTGGCGGGAAGGGGATCACCTCACACTGGCCGCCGGGGCGTTAATCGAGGGTGCGAAAACGCGGCGCTGCTTGCACCCGCGCTTCACATGCGGCGCCTCGGCGCTGGGTCGGCGGCGCCCGGGCGGGTATCCTTGACCGCGTGTCCCTCCGTCTTTCCCAGCCGCATGCGCGTTGAACCCGCCGACATCGAAGCCCTGTTTGATGCCATCCCCGACGTCCTGTTCTTCATGAAGGACTGCGACGGGCGCTATACGCACATCAACCAGACCATGCTGCGGCGGTTGGGGCTGAAATCCCGCAAGGACGTGATCGGACGCACTGCGGCAGAGATCTACCCGACCGGTTTGGGGGCCGATTACGCCACCCAGGACGAGCAGGTGCTGGCCGGCAAGGTCATCGAGAACCTGATGGAGCTGCACCTGTTCGCCAACCGCGAGCCGGGCTGGTGCCTGACCTGCAAGCGGCCGCTGCTGGTGGACGGGCAGATCCGCGGATTGATCGGTATTTCCCGCGACCTGGGTCAGAAGGACAGCCTGGGTACCCAGTACGAACAGCTTCGCCTCGCGCTGGCGCATCTGAATGCGCATTACGCCGAGAATGTGCGCATGCAGACCCTGCTCGACATCACCGGGTTCTCGTTGTCCAAACTGGAGCGCACCTTCCGCAAGGTGTTCCAGATGACCCCGCAGCAGGTGCTGACCCGGCTGCGCATCCAGATGGCGGTGCACCTGCTGCATGGCCCGGACAGCATCGCCAGTATCGGCCAGGCCTGCGGGTTCACCGACCAGAGCGCGTTCACCCGCAAGTTCAAGGCCGAGGTCGGGCTGTCGCCACGCGCCTACCGCGTCCAGATCGGCGAGCGCGCCGCTGCCTGAGGCGGGGTGGGGCTTGTGGCCTATGCCGCTGCGCGGCCGACAGGGTATGGTGACGCACTTGTTGCCCGCCAATCGATTCCGATGCCCGCATCCCAGACTCCGGCTCCTGCCAATCCGCCCGCCGATACCCGCCTGGGTCACGCGCTCAAACCCCGCCAGCTGATCATGATGGGCCTGGGCAGCGCGATCGGCGCTGGCCTGTTCCTCGGCTCCGGTGTGGGCGTCCAGGCCGCCGGTCCGGCGGTGCTGCTGTCCTATCTGGTCGCCGGCGCACTGGTGATCATCGTGATGAACGCGCTCGGCGAAATGGCCGCGGCCAAGCCGACCAGTGGCGCGTTTTCGGTGTATGCCGCTGACGCCATGGGCGCCACCGCCGGCGCCACCGTGGGGTGGCTGTGGTGGGTGCAGTTGGTGATCGTGATCGCCGCCGAGGCGGTGGGCGCGGCCGGGCTGCTCGCCACCGTCTGGCCGGCCATTCCGGTTCCGATGGCAGCGCTGGCCTTCATGCTGTTCTTTACGGCGATCAACCTGCTCGGGGTGAAGAATTTCGGCGAGTTCGAGTTCTGGTTCGCGATCCTGAAAGTCGCCGCGATCGTCGGCTTCATCCTGATCGGCGTGGCGCTGCTGATGGGCTGGCTGCCCGAGGTCACCTCGCCTGGCCTGCGCAACTTCACCGAGCACGGCGGCTTCATGCCCAAGGGGCTGGCCGGTATCGGTGCGGCGCTGCTGGTGGTGGTGTTCGCCTTTGGCGGCACCGAGATCGTGGCGGTGGCGGCGGCCGAAACCGAAGATCCGGAGCGCAGCATCGCCCGTGCGATCCGTACCGTGGCCTGGCGCATCCTGGTGTTCTACATCGGTTCGCTGAGCGTGATCATCGCGGTGGTACCGTGGACCAGCGAGGCGCTGAAGTCGCCGTTCGCTGCCGTGCTGGAAGCGGCCAAGATTCCGGGCGCGGCAACGGCGATCACGCTGATCGCGGTGATTGCGCTGTTGTCGGCGCTCAATGCGAATCTCTACGGCGCGTCGCGGATGATGTACTCGCTGGCGCAGCGCCGTGAGGCGCCGGCCGTACTGGGCTGGACCGATCCGCGCCAGGTGCCGATCATCGCGGTGCTGGCCAGTGTGCTGTTCGGTTTTGCGGCGACGGTGATGGAGTTGGTGTTCCCGGACAAGGTGTTGCCGGTGCTGCTCAACATCGTGGGCTCGACGTGTCTGTTGGTGTGGACGATTTCGTTGTTGTCGCAGTTGATTCTGCGTCATCGGGCGAATCGGGAGGGGACGCGGTTGCCGTTCCGGATGGCGGGGTATCCGTATCTGACGGTGATCGGGTTGGGGGTGTTGGCGTTGATTTTCGGTCTGCTGCTCTCCGAGTCCCACACGCGGTTGCAGTTCCTGTCGATGGCGGCGCTGACGGCGGTGATTGCGGCTAGCAGTGAGGTTGCGCGCCGGGTGCGTGCTGGTCGGGGCGGCTGACGTTCGGCAGCCGGCAGCCAACAGCCAACAGCCAACAGCCAACAGCCAACAGCCAACAGCTGCAGGTTCGGGCCTCCGCTTGACTGGGCGGGCACGGGTGGGTTGTCGGGACCCGCTGCAAGTACGTCCTTGTAAGCTCGTATGCCGCCATCCATGGCGGCATACGGTCCCGCCAACCCACCCGTGCCCACCCTTTGACAGTGGGCTGGTGGACAACGAAAAGTCCAAAGCAGAAGGCAGAAGGCAGAAGGCAGAAGGCAGAAGGCAGAAGGCAGAAGGCAGAGCGCAGCCGAGCTGGTACTGCGATGCTCTATGAGCTGATGAGCTGATGAGCTGATGAGCTGATGAGCTGATGCGCCGGCAACCGGCAACCGGCAACCGGCAACTCAAGGCTCAAAGCTCAAGGTCGCCACTGAATGCGCAGTGCGTGATACGCGCTGAGCAGTGAGCAGTGAGCAGTGAGCATTCGACGCCGACGTTGACGCTATGGACAGTCATCCGATGAGTGCATGAGGTGTTAGTGCTCGCCTCCGTTGTACGGCGATTGCGTTTGCTTTTTCAGAGGCAGCCGACTCACTGTCGAGGGCGGGGGTGTGTGGGTTGGCGGGACCGTTGGAGCGGCATGGATGCCGCTCACGAGCCTCCAGGGACGGATTTGCGGCGTGTCCCGCGGACCCGCACACCCCTGCCATGCCACAGCATCTCGCCGACGTTGATCTCGGCCGGTGCGCAAGATTGTGGGGGCATGAGGCAACACAAAAAACGGCCCGCTCGCGCGGGCCGTCTGCTGTTGCGTCAGGGCAGGGAGGCTTAGACCTCCACGCCCTCGTCTTCCTTGTACGCATCGACCGGGATGCAGGCGCACATCACGTTCTTGTCGCCGTAGACGTTGTCCACGCGCGCCACCGGCGGCCAGTACTTCTGCTGGCGCAGGCTGGCCAGCGGGAAGGCCGCCAGCTCACGCGGGTAGGCGTGCGACCACTCGCTGGCCGACACCACCGCAGCGGTGTGCGGGGCGTGCTTGAGCGGATTGTCCTCGCGGTCCAGACGGCCGTCTTCGATCGCCGCGATCTCCTCACGGATCTGGATCATCGCGTTGATGAAACGATCCAGTTCGTGCAGCGATTCGCTCTCGGTCGGTTCCACCATCAGCGTGCCGGCGACCGGGAAGCTCAGGGTCGGGGCGTGGAAGCCGAAATCGATCAGGCGCTTGGCCACGTCCTCGGCGCCGATGCCGGAGGTCTTCTCCAGCGGACGCACGTCCAGGATGCACTCATGTGCCACCAGCCCGTTGCGGCCGGTGTACAGCGTCTTGAAGTGCGGGGCCAGGCGCTTGGCGATGTAGTTGGCGTTGAGCAGGGCCACCTGGGTTGCCTTGCGCAGGCCGGCGGTGCCCATCAGCGTGATGTACATCCAGCTGATCGGCAGGATCGAGGCGCTGCCGAAGCTGGCCGCGCTGACCATGCCGACATCGCCTTCGCCGCCCAGCACCTTCGGCAGGAACGGGGCAAGGTGCGACTTGACCGCGCACGGGCCGACGCCCGGGCCGCCGCCGCCGTGCGGGATGCAGAACGTCTTGTGCAGGTTCAGGTGCGAGACGTCCGAGCCCCACTTGCCGGGCTTGGCCACGCCGACCAGGGCGTTCATGTTGGCGCCGTCGGTGTACACCTGGCCGCCGTGCTGGTGCACGATCTCGCAGATCTCCACCACCTCTTCCTCGAACACGCCGTGCGTGGACGGGTAGGTGATCATCAGTGCGGCCAGGCGGTCGCTGTACTTCTCCGCATTGATGCGGATGTCGTCCAGGTCGACGTTGCCGTTGGCGTCGGTCTTGGTCACCACGACCTTCATGCCGCACATCTGGGCCGAGGCCGGGTTGGTGCCGTGCGCCGAATCGGGGATCAGGCAGACGTCGCGATGGCCTTCGCCGCGCGAGCGGTGGTAGGCGCGGATCGCCAGCAGGCCAGCGTACTCGCCCTGCGCGCCGGAGTTCGGCTGCAGGCTGACCGCGTCATAGCCGGTGCACTCGACCAGCATCGCTTCGAGGCCGTCGATCAGTTCCCTGTAGCCGGTGGCCTGATCGGCCGGGGCCAGCGGATGGATGTTGGCGAACTCCGGCCAGGTCACCGGGATCATTTCGGCGGTGGCGTTGAGCTTCATGGTGCAGCTGCCCAGCGGGATCATGGTGCGATCCATCGCCAGATCCTTGTCGGCCAGCGAACGCAGGTAACGCAGCAGTTCGTGTTCGCTGTGGTGGGTGTTGAACACCGGGTGGGTCAGGAACTCGCTGGTGCGCACCAGGCCGGACGGCAGCGCATCGGCGGTGGCCGCATCCAGTGCATCCACGTCGACCGTGGCACCGAACAGCTGGCCGAGCGCGACGATGTCGGCGCGGGTCGCGGTTTCATCCAGGCTGATGCCGACTGCATCGCTGTCGATCGCGCGCAGGTTGATGCGCGCCGCCGCAGCCTTGGCGTGGATCGCCTTGGCGTCCACATCCTTGACGTGCAGGGTGTCGAAGAAGTGCTCGCCCACGTTGACGCCGGCGCCGCGCAGTGCGGCGGCCAGGATCGCGGCCAGGCGGTGGGTACGGCGGGCGATGCGGGTCAGGCCTTCCGGGCCGTGGTACACGGCGTACATCGAGGCCATCACCGCCAGCAGCACCTGGGCGGTGCAGATGTTGGAGGTCGCCTTCTCGCGGCGGATGTGCTGCTCGCGGGTCTGCAGGGTCAGACGGTAGGCGGCGTTGCCCTGCGCATCGACCGAGACACCGATCAGGCGGCCCGGCATCGAGCGCTTGTACGCATCGCGGCAGGCCATGAAGGCGGCGTGCGGGCCACCGAAACCGAACGGCACGCCGAAGCGCTGCGAGTTGCCGACCACGATGTCCGCGCCCCATTCACCGGGTGCGGCGATCAGGGTCAGTGCGAGCAGATCGGTGGCCACGGCGACCAGGCCGCCGCGCGCGTGCACGGCATCGGCCAGCGCCTTGTAATCGCCGATATGGCCGAAGGTATCCGGGTACTGCAGCAGCACGCCGTAGGCTTCAGCTTCCATCGCCTCGGCCGGCGTACCCACGCGCAGCACGATGCCCATCGGCTCGGCGCGGGTGCGCAGCAGTTCCAGCGTCTGCGGGTGCACGGCGTCGTGCACGAAGAAGGTATCGGACTTGGATTTGGCCGAGCGCTTGGCCAGCGTCATCGCTTCGGCTGCGGCAGTGGCTTCATCGAGCAGCGAGGCGTTGGCGATCTCCATGCCGGTGAGGTCGGCGCACAGCGTCTGGAAGTTGATCAGCGCTTCCATGCGGCCCTGCGAAATCTCGGCCTGGTACGGGGTGTAGGCGGTGTACCACGCCGGGTTTTCCAGCACGTTGCGCAGGATGACATTCGGGGTGAGCGTGCCGTAGTAGCCCTGGCCAATGAAGGTGCGGAACACCTGGTTCTTGTCGGCGATGGCGCGGATCTTGGCCAGCGCCTGCACTTCGGTCAGCGACTCGGGCAGGTCGAGCGGTGCTGGCGACTTGATCCCGGCCGGGACGATCGCATCGGTCAGCGCGTCCAGCGAGGCGTGGCCGACCACGTCGAGCATCTGCGCGATTTCGGCGTCGTTGGGGCCGATATGGCGTTCGACGAACGCGTGGCTGTGTTCAAGCTCGCGCAGGGAGGGGGTGTTCTGGGACATGGCTGGCATCCGGAAGAGAGGGCACGCACGTTCGGAAGGCGGCCGGGGCCAGGGCGCGTCGCGGGCGACAGCGATCCACCGGACCTTGCGGTCTTCCTGGGTGCCCCTCTGTCCTTTTGCCTGAGAGTTTAAAAGCGCGCATCTGCGTGCTTCGTGCCCCTTCGGCGCCGGCAATGGGCCGGTCTCTCCAGAGTTTTGGTACGGGTGGTATCGGGCCTGAGCGATTACGGGCGTTGCGCCTTCGGCAGCGGGTGTCCGCTTCTCCCACCATGTAGCGCGGCGATTATAGCCCAGCGCTTTCACTCGCTGGGCCTTTCCAGCACCTGAATACGGGGGCGCACGGACCCCGGAAACTGCACCTGGCCATGGTGCCGGGGGCGGCAAAGGCCTATGATCACTGGATCCTCGTATTCATCTGGCGCTGCCCGTCCCGGGCCGGCGCCCGCCGTGCATTGCGCATGGCTGCTGACGGAAGCCCGCATGACGCCCGCCTCACCCTCGACCCGCCGCCTGGCCCTGCTGCTTGCAGGCCTGGCGATGTTCGGTCCGTTCTCGATCGACACCATTTTCCCGGCCTTCCTGCTGCTGGGCGAGCGCATGCAGGTGGACCAGGTCGCGGTGCAGCAGACCATCAGCGTCTACCTTCTGTTCTACGGCCTGATGAGCCTGGCGCACGGCCCGCTGTCCGATGCGTTTGGCCGCAAGCGGGTGATCATCGGCGGGCTGGTGCTGTTCATCGGCGCCTCGATCGGCTGCGCGCTGTCGCGCGACATGACCACGCTGCTGGTGTTCCGCGCGCTGCAGGGCGTCACCGCGGGCGTGGGCGTGATCGTCGGCCGCGCGGTGATCCGCGATCTGTACCACGGTGCCGATGCGCAGCGCCTGATGAGCCAGGTCTCGATGATCTTCGGCGTGGCCCCGGCGATCGCGCCGATCATCGGGGGCTGGATCCTGCTCGGCGGCGGCGACTGGCCGCTGATCTTCTGGTTCCTGGTGCTGTTCGGCGTGGTCCTGCTGCTGGCCACGGGCAAGTGGCTGCCGGAAACCCATCCGGCCGAGGCGCGCACGCCACTGTCGATGCGTGAACTGCTGCGAAGCTATGCGCGCATGGGCTCCAACGCGCGCCTGCTGCGGCTGTCGGCCGCCGGTGCGCTGAATTTTTCGGGCATTTTCCTGTACATCGCTTCGGCGCCGGTGCTGGTGATGCAGCACCTCAAGCTGGGCGAGGGCGGGTTTGCCTGGTTGTTCATTCCGACCATCGGCGGCATGACGATGGGCTCGTTCCTGTCCGGGCGGATGGCCGGGCGGATCCTGCCGCAGCGGCAGATCGCGATCGGATTCGGCCTGTGTGCGCTGTCGGCGGTGCTCAATATCACCTACGTGCTGTCCGTGCAGCAGATCGCGCTGCCGTGGGCGGTGATGCCGATCTTCCTGGGCGGCGTGGGCATGGCGCTGATCTTCCCGGTGCTGGCGCTGGCGGTGCTGGACATGTACCCGCACCAGCGCGGCCTGGCCTCTTCGATGCAGATGTTCATCCAGCTGATGATCAACACCGTCGTGGCCGGTGTGGTCTCGCCGATGCTCAGCAGCAGCCCGGTGCATCTGGCGCTGGGCTACATGGGCTTCTTCGCGCTGGGCGGCTCGTTCTGGTACTGGGAACGGTATTGCGAGCGCCGCCGCGCCGTGCTGACGCCGATCGAGTAAGCCCGGCAGGCAGCGGGCCCACCAGGGCCCGTGCGGTATCCTTTGCCCTTTGATGCAGTCCGGAAGCCCTTGATGTCGACCACCTCCAAACTGCGCCGCGACATTCGCCGGCGCCGTGAAACCCAGGCCGCCAACCGCGAGCAGGCCGCCACCCCGCCCGTCGAGCCGCATGCGGAACTGCGCGACCAGCAACGCACGCTGCTGGCCGGTGTGGTGCGCCGCGATGGCGAGTGGGTGTTGGGGATGGATGGACGCATCGCAGGCCAGACCACCAGTGCGGCACGGGTGCTGGCGTTGATCATGCAGGCCGCCGAACTGCACGAGCGGCAGGGTACGCCGGTCCGGCTGGTGTACTCGGATGCGTTGAAGGATGCCGCCCATGCCGAGGCCAAGGCCGACGGCATGGACTTCGAGCAGTTCAAGACCGAGCTGGCGGCAGCACTGAAACCCAAGTCGTAGCGCCACGTCCTGCCTGGATGCACATGAAAAAACCGGCCTTTCGGCCGGTTTTTTCGTTGCGGGCTGCGGCCGGGGAGGGCCCGGCCCAACCGGTTACGGTGCCGCGGGCGCCGTCGGTGCGGCCGGGGCTGCAGCCGTGGCCGCCGGTACCTGCCAACCACACATCTGGCCCTGGTTCTGCTGCTTGAGCCACTCGTTGACCGGGGTGAAGTACTCGATCATCGGGCCGGCATCGAGCTTGTCGCCGCCGGTGATTTCCTTCAGCGTGGCCTGCCAGGGCTGGCTGGCGCCCTTGCTCAGCATTGCCCAGAACTTCTGGCCGGCCTCCTTGTTGCCGTAGAAGCTGCACTGGTGCAGCGGGCCCTTGTAGCCGGAGGCATCGCACAGGCCCTTGTAGAACTGGAACTGCAGGATGCGCGCCAGGAAGTAACGGGTGTACGGGGTATTGCCTGGCACGTGGTACTTGGCACCTGCGTCGAAGAACTCCTCACCGCGTGCGCTGGCCGGGGCGACGCCCTGGTACTTGGCCTTCAGGTCCCACCACGCCTGGTTGTAATGGTCCGGGGTGATCGAGCCATCGAACACACCCCAGCGCCAGCGGTCGATCATCAGCCCGAACGGCAGGAACGACACGCCGCTCAGGGCCATGCGCATCTGCGCGTTGATGGTCGCCTCGCGGCTTTCCTGCGGGGTGTCGACCAGGCCGATCGAGTTGAGGTACTGCGGCGTCATCGCCAGCACGATGGTGTCGCCGATCGCCTCATGGAAGCCATCGTTGGCACCGCCCTGGAACAACGGCGGCAGCGGGTTGTAGGCCAGGTCGTAATAGATGTGGCCCAGCTCGTGGTAGATGGTGGTGAAGTTTTCTTCGTTCGGCTTGATGCACATCTTGGTGCGCACGTCGCCTTCCATGTTCATGTCCCACGCGCTGGCGTGGCAGACCACGTCACGGTCCAGCGGCTTGATGAACTGGGTCTTGTCCCAGTAAGACTTCGGCAGTGCCGGCATGCCGAGCGAGACATAAAAGTCCTGCGCGCGCTCGGTCATCTGCTTGGCGGTGCGCAGTTCGGCTTCACGCTGCGCCTTGTACAGCGCTTCCACGTTCGCGCCGCTGCCGGCCTTGGCCAGTGCGCCACTGAGGTTGGTCTGGTACTGCTTTTCCAGCGCGGCGGTGATGTCCAGGTTGCCGGCACCGGGATACGGTTCCAGCTGGTCCCACAGGTTGGACCAGTCCTGCTGCCACATGTTGCCGGTCAGGTGCGCGGCAATCAGGCCGCCGTTGACCTCGGCTTTGTCCTTGCCGTACGTGCCGTCGAGCTTGGTACGCGCATAGCAGTGCAACTGCTCATACATCGGCTTGACCTGGTCCCAAAGGCGGTCGGTTTCCGGACCGATCTGGTCGGCGGGCATGTCATAGCCGCTGCGCCACATCTGGCCGGCGTCGGCGAAGCCCATTTCCTTGGCGCCTTCATTGACCAGGCTGACGAAGCGTTCGTAGTCGGCACGCATCGGCTTGGTGGTGCCGTGCCAGCCCTGCCAGGCGTCGAGCTGCTTGTCGTAGTCGCGGCTGCGGGCGAGCACCTGTTCCAGGTCGCCGAGCTGGCGGCAGGTCTGCGGGTTGGCTTCATCGGTGCAGTATTTGCCGGAGCCGTAGGCGCCTTCCATGCGGCTGGCGATGCGGGTCAGCTCGGAGAGCTTGGCCGGGTCGCGCGGGGCGGGCATGGAGGTCATCAGCTTGAGCAGGTGGATCTGGCGCTTGGTGTCTTCGCTCATCGGCTGGCCGTCGTACTGGCCGGCCTGGGTGATCCATCCGTTGAGCACGGTGAGCCAGCGTTCGTTGGCCTTGGCCGCGACGCGCTCGGAATCGTCGTTGATGTAGGTCGAGGACAGCCACTGGGCCGAGGTCATTTCCGGGTACATGGCTTTGTACTCGGCGTTGACGCGGGCGATGAACTGGTCCGCGGTTTCCTTGGATTGGGTGGTGCCCGTGGCCGGTGCATCGGCGGGGGACGGTTCCTTCTGGCAGGCCGCCAGCGTCAGTGCGGCAGCACTGACTGCCAGGGCCAGCAGGAGCGGGCGGTGGTTCACGGGCACATCCTTGGGTGGTGACAGACCGGCGAAGGCTAGTGAAGCGCCGGGCGCACCGCAAGGGGCAGGGCAGCAGGCGTCGGGTGGGATCGTAGCGCCAACGTCAACGGCGTGGCGTCATTGCATCGTGGTTTGGGTCGGTG
>DEVL01000003.1:1035440-1185502 GCA_002363385.1 Stenotrophomonas maltophilia
TGGGTCGGTGCGCATGGGAACAACAACGGCGTTCAGAGCCAAGTTGGCTGTCTCAGCAAATGTTCTGCCCTTGCCTGCCTTTGCCTGCCGTTCCGACAACGCAATCTGTGGGGGCGAGGCAGGCCATACCGTGGCGGGACCGTCGGGCGCCATGGATGGCGCACGTCGAGCCCCCATGGGTGAGAGCGCATTGCTTGCGAGGCACTGCCTCGCATGCGTTCGAACGCACAGCCGCCAGCGGCTGGGCCGGGCCGCGAAGCGGGGTTTACGGCGCGTCCCGCCACGGTATGGCCTGCCGCGACCCAAACGGAAGAGCGAAAAGCAGGACAGCTCTCCGCTCCAGGCACCGGACACTCAACTTCGCGCCGAAAGTGTTCAAACCTCGCACGACGCAAACAGATCCCGGTCGCGTTCATACATCGACGTTTTGACCTGCATCAGTCCGAGTACCGACGGGAACAGATTGTCGTGGTCGGTGTACTTGCCCGCGCGCTCCCGCACGCAGGCCAGGTTGAGTCCGCGATTGGCTGCGAAGGACGGCGAGAACCACATCGTCATCGGCACGCGCGTCTGCTCCTGCGGCGCGATCGCATACGGCACGCCATGCAGATACAGGCCCTTCTCGCCCAGCGATTCACCGTGATCGGAGAGGTAGATCATCGCCGTGTCGTAGTCGTCCATGCCTTTCAGCGTGCCGATCGTGCGCGACAGCAGGTGATCGGTGTACAGCAGCGCATTGTCGTAACTGTTGGTGATCTGCTCACGGCTGCACTTGCCCAGGTCCGGCGTATCGCAGGTCGGCGTGAAGCGACGGAAGCGCGCCGGATAGCGTTCGAAGTAGCTCGGGCCGTGGTTGCCCAGCTGATGCAGCACCACCACGCGGTCACCCGGTCTGGCGCGCACCTGGGTGGCCAGGTCGTCGATCAGGATCTCGTCCATGCAACGCCCGTTGGCACACAGGGTCGGGTGCTTGGCATCGTCCAGTGCCTGCATTTCCAGACCCTCGCACACACCCTTGCAGCCGGACTGGTTGTCCCGCCACAACGTGCTGATGCCCGCGTGGTCCAGCACGTGCAGCAGTGACTGGTGTGCGCGGATCTTCGTTTCGTCGTAGTCATGCCGCCCGTATGGCGAGAACAGGCAGGGCAGGGATACTTCCGTACTGGTGCCGCACGAATGCATGTCCGGGAAATTGATCACTCCGGTCTGGGCCAGTTCCGGCGTGGTCTGCCTGGCATAGCCGTTGAGGCCCCAATTCTGCGCGCGTGCGGTCTCGCCCATCACGATCACCAGCAGGCGCGGGCGGCCGCCTGCCGCACGTGGGGTCGCTTTGGCATCCATGCCGATCGGCAGCTTGGGAGCGCGCTGGATCGGATTGTCACCGCGCAGTGCCTTGGGCAGGCCGAGCAGGAAGTTGCCGGGCGTGGCCAGGTAACGCACCTCGCGCTGGTTGCGCATCAGCGATGACATTTCCTGGAAGGACAGCATCGCCCCGCCGACGGCGATCAGCGCCGACAGCAGCAGGAAACCGATGCGCCACAGCAGCGCCCTGCCCAGCGTGCGCCGGCGCAGCTGCACGCGCCACAGCAGCAGCATGGGGGCGAGGGCCAACAGCAGCAGCGGCAGGATCAGCGTAGGCGTGATCAGCTCGCCGCTTTCCTTGTGATCGGTCGCCAGCACGTTGCGCAGCATGTCCGCATCCAGATAGATGTGGTAACTGCTCATGTAGTGCGCGGCCAGTGCGGTGCCGAGCAGCAGCACACTGATCACGACTTTGGCATTCCAGCGCCAGACCAGCAGGCCCATCAACAGGCTGTGCGCGCCGACCAGGAACAGCAGCAGCGAGAGCGCGAAGCGGATGCTGCCCGGGTGGGTCGCCATCGCGCTGTGCCAGAACAGGCCATTGCAGGCCAGCGCGAAGAACACGCTGGTGAGCACGATCAGGGTCTCGGTCGTGCACTGCGGGCGCCACGCACGCAGGGTGGCCAGTGCGGGCAAGCGCGCAACGCGTGGAAGGGTGGCGCTCATGCTGCGTCTCCCTGCCCGGTGCCCGGTGCAGCGCTGCGCTCGCGCAACCGGACGCGTTCAATCAGCAGATACAGGCCCAGCGATACCGCCCAGCAGGTGGCCAGCGTCCACAGGTCGTGCGAGAGAAAGTGCGCACCGCGCAACTGCTGCGAGAACCCGAACAGCCCACCGGCCAGCAGGCCGACCCCGAGGCCGCGCCAGCGCCAGCCCGGGCGCACCATCAGGGCGAAGAAATACAGGCTGGTCCAGGCGAAGCCAGCACTGGAGTGCCCGCCGGGAAAACACACGCCGCGCGGCATGCCGGTCGGGCGGATCGAGAACAGGCCGATGAATGGGCGGGTGCCGCCGTAGCGGGCCAGATCCCACGGACAGTCCATGTTGGTCAGTGACTTGAGCAGCGAGACCAGACCGGTCCCCAGCGCGACCGCCAGCACCAGGTACAGCAGCGGCCAGCGCCATGCGGCCGCGCGCTCACTGCGCCAGGCCTGGGTGCACAGCACGATCGCCGCCAGTGCCGCGGCACTGCTGGCCCATTTGCCGGCCTGATGGATCAGGTGAGTGGTGATCCAAGCGTTCTGCAGCGCCCACTGCTGCCCTTCCAGGCGATACCACTGGTCGGCCAGCCACTGGTCGCCCCCGGCGCCCATCAGCGCAGCGCTGGCGAGCAGGGTCAACGCCAGTGGAGCCCAGAGGTGATCGCGGAGGAAGCGCGGCGTGGCTGTTGCTACTGGCGCGGAGGAAACGGCAACGGTGGACGCTGGGAACATGGACAAAGGGGCCGGCGGGAGATTCCGGCGCCATGGTCGTCAGCGGGGTGTCGGAGAGCGGTCGGAGCGATGTTGCCCGTCAGTTAAGCGCGGCCCATCGTTCAGTCTTCTTCGTCCCGCCCGGTGTCGATGGCCGTCACTGCGGCATGGCAGTCCGCTCGCCACGCGGTGCCGGGGAACAGCAGCCAGCGGTTGCGGTTGGCGCTGCCGATCTCGATCACCGCCGAGGGCTCCACGCACGGGCTGATCGCCTCATCAAGCACCAGCAGCCAGCGCTGTCCTGGCGCCTGCGCCAGCCACGGGCCGGCGGCCTGCCATTGCTGCTCCCATGGCGTCTTGAAGCCGAAATCGGTCACCGGGCGGTCGGCCTGCAGCAGGTTCTGCTCGCGCCAGGCCACGACACCCAGCTCGGCCTCCGGCCCGATCCGTGCGCCCACCCGCTGCATCACGGCGGAGGCGGAGCTGTACGGATCCAACGTGGGCATCAGCACCCAGCCGTACAGATTCCAGAGCAGGAAGGCGGCCGCCACCGCCAGTGCGCCCGCGCGACGTTGGCGCCACCACAGTGCCAAGGCCAGCAGCGCCACGCCAAAGGCGATCAGCCAGCCGCCCAGCACGGGCAGCAGTGCATCCGGCATGGCACGTCGGGCCAACTGGAGGTGCGCCCATGCGCTGCCGCTCCAGAGCTGTGTGCCGATGTACAGCGCCGCTGCGCCCAGCACGGCGACATACGCCCACAGCAGCCAGCGCAGCCCGGCCCGGCGCAGCAGCCCGGGCAGCAGCGGTGCGGCGGCCAGGCATAGCGCGGGCAGCATCGGGAAGAGGTACACCTCGCGCTTGCCCGGGCTGGCGCTGAAGAAGACGAGTACCAGCAGCGCCCAACCCAGCAACAGCCACCAGCGCCCGTCCAGGCGGTTGAGCCGGCGCCACCACGCGGGGATCAGCGCCGGCAACAGCAGGCTGCCGGGCAGCCACAAGGTCGCCATCACCTGCAGGTAGTACCAGGCTGGCTTCACATGGTGCCAGGCGTTCGCGTAGCGGGTGCCGGTCTGCTTGAACAGCAGTTCGCGTGCGTAGGCGTGCAGGGCGGGATCGGGCGAGTGCAGCAGCGCCACCCCCAGCGGGGCCAGCCAGACCGCCGTGCCGAGCAGGAAGGCCGGCAGCAGCCACCACAGATCGCGCGCGGTGCCCGGCGGCAATGCCGTGCCACGGGCACGCCAGCGCCACAGGGCAAACGGCACCAGCACCAGCAGCGGCAGGAAGCCAACGCCCTTGGTCACCGTGCCCACCCCGGCAGCGAACCCGGCCAACCACAGCGCCGGCCGGTTGCGGCCTTCCAGCAGGTGGCGCAGCAGCCCCCACAACGACAGGGTGGTCATCGCCACCAGCACCATGTCGATCTGGGCCCGTTTGGCCATCAGGCCGAACTGCAGGCAGCTGAACAACGCGAGCATGGCCCACCAGCCGACGGGCCGGGTCCACAGCCGCCGGCCCAGATCCCAGGTCAGCCAGAGGGTGAGCAGCGCGGCCAGCAACGAGGGCACCAGGAAGGCGAGCGTCCAGCCGCCGAACACCTGGTGGCTGGCGGCCTGCATCCACATGAAGACCGGGGGTTTTTCCGCATACAGTTCGCTGCCGCGGTGTGGCAGCAGCCACTGGCCGGACTCGACCATGGCACGGGCCGCGAGCACGAACCGGGGTTCATCGGGCGGGGAAGGCTGGCGCAGGCCGATGCCGGCGGCCAGCGCAAGCAGCAGGGCGAGGCAGACCAGCACACGCGGCCACCGCCGCAGGAAGAAGGAGTCGGGCACGCGCAGGCTCGTCGGCAAAACAGCCACTGTCTCCCCGACAGCGTAGGAAAAGCGTCGTAAACCACCCCATTGCGACCGGATTCCGACACGGTTGCCGCTACCATGCGCTCAACCGGTCAAGAGAGTCTCCCATGCGGCTGCTGGTCATTGAAGACAACCGTCAGCTGGTTGCCAATCTATTCGATTATTTCGAGTCGCGGGGCCATGTGCTCGATGTCGCGCCCGACGGCGTGACCGGCCTGCACCTGGCCGTGTCGCAGCCCTATGACGCGCTGATCCTGGATTGGATGCTGCCGCGCATGGAAGGCCCGGAGGTGCTGCGGCGGCTGCGCGCCGACCACGGTTCGGAAGTGCCGGTGATCATGCTCACTGCGCGCGACGAGCTGCCGGACAAAATCGCCGGCTTCCGTGCGGGCGCTGATGATTACCTGACCAAGCCGTTCGCGCTGCCCGAGCTGGAAGTGCGGCTGGAAGCATTGATGGTGCGGGCCAAGGGACGCAACCCGCGCAAGGTGCTGGAAGTGGCCGACCTCAAGCTGGATCTGGCCACGCTGGAGGCGCATCGCGACGGCAAGGCGCTGCACCTGTACCCCGCCTGCCGCAAGCTGTTGGAAGTGCTGATGCGGGCCAGCCCGGGCGCGGTGACCCGCCAGCAGCTGGAGTTCGCGCTGTGGGGCGACGAGTTGCCTGATGGTGATCTGCTGCGCTCGCATGTCTACGAGCTGCGTCGCAGCGTGGATGGCCCGTTCCAGCAGAAGTTGATCCACACGTTGCCGCGCGTCGGCTACCGTTTGGGCGTGTCGGCCGCGGACAGTGCAGATGACGCGGCATAAGCGCACGCCAACGCCAGCGCCGATGCACCGGCGCATGGTCTGGTGGTTGCTGGGCTACCTGGCGCTGATCTCGCTGGCAGTATTCAGTGTCGGCAACTACGTGCATGAACACGCCGAGCATTCGGCATGGCGGGCGCTGCTCAACTCCGAGCTGGACAGCATCGTCAACCACATCGAACACGAGCCGCATTACCGCTGGCAGGATTCGGACACGCTGCGGCTGTTCACCATCGATGGCAGCGCACAGGTGCCTGAGAGCCTGCGTACCCTGCATCCCGGGCTGCACGACGGCGTGGAGGTCAACGGTCGTGCCAGCGCCGTGATGGTCCGGCAGACCACGCAGCTGGGGCGACTGGCGCTGGTGCTGGACATCAACGACTTCCATGAGCTCGAACAGTTCGCCACGCGCTGGGTGCTGCTGGCCGGCGTGCTGATGATCATCGTCACCGTACTGATGGCGTCCTTCGGCGTCGGTCGTCTGGTACGGCCGCTGAGTTCGCTGGCCAAACGCATCGACGACCTGCACCCTGGGGTGCCCGGGCAGCGGGTGGAGGTGGACCCGCGCGCCAGCTCCGAGCTGTACGTGATCGCCAATGCGTTGAACGACTATCTGGCGCGCAACGAGCAGTTCGTCGAACGCGAGCGGATCTTCATCAGCACGGCCAGCCATGAACTGCGCACGCCGATCGCGGTGATCACCGGGGCTGCCGAGCTGGCGCTGGGCCAGCCGGACATTCCCGACCGCGCCCGTCAGCAGATGCAGCGTGTGCATCGCACGGCCCAAGGCGTGGAGCAGTTGATCCAGCTGTTGCTGGTGCTGGCGCGCGATCCGGCGCGGTTGGCCGCCCTTGGCGAGCGCATTGCGCTGGACCACCTGGTCCCGGACATCATCGAAGACCATCGTCATCTGATGGGCGACAAGGACCTGCGCATCGAGATCGATGGTCTGGCGCGGGTGGATATCGTCGCGCCACTGGGCGTGGTCCAAGCGGCGATCGGCAATCTGCTGCGCAACGCAATCGAGAACAGCGGCCGCGGCACCATCCACATCAAGGTCTCCGACCAGGCAGTGGTGACGCTGCAGGATCCGGGGCTGGGCATGAGCCCGGAGGAAATCGCGGCCGTCCACGCCCGCATGGCAAGGGGCGACCGCAACGAGCAGAGCGGGATCGGATTGGAGCTCATCGCCCGGCTCTGCGAACACCTGGGCTGGGCGCTGCAGATCGAGCCCTGCGTGCCACGCGGCACCTGCGTGGTTCTGGATCTCGGTGCGTCGCTGCCGGGCAGTGGCGAGCGTTTGTCGCTGCCTGCGACGTAATCAGCCCGCGCGCTGCGCTGCAAAGTGTAGCGTCGTGAAGACAATGTTAAGCTCCGGAGGCGCCGCTCTATGCGGCGCTTTTTTTTATCCCTTCGATCGACAGAGGATGGCGTGATGCCGACCGAACCCAGTACTGCCCTGATCACCAACGACATTGTCGGCCTCGGCCTGATCGCCGCCACCCTGGCCGTGATCTTCTGGGCCGCCAGCGGCCCGACCCCGCTCCTCAAGAAGATTTTCGCGTGGGTGCCAGCGCTGCTGCTGTGCTATTTCATCCCGGCCATCTACAACACGGCCGGCCTCATCGACGGCCACAACACCTCGCTTTACAACCCGATCGCGCGTGACGTGCTGCTGCCCGCCGCGCTGGTGCTGCTGACGCTCTCGATCGATCTGAAAGGCATCATGAAGCTGGGCCCGAAGCTGCTGGTGGTGTTCTGCGCCGGCACGCTGGGCATCATTCTCGGTGCGATCGTGTCGTTCCAGGCGATGTCCTGGATCCACCCCGCGACGGTGGCGGGCGATACCTGGAAGGGCATGGCCGCGTTGGCCGGCAGCTGGATCGGCGGCGGTGCCAACATGGTGGCGATGCGCGAAGTGTTCGGCACGGATGCGACCACGTTCGGCCAGTTCGCGGTGGTCGATGTGGCCTGCGCGAGCCTGTGGATGGCGGTGCTGTTGTTCCTGGCCAACCGCGCCCAGCAGATCGACACGCGCAATGGCGCCGATACCCGCGCCATTGATGAGATGAAGGCGCGGATTTCCGCCTACGAGGCGCAGAATGCGCGTATTCCCACCCTGACCGACCTGATGGTGATCGTCGGCGTGGCCCTGGGCGGCGTCGGCTTGGCGCATGCCATCGCGGCGCCGCTGAGCGGCTGGTTCAAAGCCAATGTGAGCTGGGCCAGTCAGTTCAGCCTGGACAGCGCATTCGTCTGGGTGGTGCTGTTGTCCACGGCGCTCGGCCTGGGCCTGAGCTTCACCCGTGCGCGGCGCCTGGAGTCCGCCGGTGCCTCGCGATTGGGCACGTTGTTCCTGTATTTCCTGATCGCCTGCATCGGCATGCAGATGGACCTGCTCTCGCTGCTCGATCGTCCGTGGCTGTTCGCGCTCGGCGCGATCTGGATGCTGACCCACATCCTGGTGCTGTGGATTGCGGCCAAGCTGCTGCGCGCGCCGCTGTTCTTCTTCGCGATCGGCTCGCAGGGCAACATCGGTGCAGCCGCATCGGCACCCGTGGTCGCCGCCGCGTTCCATCCGTCGCTGGCGCCGGTCGGCGTGCTGCTGGGCACCGTGGGCTATGCCACCGGGACCGGCCTGGCCTATGTGACCGGGCTGATCCTGAAATGGATGGCGGGCGCGTAACGCACGCTGGCCATGACGTTCCTGGAGGCGGCCGTAAGGGCCGCCTCTTTTTTGGGCGGTTCGCCCCTCTGCGTGGCCAGTATGCAGCCCCATAAAAACGGCGGCGCTTTCGCGCCGCCGTGTTGGAGTTCATCCGCTGCCGGGCGTCAGCAGCAGCGTCCGCCGTTCTTGCCGCTGTAACGCGCCTCCTGGCGCTCGCGGAAGAACGTCTTGTAGTCCATCGGCACACGGTCGGGATGTTTTTCCAGCACGTGTCGGACGTAGTTGTCGTAGTCGGGAATGCCGCAGCACAGCCGCGCGGTCTGCACCAGGCGCCGCCAGATGCGGCGGTGGGCCTGGTACTGACCGGCGGGGACGAGTTCGGTACTCATCACAGGTCCGCCATCTGGTGCGGCTGCAGTGCCACGTACGGGGTTTCCTTGTCGGTCCGCTGCGGGGTGCGGCGGGCCATGAAGATGGTCTTGATCGCGTAGAACAGGATCGAGAACACCACGAACAGGAACAGCACGGTCAGGCCGGTGTTGACGTAGGCGTTGACCACGATCTGATGCATCTGGCCGACGGTCTTGGCCGGTGCGGTCAGCGTGCCGCTGGCGATCGCATCCTGGTACTTGTGCGCCTGGGCCAGGAAGCCCTGGGCCGGGTTCTTGTCGAAGATCTTGATCAGGCCCGCATACGTGGTGCAGATCAGCAGCCACACCGCCGGCACGCCGGTCACCCAGGCGAAGCGGTCACGCTTCATTTTAAACAGCACCACGGTGCCGAGCATCAGCGCGATACCGGCCAGCATCTGGTTGGAGATGCCGAACAGCGGCCACAGGGTCTGGATGCCGCCGAAGGGATCGACCACACCCGTGTAGAGCAGGTAGCCCCACAGCGCCACGCAACCGGCGGTGGCGATGATGTTGGCGGTCCACGACTCGGTCTTCTTCAGGGCCGGGATGAAGTTGCCCAGCAGGTCCTGCAGCATGAAGCGACCGGCACGCGTACCGGCATCCACCGCAGTGAGGATGAACAGCGCTTCGAACAGGATCGCGAAGTGGTACCAGAAGGCCATCATCGCGTTGCTGCCGCTCGGGATCGCCTCGTGCAGAATCTGCGCGATGCCCACCGCCAGCGTCGGTGCGCCGCCGGCGCGGTGCAGGATGGTCGGCTCGCCGATCGCCGCGGCGGTGGCCTCCAACTGCTCGGGGGTGATGATGAAGCCCCACGTATTGCTGATGTAGGCCGCAGCGGAGACCGCATCCGGGCCGATCACGGCCGCCGGTGCGTTCATGGCGAAGTAGATGCCCGGATCGATGATCGAGGCGGCCACCAGCGCCATCACCGCGACGAACGATTCCATCAGCATGCCGCCGTAGCCGATGTAGCGCATGTGGCGCTCATTGGCGAGCAGTTTGGGCGTGGTGCCCGAAGCGATCAGGGCATGGAAACCGGACACCGCGCCGCAGGCGATGGTGATGAACAGGAACGGGAACATCCCGCCTTTCCAGACCGGGCCGTCGCCGCTGGCGGCGAACTGGGTCAGCGCCGGCATCTTCAGTTCCGGCATGACGATCAGGATGCCGATCGCCAGCGCCACGATGGTGCCGATCTTGAGGAAGGTGGAGAGGTAATCGCGCGGGGCCAGCAGCAGCCACACCGGCAGCACCGAGGCGACGAAGCCATAGCCGATCAGCATCCAGGTGATCTGGATGCCGGTGAAGGTGAAGGCCGGGCCCCAGACCGGATCGGCGGCGACCTTGCCACCGAACCAGATGGCGGCCAGCAGCAGGATCAGGCCGACCACGGAGATCTCGCCGATCTTGCCCGGGCGGATGTAGCGCATGTACACGCCCATCAGGATCGCGATCGGCATGGTCGCGATAACCGTGAACATCCCCCATGGGCTCTCGGCCAGCGCCTTGACCACCACCATCGCCAGCACCGCCAGGATGATGATCATGATCAGGAAGGCACCGAACAAGGCGATGGTGCCGGGCACCGGCCCCATTTCCTCGCGCACCAGATCCCCCAGCGAGCGGCCGTTGCGGCGGCTGGAGAGGAACAGGATCATGAAGTCCTGCACCGCACCCGCCACGACCACGCCCACGACCAGCCAGAGCAGGCCGGGCAGGTAGCCCATCTGCGCGGCCAGCACCGGGCCGACCAGCGGGCCTGCACCGGCGATGGCGGCGAAGTGGTGGCCGAACAGAACGTGCTTGTTGGTCGGAACGTAATCCAGACCGTCGTTGTTGATCACCGCGGGCGTGGCCCGGGTCGGATCGAGCTGCATCACCTTGTCGGCGATGAACAGGCTGTAGAAGCGATACGCGATGAGATAGATGGAGACCGCAGCGACGACGATCCACAGCGCATTGATGGGTTCACCGCGGCGCAGTGCGACGGTGCCTAGACAGAATGCGCCAAGCAGTGCGATGACTGCCCAACCCAGTTTCGAAAAACCTTTCATGAGATTGCGTCTCCCTGGAGATCGTCGTAAGAGTCCGCCTTGGCACTGACGGGGTCAATGCAATGGCGGGGGCTTGCCGCTAGTACTTTGGTCGTAGGGTGGGTGTGGCACGTGCCTGTGCACGTCGCCGGAACATCACGCTTGGAACAATCGGTTGCGGGCATGACCGTTGGCCGGGGGGACGACTGCGCCCATCTTGTACCCAGTTTCCTCAGTCTGGAGTCACCATGAGCAGCCCAATCCCGGTGCGCGTGCTGCGCACCATCCGTGGCATGGCCACCTCCGATGGCGCCGGCGTGCGCCTGACGCGGGTGATCGGTGGCCCCTCGCTCCCTGATCTGGATCCGTTCCTGCTGCTGGATGAATTCGGCACGGACCGCGCCGAGGACTACATCGCCGGCTTCCCCAGCCATCCGCACCGTGGGTTCGAGACCGTGACCTACATGCTCGACGGCCGCATGCGGCACAAGGACAACCACGGCAACGAGGGCCTGCTCACGCCGGGCAGCGTGCAATGGATGACGGCCGGCCGCGGTCTCATCCACTCGGAGATGCCCGAGCAGGAATCCGGGCAGATGCGTGGGTTCCAGCTGTGGGTGAACCTGCCGGCGCGCGACAAGATGACCGACCCGAAGTACCAGGAGTTCGCCCCGGACCACATCCCGGTGACCGCGCCCGCCGACGGCGTGCAGGTGAAGGTGATCGCCGGTCAGGTGGGTGACACCGTTGGGCCGATCGTGCAGCCGGCCACTGATCCGGTGTACCTGGACATCACCCTGGATGCACGCGCGGGCTGGAGCTACACGCTGCCGGACGGCCACAACGCCTTCGCGTACGTGTTTGAAGGCGGGCTGGAGATCGGCGAGGGCGAGGATGCGCGCCCGGTGGCCAGGCAGGAAATGGCGGTGCTGGGCGGCGGCGAGCAGGTGACGCTGCGCGCGGGCGACACCGGTGCGCGTCTGATCCTGGTGGCGGGCCGCCCGCTGCGTGAGCCAGTCATGCGGCATGGGCCGTTCGTGATGAATACCAAGCAGGAGCTGATGCAGGCCTTCGTGGATTTCCAGGAAGGCCGCTTCTGAGGCACGTGGGCACCGCTCGCTGGCCGGCAAACGCATGACACCTGACGGTGTGGGAGGCGCCGGCCAGCGGCCGGCGCTACCGTGGATGGCCGGATGAGTGCGGTGCACCGTCCCGGCCTCGTGCTTAGCGCCCTGCTGCGACGGCGGAGGGCGTCAGGTTCATGCCCTGTGCCAGCGATTGCAGCGAACCCAGTTCGCTCTTGTCGCCAGCGTACAGCGCGATCTGCGCGAAACGGTTCTTGTCGAACTTCACCACCGTGATCCGGCGCGTCTCATAGCCCGGCGGTTTCTGTCCACCCAGGTCGGGCTGGTACCAGTACAGCGTTTCACCGGCGAAGCTGCCTTTTTCCTGGCGCAGCGAGCGGTTCAACGGCAGCTCGGGATTGCGGGCGCTCAAGGTCAGGCTGAGCACTTCGCGCCCATCGGCGGCGGTGGCCTTGCACAGGATGAAGTCGCGTTGGGCGAGCGCCTGCCATTGCAGGCCGCTGCTGGCGGGCAGGGACGGACATTCGCTGGTCGATTGCGCCGCAACGGCGCCGGCAGTGACCAGCAGACACACACATACGACAGCGCGCAGGACGTTCATGGTTCCCCCAAGGTCGATGATCGCGTCCTTCGCTGACAGGCCGTCCGGTGGCCGTCGACAACCCAGGCCGTGGTGGCGCATTCCCCGCGCGCGTACCGGATCACTCGCTGCCGTCAGTGTCGGACGAGTGATCGGGACCTTAACGGAATGTGACTCAGTGTACAAATAACGGTTTCAGGTGAACCTGTCTGTCGCGACGCAGGTGGTCCAGGTCGGCCCGGCCCGGATCAGAAGGCGGGCAGGGGAATGAACTCTTCATCGTCGCCCGGGATGGTGCCGAAGCGGCCGGCTTCCCAATCGTGCTTGGCCTGCTCGATCCGTTCGGTGGAGCTGGAGACAAAGTTCCACCAGAGGTGGCGCGGGCCGTCGAGCGGTTCGCCGCCCATCAGCATCGCCTTGATCGGCGTCTTGGCGCGCAGGCGGCCGCGTGTACCGGGCTCGGGAATGATCAGGTGCTGGGCAGGGACATCCACACCATCGAGCTGGGCCTGTCCTTCGAGGATATAGAGCGAGCGCTCGGCGTGACCAGTATCCAGGTCGATTTCCGCATCCGCGTCGAGATCGATGGCGACGTTGAGGGTGTCAGCAAACACCTTGACCGGCGATTCTTCGCCGTACGCGCGGCCGGCGATGACGCGCAGCCAGGCACCGTTGCGGCGTTGCTGGGGCAGGGTCGCGGCAGCGTGGTGGTAGAACGCGGGGTCGGTCTCTTCGGCACTCTTCGGCAGCGCCAGCCAGGTCTGCATGCCGTGCAGCGGATGGTCATGCTCGCGTTCGACGGCGGGCGTGCGTTCGGAGTGGGCGATGCCGCGGCCGGCGGTCATCCAGTTGACGTCGCCGGGGCGGATCACCTGGTCCGAGCCGAGGGTATCGCGGTGGCCGATGGCGCCGGACCACAGGAAGGTGACGGTGGCCAGGCCGATATGCGGATGGGGGCGTACGTCGATGCCGGTGCCCGGGGAGAGCACGGCCGGGCCCATCTGATCGACGAACACGAACGGGCCGACGCTGCGTGCCTGCAGGGTCGGCACGGCGCGGCGCACCTGCAGGCCACCGATGTCATGGATGCGGGGGGCGATGATGGTCGTCATGCGGGCGGTCTCGCTGGCGGGGACAGAGCGGGAGGATCGCATGCGGGGTGTGGGGGTGGGAGGCCTGTATCGGTAACAGGTTGTTCTGGTTGCACGCAGGCGGACACAAAAAAACGCCAGCGTGCGCTGGCGTTTTCGTGATCCTCAGATCACCGGTTCGCGCAGTGCCGGCGAATCCCAGCCCGGGCGCGGGGCGAAGCGATCGCCATAGCGCTGCTGCAGGACCTTGAGCCGTTCGACCAGGACATCGGCGCCGGTGGCGCGGATGTACTGGATTGGACCGCCGCGGAACGGGGCGAAGCCGGTGCCGAAGATCACGCCGGCATCCAGCAGGTCCGCATCGGCGACAACGTCGTCGTGGAGGCAGGCGACGGCTTCGTTGAGCAGCGGCAGGATCAGGCGGTCTTCGAGATCGGCAGGGACCTCGTAGCTGGCGGGGACGTCGGGCTTCTGCGCGCGGCCGTTCTCCCATTTGTACAGGCCTTGCCCGTCCTTCTTGCCGCGCTTGCCCTGTTCCACCGTCGCCAGGGCGGCAGGTACCTGCAGGCCGAGGAAGGGTGCCAGTTCCTTGCCCACGCCGGCGGCCACATCCAGGCCAACGGTGTCGAGCAGTTCGATCGGGCCCATCGGCATGCCGAACTTGACCGCGGCCTTGTCCAGCACCGGACCCGGCACGCCGTCGGCATACGCGGTGGCGGCTTCAAGCATGTACGGGAACAGCACGCGGTTGACCAGAAAGCCCGGGGTGCCGGCGACCGGCACCGGGAACTTGCCCAGTGCCTTGCAGAAGGAGGCCAGGCGGCGCTCGGTCTCCGGTGCCATGCCGTCGTGATGGATGATTTCCACCAGCGGCATCTGCGCGACCGGGTTGAAGTAATGCAGGCCGGCAAACTGCGCCGGGCGCTGGATGTGGTCGCGAAGTTCGTCCAGCGGGATCGAGGACGTGTTGGTGGTCAGCAATGCATCGGCCTTCATCCTCGGCTCCAGCGACTGGTACAGCTCGCGCTTGGCCTCCGGGTTTTCGATGATGGCTTCGATCACCAGATCGGCCTGGGCGACGCCCTCACCCGCGAGATCGGCCTTCAGGCGCGCGGCCACGGCCGGGCGCTTGCTGTCGTCCTTCACCCGCTTGGCGAACAGCGTCTGCGCACGTTCCATGGCCGGGTCGATGAAGCGCTGCTCGCGATCCTGCAGGGTCACGTTGAAGCCCTTGTAGGCCGACCATGCCGCGATGTCGCCGCCCATCACGCCGGCGCCGACCACGTGCACGTGCTGGATGCCGTGGTCCTTGCCGCCCAGTGCCTTCAGGCGTTCGGTCAGGAAGAAAATGCGGATCAGGTTGCGTGCGGTCGGGGTGCCGGCCAGCTTCACCACCGCACGGCGTTCGGCATCCAGACGCGTCTGGATCGGGCTGCCGCCGGTGCGTGCCCAGGCGTTGATCAGTGCGTAGGGAGCGGGGTAATGCTCCTTGCGCGCCTTGCGGGCGACCTGCTTGGCCATCTGCGGGGCGAGCAGCTTGCGCGCCAGCCAGGTGTTGGTGATCCACGCGGTGGCGCGCTGCTTGAATGGGCGGGTAGTGCCCTTCAGCGCTAGCGACACGGCGGTATCGAGCAGCACGGCCGGTGCGACGACCTTGTCGACCAGGCCGATGTTGCGCGCGGCCGAGGCCGACAGGTTGCGGCCGGTCAGCATCATGTCCATCGCCGCCGGGGCGCCGACCAGCTGCGGCAGGCGCGAGCTGCCGCCCCAGCCCGGGAAGATGCCCAGCTGGGTTTCCGGCAGGCCGATGCGGGTGGAGGCATCGTTGGAGGCGACGCGGTAGCGGCAGGCCAGCGCCAGCTCGGTGCCGCCACCCAGGCAGTGGCCGTGGATCGCCGCAACGGTCGGGCAGGGCAGTTCGGCCAGCTTCTGGTACGTGCTCTGGCCACGGCGGATCGCGTCATTGACGGTGCCGCGGCGGTCGAATTCCTGGAATTCCTTCAGGTCTGCACCGGCGATGAAACCGGCGGCCTTGATCGACTGGATCACCACCGCCTTGGGCGGGTCCATCGCGATCCGCTCGATTAGGTCGCCCAGCTCGAGCAGCACGTCCTGCGACATGGCATTGACGCTGCTGTCGTGGCGGTCGAGGCTGAGCACGACGACGCCATCGTCACGGATCTGCGGGTGCCAATGCGAGAAGCGGAGCCCATCGAAGCCTGAGAGCATGGGAACGTTCCATCCGGTTGTGTATGGAGAAGGGGGCTATGATCCAGAGGTTGTTTCCTCCCCGTCAAATCCCTATAGCTGGGGGAGAGAAGCCGTCGATCCATTGCCTGGATCGGAAAACTTAACGGAACGGTGGTTAAAAGCTGGTGCGGCGCAGTGTGATCGAGCGCTGAACTTTTCCCGGGATTGGCAGTCTCATTGCCCGACGTCGGTCGGGCTGACAGGAGTGCGGCCCCGCATGGCCGAGGTTGAAACACCACAGGAGCTGGACCTGGAGCTGGTCCGACGTGTGCAGCGTGGCGAGAGCGCGGCGTTCGATGTCCTGGTGCGCAAGTACCAGCATCGGATCATCGCGCTGATCGGGCGCTACATCGCGGACTGGAGTGAATGTCAGGACGTGGCCCAGGACACTTTCGTCCGCGCGTATCGCGCGATCGGCAGTTTCCGCGGCGACGCCCAGTTCTATACCTGGTTGCACAGGATCGCCGTGAACACTGCCAAGAACCATCTCGCCGCCCACAACCGCCGCCCGCCCACCGATGACATCGAGATCGGGGACGCCGAACAGTTCGACAGCGGTACGCGTCTGCGCGACACCGACACGCCCGAGCGCGAGTTGATGCGGCAGGAGCTGGAACAGACGGTGATGAAGGCGGTCTCCGCGCTGCCTGAAGAACTGCGATCGGCCATCACCATGCGCGAGGTGGACGGCCTGAGCTACGACGAAATCGCGCAGAAGATGGGGTGTCCAATCGGCACCGTGCGGTCGCGGATCTTCCGTGCCCGCGAGGCGATCGACACTGAACTTCGGCCGCTGCTCGATGTGGGCAGCGCCACCCGCGAGAAGAGCCGCGCATGAGCCACGATATGTCCAATGATGCTTCCCGGGGCGCGTCCCCCGATAAATTCGACGCCCATTACCGGCAGCAGCTGTCTTCGTTGATCGACGGTGAGCTGTCGGCCGATGAAGCCCGTTTCATGCTGCGTCGGCTGGAACACGATGAGGCCTTGTCCAGCTGCAACGAGCGCTGGCAGATGCTCGGCGATGTGCTGCGCGGGCAGGCCTGCGCACCGGCGCCGGTCGATTTCGCCGAGCGGGTCCGCGTTTCCGTGGCCGCTGAGCCGGCACCAGCGATGCAGGCCAATGTCGAGCGCAGTCAGGACCGCAAGGATCGCCGTGGCGGCTGGCGTCGTTGGGGCGGTGGCGCGGCACTGGCCGCTTCCGTCGCGGCCGTGGCGATGTTCATGACCCGCGAGCAGCTGCCCGACCCGGCAGCGCTGGACGCGCCGACCACCATCATCGCCAGCCAGGCCGAGCTGCCGCCCGCGCCCGCGCCGACAACGGAAGCCGCTGCCGCCGAGCAGGCGCTGGCCGTAGCGGCGGTGCCGGCTGCCGCCGTGGCGGCCGCCAGCCGCCGCCAGGACGTGGCCAATGCGCGCCGCGCCAGTGCCACCCGCACCCAGCAGGCCGCACGTAGCGCTGCCGAGCGCAGTGCCGAGCCGCAACGTGCGGTCGCCAGCCAGGTGCCGCTGACGCCGGCGGTACCGGCGGCCACCGCGCGCCAGTTCCCGTTCGGTGAGGTGGGCAACCTGCAGGCCAAGCCCTGGCCGCGGTCCAGCCTGGCCCCGGCCGCGGGCGGGGCGCTCAATGCCAGCTTCTCAACGCAGGGCCCGCAGGCAGCGTTCTATCCGTTCGAGCCGCGTCTGCAGGAGTCCGCCGAGTCGGCTGAGCCCGCCCGCCGGCACCGCGACTGAGCATCGTCGCCCTGACGTTCCGCTCCGGCCTGTGCGCCGGAGCGTTTCTCCCGCTTTGTTCCCTGACCCGGAGGTTCGTGTCTGATGACCGCCCGTATCCGTACCCATGCCCTGGCGCTGATCGCCATGACGCTCCCGCTGGTGGCCTGTGCGCAGTCGCCCTCGCCATCGCCTGCGACTCCGGCCGCACCGGCCGCCGCCGCACCACGGGCGCCTGCGCCGCAACTGGTCAGTGGCCTGCCGGACTTCACCAACCTGGTCGAACAGGTCGGGCCGGGCGTGGTCAACGTCGAAACCACCATCGTGCGCAGCAACCGCCAGGCCCGCGCCATGGGCCCGGGGGGCGATGAGGAGATGCCCGAGTTCTTCCGCCGCTTCTTCGGCCCGGACTTCCAGATGCCGGGGCAGGGCCCCGGTGGCCAGGACGACAGCCCGCGCATCCAGGGCCGTGGCATGGGCTCGGGCTTCATCATCTCGGCCGATGGCTATGTGCTGACCAACTATCACGTGGTTGCCGACGCCAGCGAAGTGAAGGTCAAGCTCGGCGACCGCCGCGAGTTCACCGCCAAGGTCATCGGCAGCGATCAGCAGTACGACGTTGCGCTGCTCAAGATCGACGGCAAGAACCTGCCGACGGTGCGGGTGGGCGATTCCAATACGCTCAAGCCGGGTCAGTGGGTCGTCGCCATCGGTTCGCCGTTCGGCCTGGATCATTCGGTCACCGCCGGCGTCGTCAGCGCAGTCGGCCGCAGCACCGGGGGCGCCGATCAGCGCTACGTCCCCTTCATCCAGACCGACGTGGCGATCAACCAGGGCAATTCCGGTGGCCCGCTGCTCAATACCCGGGGTGAAGTGGTCGGCATCAACTCGCAGATCTTCTCCGCCTCCGGCGGCTACATGGGCATCAGCTTCGCGATCCCGATCGATCTGGCCATGGGCGCGGTCGAGCAGATCAAGAAGAACGGCCGGGTCAGCCGCGGCCAGCTGGGCGCCATGGTCGGGGCCGTCACGGCCGATGTCGCGCAGGGCTTCAAGCTGCCCGACAGCCGGGGCGCGTTGGTGAACCAGCTGGTTCCCGGCAGCGCCGCAGCCAAGTCCGGTCTGGAGGTCGGTGACGTGATCCGGTCCGTGAACGGCACGCCGATCAATGTGTCCAGCGACCTGCCGCCGATGATTGGTGCCCTGCCACCGGGAACCAAGGTGCGCATCGTGGTGCTGCGTGAGGGCAAGGAACGCGAGATCACCGCCACGCTGACCGAGCTGGCCGAAGACGCCGAACGCGGCAACACGCCCCAGGCGGCCGATGCGGCCAAGCCGGAAACCGGCGCCAACGCCCTGCTGGGGCTGGAGGTGGCCGATCTGACCGCGCCGCAGCGCCAGCAGCTGGGCCTGGCCTCGGGCGAGGGCGTGCGCATCACCCGGGTCACCGGTCAGTCGGCACGGGATGCGCGCCTGTCCCAGGGCATGGTGGTGCTGCAGGTCGGACGGACGCCAGTGGGCAGTGTGGCCGCGCTGAACAAGGCGTTGAGCGGTTACAGCAAGGGCGATGTGGTCATGCTGCTGGTCCGCGCCAACGGCAACAGCGCCTTCGTGCCGGTCAAGGCCGGCCAATAAGCCCGCCCCGCCTGCGTTTCCGGGCCCGCTTCGGCGGGCCTGGTCGTTTCTGGGGGGGCGTTGGCGACAATCGCTACGGGGCCCACGCGGGATCGGGCCGGCCATGCGATAATCCGCAGTCATCCTGACGACGCGACGCGCCGCCGCCACCTATGTCTTCTGATTCGATGCGGTTCATCCGCAACTTCTCCATCATCGCCCATGTCGACCACGGCAAGTCCACGCTGGCCGATCGCATCATCCAGCTTTGCGGTGGCCTCCAGGCCCGTGAGATGGAGGCGCAGGTGCTCGACTCGAACCCGATCGAGCGCGAGCGTGGCATCACCATCAAGGCGCAGTCGGTCTCGCTGCCGTATGTCGCCAAAGATGGCCACACCTACCACCTGAACTTCATCGACACCCCCGGGCATGTCGACTTCTCCTATGAAGTCAGCCGCTCGCTGGCCGCCTGCGAAGGCGCGCTGCTGGTGGTCGATGCGGCCCAGGGCGTGGAAGCGCAGTCCGTGGCCAACTGCTACACGGCCGTCGAGCAGGGTCTGGAAGTGGTGCCGGTGATCAACAAGATCGACCTGCCCACCGCCGACATCGACCGTGCCAAGGCCGAGATCGAGGCCGTGATCGGCATCGATGCGACCGACGCCGTGGCGGTCAGCGCCAAGACCGGCCTGAACGTGGGCGACGTGCTGGAAGCGATCGTGCATCGCATTCCGCCGCCGGTGCCGCGCGATACCGACAAGCTGCAGGCGCTGATCATCGACTCGTGGTTCGACAACTACCTGGGCGTGGTCTCGCTGGTGCGCGTGATGCAGGGCCAGATCAAGGCCGGCGACAAGCTGCAGGTGATGTCCACCGGCCGCAACCACCAGGTCGACAACGTCGGCGTGTTCACCCCCAAGCGCAAGGTGCTGCCGGCACTGAACGCCGGTGAGGTGGGCTGGGTGACGGCCAGCATCAAGGACGTGCACGGTGCGCCGGTCGGTGACACCCTGACCATGGCCGCCGATCCGGCCGCCAAGCCGCTGCCGGGCTTCCAGGAAATGCAGCCGCGCGTGTTCGCCGGCCTGTTCCCGGTCGATGCGGAGGATTACCCGGACCTGCGCGAAGCGCTGGACAAGCTGCGCCTGAACGATGCCGCGCTGCGTTTCGAGCCGGAAAGCTCCGAGGCGATGGGCTTCGGCTTCCGCTGCGGCTTCCTGGGCATGCTGCACATGGAAATCGTGCAGGAGCGCCTGGAGCGCGAATACAACCTGGATCTGATCAGCACCGCGCCGACGGTGGTCTATGAAGTACTCAAGACCGACGGCAGCATCATCAACATGGACAACCCGGCCAAGCTGCCGCCGGTGAACATGGTCGATGAGATCCGCGAGCCGATCATCCGTGCCAACGTACTGACCCCCGAGGAGTACATCGGCAACATCATCAAGCTGTGCGAAGAAAAACGCGGCAGCCAGATCGGCATCAACTACCTGGGCAGCCAGGTGCAGATCAGCTATGAGCTGCCGATGGCCGAAGTGGTGCTGGACTTCTTCGACAAGCTCAAGTCGGTCAGCCGCGGCTACGCCTCGCTGGACTATCACTTCGTGCGCTTCGATGCCGGTCCGTTCGTCCGCGTGGACGTGCTGATCAACGGCGACAAGGTCGATGCGCTGTCGCTGATCGTGCATCGCAGCCATGCCGACCGCCGCGGCCGCGAGCTGTGCGATAAGATGAAGGATCTGATCCCGCGCCAGCAGTTCGACGTGGCCATCCAGGCTGCCGTCGGCTCGCAGATCATCTCGCGCACCACGGTCAAGGCCATGCGCAAGAACGTGCTGGCCAAGTGCTATGGTGGCGACGTTTCGCGCAAGAAGAAGTTGCTCGAAAAGCAGAAGGAAGGCAAAAAGCGCATGAAGCAGGTCGGCCGCGTGGAAATCCCGCAGGAAGCCTTCCTGGCCGTGCTGCAGATGGACAAGTAAGGCCGGATGGCCTTCCCGGTGGCGGCAGGCGGCACCCTCCCGGTGTCGCCGGGCGCGCAGGGAACCACCCCCGCACCGCTGCAATCGTTCCCAAGGACACTGCATGAAATTGTTTGAGATCCTCCTGGTCGTACTGACGCTGGCCTCGGGCCTGATCCTGCTGGGCGAGAAGCTGTACTTCGCCAAGCGCCGCGCCCAGCGTGCCGGCCTGCTGGATACCGAGCCGGTGATGGTCGACTACGCGCGGGCGTTTTTCCCGGTGCTGGCGATCGTGCTGGTGGTGCGCAGCTTCATCGCCGAGCCGTACAAGATTCCGTCCAGCTCGATGATGCCCAACCTGCTGATCGGCGATTTCATCCTGGTCAACAAGTTCTCCTACGGCCTGCGCCTGCCGCTGAACAACGCCAAGGTGGTGCCGTTCGGCGAACCCAAGCGCGGCGATGTGGTGGTGTTCCATTTCCCGGGCCATTCGGACAACGATCCGGCCAAGGGCGAGAACTTCATCAAGCGCGTGATCGGCGTGCCGGGTGACCAGATCGAATTCCAGGGCAACGGGCTGATCCTCAATGGCGAGCCGGTCACCTACGACAACAAGGGTCTGTACGCCGGCCACAATGGCCAGGGCGAGGGCAGCTCGCTGCTGGTCGAGCACCTGCCGGGCCGCACCCACACCGTGCTCGAGACCGATTACGCTCGCGGGCAGGGCCAGTGGACCGTGCCGGCTGGCAAGTACCTGGTCATGGGCGACAACCGCGACAATAGTGACGACGGCCGCTTCTGGGGCCTGCTGCCGGAGGAGAATCTCCGTGGCAAGGCCTTCCTGATCTGGCTGAACTGCTCGGGCTGGTTCTGCAAGGACGGCTTCGAGCCGTCGCGGATCGGTACGGCCATCCATTGATTCATGGCACACGCGTATCTGGGGAGAAACGCAATGAAGAGCATGACATCGCAGCGCGGCATCACCTTGACCTCGTTCCTGGTGGTGCTGATCGTGGTCGCCTTTGGCCTGTACATCGGCATGAAGCTGTTCCCGATGTACCAGGAGTACTACGCCGTACGTACGGCGTTGAAGAGCCTGGCCAAGGAGCCGGGTGTAGCCAACATGGAACCGGCACGGGTCCAGGAGCTCTTCTTCAAACGCGTTCGCATGAGCTATTCAGAAAATCTCAAGCCCTCCGACATCAAGTTTGATCGCATTGATGGCGGCTGGAACGTGAAGGTCAACTACGAAGTGCGCCGGGAACTGATCGGCAACCTCGACGTTGTGGGCAAATTTGATACAAACCAGGATTTGACTCTCCGCGGTGCCGACTAAGACTTTTCAACGCGGTGACCTGATTGGTCACGCATTCAACGATCCGGGCCTGCTCAAGCAGGCCTTGACGCATCGCAGCGCCGGCTCGCCCAACAACGAGCGACTGGAGTTCCTTGGCGACAGCATCGTCAACATGATGGTGGCCCAGGCGCTTTACGAACGCTGGCCCAAGGCTGACGAAGGCGCGTTGACCCGCGCCCGCGCCGAGCTGGTGCGCGAAGGCGCGCTGGCGGTGATCGCGCGCGAGCTGCAATTGGGCGATCGCCTGATCCTGGGGCCCGGCGAGATGAAGACCGGCGGGCACCGTCGCGACTCCATCCTGGCCGACGCGCTGGAAGCGGTGGTCGCGGCGATCTACCTCGATGCCGGCTTTGCCGTCTGCCAGACCGTGGTGCTGCCGTGGTTCCTGGCCTCCATGCAGGCCCTGCCGGCCACCGGCAAGCCCGAGAAAGACCCCAAGACCCGCCTGCAGGAATGGCTGCAGGCCCGACAGAAGGCGTTGCCGCTGTACGAGCTGGTGTCAGAATCGGGTGACGATCACGCCAAGACCTTCCGGGTACGCTGCGGCGTAACCGACCCCGCTGTCAGCACCGAAGGCGAAGGTGCCTCGCGACGGCTGGCCGAACAACAAGCGGCTGCCGCCGCCCTTGAGCAACTGGATTCCAAGTGAACGAAGCTATCCCCCATCGTTCCGGCAGCGTGGCCGTCATCGGTCGCCCCAACGTCGGCAAATCCACCCTGACCAATGCCCTGGTGGGCGCCAAGGTCAGCATCGTCTCCAACCGTCCGCAGACCACGCGGCACCGCTTGCTGGGTATTGCCAGTTACCCGGAAGGCCAGATCGTGCTGGTCGATACCCCCGGCCTGCACCGTGCGCAGAAGCGCGCCATGAACCGGGTGATGAACCGCGCCGCGCGCGGCTCGCTGGAGGGCGTGGATGCCGGCATGCTGGTGATCGAGGCCGGCCGCTGGGATGACGAAGACACCCTGGCCTTCAACGTGCTCAGTGACTCGGGCATCCCGGTGGTGCTGGTGGTCAACAAGATCGACCGCCTGAAGGACAAGGGCGCGCTGCTGCCGTTCCTGCAGCAGGTCACCGAAGGCCGCGCGTTCGCGGCGGTGCACCCGATCTCGGCGCAGAAGCGCAACGGCCTGGAATCGCTGGTCCGCGACCTGATGAAGTTGTTGCCGGAAGCGCCGCCGATGTTCGGCGAGGACGAGATCACCGACCGCAGCCAGCGCTTCCTCGCCGGTGAGCTGGTCCGCGAGCAGCTGATGCGCCAGTTGGGCGAGGAGCTGCCGTATGCGACCACGGTCGAGATCGAGCGCTTTGTCGAAGACGGCAACCTGCTGCGCATCGGCGCGGTGATCTGGGTCGAACGCGAAGGCCAGAAGGCGATCGTGATCGGCAAGGCCGGCACCCGCCTGAAGGAGATCGGCGCGAAGTCGCGCCTGCAGATGGAGCGCCTGTTCGGGGCCAAGGTCTTCCTGGAAACCTGGGTGCGCGTGCGCGAAGGCTGGTCCGACGACGAAGCCGCGCTCAAGGCGTTCGGCTACGAATAAGCCGGCCACTCCGGCCCCGGGCGGTTGAGTCATGCGCATCGAGGATGAGCCGGCCTTCGTACTGCACGCCCGGGCCTGGCGGGAGACCAGCCTGCTGGTCGAGGTGCTGACCGAGCAGTACGGCCGGATCGGAGTGCTCGCGCGGGGCGTGTCCAGCCCGCGCAGCCAGGCGTTGCGCGCGGCCCTGCAGCCGCTGCAGTGGATCCGCCTCACTGCCGTGCAGCGGGGCGAGCTGGCCCAGCTGCGCGGTGCCGAGGCCTTGGATGCCGCGCCGCGGTTGACCGGCGAAGCGATGCTGGCCGGGTTCTATATCAACGAACTGATGATGCGGCTGGCGCCCCGCCAGGATCCGCTGCCCGAGCTGTACGACCATTACGCGCAGGTGCGTGCGCGGCTGCGTGACGGGGAACCCTTGGCCTGGACGCTGCGTCGTTTCGAGCGTGACCTGCTGGAGGCCTTGGGCTTCGGTTTCGATCTGCTGCACGGCAGCGACGACGAGCCGGTCGATCCGGCGGCGCGGTATGAGCTGGATCCGCAGGACGGGCCTCGCCGGCTGCTCAGCGATCGGGGCGTGGATCAGCGCCGTGGTACCGCCACCGGCAGCGCGCTGCTGGCGTTGGCCGCCGATGAAATGCCCGGTGCCGAGGATCTGGGAAGCCTGCGCCGGCCGATCCGCGCGGTGCTGATGCACCATCTGGGCGGGCGGGGGCTGAAATCATGGGAAATGCTGGAGGACCTGGCCCGGCGGCGCACGTAGGCGCTGGCGGGTCGCTGCACCGTTGCGGGGTGGCTCACGCGGCGCCGGTGCCCCGGCTGCCGCCCGTGCTCACTGCAGCAGGGCGTCTACCGCGACGCGGAAGCGGCTCTGCGCACCGGTAGACTCCGGCGCCTGGTGCAGCTGACGGACTGCCCGAGCCAGGCGGGCGGCGCCGACGAACCCGCAGCTGGCCTGCAGCCGATGCAACTGCCCGCGCAGGGCCCGCACATCGTCCTCGCGCAGGGCCTGGGCCACGGCGTCGCGGACGCCGGGCAACTCGGCCAGGAACAGTTCACGCAGCGCGATGAGGTGGTGGCGCTGCCCGTTCAGCGCAGCCAGGGCGGTGGTTTCATCCCAGTCCTGGCGCTCGCCTTCGACCTCGTCGGACCCGGCAACCGCCGGGGCGGACAGACTGCCAGCGGTATGCACCAAGGCACGGCGGACGGCCTTGAGCAGATGCTCGCGGCTGAGCGGCTTGACCAGGGTTTCACTGAAACCGGCATCGCGCAGGCGGGAGTGGATCGAGGTGTCGCCGTCGGCGGTATGCGCCAGCGCCGGGGTGTCCGGGCGCGAGCGGCGCAGTTCCTGCAGCAGCTGGGTGCCATTGCCGTCAGGCAGGTTGACGTCGATAAGCCATAGGTCGTGCTGGTTGCCGCGGGCGCGGTCCATGGCCGTGGCCAGCGAATCGGCGGTATCCACCTGCGCCGGCAGGGTTTCCAGCGCGGCCTTGAAGAAGCCGCGGCTGATGGTGTCGTCCTCGACGAGCAGGAATCGGGGCATGGGATCCCTCGGGGTCATCTGCATTTGGGCTGCCTCCATGTCAGCTGCCTCCATATTAAACGCGAAGTCCTCCCCTGCAAGCGGTTTCAGCGGGCGGCAAGTCAGTTGGCAGTTGGTATCTGCGACAATACGCACCCTTTTTGCCCGCAGCCTGTTGCCACGTGGCCCGAACCCGCTCCCGACTCGACCGTACCCCCTTCCAGACCGACATCCTCGACCTCAGCCATGACGGCCGTGGCGTTGCCCGCCGCGACGGCGAGGGTGGCAAGGTCACCTTCATCACCGGCGCGCTGCCGGGTGAGGTGGTGACCGCCGAGCCGACCGCGCGCAATCGACATTTCGATGAAGCCCGGACCGTGGAGGTGGTGAAGGCCTCGCCGCAGCGGGTGACCCCGCGCTGCCCGCATTTCGGCGTCTGCGCCGGCTGCGTGTTGCAGCATCTGGAGGAGTCGCAGCAGATCGTGGCCAAGCAGCGGGTGCTGATCGACAACCTGACCCGGATCGGCCACGTCACCCCGGGCACCGTGCTGCCGCCGCTGGTCGGCGACAGCTGGGGCTATCGTCGCAAGGGCCGCTTCTCGGTGCGCCGCGTCGAGAAGAAGGACAAGACGCTGGTCGGCTTCCGTGAACTGGACCCGCGCTTCGTCGCGGATCTGAGCCAGTGCCTGACCGTGATTCCCGAGATCGGCATGAAGGTCGGGGTGCTCTCCGAGTTCATCGAAACGCTCGATGGCAAACGCGATATCCCTCAGATCGAATTCATCGCCGGCGATGACGCGATCATGCTGACCATCCGCCACATGCAGCCGCTCAGCGATGCCGACCGTGCCGCGTGGATCGCCTTCGGGCAGGCGCACGGCTTCGCGATTTCGCTGCAGCCCGGTGGCGTGGAGTCCGTGCAGCCGCTGTGGCCGGCCGAGGTGCCGCTGTCGTTCAAGCTGGCACCGTGGGATGTCGAGCTGGCGTTCCGCCCGCTGGATTTCATCCAGGTCAACGCCAAGCTCAACGTACAGATGATCGCCCATGCACTGGCCCTGCTTGATGCCGGCCCGGACGAACGGGTGCTGGATCTGTTCTGCGGCCTGGGCAATTTCACTCTGCCGCTGGCGCGTACCGTGCGCAACGTGGTCGGCGTGGAGGGCGATGCCGGCCTGGTGGCGCGTGCGCGTGAGAACGCGATCCGCAATGGGCTGGAGAATGCCGAGTTCTACGCCGCGGACCTGACCCAGGACCAGGGCCAGGCCCCGTGGATGCGCCAGGGCTTTGACAAGCTGCTGCTGGATCCACCGCGCTCAGGCGCCATCGAAGTGCTGCAGCAGCTGCCGCTGAAGCAGTTCAAGCGGATCGTCTACGTCAGCTGCCACCCCGGCTCGCTGGCACGCGACGCCGGCTATTTGGTCAACGAGCAGGGCTTCACCCTGGTCTCGGCTGGCGCGATGGACATGTTCCCGCACACCGCGCACGTGGAAAGCATCGCGGTGTTCGAGAAGCGCTGACGGCGTTCGACCTCAGCGGCCGTCATCCGGCGCGGCGTTCTGCCACTGGCCTTGTGCATCGAACACATAGGTCTGCGGTTGGGTGCCGCGCTCGGTATCATCCCCGGCGGTGACATCGCAGCGGATCTCCGGCGACTGCGTGCTGTGCAGTTCGCAGTCGTCGACCGCAAGAATCTGCACGCGCTGCTGGAAGGCGCGCAGTTCGTCGCGGGCGGCGGCATCGGTGATGGATGCGGCACGATGACCGAGCTGTTCGATGAGCAGTTCGCGGACACGCTCGCGCGGGGGAACCGGCGCATCGACATCAGCCCGCTGCATCGTCCAGCCCATGCCCTGCGGAACGAAGCGCAGCATCCGGTAGCGGTTCTTGAGCCCGATCTCCATGCCGACCAGGCACTCGTAGGCACCGGTGACCGTCGTGCTGGCAAAGCACGGCCCATGTTCGAACCCGCGCGGGGTGAACATCGATTGCAGCATCAACCCCTGGGTAGTGGTGGCCGGCTTCTTCTCGGCGGCGATCATGGCCGTGATCGCCGCTTCGATCTGCGCAGGGGCCGGTGGCGTCGCGGCGACCCCGGGCAGTGGCAGCAGGGTCAGCAACAGGGTAGGGAAAAGGGGTTTCATCGGGCGTCCATGCAGGGCAGCCGGCCAGTATAGAAGCCGGCCGTGGCCGCAGTGCGGTGATCGCCGCATACTGTGCGCATGGGCATTGAAATCGAACGCAAATACCTCGTCACCGGTGAGGGCTGGCGCACTGCCGCGCACGCGGTGATCCCGATGGCGCAGGGCTATCTCAACGACACCGCCGCATTGGACAGCGGCGCACAGAAGGCCTCGGTGCGCGTGCGCATACAGGGCGAGCAGGCCTTCCTCAACATGAAATCGCGCGAGATCGGGCACACCCGGCAGGAGTTCGATTACCCGATTCCGGTGGAGGATGCGCGCGCGCTGCTGGCGCTGTGTGTCGGTGGGCTGATCGACAAGCGTCGGCACCTGGTCGAACACGAGGGGTTGGTCTGGGAGGTGGATGAATTCCTGGGCGAGAACGCCGGGCTGGTGGTGGCCGAGGTCGAGCTCGAGCACGCTGATCAGGCGATCACGCTGCCCGACTGGGCCGGCGCTGAAGTCACCGACCAGGTCCGCTACTACAACCTGGCGCTGGCCGCGCATCCCTTCTCGCGCTGGTCCAGTGCTGAACGCGGCTGACCGGTAGACCTTGTAAACGCCCGGCAGCACCCACAATCTGGCCGGATGAAAATCGATATCTGGTCGGATGTGGTGTGCCCCTGGTGTTGGATCGGCAAGCACCGGTTCCAGCAGGGTCTGGCGCTGTTGGGTGATGACGCCCCCGAGGTGGAGGTGCACTGGCACCCCTTCCTGCTGGATCCCGACGCGGGAACCACCCCTGTACCGCTGCGCGAGGCCTACGAGGCCAAGTTCGGCAGCGCAGAGCGCACCCAGCAGATCCTGACCCAGACCCAGACCACGGCACGCGCCGAAGGGCTGCCGATGGATTTCGACCAGGGCCAGGTCCGGGTGACCACGCTGCCCGCACATCGGTTGATGTGGCTGGCCGGGCGTGAAGGCGTCCAGGCGGCGGTCGGCGAGGCGCTGTTCCGCGCGCATTTTGTGCAGGGCCGCAATCTGGCCGACCCGCAGACCCTGATCGCCGCCGGCGCCGCCGGTGGCCTCAGCGCCGAACGCATCACCGGGCTGCTGGCGGGTGAGGAAGGGCTGGAGGAGATCCAGGCCCAGCTTGCTCAGGCGCAGGCACTGGGTATTCAGTCGGTGCCCACCTTTGTGATCAACGATCAGTACGCCATCCAGGGTGCCCAGCCGGCCGAGGCCTTCGCCGAGGCGTTGCGCCAGATCGCAGCGCAGAGCCCGCCAGCAGGGTCTGGTGGGCAAGGCGATGACTGCGGCCCGGACGGCTGCAAGGTCTGACGCTGCGCGCGGGTTCTGCGACAATGCGGCGGTGCGCCATCGTGGCGCCCCGTATTGGAGACATCCCATGCTCGTGATCGGCGTTGCCGGGACCGAACTCACCGCCCAGGAACGCGAATGGCTGCAGCACGACGCCGTGGCCGGCGTCATCCTGTTCAAGCGCAATTTCGCCTCGCGTGAGCAGGTGGGCGAGCTGTCGGCGGCCATCCGCGCCGCCGCGCCGCGCCCGCAGCTGATCTGCGTGGACCAAGAAGGCGGTCGCGTGCAGCGCTTCCGTGAGGGTTACAGTGCGCTGCCGCCGCTGCAGGGCTTCGATGCCCTGTATGCCACCGATCCCGAGGCTGCGCTGGCCCTGGCCGAGCAGCATGCCTGGCTGATGGCCAGCGAAGTACGTGCCAGCGGCGTGGACCTCAGTTTCGCCCCCGTGGTCGATCTGGGCCGTGGCAACCTGGCCATCGGCGATCGCGCGTTCAGCGCGGACCCGCAGGTCGTCGCTGCGTTCACCGCCGCCTATGTGCGCGGCATGCACAGCGTCGGCATGGCCGCCACGCTCAAGCATTTCCCAGGGCACGGCACCGTGCTGGAAGATACCCATTTCCACGATGCCAGCGACCCGCGTTCGCTCGATGAACTGCGCGCGCTGGACCTGATCCCGTTCGCGGCCGGCGTCACTGCCGGCGCCGATGCGGTGATGATGGCCCACGTGGTCTACCCGCAGGTCGCGCCGGAACCGGCCGGCTACTCGCCTCGCTGGATCCAGCAGATCCTGCGCGAGGAGATGGGCTTCCGTGGCGTGGTCTTCTCCGACGACATCGGCATGGCCGCCTCGTTCTCGGCCGGTGGCGTGAAGGCGCGCGTGGATGCGCATCTGGATGCCGGCTGTGACGTGGTGCTGGTCTGCCACCCCGAACTGGTGGAAGAATCGCTGCGCGCGGTCGAAGGCCGCACCCTCAACACTGCTGCGCTGCTCGGCCTGATCGGCCGTGGCGCGCTGGGCTGGGACGGCCTGTTGGCCGATTCCCGCCATGGCACTACCCAATCCCGTTTGCTTGACACCCTTGGAAGAACCGTCTGATGCCCAACCTCACCATTTCCCAGGCCCTGGCCCAGGCCGACCTGCTGGTCGACCGTCCCACCATCGACAAGGCCATCGCTGGCATCGCTGACGCCATTGCGCGCGATTACAAGGGCGAGGTCCCGCTGTTCCTGTCGATCATGCACGGCGCGCTGCCGTTCGCCGGCCAGCTCGCGCTGGAGCTGGGCGCACGTGGCCAGGACGTGCAGTTCGATTACCTGCACGCCACCCGCTACCGCGGTGAAACCACCGGCGGTGACCTGGTCTGGAAGCACAAGCCGGCCACCTCGCTGTTCGGTCGCCGCGTGCTGCTGGTCGACGACATCCTCGACGAGGGTTACACGCTGCAGGGCGTGCGCACCTGGTGCCTGGAGCAGGGCGCCACCGATGTGCGCATCGCCGCGCTGACGGTCAAGCTGCACGACCGCGCACTGCCGGACGTCAAAGCCGACTATGCCGGCATCGACCTGCCGGACCGCTATGTCTTCGGGTTCGGCATGGACGTCAATGAGACGCTGCGCTGCGTGCCGGCCATCTACGCGATGAAGGAATGATGGAGCACATCTCTCTCGCCGTCATCGGCGGCACCGGCGTCTATAAGCTGGCCCAGCTCGACGATGTGAGCAGTCATCAGGTCGAGACGCGCTACGGCACGCCGTCCGGTCCGATCCGCGTCGGCACGCTGCTGGGCCAGCGCGTGGCCTTCCTGGCGCGTCATGGCGAAGGCCATTCGCTGCCGCCGCACAAGATCAACTACCGCGCCAATCTCGCCGCGCTGCAGCAGATCGGTGCGCAGCGCGTGCTGGCGCTGAACACTGTGGGCGGGATCACCGAGCACTTCGGCCCACGCGTGCTGGCCTGCCCGGACCAGTTGATCGATTACACCTGGGGCCGCATCTCTACCCTGTGCGAAGAACCGGGCACCGAGGTGGTGCACGTGGACTTCGGCCATCCGTACACGCCGATGCTGCGCAGCAAGGTACTGGCCGCGGCGAAAGTCACTGGCGTGCGCCTGCAGGACGGCGGCTGCTACGGCGCCACTCAGGGCCCACGGCTGGAAACCAATGCCGAAATCGCGCGCATGCGCCGTGATGGCTGTGATCTGGTGGGCATGACCGGCATGCCCGAAGCCAGCCTGGCCCGCGAGCTCGGCCTGGACTATGCGTGCCTGGCGATCGTGGCCAACTGGGCCGCCGGCTGTGGCGATGGCGATGAAATCACGATGGCCGAAGTGCTGGCCAATGTGGACGCTGCCTCCGCCGGCCTGCCCGAATTGATCGGTGAATTGGCACGGGGGTGATTGTCATTCCGGTACAAGGTTTGCATACTCCGCCAGTGCGCTGGTTGAGCGTACACCACCCATTCATAGAAGAAGGTCTCGCATCACCATGCCGAACGGTACCGTCAAGTGGTTCAACGACGCCAAGGGATTTGGCTTTATCTCGCCGGAGGACGGCAGCGCCGACGTCTTCGCGCACTTCTCCGCGATCAACTCCAAGGGCTTCCGCAGTCTGCAGGAAGGCCAGAAGGTCACCTATGACGTGACCCAGGGCCCGAAGGGCGCCCAAGCCTCGAACATCGTGCCGGCTGAGTGATTCTCTCGGCTGCGCATTGAAAACCCCGCTTCGGCGGGGTTTTTTTTCATCAGTGAGTACACGCATGTCTCCACGCCGCACCATCGCCATCGTCGGCTACGGCACTGCCGGGCAGGCCCTGTCGATCCTGCTTTCACGCGATCATCACGATGTGCACGTGTTCGAGCGTGCCGCAACACCCGGCCCGGTGGGCGCCGGTTTCCTGCTGCAGCCCAGCGGCCTGGACGTGCTGTGGCAGATGGGGCTGCTGCCCGATGTGCTGCGCCACGGCGCCAGCGTGCGACGGCTGTACGGCGAGACGCCGTGCGGACGCGCGGTGATGGACATGCGGTATGCGCAGCTTGATGAGCGGTTGCATGGCGTGGGAATGCAGCGGGGTGCGTTGTTCTCGCTGCTGGCCGAGGCGTGGGACCACCCCGGCAATCTTCAGCCAGATACGGCAATCGTGACGGTGGATGCCACGACGGGGCGACTGCGCGATGCGCGCGGGGGCTGGCATGGCCCCTACGATCTGGTGATTGCTGCCGATGGCGCGGCCTCGACGCTGCGCACGCAGGTGCAGGCCAGCACGCTTGACCGCGAATACCCGTGGGGAGCGTTGTGGTGCCTGTTGCCGCGTGAGGATTGGCCGCACGTGGATGAGCTGCGCCAACGTTATGTCGCGGCCCGCAAGATGATCGGGCTGCTGCCGGTCGGCACCCGTCCCGGCCATGATGCACCGCAGTTGAGTTTTTTCTGGAGCCTGCCGCGTGACCAGTTCGCGCAGTGGGAACGCGACGGGATGGCACGCTGGCTCGATGAGATCGCGACCTTGTGGCCGCAGGCGCACGCGCGCCTGGCCGGTGTGCGTGAGCCGAACCAGCTGGCTCGCGCGGGCTATCGCGATGCGGTGATGTCGTGCTGGCATCGCGAGCGGCTGGTGCTGGCTGGCGATGCCGCGCATGCGATGAGCCCGCAGCTGGGGCAGGGGGTGAACATGGCGCTGATGGACGCACTGGCCCTGCGCGATGCCCTGCGCGCGCACGGAGCGTTGGAGGCCGCACTGCAGGCCTACCAGGTACAACGGCGCGCGCACGTGGCGATCTACCAGTACTGGAGCCGATGGCTGACGCCGTTGTTCCAGTCAAACCGTGATGCCTTGGCGCGCGCACGTGATGTGCTGTTCCAGCCCATGGGGCGCATGCCGGGTGGGCGCGGCCACATGTTGCGCGTGCTCAGTGGCACACAGCGCGGTTGGCTGGGGCGCTTGCCGTTGTCACCAGGATTCGTCGACGCATTGGGCCACGCACACGCGCGTGATCGCATCAGCTGATAACCACGCGCAGCACTGCATGCGCGGCGATGTGAAGGCGTGAATAACATTCATTGACGGTGGACTCACCGCCCGCATGGGACAACACTCAGGCAAACGCAGCAGGCGTGTGCGTGTTCGATACGCGTCATGTTGCTTCCGCTGGTGCTCTGTCCGATTCCTGATCGCCAGGAGCAGCGCCACCGACCGGTGGTACTGTGGGGCTGCGTTTGCGACTCACGGTCCTTTGGACCGATCGCAACCCAAGGAGATTGAAATGCTGTTCTCGGCCGAAACTCTGGAAAGTGAAATCCGCAAACTTCGCGGACTACTGCAGATGCTGCATGAGGATCAGCCGGATGTGATGGAAGACGTGTTCGAATTCCATGTCACCAGCCTCATTACCCACGCCGTGCCGGAGCACCATCCGCGCATCCGTGCCGCCGCACACGACATGCTGACCGCGATCCAGCGCCAACCGGTGCGTCCCAATCCGAATGCACCGGATATCCGGTTGATGCCGGACCTGCTGGTGGCTTCGGCCGCCTGAGCATGCGGTGCATGCCGTTGCGCGCTGGCCAGGCTAGTGCGCCGGCAGTGCGATGGCCTGGTCTTCGACGCAGGCCACCAAGCGCTCTCCGGCGTCCATGACGGGCGCAATGCCTGCGGTGAACCGGGAGAACGCCGGCAGTATCGTCAGTCTTTCGCGCAACCAGAACGCCGGCCAGCGCCGTTGCATGCCCGGCAGGCGTGCCAGTGGATGCAGATGGCCACACAGCACGTGCAGTCCCGGATGCGGCTGTGGCGCATGACGGAGCAGAAAGGGGCCTTCCTGCACACGCTCGCCGAGCAACTCGATACCCAGGTCTGCCTTGGGCAGCACGCGGTCATGATTGCCTTCAAGCGCGCCGATCCACAGGTCCGGGTGCTGCTCGCGCCAGCCCTGCCACTGGCGGTACCACGCCGCGCGATGCGCTGCGCCATGCAGCACGTCGCCCAGGATCCACAGTTGGCGCACGTCGTGCTGTTGCACCAACCGGGCCAACTGCTCCAGATCATCCTGCGTGCCACCCCGGGGCAGACCGATGCCTGCGCGCCGGAACAGATCGGCCTTGCCCAGATGCAGATCGGCGATCAACAAGCCGTGCCGCGCAGGCCAGTACATCGCACGTGCGCCCAGCAGGTGCACCGTTTCGCCAGCGAGGTGGATCGGCAGCTCAGGCGCCATGACGTTTCTCCAATTGCTGTGCCGCGCGCAGTACGCGGGTCTTCCAGTCTTCGTTGCTGAGCTGACCGCGCAAACGCTCGGCCCACAGCGGGAAAGACAGCGGTCCGAGGCTGGTGGGGTGTTGCAGGCTCAGGGTGCGTGCCTGGCAGGACGACAGCGCGCGGGCCAGACTGTCAAGATCGAGTTGATCGTGCAGCACTTCGTGTTCGGCCAGCGTCAGCAGGATGTGATCCGGATCGTGCTGGCGCAGCACGTCGTACAGCAATCCACTGGAGGCCTGCAGCTGACGCAGGCTGCGCGGCGTGCGTCCTGGCAAGGCTGGCACCAGCATGCCGGACACGCGCGCGATGTCGCGGAACTGGCGTCGTGCGAGTTCACCCAGGTTGAGGCTCTCGCGCAGGTCCCTGAGCAAGCCCTCCGGCTCAAGCAGCGCGCGCACGCCCTCTGCATCGATTTCGACAGCGCGCGCAGGTGAGAGTACGAAGCCATAGTCGTTTGCCGCGTAGCCGAAGGTATTGGTGTGCAGCCGTGTCCAGCGCATCGCCATCAAGGCGGCCAGTCCTTCATTGACCTGCCGCCCGGCGAAGGGATACACGAACACGAACTGGCCCTCGCGGCGGCGGACATGCTCCACCAGTAACCGATCCGGTGCGGGCAGCGCGGACAGGCGTGCCTGCAGTGACAACAGCGGCACCAGCCATTGCAGCTCAGGGCTGTCTGGTGGGCTGGCCAGCACCGTTTCCATTTCATGCCCGAGCGCCTCCGACAGCGGCAGCCGACCGCCCTGCCAGCGTGGCACCACCCCATCGCCGCCGCGTGCCACGCGCACGTAGGCGGTCAGGTTCTCCAGGCGCACCAGCTCCAGCAGGCGGCCGGCGAACTGGAAGCGGTCGCCGGGGCGCAACCGGCTGAGGAACTGTTCCTCCACTGCGCCGAGCCGGCCGCCGCGCAGGAACTGCACCATGACGCTGCCATCGCTGGTGATGGTGCCGATCGACAGTCGATGCCGCAGCGCGACGCGGCGGTCATGTACGCGATACAGGCCATCGTCATCGCGCACGACCTTGTGGAAGTCCGGGTACTGCGACAGCGCGCGCCCGCCCTGCACGATGAACTCCAGCACGCCCTCCCAGTGCGCGCGGTCCAGCCCGGCGAAGGCATGCGTGCGTCGTACCTGGTCGAACAGCGCATCGGGGTCGAAGCCACCGCCGAGCGCGCAGCTCACCGCATGCTGCGCCAGTACATCCAGCGACAACCGTAGTGGTCGTCGTGCTTCGATGTGCCCTTGCGCCAGCGCGCGACGTGCCGCGGCATACTCGACCAGCTCCAGCGCATGCGAAGGCACACACACGATGTGCCCGGATTCGCCGGGGCGATGTCTGGCGCGCCCCGCACGCTGCAGCAGACGTGCGATGCCCTTGGGGCTGCCGATCTGCAGCACCTGATCGACACTGGGGAAATCAACGCCGAGGTCCAGACTGGAGGTTGCCACCACGCAGCGCAGCTGGCCTTCGCGCAGGCCTTCCTCGGCAGCGCGGCGCAGGGCCGGGTCGAGCGAGCCGTGATGCAGCGCGAGTGTGTCCGGGTCTTCCGGCCACACCGCAGACAGCGCCTGATGCCAGAGCTCGGCGTGGGCACGCGTGTTGGTGAACAGCAGGCTGGTGTGCACTGTCAGCAGTTTTTCCAGCACGCGCTGCAACTGCGACAGACCCAGGTGGCCTGCCCACGGGAAGCGCTCGCCCTGAGCGGGCAGCAGCGTCTCCACACTGACCGGGCGCGGCCGCGCGCCGGCCACCAGCGGGGCATCGGGCACATCGGGCAACAGCACCTCGCGTGCTTCGTCCAGGTTGCCCAGCGTTGCCGACAGCCCCCACACCTGCAGCGCGGGCAGGGCATCACGCAGGCGGCGCAGGTTCAACTGCAGCAGCACGCCACGCTTGTTGCCCAGCAGTTCATGCCACTCATCCACCACCACGCAGCGCAGGTGCTGCAGGCGCGCCATCGTGTCGGGATAGCTGAGCAACAGCGCCAGCGACTCCGGCGTGGTGACCAGCACATCGAGGCGGCCCTCGCGCGCCAGCCGCTTGTCGCGCGCGCTGGCATCGCCGGTACGCAGGCCCACATGCCAGCCCAACCCGAGGGCATCCAGCGGCTCACGCAGCGCGCGCGCCGTGTCGGCGGCCAGTGCGCGAAGCGGGGTGATCCACAGTACCTGCAGGACCGGTACCGGAGTCTTTGCGCGGCCGCGGGTGGTACGCGGGGGTGGATCGTTGAGCGCCTGCAGCAGCGGACCACCGAACATCGCCAGCGTCTTGCCGCTGCCCGTCGGGGTATGCAACAGGCCGGACTCGCCGGCCAGGTAGTGCCGCCACATCGCTTTCTGGAAGGGCAGTGGCGCCCAGCCCCGGCTGGCGAACCATGCCGTCAGGCGGGCCATGGCCTCGCGTCGGGTCACCGCGCCAGCGCCTGCAGCTGGGCCAGCGTGTCGGCCTCGCTGGCCGGCTTGTCATGCCGCCAGCGCAGGATGCGCGGGAAGCGTACGGCGATGCCGGATTTGTGCCGTTTGCTGCGGTTCACCGCTTCGAAGCCAAGCTCGAACACCTGCTCGCCACGCACGCTGCGCACTGGCCCGAAGCGCTCGATCGTGTTCGCGCGGATCCAGCGGTCCAGCGCCAGAATTTCCTTGTCGTCCAGACCCGAGTATGCCTTGGCCACCGGCACCAGCGTTTCGCCGTCCCACACCCCGAAGGTGTAATCGGTGTAGAGCGTGCTGCGCCGGCCGTGGCCGGACTGCGCGTAGATCATCACTGCATCGATCGTCAGCGGGGCGATCTTCCACTTCCACCAGTCGCCGCGTCGGCGCCCGGCCTGGTAGACAGAGTCGCCGCGTTTGAGCATCAGCCCTTCCACACCGCGCTCGCGCGCCAGATCGCGCTGCGCGGCTGCCTCGCTCCAATCCGCCACGCGGACCGCCGGCGACAGCATCAGGCGGGGGTCGTCCAGCGCGGCAAGCACCTCGGCCAGGCGCGCCCGCCGTTGTGCGAGCGGCCAAGCGCGCAGGTCGTCACCACCCAGTTCAAGCAGATCGTAGGCGAGCACACGCACCGGCGTATCGCGCAGCGTCTTCGGGCCAGGCTTGAGGCGCTGGATGCGCGTCTGCAGCGCGGTGAAGGGCAACGGCAGATCATCGCCGTCGGCCCAGGCCAGCAACTCGCCATCGATCACACAGCCATCGGGCAAGGCCATCGCCGCCGCTTCAATCTCCGGGAAGCGGCCATCCAGGCGTTCTTCGCCGCGCGACCACAGCGCGACCTCACCCTGGCGGCGCAGGACCTGAAGGCGGATACCGTCCCATTTCCACTCCAGCAGCCAGTCGTCGATCGGTCCGAGCGTGTCGACCTCCGCCTCAAGGGGGGAGGCCAGGAAGAAGGGGTAGGGCTGCTGGCGATCTTCCGGCCGCTCTTCCGGGGACAGCAATGCGGCCAGCAGGCCTGGCGTGGGTACCCATGTGCCCAGCATGCGCTGGGCGATGCGCGCGATATCAATGCCGGACCATTCGGCCAGTGCCTGCTGCACCAGCCGCTGTGACACCCCCACGCGCAGCGCGCCGGTCAGCAGCTTGTTGAACACCAGCCGCTCGTCGAAGGCAAGCTGTTGCCACGCCTGCGTGATCGCGGCGTGGCGCACCGGCTCGGGTTGATTGGCGACCGGCAGCAGCTTCTGCTCGATCCAGTCGGCGAGCGCGATATCCGCACCGGTCTGCAGCGGATCGTCCATCAGCAGGGTGAGTGTCTCGGCCAGATCGCCGACCTGGTCGTAGCTGTCGTCCACCAGCCACGCAGGTGTGTCGGACATCTCGGCTACCCACGCGCGCAGTTCGGCATTGCCGGCGATCTTCTGCCGCGCACTGGTGACCTTGCCGCCGGCCAACAGGAACAGGGCCCATGCCGCATCGTGCGCAGGCGCCTGCTGGAAGTAGCGCACCAGCGCAGCGCGCTTGTCGCCGGTGGCGGTGCTGCGGTCCAGTTCGCTGTAAAGCGCGGCGAAGCGTTTCATTCTTCGTCCCCGTAGCCGGTGGCGAAGGCCTCGGCGGCGACACCCCGCTCGCGCAGGAACCGGATCAGCGCATCGGTATTGCCGTGGGTGGCGATGACGCGGCGTGCGCCGGTCTCGGCGATGGTGCGCAGCAGGTCGGGCCAGTCGGCGTGATCGGAGACCACAAAGCCGCGATCGTAGTTGCGCCGGCGACGGTTGCCACGCACCCGCATCCAGCCCGAGGCAAAGCCCAGCTGCGCGCGCTTGAAGCGGCGCATCCACGCGCTCCCGGCGGCCGAGGGTGGAGCAAGAATCAGCTTGCCGGCGAACTCGGCGCCGCGCGCCTGTTCGCTGACCGGCTCGGTGGCCAACATGGGAATGCCGGCCTGGCGATAGACCGCGACACCGGTGGCGATCGCGCCATGCAGCAGGGCGGGCTGGTCATCCAGTGGCAGCAGTTCGGCAAGGATCCGCTGCGCTTTGCCGAGCGCGTAGCACAGCAGCACGGCCGCCTCGCCGCGCGCTTCGCACTCGCGCCGCCAGGCCACGATGTCGGCGGCGACCTGGGCGGTGTCCGGCCAGCGGTAGACCGGCAGGCCGAACGTCGCTTCGGTGATGAAGGTGTCGCAGGGCACCACCTCGAATGGGTCGCAGCTCGGATCGTGCTGGCGCTTGTAGTCGCCCGAGGCCACCCAGACCCGTCCGGCATGCGCGATCCGCACCTGCGCCGAGCCAAGCACATGCCCGGCCGAATGCAGCGAGACCTCGGTGTCGCCCAGCGTGAAGCGCTCACCGTAATCATGTGCGGTGCAGTCCACATCGCCCAGCCGCCAGCGCAGGATCGGCAGGGTCTGTGTGGTGCAGTGGTAGTGGCCCATCCCGTTGCGCGCGTGATCGCCATGGCCGTGCGTGATCACCGCCCGCGGTACCGGGCGCCAGGGATCGATATGGAAATCACCGGCCGGGCAGTAGAGGCCCTCCGGGCGCAGCACCACCAGGTCGTCGTTGTCGGCATCCACGTTCATGCCTGCACTGTGCCGCCGCCCTCGTGCAGGAGGTGAGAATCCGCATGAACGGCGGCCCAGCCGGGGATGCGGCAGAATCGAGGTCTCTGTCTGCAAGGAGGGTGCCCCGATGAGGCCTGCACTGCCCGCGTTCGAGACGCACGAGGTGAGCAACCAGCCGCCGCCCTTCGTGGGCCGCAACCTTTGGGCGGACGATGTGGCGCTGGCCGATGCAGTACAGCGCGAAGGCGGCGCTGCGTTCGTGGGCCAGCTGGCGCGGTATGGCGTCCTTGCCGGCGATGAGTTGTATCGGATCGGTTTCGATGCCAACCGCGACCGGCCGCGGCTGCGCACGCACGATGCGCAGGGCCATCGCATCGATACGGTCGAGTTCCATCCGGCCTACCACCGGTTGATGACCGCGGCGAAGACGCATGGCGTGGCCGGGCTGTCGTGGCACGACGGCCGTCCTGGCGCACATGTCGCGCGCGCGGCGCTGAGCTATCTGCACCATCAGGCCGAGGCCGGCACCAGTTGTCCGCTGACGATGACCCACGCCGCCGTTGCGGTGCTGCGGCAGGCGCCGTCGCTGGCCGACTGGGCGGACAAGGCGGCAGCGCCGCACTACGACCCGCGCGACGTGCCGATCGCCGACAAGGCCGGGATCACGCTGGGCATGGGCATGACCGAGAAGCAGGGCGGTTCGGACGTGCGCAGCAACACCACCCGCGCCGAGCCCCAGGCCGATGGCAGCTATGCGTTGGTCGGGCACAAGTGGTTCTTTTCCGCGCCGATGTCCGATGGGTTCCTGGTGCTGGCGCAGGCACCGGGTGGCTTGAGTTGTTTCCTGATGCCGCGGCGCCTGGCCGATGGCAACCGCAATGCGTTCCACCTGATGCGTTTGAAAGACAAGCTCGGGGACTGGTCCAACGCCTCCAGCGAAGTGGAGCTGTGCGGGGCCCTGGCGCAGCGTGTCGGCGAGGAAGGGCGAGGGGTGGCGACCATCATCGGCATGGTGATGATGACGCGGCTGGACTGCATGCTTGGCGCCGCGGCGGAAATGCGCATGGCGCTCGCGCAGGCGCTGCATCACACGCGGCACCGCAACAGCTTTGGCAGGCGGTTGTGCGAGCACGCGCTGATGGCCAATGTGCTGGCCGATCTGGCAATCGAGTCTGAAGCGGCCACGGTGTTTGCGATGCGTGTCGCGCGCGCCGTGGACCAGGCCGGCAACGATCCGCAGCAGGCTGCCTTCGCACGCATCACCACCGCCGTGGGCAAGTACTGGGTGTGCAAGCGGGCTGCCGTGTTCGTCAACGAAGCGCAGGAATGCCTCGGTGGCGCCGGCTATGTGGAAGAGTCGATGCTGCCGCGGCTGTATCGGCAGGCCCCGTTGAATTCGATCTGGGAAGGCAGCGGCAACATCCAGTGCCTGGATGTGCTGCGTGCCCTGTCGCGCGAACCACATGCAATGCAGGCGCTGGACGCCGAGCTCGATGCGGCGGCCGGCGTGGATGCGATCTATGACGCCGCGCTGCGGGTGTTGCGCACGCAGCTGGCGGCAACGCCGGAACAAGCGCAGGCGCGTCGCATCACCGAACGCTTGGCGCTGGTGTTGCAGGCCGCCGTACTGCTGCATGCGCGCAGCCCGAACGCATCGGTCTTCATCCGCTCACGGCTCGGTGCCGAGCATGGGATGGCGTTCGGGACGCTGTCGGCGGATGTGGACTTCGGCGCCGTCCTGAGCCGCGCACTGCCGTAACGCAAACGCCCCCTCCGGGGAGGGGGCGCTGCGACAACCGCAATTCGAACAGCTTGCCTGACTCAGCGCTTGGCTTCGTTGGCGTTCTTCTGCGCGTCGTCGGCAACATCACGCGCCTTGTCGGCCACCTTCTGCGCGGCATCGGCGGTGGAGTCGCTGGCGTGGGCCGCGGCATCCTTGGCAGCGACCTTTGCTTCGCCCGCGGCTTCGGAGGTGGCGGCAGCGGCGCGGTCGAGTGCCTGCTGGGTATCGGCGGCGGCGCGCTCGGACGCGGCAGCCGCGTCATCGGCGGCATTGCGGGTCGCTGCGGCAGCCTTGTCGACGGCTTCGCGCGCGGCGGCGTTGGTGCTATCGGCTGCCTGGGCGGCATCGCGACGGGCCTGTTCGGCCTCCGGGCCCTTGCACGCGGCCAGGCCGAGCAGCAGGGAAGCGGCCAGCAGGGAGGTGGTCAACGGACGGATCTTCATGTGGCGCTCCGGTAAGGCGATGGATGGGAGGCCAGCCTATTCATGCGTCTGTGAAGAACCGGTGGGTGGCGGGGCCTGCTCAACACGCGCCCAAAGAAAAAGCCGCTGGCGAACCAGCGGCTTCTTCAGACTTGCTTGAAGAAAGAAGTTATTACTTCTTGGCTTCTTCAGCAGCGTCCTTGGCCTTCTCGGCGGTGCCTTCGGCAGCCTTGGCAGCGTCGGCAGCCTGGTCGGCAGCAGCGTCGGTGGCAGCGCCAGCAGCCTGGGCAGCGGCATCAGCCGAAGCGTCAGCAGCGGTGGTGGCGGTGTCAGCAGCAGCCTGGGCAGCGTCAGCAGCCGGGGCGCCAGCAGCAGCGGCCTGGTCGGCAGCGGCCTGGGCGTCAGCGGCAGCTTCGTTGGCCGAAGCGGCGGCGTCAGCAGCCTGCTCCTGCTTCGAGCAGGCGGTCAGAGCCAGGCCCAGGGCCATTGCGATCAGCAGCTTGTTGATGCTCATTGTTGTGAATCCTCGTCGTTAGATTAGGCAACGCGCTATTGCGCGCCCGGCAACATGATGACAAGCCAAGATTGGCTGTCAAGCGATCGCGCATTCAGTTTTGAGAAATGCGCGTTAAATCAAATCAAATCAATTCGATAGCGATGGCGGTTGCTTCGCCGCCGCCAATGCACAGGGTAGCAATTCCGCGCTTGGCCTCACGCTTGCGCAATGCGTTCACCAGTGTGACCACCAAGCGCGCGCCCGAGGCACCGATGGGATGGCCCAGTGCGCAGGCGCCGCCGTTGACGTTGACTTTGTCATGCGGGATGCCCAGTTCGCGGATCGGCGCCATCGCCACGACGGCAAAGGCCTCGTTGATCTCGAACAGGTCCACCTGGTCCAGCGTCCAGCCGGTTTTTTCCAGCAGCTTCTGGATCGCTCCGATCGGGGCGGTGGTGAACCACTCCGGCGCCTGCGAATGTGTGGCGTGTCCGACGATGCGGGCCAGCGGCTGGAGCCCGCGGGCGGCGGCGTCCTCTTCGGTCAGCAGCACCACGGCAGCAGCGCCGTCGGAGATGCTCGAGGAACTGGCCGCGGTGACCGTGCCGTCCTTCTTGAAGGCCGGACGCAGGGTCGGGATCTTGGTGACGTCCGAACGGCCCGGCTGCTCGTCCTGCGCGAACTCGACCTCGCCCTTGCGGGTGCTCACCTTCACCGGCACGATTTCATCGTCGAACGCGCCATTGGCCTGCGCAGCCAGCGCGCGGCGCACGGATTCGATGGCGAAGGCATCCTGCTCCTCGCGGCTGACCTGGAACTTGTCGACGGTGCACTCGGCGAACTCGCCCATTGCTTTGCCGTCATAAGCGTTGACCAGGCCGTCGTGGGCCATGTGGTCGACCGCCTGGAAATTGCCGAAGCGGTTGCCGGTACGCGAGTTGGGGAGCATGTGCGGGGCGTTGGACATCGACTCCATGCCGCCGGCAACCACGATGCTGGCCGAGCCGGCCTTGATCAGGTCATGCCCCAGCATGATGGCCTTCATGCCCGAGCCGCACACCTTGTTGAGGGTGGTGGCGCCGGTGGAGACCGGAATCCCGGCGGCGATCGCGGCCTGGCGGGCCGGCGCCTGGCCGAGATTGGCCGGCAGCACGCAGCCCATGATCACTTCGGAAACGTCCGCAGCCGGGATCCCGGATTGTTCCAGGGCCGCGGCGATCGCGGTGGACCCGAGGGTCGGGGTCGGCACGCCATTGAACTGGCCCAGGAAGGAGCCGATGGCGGTGCGCTTGGCGGCGGCGATGACGATGTTGGACATGTGCAATCTCTTTGGTGCGTGAGCGAAGAGCGGAATGGGAACGCGGGCGTTGGAAGCCGACGCATTTCCCGGCAGACTGCGTGGGGGTCGGTCCAGTATAGAGGGTCGGCATTGACCGCCGGTGTCTGCCCGGGAGGCCGACAGGTGGGGAAGGTCCATTCACAAGGGGAGCGGGGATGAAACAGGTTGTGATCGGCAGGTCGGCCCTGGCCGCGGCATTGGCCTTGGCGTTGAGCGCGTGCGGAGGCGGGGGCAGCAATGTCCGCGGGGACCTGGAGCCGTCGCCTCCACCGACCACCCCGCCGACGCCGCCCCCTACCACCCCACCGACGCCACCGCCGACCACGGCACCGCCGGCACAGCCGGCCTTCGATGCGCACCTGAGCATCATCCAGGCCGGGCCCGCGCAGGCGGCCGGCTGGACTGGCGCGGGCGTGCGCATCGGCGTGGTCGATTCAGGCGTCAACCGCAGTCATCCGGCGCTCAACGGGCGCGTCGTGGCCAGTTACAACTACGTCGATCCGCGGGTGAACAACCTCAACGTGGACGACGTGGTCGGGCATGGCACCGTGGTGTCCCAGCTGGCTGCCGGTCGGCGGGTCGGGAGCTGGCCAGGCGGTGTGGCCACGGACGCGCAGATCGTGTCGGCACGGATCATCGCCGACAAAAGCCCGGTCGATGATGGTTCCGGCAGCGGCAACCAGGTCAGCGGTGCGCTGGGCCTGGCGCCGGTGCACCAGGATCTGATCAATGCCGGCGTCAAGATCATGAACAACTCGTGGGGCGGTCTGTACTGGACCAATCCGGCCGCCACCGCGCCGATCGCCCAGGAGTACCGTCCCTTCATCATCGGCAATGGCGGCCTGGTGGTGTTCGCAACCGGCAACGAGAGCAAGGCCAATCCGTCCAGCATGGCGGCACTGCCCAGCCAGCCGGGTACCGGCGGCAGCCTGCCGGCAGCGGATCTGGAGCGTGGCTGGCTCAGCGTGACCGCGGTCGATACCGCGGACCCGAGCAGGCTGGCCTCCTATGCCAACGCGTGCGGCGTGGCGGCACGCTATTGCCTTGCCGCCCCCGGCACCGCAGCGTATGTGGATCCGGCCAACACCGGCGGCACGCCCACGTACTACTACGGCTCGGGCACGTCCTATGCAGCGCCGCTGGTCTCCGGCGCGGCCGCGCTGGTGTGGCAGAAGTACCCGTACTTCACCAATGACCTGGTGCGTCAGACCCTGCTCGGCACGGCGACCGATCTCGGCGCAGGCGGCGTGGACAGCACGTTCGGCTATGGCCTGCTCAACATCGCCAAGGCGATCAACGGGCCGGCCAGGTTCGACTGGGGTGACGTCACCGCCAATGTCGCGACGGTCGGTCTGGACTCGGTATGGGCCAACGACATCAGCGGCACGGGCGGGTTGATCAAGCAGGGCATCGGATCACTGACGCTGGCCGGTTCCAATACCTACAGCGGGGACACCCGCATCGAGCGTGGCACGCTCGCGCTGCGCGGGGGGGCGTCGATCACCTCCGATGTCCTGATCGTGCCGCAGGCCGATGCACCCGGCAACGCCGCCCTGCAGTTCATGAACGGCACGACGCGGGTGGCTGGCAACGTGGACAACGGTGCCAGCGTGATCCTCCGCAGCGCCAACATCGATGCCACTGTCGAGGGCAATTACGTGCAGCGTGCCGGTGCACAGCTGGTGGTGGCGCTGGGTGCCAATGCGCTCAAGGTCACCGGCACGGCGTCGCTGGCAGGCAATGTGCACGTGGACAGCATCCTCAGCGGTTACGTGCCCGCCGATGGACGCTCCCAGGCGCTGCTGCAGGCCGAGGGTGGCGTGAGCGGCACGTTTGCCGGCGTGACCAATGCGCTGGCGACGGGCACGCTGCTTCAGACCAGCCTGCGCTATCAAAGCAACGACGTCAGCCTGATCACCGACCGGATCAATGTCATCAGTGCGACCCAGCAGGCCGGTCTGAGCGGGATTACGCTGGCCTCGGCGGCCCGGGTGGAATCGGCGTTCGAAGTCCTCGATGGCAGCGGTGGTGCGCTCACCGGCTTCGCGGGGGCGGCCGGTGAGCTGCAGCGTGTGGAGGGTGCCGGTGCGTTGCAGGCGAGCCTGGACAGCCTGTCCGGCAAGGCCCATGCGCTGGCCACCGCATCGACCTTCGACAGCATCGACATGAACCGCCGTGCGCTATCGGCCCGCGTTGGCGAGGTGCAGGCCGCACCGCGTCTGCGCGGTACCTGGCAAAGCGCGCTGGGCGAGGCGGGGCAGGGCAGCTTCGCCGGCAACGGCGTGGCCACCCGGGGCTGGATGATGGGCCAGGACATGGCGCTGGGCAGCCACGGCATGCTCGGGTTCGCGTTCGGTGAAACGCGCAGCTTCGGCGGCCGTGACTGGGGCAGCGACCGTGGGCGCGACCGCCAGTCGCAGGCGCAGTTGTATGCAGGCTGGGGCACCGGCCGCGCCTATGCGATGGGGCAGCTGGGGGCAGGCCAGTTCACGCGCGAGATCGACCGCCAGTTGCTGCTCGGCGCGGGCCAATACGGTGTCAACGCACGCTATGGCGGCAGCTTCAGTGCGGCCAGCGTGGAATCGGGATATCGCTTCGGCAATGCCGTCGCGTCGCTGACGCCCTATCTGGGCGCGGAGTATGCCCGCGTGGACAGCGACGGTTTCAGCGAGCAGGGCGGCATGGGCTTCGGCCTGCGGACGCTCGATGCGGTCAGTACGCGCACCCAGGCCTTGATCGGCATGCGTGCCGAGCGTCGCTGGGGTGGGTGGTCGCTGCGCGGCTATGCCGAGTGGCAGCAGCACCTGGCCAGTACGGGACAGGTGCAGGAGGCCAGTTTCGTGGGCGTGGAGGCCTGGGCGCCACTGTCCGGCCTGCAGCCGGCGCGCTCGGGCGGCCTGTTCGGGCTGTCCGTGGAATCGTGGTTGAGCCGCAACACGCGCCTGGCGTTCGGCTATGACCAGCGGTTCGGCCCGCGGGGCGATCTGCGCCAGGTGCAGCTGCGCTACTCGGCCGGGTTCTAAGGGCGGGCCCCACCGCGAGATGCGCTACAAAAAAAGAGGGCGCGATCCATGATCGCGCCCTCGTCGTTTTGATCGCCGCAGCAGATCAGTTGCCGCGCAGCGTTCCCAGCCGCGGCGTGGCGCGGCCCAGTGGCATCTTCAACTTGCCGATCGACAGGATGCGCGACTCGGCGATCTGATCGGCGGCGCGCTGTGGCGCGATGCCCTCGCTCTGCGACAGCGCGAAGATGCGGCCCAGGTTGTGGTAAATGCTGCGGATCAGGCGCATCGCACGCTCGCGGTTGTAGCCGTCGATTTCCAGCGAGACGTTCATCACGCCGCCGGCGTTGACGGCGTAATCGGGCGCGTAGAGGATGCCGCGCGCATGCAGCTCGTCACCCACGTCCAGGCTGGAGAGCTGGTTGTTGGCGGTGCCGCAGACGATCTTGCACTTCAGGCGCGGCAGCGTCTCCGGGTTGATCGCACCTTCCAGGGCGCAGGGCGCGAAGATGTCGGCATTGACGTCGTAGATGTCCTCCGGTTTGACGGCTTCGGCACCGTATTCGGTCACCGCACGCTCGACCCGCGCGCTGTCCAGGTCGCTGACGTACAGCTTGGCGCCGCGGTCGCGCAGCAGCTTCACCAGTTCCATGCCGATGTGGCCCAGGCCCTGCACCGCGATGCTGGCCTTGCCGACTTCCTCATGGCCCAGCTTGTGCTGCATCGAGGCCATCAACGCCTGCAGTGCGCCGTACGCGGTGAACGGTGCCGGATCGCCGGAGCCGCCATGCACCTGGTGTACGCCGGTGACGTACTCGCTTTCCAGGTAGATGTTCTCCATGTCGTTGACGTCGGTGCCGACATCTTCGGCGGTGATGTAACGCCCGCCCAGCGAATCCACGTAACGGCCGAACGCGCGGAACAGCACTTCGGTCTTGTCGCGCTTGGGGTCACCGATGATCACGGCTTTGCCACCGCCTACGTTGAGGCCGGCCAGCGCGTTCTTGTAGGTCATGGTGCGGCTCAGCCGCAGCGCATCTTCCAGGGCCTCGTCAGTGCTGGCGTAGGGACGCATGCGCACACCGCCCAGGGCTGGGCCCAGCGTGGTGTTGTGGATCGCGATGATCGCCCTCAGGCCGGCATCGCGGTTGTGGCAGAACACCACTTGCTCGTGACCGGTAGATTCGAGGGTTTCAAATAACATGGTGGCTCCGATGGTGCGAACGGTGGCGAACAGCGGCGAACGCGCCAGCAAAAGGTGGGGTGTAAAACAAAAAAAGCGACGTCGTCGGGTCTCGGACGGGTCGCGCGGCGCCATTCTAGAGCATTCCGCCGGAGGGTGGTGTCAGGGTTCCCCTGCGGGGGGCATGGCCGCCGCCATTAAAGTTGCTGACGTGCAGGCCGATGCCGTCGCAAGGGTGTGCATCACCGGCAATCGCAGGACGGATCACGTGGGCGCAGTCGCAACAAGGCAAGTGCGGTATCCCACGTGGCCAGGAGCCCTGGCGTGACGGGCGCAGTCTTCCTCGCGGTCGTGGTGGCAGCCCTGCTGGGTGGGGGGCTGCTGCTCCGCCGCCGGCGTGCCGCGGCGGCCCCGGCGGCCCTGGCGGCCGCCCGCGCGGTAAGCGGGCACTACCCGGCAACCGCGGCCGCTGGCGCGCCCCTGCACCAGGGAGCCGATCCCGTGGCGGCCCTGCAGGTGGGCCTGCACGCGCTCGCTCTGGTGCCCCGCAGTGGCGATCCGGCCGATGCGGCGGTCGGCCATTCGGTCGAGCTGCGCGATGCGGTCACCGCGTCCCTGCTGGCCCGGGACTGGTCGGCCAAGCATCTGCCGCGTCGCCCGCAACTGCTGCCGCAGCTGATCCAGACCGTCAACGACAGCGACGCCTCCGCCCGCGCCATGGCCAGCATCATCGGGCAGGATCCGGTGCTGACCGGCAACCTGCTGCGGATCGCCAACAGTCCCGTCTACCGGGTGCAGGCCAAGCCGGTGGAAACCCTGCAGCGTGCCGTCACCCTGGTCGGCACCGACGGGATCCGCCAGATCATCAGCGCGGTGCTGGTGCAGCCGGTGATGCAGCTGCAGTGCGACGCGTTTCCGCAGTTCAGCGCGGTGATCTGGGAACATGCGCTGCTGGCCTCGCGCGTCGCCGCCGACCATGCGCGCACGGTGACCCATGAGGACGGTTTCGCTGCGCAGTGGCTCGGCCTCACTCAAGGGCTCGGCGCGGCGCTGGTGATGCGCCACCTGCTCGATGCCTGCGCGCAACAGCAGGTGGCCGCGCCGCCGCGCGTGCTGGCCGCCGACCTGCTCGACAGCTGGACCCTGCCGGTGGCGAGCCGGATTGCCGCGGCATGGGAGTTGCCCAAGGCCGTGCACGATGCCCTGATCCGCCAGAGTGGCAGCGGCCTGGCCGCCAGCCTGCGTTTCGCGCGGGCGGTGGCCGCGGCCAGCCTGCTGTGCCGCCATGGTCAGATCGGGCAGGTCCAGGCACTGGCCTGGCTGGAACAACTGGACGACACGCCGCCGCATGCGCTGCAGTGGATCTGGCGTCGCGTACACGGACGCTCAGTGGAAACGCTGGAGGGCGATGAGCCCGGATTCGAGGTGGCGCAGGCCGGCTGAGCTAGAGCTGCGATTCCAGCGGCAGCCAGCTGATCGCGCGTGCGCTGGCCCGCAGCCAGACGCCGGCCTCCGGCTCGGTGTACAGCCAATGCGGCGGCTGCGCATCACGCTCCAGCCAGCGAACCTTGTCATCCGGCCCCAGCGCCACCCAATAGCTCTGGCGCGGGTCGGCCAGGTGCAGGTATTCCTCGCGCAGCTTCCCCGCCAGCACGGGATCGTCGAACAGCACGCCCATCTCGGTGTTGAGATAGGCTGAGCGGGGGTCCAGATTGAACGAACCGACGAAGCCGCGCTGGTCATCGATCATGAAGGCCTTGGTGTGCAGGCTGGCGCCGCTGCTGCCGAACAGGCCGCCGCCATCGACGTTGCCACGTGACTTGAGCTCGTACAGCTGCACGCCACTGCGCAGCAGTGGGGCGCGGTAATGCATGTAACCGCTGTGCACGGCAGCCACGTCATTGGCGGCCAGGGAGTTGGTGATGACCGCGACCTGGGCCCCGCGCGCGACCATCGCACCCAGCCCTTCGGTGCCGTCCTCACCAGGAACGAAGTAGGGCGAGATCAGCAGGGCTTTATGCCGTGCGCTTTCCAGTTCCTGCACCAGGCGCGTGACCAGCCAACCGGCCTGATCGTCGCGGCGGTGCTTCATCGGCGGGTCCGAGGCGATTTCCACGTGGTCCGTCCAGTGAAGACCCAGCGTATCGCGGTAGTACGATTTCTCCGCCTGCGAGCGCGCCACGCGTTCCAGGTAAGGCTTGGCACTGTCCAGCCGCGCTTCGTGCTCGCTTTCGCGGATCAGCAGGCGCAGCTGCGGTTCGGTATAGAACGCCAGTGCACGGATCGGCACGGCGGTATCGCTGTTCCAGTAATCGTCGAAAATCGTGTTGGCCTGCTGCACCGATTCGCCGGCCACCAGCAGGTCCAGGTCGCGGAAGTTCACGTCCGGTCGCGCGCTGAAATACTCCTCGCCGATGTTGCGGCCACCGACGATCGCCACGCGCCCGTCGGCGATCCATGACTTGTTGTGCATGCGGTGATTCACGCTGAAAACGCGCTGCACCATCTCGACCAGGCGCCAGAGCCCGCTGCGGTTGCGGAACGGGTTGTACAGGCGGATCTCGATGTTGGGGTGCGCATCGAGCGCCATCATCAGCGCATCCTTGTCCTGTGCGTTCATGTCATCGAGCAGGATGCGGACCCGCACGCCGCGCTCGGCCGCGCGGTACAGCTCGTTGGCCATGAGATGGCCGATCAGATCGTCGTGCCAGATGTAGTACTGCAGGTCCAGGCTGCGCCCGGCGTGCTGGGTGATCACCGCGCGCGCGGCGTACGCATCCAGTCCATCGGACAGGAAGGCCACACCGCTCTGGCCAGGATGCTCGGCCTGCAGGCGGGCCAGCTCGCGATCGATCGCGGTCTGGTCAGCCTGCGTGGGCAGCACCGTGGAACGCTCACCCAGGGCCTGCGGGGTGAGGTGGTCGGCCAGCAGCAAGCCGCTCAGGACCAGCAGGATCAGCAGGGCGAAGACGATCCCCAGCCAGCGCAGCAGCCGGCGCCAGAACGGTTTTTTATCGGTCATGCCCTGATCGTAAGCGGCGCGGGCGTGCAGCGCGAGCGCTGGCGCGGTTCAGAAGCGCTCGTCCGGCGCCAGGTAACGCCATTGGCCCGGCGCCAGTTTCCCCATCGCCACGCGGCCGATGCGCAGGCGGCGGATGCTGATGACCTCCAGCCCGACCTGGGCGCACATGTCGCGCAACTGGCCCGGATGCACCGGCTTGATCGCAAAGCGCAGGCGGGTTTCGTTCTGCCAGCTCACCTTGCACGGTGGCAACGGCCAGCTGCGGAAGCTCAGGCCGTGCGCGAGGCGCTTCATGCCATAGGGCGCCAGCTCGCCACTGACTTCCACCAGGTATTCCTGCTCCAGCGTTGCACCGCGATCCTTCAGGTGCGAGATCACGCGTCCGTCCTGGCTGACCACGACCAGGCCGCTTTCGTCATCGGACAGCGGCATCACCAGTTGCAGGGCGTGGAAATGCCGCTGCAGCAGGGTCACACCGGTGGCATCGAGTTCACTGCGGGTGTCCGGGGTGACCAGCGCGCACAATTCGTCCGAGCGCATGCCGGCCGGCTTGTGCAGCAGCATGCTCACGGTCTCGGTGCGGGTCGCCTCGGCGTTCTCGCGCAGCACGATGTCCTCGTCGGTGACCATCGTCTGCGGCTGTTCGACCACCTTGCCGTTGACGGTCACCCAGCCGCCTTCGATATAGCGCTGGGCGTCGCCACGGGAGCAGCCGATCAGGCTGGTCAGGCGTTTGTCGAGTCGGATCGGATCGGTCATCGGGCAGGCAACATAAAACGGGAAGCGGGCGGGGAGTGTACTGGCTGGGGCCCGGCGCTGCGCGATGCTGGACGCCGCGGCTCAGGCCGGCGTGCGTTCCAGGTGGGTCAGGTACAGGCGCAGATCGAACTCCAGCTGGTGGTAATCCGCTTCCATGTGGGTGCACAACTGGTAGAACGCCTTGTTGTGGTCCGATTCCTTCAGATGGGCCAGCTCGTGCACCACGATCATCTTCAGGAACGGCGCCGGCGCCTCGCGGAACACCGTGGCGATGCGGATCTCTCGGCTGGCCTTGAGCCGGCTGCCCTGTACCCGCGAGACCGTGGTGTGGGTGCCCAGGGCGTGCTTGAGCACCTGCAGCCGGCTGTCATAGATCACCTTGGACAGCGGCGCGGACTGGCGCAGGTAGCGCTCTTTCAGGCCCTGGGTGTAGTCGTAGAGCTGGCGGTCGTTGCGCACCGTATGCAGTTCGGCGTAGCGCCGCTCCAGCCACGGCCCCAGCCGGTCGCCCGCGATCAGCTCGCGCACCTGCTGCTGCAGGGCGTCGGGGTAGCCGGCGAGGTACTTCAGGGCGGTCATGGGGCGGTTGGGACGGGGCGGGCAGACCAGTATGATGGCCCCCGGAATCCCGCAACAACAGATGCTAGGCGTATGGCGAAGGCAAATCCCCTGCAGGAGCAGCTGCTCAAGGCTGGGCTGGTCAAGAAATCCCAGGTCTCCCAGGCCGCCCGTGAACAGGTGAAAGCCCGTCACGGCAAGGCCCCGGTCGCGCCCAGCGAAAGCCAGCGCGAGGCCGATCGTCTGCGCGCGGAAAAGGCCGAGCGCGATCGTGCGCTGGAAGCCGAGCGCAAGGCCAAGGCCCACGCCCAGGAACGGCAGGCCCAGGTGCGCCAGATCGTCGAAGCGCACAAGATCAAGCGTGAAGGCGAAAGCGAGTACCGCTTCAATGACGGCACCCTGATCCGCACGATGCTGGTCAACACCGTGCTGCGTCGCCAGCTGGCCTCGGGCAGCCTGGTGATCGTCCGCCATGGCGACGGCTTCGAACTGCTGCCGCGGGCGGCGGCCGAGAAGGTCCGCGAGCGCGACGCCAGCGTGATCGTGCTCGACAACAGCCAGCCGGCCAGCGAGCCCAGCACCGGCAACGCCGAGGACGATGCGTACTACGCCCAGTTCCAGGTGCCGGACGACCTGGTCTGGTAAGCGCGTCTGAAGCGTTCACCCGGCGCCGCCGGCGTTCAGCCCCACGTCGGCTGGGCGCGGAGGCCCGGGTCTATGCTGGTGCTCTGAAACCGGCATGGGAGACACATCATGGCGACAGGTTGGGCAGGCGACGGCGCCGTCCAGGATCAGATCGACGCCACTGTCGATGAAGCCATCCAGCGGGCCCGCGCGCAGCTGCGCGATGGCCCCGGACTGACCCACTGCGAACACTGCGGGGCGCCCATTCCCGAGGCGCGGCGCAAGGCCGTGCCCGGCGTGCGCCTGTGCGTGCGCTGCCAGGAAGAAGAGGATGCTGCCCAGCAGGAAGGCAGCGGCTACAACCGTCGTGGCAGCAAGGACAGCCAACTGCGCTAGGTATCGATACTGCGGCGGGGACTCAACCGTCCCCTTGAATCCCACCCGGCGCCTGCGAGGGATCCCGCCAGCGGCGCACGGTGCGCTGGAAGAACATGTTGTTGGGCATCTGCAGCACCGTGCCCTCATGCCCGCTGCCGGTTTCCTGCAACGTGGTGTAGATCAGATTGATGTCGATCACCCGGCCCTTGAGCCCGGGCTTCTCGCCGTTTTCCAGCAGCTCGATGTAATCGTGCAGACGGAACGGGCGCGTGGTGAAGATCAGCAGCGTGCAGAAGATGTTGGACAACACGCTCCACGCGGCGAAGAACGCCACCGCACCGACCGCGGCAAACCCGGTGAATGCAGTCCACAGCACCGTCGCCGAGACGCCCACGATGTTGAGCACGATCAGCAGCACGGTGAAATACACCACGAAGGTGAACACCCGACGTGCGCCCATGATCATTTCCGGCGGGAGTGTGTAGTGCTCACCCACGCGGCGGATGAGCCGCCGGGCCACCAGCCGCAGCAGCCAGGCCACCAGCAGCGTCACCAGAATCTGCAGGGCGGGGACCCCGTAATGCAGCCACTCGTGGGTCCAGGCGGGCAGATGGTCTTTCATGGAGGCGGAATTCCTTTGCAGCGATAGTGCCGATCCCGCCATGGTAATGCCGATGCGCGTCACCGCATCGTGGTGCCGGCTTACGGCTGGGGGCGGCCGTACACATCGAATGCAGCGATCATCGCCGACGCACACAGCGGCGCGTTCTGCGCGTACTGCACGCAGACATCGGGCGCTTGGGGCCTCAACGTGACCTGGATCTGCAGCGGACTCCACGGCAGCGTGCAGCCGGTGGCCAGCGAGAGCAGCAGGGCCAGGCAACTGGAAGACATGGGAATACTCCTTGGCGGGCGCCGGTAGTGACACAGGCTTGGATGCCGCGTCGGGCAGGAAGGTTTAAAGGCCGCGCAGAAAAAGAAAGTCAGCACGGGCTTAAACCTTTTCCATGCCCCCCGCATCCAACGGATATGCTCGACACGACCATGCCCGCCTCCAGCGCCACGACCCAGGCCGATGCCGCCGATGACCACGCCCTCGTGCGTGCCGCGGCGGCCGGAGACGTGACCGCATACGAACGCATCTACCGGCGGCATTCGCCGCGTGTGTATGCCGTGCTGTGGCGCCTGTGCGGTGGCCACGCGGCCCGCGCCGAGGATGCCCTGCAGGAGGCCTTCCTGCACGCATGGCGCGCACTACCGGGCTTCCGTTTCGAAAGCAGCCTGGGCACGTGGCTGCACCGCCTGGGGGTCAACGCAGCACTCATGGAACTGCGCGCCAATGCCACCGGCGATGCGCGCGATGCCGGCGAGGAAGGCTGGGAATCGCTGGCGATGCTGCCGGCCCAGGACCGCTGCGCCGGCACCGCCATGGACCTGGAGCGCGCGCTGGAAACACTGCCGCCGCGAGCCCGCGCGGTTCTGGTCCTGCATGACATCGAAGGGTGGAAACACCAGGAAATCGCCGACCAGCTGCAGATGGCGGTCGGCAGTTCCAAAGCACAGTTGCACCGTGCGCGCGGCCTGCTGCGTGCACGCCTAGGAGAAACCGCATGACGCCCCATGATGCCGATCACGACGACCTGACCGCACGCCTGCGTGCCTTGCCCGCCGAGCGCGTTCCGCCGGCGCGGGTCTGGCAGGGCATCGCGGCACAGTTGCCGGCACCGCTCACGGCACCGTCCACGCCGATCGCCACCGTTTCGCTGGCCGCACACCGGTCCCGCCGCCAGCGCTGGCCCCTGCGGGTAGGCCTGGGCCTGGCCGCCGCACTGGCCGTGCTGATGGTGGTGCCCACGCCGGTTCCGCACACGCCGGCACCGTTGCTGCTGCAGCGCCAGGCTGACGCGATGGCCGGCGAGTACCAGCAGGCCATCGCCGCCTTGCCCAGTGCCGATGTCACCGATGAGTGGCGCCCGGCTCTGCATGAACTCGATGCCAGTGCGGACACCATCCGCGCGGCCATCGCTGAAAACCCCCGCTCGCGCTATCTGCTCGGGCAACTGCAGCGTACCTATGCGCTGCGGCTGGAACTCACCCAGCAGGCGGTGCTGTCCGCCGGCCTGCCCACTTGAAGGAGAACCCCATGCGCATTCCTCTGTCCCTGCTCGCCGCCCTGGCTCTGTGCCTGCCGCTCGTCGCCCAGGCTGCCACCAACGTCAATGAACGCCATCCACTGGGCGCCGGCGGCCGCGTGGAGATCAGCAACATCGCGGGCAAAGTCACCGTGCGCGGCTGGGATCGCAGCGACGTGGCGTTGACCGGTTCAATGGCAGACGGGCTCACCCTCAAGCAGGACAGGAGCAGCAACCGTGTGCGCTGGGAAGTGGAATACCCGAGTGGCCGAAGCAATGGCGGGGCGACTCTGGAACTGCGCGTGCCGCGTTCGGTGGAAGTGCAGTTGGGGACCGTCAGCGCGGACATCGACGTGGCCGACATCGACGTGCGCCGCCTGCAGGCCAACAGCGTCAGTGGCAGCATCACCGCGGCCGGGCGCAGCGGCGAGACCACCTTGAACACGGTCAGCGGCGGCATCCGCTCGCAGCTGCAGACGCCGCGGTTGGACGCGCGCACGGTCAGTGGCCAGTTGCTGGCCGGTGGCGGGGCGTCGGGAGATGTGGCGGCCGAATCGGTCTCCGGCCGGGTCAACGTCAACGCCGGACGGGTCCAGCGGCTGGCGGTGGAAACCGTCTCGGGCAGCCTGGACGTGAGCGCGACCGGCATGGCGCCGGGCGGCAAGGTGACGATGCAGACGGTCAGCGGTTCGGTCGCGCTGAAGCTGCCGGCCAATGTGTCGGCGCAGTTGAACGTCAAGACGTTCAGTGGTGGCATCCAGTCCGACGCCGGGCAGGTGGAAAAGCCGCGCTATGGTCCGGGCCGCAGCCTGGATGCGCGTCTGGGATCGGGGGATGGGGATATTTCGATCAACGCCCATTCGGGGAGCGTGCGGGTCAGCCTGGGCCGCTGAGTGCGGCCACCGCACCGGCCAATGCCGGTGCGGTCGGCAGCAACGTCAGCCGGCTTTCTTCAGCGCCAGGGTATTGCCCAGCACTTCGATCTTGCCGCCACCTTTACGGAAGGCAGCCAGATCCGCAGCGATGCTCTGGCTGCTGACGGCGGAGTTGGACCCTTGCTTGCGGTCGACGCGAACGGTGTTGCTTGCCTTGGGGGAGGTCTTTGGCGTACGAGCCATGGATGCTCCTGCTATGGATGAAGCGTGGAAGAAAACGTCGACAGATCGTGCTCTTGTCGACGGTAGTCCTGCCGCACGAGGCGGCAATCATCGCCGCCCATGTCGAACTGGCGGCAGATCGCGGGTCGCTGCGAATAGATCGTGCAGCGCAGGTGATACGGGTCGATCGCAGCGCACCAGCCTTCTTCATTGCGTGCCATCACCGTGCCGCCACGCGCATCGGTGTCCAGCAGGTAGCCGGGCACGTTGTCGTCAGGCATGACGGTGACAGTGAGCCGACAGCACACCGCGTCGCAACGACGGCAATCGATGGGGTCGGGCTCGGACGATGTAAGGAGTGCAGCCAGGCGTTCGCCCAATCTGAGTGTCTCTTGGCGGCTCGGGGTGCAGCAGGCTGTGAACGAGCCGGATCACAGCGATGAGCGATCCCGGCACCGCGGACAGGTCCAGACGGTGGCAGCATCGAAGAAGACGGTGGCCAGCAAGGCCAGGAGAGTGTTGCTTGTTGCGTCAAGCGCATTGCGCTTTGAAGCCGAAAGATGATAGCGCTTTCGGCGTAACGTTTTGTTAATAAGGCCTTTCGGACCTCTTCAGGCCTTGTGGGACAAGGCCTGGCGTTGCCGGTGGATCAGTTGGCGGCGGCCAATGCCAGCCCGTGTACCACGCCGAAAGACGGATTTCCGCGGACCAGGGTCGAGCCCGGGAACGCGTTGGCCACCGCCTGCCGCAGGTAGCCGGCGCGCGACATGCCGCCGGTCAGGAACACCGCTGCCGGGTCGTGGCCGATGTTGCTGCGCACCTGCTCCAGCAGGGCGGTCAGCTCGCCCAGATAGCCGCCAGCGGCGGTTTCCAGGCGCTCGGCATCGATCTGGACCTGCAGCCCGCGTTCGATGAAGTCCAGCGCGCTGTCGTGGCTGGACACGCTGCTCAGGGCGATCTTGCAGCGCTCGACTTCACGGTACAGGCGCGCGGTATTGCCGGTGTCCTGCAGCGCGGTCAGGCGCGGGCCGAACGGCGCGTCCACATCGCGGTAGGTGTGCTGGCGGAAATCGCGCTGGCGGGTCATGTCCTGCACCATCGCCGCTTCCACGTAGTGGTGCGCCGGCACGCGGGTGATGCCGCGGCCGAACAACGGCATGTAGCCGCCCAGGCTCAGCGCCAGATCGATATCGGTACCGCCGCGGGCGATACCCCAGGCGCGGTGGATGGTCGGGGCCTGGCCGCCGCCTACGCGCGCGTGGGCGACGTCGGTGGTACCACCGCCGATGTCCACCACCACCGCATCGTGCTCCTGCGGGCTCTCGGCGTGGTAATGCATCGCCGCGGCCGCCGGTTCTTCGAGGAAATCGATGCTGTCAAAGCCCGCCGCGATCGCCGCGCCGTGCAGGATCTCGAGCGCCTGCGCGTTGCCGGCCTCGCCGATCGAACTGCGGAACTGGACCGGGCGGCCCAGGGTGGCGGTGCGGATCGGCGTATCCAGCTGGCGCGAGGCGGTCAGGCGGATGTGCTCGAGGATGTGCGTTGCGATGCCGGCGATGGTCTGGCGCGCGCGCGGGTGCAGGTTGTAGCCGAGCATCGACTTCGGGCTCTGCACCAGGTTGCCTTCGTTCTCTTCGAAGTAGGCTTCCAGCGCGTCATCGCCGTAGACCGCGTTCTGCAGCAGGGTGGTGGAGCTGAGCGGGGCACGCATCTGCTCTTCCATCCACTGCCGGCGCACCACGCGCAGGGCCTCGCGGCGCAGTGCATCGGGGGTGCGCTCCTGGCCGGCGGCACGGGCATCGCGCGCGGCCGCGTCGACCAGCCGGGCCAGGTCGTGCTCCAGCGCCGGGGTCAGTTCGAAGTCGTTCGGGTCGCGCATCACCTCGGGGAAATACACCGTGGTGCGGAACTGTTCGGCCTGGCCGAACTGGATCGGCACGACCTTGCCGTCGATCACCACGGCGGCGGCGGAGTTGCTGGTGCCAAAGTCGATGCCGAGTTTCATGCGCGGGCCGGGCCGGTGGTCAGGGGGCGCGCACTTTGCGGCAACGCGTCCGCCGACGCAAGGGCAGACGGTAACGGGCGGTTACAATACCGGCCGTTTCGTAACCGAAGAGCTGTCGATGTCCGCCATTCCCGCCTGCCCGCAGTGCACCCTGGAAAACACCTATGCCGATGGCGCGCTGTTCATCTGCGCGGACTGCGGCCACGAGTGGGCGGCCGGTGACGGTGGCGGCGATGCCCTGGTGGTGCGCGACAGCAACGGCAACGTGCTGGCCGCCGGCGATACCGTGACCGTGATCAAGGATCTGAAGGTCAAGGGATCCTCCATCCCGCTCAAGCAGGGCACCGTGATCCGCAACATCCGCCTGGTCGAGGACGATGCCGAGCATATCGAAGGCAACTCGGAGAAGATCAAGGGTCTGGTCCTGAAGACCTGCTTCCTCAAGAAGGCCTGAGCCGGCTCAGTGGACGTTGGTGCCACGCTGGCGCCAGCGCTGCAGGCTGTCCAGCTTGGCCTGGTAGCGGGAGGTGACCGCATCGCCGTTCTCCCCCGCCAGGTCCCTTGCGCGCTGCATCTCCTGCGAGGCGCGATGCGGGTCGCCGGCCAGGAAGTAGGCCCGGGCCAAGGCGAAATGGAAGGGATGCGCGCTGTCGTACAGGCGCACGGCACGGCGGTAGAACTTCACCGCATCGGGATAGTCCCGGCGCTGCTCCGCCCGCGCGCCGAGCATGTACTGCGCAAAGGGATCGGTGCGCTGCACCCGCGCCAGACGGCCGGCCAGCCGTTGCGCCTGGCGGGTATCGCCCAGGCGCCGGTACAGCGCGCTGGCGTTGCTCAGGCTGGCGCCATGTCGCGGCTGCAGGCGAAGCGCAGTCTCGTAATCGCGCCGGGCCTGGGCCAGCTCACCCACGCGCGCATCCAGCACCCCCAGATTGTTCCAGCTGCCGACAAAGTCCGGTGCCTGGGCAAGTGCGGCACGGAAGTAGAGGCGTGCACCGGCGGTATCGCCGGCGGCCATGCGGTCGGCGCCCCGGTTGTTGTAGAAGTGGGCCAGAGCCCGGGCCTGGTTGACCCGCTGCGGACCGAACCGGTCATAGAGCACGTTGTGGTCCAGATCCACAGTGCCGCTGCGGCCATCCAGCGCTACACCCGCGTTGACGTGGCCGACGCTGTAGATCACGCCCGAAGTTTGATACCAGGTCACCACCTGGGCTACTTCCTGCACATGTGCGTCGATCCCGGCGCGGTTGGCCAGCGTCACGAACAGCAGCGTGAAGGACAGGCAATTGGCGCGGCGCGTCTGCCAGGTTTCGGCCAGGGTATGGGTCGCGTCGGGGTCGTAGGCCAGATTCAGCCCCTGCGCGTCGAAGATCATGTCGACCAGACGTTGCAGGCGCCGTTCGCGCGAGTAACCCGGGTCGATCACCCGTTCATGCAGCAGGGCCAGCAACGGGGCGGGCACGTCCAGGATCTGGGCCGGCGTGGGCACGTCGGTGACGGTCGGTGCGGCCGCAACCGGCGGGCCGGGTGTCTGCGCCGCCCAGACCGGCGCGGCCACCAGCACCATCCACAGCAGCAGGGGGTTGCACCTACTCATCGCCTCACCTCGCCGAGCGCTGGGAATCGACGCCTCCAGTCTAGGCGCGTCGCTGCGCGCCGGCATGCCGTTCATCGGCTGTCTGCGCCATCCACAGAGGATGTGGACCAGCGGTCGACAAACATGTGGATAACCATGGCGACGCCTTGCGCTGCAAGGATGCAACGAACGTGGTGAAAAAAGTGCCGCACCGCTGTCTTGCCAGCGCAGCCGGGACGGCCAATCATGCGGGAATGCGCTTTGAACCGATGTCACTGCCCGCCGGGCAGCTTGCCGAGCTGGAGACCGCCTACGCCCTGCCGCCGCGGGCGTACCACAACTGGTCACATGTGCAGGCCGTTCTGCAGCACTGCGGCACGGTCGCCGCGTCTGGCCCGGGCTGGCGCCAGCCGCGCGAGGTGCAGCTGGCCGCGCTGTATCACGATGCCATCTATGAGGCCGGCCGCAACGACAACGAAGCGCGCTCGGCGGACATGGCACGTGAGGCCATCGGGCGCTGGCTGCCGGGTGCCGGGATCGATGCGGCGCGGGTGGTCGAGCTGATCGAGCTGACCGCCCGCCACAGCAAGCTCGGGCCTGGCGACGTGGATCCAGAGGCCGCCCTGTTCCTGGACTGCGACATGGCGATCCTGGGCGCACCGGCGGCGGTGTTTGATGCCTACGACCGCGGCATCGCCGAGGAGTACGCCGGGCACGTGCCGGGCTTCCTGTTCCGGCTCAACCGCCGGCGCTTCCTCAAGCAGGTGCTGGGGCAACCGCGGATCTTCCTGAGCGACTTCTTCCATCAGCGCCTGGATGCCGCCGCACGCGACAACCTGCGTCGCCGGGTCGAGCGCTGAACCACGGCGGCCATGAGCCACGCCCGCTACACTGTGCGCGCTGTTTTCCCTACGTGTGTGGCCATGTCCGTGTCCGTTCCAGAGTCCGATCCACGTCCGCAGCCGCCGGAAGAACCCGGCCCCAACGAGTGCTGCGGCAGTGGCTGCCCGCTGTGCGTGCTGGATCTGTACAGCGATGAGCTGCAGCGCTACCGCGCGGCGCTGGCCGCCTGGAACCAGCGTCACCCCGAGGCCACTGACTGACCCCAGGAGCCGCGATGTCGCTTCCCCTGCCACGCCCTTCCCGCTGGCCCGCGCAGCATCACGGACGCGTTGCCCTGCTCACGCTGGTAGCGCTGGCGCTGTTCGTGGCCACCGCGCTGTGGACGCAATGGGCGCGCGATGATCTGGACTGGGTGCAGGCCACGCTGAGCCTGTACCTGCATGGCCCGTGGGGGCTGGCCCTTCGCACCGCGTACTGCGTACTGGCGCTGGCGATCATGCTGCTGGCAGTGTCGTTGCATGCCAACAGCCGATCACCCCGCCGCAGTGCGGCCGCGCCGCTGCTGTTCTGGGGGGCCGCGCTGGGGTTGATGGGGGTGGCGATCGGCGACAGCTGGCTGCCCGACCGTGCGCCGCTGCTGGCGCCGCTGGTGCACGGGTTGTCGGCCAATACCGCGTTCCTGTGCGTGAGCGCGGCGATGCTGCTACAGAGCTGGTACCTGCGCGCCGATCCGCACTGGCGCGACTGGGCCGGGCCGGCCTGGTGGTGGGCCTGGCTGTGCTTCGTGCTGCTGTGGCTGCACGTGCTGTGGCGTGGCCCGCCGCGCGGCGCCGGGCAGAAGCTGGTGATCGCGGTGGTGCTGGTGTGGCTGGTCGCGGTGGCCTGGCAGCTGTGGCGGCAGGCGCGTCGCGATGCGCACTGAGCGTCCGGCCACGCTGTGTACATGCCCTTGGCAGGGCAGGGGCGTATCGTTGGCGCACTAGTCATGGGATGCGCGACGATGCGGCAAGCCGGTTGGGGGATGATGCTGGGTGTGATGCTGGCGGGGATGTCCGGACAGGCGCTGGCCGCGCCGCCGCAGCAGCTCAGTCACGGGCGTTTCGAGAACGTGCCGGTGTATCTGCCGGACGGTCGCCCGCAACGGGTGGTGGTGTGGTTTGACGGTACCGCCAGCCATGCCGACAGCCAGCAGCGCATCGAGGCATTGCGCGCCGATGGCGCCCTGGTCGCCCAGGTCGATGTCGCACACCTGCGCCAGGTGCTGGGCCGCGAGAAGAGCGGTGATTGCGCGTTCGGCGCCGGCGATGTGGAGAATTTCTCGCGCTGGTTCCAGGCCTATCTGCACGTGCCGGGCTATCACCTGCCGCTGATCGGCGGCGATGGCGAGGGTGCGGCGCTGGCGTACGCGGTAGCCGCGGAGGCGGATACGCAGGTGTTCGCCGGACTGCTCACCACGGGCTTCTGCCCGTCGGGCGTGCGCGAGCGCAAGGTCTGCGGCGCCGGCAGCAGCCACGGTCGCCTGCAGCCGGCTGAACTGAATTTCCCCTGGTTGAACGCCGCCGGCGATGTGCATTGCCCGGCCGGCGAGTCGGCTGCGTTCGTGCGCAAGGTCGGCATGGGGCGCCAGTTCGAGCGCACCGCGCGGGGCGACGCGTTGCCCGGCGTGCTGGCCGCAGCAAAGGTGATCGGCGCGCAGAAGGGGGTCAGCCTGGCGCCGCCGCCGGACGATCTCAAGGGCCTGCCGGTGGTGGATGTACCGACGACCAAGCCGGGCGACACCTTCGCCATCTTCGTTTCCGGCGACGGCGGCTGGGCGGGGCTGGACAAGGAGGTTGCCGCGTCGCTGAGCGAGGCCGGGGTACCGGTGGTGGGCGTGGATTCGCTGCGCTACTTCTGGACCGCACGCACGCCTGAAGGCTTCGCCCGGGATCTGGAACGCATCGCCACGCACTACAGCCGCCAGTGGCAGCGTCGCAACGTGGTGCTGGTCGGTTTCTCGCAGGGCGCCGATGTGCTGCCGGCGGCAATCAACCAGCTGTCACCGGCTACGCGGGAATCGGTCTCGATGATCGCGCTGCTGTCGGTGGGCAAGACCGCCGACTACGAGTTCCATGTCAGCAACTGGCTCGGCGGCGGTGGCGATGGCCTGCCGATCGCGCCGGAGGTGGCCAAGCTGCCCGCCGGTAAAACGTGGTGCGTCTACGGCGAAGACGATGGCGACGCGCTGTGCCCGTCGCTTCCGGCCGGTGGCAATGCGCAGGTCATCAAGCTCCCCGGCGACCATCACTTCAAGGGCGATTATGACCGCCTCGCCGACACCATCGTGCAGCATCTGCCGGCGCGCTGAGCGCCGGCGATCCGTGTCGGCACGGGCTCAGTCGTGCCGGCGCGGGTCCAGTGAGATCAGCCGGGTCGCATCCAGCAGGGCGGCGGGCAGGTGTACACCGCCCGGTGCGGCCAGATAACGTGCGCGCCAGACCGGAGCGAACTTCGACTTGAAACGGCGCAGGCCGCTGAAGCCGTAGAAGCGTTCGCCATGCCGCGCGACCACGTTGGCGAAGCGGTTCCAGCGCCCGGCCAGACGATGCTGGGCCAGCCCGGACAGCGGTGCCATGCCCAGCGAGAACCGGTGGAAGCCGTGCTCGCGGCCCCACAGGAACAGCTCGATGAACAGGAAATCCATGGTGCCCTTGGGCGCATCGTCGACGTGCCGCATCAGGTCCACCGAGAGCTCGTTTCCGGCCGGTGCCTGCCACAGATTGGCGAAGGCCACGATGCGCCCTTCGGCCTCCACCACCGCGACCGGGAAACGCGCCAGATAGGCTGCATCGAAGCTGCCGAGCGAGAACCCCTTTTCATCGCCGGCCTTGTCGTCCAGCCATTGCTGGGAGACCACTGCCAGCGCCGGCAGCAGGGCAGGTACTTCCTCGGGCATGGCGACCCGGAAGCTCAGCCCACCGCGCTTGCCGCGGTTCCAGGCCTGGCGCAGATCGGCGCGCTCGCGGCCCTCCAGGGTGAAGTCCTGCAACGGCACCATCGCCTCTTCCCCGAGCTTGACCAGGGTCAGCCCGAGGTCGAGATAGGTCTGCCAGTGCGCTTCGCCGACCTGGTAGAACACCGGGCGCAGGCCGAGCCGATCGGCTTCCTCGCGGAAGCGCCAGATCAGCGCGCGCACCACCTCGGGTGGGCCGACCGGATCGCCCATCGCGATCAAGGAGCCGCCGTAGCGCTGCATCATCACGAAGCCCCGCTGCGCTTCATCGCGCAGCACCGCCTTGTCCGCAGTGAGTACCAGGCATGCCTGGGTGTCTTCGGCGGCGGCCAGGATCGGGGCGAGCGCGTCAAGGGTAGCGGTATCGGCCGCCGGCAACGGACTGCGCGTGCTGTGCAGCAGCCGCGCCAGGCCGAAGATGGTCAGCGCGATCGCCACCAGCAACAAGGCACGCAGCGCGCGAGGCGCGTTGCCCTGCAGCGCGAACTGCCACCACAGCTCATTCTGGTATTCCACGTGGCTGTAGACGAAGAACAGCAGCCAGATCACCGCGACCAGCACCAGGCCGAGGTTGCGGATCCACGGCCACGACCAGGCTTCGTCCAGCAGAGCGCCCTGGCGATAGAACTCGCGGCGCGAGGCCCACAGTGCGGCCGCCACCAGCAGGGCGGACAGCGCGATCAGCACCTGCCCACCGCGCAGCCAGATCGGCAACGGGGACAACACGCAGATGCCGAGCGCGAGCATCCACGCAGCATGGCTGCGCCGCTGCAGGCCCTGACCGATCAACAGCAGCGCGACACCGGCCAGACTGCCAAGCAGGTGCGAGGTTTCCAGGATCGGCAGCGAGGCCGTGACCAGGTGCCGGCGCGGCGTCGGCAAGGTGCCATCGATCACCAGTGCGGCGCCGACGCTGAACACCGCCAGCGCGATGATCTGCGGCAGCCAGGGGCGCAGCGCGGTCCAGCCGACCCGGGTGGCACCGGCGCCGGCACGCAGCGGGCGACGCAGTGCGGGCGCGACCGCCAGCACCGTGGCCAGCAGCAGCGGCAACACGTAATAGGTCACGCGGTAGATCAGCGCGGCCGCCAGCACCGCGGCGGGCGCCACCTGCGGCAGCAGCTTGAGCAGGCTCCACTCGAACACGCCCAGGCCGGCCGGCACGCTGGAGATCAGGCCGGCCAGCACCGCGACCAGGTACAGCCCGACGAACCCGGGCAGACCGGTCGGCGTGTCCATCGGCAGCAGCACATAGAACGCCGCACTGGCCAGCACCAGCTCGACCACGCTCAGGGCGGTCACACCGAGCATGGTGCGGCGGTCGGGCAGCCACAGGGCATGCCCGCGGATCTGGAAACTACGGCCCTCGCGGCCGACCAGCAGCACCGTGCCGGCATACGCCAGCAGGCCGAGAACGCCGATGATGCGCACCGCCTGGACCGGGATCGGCAGCGCCAGCGCCGCCGCGCCGGGTTCAAGCAGGAAGGCCAGCGCCAGCAGCAGCCACGCACCGAACACGAAGCCTAGTGTGCTCATCAATACGACCTGGCCGATCTCGCCCAGCGTCAGCCCCGCGCGACCATAGCCACGCAGGCGCACGGCGCCGCCGGTGAGGGCCGCAAAGCCCAGGGTCTGCCCCAGCGTATGCGCCAGGAACGCGGTGATGCCGACCCGAGCCGGGTGCAGGCGCTTGCCGCTGCGGCGCAGACCGATCGCATCGAAGCCGATCAGGCAGCCGTAGCTGGCCAGGCCCAGCAGCACGGTCAGCGCGATCTGACCGGCGCCGAGATGCCGGAAGGCCTCGCGGATCGCGCGGTAGCCGTGTTCGTCGAATTCGTTGGCCAGTCCGCGCAGGGCCAGGGCCAGGATCACCAGCGGGATGACGACGGTTGCGGCGCGGCGCCAGGGCGCGCGGACCGGGGTGGGAGCAGCGGCGGTGTCGGTCATCGGTACAGCGTGCTCCGGGGTGGGCGATGAAGGAGTCAACGCAGGCGTGGGCGCCTGACCCGCAAATCGTGCGCCTGATGCTGACGCTTGCCAAGCGGCTGGGATGTGCGTGCTGTGGCTGCTTGACACACGGTGGCGGGCACGCGCGCGCCGCATCGGTGACAATGCGATTTCATCCAGAGGAGCAATCGCCATGTTGGAACGTTTCGATGTCGGCCCGCGCATGTCCGAAATGACCGTGCACAACAAGGTCGCCTATCTGTCCGGGCAGATCCCTGAAGACACCAGCCAGGACATCACCGGCCAGACCCGTCAGGTACTGGAAGAGATCGACAAGCTGCTGGCGCTGGTGGCCAGTGACAAGCAGCACATCCTGCGCGCAGAGATCTTCCTGGCCGACATCAACGATTTCGCCGGCATGAATGCCGCGTGGGATGAGTGGGTGGTGGCAGGGATGACCCCGGCCCGCGCGACGGTGGAAGCCAAGCTGGCGGACGCGAGCTGGAAAGTGGAGATCGTGGTGACGGCGGCGTTGCCGTAAGCGCACCAGGCAACTGCTGGGCGGCATGGTGATCGACGCATCGCCGTGCGCCCAGACCCTGCCGCCGCGAGGCGCATAGCGGCCGGCGCAAGTGTCAGCGCGCGCTGACCAGGTCGATGCAGTCCACCGGGCACGGCGGGATGCACAACTCGCAGCCCGTGCACAGATCGGCGATGACGGTGTGCATGTACTTGGCGCCGCCGACGATCGCATCCACCGGACAGGCCTGGATGCACTTGGTGCAGCCGATGCAGTCGGCTTCGATCACCACTGCCACCTGCGGTGCCTTGTGCGCACCGCGCGTGCGATCGAACGGCACCGCTGCCACGCCCAGGACATTCGCCAGCGCGCGCGCACCGGCATCACCGCCCGGCGGGCAGTGATCGATGCCCGCCTCGCCGCGTGCCATCGCTTCGGCATACGGGCGGCAGCCGTCGTAGCCGCATTGCCCGCATTGGGTCTGGGGCAACAGCCGGTCGAGGCGTTCGGTGAGGGTGTCGATGGGGAGGCTCATGGCGTGGCGGTGGCTGCGCGGTGGGGCATCAGGCCCGGCTGTCCCGGGCAGGTGGTGTGCCCGCCAGGAGATCCCGACGCGGCTTCATGGGCTTGCCGCGATACCAGCGCTCGTGGGCGAGTGCCAGCATCGGACGGTCTTCGCGGCTGTCGCCGTACGCGTGGATGCGCAGGTAGCGCGAGAGGTCGAACCGGCGGCGGATGTGGTCAACCTTGCGCGGGCCGCAGTCGCCGTCGGCATAGCGCCCGGTGAGGCGTCCGTCGTGGCTGTCCAGCCGGTTGCAGATCAGCTGCAACCCCATCGCCTCGCACCACGGGCGCAGGTACAGATCCAGCGAGCCGGACACGATCACCACGGTGTGCTGCTGTTTGAGGTGCCAGTGGATCTGCTCGAGCATCTCCGGCCGCATCACCCCGGGCAGCACATCGCGCGCGTAGCCGGCAGCCTGCGCGGTGATGTCCTCGAGATGACGGCCGCTGAAGGTCAGGCGGGTGACGCGGGCGCGGATGCGTTGCGCGGAGATCAGCTTCAAGCGATAGGCCAGCAACCATGGGCCGACTTTCCACCAGGCCTGTGCAAGCTGTTCGGGGGTGGCTACGCGGCGCAGGAAACGCCCGTAGGTATCGCAGGTGGTGACCGTGTGGTCGAAATCGAACAGCGCCAGTTCCAACCCACACCTCCAGGCAGAAGAGCGTGGCAGGGCGACCGGGTGGCCGCCCTGCCGCAGCGATCAGCGGACCGGCATGCCCGGCAGCGCGGTGCTGTCGGCGTCCAGCAGGGCCAGCGCGCCGCCGTCGAAACCGGCCGACAGGATCATGCCTTCGCTCAGGCCGAAGCGCATCTTGCGCGGGGCCAGGTTGGCGATGAACACCACACTGCGGCCAACCAGCTGTTCCGGCTCGCCGTAGCTGGCGCGGATGCCGGAGAAGATCTGGCGCTTGCCCAGGTCACCGGCGTCGAGTTCGAAGCGCAGCAGCTTGTCCGAACCTTCCACGAACTCGCAGACCAGCACCTTGCCGATGCGCAGATCCAGCTTGGCGAAGTCGTCGATGCCGATGTAGGCCGGTGCGGCCTCGCCATCGGCCGCAGCAACCGGTGCTGGTGCGGCAGCGGGCTTGGCCGGTTTGGCCGGAGCGGCGGGGGCCGGGGTGGCGGCCTGCAGGGTGTCCTTGGATGCGTCGGTCATGGCGTCGATTTTTTTCGGGTCGATACGGGTGAACAGGGGTTCGTACACCGCGATGGTGTGCGCGGTCAGCGGGGCGACGATGTCGGTCCAGGCCTGCACGGGCGCGGCCAGGAAGGCCTCGGCCTGCGCGGCGGTGGCCGGCAGCACCGGCTTGAGCGCGGTGACCAGCACGCGGAACAGGTTCAAGCCCTGGGTGCACACCGACTGCAACTGCGCGTCGGCGCCGTCCTGCTTGGCGATCACCCACGGCTTCTGGTCGTCGATGTAGCGATTGGCTTCGTCGGCCAGGGTCATGGTCAGGCGCAGGGCGGCAGCTGGATCGTTGCGCTCGTACGCCTCGCGGATCGGCGCCAGGGCGGCGACGAACCGGTCGTACTGGGCGGCATCGGGCAGCGCAGCCGCCAGGCGGCCCTCGAAGCGCTTGCTGATGAAACCGGCGCAACGGCTGGCCAGATTGACGAACTTGCCGACCAGATCCGCGTTGACGCGCGCGATGAAGTCACCCAGGTTCAGGTCGAGATCGTCCACGCCGCCGGAGGACTTGGCCGCGAAGTAATAGCGCAGCGCTTCCGGTTCCAGCCCGGCATCCAGGAAGGTACGCGCCATCACGAAGGTGCCGCGCGACTTGGACATCTTCGCGCCATCCACGGTCAGGTAGCCGTTGACGTGCAGGCGGGTCGGCGCGCGGTGGCCGGTGCCGTGCAGCACCGCCGGCCAGAACAGGCCGTGGAAGTTCACGATGTCCTTGCCGATGAAATGGTGCAGTTCGGTGCTGGTGCCGGCGCGCAGGTGCGCATCGAAATCTTCGCCGGTCTTCGCGCACAGCGTCTGGAAGCTGGAGAGATAGCCGATGGGCGCGTCCAGCCACACGTAGAAGTACTTGCCCGGGTGGCCCGGAATCTGGAAGCCGAAGTACGGCGCATCGCGCGAGATGTCCCACGCGCGCAGGCCACCTTCGGCATTGAGCCACTCGCCAAGCTTGGCCTTCACGCCAGGCAGGGCGACGTCGCCGGCCAGCCACTCGCGCAGGAAACCTTCGAAGCGGCCGACCTCGAAGAAGAAATGCTCCGAATCGCGGATTTCCGGCGTGGCGCCGGAGATCACCGACTTGGGATCCTTCAGGTCGGTCGGGCTGTAAGTGGCGCCGCAGACTTCGCAGTTGTCGCCGTACTGGTCCGGGGTACCGCAGTTCGGGCAGATGCCCTTGATGTAGCGATCGGGCAGGAACATGCCCTTGGCCGGGTCGTAGAACTGGGCCACGGAGCGGCGCGCGATGTGCCCTTCGGCCTCGAGCTTGAGGTAGAAGGCTTCGGTCAGCGCCTTGTTGGCCGCCGAGTTGGTCGAGTCGTAATGATCGAACGCCACGCCGAAGGCGGCGAAATCGCGCTCATGGCTGGCCTGGATGTTGGCGATGAAGGCCTCCGGGGTCACGCCGGCCTTTTCGGCTGCGAGCATGATCGGGGTGCCATGGGTGTCATCGGCGCAGACGAACCAGGTCTTGCCGCCGCTCATTCGACGCGCGCGCACCCAGATGTCAGCCTGGATGTAGCCGACCAGGTGGCCCAGGTGCAGCGGGCCGTTGGCGTAGGGCAGGGCGGTGGTGACGAGAGCGGTGCGGGTCATGATGAGCGCTGTTGCCAGGGGAACCGGGGATTATCGCACGCCAAAACGCAGTAACCCGGCCGAAGCCGGGTTACTGGGGCTGAAACCTGCGCGCGGCTTACTCGCGCACCCAGGTCTGGGCGCGGCAGATGAAGGCCACGCAGCCGGACACGTCCAGCTTGGCGCCGCCGGTCTGCAGCTTCATCTTGGACTTGTAGGTCTTGCCGTTGCCCGGATCCAGGATGGTGCCGCCGGACCAGGCGTTGGCGCCATCGGCCTTGAGGTTCCAGAGGATGGTCATGCCCTTGACCGGCTTGTTCTTGTTGGCGCCCTCACAGCCGTCGCAGACCGGATTGGGGCCCTTGTCCGAATGCAGGATGTCCACGACCTTGCCGGTCAGGGTGCCGTTGGTGGCCTGGGTGATCTCCACGATCGACTTCACCTTGCCGGTCTTGTCATCGATGGTCTTCCAGCGGCCGACGGCGCCGTCGGCGGCGCTGGCCGACATCGCCGCCATCATCAGCGGCAGCGCCAGCAACAGGGTCTTGAAGGTCTTGCGCATGTTCCCCTCCCAGGGATGTCCGTGAACGCCGGCGCAGACGGCCGGTACAGGGCCGACTGTATACCCATTCGCTCTGGTACGGAACGTGCCCGGCGCACGGTTCAGCCGGCGCCGGCCGGGATCTCGTACAGCTCCAGCGGCAGGTCGTCCGGGTCGGCGAAGAAGGTGAAGCGGCGGCCGGTGTACTCGTCCACCCGGATCGGTTCGCAGGCCACGCCGGCCGCGGTCAACCGCTCGATCATCGGCTCCAGCAGATGCACGCGGAAGGCCAGGTGGCGCAGGCCCTGCGCCTCGGGGCGGCTTGGCCGTGCCGGCGCGGCCGGGAACGAGAACAGTTCCAGCTGGCCGCCATCGGGCAGGGCCAGGTCGAGCTTCCAGGAGTCGCGCGCCTGCCGGTAGTTCTCGGCGATCACGTGCAGGCCGAGCACGCGGGTGTAGAAGTCTTTGGAGCGGGCGTAATCGGCGCAGATCAGGGCCACGTGGTGGATACCGATCAGTAGGGAAGCGTCAGAAGCGTTCATTGCAGAGTATCCAGCCAGCGCCGGGCGATCTGCAGCGCCAGCGGATAGGGTTCGGGGGCGTTGCGGTTGCTGAGCACGATCACGGTGAGGCGCTGCGCGGGGTAGCGCAGGATCACGTTGCGGAAGCCGATGCTCTCGCCGCTGTGCCACTGCGCGCCACCGTTGAGCCGCCAGCCGAAGCCATAGAACGGCACATCCGGTTCGGTGGTGGGTGTGGCGGGGGAGAACATCTGCTTCAACGATGTTGCCTTCAACAGGCGCTGGTCATACAACGCCGCATCCCAGCGCGCCAGATCATCCAGCGAGGAATACACCCCACCGTCGCCGAGCACCGCGCTGGTCGGGCTTTGATCGGTACGCTGCCACCGCCCGTCGCGCTCGCTGTAGCCATAGGCGCGGCGCGCGATGTCATCCACGCCGTCCTGGTGCGCCACGGTGTCGCGCATGCCGAGCGGCAGGAAAATACGTTGGCGAAGGAAGCTGGCGAAATCCGTGCCGGACGCCTTGCCGACCACCAGCGCCAGCAGCGCATAGCCGCTGTTGCTGTAACGGTAGGCCGTGCCCGGCGCGAAGTAGGTGCGGTCCTGGTGTTCCAGCAGATGCAGCACGTCCTGGTCATGGACCTGCACGGTCGCGTCGGCGGGCATCAGCGCTTCGTAGTCGAGCAGGCCGCTGGTGTGGCTGAGCAGCTGGCGCAGGGTAATGGCATCGGCGGCCGCTGGCAGCGAGGGCAGCCAGCGCTTCACTGGGTCATCCAGGGTCAACGCGCCATCTTCGGTCAACAGCAGGATCGCCGCGGCGGTGAACTGCTTGCTGATCGAGGCCAGGCGGAAATTGGTCTGCGCGGTCACCGCGGTGTGATCTTCCAGCACCGCCAGCCCGTAGCCACGCCGGAACACCGGCGTGCCGTCGTGCAGGACCAGCACCGCGGCGCCGGGCACCTGACCATCGTAGCGTTGCATCAACGCATCGATGCCTGGATCCGGCGGCGTCAGCACCGGCGCTGCGATGACCGTGCCGCTCCCGGCGATGCACATCGCGCTGATCCACACACGCAGATGCCGCACGATGTGCATGCTCGGTTCCTTCTGGGCTCAGGGCGCGGGCGTTGCCGCGCCACTCTGGCTGGCGATCCAGCGGGCGATCTTGGCGTCCAGGATGTCCAGCGGCATCGAACCGTCTCGCAGCACTTCCTCATGGAAGCGACGTGCGTCGAAACGCGGCCCCAGTGCAGCCCTGGCCTTGTCGCGCAGTTCCATCATCTTCAGCTCGCCCAGGCCATTGGCCAGAGTCTGCCCGGGCAGGGCCATGAAGCGTTCCACTTCGGCGCTGGCGTCGCTGGCGCTCATGTCCGCGGTCTTGACCAGATAGTCCACGGCCTGGCGCTTGCTCCAGCCCTGCGCGTGCACGCCGGTGTCGGCGGACATGCGCGCGGCACGGGTCAGCGCGGCCTGCAGGTAGCCGATCCGCTCATACGGATCCTGGTAGACGCCCAATTCCTCGCCCAGCGACTCGGCGTACAGCCCCCAGCCTTCCACGAAGGCGATATCGCCGCCCAGGCGACGGAAGCGCGGCAGCTTGTCCAGCTCCTGCTGCAGGCCCAGTTGCACGTGATGGCCCGGAATGCCTTCGTGCAGGAACTGCATCGGCGCCGACCAGCGGCGACGGCTCGGCAGATCGCTGGTGTTGATGTACAGCACGCCCGGGCGCATGCCGTCCGGCAGCGGTTGCTGATAGCTCACCGCGCCGGCGGTGGCCGCCCGTTCGGGCTCGACCGCGCGGATCTCCATCGGCGCCTTGGGCAGCGTGCCGAGCAGCGTCGGCAGGCGCGCGTTGACCTGGCTCTGCAGCTGCTTGTAGCGGTTGATCAATGCATCGGCACTGGCGTACTGGAAATCGCGGTCGGTGCGCATGGTGCGCAGCAGCTTCTGCTGCGAGCCGCGGATCTTGTTCTCTTTCATGATCGTGGCGATCTGCGCCTGCAGGGTGGCCACGCGTTGTTCGGCCAGCGCATGGATCTGTTCGGGCGTCAGCGTGGAGGCCGTGCTCTGGACGATGGTCTGCGCATACCAGGCCTTGCCGCCGGGCAGGCCGGCCAGGCCATCGGTGCTGCGTGCCGCGGGCAGGTACTCGGTGGCGATGAAGCCGCGCAGGGCGCGGTAGGACGGCATGATGCGCAGCTCGATCATGCGCTTGTATTCGGCGGTGATGCGCGCCTTGTCGGCGGCCGGGAAATCCTCCGGCAGATTGCGTATCGGCGCCCAGAAGATACTCTCTTCCGCAGTCGGCTTGATGACCGCGTCCAACTGCGGCAGGACCTTTTCCATCAGGTCACGCGGCTGCACCACACCGGCAGCCATGCCTTGGCGCATGTTGGCGATGGCCTGCTCGAACAGGGCCGGAATGCCCAGCGAACGGCGTGACCAGCCATCATAGTCCTGCACCGTGTTGAAGGGCTGCGCACCGGAGCCGGAGCCGAGAATGGCCATGATGCTGCCAAGGTTGTAATACTGGCTCACCGGCAGCATCCAGCCGGGGAACTGCTCGGCGGCCAGCGACATGCGCGCATCGCGCACGAAGATCTCGTAGCTGAGCAGGTCCTGGCCGGTCAGGCCATCCGGGCCGATCTTCTCGACCTTGCCGAGCCATTCCACGGTGAAGTCATGCGACTGCTGGCGGTAGGCGGCGGAGAGGATGTTGGGCAGCTGATCGTTGTGGCGGCTGTCGCCCTGGAAGGTGGCCTGCAGCGGATTGAGCCGCATCGCGGCATCCCAGTACTCATCGTAGATCCGGTCCAGCTGCGCGGCCTTGCTCTGCTGGCGCACCAGCGGCTGGCGGGCAGGGGCGGCGGCCGGGCGTGCACGCGGCTTGGCTTTGGGCTTGGCCGCAGGCCGGGTCTGCGCTGCGGCGGGCCGGGTGGCCTTTTTCTTGGCAGCTTCGGCCGGGGCGGCGGCGCTGAAGGCCATCAGTACGGCGATGGCAAGCGCCAGGGCGCGGGCGGGGTGGGGCATCGGCTGTTTCCGTAAACGCACAGACACGGGAGCTTGCCCGATTCGCCTGCGTACGGCCAGCACCGGTCCCCGGTCAGCTTTGTCACGTACGGCGCTCAGTCAGCTGCGGCAGCGCGCGGCTGCCACGAGGTTCAGCGATCGCCGGCGCGGGTGAACGGCACGCTTTCCGGTGCGACCGCGCCGCCGGAGATGATGAAGCTCATCGCCTGGTCCACGGTCCAGTCGGTGGGCGTGAGCAGTTCCACCGGCACGATTTCCAGATAGCCCGAGGTCGGGTTGGGGGTGGTGGGCACATACACCGCCGCCAGCTCGCGGCCCGTGCCCTGTTCCTTGATCACCCGCGTGACCAGGCCGACCGACTTCATGTCCCGGTGCGGGAAGTCGATCAGCACCACCCGCTGGGTACTGCCCGGTTCGGTCTGCAGCATGTCCAGCAGTTTCTTGGCGCTGTCATAGATGATGCTGGCCAGCGGAATGCGCTTGATCACCGCGCCGAACCAGCGCAGCAGGCGCTGGCCGATCACGCGGCGGCTCAGCACGCCCACCGACAGGATCACCAGCAGGGTGGCGGCCAGGGCGATGATGTCCTGCATCCACTCGACCTTGATCCAGCCCAGGTAATGCGGGAACGAGGCCGCGATCTGCTCGGACAACGGCACCACCAGTGGGCTGGAAATGCCCGACAGCAGCACGAACACGAATTTGACCACCACCCAGGTCAGCCAGATCGGCAGCAGGGTCAGCAGGCCGGTCAGGAACAGGCGCTGCAGGGAGGGACGCGGAACGAGTTGGGGGGCTTCGGGCGACATCTGCGCATTGTAGCGGTGGCGATGCCCGGTTTACGCTGCCCGTCCCCGCAGGACGCGGGCGCTGGGGAGAATGCTGTGTTGAAGAATGGACTGAAATGGGTGGGCATCTCGATCCTGAGCCTGGTAGTGGCGATCGCGGTGCTCTGGGGGGCCTCGCGGTTCTGGCCGCTGCCGGCGGAGCAGCGCGAAGCGATGCGGCTGCTGCAGGCGCCGTTGCCAACACGCGGCGAAAGCGGCTTCACCGCGTTGTGGACGCTGCGCTACGACGGGCTGGAGGACGCGGGGCGTGAGGCCATCATGGCGCAGGATGTCGAACGTTGGCGGAGCGGTACGCCCGGCCAGCGGCCCGTATCGTCCAGCGCGGAAGCGCGCTACCCCGCAGCGCCGCTGTCTGCCTTCGCGGGCTGCGGCCAGCGCGGTATCGGCTGCCTTGCGGCGGTGCGCGCCGACCCGGACGGTGTCGAGGCCGCGCACGCCGGCCACGAGGCGCTCCACCAGCGCGTGGCCGCGCTGGCCGGGTACGGTCACTTCACCTCGCCGTTCAAACCGTTCGACACGGATCCGATGGTGCCGCTGCCGGTCTTTCAGCCGGTGCTTGATCCGTTGACAGCCCACGCGCTCGCGCACGTACGGGGCGACAGTGAAACCGCAGTTGCGGGTACCTGTGCGGACATCCTCAGTGGTCGGGCGATGACCGGGCAGGGCGATACGCTGATCACCAGCATGATCGGCGCGGCGATGGTGGAGAGCAACGCCCGGTTGCTGGCCGATATCCTGATTGAACTGCCTGCTGATGCCGCGCTGCCTGCCGTCTGCGATGCTGCGTTGGCGCCCATGACGCCCAGCGAGCAGAGCCTGTGCACCGCGATGCGCGGTGAGTTCGCGCTGGCGGGAGCGGGATTGCGCCTGACGACCGGGAATCCGGCGGCGCAGTATCTGTTATTGGATATGCCGCGCACCCAGGCACGCCTGGCACCCCGCTACGCGTGGGCATGCGCCGCCAGTGCTGAACTGGTGGCCAGCCGGGATGCGCCCACCCCGATTCCCGGGCCCGCACAGGATCGCTTTGCCTGCATCGCCAATCCGCTGGGATGCGCCTTGGCCAACATCACCGGGCCGGACATGCGGCAGTACGCAGGCCGCCCGCAGGACGCTGCCGCGATGCTGCGCCTGGTGTCAGCGCAGCGCTGGCTGCGGCAGCAACCCACCGCCGCGTCCGTGGCCCTGCAGAGCCTGCCGGAAGCACTGCGGTCGCCAACCCGCACGCCGGTGCTCAGCGACGATGGCCGCTGGCTGCAGGTGGAGCGGCGCGCGGTGACGAGCGATGTCGGACCGACGCTGCGCGTGCCGATGCGCGAACCTGCGCACTGACCGGCACGCTGCCGTGCAGCGGCTTATCGATCCTGCGCCGGTGCCAGTGGCTCGAACGCGCTGCCGTCGCCGACGGTCTCCAGTGTCCAGCGCTGCGGCGAGCCCAGGGGCTCCCAGCGCACGCGCTCTTCGTCCGATGCCATGCTGCCTTCGGCGTGGCGCACGCGTCCGGTCGAGTAATTGATGCTCAGGCTTTCGGTCTGCCCGGAGTTGCGCACCATCGAGTTGCGGTCATAGCCGATCAACGCGAAGGCGCCGTCCTGCCAGCGGAACGTGTAGCTGGCCGAGCCTGTGGACCAGCTGCCAGCGTTGGAAAAGAAGAACAGCGTGGTGCGCAGCGTGCCCCGCACGATCGAGACGCCATCGCCGTCTTCGAATACATCGGACAGGTTCGGCGCCTCGTGGCGGGTGATCAGCGTGTGGTTCTGCGCAGCGAGCGTGTAGCCGCCCGGCGTGGACCAGGCGATGGCGAGCAGGCGTGGATTGCTGTCCAGCGGGCTGATGCCAAAGCCATCGTGTTCGACGATGTTGCGCGGGTCCTGCTGACGTAGCACGAGAACCAGATCCTCGCGCTTGTCGCCGTTGAGGTCACCGCGAAGCTGCTGCTCGATGCGCCACCCTGACGGCACGAAACCTTCGGCCCGGGTGGCGTGGGCGGGCAATACCGGATAGTCGACCGGTGGGATCCGCAGTTCCTGCGCGAGCGCGGGTAGGGCAGTAAGCAGCAGGGCAGCAAGCAGGGGCAGGCGCATGGTCGTCCGTGGGGTGGAGCCGGCGCGCGAGCATAGCAAGCGCGCGATGACTCATCCCGCGCGCTGGCGTGCCTCGGGCTTGAGCCGCAGGTAGACCTGCTTGCGCACGCGGGCGATGACCTCGCCTTTCGCATCGACAATGTCGTTGCTGAACCAGTGCAGGTACTTTTCCCCGCTGGCGGTGGCGGTACGCAGTTGATCCAGCAGGGCTTCGTCCAGCCTGAACTCGGCGGCCACGGTGCCGCGGCCCGGCTTGAGGAACTCGATCTCCCCGGCGCGGTCCCAGACGTAGTAATCGCGGCCCAGGTTCTGCATCACGGTGAGCATCCAGAACGGATCGGTCATCGCGAACAGGCTGCCACCGAAATGGGTGCCCACGTAATTGCGGTTCCAGGGGCGCATGCGCAACTCGACGCGCACATGGCGGTAGTCCGGGCTGACCTGGGTGACATGGATGCCGGCGAACAGGAATGGCGGCCACAGGTTGAGGCCAAGGCGGAAGACGGAGGCCTTCATTCGGATCGCAGCTCAGTGGAGAGGAGATCGGAGTCTACCATTCGCCTGCGTATGGAGTTGCGCCTCAGCCCAGTCCACCGTCATCCACCGCATACCCATTCCGGCCGGCCGCCTTGGCCTGGTACAGCGCCGCATCGGCACCTTCGAAGAAATGCCGCGGCTCGGTGCTCGCGGTCGGCACGCGCGTGAACACGCCGACGGTCACGGTGATATGCGTGGTCGAACCCCGCCCGGCCGGAATCTCCAGCCCCTGCGCGCGCGCGACCAGATCCTGCACCACCTGGATGGCGCCTTCCGGCGTCGTGTCGGGCAGGATCAGCGCGAATTCGTCGCCGCCGAAGCGCGCGGCCATGTCACGGGGCCGACGGGCATGCGCGCGGATTTCCTGCGCGATCCGGCGCAGCACGTTGTCGCCGGCCTGATGGCCGAACTCATCGTTGTGGCGTTTGAAGTGGTCCACATCGATCAGCACCAGGCTCAATGGCCGCCCGGTGCGCCGGCCGGCATCGTGCTCGGCCTGCAGGGTCTGCTCGAAACGCAGCCGGTTGCCCAGCCCGGTGAGCGCGTCGCTGTTGGCCTGACGCCGCCAGGCACTGACGCGCCACAGCGCCCACGCCAGGATCACCGCCAGCATGCCGACCAAGGCGGCGGCCGGGGCGAACCACAGGTTGCCGGCGCGCAGCAGCACGAAGCTCACCAACAGCGTCGATGGCAGGGCGAGCACGCCGCTCAGCCATGCCCGCGGCATCGTCAGCAGCAGGCAGCACAGCGCCACCAGTATTCCGGTAAGCGCGCTCTGCGCGAGGGGCGCCAATGGCACGATGGCCTTGTCGCCCAGCAGCATGGAGGCCACGTTGGCCTGGTACTCGCTGCCGCTCATCCAGCGGTCGCGCGTGGTCGGGGTAAGCAGCGGCGGCGCCATCCCACTGGCAGTCATGCCGACCAGGACCAGGCGGCCACGCAGCAGCGCCGGGTCCACCTCACCGTTGAGCACATCCGCGTAGGACAACTGCGGGAAGCGTTCGGGCGGGCCGGCATAGCGCACGCGGACATAGTGGTCGCGCCGCCACTGATAGGGCGACTCCAGGCCGGGGCGCTCATCGCGCAGCCCGGGCAGTGGGCGGGGCGGATTGGCCAGGGCGAGGCCGAGTGCTGGCCAGTGAGGTGAGCCGATGCCCGCGGTAAGGAACAGGCCGCGCGCGACGCCATCGCTGTCGACCTCGATATCGCTGTGCCCCAGGCTCGCCGCGTTGGCGGCAATCAAGGGGATGGGCAGCAGTTCCTCGGCCATGCGCGGGCCGCTGGCCGGCGCGGCCACCACGGGCAGCACGACATGGCCATTGCGACGGATCGCTGCGGCCAGCTCGGCATCCTGGGTGCTGTCCTGGCGATCGGCTTCGGACAGCATCAGGTCCAGCACCACGCGCTCGGCGCGGGCATCGGTGAGCCGATCGAGCAGGCGCGCATGGGTGCCCCGTGGCCACGGCCACTGGCCGAGCTGCTGCAGGCTGTTGTCGTCGATCGCCACGATCAGCAGGCGTGCATCGGGGGTGTACTCCCAGCCGCCCACGTAGGCGTCGTACACCGCTTCGTCCTGCTTCCAGAACCACTGCCAGTGGCTGGCGGCCACGGCCAATGTACCGACCACTGCTGCCAGCACGATGCGTTGCGGCCAGGGCAGGTGCAGCGGTCTCACAGCAGCAGCCACAGCAGCAGAGCGCCGCCGCCTGTGGCGTAACAGGTGCGGCAGGGCAGGGCGATCTGCTGTGTCGGGGAGAAGGGACCGGCGTAGCCGTCCTCGTCGATGTACTGCACGCGGACGTGCAGCGTGCCGCGCCAGGGCCGCTTGAGTGTCACCGCGGGTTGATCGAGCTCGCGGTCGAGCAGCGGGGTGGCGAAGTCACCGCGACGGTCCAACTGCACGCGATAGCGCTGCCCCGGTGCGCCGGCCTGCCAGCGCAGCGTCAACTGCCCTTTTGCCGCCTCGGGGGGCTGCAGCGCGGGATCGACCGGTTCGTCGGTGATGGTCAGCGGCAGCGGCTGCCCGAAACGCCCGCGGTCGCCGTTGCGATCCACCGAGGCCACGCGCCAGACGTACGCACCGGGCACCAGGTCCTGGCCAGGACGCAGATGGGTGGCGCGGGTGTCCTGCTCCACCAGCGGATCGAGGAACTGCGGGTCGCGGGCGATCTGCAGCACGGTCCGCTCGGCGTCGGCCACCCGGGTCCATTCAAACCGCGGGCGTGCGCTGTTGACCGTCTGGCCATGCAGCGGGCGCACGGTCAGCGGGGCGGGCGGCTGGTCACGCACCTGGAAATCGTGTTCGGCATCCAGACCTTCAACGTGCTCCGCACTGACCGCCCGCACCAGCAGGCGCAGATCGCCCGGCGGCAGGTCGGGCAGGTTCAGCGCGGTAGCGTCGGTGTCGCGTGCGAACAGCAGCACCTCGGGTTGGTCAGCGCGGACCACCTCGACCCGGTAACCCACCGCGCCCGTCACCGGTTGCCAGGCCAGCGCGGCGGGCAGGGTGGCCAACCGCTGGGGATCGGTCGCCAACACGGGGGCTGGCAGGAGCGCTTCCAGCTCGGCCGGTCGTGCATCCAGCGACGGGCTGCGCGTGGCTTGGCCGTGGGTGACCAGGCGCTGGCCGCGACGGTTGCCGACCTGCACGCGGCCTTCCAGCACTTCGGTGGCCGCGCCACGACCGGCCTGGCCGGCGCTGACCCGGAAGACGGTGCCGCGCACGCTGCTGGTCGCGGTGGGCGCATCAATGATGTAGCGCGAGGCCGGGCCATTGGCCGGCGTCACGCGGTTGCTGGCACGGCCCTGTTCCAGACGCAGGCGGGTATCGACCATGCCGGTGCGGCCATAACGGGAGAGCTGGTCGAAACGCAGCCGCGAACGCTCGCGCAGCTGCAGGCGTGAATCATCGGCAAAGACCACCGTGACGCTGGCATCGTCGCCGGTGACCAGTTCCTGCCCGATCCGCAGCAGATCGCCTTCGGCGACGTCGTGGCGGGGCTGGCCATCGGTCTGGCTGTGTACCGCCCCCCGCACGGCAAGGACCCGCGCCGGCGCAGGCTGGACCTGCAGCCAGGCGACGGGAAAGCGCAACTGGCTGCCGGGTGGCAGGCGGTAGGGATCGGCGATACCGTTGTGCGACTGCAGCTGCTCCCAGGCGATGGATGGCTTCAGATAGCGGGCGCTGAGGTCCCAGATCGTGTCGCCGGGGCGAACCCGGTAGGCCCAGTCCTGGGCGAGCACCGGCGCGGCGGACAGCAGCAGCACCGCCAGCGCAATCGCGCGTACGGCCAGGGGGAAACGAAGCAAACGGGTCACTCTCACGGTCATTACGGCCCTGCAAGGCGGGGCGCAGCCACGGGGCCGGCATGGCCCAGACCTCATCCTCCCCGATGGATCGCGACCTCCAGTGTGCCGCGGCGGCATTATTGCCCGGCGGCTGTGCAGGGTTTCTGAACGTGATTCACGTCACACATCGAAGTCGCCGATTCCGATAGGCGACTTCGTCAGGCCAGCGCCCCGGACGGCGCTGGCCTGCATCCATCAGAACAGCAAGGAGGCCATCCGGCGGCGGTACTGGCCGACCAGGTCTTCATCCTCGATCACCTTGAAGGCATCGATCAGTAGTTTGCGCGGACGGCCCTCGTCGTAGGTGCGGTCCCGGCGCAGCATGTCCAGGAACTGCTCCAGCGCGGCGGCGTCCTGGCCGGACAGCAGCAACTGCACGCCACGCAGATGGCGGGCCTGCAGGTCATCGCCATTGGCCGCGATGCGCGCTTCCAGCACCTCGGCGGCCGGGGCTTCCTGCAGGGCGCTGGCGAATTCCAAGCGGGCGCGGGCGCGCACGGCGCGGTCATCGGTGGAGAGATTGGCCGGCAGCGCATCGATCAGGGCGGTGGCTTCGGCGGTGGCGCCGGTCTGCAGCAGCGCCAGGGCCAGATCGAGTTTGAGTTCTTCCCTGTCCGGCTCGGCGGCGATGGCTGCGCGCAGCACATCGACCTGGGCCTGCGGGTCCAGCGGCGGCGCCTCGACGGCTTCTTCTTCGTCCGGGACCGCCTCCAGCGGGACCACGCCATGCTGGGTCAGGAACTCGCGCAGTTGACCCTCCGGCACCGCGCCGGGGAAGCCATCCACGATCTGCCCGCCCTTGACCAGGAACACGGTCGGCACCGAGCGGATCTGGAAGGCGGCCGCGATCTGCTGTTCCTTGTCGACATCGACCTTGGCCAGCTCGAAGGCGCCGTGATATTCGCCGGCCAGCTTTTCCAGCATCGGGCCCAGGGTCTTGCAGGGGCCGCACCAGGTGGCCCAGAAATCGACCAGCACGGGGGTCTGCAGGGATTTCTGCAGCACCTCGGTCTCGAAGGTCTCGGTGGTGGCGTCAAACACGTGGGGCAGATCGCTCATGGTTTCAGATCAACGGGAAACTGGAGAGCAAGTGTATGGTGCCGGTCGCGGCCGGACGCAACCCCAGCGGGCGGAATCCGCCCGGAACGGCCACAATGCAGGCCTTGTGAACTCGCCGGGTGCAACATGCTGGGACTCCATCGTTGGGAACGTGCGCTGGGCATCGCCGCCGCCGTGTTGTTCGTCGGGGCGGTGATTGGATTCGGCGCGGCGCTGCCGCTGTTCGATCCGATCGGCCACCCGGTCGCGCTGCTGGGTGCGATGGGCGTGCCGCATGCGCTGGCCTTCAACCTCCTCGGCTTCGCGCTGCCCGGCCTGCTTGCCAGCGTGGTCGCGCTGCGCCTGCTGTTGCGGGTGCCACGTACGGCACCCTGGTCGATGCGGGTGGGGGCGCAGTTGTTGATGCTGGCCGGCGTCGGGTTCACCGCGATGGGGGTGCTGCCGTTGGATACCAGCGATCTGGACAATCCGGCCAGCCAGTACCACGCCAGTGCGTGGATGGTCTGGGTGCTGGCCTTCGTGCCGGGTGCGGTGATGTCCGGCATTGGTGCGTTGCGCATATCGGCCTGGCGTGCCGTCGGCGGCCTGCATCTGGCGTGCGGGGTGGGCGTGCTGCTGGCCGCGTTCGCGCTGCAGGCACTGCTGCCGGCCCCGCTGGCACAGCGCGTGGCGTTCGGGGTGTGGCTGGTCTGGCTGGTGGCGGTGCTGCCGTTGGCCCCGGCCGCGCGGCGGTCCTGAGCGCGGGCGTGGCCTCTGCTGCGCCCGGCTACGCGCCTGGACCGAAGTCAGGGAGTGGTGCTTTTCGCCAATCTCCTGTCAATTCAATGAGATGAGGGGTTTGGCCAAGGCGGTGGGCAACGTCGATTGGAGCCCTTTGCCGCACTGCGGTACCCTGTGCCGCTTTGCCGCCGCACTAGCGTTTTTATGACCAGCGTCGAACCCAACGTTTACGATCCGCAGCAGGTTGAATCCGCCGCCCAGCAGTACTGGGATGCCACCCGTGCCTTCGAGGTCACCGAGACCTCGGACAAGCCGAAGTTCTACTGCCTTTCGATGCTGCCGTATCCGTCCGGTGCGTTGCACATGGGCCACGTGCGCAACTACACGATCGGTGACGTGATCAGCCGCTACAAGCGGATGACCGGCCACAACGTGCTGCAGCCGATGGGCTGGGATGCGTTTGGCCTGCCGGCCGAGAACGCGGCGATCAAGAACAACACCGCGCCGGCCAAGTGGACCTACGCCAACATCGAGCACATGCGTGGCCAGTTCAAGGCCATGGGCTATGCGATCGACTGGTCGCGCGAGTTCGCCACCTGCACGCCCGAGTACTACGTGCACGAGCAGCGCATGTTCACCCGCCTGATGCGCAAGGGCCTGGCCTACCGCCGCAACGCGGTGGTGAACTGGGACCCGATCGATCAGACCGTGCTGGCCAACGAACAGGTCATCGACGGGCGCGGCTGGCGTTCCGGCGCGCTGGTGGAAAAACGCGAGATCCCGCAGTGGTTCCTGCGCATCACCGATTACGCCCAGGAACTGCTGGATGGCCTGGACGAACTGCCGGGCTGGCCCGATTCGGTCAAGACCATGCAGCGCAACTGGATCGGCCGCTCGGAAGGGCTGGAGATCCAGTTCGACGTGCGTGATGCCGACGGCAGCACGCTGGATCCGCTGCGCGTGTTCACCACCCGTCCGGACACCGTGATGGGCGTGACCTTTGTGTCGATCGCCGGCGAACACCCGCTGGCCCAGCACGCGGCCAAGTCCAACCCGGCGCTGGCCGCGCTGCTGGCCGAGATGAAGCAGGGCGGCGTCTCCGAGGCCGAGCTGGAAACCCAGGAAAAGCGCGGCATGGATACCGGCCTGCGCGCCATCCATCCGGTCACCGGCGCCCAGGTGCCGGTATGGGTCGCCAATTTCGTGCTGATGGGCTACGGCACCGGTGCGGTGATGGCGGTCCCGGGCCACGATCAGCGCGACAATGAATTCGCCAACAAGTACGGCCTGCCGATCCGCCAGGTCATCGCGTTGAAGTCGCTGCGGAAGGAAGAGAGCGCCTACGACCCCACCCGCTGGCAGGACTGGTACGGCGACAAGACCCGCGAGACCGAGCTGGTCAACTCCGAAGAGTTCGACGGGCTGGATTTCCAGGGCGCCTTCGAGGCGCTGGCCGAGCGCTTCGAGCGCAAGGCCCAGGGCCAGCGCCGTGTGAACTACCGTCTGCGCGACTGGGGCGTGAGCCGCCAGCGCTACTGGGGCTGCCCGATCCCGGTGATCTACTGCCCCAAGTGCGGCGCTTTGCCGGTGCCGGAAGAGCAGCTGCCGGTGATCCTGCCGGAGAACGTCAACTTTGTCGGCACCGGTTCGCCGATCAAGGCCGATCCGGAATGGCGCAAGACCACCTGCCCGGACTGCGGCGGCGCAGCCGAGCGCGAGACCGACACCTTCGATACCTTCATGGAGTCGAGCTGGTACTACGCGCGCTACACCTCGCCGGGTGCCCGTGATGCGGTCGACAAGCGTGGCAACTACTGGCTGCCGGTCGATCAGTACATCGGCGGCATCGAGCACGCGATCCTGCACCTGATGTACTTCCGTTTCTTCCACAAGCTGCTGCGTGATGCGCGCATGGTGGACAGCAACGAGCCGGCGCAGAACCTGCTGTGCCAGGGCATGGTGATCGCCGAGACCTACTACCGCCCGAATCCGGACGGCTCCAAGGACTGGATCAACCCGGCCGATGTCGATGTACAGCGTGACGAGCGCGGCCGCATCGTCGGAGCGACCCTGATCGCCGACGGTCAGCCGGTGGTGATCGGTGGCACCGAGAAGATGTCCAAGTCCAAGAACAACGGCGTGGACCCGCAGGTGATGGTGAGCAAGTACGGCGCCGATACCGTGCGCCTGTTCTCGATGTTCGCCGCGCCGCCGGAGCAGTCGCTGGAGTGGAACGAAGCCGGCGTGGACGGCATGGCGCGCTTCCTGCGTCGCTTGTGGGCGCAGGTGCAGAAGCATGCCGCCGACGGTGCCGCCCCGGCCCTGGACGTGGCCGCGCTCAGCGCCGAGCAGAAGGCGCTGCGCCGCAAGACCCACGAAACCATCGGCAAGGTCGGCGACGACTACGGCCGCCGCCACAGCTTCAACACCGCCATCGCGGCGGTGATGGAACTGATGAACGCGCTGGCCAAGTTCGATGACGTCAGCGAGCAGGGCCGTGCGGTGCGCCAGGAAGCGCTGCGTGCCACCGTGCTGCTGCTCAATCCGATCACCCCGCATGCCAGCCATGCGCTGTGGCAGGTGCTGGGCCACGGCGAGGAACTGCTGGAAGACCAGGCCTTCCCGGAAGCCGATCCGGCCGCGCTGGTGCGCGATGCAGTGACGCTGGCCGTCCAGGTCAACGGCAAGCTGCGTGGGACCATCGATGTCGCGGCCGATGCCCCGCGGGATCAGATCGAAGCGCTGGGTCTGGCCGAGCCGAACGCGGCCAAGTTCCTGGAAGGGCTGGTGGTGCGCAAGATCATCATCGTGCCCGGCAAGATCGTGAACATCGTGGCGGCCCCGCAGGGCTGATCCTGTCGTGCCTACCGGGTGCCTGTGCACCCGGTCCGGTATCAAGTCCTGTTCACGCGGCATCCGGCACGATCACTGCTTGTTGCCGCGACCGCCCGGCTCCTACAGACTGTGTCCATGACCCGATTCCTGCTTGCCCTTGTCCTGACCGCGACCCTTGCCGGGTGCGGTTTCCATCTGCGCAACAAGCTGATGCTGCCGGCCGATACCGCCGCAGTCCAGGTAGTGTCCACTGCGCCCTACAGCGAGCTGGTGAAGCTGCTGCGTCGTGGTCTGCAGTCCTCGGGGGCACAGCTGGCCGATCCGGACAGCACCGGTCCGGCCTCGCAGCTGCAGGTGGTGTCCGAGCGTTGGGGCGACCTGCCCATCGCGATCGATGCCCAGGGCCGTGCCCAGGAATACAGCCTGCGCTACGCGGTGATCTTCATCTTCCGTCGCGAAGATGGCAGCGAGCTGGTGCCGCAGCAGGTGATCGAACTCTCGCGCGATTACGTGTCTCCGCCGACCGACGCCACCGGTACCACCACCGAGCGCGAAATCCTCGCCGACGAACTGCGTCGCGAGATGTCCGCCTCGATCATGCGCCGCATCGACAGCGTGGTCCGTGCCGAGCTGGAGCACGGCCGTGCGCCGGCCAAGCCGGGTACGACGCCGGTGGAAACGCCGGTTGAGATCCCGGCGGCATCTCCGGCAAGCCCGACCTCGACGACCCCGACGCCGGCGGTCCCCGCCGTCGTCCCGCAGGGGCGCTGAGCCCGGTCCGCCTGCGGATCGGCCTGCCCGGATGGAACTGCGTCCCGAACAGCTCGCCAGCCAACCGGCCAGCCAGCCGTTGGCCCCGGTCTACCTGATCGCCGGCCCTGAAACCCTGCGTGTGCTCGAAGCCGCCGATGCGGTGCGTGCGCGGGCGCGTGCCGATGGCGTCAACGAGCGCGAAGTCTTCGATGCCGATGGCCGTGACTTCGACTGGAACCAGCTCGACGCCAGCTTCAACGCGCCCAGCCTGTTCAGTGCCCGACGCCTGATGGAGCTGCGCCTGCCCAGCGGCAAGCCGGGCAAGGAAGGGGCCGAGGTGATCAGCCAGTTCTGTGCCAATCCGGCGCCGGACGTGATCCTGCTGATCACCTGCAACGAATGGAGCAAGGCCCACCAGACCAAGTGGGCCGATGCGGTCGGCCGCGCCGGGGTGATCTCGGTGGCCTGGGCGATCAAGCCGCATGAGCTCACCGAATGGATCGAGCGCCGCCTGCGTGGCAAGGGCCTGCGCGCCGATCCCCAGGCCGTGCAGCGCCTGGCCGAGCGGGTGGAGGGCAATCTGCTCGCCGCCGCGCAGGAAATCGACAAGCTGGCCCTGCTGGCCGATGGCCAGACGCTGGACGTGGACACGATGGAGTCGCTGGTGGCCGATGCCGCCCGCTATGACGTGTTCCGCCTGGTTGAAGCGACCTTCTCCGGCCAGCCCGCCGCCGTCCTGCGGATGGTCGCCGGCCTGCGTGCCGAGGGTGAAGCGGTGGCCGCGCTCACCCCGATCGTGATCCGCGAGCTGCTGTCCACGGCCGGTCTGGCGCGGGTACAGGCGCGCGGCGGCAACCTGGCCGCGGAAATGAAAAGCCGCGGCATCTGGGAGTCGCGGCAGGCGCCGTTCAAGCGCGCGCTGCAGCGTCACCCCGAGGTCAAGCGCTGGGAGCGTTTCGTGGCCGAAGCGGGGCTGGTGGACCGCATCGCCAAGGGGCGCGCCGATGGCGATGCCTGGCTGGCGCTGGAACGGCTGCTGATCGCCGTCTCCGAAGCCCGCGCCGTGCGCCTGCTCGCCCGGGCCTGAGCCCATGGGGCTGCGCATCTATTACGGCGGGACCTTCGATCCCGTCCATCTGGGCCATCTGGCCATTGCTCTGGCTGCGCGCGACCAGCTGCAGGTCGCAGTGCGCCTGCTGCCGGCCGCAGATCCTCCGCACCGTGCCGCCCCCGGCGCCGATGCCGCGCAGCGCTTGGCGATGCTCGCCCTTGCGATCGGTGACGAGCCCGGCCTGCTGCTGGACCGCCGCGAGCTGGACCGGGCCGAGCGCACCCCGGGCGTGCCGTCCTATACCGTCGATACCCTGCGCGAGCTGCGTGCCGAGCTGGGCCCGCGCCAGCCGATCGCCTGGCTGATCGGAGCGGACAGCCTGCTGGCCCTGCCCAGTTGGCATCAGTGGGCGTCGTTGTTCGATCTGGCGCATTTCATCGTCGCCGACCGCCCGGGCAGTCCCCTGGCCGACACCCTTGACCCGGTGCTGGCGCAAGCCCTGGAAGGGCGCTGGGCCAGTCATGAGCGCGAGCTGTTCAACGCGCCGACCGGCCGCCTGCTGCGCCTGCAGGCCCCGCTGCGCGAGGAATCGGCGACCGCCGTGCGCGCACAGATCGCGGCGGGCGGCCCCTGGCAGTCGCTGCTGCCCGGGCCAGTGGCGGGCTACATCCTGGATCACCGCCTGTACGGGGCGACACCGTGGTGAATACGCGCGGGCGCGCCGCCCCGTATAATCGATCCCACATTTATCGAGTTGACCCGCTTTGAGCAACCAAGCCCAGCCCCAGACCATCAAGGTCCAACTGCCGAATCCGGCGCCCTCCGTTCTGCAGCTGCTCGAGTGCGTGCGCGGGGCGACCGAAGAACTGAAGGCCAAGGATCTCGTTGAGATCGACGTCATCGGCCGCTCCAGCGTTGCCGATTACATGGTGATCGCGTCGGGCACCTCCAGCCGTCACGTGAAGTCGATCGCCGACGAAGTGGTGAAGTTCGCCAAGAAGCTGGGTGTGATGCCGCTGGGTGTGGAAGGCGAACGCGAAGCCGAGTGGGTGCTGGTCGACCTGGGCGACGTGATCGTCCACGTGATGCTGCCGCGCGTGCGTGAATTCTACGCGCTCGAGCGCCTGTGGACCGTGGGTGACCAGCCGCCGATCGAACTGCTCGACGATACGGACGACGACTACGACGCGCGGTAATTCCCGCACGTACGGTCACGACGACGGCGCCGATGGCGCCGTTGTCTTTTGCGGCGCCACGCAGGGTGTCCGCGGAGGATGGAGATGAAAGCCAAGTTGATCGCCACCGGCGAACGCGCCCCGTCCTGGGTGGCGCAGGGGTTTGCCGAGTACCAGAAGCGGCTCTCGCACTGGCTGCCGTTCGAGCTGGTCGAGATCGAGCCCGGCCTGCGCGGCAAGGGCCGCGATGCGCGCCGCGCCACCGATGACGAGGGCAAGCGGGTGATCGCTGCGCTGCCGAAGAATGCCTACGTGGTCGCGCTCGATGTGCCGGGGCGCCAGCTCAGCTCCGAGCAGCTGGCGCAGCGTCTGGAACATTGGCGCGGGCAGGGCAGGGACCTGGCCTTCCTGATCGGCGGGCCCGAAGGCCATTCGGCGGAAGTGTCGGCCATGGCGGACGAGAAATGGTCGATCGGCCCGCTGACGCTGCCGCACATGCTGGTGCGTCTGGTGGTGGCCGAGCAGTTGTACCGCGCCGCGGCGATGCTGGCCAACCATCCGTATCATCGCGCGTGAAATAGTTGTCGCCAGACGGGTTACATCTCGCGAAAAACGGGCTACAATGCGCACCCCGCCCGAATAGCTCAGCCGGTTAGAGCACTTGACTGTTAATCAGGGGGTCGTTGGTTCGAGTCCAACTTCGGGCGCCAAGATCTGAGAAAAAGCCTCGCAGCGATGCGAGGCTTTTTTTTGTCCGCGATCCGCGTGCTTCGCATGACCGGCCAACAAAAAGCCCGGGCACTGCCCGGGCTCCTTGTTCCCCAAGTGCGGCTACCTCATTCGAAGGTGTACTTGGCACCGACGGTGAAGTAGCGGCCGATCGCGCCGCTGAAGTGCAGCGGGTTGTAGTTCACGCCACCGTAGGTGGTCGGATCCAGCGGAGCGATGCGGTCGAACAGGTTCTGCACCGATGCATTCAGCTCGAAGGCCTCGGTGATGTTCCAGCGACCGGACAGGTCGAAGGTGGTGAACGAGGAAATCTTGGTGACGTCCGTGCCGTCGGCATAGGAGAACTGGTACGAGCCGTCCGGACCGCGGAAGTCGGTGTTCTCCATCTTGGAGATGTAGTTGGCCACGCCGCTCACGCTCCACGGGCCCTGCTTCCAGGTGGTGCCGAAGTTGATGCGGTCCTTCGGCGTGCCGATGCAGTTGGTCACGTCGCAGTTGCCATGCGTGCCGGCATAGTCGACGGTCACATCCGAATCGGTACGCTCGAACTTGAGCACGTGGCTCCACTGCAGGTCCATCTCCAGCTGGCCCGGACCGATGTCAAAGGTCTGGCGGATGTCGGTATCGATACCGCGCACGCGGGTCGACGCGGCATTGATGTACGCGGTGTTGACCGCCAGGATGGTGCCGGTACCGGGAATGCCATTGATCAGATCGCTGTCACGCAGCACGTTGCCCGCTGCGATCGCGTCGGCGGTGGAGCCCTGCGCGATTTCATTGGTGCGTTTGATCTGCCACGCATCGACGGTCATCGAGGTGCTGGAGGTGGGCTGCAGCACCACGCCGAACGAGTAACTCTTGGATTCTTCCGGCTTCAGGTCGGGATTGGGGCGGGTGATGATCGCCACCGGTCGCGAACTGCAGTTGGTCCCGTTCGGCTGAAGGTCGCAGCGAAGGGCGTCGCGGGCATTGGAGAAGGCGGCCAAGCCACCGTCACCGTTCTCGGCCGGGTTCGGTGCACGGAAGCCTTCGGCATAGCTGCCGCGGACCGCGATCCAATCGGCCGGCGTCCACTTCACACCGAGCTTCGGCGTTGCCTTGCCTTCACCACTTTCATACTTGTCGTAGCGGACCGCGCCGGACAGCTCCAACTGTTCCAGCACCGGGGCGGACAGTTCGACATACCCGGCATATACATTCTGGGTGCCGTCGTAGGCCGAGTAGCCCAGGCCGATGATCTGGCCCTGGTCGGTGAACGTCTGCGGGGTCAGGCTGTTGCTGGTCTTGCGCCATTCGGTACCCAGTGCCAGGCCCAGCGGGCCGCCCTTCAGGTCGGCCAGACTGCGCGAGACGGTGAAGTCGAACATGTCCAGGCTGGACTTGGCGCGGGCACTGATGTCCGGCGAGATGTAGTCATACAGCGCCTGCGAGTTCAGGCCTGCGTTGTCGCCGATGCGCCACACACCTGCCGGGCAGGCCGGGTTGCCGAGCACGCAACGGACCGCGTCGTAATTCAGGAAGCCGGTGCGCTTGTTGACCAGGTCGGTGCCCGAATGCAGGTAGGCGGTGTCGTAGCTCCACTCGCCCCAATTGCCCTTGACCCCGACCAGGAAGCGATTGAACTCGTTGGTGTTCTCGGTCACGCGCGGACCCACGTCCCAGGCCGAGTAGCGCAGGCGAGAGGCCTGGCCCGGGATGGGATTGTCCGGATGGGTCGGGCTGAGGACAGTGGCCCCGGGGCCGCTGTTGGCGTTGACTGGACCCTCGGGATAGCCCCAGCCACCGGACACGCCGGAGGGCGTGTTGCTGAAGGTGGTTTCCTTCTTCGAGTAGCCGATCTCGGTATAGATTTCACCGCCCTCGCCGAAGGCGAAGCTGGCGCGGCCGAACACGTTGACGTACTTCTCTTCCGGGGTCAGGTCACGGTACAGCTGGGCGGGATCCCAGAGGCAGCCCTGTTGCTGCGCGGTGATATCGTTCTGTCCGGGGATGGTGGTCAGGCCAGCACACCCCGGCAGCGCAACGAGGAAGGCGGGATTGTCATCGGTCACGGCGCGGTCGTCGAACACCGAGCCGTTGGGGCCCACGCCACCGCTCGTGCCACCATTGAGGAACGCGCCACCCAGGAACTGCGCGTTGTTGCCGTAGCCATAGCGACGGATGTCACCGGTGCCGATCCACTTGCGATCCTTGCGGTCGCTGATCTTGATCGCGTCGGTCTTGCCCACGTCCAGGCTGAAGAACGCATTCCAGCCATCGGTGGCCAGATCGCCGGTGCCGGCGGTCAGGGTGGCCTTCTTGGCATCGCCGTCGCTGTCGCCGGACAGGCCGTAGGAGGCGCGCAGAATGGCGCCGTTGAAGTCGCTGCGCAGGATGATGTTGACCACGCCGGCGATCGCGTCCGAACCGTAGATCGCAGAAGCGCCGTCCTTGAGGACTTCAATGCGCTCGACCGCATCCAGCGGAATGGTGCTCAGATCGGTGAACACCTTCTGGCCGTCATCGGCCAGGCCGTAGGTCGCCATGCGGCGGCCGTTCAACAGCACCAGCGTGGAGCCGGCGCCCAGGCCGCGCAGCGAGATGCCAGCGCCACCGCCGGCAAAGCCGTTGCCGAAGGTCTTGGGAATGGAGCCCGAGCCGTCCGCGGTCAGGGTCTGCAGGTACTCGGCGACGGTGGTCTTGCCGGTACGGTCGATCTCCTGGCGGGTGACCACCTGGACGGGGGAGGGCGTTTCGGTGTTGGTGCGGGGGATGTTCGATCCGGTGACGGTGATCCGGTCAAGGTTGGTCGCCTGCTCCTGCGCGAACGCGGAGGACGACGCCATGGCACCCACCAGCAGCAGGGCGCCGCCGGTCAGGATCGTGGAAATGGAGGTGGCCAGGCTGGTGCGGCGGCTGTCGTCGCGGCGTTGGATCGGGTGTTTCACAGCATCTCTCCTGACTGGGAAAACCTAGATGTCAATAAGTCGACACCAGGACGGTGGCAACGGCGTCAATCTAGGTTTACGTCCTGTGACGCAGGAGTGAAAAAATGCTTAATTGGGGAAAGATGCAGTGCGTCTCATTTTGTGAATGGGGAGCCCCGTCGTGGGGCTCCCGGATCACTCAGCGCGGCAACGTAAAATCGATGGGCACCAGGCCATCGGCGGCGATGGCCTGACCATCGACGATGGCCGGCACGAAACGCCAGTGGCGCAGGACCTGCTGGCGGGCCGCCTGGTCAAGCACGCGCGAGCCGCTGCTCTTCTCGATGCTTACCGCCACCGGGTTGCCCTCGGCATCGACCCGGATGCGCAGCAGGACCGTGCCCTGCTGGCCGAGGCGGATCGCTGCAACCGGATACGGCGGTGGGGGTGCGCTGCGGTACTGGAGCTGAGCACCCCCGCCCGGTGCATCCGCGGCGGGGGCCGCTTCCAGTGACGGTGCGGTCGCGTCGCTGGCGGGAAGCGGGGCCGTGGCCAGCGCGTCATCAAGGGTGACCGTGGGGGTCGGCAAGGGGGTTGGCGCGCGATGCGTGTTCACCCGAACGGTCCGAGGCGGCACCGGGTCCGGATGGCGAGGGGTCAGATCCATCGGCGGAGGTGGCGGAAGCACCCAGGTCACCTGAAGGCGTTCGCGCGGGGCCTTGATGAGCGGCTGGGTGGCAGGAATCAACAACAGCATCAAGGCCAGCGCGTGGACCGCGATGGCGGTGCTCCACCCGAGCACGCGGGAGGCGTCGATCTGCAGCGGGACAACCGGGGACGGGGTACGGACCATGCTCCACTCTCCTTGCCAGATGTGCGGGAACATCAACGTGCCTGCGCGGCGCATGGGGTCAGGCGGGGGCCGCGCACTGACAGCAATACGCGAGCCCGGCGCGGGCCGGAAGTCAGGGGCAGGGGGGAGGTTTTGCTGGCAGTCAGAATCAGGCCGTGCACAGCATGACGGCGCCCTTCGGCGCCGTCATGGAGGACTGACCGGGGCGCGGATCAGCGGCCCAGATCGAACACCACGTCCAGGTTGACCGAGACGGTCGATTCGCCCGGCGATACCGGGGTGAACTCGTCGGCCGACATCGGCGCGGCGGCCGCGCGCATCATCATCATCGGGCGCACGTTGCCGCCGCTGCCCTCGGAGATGCTCACGATCCGGCGCACGCGCAGACCCAGTGCCTTGGCGTAGGTCTCGGCACGCGACTGGGCTTTCTTCAGCGCGGCCAGGCGAGCCTCGTCATACACCGGCTCGGGCTGGTCGATCTCGAACTGCGGGCCGTTGATCTGGTTGGCGCCCTGCGCGGCCAGTGCATCGAGCACTTTGCCGAGCTTGGCGATGTCACGCACCTTCAGGCTGACCGTGTTGCTGGCCTGGTAGCCGGTGATCTTCGGCGCTTCATTATCGGCGTAGCGATACTGCGGGCTCAGATTGACGCCGCTGGTCTGCACATCCCGCTCGGCGATGCCGGCCGCCTTGATCGCGGCGAGCACCTTGGTCATCTGCGTGGCGTTCTCACGCATGGCGCTGTTGCCATCCACGGCCTGGGTCACAACACCGGCCGACAGCGTGGCCACGTCCGGCACGCGCTTGGCCTCGGCATTGGCCGAAACATTGAGCAGGGTGCCGTCGGCCGGCACAGCGATGGTGGGCTGGGACTGGGCGTGGGCGGTCATCGAAGCTCCCAGGGCAAGGGACAGGGCGAGCAGCAACGGGGACAGGGACGGGCGGCGCATGTACATCTCCTTGTGAAGGCGTTGAGGTTGGTGTCGGGGCGATGAACGCGTCGTGAGGTTTGGCGGGGTTGATCACGATTCGAGCGTGTTGCTCGCGATTCAGACAGTAGGCACAGGTTATGCTTCCTCGATGCTTTATCTCGCCTCTCGATCCCCCCGACGAAACGAACTGCTTGCGCGCCTGGACCGGCCATTCCGGGCGCTCGACCTTGACGTTCCTGAAGTCCGTGCCCCCCACGAGTCCGCTGCCGATTACGTCCAGCGGGTGGCCGCCGACAAAGCGCGCGCGGGGCTGGCTCTGGTCGCCGAGGATCCGGAGGCGGTCGTACTGGGCTCGGATACCGAAGTGGTGCTCGATGGCCGCGTGTTCGGCAAGCCGGTGGACGCCGCCGATGCCTGCGCGATGCTGCGCACCCTGGCCGGGCGCACCCACCAGGTGATGACCGCCGTGGCGCTGGTCGCTGCGGGCCGGGAGCAGGGCGTGCTGGTGGTCTCGGAGGTGACGTTCGCGGCAATCGATGAGGACCGGATCGCGGCCTATGTGGCCAGCGGCGAGCCGATGGACAAAGCCGGCGCCTACGCGATCCAGGGCGGCGCTGAACGATATATCCGCCATCTGGCGGGAAGCTATTCGGGTGTGATGGGTTTGCCCCTGCAACAGACCGAGCAGTTGCTGCAGGCGTTTGAACTGAAGGGAGTCGCCCATGTCTGAAGAAATCCTGGTCAATGTCACCCCGCGGGAAACCCGCGTCGCCGTCATCGAGAACGGCATGCTGCAGGAACTGCATATCGAACGCGGCTGGCGCCGTGGCGTGGTCGGCAACATCTACAAGGGCAAGGTGCAGCGGGTGATGCCGGGCATGCAGGCGGCCTTCGTCGAGGTCGGGCTGGAGCGCGCCGCGTTCCTGCACGCCAACGATGTCATCCGCCCGGCCCCGGTGGCCAGCGCCGATACCGAAGGCACCACCCTGCCGCCGCCGTCCTCGGTGCCGATCGTGGAGCTGTTGCGTGACGGCCAGGACATCGTGGTGCAGGTGGTCAAGGACCCGATCGGCACCAAGGGCGCCCGCCTGACCACCCAGATCAGCATTCCCTCACGCTACATGGTGCTGCTGCCGCAGTCCAAGGTGGTGGGCGTGTCGGCCCGGATCGAGGACGAGGCCGAGCGCGCCCGCCTGAAAACGCTGGTGACCGAGCTGTCGGCCCAGCACGGCGGCTACGGCTATATCGTGCGCACCAATGCCGAAGGCCAGCCGGCCGAGGCGATCGCCGAGGATGTCGCGTATCTGTCGCGGGTCTGGAACGTGGTCGAGCGTCGTGGCCGCGATGCTGCCCCGTGCAGCGTGATCTACGAAGACCTGAGCCTGCCGCTGCGCTCGGTGCGTGACCTGATCCGCAAGGACGTGGACAAGGTCAAGGTCGATTCCAAGGAGACCTTCACGCAGTTGCAGGCCTTCGTGGCCAAGTACATGCCGGTGCTGGCCGAGAAGATCGAGCTGTACAGCGGTGATCGCCCGATCTTCGACATGTTCGGGGTCGAGGATGAGATCGGCCGCGCGCTGGACAAGCAGGTACCGCTGAAGTCCGGTGGATATCTGGTGATCGACCAGACCGAGGCGATGACCACGATCGATGTGAACACCGGTTCCTTCCTGGGCCAGCGCAATCTCGAAGAGACGGTGTTCCGCACCAATCTGGAGGCTGCGCAGGCGGTGGCGCGCCAGCTGCGGCTGCGCAACCTGGGCGGCATCATCATCATCGACTTCATCGACATGGACGATGCCGAGCATCGCCGCCAGGTGCTGCGCACGCTGGAGAAGGCGTTGGCCCGCGACCATGCCAAGACCACCGTCTACGACTTCTCGCCGCTGGGCCTGGTCGAGATGACCCGCAAACGCACGGTGGAAAGCCTGGAGCGCCAGCTGTCCGAGCCGTGCCCGGAGTGCAGTGGCCGTGGCTCGATCAAGACAGCCGAAACGGTGACCTACGAAATCTTCCGTGAGATCACCCGGGCCGTGCGTCAGTTCGATGCGGCGCGCCTGCTGGTGATCGCGTCCTCCAAGGTGGTCGCACGCATCACCGACGAGGAATCCTCGGCCGTGGCCGAACTGGAGGAGTTCCTCGGCAAGAGCATCCGCTTCCAGGCTGACGAGCAGTACCTGCAGGAGCAGTTTGATGTCGTGCTGCTCTGATCACGGCCGGTCCGGCGTTCCCACGTTCCGATGAGCACACCGCTGCGCCTGCGCCTGCGCCGGATCCGCCGCCATGCTGTGTATGCGGTGGCGATCGTGCTCGTGGGCGTGGCCCTGCTGGTCGGCACCGCCAGCCAGCTGTTGCCCTTGGCCGAGCGTCACCCGGAGAAGGTGGCGGCGTGGCTGAGCGCGCGCGCGGGCCAGCCGGTGCGCTTCGACGCGCTGGATACTGCCTGGACCCGACGGGGGCCGCTGTTGCAGCTCAAGGGGCTGCACATCGGTGAAGGACAGGGCCTGCGCATCGGCGAGGCCGAGGTACTGGTCTCGATGTATGCCGGCCTGCTGCCGGGCCACTCGCTGACCGAGCTGAGGCTGCGTGGTGTGGCGTTGGTACTGCAGCGGGCCGACGACGGTCGCTGGTCTGTTCAGGGTCTGCCGCAGTCCAGTGCGGGCGACCCGCTGGAAACCCTGCGTCGGCTGGGCGAACTGCAGGTGATCGGCGGGCGTTTGCGCGTCGATGCACCGTCGCTGGGTGTGCAGGCCGAACTGCCGCGGATCGACCTGCGCCTGCGCGTCAACGGCCAGCGCCTGCGCGTCGGCGCGCGCGCCTGGGCCGACCCGGCCGCACAGCCGCTGACGGCGGTGCTGGAGTTCGAGCGCAAGCGGGGTGACGGGCAGGCGTGGCTGTCGGCCGACCCGGCCGATTTCCGTGCGTGGTCCTCGCTGCTGCAGGTTGGCGGCATCGGCCTGCAGCAGGGCACGGGTGAATTCAATGCGTGGGTGGACCTGCGCGATCACCGCGTGGTGATGGTCACCACCGATGCGGACCTGCAGAACGTCCAGGTGCGCGGGGTGAAGCTTGCCGACGGCACACATCCGCAGCTTGCGCTGGATACGCTGGAACTGCGTGCGCGCTGGCGCTGGGTAAAGGGCGGCTGGCGCGCCGATGCGCCGCGGCTGCGGATCGGTCTGGAAGGCAGCACCCAGCAGCTGGATGGCCTGCTGCTGGCGGGCGGCCAGCACTTCGCGCTGGCCGGCGACAACATCGATGCCACCGCGCTGCTGCGCGGGCTGGCACTGACCGACCGGATCGATCCGGGGCTGCGTGAGTGGCTGCATGACGCCGCGCCGAAGGTGCGGATGACGCGCGTGCGCGTGGCCGGCGAGCAGGGCGGTCCGCTGTCCATCGACGGCGATCTGGAAGACATCCGCTTCGCGGCGGTCGGGCATTCGCCAGGGCTCAGCGGCGTGGGCGGCCGATTCACCGGCGATGCCGATGGCTTCACCCTGGATCTGCAGCCGCAGCGGGTGATGCACTTCGATTGGCCCAGCGGATTCGGCGAGCGCCACGATGTGCGCCTGGCGGGGCAGCTGGTCGGGTGGCGCGACGAGGCCGGCGGCTGGCGGATCGGCACCCCGGCGCTGCGCGTGCAGGGCACCGATTACGCCGCCGATGTGCGCGGTGGCATCTGGTTCCAGAACAACGGCACCCGCCCGTGGCTGGAGCTGGCGGCAAAGATCGACGATGTACCGATGACCGCCGCCAAGCGTTTCTGGATCCATTCCAAGATGAGCAAGGCCGCCACCGACTGGCTGGATGCCGCACTGGTGTCCGGCCAGGTGCGCGACGGCGTGGGCCTGGTCACCGGAGATCTGGAGGACTGGCCCTTCGACAAGAACAATGGCCGCTTCGAAGCGACCGGGCACATCGATACCGGCAGCATCCGCTTCCAGCACGACTGGCCGACGATGGACAAGGTGGATGCGGACATCGCGTTCATCGGGCCGGGCTTCGAGCTGCACGGTAAAGGCGATCTCGCGGGCGTCGCGGTGGACAACTTCGACGCCGGCATTCCGGATTTCGGCGTGACGGCGCTGTACGTCAAGGCGACCAGCCGCAGCGATGCCGGCGCCCTGCTGGCCATGCTCAAGCAGAGCCCGTTGCAGGCCACCTACGGTGAGATCCTGAACAACCTCACCGCGAAAGGGCCCGCCGCGGTCACCTTCGATCTGCTGCAGCCGCTGCATCACGACGAGGGCGGCGGTCACCTGCAGGGCACGGTCGATCTCAATGGCGCCACCCTCACCGAGAAGCGCTTCGACCTGGTCTTCGAGAACATGCGCGGCAAGGCCCGGTATGGCCATGGCGGCTTCGATGCGGAGAACCTCGCGGTGCGCCACCAGGGCCAGGACGGGCTGCTCAGCCTGCGGGCCGGCGAGTTCGTGCGCGATCCGCAACAGGCGTTCGAATCCGAGCTGAGCGCTTCGCTGGAAGCGGGCGCGTTGCTGGACCGCGCGCCGGAACTGAACTGGCTCAAGCCTTACATCCAGGGCACCTCGCGCTGGACCATCGGGGTGACCCTGCCCAAGGTGGCCGCCGGCAGCAAGGTCGAGCCGCCCACGGTGCTCAAGCTGCATTCGGATCTGGTCGGCACCACGCTGGAACTTCCTGCGCCGCTGGACAAGCCGGCGGCGACACCGTTGGCGACGGATGTGACGGCGCAGCTCCCGATGGGCAGCGGTCGCGTCGATGTCGCCTTCGGCCAGCGCCTGGCCTTGGCCGCGCGTACGCATGACAACCAGACCGGCGTGCAGGTCACCCTCGGCAGCGACCATGTGGACCGCGATCCACCGGCCAGCGGGCTGGTGGTGAACGGCCGCAGCGGCTCGCTGGATGCGCTGGAGTGGATCGCGCTGGCCCGCTCGCCGCAGGGCGGCGACGGCAAGGACCCGATGCCGCTGCGGCACGTGGACGTGCAGGTCGGCCAGTTGCTGCTGGCCGGCGGCATGTTCCCGCAGACCCGGCTGCAGCTGCGGCCGACCGGCAACAGCGTGGACGTACGCATGGATGGCCCCTCGTTGGCGGGCAGCCTGAGCGTGCCCAATGCCGATGGCGGCACCATCGTCGGCAAGCTCAGCCGCGTGCACTGGCAATCGCTGCCGACGCCGGTGAAGCCGCCCAGCGATGGCGCGCCGATCCTGCTGCCGCCGGACGTGGCCCTGCCGGCGCGGGTCCAGGCCAGTGCCAATGACACCAATCCGGCCAAGATCCCGCCGCTGTCGCTGGATATCGACGACCTGCAGTTCGGCAAGGCCAAGCTCGGCCAGGCGGTATTGCGCACGCGGCCGATGGCCAACGGGCTGAGTGTGGATCAGCTGCAGTTCCGCGCCCCCAAGCAGGCGATCGACGTCAATGGCCGCTGGATGGGCATGGGGGAAGCGGCGCGCAGCCAGTTCAACGTGCAGGTCAAGAGCGAGGACCTGGGCGGGCTGATGCAGAACCTCGATTACGGCGGCCAGCTGCGTGGCGGCCAGGGCCAGCTGACGATGTCGGCCGGTTGGCAGGGTGGGCCGTCCGATTTCCAGCTCGGTGCCCTGCAGGGTCAGCTCGATGTGCAGGCCCGCAACGGCCAGCTGCTGGAGCTTGAGCCCGGCGCCGGCCGCGTGCTCGGGCTGCTCAGCGTGACCCAGCTGCCGCGCCGGTTGATGTTCGATTTCCGCGATTTCTTCTCCAAGGGCTTCGCCTTCAACCAGGTGGAGGGCAGCGTGGCCTTCGGCAACGGCATGGCCACCACCGACAAGGTGCTCATTGAAGGCCCGGCGGCGAACATCACCATCCGTGGCCAGACCGATCTGCGCCAGCAGCGGTTCGACCAGACCATCGACGTCAACCCGCGCGCGGGCAACCTGCTGACCGTGGTCGGCGCGGTCGCCGGCGGCCCGGTGGGAGCGGCGGTCGGCGCGGCTGCCAATGCAGTGCTGTCCAAGCCGCTGGGGGAGATCGGCGCCAAGACTTACCGCGTGACCGGCCCTTGGGCCGAACCCAAGGTCGACGTGATCGACCGTGACGCAGCGCCCAGGCCGGCCCCGGCCGCACCGCCGGCGCGCTGATCCCTTTCCTGCGCCCGGGTTGCGATTGCGCCCGGCGCCCACAGATCAAAGAGCATGAACAACAACGCACTTTCGCTGGCCACCGACCGTCTGCTGCTGCCCGCCGGGCTGGATGCGAACGGTCTGGAACGTACCTTCGGCACCCTGTTGGGGCCGGGCATCGATTTCGGGGATCTGTATTTCCAGCACGCGCGCCGCGAGAGCTGGAGCGTGGAGGACGGCATCGTCAAGGACGGTGCGCATTCGATCGAACAGGGTGTGGGCGTGCGCGCCATCGCCGGTGAGAAGACCGGCTTCGCCTACTCCGATGACATCCACAGCGACGCGTTGCTGGCCGCGGCCAGCTCGGCCCGCGCGATCTCCCGCGAGGGTGGGGCGCAGTCGGCCCGCTCGCTGGTGCGTGGCAGTGGGCGCGCGCTGTACCCGGCGCTGGACCCCATCGACGGCATGGGCAACGAGGCCAAGGTCGAGATGCTCAAGCGGCTGGACCGCTACCTGCGCGCCGCCGACCCGCGCGTGCAGCAGGTGATGGTCAGCTTGTCCGGCGGTGTGGATACGGTCCTGATCGCGCGCAGCGATGGCGTGCTCGCCGCGGATATCCGCCCGCTGGTGCGCTTGAACGTGCAGGTCATCGTCGAGCAGCATGGGCGTCGCGAGTCGGGTTACTCCGGTGGTGGCGGCCGTTACAGCTATGAAGACCTGTTCGCCGATGGGCGCCCGGAAGGTTTTGCCCGCGAGGCGCTGCGCCAGGCGCTGGTGAACCTGGAGGCGATTCCGGCGCCGGCCGGGGTGATGACCGTAGTGCTCGGCCCGGGCTGGCCCGGCGTGCTGCTGCACGAAGCGGTCGGTCACGGCCTGGAAGGCGACTTCAACCGCAAGGGCACCAGCGTCTACGCCGGCCGCATCGGCGAGCGCGTTGCCGCACCGGGCGTGACCATCGTGGACGATGGCACTCTGGATGGGCGCCGCGGCTCGCTGAACATTGATGACGAAGGCCACCCGACCCAGTGCACCACGCTGATCGAGGACGGCATCCTGGTCGGCTACATGCAGGATTCGCTCAACGCGCGCCTGATGGGCGTGGCCCCGACCGGCAACGGCCGCCGCGAGTCGTTCGCGCACATGACCATGCCGCGCATGACCAACACCTATATGCGCGCCGGCCAGCACGATCCGGAAGAGATGATCCGCTCGGTCAAGCGTGGCCTGTACGCCGTCAACTTCGGTGGCGGCCAGGTCGACATCACCAGCGGCAAGTACGTGTTCTCGGCCACCGAGGCCTACCTGATCGAAGACGGAAAAATCACGGCACCGGTGAAGGGCGCCACCCTGATCGGCAACGGGCCGGAAACCATGCAGAAAGTGCGCATGATCGGCAACGACCTGGCCCTGGACGAGGGCGTGGGCATCTGCGGCAAGGATGGCCAGAGTGTGCCGGTCGGCGTGGGCCAGCCGTCGCTGCTGATCGATGGCATCACCGTGGGCGGCACCCAGGCCTGAGCCGGGATGCATTCGCCTGCGCTGCCTGATCACGCGGCTGCCAGCGGGATGCTGGCGCCGCCGCGTGAGCGCCGGGACTCAGTCCTCGGCGTTTTCGTCGCTGTCGCTGTCCGTGTCGACCGCCTCATCCAGCGCGTCGTCGGACGCGGCGTTCACGCCTTCCAGGCCGAGCGCGGCCGGCAGCAGCAGGGTGCGCAGCACCTGGAAGATCTCGCGGTAGGCGCGCGGCGGCTTGTTCTTGGCCTTCTCGGCCTGGGCATTGCGCACCAGCGTGCGCAGTTCCTGGCGGTCGGCATGCGGATACTCGTCCAGCAGGGCGCCCAGCGCCTTGTCGCCGTCCTTGAGCAGGCGCTCGCGCCAGTCTTCCACGCGGTGCATCGTCGCCACTTCACGGCGCGAGGTCTCGCTGTTGGCATCCAGCGCGTTGCGGATCGCATCCAGCACGGCGTCGTCTTCGCGGCGCATGTGCTTGGCCAGGAACGCCAGCTGGCGCTTGTGGGCGATATGCGCGGTGATGCGCTTGGCCTCGGCGATGTGCGGCAGCAGGTCTTCCGGCACCGGCAGGCGCGCCAGCTGGGCCGGGGTCAGCGAGACCAGCTTCTCGCCCAGGGCCAGCACGTCCAGCGCAGCCCGACGGTTCTGGCTGCGGCTGATATCAAGGAATTCACCGGTTTCTTCGTCGCGTCCGCGCATCGTCTTATTTCCACATCCGTAAACTGTGCCGGCGTCGCGCCGGGCACTCACCTGTACAGGATAAAGCATTGAACGTGATCTCCCCTGAAGTCTCCCCGGCCGACGACAGCCTGCAGCGCCTGGAGCAGCTGGCCGACATCTCCCAGCGTCTGCTGGAGCGCGCCAAAGCCCTGGGTGCCACCCAGGCCGAGGTCAGCTGCAGCGATGAGCGCGGCCTGGATGTGAACGTGCGCCTGGGCGAGGTCGAAACGGTCGAGTCCACCCGTGACCGCGGCATTGCCGTGACCGTCTACTTCGGCCAGCGCAAGGGCAGCGCCAGCACCGCCGACCTGCGCGAGAGCAGCCTGGAGTCGACCGTGGCCCAGGCCTGCGCGATCGCCCGCCACACCGAGGACGACGAGGCCGCCGGACTGGCCGAGGCGGCCCTGATGGCCCGTGAGTTTCCGGATCTGGACAGCTGGCACCCCTGGGAACTCAGCGCCGATGCGGCGCTGGATCTGGCCCTGGCCTGCGAAGCGGCCGGTCGTGAAGCCGACTCGCGCATCAGCAATTCCGACGGTGCCTCGGCCGCGACCGCGCAGAGCCTGTCGGTGTATGCCAACTCGCATGGCTTCATCGGCCGCGAGCGCAGCAGCCACCACTCGATCGGCTGTGCGCTGATCGCCGGGCAGGGCGATGGCATGCAGCGCGACGGCTGGTACAGCAGCGCGCTGGCCCGCGAGGATCTGGACGATGCCGCCTCGATCGGCCGCCGTGCCGCCGAGCGCACCGTCGCCCGGTTGGACCCGCGCTCGATGACCACGGCGCAGATGCCGGTGCTGTATTCGCCGGAGGTGGCCCGCTCGCTGATCGGCCATCTGCTCGGCGCGGTCTCCGGCGGCGCGCTGTACCGTCGCGCCAGCTTCCTGCTCGACAGCGTCGGCACGCGTCTGTTCCCGGACTGGTTCGGCATCGACGAGCTGCCGCTGCTGCGCCGTGGGCTGCGCTCGGCCGCTTTCGATGGTGATGGCGTGGCCACGCGTAATTCGGCGCTGATCCGCGATGGCGTGCTGGAGCGGTACATTTTGGGTAGTTACTCGGCGCGCAAGCTCGGCCTGCCGACCACCGCCAACGCCGGTGGCGTGCACAACCTCAAGGTCACTGCCAACGCGGGCGATCTGGTCTCCATTGCCCGGCAGATGGGTGATGGACTGCTGGTCACCGAACTGATGGGGCAGGGCGTCAACAGTGTCACCGGTGACTACTCGCGCGGCGCTGGCGGCTTCCGCGTGGAGAACGGCGAGATCACCTACCCGGTCGATGGCATCACCATCGCCGGCAACCTCAAGGATATGTTCGCCAGCATCGAAGCGGTGGGCACGGACATCGATACGCGCTCGCATGTGCATACCGGTTCGATCCTTGTAGGACGAATGACCGTAGCCGGTAACGATTGACGTATTCTATGGGGGCTGCCCTGGCAGGCGGGGAGCCTGCCGCGTGCAATACCCATTACCTCGAACAAGGAGTTTCACGTGAGCGATTTCGACAACGTCACCACCCCCCCGCCGCCGGTGAGCGCACCGGCCCCGGCCGAACAGCGCACCATGGCCCTGGTGGCCCACCTGCTGGGTATCTTCACCTGGTTCCTCGGCCCGCTGATCATCTGGCTGATCAACAAGGACGACAGCAGCAAGAGCTTCGTCACCGACCAGGCCAAGGAAGCGCTGAACTTCCAGATCACCATCACCATCGCGATGCTGATCTGCATCGTGCTGACCATCGTCATCATCGGCGGCCTGCTGGCCCCGATCGTCGGCCTGCTCAACGTGATCTTCTGCATCATTGCAGCGGTCAAGGCCAACAATGGCGAAGCCTATCGTTACCCGTTCGCCCTGCGCCTGATCAAGTAATCGATCCGCAGTGCTGGAACGAACAACGCCCGGGATTCCCGGGCGTTTTTTTGTGTCCTGGCGCTGTAGAGCCACGCCATGCGCGGCTGACTGCACTATCGCTCAGTGATCCCGCTCAACCGCCAGCCTGGCCAGCGCACGCAGGGCATCGGCCGTCTCGCCATACCCGGCCAGACCGTCGAACAGCTGCTCGCTCAACGTACGCAGATGCGCCTTGGCGCCGTCCATGCCCAGCAGCGCCGGGAAGGTCGACTTGGCCTGCGCCTCGTCCTTGCCGGCGGTTTTGCCGAGCTGTTCGGAACTGGCCTCGACATCGAGGATGTCATCGCGCACCTGGAAGGCCAGGCCCAGCGACGCGGCAACCGTATCCAGCGTCGCCAGATCGGCGGCCGGTGCGTGCCCGCACAGCGCGCCCATGCGCACCGCGGCGCGGATCAGCGCGCCGGTCTTGAGCGCATGCATGCGTTCAAGATCCTGCAACGGCTGCTGGTGGCCGGTGGCGTCGATATCCAATGCCTGGCCGCCGCACATGCCGGCCGCGCCGGAGGCGTGCGCCAGGGTCTGCAGGCAGTCCACGCGCAGCTGCGCCGGCAGCGCCGCATCGGCCAGCAGGCCGAACGCACGCGTCTGCAGGGCATCACCGGCGAGAATCGCGGTGGCTTCATCGAAAGCGATATGGGTGGTCGGGCGGCCGCGACGCAGGGCGTCATCGTCCATCGCCGGCAGATCGTCGTGCACCAGCGAATACGCATGGATCAGTTCTACCGCCATCGCAGGCGCATCCAGCGCGCGCTCGTCAGCGGTGAAGATCCGGCCGCTGGCATACACCAGGAGCGGGCGCATCCGCTTGCCGCCCCCGAGCACCGCATAGCGCATCGCCTGATGCAGACCACGCGGGGCGTCGGATGGAGAGGGCAGGCTGGTGTCGAGCTGGTGTTCGATCCGGTCGCGCCACCGCGCGAACGTGGCCTCAACCGTCATGGCTGGGGCGGGTCGAAGGGTTCGGCGGTCTCGGGCTGGGCCGGATCGCTGAGCAGGCGCACGCGCAGTTCGGCCTGTTCCAGCGCCTGCTGGCACTGGCGGTACAGACCGACGCCACGTTCGTAGGCGCTGAGCGATTGTTCCAGGCTCATTTCGCCGGTTTCCATCTTCTCCACCAGTTGCTCCAGCTCTTCCAGCGATTGCTCGAAGTGGGCGACGGGGGAGGTTTCATTGGGGGACTTTTTTGCCATGCGACAAGTGTGGGCCGCTGGCCCGGCGGGGTCAATTCACGCCGCGCCCGGGGTCCACTGCAAGTGCGCATGATGGGCCAGCAGCCACGGCTGCAGGGCCGCGCCGATGACGCGGTCGCCCGCGGCCAGCAGCGTGTCTTCATCGAACAGCAGCGGCAGCTGGCGGCGTTGCCACGGCGGCAGGCCCTGCTGCTGCAGCAGATCCTTCAGTGCGTGGGAATGCGTGCGCCCCGGCAGCTGGATGCGCTCGCCCCCGCGCCGCGCACGGATCTGCACGGGCGTATCGAAACCGTCGGTGGTGCCAGCCAGGCGCAGTTCGCCGCCATCGGGCAGCGCCAGCGGCGCACGGCCATCCCAGTGCACGCTCCAGTCGGCCGGCAGCGCCAGACTGGCCGAGAGCAGGTGCAGCTGCCCGCGCCAGCGGCGGATGCGGGCACCCTGCCAGGCAAACTGCGCGTCGGCGTGGTGCGCGGCCGGGAGCAGCTCACGTTCAACCGCTTCCACGCCAGCGGCGGGAAGCGGCGGCAGGCCACTGCCACGCACCCAGTGCCGCAGCAACCGCGCGCGCCGCTCGACCGGTTGGCGCATCAGACGCGCGCAGTCGATCACGCCGGGGCCGACACTGCAGCGTTCCAGCGCATCGCGGTCGGCACTGTCGAGCAGGTGCTGGGACTGCGCGGACAATGCTGCACTGCGTGCGAATGCGGCATCGGCCTGAGGCCAGCGCTGACGCAGTTGCGGCAGCACGTGCAGGCGCAGGAAATTACGGTCGGCGTCATCGCTCGCGTTGCTGGGGTCTTCGATCCATTCCAAGCCTTCGGCCTGGGCATGCGCACGCAGGCTGCTGCGCGGAACCTCCAGCAATGGCCGCCACACGGTGCCGGCGCCGAACGCGCTGGTGACCTGCATGGAGGCCAGCCCATCCACGCCGGAGCCGCGCAGCGCCCGCAGCAGGAAGGTCTCGGCCTGGTCATCGCGATGATGGGCCAGTGCCAGCCGCTCGCCAGGCAACAGCTGTGAAGCGAACGCGTCGCGTCGGGCATGCCGCGCGGCAGCTTCCAGCCCTTGACCCTGGTGACGGGGCACCTGTACGCGGATCACCCGCAGTGGAATGTTCCAGCTTGCGCAGACCTGCGTGCAGTGCACGGTCCACGCATCGGCCTGCTCCTGCAGACCGTGATGGATGTGCACGGCGCGCAGGCCGGCGGTGCGCTGGGCCGCCGAGGTGGCCAGCCAATGCAGCAGGACGGTGGAATCGAGCCCGCCGCTGAAGCCCACCAGCACGGGGTGGACGACAGAGGGCGGTGGCGGCAGCAGGGACGTCATGGGCAGGGCGATCTCAGGCAGGCCGGCAGTATCGGTGCTGCGTGGCGAGGATGCCACGCGCGGGGATCACGGCGTGTCGGCATCCATCGCCGGGCGCCCCTGCCGATCAATGCGATACCAGGTGCCGCCGACCATCGCGATGTGGCCATGATCGTCCGGCGTACCCGGGCGGCAGCCCTCGCAGACGCGGGCAACGCCGTCTTCGAAGGCCCAGCCGAAATCGAACGTGGCCGGGAACGCCTGGCGCAGTTGCGTATCGAAATAGCCGATGCGTTGCCCGACACGGCCGCGCACCAGCCCCTCCACCACGTAGTCCGGGCCGTTGTCGAAGGTGATCACCGGCAGCTGCCGACCGTCGGAACGGACATAGTGGAATCCGCCGCCGGCATAAACGGCGGCCAACCCGTCCTGATCGTAGGGCAACGCCGCCAGCGCCGTGGCATCCAGCATCAGACGCCCATCGCGCCACTGGCAACCGGCCAGCGGTTGCAGGCCCTCTTCCTCGGTAAGCACGGTGCACGCGCTGCCGGTGCCCCACGCCGTGGCGGAGGCCAACAGGCCGGCTGCCAGCAGCAGGAGCCTCACGTAGCGGCCCCTGTTCGTCGTGTTGCAGGTCGGCAGACGCATTATTGGCTGTCGCCGGCCGGGCGCTCGAACGCGGTCGGCTTGGGCAGTTCGACCGGCACGCCCTTGGCGTCGCAGGTGCCTGCCTCGCACAGGCGCTGACGCAGGCGCGGGGTGGCCTGCACGATCATGTGGTAGATCGTGTTCTGCTCCATCGTGCCGCGCACGGCCTTGCTGCCCGGGCCACGCGCCCAGATGCCGACGTCTTCGCCGCCATGCGATTCGCTCTTGGCCGGCACCAGCGCTTCCTGCATGTAATCGGGATGCTCGGTATCCACCGCGGTCAGGTCGGGCCGGCCGGTGGTCGGGTCGAAGCTGCTCGGGTTGTGCGGGTACCGCTTCGGGCCGCCCGGCTGCTGGTTGGTGGCACCGGTGTAGCCCGGGCCGTTGGCGTAGGTCAGCGTGGTGTAGGGCAGGCCCAGGCCATCGCGCGCCAGCTCCAGCTTGCCCGCACCGTCTTCGCCGCCCTTGTCCTTGACCTTGCCCAGGATCGGATTGCCACGTGCCGGGTAACCGACGAAGTTCAGCGTGTGCGAATGATCGGCGGTGACGATGATCAGCGTGTCCTGGTCGGAGGTCGCCTCGACGGCCGCGCGCACCGCATCGGACATCGCGACCGTATCGGTCAGTGCCCGGTAGGCATTGCCGCTGTGGTTGGCGTGATCGATGCGCGCGCCTTCCACCATCAGCACATAGCCTTCCTGGTGACGCGACAGGTTGGCGATCGCCGCCTGGGTCAGCTCGGCCAGGCTCGGCTCACCGGCCGGATCGTCCTTGCGCTCGGCTTCATAACGCATGTGGTCCGGCTCGAACAGGCCCAGGATCGCCGGTGCCTTCGCGGCTGCCTGCAACTGCTTGGCATTCCACACGTAGGCACCCTGCGGGTGGGCCTGCTGCCACTCGGTCACCAGGCTGCGCCCGTCCAGGCGCTGGCCGACCTTGTCGTCATATTCCGGATCGCGTTCTTCCACCGTGGTGAACTCACCGCGGCCGCCGCCCAGGGCGACCAGCGGGCCGCGCCCGAAGCGCGAGGTCGACAGCAGCTGCTGGGCAATATCGCGGCAACCTGCGGCCTTGGCCTCTTCGGGCACGTCGGTATCATTTTCCCAGTTGCGCTCCGGCGAGTGGGCGTAGGTGGCCGCCGGGGTGGCATGGGTCAGGCGCGCGGTGGAGACCACGCCGGTGGCCATCCCGGCGCTGTCGGCCAGCTGCAGCCAGGTCAGCAGCCCCTTGTTCAGGCTGTCGGCACAGTCATTGCGGGTGCCCGCGCTGACACCGATCGCGCCCATGTGGGTCTTCACGCCGGTGGTGATTGCCGTCATCGTGCCGGCCGAATCCGGCGTCTGCGAATCGGTGTTGTAGGTCTTGCTGAACGCCGTGGCCGGGAAGCGCTCCCAGGACAACAGGTTTTCCTCGCCCGGGCGGCCATTGCGCTGACCTTCGAAGATGCGCGCCGCCGCCACCGTGGTCAGGCTCATGCCATCGCCCAGGAACAGGATGACGTTCTTGGCCTTGCCGTCCATCGCCCCGGTGCTGGCTGCACGCGCCGCGCCGCTGCGGTACCACCACTGCGGGGTTTCCCCGGCGGGGTGGGCAATGGCCGGCACATCGACCTGGACCGCGCCGGCAGCAGCGCTGGAGGAGGGAGCGGTACTGGCGCAGGCGCCGAGCAGCAGGGTGGTGACGGCGGCCACCAGAGGCGTGAAACGGGACATGGACGGGCAAATCTCACATGTGAAACGGGCGTTCATTATGCAGAACGCTGCAAGGCACGCCGATGACACGCTGATTTTCCGTGTACGCCTCGTTCCGACGCCCCGCTTGGGCTAAGGTGCCTAGCTGTCAAATCATCTCTGGAAAGCGCATGAAGCTGGTCTCTGCCTGGCTGCGGATCCCCTTCTGGCAACGGGTCCTGGGCGGCTTCGTGCTGGGTGCCCTGGCCGGCTGGCTGCTCGGGCCCGCCGCTGAAACCTGGTTCGGCCCGCTCGGCGATCTCTACGTCACCCTGATCAAAATGATCGCGGTGCCGCTGGTGTTCTTCGCCGTGATCAACGCCATCTCCTCGCTGCACGGGCAGAAGTCCGTCGCCGCCCTGGGCGGGCGCACCTTCCTGTGGTTCATCATCACCGCCGCCCTGGCGGTCTGCGTGGGCCTTGCCGTGGGCACCGTCATGCAGCCCGGCAGCGGCGCGCTCAGCCTGAGCATGGACCACGGCTACACCCCCCGCGAAGTACCCAGCGTGATCAAGGTGCTGATGGATGTCGTGCCCTCCAACGTGTTCTACGCGTTGACCGGCATCGGCACCCGCATCAACAGCGCCGGTGAAACTGTCCTGGCCGCCGGGCGCGGCTCGATCCTGCCGGTGATCTTCTTCGCCGGACTGCTCGGTTTTGCCATGGTCAAGCTCGGCGACAAGGTCAGCGAAGCACGCAAGCTGACCGGGCAGATGAGCGAGATCATGATCCAGGTGACCCGCTTCGTGCTGGAGATCACCCCGCTGGGCACCTTCGGCCTGATCGCCGGCCTGGTCGGCAGCTACGGCTTTGAAAAGCTGCTGCCGCTCGGCAACTTCGTGCTCGCCCTGTACATCGCCTGCGCCGTGCACATCGTCGTGGTCTACGGCAGCCTGCTGCTCATGCACGGCCTGAACCCGCTCAAGTTCTTCCGCGGCGCCGCCCCCGGCATGCAGGTCGCCTTCGTCAGCTCCTCCAGCTTCGCCGCCATGCCCGCCGCGATGCGCTCGATCACCCACAACCTCGGCGTCAACAAGGACTACGCCTCCTTCGCTGTCCCCCTAGGCGCCAGCATCAAGATGGACGGCTGCGGCGCGATCTATCCCGCCTTGTGCGCGGTCTTCATTGCCCAGTACACCGGCGTCCCGCTCAGCCCCGAGCAGTACATCGTCGTCCTGATCGCCTCGGTCCTGGGCAGCTTCGGCACCGCCGGCGTCCCCGGCACCGCCGTCGTGATGGCCACCGTCGTCCTCAGCGCCGCCAACCTCCCGCTGGAAACCATCGGTTACCTCTACGCCATCGACCGCATCCTGGACATGATGCGCACCATGACCAACGTCACCGGCCAGATGCTGGTCCCGGTCATCGTCGCCAAGGAAACCGGCCTGCTCGACCGCGCGGTCTACGACAACCCATCCACCAACCTCGGTGTGGACGAAGGCGAAGAACGAACGTCCTGATGCAGGCACCAGATCAGAACAAAGAGACCGGCGAAAGCCGGTCTTTTTTTTCCGCTTGGGGTCGTCGCGAGCGTTACGCCCCGAAACGACCGGCAGGCCCCTCGGCAAATGTCCCCCGGCCGCCGCCTGGCGGCGACGGCCTCCTCCTTGATTTTGCCCAGGAGCCTGCCGGCCGCTTCGGGGCTCGTGCGCGGTGGTAGGTGTACCTGCAAACCGGTGCTTGCCGTGAGGCGCCAGTGGCGTGGCCCATCGCTCGGCGCACCCGCCGCCTCCGCCAGTAAATAGTGAAGCGATACGCTCGTCAGCAAACCATCCTGAACCCGCACCGTAACCGCGTGTATCACCCGGTGTAACACCTGTGATACACCCGCACCACGCCTGCCTCTCAGCGTAACCTCATCCACCGCCCAACCTATTCATCCACCCAACCGCTAACTTCGCTGTAACAGCAATGTTGCGTGCGATTAACCCCAACCGCACGAAAGCCCAGCAAACACGGGCATCCGGAACTTGGCACGAATGCTGCTCCACCCCTCCGCATGTAATCGGAGGTCGCCATGGACAGCGTTGCCGCACACCGCACACGACACACCACACTCTGGCTGCTCGCCGTTGCACTCATCGTGCCGGCGGCCGCCAACGCCTCCGGCGCACGCCAGGGCGTCAAGCCGCAGCCAGGCGAAATGGTGCTGCTGCGCGATGTCTCCGCGCGGCCTGCCTACCGCCCGGCACCGCCCGGCATGGCGCTGATCGCCGATCCGTCGCCGAAGCGCGAAGTCGGCCAGGCCCTCGGTACCTCCACCGGCATGGATGAACTCAGCGACGACGACTACGCCTCGCTCGGTTCCAACACCGGTGCCGGCATCCCGCGCAGCGCCACCACCATCGAGCGTGTCACCGGCCATACCGTCAACGGCACCCTCGGCAAGGTCACCGACAGCGGCATGCTCTCCAGCGGGCAGCTCAGCAACACCATCGGGGGCCCCATGGGCGCGGTCGGCAATGCCACCCGCGGCATCGGCGACCAGGTGCGCGGCGCACTCGCGCAGTTCCCGCTCGGGCAGCCTGCAGGTGGGCCCGGCAAATGAACATCGCCCTGCGCAACATGGTGCTCACCAGCCTGCTGCTCGCACCACTGGGCGCGCACGCCCAGCAGAGCAGCGACTATGCGGCGATGCTCTCCTACCTCAATCAGAGCCGCATCGACGGCCGCACCCTGGCTGGCGCCGATGGCGCCATCACCGTCAACATGGCTGCCGGTGATCTCAACCAGCAGGCCAACCTGATGGGCATCGCCAACGGCCGCAACGCCCACATCAATGTGAATGCGCGCCAGCAGCAGTCCAACAACCTCAGCCTCAGCGATACCGCCATGGACGCCAGCGCCACGCTCGGCGGCCAGGCACTCAACGGCGCCCGAGGCGTGGCATCGATCAACCAGGCCAGCGGCAACGGCAACGCGACGCTCAACGTCGTGACCGCCACGCTGGCGCAACAGGGCATACGCGAAACGAACGACGAGGCTTTGGCTGCGTCGGGCGCACTCGCGTCAGCAGGGGGGCAGGGGGCCGTCAACAGCGGTCGGTCGGCCGGAACTCGCAGGGTGGCGGTCGAGGCCTCCGCACTGCAGGGATTCGACGGCGTCCTGCAACTCAATCAGATCGCGGGATCCGGCAACGCCACCGCAAACCAACTGAGCATTTCGGTGCAGTCCACCCCGTGAGTAGTCACATCCACCCGATTGTCTGTGATGAGAGAGAGGGCACCATGAACACCAACATGAAACGGACCGTACTGGCCATCGCCGTCGCCGCTGCATCCGCCTCCGCCGGCGCCAATGGCTGGGGCAATGACCGCGACAACCAGAACCAGAGCGCCAACATCAACCACCTGCACAACGTGGCTGAAACGCGCACCAACACCAATACCGATACCAACACCGAAACCAATACCACCACCAACACCGATACCGATTCGCGCACCTGGAACCGGACCTGGAACAACACCCGCAACAACAACAGCACCACCAACACCACCATCAACGACAACGTGACGAGCAACACCAACGTCACCAGCAACCGCAACGTGACCAGCAACCGCAACGTCACCGAGAACGTCAACAAGACCAGCAACATCCAGGCCGACGAACGCCAGGAAAAGAACAATCATGGCGTTGACGTGAACATCGAAAAAGACCTGCGCCTGAGCTCGGACATCAGCTTCTCGGGTGATCCGGAAATCACCGGTTCGATCGACATCGATTCAGCCGCCATCGCCGTCATCGACAACCGCCAGTCCGTCACCAACAATCTGGCCGGCAATACCTTGGTGACCAACAGTGCCTCGATCGCCGACGACGTCGGTGCCGATGCCTCCGGCAACCTGGGCTTCAACGTCGCCGCCGGTGACAACAACGCGCAGGACAACGCCGCGTCGCTGTCCGCGGCCGATGCGTCCTTCAGCTTCGGCATGGCCGATGCGGAAGTCTTCGTCAACCAGTACGGCGGTGGCAACACCACCCTCAACTCGGGCGTGACCAACGCCGCGGGCCTGGGTGGCAATGCCTTCAGCGGTGCGTCCGGCAACATCGGCGCCAACGTCGCCTCGGGCAACAACAACGAGCAGAAGAACGCGCTCGCCGCCTCGGTCGCCACCAGCGCCTATGCGACCTCGAGCATCAGCTCCAACCAGGTGTCCTCCGGCAACACCGTCAGCAACGCCGGCTACCTGCAGTCGATGACCGACACCGTGGACGTGAGCCTGAGTGGCCGCGTCGCCGGCGGCACGTTGGCCGTGGGTGCGGGCCGTTACAGCGGTTCGGGGAGTGCCTACCAGAAGGACAACTACTACCTGGATACCTGGAGTGGCGCGCTGGATCACCCGAGCGGCAGCGAAACCGGTCATATCGACATGGATAGCGATATCCAGAATGCCACCGCCAACCCGAATCGTCCGGGCGTGGGCGGCATTGCGTTCGACACCGAAGAGCGCGGCACCAGCCAGTTCGTTGAACTGGGCGTGGCCGACCTCTACGCGAGCCTGAGCGGCACCGTCTCCACCACCCGTTGGGTGAACGTGGATGCCACCAACACCGCGGCATTGTCCGGCAGTGCGTTCTCCGGCGCCTCCGGCAACATCGGGGTGAACGTGGCCTCCGGTACCGGCAACCTGCAGGCCAACAGTCTGGCCCTGGCGGTTGCGCAGCCCTCCACCGGCGGCGGTGGCGGCGGTCCGGAACAGTAAGTCTGTCCGTTTTCGCAAGCAGTACGCGTTGAGCGCAACAAACCCGGTCATCCGCCAATGACCGGGCTCCCCGGGAGCCCCTGTCCCTTCTCCCCCTTGGGGCAGGGGCTCCTTCCTGAGCCGGAGTACTGCATGTCCAGTCGTATGCGCACGTGGATGCTGGTGTGGACACTGTCGATGCTGATGATGCCGATGGGCAGCGTACGCGCCGGCGACGTCGGCTTCAGTGGCGTACTGCCCAATGGGGCGGTGCTCACCCAGCGCGTGGAAAGCATGCAGGAACGGCGCTTCCGCAACGTGGTACGGCAACACACCGATTACAGCTGTGGCGCAGCTGCCCTTGCCACGATCCTGCGTTACGCCTACCACCTGGAGGCGGATGAGAGCACCGTGATCGAAGGGATGATGGGGGTCTCGGATCCACAACTGGTCCACCAGCGCGGTTTCTCGCTGCTGGACATCAAGCGTTACGTCGAATCGATGGGCATGCGCGGACGCGGCTACCGCGTCAACGAAGAGCGCCTGCGCTCACTGCGCGTGCCCGGGCTGGTGCTGATGGATGTGCGGGGCTTCCGCCATTTCGTGGTACTCAAGCAGGTCCGTGGCGATGTGGTGGATGTGGCCGACCCGATCCTGGGAAACCGCAGCATTCCCGTCAGCGAATTTCTCCAGGCGTGGCCGTCGCGCGCCGTGTTTGTCGTGATCGGCAGTGACTTCGATCGCAACACGGCACTGCTGCAGCCCGGCGAACGGCCGAGTGCCCGTTCGCTGTATGCCAGGCAGGGACCGATCACCGATGCGGAACTGGTCGATTTCGGATTCACCCATGCCGATCTGTTTTAAGGAGGCACCATGAACATCGCAACCTGGACGCCCGGCATCGTGCTGCTTGCCCTGCTGGGCATCGCGCCGGCACACGCCGACGACAGCCGGCCCGGCAAGGGATTGAGCGAAATCCCCGACCCGGAATTGAATCTCATGCGGGGGCGTTACACCGTCGGTGGCAACACCGTGGCGTGGTTCGGCGTCACCATGGTTTCGCAATGGCAGACCGCCGGCGGGCAGTCCGCACAGAGCGCGCTGAAGCTGGGCATGGATTTCAGCCACGGCGGCAGCACACCGAAAATCAGCTTCGCACCGAGCGTGAGCGTGACCGCCGCCGATGCGCCGCTGCCGGTGACGCCGGGGCGCAGCGTGGACGCCAGTGGCCTGCAGAACGTGGCCGGCCTCAGCCAGAGCATCCAGGTGGCCGGCGACGCCAACCTCGCCAGCAACGCCACCCAGCTGACCGTGCGCGATGGCGTGGCACCCACGCCCACCGGCGAAAGCGTGAACCTGGCCAGCGTGCAGCAGGGCGGTGTCAGTGCGCTCGCCCAGCTGGAAGGCAACACGGCCAAGGTGCAGTTGCAGATCGAGGGTGTCGGTGCGGTCCAGCAATGGATCCGCAACGGCAGCGTCGGCCAGAGCATCGCGCTGGGCAGTGATGGACAGTCGGTCACCAATCGGCTGCAGATCGACCTGGTGAGGCAGTCGCTGGCCAACAACGTTCCGCTCAATCAGAACGTGGCGCAGGCGATGACGCTGGTTCGCGGCGTAGGCATGGGGCCGGGCCAGTGATCCATCGGCCCGGCAGGGGGAGCGTCAACACAACAGTGGGCCAAGGCAATGCACACGATGATCCGCGCAACACCGCTGGCGCTGGCGGCGCTGGCACTCATGGCGGCTGCGTCCGCCCAGGCACAGGCGCAACAGCCTGCGCCCAATGACGAGGCCGATGTCAGGGCACTGATGGCGCAGCTGGAAAGCCTCAAGGCCAACTACGCGCAGGAAGTGCGACGTCTGCGCGAGCTGGACATGCAGGTGCAGGCGATGCAGGCAAGACTGACCGGCAAGACCGCGCCGGTCGCCGGTGCTGCTCCCCCTCAACAGGCCTTGCCGGCTGGCACGCCCGTAGCGCCGCCCAGCGCCGACGGTTACGCCAGTTCGGCGGCCGAAGCGCAGCAGGCCAAACAGGAATCGCGGCGCAGCGTGGATGACGTCAAACAGCAGCAGGCCGCGCTGTTCAGCCGCCGCTTCACGATCGAAAACAGCCTGTCCTACGCGCGCTATGACCGCAAGCAGCTCAGCCTCAACGGCTTCCTGGCGCTGGACGCGATCTTCCTGGGCAACATCGCCATCGAGAATGTCGAGTCGGACACGCTGACCTACAACCTGGCCGCGCGCTGGGGTGTCAGCCCGCGCTTGACCTTGAACCTGGATGTGCCCTATCTGGCCCGCAAGACTGTGTTCCAGAAGGGCGGTGCCGGCGGTTCTGCCGCGGCCATCGCGCAGGAGGAAACGACCGGCAATGGCATCGGCGACGTTGGCGTGAGCGCCAACTACCGGCTGTTCGCCGAGCGTGGGCGGCTGCCGGAAACCGTGCTGACCGTGGGCGCCACCGCGCCGACCGGGCGTGCGCCGTATGGGCTGGACTGGAAGGTGCTCGAACGCGATGACGATGACTTCATCCGTTTCGCGGTGCCCGAACAGCAGCCCACCGGCAATGGCGTCTGGCAGGCCAACGTCGGCCTGTCGGCGGTGAAGACCGCCGACCCTGCGATCCTGTTCGCCAACATCGGCTACATCCATTCCTTCCCGCGCAGCTTCGATGACATCGACGCCAACCCGGACACCACCAACCCGGGAGATGTGAAGCTGGGCGGGTCGTACTACTTCGGTGCCGGCGTGGCGTTCGCCTTCAACGAGCGCACCAGCCTGAGCATCTCCTTCAGCGACAAGCTGAGCGCGCGCGCGTCCACGCGCTACAAGAATGGCCAGTGGCTGAAGGTGATCGGCAGCGATGCCAATGCCGCCACGCTCAACCTGGGCATCACCTATGCCCTGAACCAGAAGACCACGCTGGTCAGCCTGCTGGGCATCGGCCTGACGCCGGACGCACCGGACTTCACCTTGGCCTTCAAGGTGCCGTACAGCTTGTAAGCCGACGGTAGGGTCGCGCAGTGCACGGGTTCGATGCGATGGTCTGCGGGTCTGTGGGTCTGCGGGTCAGCGCAGTTCGGGTAGTGCCAGTTGGTGCTTGCGGCAGAGCCGATAGACGGTCACCCGGGAGACCTGCATGTGGCGCGCGCAGGCGGTGATGTTGAAATCGGCCTGACGCAGCGCATGCAGCAGCGTCTCGCGTTCGGCCACCTGCTTTGCACCCTGCAGGCCACGATCGACCGTCGCCTGCAGTGGTTGGGTCAGCTCCAGATCCGCCGCGGTGATCAGCTCGGCATCGCTGACGATCGCCGCGCGCTGCACGCGGTTGAGCAGCTCGCGCACATTGCCCGGCCAGCCAAACCGCTCCAGTGCCTGGACCGCATCGGCGGTAAATCCGCGCGCACGGGTGACATGGCGGTGCCGGAAGCTGGCGAGGAAGTGGTGCGCCAGCAGCGCGATGTCGCTGCCGCGCTCGCGCAGTGGTGGCAGTGGCAGCCGCAGTACGTTGAGGCGATAGAAGAGGTCGCGACGGAAGTGACCCTGCTCGACCGCTTTCTCCAGATCCACGTGGGTGGCGGCGAGCACGCGCACATCCACCTCCAGCGGCCGGTTGCTGCCGACCCGTTCCACCGTGCCTTCCTGCAGTACGCGCAGCAGATTGGTCTGCGCGTCCAGCGGCAGATCGCCGATCTCGTCCAGGAAGACGGTGCCGCCACTGGCCGATTCGAACAGGCCCAGGCGACGGGTGGCCGCACCGGTGAAGGCGCCGCGCTCATGACCGAACAGTTCGGACTGGACCAGCGCTGCCGGGATCGCGCCGCAGTTCACCGCCAGGAATGGACGCGCATGGCGCGCGGACAGTGCATGCAGGGCCTGGGCGGCCAGTTCCTTGCCGGTGCCGGTTTCGCCGGTGATCAGCACCGGCAGATCCACCGGTGCGTACTTGCGGATCGCCGCACGGGTCACCTGCAGGACGGCGCTGTCGCCGATCAGGGACTGCGGGCCGTGGGTGGCGGGCAGGGGTTCGGCGCCGGCGAGCTGCTGCAGCCGCTGGACGACGCGGGGCAGGTCGATCGGGGCGGTGTAGGTGTCCACGCACGCGGTGAGCAGTGCATCGAGCACCGGCGAGGGGCGAAGTGGGGCAGCGGGCAGCAAGGCCAGCAGGCGCATATGACGATGGTCCACCAGCAACTGCTGCAGATGGGCCAGGTTGGCCGGGACCACGGTGCGCAGGTCCAGCAGGCCCACGACCTGGTCGCTGCCGCGCATGCCGATGCCCGCGCATTGTTCCGGGGCCACGCCCCGCACCTGCCAGCCGGCCGCAGCCAAGGTGGCCCGTTCAAGCGGGTGAGGTTGCCCAAACCAGATCACACACCGGGCAGGAAAATCGGGGACAGCCGCCATGCGTCACCTTGTCGACGAGAAGCTCGGGCGGTGTCTGCTGCCTGATCGGTTGCCGCGCACGTGCCGCCCCACGTCCGGGTCCTTCCCCCGCCACGGCGCGGGTGCGCTGGGCGCGTCGCCCGCCGGAAAAACGGCGGTGACAGAGAAAGGAACGCGGGTTGGGCCGGGCAGCGGCCATCGCCGGGCGGCCCAAAGAAAAAGGCCGCTGCAGGGCAGCGGCCTTCGATCTGTGGGTTCAGCAGGGCGCGTCAGAGATCGACGCGGCGGGCCTGCATGAACTTGCCGCCCCAGTACCCGCTGACCAGGCTGTCCACGCGGACGTCCTTGCCGGTGCTCGGGGCATGCAGGAAGCGGCCTTCACCGACGTAGATGCCGACATGGTCCACCCGGCCCTTGCGGCCGAAGAACACCAGATCGCCAGCGGCCAGGGCGTTGCGATCATTGATCAGCTCGGCGGCGCCGTCATGGGCCATCTCGCGCGACACGCGCGGCAGCTCGACGCCCAGCGCAGTCCGGAACACATAGCCGACCAGGCCACTGCAGTCGAAACCGCTGTCCGGCGAGGTGCCGCCCCAGCGGTACGGGGTGCCGAGCAGGGTCATCGCACGGCGCAGCAGGGACTGGACCTTGCCGTTCTCGGCGGCGTCGCCGGCCACGGTAATGGCACCGGTGCTGGCATCGTAATTGGCGAGCAGGCGGCTCAGATCACCGGCGAACATCGCCGAGCGGTCCATGAGGGGAATGGTGTCATTGGCCGCCAGGTGCGGAAGCAGGGCGGCGAGGGTGGCGCTGGCAGCGGCATCGGCCTTGCTGCGGGCCGGCGCATCAGCCTTGGGCTTGGCCGGCGCGGGTGACTCGGATGCGACGGTGACGGGGGTTGCAGCGACCTCGGGGCCCGTCGTCGGTACGGACTGGGCCCATGCCGGGAGGCTGGCCAGGCAGAGCGCTGCGGCGATGAAGGCGGGTCGGGCGCGACGCCGAAGGGCGGCGGTCTGGCCTTTGCAACTCAGGTCGTCTGTCGTCACGCGGCGGTCACTGAATAAAAACGATGGGTGATGATGCCGTGTAAGCGCGGTGATTAGGTACAAATTCCGTTAATTTTTCGTTTACAACTGTGTGATGTGCATCACAAATTTGTCCCTTACCCCTGTTCAGCTTAGTTAAGGACGCGTTTCGCCCCGGTGTAGTGGTCTTTCCAGTACGGTCCGCCCAATGAGTCCAGCCGGACCGTGCCGCCGGTGCTGGGGGCGTGCACGAAGCGGCCTTCGCCCACATAGATGCCCACGTGGAAGACGTTGCCCTTGTTGCCGAAAAACACCAGGTCGCCGGGCGCCAGGCGCTTGGGCTCGATCTTCGGTCCCTGCACGGCGGCCAGATCGCGTGAGGTGCGGGGCAGGCGCAGATCCAGCATCTCGCGGTACACGTAGGCGACCAGGCCGCTGCAGTCGAAACCGGATTCGGGTGTGTTGCCACCGTAGCGGTAGGGCGTGCCGACCAGGCCGATAGCACGCATCAGCACCGCGTTGGCGGCCTGCGGGTCGTTCGGGCTCACGCTGGGCCAGACCTGGGTGGAGGCGGGTGGCGGGGCCGGGCGGGTGGTCTTGCCGCCGCCACAGGCGCTCAGCAGGGCGATGATCGCCAGCAGGGCCAGGTGGCCGGGCAGGCGGGTCAGGCGCGAAACTGGCGTCATGTGCATGTTGTCCGGATAATGCGCGACCTTAGAAGGCCGTCATGATGGCGGCGTATCCGGCAGGCCACAACCCGCCTCACCCGTCTGCCCTCGGCAGTCTCCAGACCAGAGTTGCGCATGAAGATCGAAAAAGACCGCGTCGTCCGTTTCCATTACACCGTCGCCGAGCAGGGCCAGGAGCCGATCGAGAGCTCCAGGGACCGTGATCCGCTGGCGATCCTGATCGGCCACGGCAACATCATCCCGGGCCTGGAAAACGCCATGATGGACAAGGAAGCCGGCGCCACCTTCGAAGTGGACGTCAAGGCGACCGACGCCTACGGCGAGCGCCGCGAAGGCCTGACCCAGCGCGTGCCCAAGAAGCACTTCGGCACCAGCAAGCTGGTTCCGGGCCAGCAGGTCGTGCTGCAGACCAACTTCGGCCCGCGCGCGGTCACCGTCGAGAAGGTCGGCATGAGCGTGGTCGATGTCGATCTGAACCACCCGATGGCTGGCAAGGACCTGCATTTCAACGTCGAGATCGTCGACGTGCGCGAAGCCAGCAAGGAAGAGATCGAGCACGGCCACGTGCACGGCGATGGCGGCCACCAGCACTGAGTGCTGCAACCTCGCGTTGATCCAACGGCCCGCTTCGGCGGGCCGTTTTCGTTTCTGCGGCAGGCTTCCACGCGCACGGCATAATGGCGGACCTGGTCAGCGGATTGCCTGTGAACGCAGCTTCTTCTCCTTTGCAGCCGGTAGGCGCCCACGAGCGCATCGCCGTCATCGACATCCTGCGCGGGTTTGCGCTGCTGGGCATCCTGCTGATGAACATGGAGGCCTTCAGCGGTCCGCTGGACCTGTCCTTCACCGGCATCGATCCGCACTGGCAGGGCGCGGATTACTGGGCCGACGCGGCCATCTACGTGCTGGTTCAAGGCAAGTTTTTCACCCTGTTCTCGCTGCTGTTCGGCGCGGGGTTCTCGGTCATGGCGCAGCGCGCAGAATCGGCCGGCCGCGCATTCGTGCCGTTCTATCTGCGCCGCAGCGCCGCGCTGCTGCTGATCGGTCTGTGCCATGCGCTGCTGGTGTGGTCCGGCGACATCCTGGTGATCTACGCCTTGATCTCGATGCTGTTGCTTGCCTGTCGCGAGGCGCCGCGCAGCTGGCTGCCCGCGATGGGCGCGATCAGTTACCTGGGCGCGGCGGCCCTGGTGCTGCTGCTGGGCGCGTTGATGAGCTGGATGGCCAGCATGGAGCATGCGCAGGAACCCCTGCGCGAGGCCATCGCGCAGGCCCAGCGGACCATCGAACTGCAGCGCCAAGCGTACGCGCACGGCAGCTGGGTACAGGCGGTCGGACAGCGCGTGCGGGATCTCGGCGCGATGTTGTCAGGCATCTTCGTGATCGGCCCGGAAGTGCTGGGCATGTTCCTGATCGGCAGCTGGTTCGCGCGCAGCGGCGCCCTGGCCGAGCCGGACCGTTTCGCGCGGCTGTATGCACGGCTGCGCTGGATCGCGTTGCCGGCCGGCCTGCTGCTGATGCTGGGCAGTGCGATCTGGCACCCCTACCAGGCGCCCGGCACGTTGAATCTGGGCAGCGGCGTGGCGTACGCGGTCAGTGCACTGGCCGGGTTGCTGATGTGCCTGGGCTATCTGGCCTGGATCGTGCGCTGGCGTGCGCGCCTGCAGGTGCTGGCCCCGATGGGGCGGATGGCGCTGACCCATTACATCGGCCAGTCGCTGGTCTGCACGTGGGTGTTCTATGGATACGGACTTGGCGCGTTCGAAACACTGCCGCGCCTGTGGCAGATTCCGTTTGCGCTGTCGCTGTTCGCGCTGCAGGTGGCGATCAGCCATGTATGGCTGCACTACTTCCGCTTCGGGCCACTGGAGTGGTTCTGGCGTGCAATGACCTATCTGCAGTGGCCGCCGCTGCGTCGGGCCTGAATCCGTAGGCGCCACGCGGCACCCTCACGTCTGGATCGCGGCCGGCCATGGCATGCTCGGGACGCGCATGCGCGTCGGCACCGGCCAGTGGACGGCAGACCGGATCCCCGGCCGCACGCAGGCGATCGATCCTGCCCCTTACCGAGTTGAGCGATACCAATGACGACGCAATACGACTATGACCTGATCGTGCTGGGCGGTGGTTCCGGCGGGCTGGCGGCAGCCTTCCGCGCGGCGCAGCACGGCCAGCGCGTGGCGATGCTGGAGCCGGGCGAACTGGGCGGCACCTGCGTCAATGTCGGCTGCGTGCCGAAAAAGGCGATGTGGCTGGCGGCCGATCTCTCCGGCCGGATCGGCCTGGCCGCCGCAATGGGCTTCGATGTGCCGGTGCGCCCTTCGCTGGACTGGAAAGAACTGGTAGTGCATCGGCAGGCCTATATCGCCAACATCCATGCCAGCTATCTCAAGCGACTCAATGAGAACAAGGTGGTGCGTGTACCGCGCCGTGGCCGGCTGGTGGATGCGCACACCGTGGAGTGCAGTGATGGCGTTCGCATCAGTGCGGCGCACATCCTGCTCGCGACCGGTGCGTATCCGCAGCGGCCGGAGATTCCCGGCGCCGAACTGGGACTGGTGTCCGATGACTTCTTCAACCTCTGCGGCGCGCCCGAACGGGTCGCGATCGTGGGCGGTGGTTACATCGCGGTGGAACTGGCCGGGCTGCTGCAGGCGCTGGGCAGCCGCGTGACGCTGCTGGTGCGCGGTGAACGGCTGCTGGAGCGCTTCGATGCAGAACTCACCGAACAGCTCGCCGAGAATCTGCGGCACCAGGGTGTGCAGGTCCATTTTGGCTATCGCCTGCGCGAGCTGCAGCGTGATGGCGATGCCGTGGTCGCGTTCGGTCATGATGGCCCGGCCGACGGTCATTTCGATGCAGTGTTCTTTGCCACCGGGCGACGCGGCAACAGTGCCGATCTGGGGTTGGAAGCGCTCGGCGTGGTGATCGGTGACAAGGGCGAGGTCGAGGTCGACCAGTGGCAGACCACCGCGGTACCCAGCGTGCACGCAGTGGGCGACATTGCCGGCAAGGTTGGCCTCACCCCGGTGGCGATCGCTGCGGCGCGCAAGCTGATGGACCGCCTGTTCGGTGGCCAGCCGCAGGCGAAGATGGACTATGAAAACGTGGCCAGCGTGGTGTTTTCACACCCGGCGCTCGGTGCGGTGGGCTTGAGCGAAGAAGAGGCCTGCGCGAAGTACGGCGACGTCCGCGTGTACCGCAGCAACTTCCGCCCGATGCTGCAGGCCTTGGCCGATGGCACCCAGCGCAGCCTATTCAAGCTGGTCTGCGTGGGCGAGGAGGAGCGTGTGGTCGGTGTCCACCTGCTGGGCGAGTCTGCCGATGAAATCCTGCAGGGGTTTGCACTGGCAGTGAAGATGGGCGTGACCAAGGCCCAGTTCGACGACACCGTGGCGATCCATCCGACCTCCGCAGAAGAAGTCGTACTGATGCGCTGAACGCGCATCGGCGGCGTGCAGCTGCCGAAGCCGCAGCAGGGATCCGGTAGTGCCGCCACGCATGCGACAATGGCCGCCCCACCTACTTCCCAGCCGCCCTGCGCGGCTGTCCGCCGTCCTGATGTCCTCTCCCGCCTCCTCGCTGCCCACGTCCTCCAGCCGTATCGCCGCCGGCGGCATCGCACTGGCCGCGATTGGCGCGATCGCGGCCTCGGGCAAGGCGGTCATCGTCAAACTCGCGTATCGGCATGGGGTGGATGCCACCACGCTGCTGGCGCTGCGGATGCTGATGGCGTTCCCGCTGTTCGCGGTGTTGGCGGTATGGTCGGCGCGGCGCGCGCCGGCATTGTCATGGGGCGACCGCGGGCGCGTGGTGTGGCTGGGCTTCACCGGGTACTACCTGTCCAGCCTGCTGGACTTCCAGGGCCTGCAATACATCAGCGTCACCCTGGAACGTCTGATTCTGTACTTGAACCCGACGCTGGTGCTGCTGATCAGCCTGGTCCTGCTGAAAAAGCGCCCCGGTCGCTGGCAGGTGGCGGCGCTGGTGCTCAGTTATCTGGGCGTACTGCTGGCCTTCGGCCATGACCTGCAGCTGGAAGGCGGGCGCATCGTGCTGGGCAGTGCATTGGTGTTCGCCAGTGCGCTGAGCTATGCGCTGTATCTGTTCGGCAGTGGCCAGGTGGTGGCCCGGATCGGCGCGATCCGGCTGACCGCCTATGCCAGCTGCGTGGCCTGCGTCCTGTGCGTGCTGCACTTCGCGGTGCTGCACCCGATGTCCGCGCTGGGCCAGGCGCCCACGCCGGTGTACTGGCTGTCGCTGATCAACGCCACGGTCTGCACGGTGCTGCCGGTGATGGCGATCATGCTGGCGGTCAAGCGGATCGGCTCCTCGCTGGCCGCCCAGGTGGGTATGCTCGGTCCGGTCTCCACCATCGTGATGAGTCTATGGCTGCTCGACGAACCCATGGGGCCGTGGCAGATACTCGGCACGGCCCTGGTCCTGCTCGGCGTGCTGCTGGTCAGCCGGGTGCGCGCGTGAACGCGGCCGCCGTGGGCGATGACCCGGCGGCGCAGGCGCGTGCACGGATTCTGGCGGTGATCCGTGCGATTCCGCGTGGGCAGGTCATGGGCTACGGCCAGGTCGCCGCCAAGGCGGGGCTGCCGGGCAGGGCGCGGCTGACCGCACGCGTGCTTGGCATGAATGACGATCCTGAGCTGCCGTGGCACCGCGTGCTGCGCTCGGACGGGCGCATTGCGATGCCCGAAGGCTCGGCGGGATGGAAGGAACAGAGCCAGCGGCTGCGCGCCGAGGGCGTGGTGATCGAGCGGGGGCGGGTGAAGGGCATGCCGGTAGCCGGCGCCAACGATCTGGATGCCGCTCTGTGGGGACCGGGCTGACGCTGCCTGTCGGTTGAACGCGGGCGCCGCCACGCAGATTGCGGCCGGGCGCTGCGGCTATGATGGGCGCAGTTCCAAAGGATGCCCCCATGTTTCCGCGACTGCCTACTGTCACCAAAGCGTTGTTGATCGCCAACGCCGTGCTGTTCCTGCTGCAGCAGCCGTTCCTGCTCGGCAACGGCACCTTCGAGCCTTTCATGCTGCAGCCGTTGGGCGGCGGCTTCGATCCGTTCTCGCCGGGCGGCAACTTCCAGCCCTGGCAACTGCTGACCTATGGCTTCCTGCATGGCAGCTTCGGCCATCTGTTCTTCAACATGCTCGCGCTTTTCATGTTCGGCGCGCCGCTGGAACAGACCTGGGGTGAGAAGCGCTTCCTGATCTATTACCTGGTGTGCGTCGCCGGTGCCGGCCTGTGCCAGCTGCTGGTCGGGCTGATGCTGGCCGATCCGGCCACGGTGCTGGGGGCATCCGGCGGCGTGTTCGGCCTGCTGCTCGCGTACGGCATGCTCTTCCCCAACCAGCGGGTGATGCTGCTGTTCCCGCCAATCCCGATGAAGGCTCGCACCTTCGTGATCGTGTTCGGTGCGATGGAGCTGATGCTGGGCGCCACCGGCTGGCAGCCGGGCGTGGCTCACTTCGCGCATCTGGGCGGCATGCTGTTCGGCTGGCTGCTGATCCGCTACTGGCGCGGCCAACCGCCGTTCAACAACCGCCGCCCGCCGGGCCCGCCAAAGCGACCCAATCACCTGCGCAGCATCAAGTGAAGCAAATAACAGGGACGGAGGTAGTTAATAACCACCTCCGTCCCCGTTAAATGAAAAGGGCGCCCAGTGGGCGCCCTTTTCGTTTGCTACATAGCCAGGCTCAGCGCCAGACCTTGATCTGGTCGTTGTCCACGCGCTGCATCGGCTGGCCGGGCTTGCAGGTGAAGGTGGCACCGAAGGCCGGCAGGTTGGACAGCGGGCCGTTGGTGCGCCAGCGGCCCGGGGCCAGGATGTCCGAGGTCAGGCGCTGGGCGGCGACGTTCGGCGACAGCTGCTGCGGCCACAGGCTCGCCCAGCCGCGGAAGAAGCCCTGCTGCGCGGCCGGCTTGGCGGCCGGTTCTACGGCCTTGTAAGCCTCCCACGCCAGTTCCAGGCCAGCCAGGTCGGCCAGGTTCTCTTCGCGGGTGAGTTCGCCGTTGACCTTGGCACCCTTCACGCCCGGGTAGTCGTAGCCGCTGTACTGGGCGGCGACGCGGTTGCCGAACAGGGTCCAGGCGGTCTTGTCGGCCGGGGTCCACCAGCTGCGCAGTTCGCCCTTGGCATCGACCAGCGCGCCCTTGGCATCGATTGCACGGGTCAGCTCATGGGCGACCAGCGCACCGTAGCTGCCAAACAGCTCGGCGGTATCGCCCTTGGCGTTGAACACCGGACTCTGCAGCACGGCGGCGGTGACGATCAGGCGGTTCTGCGCGATGTCATACGCCAGTGCCGGCTGCTGCGGCAGCACGTCCCAACGACGGTCGGCGTTGCCCTTGCCGATGCGCTTCATTTCTTCGCGGTGGCGCCAAGTGGAGGCGATCAGCATGTTGCCGCCGAAGCTGCCGCGGCCCATCGGCTGCACGGTGTAGTCCAGATCGCGCAGCGGAGTGCCGATCTCGATCTTCAGCGCGGCCAGCTTGGCCTGTGCTTCGGTCTTGGCCTCATCGCTCATCCAGGCGCTGCGCTTGACCGCATCGATCTGCACTTCGCGGATCTTGTCCACCACCAGCGCCGCCTTGCGACGGTCATCGGCCGACAGGTGCTTGGCCGCGTACTCGCGACCCACCATCGGGCCGGCAGCGACGTTGATCGCGTCCAGCACCTGCTCCCAGCGCGCCGGCGGCAGGGTCTGGCCACGGATCACACGGCCGCGGAATTCGAATTCGGCATCGCGGTAGGCCTTGGACAGGTACGGGGCCATCGCATCACCCACGCGCCAGCGCAGATAGACCTTCCACTGTTCCGGCTTGAGCCGGGTGACCATGCCATCGAGCTGCTTGAACAGTGCCGGATCGGACAGCGAGACCAGGTCGTCGTTGACGCCCTGCGCCTTCAGGAAGGCCTCCAGCTGCAGGTTGCGGTAGCGGCTGTTGAGCTCCTTGGTGGAGATCGGTGCGTAGTTGTTGAACGGGTTGTTGATGCCCGCCAGCGACTGCGCATTGCGCGCCAGTTCGGTTTCCAGGGCGATCACCGACTGCGACTCGGCATCGAGCTTGTCGGCCGGGGTGCCGGTCAGCGCCAGCACCTGCTTGACGTAGTTGCGGTAGCGACCCATCAGCGCGACGGTGTCGGCGTCGGTACGGGTGTAGAACGCCGGGTCCGGCAGGCCCATGCCGCCCTGCATGAAGTAGCCGATGTGGCGGTCCAGCGCCTTCAGGTCCACGTCCGGGGCGAAGTTGAAGGCCACCGGGATGCCGACCTGGTGCAGCGCAGCGATCGAGGCCGGCACGTCCTTGGCCTTCTTGATCGCGTTGATGCGGGTCAGCAGCGGGGCGATCGGGTTGGACCCGTCGGCTTCCACCGCGGCCTCGTCCAGGCCACTGGCCCAGAAGTCGCCCAGCAGCTTCTGCACGTTGCCCTGCGGCGCCGTCATCGCGCCATCCAGCAGCTCGCGCTGCTGCTGGCGGGTGCGCTCGGCCAGCTGGCCGAGCGCGGTGGTGGCGCCGGTCTGCGGCACCGGGTTGGCCTTCAACCAGGTGGCATTGGTGGTTTCGTAGAAGTCGCTGCACTGCGCGCTGACAGCCGGCGCACGGGCGGCGGCCTTCTTCTTCGGCGCGGCGTGCGCATCGGGAGCAGCGACCAGGGTGACCAGGCTGATGCCCAGGGCGATGGCAAGCGGACGGAGGTTGGACATGTAAAGCGAATCCAGCGGAATTGGGATCGCGCGAGTGTACCAAGCAAAGCGAAACGAGCGTGATGGGCAGCGGCCGCCCCAAAAGCAAAGGCCCGGAAGATTCCGGGCCTTTGCATGCATCACCTCACGCGTCGGCGTGATGGCTTACCAGATCACGACCTGCTGGTCGCCGGCGCGCACCATCGGCGAACCGGCCTTGCACTGGAACGCAGCGGCGAAGGTCGGCAGGTTGGACGGGGCACCCATCGCACGGAACTGCGCCGGGGCATGCGGGTCGGTCGCCAGACGGACCTTCATGTTCTCCGGGGTGTACTTGGTGCGCCACACGGTGGCCCAGTTGAAGAAGAAGCGCTGGTCGCGGGTGAAGCCGTCGACCTTCGGGTCTTCCTTGCCGGCCGAGGCCTTCTGCAGGGCGTCGTAGGCGGTGGCCAGGCCACCCAGGTCGGCGATGTTCTCGCCCAGGGTCAGCTTGCCGTTGACCGGCTGGCCGTCCACCTTGTAGCCGTCGAACTGCTTGATCAGCTTGCCGGTCAGGCCGCTGAAGTTCTTGGTGTCCGCCTCGGTCCACCAGTTCTCGAAGTTGCCGGTCGGCCCGAAACGGCTGCCCTGGTCGTCGTAACCGTGGGTCATTTCATGGCCGATCACCGCACCGATGCCGCCGTAGTTCAGCGCATCATCGGCCTTCGGATCGAAGAACGGCGGCTGCAGGATGGCGGCCGGGAACACGATCTCGTTCTGCAGCGGGTTGTAGTAGGCATTGACCGTCTGCGGGGTCATGCCCCACTCGGTCTTGTCCACCGGCTGGCCGATCTTGGACAGCGCGAACTTGTAATTGAATTCGTTCGCCGCGCGCACGTTGCCCAGGTAGCTGTCGCGACCGGTGGTCAGGCCGCTCCAGTCACGCCACTTGTCCGGGTAGCCGATCTTCGGGGTGAAGGTTTCCCACTTGGCGATCGCCTTGGCCTTGGTCTCGTCGCTCATCCAGGTCAGGCCCTGGATGCGCTCCTTGAGCGAGGCGGCCAGGTTCTTGACCAGTTCTTCCATCTTGGCCTTGGCTTCCGGCGAGAACGCGACCTTGACATACAGCTGGCCGAACGCATCACCGGCATCGTTTTCGATGGTGCCCAGCACGCGCTTCCAGCGCGGCTTCTGCTCCTTCTGACCGTTCAGGGTCTTGCCGTAGAAGCTGTAGTTCTCATTGACGAAGGCATCGGCCAGGTACGGCGAGGCGCTGTCCACGGTGTGGAAGCGCAGGTAGGCGCGCCACACCGACGGATCGGTGTCGCCCAGCGCCTTGCTCACTTCCTGGTGGAAGCTCGGCATGGCCAGCGAGAACTTCTCCGGCGCGGCGATGCCCTGGGCCTTGAAGAACTCGGTCCAGCTGAAGTTCGGGGTCAGCTTGTCCGCATCGGCCACGGTGACCGGGTTGTAGAACAGCGAGACGTCGCGCGAGAGCTCGACGCTGGACTTGGAGGCCTTGGCCAGGCGGGTTTCGAACTTGACCACATCGGCGGCCTGCTTTTCAGCATCGGCCGTGGCCACGCCGGCCAGTTCCAGCACCTTGGCCACGTGGGCCTGGTAGGCCTTGAGCTTGTCGGTGTTCTTGGCGTCGGTGTAATAGGTGGTATCCGGCAGGCCCAGGCCGCCCTGGCTGGCGTAGGCCAGGTTCATGCTGGAATTCTTGAAGTCCGCTTCCGGACCGAAGCCGAACAGCACGTTCTCGCCCTTGGCCGCGCTGGTGCGCAGGTAGTTGGCGATCGCGTCCTTGTCCTGCAGGCCGTCGATGGCGGTCAGGTCGGCCTTGATCGGCTCGATGCCCTGGGCATTGATCTTGGCCTCGTCCATGCCGGTGGCCCAGAAGTCGCCGACGATCTTCTCGATGCCCACGGGGTTCTTGACCGCCGCGACCTGCTCGGCGAGCTGGTGCTGCACGGCGACCGAGCGCTCGTCCAGGATGGTGAAGGCGCCCCAGCTGGTGCGGTCGGCCGGGATTTCATTGGCGGCCAGCCACTTGCTGTTGACGTAGTCACCGAACGCACCGCAGGCGTCCATGCTGGTGTCCAGATCGGACGGGTGGAAGGCGTTGTAGGCCGGCAGCTTGCTCTCGTCGAGCTTGTACTCGGTGGCGGCGGGGGCCGCCGGCGCGGCGGTGGAGGCGGCGCTGTCCGGGGCGGGGGTTTCGTTCTTGCCGCAGCCGACCAGCGCGGCCGAAACGGCCAGGGTCAGCAGTACCAGTTTGGGTGTACGAGCGATCACGTGATTGGCCTCCAGGCCGGAAAGTCATGCAGGAATGGCCCGGAAGGGCCTGTGGGCCAGACGATACGCCGCTGGCCCGGCCTGCAAGGGTGTCGAAGGTCATGGCCGATGGCAAGCGGCCTGATCCGGTCAATCGCGGACCAGCGCCCGGCCCGTTGACGGCCAAGGAAAAGCCCCGCCTTGCGGCGGGGCCCGGGAGTGTCATCCCTGGTGCGGCTTAGTTGGTCTTGCTGCCGAAATCGTACTTGGCCTGCACGTACACCGCACGACCGTACGGGTTGTAGATGCTGCTGTTGTACGGCGTGGCGATATTGCCGGCGTAGCTGTGCGCTTGGCCGTCGGGCATCTTGTTGAACACGTTGTTGACCATCAGCGAGAGGGTCAGGTTGTCCAGCGCCCGGTAGTTCACGCTCAGGTTGTACGTGGTGTACGAGCCCCACTTGCCCGCCTTGTAACCGGAGGGATGGACGTAGCCGAAGCTCTCGCCCAGGTAGGACATGTAGTTCGGCGTCTTGCCGATGTAGTTGAAGTACAGCGTGGTGGTCCAGCGGTCCTTGGCCCAGCCCACCGACCCATCGGTACGGACCTTGGCGTAGGCGTCGTAGTACCACATCGCATACGGGTCGCGCAGCAGATCCAGGTAGTCGTCGCCCGGCTGCGGCTGCAGCTCGCGCTTGAGGATGTTGGTGTAATTGCTGGCGAACTGCAGCGAGCCGAAGCGGCCGATGTCCTGCACGTACTTGAAGCTGGCCGTCAGGGCCTGCAGGTTCTGGCGGGCGACGTTGAGCTTGGGCGTGAAGATCTGCTCGATGTTGCCGGCCGCATCGCGGGTGATCCAGTCCGCGACGTTCTCGCAGCTGGCCGAGGTCGGGTTGCCCTGGCCATTGCGGCAGTAGTATTCCGCGCGCAGCAGCTGGTCCGAGCTCAGGGTGTCGACTTCGTTGTCGATCTTCCAGTTGTAGTAGTCCACCGAGATCGACAGGTTGTTGATCGGTGCCCACACCACGCCGGCATTCCAGACATCGGCGGTGATCGGTTCCAGTTCGGTGTTGCCGGCCTGCACGCCGAATACCGACTCGTTGCCGTAGGGGCAGGCGAGGGTATCGGCCGGCGCATAGCCGAGCTGGCCGCAGCGGTAGTAATCGACCGCGCCGTTGGCGTAGTAGCCGCTCTCGCCCTGGAAGGCGTCGGGCAGGGTGGGCGCACGGAAGGCGGTACCGTACTTGCCGCGGAACAGCAGGCTTTCGATCGGACGGAACTCGACACCCACGCTGTAGGTGGCCTTGTCGACGGTGTTGTCGGCGATCTTGTAGGCGTCATAACGGCCGGAACCGGTGACGGTCAGCGAATCGATCAGCGGCAGGCGCAGTTCGGAGGTCACCGCGTAGTTGCTGCGATGGCCATTGCCGGCCACCGACGTGGTGCCCCACACGCTGCCGTCCATCAGCCGCTCGTCCGGGCGGTAATCCCAGCCTTCGCTGCCGGCTTCGGCGACGACGGCAAAACCGGCATCGCCACCGGGCAGGGTGAACAGCGAGCCGTTGGTGATCTGGAAGCGGCCCAGGTTCTGCCAGGTCTTGCTTTCGTTGTAGGTGTAGCCGGTGAAGGTCTGGAAATCGCCGGCCGGCAGCTGCGAATAGAACGCGCCCCAGTTCGGGCTGTAGATGTTGTAGCCATCATCGGTGGTGCCCAGCACCGGACCGAGCACGCGGTTTTCGAAGTAACTGTCGATGTCATCGGCCCAGCGCACGAAACCACGCTCGGTCAGCTTGTACTCGCCGCGGCTGAAGCTGGCGCTGTAGTCCCAGTTGCCGAACGTGCCACGTCCGCCCAAGGTGACCTGGTAGGCCTTGTTGCGATCAGTGTTGAGGATGTCCTTGTAGCCGTTCGGCCCGATATCCTCCGGTGCGAACGCGCGCTGCAGGTTCATGTACTGATCGGTGTCCTGGTCGTAGAACGCGCCGAACGTCAGGTCACTGCCCCAGAACGTATAGCCCGAACCCGGCGTGTACTTAACCTCTTCCAGGCTGTACAGCGCATCGGCGAACAGGGTGAAGTTGTCGTTCACCTCAAAGGTCATCGAGCTGTAGAACTGGCTGCTTTCCTTGTCGTTCTTCAGCGTGCGGTAGCCAGCGCCGTAGGCCGAGCCGCAGGATTCGCCCGCCGCGCGGGTGCCGAGCACGGTGGTGCCGCCGAACTGGCCGGCGACACTGGCGCAGCGCGTCGGATCCATCATCACGAATGCGTTGTTGTCCGCCGGCAGATAGACCAGGAAATCATTGGCCGGCACCTGCGCGCTGTAACCGACCCGGTTGTTGGTTCGGGTCAGGTCGCGCTGGTAACCCCAGATTGGATTGCTCTTTTCATACTGGACGTTGACCAGTGCATTGAAACGGTCATCTGCGCTGTTGAAGCCCTTGGCTCCGCTGACGCGGATGTTGTTGCCGCCGCCTTCGGTGGTGGCGCCGCCGCGCACGTTGAGCACGCCGCCTTCCATGCGTTCCTTGAGGATGATGTTGACCACACCGGCGATGGCATCCGATCCGTACAGCGAGGACTGGCCGCCGGGCAGGATCTCAATGCGCTCGACGATGTCGATCGGAATGCCGCTGAGGTTGTTAAACGCGTCGCTGCCGTTGTAGAGCGCCGGATACTGCAGCATCGGGCGGCCGTTGATCAGGTACTTGGTGTAGCCCGGATCCAGACCGAACATGCCGGCCGCTTCAGCGCCCTGGGTGAACGAGGCGGCGGTCTGTCCGCCCTGCAGGCCGCCGGTGGTGAGCGAGGACTGCTGCAGGACTTCGGAAATGCTGGTGAAACCGCGGGTCTGGATGTCCTCGGCGGTGACGGTCAAGACCGGCGTGTGGTTCTCGATCTCGGTCTGGGGGATCAGCGACCCGGTGACGGTGACACGATCAAGATTGGTGGCGGTGTTGTCCTGCGCGAACACGCTGGCGCTGGCGAACAGCAGGCCGGTGAGGACAGCAGTAGCGAGCGGATGACGCGAAATCGAATTGCCTTGGCGAGACATGTGCAACCCCGTGTAGTGGTGATGTCGGCTTTCCCTTCCGTGGGACGTCTTGATGGCGTTCTACGATGATCCGGTCCCAGGCCTCGGCGGCCCATCCCTGGAGGTTTCAGTCTGCGTTCAGTCAGAACCGGTGCGCTGCGAACGTAACACACGCTTAACGTAAAGGGACCCGCTTTTTCATATCTGCGGTGTAGGAAAAATCTGACTTTCTGAAAATGTATTGAAAAAACAGACGCGTGGAAAAAGTCGGATCGTGTCGCTCTGTTTGCGGGCGCTGCGAAATGATCACGTTCTTTGTTAACAACTGGGATTTACGCCGCCGGGAGCGTTTCGATCGTGATGTGTGACGCGCAAAAAAAGCCCCGCCTTCGGCGGGGCTTCGTTATCACCTCATCGCGCTGTATTACTTCCCGCCAAACTCATACTTGGCCTGTACATACACGGCGCGGCCGTAGATGTTGTAGAAGTAATTGTTGTAAGGCGTACCCGAGGTGCCCGGGTAGTTGCTTGCCTGGTTGTCGGGCATTTTGTTGAACACGTTGTTGACCATCACCGAGAAGGTCATGTTCTCGGCAGCACGGTAGTTCACGCTCAGGTTGTAGGTGGTGTAAGAGCCCCACTTGCCCGCCTTGGCGCCCGAGGAATGCACGTAGTCATAGCCGTTGCCGGCGTAGGCCAGGTAGTTCGGGGTTTTGCCAACATAGTTGAAGTACAGCGTGGTGGTCCACTTGTCCAACGCCCAACCCACCGAGCCATCCGCACGCACCTTGGCGTAGGAATCGTAGATCCACATGTTGTACGGATCGCGCAGCAGATCCAGATACGCATCGCCCGGCTGCGGCTGCAGCTCGCGCTTGATCATGTTGGTGTAGTTGGTGGAGAACTGCAGCGCACCGAAACGACCCAGCTCCTGCACGTACTTGGCGCTGGCGGTGATGGCCTGCAGGTTCTGGCTGGCCACGTTCATCTTCGGCGTGTAGATCTCGTCCAGAACGCCGGAGGCATCACGGGTGATCCACTCGTTGACGTTGTCGCAGCTTGCCGAGGTGTTGTTGACCTGGCCGTTGCGGCAGTAGTACTCGGCCAGCAGCAGCTGATCCGAGCTCAGGGTGTCCACTTCGTTCTTGATCTTCCAGTTGTAGTAGTCGACCGAGAAGGACAGGTTGTTCAGCGGTGCCCAGACCACGCCGGCATTCCACACATCGGCGGTGATCGGCTCCAGGTCCGGGTTGCCGGCACGCTGGCCGAACACCGAGACGCTGTCATACGCGCAGCCGGTGGTGTCGGTCGGGGCGTAGCCCAGCTGACCGCAGCGGTAGTAGTCGGTGGCGCCGTTGGCGTAGTAACCGCTCAGGCCCTGGAAAGCATCGGACAGGCTCGGCGCACGGAATGCAGTGCCGTACTTGCCACGGAACAACAGGCTTTCGATCGGGCGGAACTCGACGCCGACGCTGTAGGTCGCCTTGTCCACCGTGCTGTTGCCGATCTTGAAGGCGTCATAACGGCCCGAACCCGTCACAGTGAGCGAGTCGAGCAGCGGCAGGCGCAGCTCGGAGGTCACCGCGTAATTGCTGCGATGGCCGGCACCGGCCACGGCGGTGGTGCCCCATACGCTGCCATCCATCAGACGTTCGTCCGGGGTGTAATCCCAGCCTTCGCTGCCGGCTTCAGCAACCACGGCGAAACCAGCATCACCGCCGGGCAGTGAGAACAGCGTGCCATTGGTGATCTGGAAGCGGCCCAGGTTCTGCCAGGTGCGGCTCTGGCTTTCGGTGTAACCGGTGAAGGTAGCGAAATCGCCGGCGGGGATCGGCGCGTAGAAGGCGTCCCAGTTCGGCGAGAACACGGCATAGCCATTGCGCGTGCCCAGCTGCGGGCCCAGCACGTGCTCTTCGAAGTAGTTGTTGATCGGGTCGGCCCAGCGCACGAAGTTGCGCTCGGTCAGTTTGTACTCACCGCGGGTGAAGCTGGCGCTGTAATCCCAATTGCCCAGTGTGCCTCGGCCACCGAGGGTGACCTGGTAGGCCTTGTTGCGGTCGGTATTGAGAATGTCCTTGTAGCCGTTGGCGCCGATGTCTTCCGGCGCGAACGCGCGCTGCAGGTTCATCCACTGGCCGCTGGTCTGATCCCAGAAACGGCCGTAGCCGGAGGCGGTGCCCCACCAGGTGTAGTTGGAGCCGGTGGCGTACTTCACGTCCTCATAGCTGTAGAGCACATCGCCGAACAGCTGCAGGCTGTCGTTGGCGTCGAAGGTGAAGGAGCTGTAGATCTGCGCGCTGTCCTTGCCGTTCTTGACGGTCTTGTAGCCCGGGCTGTAGATCGAGCCACAGGACTGCCCGGCCGCCCGCGTACCAAGCACGGTGGTGCCGCCGAACTGACCGGCGACGTTGGCGCACAGGTTCGGGTCCATCATCAGGTAGGTATTGCCTGCCGCCGGATTGACCACCAGGAAATCATTGGTCGGCACCTGGGCGGTGTAGCCGTTGCCGTTGGTGGTCTTGGTGACGTCGCGCTGGTAGCCCCAGATCGGGCTGCTGGATTCGAACTGTGCATTCACCAGCACGTTGAGGCGGTCATCGGCGCTATTGAAGCCGGTGGCGCCACTGATGCGGAACGTGCTGCCGCCGCCCTCGGTGTAGGCGCCGCCGCGCACGTTGAGCACGCTGCCGTCCATCCGCTCTTTGAGGATGATGTTGACCACGCCGGCGATCGCGTCCGAGCCGTACAGGGAGGACTGGCCACCCGGCAGGATTTCGATGCGCTCGACGATGTCGATCGGGATGCCGCTGATGTTGTTGAACGTGTCGCCGCCGTTGTACAGGGCGGGGTAGGACAGCATCGGCCGGCCGTTGATCAGGTACTTGGTGTAGCTCGGGCTCAGGCCGAACATGCCCGCTGCTTCTGCACCCTGGGTGAACGAGGCCGAGGTCTGGCCGCCCTGCAGGCCGCCGGTGGTCAGCGAGGACTGCTGCAAGACATCGGCCACGCTGGTGAAGCCACGGGTCTGGATGTCCTCGGCGGTGATCGTCACCACCGGCGTATGGGTTTCGATCTCGGTCTGCGGGATCAGCGAACCGGTAACGGTGACTTTGTCCAGGTTGGTGGTGCCGCTGTCCTGGGCGAAGGCAGTGACGGCGCTGGCCATCAGCATGCCGGTCAGAACGGCAGCGGTCAGCGGGTGGCGAGACAGGGTGGAGCGATAGCGAGACATGGGCATCCCCGAGTGCAGTGTCGACGTAGGTGGGGGCCATCCGTGGGAACGTTTACATTCATAAGTGAAGCTTTCCGTGCCTCGTCATCGAACGTAACACAGCCTTAACGGCGCTTGCACATATTGGTCACATTCCGAGGAGGAATGAGGTCGAAAATTGTCTAAAAAATGCAATTAAAACAGCAATGTATGCGTTCGTATCAATTTGTAACTTGTGCAATCATGACGTCACGCTGAATATTTACATCTGAAACCGATTCCATTTTTAAGTTCGGCACCCAGCGAGCGGCTCGCGACCTGCGTACGCCCGTGTCGGGAGGACCCGCGAGGCCTGAAACCAAACAAGCCCGGCGTGAGCCGGGCTTGTGGGGTGTTGCCGTTCTGGATGGATCAGAACTTGTAGGACGCGCCCATGTAGAAGTAGCGGCCGACGTTGTCGTACATCGAGTGGCCGACATCGGCACCGAAGTAGTTGCGCGGCGGATCCTTGTCAAACGCGTTGTCGATGCCCAGGTAAACGTCGATCTTGTCACCCGGGAACTGATAGCCCAGCTGGAAGTTGTGGTACGTGTACGAGCCGTTGCGGATCGGGCTGGCCGAACCGGGGTTGCTGGCATAGCTGCTCGGGGTCACGCGCAGGTTGCCGTCGATGTAGTTCAGGTCCCACGAGGCACGCCACTGGCCCAGCGAGTACTTGCTCTGCAGGGTGGCGCGCCAGCGCGGATCGGTCACGTAGGTGACGTACTCGTTGTACTCGTCCGGGAACTCCTGGAAGGCCCACTCGCGCGACTGGATCAGACGGCTGCCGACGAACCGGACCACGGCATCGCCGCCGGCCATGTTCCAGCGATAGTCCATTTCCAGGTCAACGCCGATGCGACGCGAGCGTGCCAGGTTCTCGTTCAGTGCGCTCCAGCGGACGATCGAGTACTCGGGGAAGAACCGGCCTTGTGCGTCGGTGAAGCCGCCAACCGGCGCACGCACGATCTGGCCGCAGAACGAATTGCCTACGCCGCCGGGGGAATCCACGCAGCGGCTGGCGTTGGTCTGTGCCGACACTGCGCCGATGGCGTCTTCCAGGTTGATGTTCCAGTAGTCGACGGACATGCCGAAGCCCGGCAGGAAATCAGGCTGCCACACGAAACCGTAGGTGAAGCTGCGAGCACGTTCCGGCTTCAGGTCTGGATTGCCGCCGCTGACACCCGGGCGAGTGGCACTGTAGGTGTCGATCCAGCCCACCGGCACGCCCAGCGCAGAGCAGTTGGCCTGACGCAGTGCCGGATCCTTCGCGGTCGACGGACGGTTGGTGTTGGTCGTCAGGTAGTTGCAGGGATCGGCGATGGTGGCGAAGTTCTCGCTCTGCGGGTTGTACAGCTCGCCGATGCTCGGCGCGCGTACGGCCTGCGACAGCGTGCCGCGGACGCGCAGCGACGGGATCACGGTCCAGTCCAGACCCACCTTCCAGGTGGTGGTCTCGCCGATGCTGCTGTAGTCCGAGTAACGGCCTGCCGCGTCCATCGTCAGCGAGTAGATGCCCGGGATGTCGGCCAACAGCGGGACGCTGGTTTCGACGAACACTTCCTTGACGTTGTACTGACCCATCCGGTTCGGGATGGCGTTGAGGAAGGTCAGGCCCTGGGCGGCCAGCGGATCGGTGATCTCGCGGCTTTTTTCCTTGCGGTATTCCACGCCGCCCGCGATACCGACGTCGCCCGCCGGCAGGCTGAACAGCGAGGCATTGGCCACGGAGGCGCTGAACACGGACTGCTGGATGCGCGAGAAGTTGAACGAATCCACGTTCATCCAGTCCTGCGCGGCCTGCGTCACGCCGCCATTGCCGAGCACGCTGAACGGTACGCAGCCTTCGCGCGCGAAGCCGGAGTACACACGGCCCGTGTGCGGATTGACCGCGTTCGGGTTGAGCGTGGTACGGCAGGCGACATTGCCGGTGGCCGGGTCGATGACCGCGTCCAGGCCCGCCTGCCAGCGTTCGTTGATGCGGTTGTTGAGGTTCCAGCGCTTGACCTCGGTCTGGCCCCAGTTGCCGTAGGCGTCGTAGGTCCAGTTCTCGCTCAGGTTGCCTTCAATACCGAACACGAAGCGCTGGGTGGTGCGCTCGACATGCTCGCCACGCTGGCCGGCGTCGACGTTGAAGCGGTTCAGCGTCAGCTGGGACACACCGTTGGCGGCCATCAGAGCGCGCAGCTCCGGGGTGACGAACGCATTGTCGCGCTGGACGCGGATGGTGCTATCGAACGACGGCTGACCCAGGAAGTCGGACACCGTTTCGGTGTACTTGCCTTCGAAGTACAGGCGGTGGTTGTCGTTGAGGTCGAAGTTGACGACCGTATTGACGCTCTTGCGGTCGAAGCCGGGCTGCAGATCGGCGACCGAGTTCAGGTCGGCGAAGTCGCAGTTGGTGCAGGAGGTGTTGCTGACCATGACGCCGTCATAGCGCTGCTTGCGGAACGTGCCATCCGGGTTGAACTGATAGCGGTTGCCCCAGGTTGACGGAGTGCGGAAGTCGAAGGCGCCCAGCGTGAAGGTGCCGCCGAAGGAGATCGAGTGATTGCCGCCCGGACCGCTCAGGATGGTCTCCGGATTGCGCTCGCTCGATGGCTGGCTCGGATCGTACGCGGGGTTCCGGATCGGAACGAGGAATTCGTTGCCGATCGCGCGATCGCTGCGACGGAAGCGGTCCTGCTTGCTGTATTCCAGCGCGATGGCGGCGTTGCCGCGACCATCGGCGAAATCGGTGCCGGTGGAGAAGCTGACGAACGAACGGTTGAAGCCGCCTTCGTCGGACATGCCGGTCTGAGCGCGCAGCTCTGCACCGTCGAACGACTTCTTCATGATGAAGTTGACCACGCCGGCGACCGCGTCGGCGCCGTACACAGCGGATGCGCCGCCGGTGATGACTTCAACGCGCTCGATCCATTCAACCGGAATGGTGTTCACGTCAACCGAGGTGGAGCCGGAGGTGGCGCCAACGTGGCGGCGGCCATTGACCAGCACCAGGGTGCGCGAGGTGCCCATGCCACGCAGGTCCATCAGGCCAACGCCGGCGGTGCCGATGAAGCGCGTGGAGTTGCCCAGCGTGTAGGTCGGGGACAGGGCGGGCAGGCGCGACATCAGGTCGCCGATGTTGGTCGCGCCGGTGGCGCGGATCTCTTCGGCGGTGATGGCGGTGGTCGGCGACGGTGTGACGAAGCCCGTGCGGGCGATGCGCGAGCCGGTGACGCTGACCTTGTCCAGATCGGTGGTCGCCGGGGCATCCTGGGCGAGTGCCGGGGAGGCGGCCAGCACCAGGCTGGCGATCAGTGCGGAGGTCAGGGTGTTGCGCGCCGGGGCGCGGTAGTGCGAGATATTCAAATCATTTCGTCCCTCGGAACGGCCGAAAAACGACAACGTTCCGTGTTGAGTGTTGGTTCAGGCAAGCCTTGCCTGAGTTCGAAACTAACACGAAGTTAACGAAATTTGTCTCATTTGTTACGCAATCGTGAATGGGCGGCCAAGCGTCTGGGCGTTCTACGTTTTCCAGCATGCGCAAGGAGTTAGCTGGGTTGTGCCAACTCTGTCAGTATGACCAGCGGCTGAATGTGGAAGGGTAGAACGATGCTTCGGGACCGGAACGAGCGTCGAGGGTCTCATCGGCGCGGCAGGAGGGGGGCTTGTATGATGTGCGGTCCTTCTTGTTGATCCAGCTGGAGTCCGCAGTGAACAGCGCCGCCCGTCGTCCCCATGCCAGCCAAGTGCAGAAGGGGTTGTCGCCGCACCCGCGCGTGCGCAACGTGATCGCGGTGGGCTCGGGCAAGGGCGGCGTCGGCAAGTCGACCACAGCGGTCAACCTGGCCGTCGCGCTGGCCAAGCTCGGTGCGCGCGTGGGCCTTCTGGACGCGGACATCTATGGCCCCAGCGTACCGGCGATGCTCGGCTTGAGCGGCCGTCCGGAAAGCCCGGACAACAAGTCGATCGAGCCGATGCGCGCGTTCGGGGTGGAGACCATGTCGATCGGTTACCTGATCGAGGACGAGACGCCGATGATCTGGCGCGGTCCGATGGCGACCTCGGCAATGACCCAGTTCTTCAACGACACGTTGTGGGACGATCTGGACTACCTGCTGATCGATCTGCCGCCGGGCACCGGCGACATCCAGCTGACCCTGACCCAGAAGATTCCGTTGGCCGGTGCGGTGATCGTCACCACGCCGCAGGACATCGCCACGCTGGATGCGAAGAAGGCGCTGAAGATGTTCGAGAAGGTCGAGGTGCCGGTGCTGGGCATCGTCGAGAACATGGCCGTGCATACCTGCAGCAACTGCGGCCAGGTGGAGCATCTGTTCGGCGAGGGCGGCGGCGAGCGTATGGCTGCCCAGTACGGCGTACCGCTGCTCGGCTCGCTGCCGCTGGAAATCGGCATCCGCGAGCAGGGCGATGCTGGCACGCCGATCACCGCCGCCGCACCGGAATCCCTGGCGGCCCAGGCCTATCTGCGCGCTGCAGAGCGCCTGATCGAGGAAGTGGGCAAGCGCCCGCGCGCCAGCATTCCGATCCTGTCCTCGCTGATCTGAGCCGGGGCGGTCGCCGCGGCGGCCCCGCCTGCGCGTGCCGGGGCAGGGGGGCTGCGGCATAATGGCGGCCCCGAACCGGCGCAGCCCAGGACCCCCTTACATGAGCATCAAGAGTGACCGCTGGATCCGTCAGATGGCCGAGCAGCACGGCATGATCGAGCCGTTCGAAGCCGGCCAGGTCAAGCAGGCCAACGGCCAGCGCATCGTCAGCTATGGCACCTCCAGCTACGGCTACGACGTACGTTGCTCGCGCGAGTTCAAGGTGTTCACCAACATCAACTCCACCATCGTGGACCCCAAGCACTTCGATCCGGGCAGCTTCGTGGATATCGTCGGCGATGAGTGCATCATCCCGCCCAACAGCTTCGCGCTGGCGCGCACCGTGGAGTACTTCCGCATTCCGCGCGACACCCTGGTGGTGTGCCTGGGCAAGAGCACCTACGCCCGCTGCGGCATCATCGTCAACGTGACCCCGCTGGAACCGGAATGGGAAGGCCACGTCACCCTTGAGTTCAGCAACACCACGCCGCTGCCGGCGCGCATCTACGCTAACGAAGGCGTGGCACAGATGCTGTTCTTCCAGGCCGACAAGGACGATATCTGCGAAACCTCGTACAAGGATCGCGGCGGCAAGTACCAAGGCCAGACCGGCGTCACCCTGCCGCGGACCTGAGCCCACGTCCCGGTGGTGCCGGCAAACCTACCGGTAGTGCCAGCCCACCTGCCGGTAGTGCCGGCTGCTGGCTGGCACCAGACAGGACACAAGAAAAAAGCGCGGATCACTCCGCGCTTTTTTTTGATCCGTTGCCGGCCAGCGGCCGGCACTACTTGCCGCGGCCGAACAGCAGGCCAATACCAACGGCCACCAGCACCACCGGCCACCAGGTGAGGATCAACTTCCCCATGTTCATGTTGGTCCAGCCCAGGTTGCTGGCCAGCAGGAACAGGCCGACGAGGATCAGGACGATGGCGGCGACAAGGTTGGAACGCATCAGGGGCAGGGTCCGCTAGGGCTGGGGCGAATATCCTAGCCGTTCCTTCCAGTGCGCGACACGCTCGGCAAGCACCTGTGGCTCAAAACGATGTGCCTGCCCCTGGCCCCAGACGGGGCCCGGCCACGCCGGATCGCCGACATGGCGCCCGATCACGTGGAAATGCAGCTGACGCACGATGTTGCCCAGCGAGCCGATGTTGATCTTCTCGACCCCATCGGTGCCTTTGAGCGCCTTGCACGCCCGGTTCAATTCGGTGCGCAGCTTGTCCTGCTGCTCGCCGTCCAGATCAATCCACTCGGTCACGCCACTCAGGCGCGGGACCAGGATCAACCAGGGGTACCTTTCATCGTTCATCAATCGCACTTGCGATAACGGCCCTTCTGCGACCAGTACGCTGTCGGTGGCCAGGCGTGAATCCAGTTCGAACTCGCTCATCCAAGATGCTCCGCAAAGAAGTCCAGGGTGCGTTCCAGCGCCAGGTGGGCGCTGTCTGGATCATACGCATGTCCGACGCTGCGGTTGAAGGCGTGATCGGCCGGGTAGACGAAGGTGGCCATCTGCGGCAGCTTCTCGCGGTGGGCCTTGATCGCCTCCGGCGGGATGCTCTTGTCCTGCGCGCCGAAGTGGAACATGACCGGCGCCTTGGGCGTCTCGTCCAGGTATTTCACGTTGCGGGCCCCGTAATAGCTGACGGAGGGCAGCCCCAGGCGCAGGGCCGAGAGCAGGGCGATGCTGCCGCCCCAGCAATAGCCGACGGTGCCGACCTTGCCGGCCGGGGCCAGCCGCGACGCAGCGGCCCGCACGATCTCCAGCGCCTTTTCGACCCCGAGCGCGTCGACCATGGCCAGGCCGGCGGCGACACCATCACTGTCGTAAGGCAGTTCCGGCGGTTCGGTGCCGTCCGGGGCCGACTCGGCCAGATCGAAGAACGATGGGGCCAGCACGGCATAACCCTTGGCGGCGTAATCGTCGGCCACCGCGCGGATGTGCGGGTTGGCGCCGAAGATCTCCTGGATCACCACCAGGCCCCCGCGCGGCTTGCCTTCCGGCATCGCCTGCCAGGCGCGGACCGGTCCGTAATGCGTATCGAGTGTGATCCACTCACCCATGGTGCGAGACTCCCGTTGGTTCAGGCATTCATTATCGGCCCCGCGCGGGTTAGCGCGATGTCAGCGGGAATGCCGGATCTGGCGGGATGGGCCCGATTCGGTTCAGGGGCGCGGGCTGAACGCCGGTATACTTGCCGCCGTTTCCGGCCCCAGGTCCCCACGCCATTCCGGCATGGGCCCAGGCCCCCAGAGTCCTTGCGATCCATGTCCCAGCTGAACCCCAAAGTCGGCTTCGTCAGCCTCGGCTGCCCGAAGGCCCTTGTCGATTCCGAGCGCATCCTCACCCAGCTGCGGTCCGAGGGCTACGACATCGTTCCCTCCTACGATTCGGCCGACGTGGTGGTGGTCAACACCTGCGGCTTCATCGATTCGGCCGTGACCGAGTCGTTGGATGCGATCGGCGAGGCGATGAACGCCAACGGCAAGGTGATCGTCACCGGCTGCCTGGGCAAGCGCCCGGAGCAGATCCGCGAGGCCTACCCGAACGTGTTGGCGGTGTCGGGCCCGCAGGACTACATGAGCGTGATGGAGGCCGTGCACGCCGCGCTCCCGCCCAAGCACGATCCCTTCGTGGATCTGGTGCCCGACTATGGCATCAAGCTGACCCCGCGCCATTACGCGTATCTGAAGATTTCCGAAGGCTGCAATCACACGTGCAGCTTCTGCATCATCCCCTCGATGCGCGGCAAGCTGGTCTCGCGCCCGGTCGATGAAGTGCTGCGCGAAGCCGAACGGCTGGTGCGCGGTGGCGTCAAGGAACTGCTGGTGGTCTCCCAGGACACCTCGGCCTATGGCGTGGATGTGAAGTACGCCGAGCGCATGTGGCGCGACAAGGCCTACCAGACCCGGTTGAAGGCGTTGTGCGAAGGCCTGTCCGAGCTCGATGCCTGGACCCGCATGCATTACGTCTACCCGTATCCGCATGTGGACGAGATCGTGCCGCTGATGGCCGAAAACCGGATCCTGCCGTACCTGGACATCCCGTTCCAGCACGCCAGCCCGCGTATCCTCAAGCTGATGAAGCGCCCGGGTGCGGTCGATAAGACCCTGGAACGCGTGCAGCGCTGGCGTCAGCTCTGCCCGGACATCACCGTGCGCTCGACCTTCATCGTCGGCTTCCCGGGCGAGACCGATGCCGAGTTCGAGGAGCTGCTCAGCTTCCTGGACGAGGCGCAATTGGATCGCGTCGGTGCGTTTGCCTACTCGCCGGTCACTGGCGCGACCGCCAACGATCTGCCCGGTGCAGTGCCCGAAGAAGTGAAGCAGGAGCGTCTGGCCCGCTTCATGGAACGCCAGGCGGAGATCTCCGCCGCCCGCCTGGAAGCCAAGATCGGCACCGTGCAGCAGTGCCTGGTCGATGCCATCGAAGACGGTATCGCGGTGGCCCGTTCGAAGGCCGATGCGCCGGAGATCGATGGCCTGGTGCATATCCAGAATGCTGACGAAGCCAAGCTGCGTGTCGGTCAGTTCGTGGATGTCGAGATTACCGAGAGCGACGATCACGACCTGTTCGGTGACGCGATCATCGCGGCAGAAGCGCGCAAGCCGTTCGATCTGCAGGTGCTGTGATCGCAGTGGCGACGGCTGCCGATATCGGCGGTCGTCGCCGTTTCATCGCCCCGCGGCGCGATGCGGTGGATGCGGCCTGTTTTGCACAGCCGATTTACGATGGGCTGGGCGACGTGCAGGATCTGATGGTGGCGCCGAACTGGCTCACCGTTGCATCGCTTGACGCACGCCTGGCGTTGCCGGACAAGCATCTGGTGGAGCAGGACGAGACGCTGCTGGCCGACGGCCTGCACTATGAAACCCGCATTGCCGAGCGCGGCCAGGTCGCCACCCGTGCAGACAACTGGCACGATCTTTTCAACGCCCTGATCTGGGCGCGTCACCCCGACATCAAGCGCGCGCTCAACCGGCAGCAGTGCCGGCACATCGCGGCGATGGCGCCTGGGCAGCGCAACCGCGCGCAGGCCGCGTTGACCCAATTCGACGAGGGCGGCGTGATCGTGCGTGTGCGCGAACCGACGCTGCTGCGTGCGTGGGACCGGCATGATTGGGCGGCGCTGTTCGTGGACGGGGCAGAGCAGTGGCGACACGGCGGCATCGCCGTCGCCGCCGTGATCGGGCATGCGCTGCTGGAGCAGGCCTTGGTGCCGGAGCGCCTGCTGGTCGGCAAGTGCGTGGTGGTGAAGGGCGATGACGATGCCAGTGCGATTGCGTTGGTCGCGCAGGCAATCGCGGACGGTGTGCTGCTCAATGATCCCCTGGAACTGCGGCCGCTGCCGCTGGCCGGGATTCCCGGGTGGCACGCGCGGCAGGACGCGGGCTTCCATGCGCGGGCCGACTACTTCCGCCCGTTGCGCGAGGGCCGTGCGTATCCCGCAGCGCTGGGGTGATGCGGCGGCTGCTCTACCCCGCTGGTTTCCGGCGTTACGTGTAGATCCACGCCATGCGTGGATGCACCCTGTCAGCCGGGGTACGCCACCGACAGGATGGCAAACCCATGGCGGCCGCTGGGCAGCTCCACCTCGAACTCATCGTCCACGCGCTTTTTCAACAACGCGCGCGCCAATGGCGAATCGATGCTGATCCAGCCCGCACCGGCATCGGTCTCGTCCGGGCCGACGATGCGATACACGTGGATGTCGCCCGAGTCGACGTTCTCCAGCTCGATCGTCGCGCCGAAGAACACCGCGTTTGGATCGGTCGGGGCGGTCTCCACGATGCGCAGTGCTTCCAGTCGCTTGGTCAGATAGCGCACGCGCCGGTCGATCTCGCCCAGCTGCTTCTTTCGGTAGGTGTACTCGGCATTCTCTGAGCGGTCGCCTTCCGCAGCGGCTGCGGCCAGGGCCTTCACTACCTCCGGGCGCTTGTGCCGCCACAGTTCGTCCAGCTCGGTCTTCAACCGCTGATGGCCCTGTGCGGTGATCAGGGCCGTGCTTTTTTCCGCGGGGGGACGCCAACGCGACATCAGGTCTGCTTGTGCTCGTCAAAAGGTGCCGCGCCACAGGGCGCGACACGAAGTATCAGCGCTTTCCGCCGAAAATACCGCCCAGCAGGCCACGCACGATCTGGTTGCCCAGCTTGGTGCCGACGGTGCGCGTGGTCTGCTTGGCCATGGTTTCGATCATGCCCTGGCGGCGCTTGGTGCCGAAGATCGCATCCTTGATGCTCTGGCCGAAGCCGCCTTCCTGCGCCTCGTCCTGCTGGCGCGTACGGGCCTTCGGTGCATCGGTCTGCTCAACGGTCTTCTGCGCGCGCTGCGCCAACAGTTCGGCTGCCGATTCGCGGTTGATCGCAGTGTCGTAGCGGGTGCCCACCGGGCTGCCGGCGCGTACCTGCGCACGTTCGGTCTCGGTGATGGCACCCATCCGGCAGCGCGGCGGCGCGATCTGGGTCTGCTGCACTGGCGAGGGAATGCCCTTGTCCTGCAGCGTGGACACCAGCGCTTCACCGGTACCCAGCTTGGCCAGCGTGGCGGCCACATCCAGCTTCGGGTTGGGCACGAAGGTTTCGGCGGCGACCTTCACTGCTTTCTGGTCGCGCGGGGTGAACGCACGCAGCGCGTGCTGCACACGGTTGCCGAGCTGGCCGAGGATGTTGGCCGGCACGTCATCCGGGAACTGCGAGCAGAAGTACACGCCCACGCCCTTGGATCGGATCAGGCGGACGACCTGTTCGATGCGCTGCACCAGTGCCGGCGGTGCGTCATCGAACAGCAGGTGCGCCTCGTCGAAGATGAAGACCAGTTTGGGTTTTTCCAGATCGCCGACTTCCGGCAGCGTTTCGAACAGCTCCGAGAGCAGCCACAGCAGGAACGTCGAATACAGCCGCGGCTTGAGCACCAGCTGGTCGGCGGCGAGGATGCCGATCACGCCGCGGCCATCGTGGTTGACGCGCATGAGGTCGGCCAGCTCCAGCGCAGGCTCGCCGAAGAAGGCTTCGCCGCCGTCCTGCGACAGGCGCAGCAGCGAGCGCTGGATCGCCGCCACCGTCTGTGCGCTGACCAGCCCGTATTCGGTGGAGATGTCCTTGCGCTCCTCGGCGACCAGGCCGAGCAGGGCACGCAGGTCCTCCAGATCAAGCAGCAGCAGGCCGCGGTCGTCGGCCAGCTTGAACACGATGTCCAGCACGCCGGCCTGGGTGTCGTTGAGTTCGAGGATGCGTGCAAGCAGGGTCGGGCCCATCTCACTCACCGTGGTGCGCACCGGGTGGCCGAGCTTGCCGTACAGGTCCCAGAAAACGGTCGGGCTGGCGGCGGGCGCGTAATCGGCCACGCCGAGGTCGGTCGCGCGCTGCAGCAGCGCCTCGGTCCCGGCGCCGGCCACGGCCAGGCCGGACACGTCCCCCTTTACATCGGCCAGGAACACCGGCACGCCGATCCGCGAGAAGCCCTCGGCCAATGTCATCAAGGTGACGGTCTTGCCGGTGCCGGTCGCGCCGGCCACCAGGCCGTGGCGGTTGCCCAGCCGCGGCAACAGGGTCACGGGGATGTCGTCGGTGATGCCTTTGCCGAGCAGAATCGGGTCCATGGTCAACTCGCAGTGTGAATAGGCGGGATTCTAAACGTCGGCATGGGCTGGCCGGCAGACGGGTTGCCCCGATGCAAGCGGCGCGGCTACTCTGCCCCATCGTTCGCACACAGTGCCAAAAATGCCCGTTCCTGTCTTGCTTGTCCGTGGTTGGCCGCTGTTGGCCGTTGCCGCGATGCTGTCGATCGTCCCCGAGGCCCATGCCCAGCGCGTCTCCGCCCGCGACAAGGCCAAGGTCGAAGCGCTCGACCAGCGCATGACAGCCGCCGAGAAGCGCTACAACGCTGCGCTGGTGCTGGTGAACAACGCCGACCCCAAGGGCACCAACGAGGCCGACGCCGCGCTGGAGGACATGGAGGATGTGATCAGTGCCTGCGTGGCCCAGAAGGGCTGCCAGGTCAGCAATCTGCTGCCGACCTACAAGCGCCTGCTCAAGAGCAACGCCGACAGCCAGCAGGACAGCGAGGACGGCACCGTCATCGCCGACGGCACCCTGCTGGAGGCCGACCCGGACCATGTCGGTCCGCTGGCCGCCGATGTGCCCGAAGCGGCGCGCGCCGCAGCGCTGCTCAATGACAAGCGGCACGCCTTCGACACCATGGTCGAGTACAACCCGGCCGTGCAGGCGGGCATCCGCCGCTGGCTGACCGACATGCGCCCGGCGCTGCTCACCAGCTATGAGAACTACCAGAACCTGCGTGCGGTGATGTGGCCGGAGTGGGAAAAGCGCGGCCTGCCCGAGGCGCTGCTGTTCGGGATCATGGCCAAGGAATCCAACGGGCGTGTTCACGCCTCCTCGCGCGCCGGCGCCGCCGGGCTGATGCAGTTCATGCCGGCCACCGGCCGCCGTTTCGGGCTGGGCCCGGACGGTACCGGCTTCGATACCCGCTTCGATGCCCGCAGCGCGGCCGAGGCCAGCGCGACCTACCTCAACGAACGCATGCGCGAGCTCAACAACAGCGTCGAGCTGTCGCTGGCCGGTTACAACGGCGGCGAAGGTCGCGCCATCCGCGTGTTCCGCCAGTACCCGGGGCAGGGCTTCTGGACCGACAGCGTCTACAACCAGTTCCCGGGCGAGACCAAGGACTACGTGCCGATGGTGATCGCCGCGGCGTGGATCTATCTGCACCCGCAGCAGTACGGCGTGGAATTCCCGAAGATCAGCGCGCAGCCGGCGACCATCCGCCTGGCCAAGTCGACCACGATCTACGAGCTGACCATCTGCCTGGGCAGCACCGGCACCCGCGACGGCTACATGCGCGCACTGCGCAACCTCAACCCACGCTATGAGGCCGACGGCTGGATTCCGGCCGGCACCATCATCAACGCGACCACCCGCATCGCTGGCCTCTACAACCGTTTCTGCGTCAGTGGCCCGCGCGCCGATCTGGCCCGCACCCTGATCACCGCCGATCTCAACGCGGCGATCGTTCGCCCCACGGCGGTGAGCTACACCGGCAACGTGGCGGTCGGCAGCGTGGTCCCGGTCGCCCAGGCCCAGGCGATGCCAGTGGTGACCCCGGCCGCCCCGGTGGCCGTCCCGGCCGCCAAGCCCAAGGCCAAGCCGGCGCGCAGCTACAAGGTCGGCAAGGGCGAGACCCTGGGCAAGATCGCCGCCAGATTCCAGTGCGACGTGCCCACGTTGGCGCGGGCCAACGGCCTCAAGGCACCGGCCTATTCGCTCAGGCAGGGCCAGAGCATCAAACTGCAGGGCTGCGACAAATAAGCCATAACCGGGTAGGCTCGCCGGCATCCCGCCTGCGGCCGCCCGGCCCAGCACATCCATCGCAGCGTCGGCCACGTGCCGGCGCTCACCGCAACACGCATACAGGACAGCCAGATGGATATCACCGCAATCAACGAGATGTTCGCCAACATCCGTGAAAACACCGATTGGGACCTCAACGGCCCGATGCTGTGGGGCTACTTCTTCGTCAACACCACCCCGGAGCCGCTGCACGGCCTGGGCGAGAAGCTGGTCGAACTGGGCTACACCCTGGTGGAAGTGTTCGAACCGGACCTGGAAGAAGGCGAAGCCCCGTACCACGTGTTGCACGTGGAGCGCGCCGAGGTCCACACCGAAGCCTCGCTGGATGCCCGCAACCAAGAGCTGCAGGCCCTGGCCGAAGCGAACGGCGTGGAAGATTACGATGGCATGGACGTCGGCCCGGTCGAGATCTGATCGGCGCGATCCGATCGAACCGGACACAACGAAAAACGCCCCGGGAAACCGGGGCGTTTTCATTGGTGCGGATCGCATGGTCTACCGGCAATACCGTTACTTCAGGGTGGCCAGTGCCTGCCCCAGCTGCACGGCATGCTCGGCATCCAGATGCGGCGCGAAGTCGGCCACCCCCGGCGGCAGCAGCACGATCACGGTCGAGCCGTAATTGAAGCGCGCCATCTCCGCGAAGCGCTCCAGGGTGATGCCCTTGCCGCGGTAATCCTTGCGCGTGATCGTATCGCCGTAGGCCGGAATCTCCTCGCCGCCCCACACCGTCTCCACGCCGGAGACCAGCAGCGCGCCGACCATCACCGAGACCATCGGGCCGAAGTCGGTATCGAAGTGACAGACCAGGCGCTCGTTGCGGGCGAACAGCCCCGGCACCGTGTTCACCGCGGCCGGGCCGACACTGAACAACCGCCCCGGCACATGTACGGTCTCGCGCAGGGTGCCGGTCCACGGCATATGCACGCGGTGGTAATCCTTCGGCGACAGATACACCGTGGCGAACAGGCCGTGGTGGAACACCTCGGCATCCTTGGCATCGCCCAGCAGCTCGGCGGCGGTGAAGGATTGGCCCTTGGCCTGGAAGATGCGGCCATCTTCGATCTTGCCCAGCTGGCTGATCCGGCCGTCGGCCGGCATCACCAGCGTGCGCGGATCGGCATCGGCCACGCGCGCGCCCGGCTTCAACGCACGGGTGAAGAACTGATTGAAAGTCGGGTAGCTGCGCGGGTCCGGGTTGGCGGCTTCGGCCAGATTCACGCCGAACTTGGCGGTGACGGTGTCGATCAGCCAGCGCGAGACCCGCGGGTTGCTGGAATACGCCAGTCGGCGCGCCATCGACGACAGCAGACGATGGGGCAGGGCGTAGCTCAGCGTGGTCATCAAACTCATGGGGCGGATTTCTCGGTCAGCAGTTGCAGGTCGCGGGCGATCGCCTGCGCTTGGAAAGGAGGGCGGATCAGGCCGGCCAGGCGACCTTCCGGATCCAGCACGGCCAGGCTGGCCGAGTGTTCGAGGGTGTAATCCTCGGGATTCTCATCGAAGTGCTTGCCCGGCACCTTCTGGAACACGAAGCCCAGCGAGGTGGCGAAACGCTCCAGCGAGGGCACATCGGCCGTCGCGGCCAGGGTGTCCTTGTGGAACGCGTGCACGTACTCGCCCAGCCGTGCCGGCGTATCGCGCTCGGGATCGACCGAAATGAAGACCAGCCGCGGGCGCAGCGTCTCGGGCAGGGCCTCCCATTGTTTCTGGGCCTGGGCCAGATCGGCCAGCGTGGTCGGGCAGACATCCGGGCAGAAAGTGAAGCCCAGGAACACGAGGGTCCAGTGGCCCTTCAGCTCGCCCGGGATCAGCCGGGTGCCATCGGACTGGCTCAGATTGAAATCGGGCAGCGGTCGCGGCTGCGGATAGAACGTGATCGACTCGGTGGCGGGGCGGTCACCGCCCGGCTTGGGCGCGAAGACCTTCTGCGCCACGACCAGCCCCAGCCCGGCGGCGAGGGCGATCAGCAGGATGATGCCGACATTGCGATTGAACATAAGGGCCCCGTCCCGGAAGTGGCCACCATGATAGAGGGAGCCACGCTGGATTGTCGGGAGGGGCGTCGGCACGGGTGGGTTCCCGGGACCCGCCGTGAATCCATCCCTGGAG
>DEVL01000003.1:1185601-1185902 GCA_002363385.1 Stenotrophomonas maltophilia
CCGTGAATCCATCCCTGGAGTCTCGTGAGCAGCATCCATGCTGCTCAACGGTCCCGGAAACCCACCCATGCCGCCACCTCGACAGTGGGCCGGCGCGTATGGGAAAGCAGAGCAAGTCGCGCAGCCCGGCGTCGAAACCTCAACTGGGTGGCAGGACACTGGTCGCTGTTGGCGAAATGCCAAGCATGGCTCGGCCCTACAAAAACCGCCTTCGATGCGTAATGCGTGCGCACCCCGGCTTGGCCTTGGCTGTTCCCCAAAGAACCAACCCACTGTCAACGGCGTGGCGGGGGTGGGAGGG
>DEVL01000003.1:1186084-1491019 GCA_002363385.1 Stenotrophomonas maltophilia
CGCCGTAAACCCATCCCTGGGGGCTCGACAAGCGGCATCCATGCCGCTTGACGGTCCCGCCCTCCCACCCCCGCCACGCCAGCCCACGGGCTGGCAACCACAGCATCGGCTTCTGTCTTGATCCTCGCCGTGGCAGTGGCTCCGGCTCCGGCTCGTTTCGACTGCAACGGATGCCCCGGCCCGCCCCAGCGCCTATAATCGGGGGCCACATTGCCTGTTGCCCCGCCATGACCGCCGAAACGGCCGCCGAACTCCACACGATCATCGACCTGATCCGCTACGGCACCAGCCGTTTCAACGCCGCAGGGCTCACCTTCGGGCACAGCTACGACAACGCCCTGGACGAAGCCACCCAGCTTGTCCTGCACAGCCTGCACCTCCCGCACGACCTCGGCCCCGCCTACGGCCAGGCCCGCCTGCTGCAGGACGAAAAGGTCCGCGTGCTGGAGCTGTTCCAGCGCCGCATCGACGAGCGCATCCCGGCCGCCTACCTCACCGGTGAGGCGTGGTTCGCCGGCCTGAGTTTCAAGAGCGACCAGCGCGCCCTGGTGCCGCGCTCCCCGATCGCCGAACTGATCGAGTGCGGCTTCGAGCCGTGGCTGGCCGGCCGCGATGTCCATCGCGCCCTGGACCTGTGCACCGGCTCGGGCTGCATCGCCATCGCCATGGGCCACTACTACCCGAACTGGGAAGTTGACGGCGTCGACCTCAGCGACGAAGCACTGTCGCTGGCCGAAGAGAACAAGGAACGTCTGCAGACGCAGAACGTCACCCTGCTCAAGTCCGACCTGTTCAACGGCCTGACCGGCCGTCACTACGACCTGATCGTCACCAATCCCCCGTACGTCACCAACGACGAGACCGATGCCCTGCCGCAGGAATATGCCTACGAGCCGGAAATGGGCCTGCGTGCCGGCGACGACGGCTTGGACCTAGTGCTGAAGATCCTGCGCGATGCCCCGCTGCACCTGAGCGAGGACGGCCTGCTGATCTGTGAAGTGGGGGAGTCCGAGCAGCACCTGTACAAGCTGCTGCCGGAAGTGGATTTCCGCTGGGTCGAGTTCAAGGTCGGCCAGATGGGCATCTTCGCCGTGGAGTGCCGCGAACTGATCGCGCACAACGCGCGCATCACCGAACTGGCAGCGCAGCGGCCGTGAGTTCCAACAGCTTCGGCAAACTGCTGACCGTCACCACCTTCGGCGAATCGCACGGTCCGGCGATCGGCTGCGTGGTGGACGGCTGTCCGCCGGGGCTGGAGATCAGCGCCGACGAATTCGCTCACGACCTGCAGCGCCGGGCTACCGGCAAGAGCCGGCACACCTCCGCGCGGCGCGAAGCCGATGAGATCGAGATCCTCTCCGGGGTGTACGAAGGCCGTACCACCGGCACCCCGATCGGGCTGCTGATCCGCAACACGGATCAGCGCAGCAAGGATTACACCAACATCGCCCAGCAGTTCCGCCCGGGCCATGCCGACTACAGCTACTGGCAGAAGTACGGCATCCGCGATCCGCGCGGTGGGGGGCGTTCGTCCGCGCGCGAAACCACCATGCGCGTCGCCGCCGGTGTCATCGCCAAGAAGTGGCTGCTTCAGCGCCATGGCGTCACGGTGCGTGGCTATCTCTCGCAGCTGGGCGAGATCACGCCGACCGGGTTTGACTGGTCGGCCGTGGAAGACAATCCGTTCTTCTGGCCGGTCGCCGATCAGGTGCCCGCGCTGGAGAGCTACATGGATGCGCTGCGCAAGTCCGGCGACTCGGTCGGCGCGCGCGTCAACGTCGTGGCTGACGGCGTGCCGCCGGGCTGGGGCGAGCCGATCTACGGCAAGCTTGATGGCGATCTCGCCGCCGCGCTGATGAGCATCAATGCGGTCAAGGGCGTGGAGATCGGCGACGGCTTTGCCAGCGCCGCGCAGAAGGGCACCGAACACCGTGACCTGCTTACCCCGCAGGGCTTTGCCAGCAACCATGCCGGCGGCATCCTCGGTGGCATCTCCACCGGCCAGCAGGTCACCGCCTCGATCGTGCTCAAGCCGACTTCCAGCCTGCGCCTGCCCGGTGCCACGGTGGACGCCAGCGGCGCCTCGGTCGAGGTGATCACCACCGGGCGTCACGATCCGTGCGTGGGCATCCGCGCCGCCCCGATCGCCGAGGCGATGATGGCGCTGGTGCTGATGGACCAGGCGCTGCGCCACCGCGCCCAGTGCGGCGATGTCGGCGAGATCACGCCGCGCATCCCGGGCACGATCGATGGCTGATCGGCGCCCCAAGGTCTGGGTCAGCCAGCCGCTGTTCGACGATGTCGTCGAACAGCTCGGGCAGCATTTCGACCTGACCATGACCGGCGACGTCACCCGCTATACGCCGCAGAAGCTGGCCGAACAGCTGGCCCACGTCGACGGCGCGCTGATCACCCTCAACGAACGCATCGGTGCGGCCGAGATCGCCAACGCGCCGCAGCTGCGCGCGATCGCCAACGTCGGTGTGGGCTACAACAACCTGGATATCGACGCGCTCAGCGCCGCCGGCATCCTGGCCAGCAATACCCCGGACGTGCTGACCGAAACCACCGCCGATCTCGGCTTCGCACTGTTGATGGCCACCGCCCGCCGCATCACCGAATCCGAGCGCTGGCTGCGTGACGGGCAGTGGGGGCAATGGTCGTTCCAGACCATGCTCGGTGCGGACATCCACGGCAGCACGCTGGGCATCCTCGGCATGGGCCGCATCGGCCAGGGCATCGCCCGCCGCGGCGCGCACGGCTTTGGCATGCGCGTGCTGTACCACAACCGTTCGCAGCTGCCCGAGGCCACCGAGGCCGAGGTCGGCGCGCAGTATGTGGACCTGGATACCCTGCTGGCGCGGGCCGATCACCTTGTGCTGGTACTGCCGTACAACGCTGCTTCGCACCACATCATCGATGCGGAAGCACTGGCGAAGATGAAGCCGACCGCCACGCTGATCAACATCGCCCGCGGCGGCATCGTGGATGAGCTGGCGCTCGCCGATGCCCTGGCCAACGGCCGCCTCGCCGCGGCCGGGCTGGATGTGTTCGAAGGCGAGCCGACGGTGCGCCCGGAGCTGCTGGCCCTGCACAACATCGTGCTGACCCCGCACATCGGCAGTGCCAGCCAGGCTACGCGCCGGGCGATGGTGCAGCTGGCCGTGGACGACCTCACCGCCGCACTGGGGCAGGGGCCGGATGCCGGTCGCCCGCCGAGCGCGATCAACGCCGACGCGGTCGCTGCCGTGAAAACCGGCGACGCGGCCGTGGGCGGCAAAAAAATCGACGACGCAAAACGATAGGGAACCGCGCTGGCCAACAGGCGAGGTTCCCGAACCGGCAGGTACCGACCGAGGGTCGGCACATATCTCCAAGGCACGGCAGGTACCGATCGTTGGTCGGTACACATCCCCAACGCACGTTACGTATCGGCCACGGGTCGGTACACAAAACAGAGGTTCTCATGAGCAATCCAGATCGTCGTTTCCACGTCGCCGTCGTCGGTGCTACCGGTGCTGTCGGCGAAACCATGCTGGCCATCCTGGCCGAGCGCAATTTCCCGATCGCCACGCTGAGCCTGCTCGCGTCCTCGCGTTCGGCCGGTGGCGAGATCGAGTACCAGGGCGAGAAGATCAAGGTCCAGGACCTGAGCACCTTCGATCCGAACGGCGTGGACATCGCGCTGTTCTCCGCCGGCGGCAGCGTCTCCAAGGAGTTCGGCCCGAAGTTCGCGGCCGCCGGTGCCGTGGTGATCGACAACTCCTCGGCCTTCCGCTACGACGATGACGTCCCGCTGGTCGTCTCCGAAGTGAACCCGGAGGCGCTGAAGAACCGCCCGCGCGGCATCATCGCCAACCCGAACTGCTCCACCATGCAGATGCTGGTCGCACTCGCGCCGCTGCACCGCCAGTACGGCATCGAGCGCATCAACGTGGCCACCTACCAGTCGGTGTCCGGCGGCGGTCGCTCGGCGCTGGAAGAGCTCGGCAAGCAGACCGGCCAGCTGCTCAGCTTCCAGGAAATCGATCCGCAGCGCTTCCCGGTGCAGATCGCCTTCAACCTGATCCCGCACATCGATGATTTCCAGGACAACGGCTTCACCAAGGAGGAAATGAAGCTGGTCTGGGAAACCCGCAAGATCCTCGGCGATGACAGCATCCTGGTGAACCCGACCGCCGTGCGCGTGCCCGTGTTCTATGGTCACTCCGAAGCGGTCACCATCGAAACCCGCGACAAGGTCACCCCAGACGCGGCGCGTGAGCTGCTGGCGCGTTCGCCGGGCGTGGAGGTGGTCGACAAGCATGAGGCCGGTGGCTATCCGACCCCGGTCACGCATGCCTCGGGCACCGATGCGGTGTACGTCGGCCGCATCCGTGAGGATCTGTCGCACCCGCGTGGCCTGAACCTGTGGATCGTCTCGGACAACATCCGCAAGGGCGCTGCCCTCAATGCCGTGCAGTTGGCCGAGCTGGTCGCTGCCGAAGGCTGATCGCGTGGTGGCCGGCGGCATGGGGATGCCGCCGACCACCCGCATCGAAACATCGCCGATCACGGGGGGAGCCGTTATATTGGCCGCCATGAAGAACCGGGTTCCGGGCGCAGTGCGTCCGCTCAAGTATGTGTCGACGCTGCTGCTGGCCCTGGCCAGCAGCTCTGCCATGGCCCTGGGCCTGGGCGATATCCGGGTCCTGTCCAAGCCGGGCCAGCCGTTGCTGGCCGAGATTCCGGTCATTTCCGCCGATCCGTCCGAGCTGGAGAACCTGCGCGTGGCGCTGGCTTCGCCGGCCACCTTCGCCCGGGTCGGGCTGGAGCCGCCGTCCGGGCTGGTCAGCGAGCTGCAGTTTGAGTTGACCCGCAATGCGCAGGGCCGCGCCGTGGTGCGCGTCAGCAGCCAGGCGCCGGTGGCGACACCTGCGTTGAATTTCCTGATTGAGGCCGATTGGGGTCAGGGCCGTCTGGTCCGAGAATATTCTGCCCTGGTGGATGCGCCCAACAGCGCCGCCGCTGTGGCCGAGCCGGAAATCGTCGCCCCGGCGGGCGCGATGTCCAATGCCATCATCCGTGAGCCTGCGCCGGAGACAGCAGCCGTCGCAGCGCCGCCGCGCCGTGCTGAACCCGCCGCCGCACCGAGGCCGGCCGCGCCTCGCGCTGCACCGGCCGCTCCTGCCGCGCCCGTCGCCGCCGATGGCAGCGTCACCGTCCAGCGCGGACAGACGCTGTCGCAGATCGCCGGTTCGCTGGCGCGCGAGCAGGGCGTCAATCGCGATCAAGCGATGATCGCGCTGCTGCGGGCCAATCCCGAGGCCTTCATCCGTGGCAACGTGAACCTGCTCAAGCAGGGCGCGGTACTGCGCACACCGGGCGCCGATGGAGTGGCCCAGATCGATGCGCAGCAGGCCGCGGCAATCGTGCGCGAGCACACCGCGCAGTGGCGCCAATCGCGCACTGCGATTCCGCAACCGGCGGACAGCGGCGTGGCCGCTGCGCCCGCACCGGCCACCGCGCCGCCGGCATCGCGCCAGGGCGCACGGCTGGAAATCGCACCGGCCGTCGCCGCCGCCGGCACCACCGCAGGCACAACCACCGGCACCGCTGCCGGCACCGAGGGCGACATGCTGGCTAACGAACAATTGCGACAGGCCAAGGAAGACGTCGCCACGCGCGATGCCGAGATCCAGGAACTGCGCGAGCGCGTGGCCGAACTGGAGAAACTCAAGGCCCAGCAGCAGTCACTGATCACGATGAAGGACAACGATCTGGCCGCTGCGCAACAGCGTCTGGAGCAGGCACCCGGGACGCGCGACAGCGCCAGCGGTGGCTGGTACTGGCTCGGGCTGGTCGTATTGCTGCTGATGGTGGGGGGGTGGGCGCTGGTGCGGCGGCGCAAGCCATCGCCGCTGCCGCCGCTGTCACGCGATGGGCTCGATGGTGCCTCGCTGGCGGCTGCCGTGCCGGCCGCGGATTATGTGGATGAACTGGCTGCGCAACGCGATGACGCACACCGCGCACCCGACGAAGAGGCCAGTGCAGAGGCTGATGTCTATGCCGGGCTGCGCCGCGAGCCGGTCTTCTCGCTGGCGTCATCGACGCACGACGCCGATCCGCACGATGCCCTCGACGAGCCTCGCTGGAGCGCGACCGCGACGGACGACGCGCCGGTGTTGCCCGAGGTCGAAGCAACGGCGGCGTCTGCGTACAGCATCGAGGCCGACGCCCAACATGTGAACGTGGACGATGCCCTGTTCCGCGAACCGGCGCCGCTGATCGAGCCGCCGGCCCATGCGCTGGAAGCCGCTGCGCAGCCTTCGTTCCGTGGCGTGTTCGAATTCCCCGATGAAACCGCGACTGCCGAACGTGCGGCAGACGCAAGCGATGGCACCATCGATGCCGACGTTGAGCCGGTGATGGCCGCCCACGACGACACCACCGACGGTGCAGACCCGGTCGCCGACAACGCGCCGATTGCGCCCATCGGCAGCCCCGGCCGCGATCGTCTGGAACTGGCGATCGCTTACCTGGATCTTGGCGATGCCGAGACTGCCCGCACCCTGCTGCAGGAAGTGGCCGTAGGCGCCGACCCGCACAGCCAGGCCGAGGCGCGCGAACTGCTGGCGCGACTGGGATGAGCGGTGCTCCCCCGGCAGCAGTGCGGGAACGCCGCCTGGATTACGTTGAGTTCGCCTCGCGTGATCCGGCCGCCAGTCGTCGTTTCTTCGAGCAGGTATTCGGCTGGTCGTTCGTGGATTACGGCCCGGATTACACCGCGTTTGACGATGGGCGCTTCCAGGGCGGTTTCTTCCGGGCGGAGCCGCAGAGCGCTTCGGCAGGAGGCGCGCCGCTGCTGGTGATCTACGCCGATGATCTGCAGCCCATGCTCGAGGCCGTGCTGGCCCAGGGCGGGCAGATCATCAAACCGGTGTTCGCCTTCCCCGGCGGCAGCCGGTTCCAGTTCGTGGAGCCGGGCGGCAACGAGCTGGCCGTCTGGTCCGAACGCGACGCTGCATGATGCAACACCCGGCGCCTGCGCCGGTTTTCCCGAAAACACAGAGGTTCACCATGCGCTACGCACTGGGCGTGGAATACGATGGCAGCGAATTCAAAGGCTGGCAGCAGCTCGGTGAGAGCGGCTGCCCAAGCGTGCAGGCCAGCCTGCAGGATGCGCTGTCGTCGGTGGCCAACGCGCCGATCCAGGTCGTGTGTGCGGGGCGTACCGATGCCGGCGTGCACGGTGAATGCCAGGTGGTGCATTTCGACACCGATGTCGTACGCGATCCGCGCAGTTGGATGCTGGGCACCACCACGCGCCTGCCGCGTTCGATCGCCGTGCGCTGGTGCGTACCGGTGGCCGACGAGTTCCATGCACGATTTGCCGCGCGTGCGCGTCGCTATCGGTATCGCCTGCTCAATCGGCAGGTCCGCCCGGCACTCTATCGGCAGACGCTGAGCTGGGAGCGCAGGCCGCTGGATGCCGAGCGGATGCACGCGGCCGGCCAGGCCCTGCTGGGTGAGAACGACTTCAGTGCCTTCCGCAGCGTGCAGTGCGAGGCGCTGCACGCGCGCCGGAACATGCAGTCGCTTTCGGTGACCCGTCAGGGCGAGGTGGTGGAGGTCGCCGTTCAGGCCAATGCATTCCTTCATCACATGGTGCGCAATATCGTCGGTTCATTGATCCTGGTCGGTTGTGGTGAGCAGCCGGTCGCGTGGATGGGGCAACTGCTGGCCGGGCGCGACCGCACCGTGGCCGGCCCGACTGCCCCGCCGCAGGGATTGGTCTTCGTTGGTCCCCTGTACCCCGACAACTGGCAGCTGCCTGCCGAGGTCACCTTATGAGCCGCTCCTTCTACCGCACCCGTATCAAGTTCTGCGGCATGACCCGTGCCGGCGATGTGCGCCTGGCCGGCGAGCTCGGCGTGGATGCGGTCGGTTTCATCTTCGCCCGCGAGAGCAAACGCCGGGTCGCGCCGGCCGAGGCGCGCGCCATGCGCCAGGCAATCGCCCCGATGGTGGACGTGGTCGCCCTGTTCCGCGACAACACCAAGGAAGAGGTGCGCGAAGTGCTGCGCACCGTGCGGCCGACCCTGCTGCAGTTCCACGGTGATGAAGACGAATCGTTCTGCCGCAGTTTCAACATGCCGTACCTGAAGGCCGTGGCGATGGGCGGCAAGGACGAGGTCAACGCCCGTCAGCTGCAGCTGCGCTATCCCAGCGCGGCCGGCTTCCTGTTCGACAGCCACGCCCCCGGTGGCGGCGGTGGCACCGGCGTGGCCTTTGACTGGACGCGCCTGCCGACCGGCCTGCATCGCCCGTTCCTGCTGGCCGGCGGGATCACCCCGGACAACGTGTTCGATGCGATCGTGGCCACGCTGCCGTGGGGCGTGGATGTCTCCAGTGGCATCGAATCGGAACCGGGCATCAAGGACGGCTACAAGATGCGCAAGTTCGTCGAAGAAGTGCGCCGCGCGGACTGTCACGAAGCGGATTGATCAGCCCGCCCAAGCGGGCGGGTAGGTCACGACCGTTGGTCGTGGCGCACTCATCCCTTCAGCTGCTCCTGCAGCCACCCGGCCAACGCATCCACCCGCAGGTCCGCCGCACCCTCCGGCGTCGCCAGCACCCAGAACCCGCCCGTGGCGCCAAATCCCCACGGGGCCAGCAGTCGGCCCGCTGCCAGCTCATCGGCCACCAGCGGCTCCGGCGCGATCGCCACGCCCAGCCCTGCCACCGCCGCTTCCAGCAGGTAATACAGGTGCTCGAAGCCGCTGCCCAGTTGCAGCTGGGCCGGCTCCAGTCCATGCGACAGTGCCCAGGCCGGCCACGCCTGCGGGCGTGAGGTCGTATGCAACAGGGCTTCGCCCAGCAAAGCGGAGGGCGGCTGATGCCTCAGCCGCGCCGACGCCGGATGCTGCGGACTCACCACCACGCCCACACGCTCCGGGGCCAGCTCCCGCACCTGCCAGCCACGCGGCCAGGGCGGCTGAGCGAGCAGCAGCACCGCATCCAGCCCCTGCTGCTCGGCGGTGAAGCTCCCATCCTGGGCCGACCAATGCAGCGGCAGCTGGGGCAGGGCGTTCTGCAGTGCCTGCAGGCGAGGAATCATCCAGCGCGCCAGAATGCTGCCGCTGCAGCCCAGCACCAACGCTTCGGGCCGCTGGTGGCGTTTGAGCGCACTAACCGCCTCGCGGATCTGCTCGAACGCGCCTTCGCAGGCGGCCTGCAGATCCTCGCCGGCCCGGGTCAGGCGCAGCCCACGCCCCTCGCGCTGGAACAACGCAACGCCCAGATGCTCCTCCAGCAAGCGCAGCTGGCGGCTGATCGCGCCATGGGTGACATGCAGTGCCTCGGCGGCACGGCCGACCCCGCCCAGCCGGGCAGCCGCTTCAAAGCTGCGCAGGGCGTTGAGCGGGGGCAACGGTCCGTCGGTCATGTGAGTTTTCCTGACAGGTTGTGGCAGATATTATCGATATTCCTGTCATCACAGGTGCGCTAAATTGTCAGCCTGTCTCCACCGGCTGTCGCGCTATGTCTGCTTCTCCCGTCTCCCCCATCGTCGATTTCCATGCCTATCCCGATGCCAATGGCCATTTCGGCCGCTACGGCGGGAGTTTCGTCGCCGAGACCCTGGTCGGACCGCTGCAGGAGCTGGCAGCGGCCTACGACGAGGCGCGCCGCGATCCGGCCTTCATCGCCGCCTACGACAAGGACCTGACCCACTACGTGGGCCGTCCCAGCCCGATCTATCACGCCGAGCGCCTCAGCCAGCAGGTGGGCGGCGCGCAGATCCTGCTCAAGCGCGAGGACCTGAACCACACCGGCGCACACAAGATCAACAACACCATCGGCCAGGCGCTGCTCGCCGCGCGGATGGGCAAGAAGCGCATCATCGCCGAGACCGGCGCCGGCCAGCACGGCGTGGCCAGCGCCACCGTGGCCGCGCGACTGGGCCTGGAGTGCGTGGTCTACATGGGTGCCACCGACATCGAGCGGCAGAAGATCAACGTCTACCGCATGAAGCTGCTCGGCGCGACCGTCGTACCGGTCACCTCCGGCTCGGCCACGCTCAAGGATGCGCTCAACGAAGCCATGCGCGACTGGGTCACCAACGTGCGCGACACCTTCTACATCATCGGCACCGTGGCCGGCCCGGATCCGTACCCGCGCATGGTGCGTGATTTCAACGCGATCGTCGGCCGCGAGGCGCGCGCGCAGATGCTGACCGATTACGGTCGTCTGCCCGATGCGATCACCGCCTGCGTTGGCGGTGGCAGCAATGCGATCGGCCTGTTCCATGCGTTCCTCAACGATCGCGACGTGCGCATTGTCGGTGCCGAAGCGGCGGGCGACGGCATCGAGACCGGTCGCCATGCCGCCTCCATCGCGGCGGGCCGCCCGGGCGTGCTGCACGGCAACCGCACCTATGTGATCTGCGACGACGACGGCCAGATCACCGAGACCCATTCGGTCTCGGCCGGCCTGGATTACCCGGGCGTCGGCCCGGAGCACGCGTTCCTGGCCGATGCCGGACGCGCCGAGTACGTCGGCATCACCGATGACGAAGCGCTGGCCGCCTTCCACCAGCTGGCGCACAGCGAAGGCATCCTGGCCGCGCTGGAATCCAGCCACGCAGTGGCCCAGGCGATCAAGATCGCGCGTGAGCTGCCACGCGACAAGCTGGTGCTGTGCAACCTGTCCGGCCGCGGCGACAAGGACGTACACACCATCGCTGCCCGGGAGGGTCTGGTGCTGTGAATCCGCTGCTGCGCCAAGGAAGTGCGCTGCTTATGCTGGTCGGCCTGACCGGATGTACGCCGCCGGACCCGCCGGTGCTGCCCGCGCCGGCCGCACCGGTCGGTGCCGTGGCGCCGGCGCGCGAGTCGGCCAGCAATGACGATGACATCGCCAACCGCCCGATCGAGGACGCGCCGGAGCCGCCCAAGGCTGCCGATCTGCCCGCTGCGGATGACACTGCGCCGTCGGTGGTCTCGGTCGCACTGGATCATGCCGGCGATGTGGTGATCGGGCAGCGCTTCACCGAGCTCGCCGCCGATGGCCCGTGGCATTCGGCCGGCCTGAGCGAAGGCGAGCCAAACGGCGCCTGCGAGTACTACGAGCGTGGCAACCTGCCCGAAGGCGTGTCGATGATGGTCGAGGACGACCACGTGCAGCGCTTCGAGCTGGCGCCGATCGAGGAGTCCTACGAGGCCATCACCCAGCCGGGGCCCTTCGGGCTGAGGCTGGGCATGACCCTGGATGAAGCGCTCACGCGGCTGCCGCCCGGCAGTACACGCGCGCCGCATGCCTATGACCCGGAAACGGGCGAATACCTGACCTGGCAGGACCCCGGTTCGGATCTGGCGATCCGGCTGGAGATCTTCGACGGGGTGATATCGAAGCTGTACTGGGGCGCCAGTGGCGCCGTTGAACTGATGGAAGGATGTGCCTGAGATGTCCGTGGACCGTATCGATGCCTGTTTTGCCCGCCTGCGCGATGAACGTCGCAAGGCGCTGATCCCCTTCATCACCGCCGGTGATCCCGGTCTGGAAGCCACCGTGCCGGTCATGCATGCACTGGCCGCGGCCGGCGCGGACGTGATCGAGCTCGGGGTGCCGTTCTCTGACCCGATGGCCGACGGCCCGACCATCCAGCGCAGCTCCGAGCGCGCGCTGGCCCGTGGGGCAGGGTTGCGCTATGTGCTGGAGACCGTCGAAGCCTTCCGCAAGGACGATGCCACCACCCCGGTGGTGCTGATGGGCTATCTCAACCCCATCGAGATCCACGGCACGGAACGCTTCGCGCAGTCTGCCATTGCCGCGGGCGTGGACGGCATCCTGCTGGTCGATCTGCCCCCGGAGGAAGCTGCCGAAACCCGCGAGATATTCACCGCCGCCGGCCTGGCGCTGATCCTGCTGGCCTCGCCGACCACGGCCGATACACGCCTGGATGCACTGTCGGCGATGGCCCAGGGTTATCTCTACTACGTCAGTTTCGCCGGGGTGACCGGGGCCTCGGATCGGCTGGACAGCGGCGCCGCCGGTGCCCGCCTGCGCGACCTGCGCAGCCGTTCGGCGGTGCCGGTGGTGGCCGGCTTCGGCATCAAGGATGCGGCCAGTGCAGCGGCCATGGCCGTGGAGGCCGATGGCGTGGTGGTGGGTAGCGCGCTGGTGGCTGCATTGGGCGAGGCCCCCGATGCCACGGCCGCCGCACAAGCCGCGGAGGGTTTCCTCACGCCGCTGCGGCGCGCGCTCGACGCCGCCTGAAGCACGCAAACGTACGTACCAGAATGGTTTACGCCAGCCCCCCGGCAACCGCCGGGGGGTGCCCGAGCATGGAAACGGTGAGCTAGACTGTCCGCCTTTGCGGCCCCCGGGCCGCCCTGAACGGAAGTAGCATCCCGCATGAGTTGGCTCAGCAAGTTGATGCCGTCTGGCATCCGCACCGACAACGTCCCCAGCAAGAAGCGCAGCGTCCCCGAGGGCCTGTGGGAGAAGTGCAGCAGCTGCGGCAGCGCGCTCTACCGTCCTGAGCTGGAAGAGAACCTGGAAGTCTGCCCCAAGTGTGGCCACCACATGGCCATCCGCGCGCGCGCGCGCCTGGCCGCGCTGTTCGATGCGGACAGCACCACCGAGATCGGTGCGCGCCTGGGGCCGACGGACCTGCTCAAGTTCAAGGACCAGAAGAAGTACAGCGAGCGCATCAAGGCGTCGCAGAAGAACACCGGCGAGTACGACGCGCTGATCGCCATGCAGGGCCTGATGAAGGGCCGCCCGCTGGTCGCCTCGGCCTTCGATTTCGCCTTCATGGGCGGCTCGATGGGCTCGGTGGTCGGTGAGCGTTTCTCGCTGGCCGCGGAGAAGGCACTGGAGATCGGTGCGCCCTACGTATGCTTCTCCGCCAGCGGCGGCGCGCGCATGCAGGAAGGCCTGTTCTCGCTGATGCAGATGGCCAAGACCTCGGCCGCGCTGGGTCGCCTGCGTGATGCCGGCCTGCCGTACATCTCGGTGCTCACCCACCCGACCACCGGTGGTGTGTCGGCCTCGTTCGCGATGCTGGGCGATATCAACATCGCCGAGCCGCAGGCGCTGATCGGCTTCGCCGGCCCGCGCGTGATTGAGCAGACCGTGCGCGAAAAGCTGCCCGAAGGCTTCCAGCGTTCGGAGTTCCTGCTCGAGCACGGTGCCATCGATCAGATCTGCGACCGCCGCGAAATGCGCGAGCGCCTGTCGGAGATCCTGGCCATGCTGGCACGCCAGCCGGCGCCGGCACCGGACGCGGCGGCCTGATGGCGTCGCGCAAGTATTTCGGCACCGACGGCATCCGCGGCAAGGTCGGTGAGGGCGTCATCTCCGCCGATTTCGTGCTGCGCCTGGGCAATGCGCTCGGCCGCGCGCTGACCGAGCGCAACGGGCACCGCCCCGTGGTGGTGATCGGCAAGGACACCCGCATCTCCGGTTACATGTTCGAAGCTGCACTCGAAGCCGGGCTGGTCGCAGCCGGTGCTGATGTACAGCTGCTCGGCCCGATGCCCACGCCTGCGGTGGCCTTCCTCACCCGTACCCTCGGTGCGGATGCCGGCATCGTCATCAGCGCCTCGCACAATCCGCACTACGACAACGGCATCAAGTTCTTCTCCGCCGATGGCGAGAAGCTCGATGACGCCACCGAGCTGGCGCTGGAAGCCGCGCTCGATGCGCCGTTCACCACGGTCGAGTCCGAGCGGCTGGGCAAGGCCATGCGTGCCCGCGATGCGGTCGGTCGCTACATCGAATTCTGCAAGGCCAGCGTGCCGCGCGGGTTCGATCTGCGTGGGCTGAAGATCGTGCTCGACTGCGCGCACGGCGCTACGTATCACGTCGCCCCGCTGCTGTTCCGCGAGATGGGCGCGGAGGTGATCAGCATCGGCGATGCGCCCAACGGCCTGAACATCAACGATGGCGTCGGCTCGATGCACATCGACAATCTCGCTGCGAAAGTGCGCGAGGTCGGTGCTGATTTCGGTATCGCCTTCGACGGCGACGGCGACCGCGTGTTGATGGCCGATGACCAGGGCAACCCGGTGGACGGCGATGACCTGCTGTTCGTGCTGGCCCAGGCCTGGCAGCGCAGCGGTCGCCTGCATGGCCCGGTGGTCGGCACGCTGATGACCAACTTCGGTCTGGAGCAGGCACTGGAACGGCTGGAGATCCCGTTCCAGCGCAGCAATGTTGGTGACCGCTACGTGCATCAGGCACTGGTGGAAAACAACGGTGTGCTCGGCGGCGAGGCCTCCGGGCATCTGTTGTGCCTGGATCGCGCCACTACCGGCGATGCGATCGTCAGCGCGCTGCAGGTGCTGGAAGTGCTGCGCCGTGATGGCACCTCCCTGCGCCAGGTGCTGTCGGTGCTCAACAAGGTGCCGCAGAAGACCGTCAACGTGCGCCTGCAGGGCGCAGCCAAGGCGACCGTACAGGCCGAAAGCGTGCAGGCCGCGCTGGCGGCTGCGCAGCAGGCAGTGAAGGGGCGCGGTCGCGCGTTCCTGCGCCCGTCAGGTACCGAGCCGGTGGTGCGTGTGACCGTCGAGGCGGACAGTGCCGAGCTGATGCAGTCCACGCTGGACAATCTCTCGGCGGCGGTGAAGGCGGCCGCCGCAGGCTGAGTCACGCGATGACGAGTGAAACAAAAACGCCCCGGGAGACCGGGGCGTTTTCGTTGCAGCGCAGACGGCCGGTTACGGCCCCGGCGCCATCTTCTTTTTCTTCGCTTTGAAGCGGTTGAACAGCGGCGCGATCAGCGGGTGGTAGCTGTAAGCGATGCGCTTGCGCAGCCAGCTGGCCGGGCGGTCGCGGATCGCGAACCGGTAGATGTGCTCTGGATCGCCCCCGACCACGTTGCGACCGAACGGATGGGTGGTATGCAGGTACTTGAAGCCCTGTGCCCGCGCGATCTGCACGTAGTCCTCGTCGAAATCGCCGTACGGCCAGCACAGCGTGTCCGAGACGTCACCCAGCTGCTGCTGCAGCACATCGCGCGCCACCGACAGGTCGCCACTGATGCCCTGGCGCTTGTGCTCGCGGGAGATGTCCTGCTTGAGCCAGCGCGTATGCGTGTGCGTATGGCAATGCACCTCGAAGGTGCCGGCGGCGATCATCGCGCGCGCCTCGCTCCAGCGCATCATGACCTCGTCCGGCCGGTTCTCGCGCAGGATCGCCGCCTCGCAGCCGCGATGGTCGGGCGTTGCCGGCAGGGTGGCGCCGGCCTGACCGGCATGCGGGCGGACATCGCCGTCGCCCATCCAGCCGGTGACCACGAACACCACCGCATGCATGCCGTATTTGGCCAGGATCGGATGCGCGTACACCCAGTTGTCCAGGTAGCCGTCATCGAAGGTGATCACGATCGACTTGGCCGGCGTCGGCTTGCCCGCCAGGAAATCCGCGTACTGCTCCAGCGTCAGCGAGGTCCAGCCGTTGGCCGCCAGCCAGGCGATCTGGCTTTCAAAGTTCTCCGGCGAGACCGTGATCATTCCCGGGGACGGGGACACATGGTGGTGCATCAGCACCGGGACGGATCTAGCGTTGGCCATGGCCCAGTTCCTTCAACCACTGGTGGTAATAATATTCGGTCGCTTCAGTGTGACCGGTCGGGGTGAAGCGATGTGCGCTGCGCATCCATTCCCACCCCGCCAGACCCATCTGCTGGCGGCGGTCGGGCTGCTCGATCAGGGTGCGCAGTGCGCCGGTCAGCGCGGCCTGGTCGCCCAGCGGTGCAAGCAGGGCATTGCTGCCTTCCACCACCATTTCCGGGACGCCGCCCACCCGGGTCGCAACGATCGGCACCCCGACATACGCCGCTTCCAGGAACACCGTGCCAGCGGCTTCCTTGTGCGTGGCGAGCGCGAAGATATCGAAACCGGTCATCAGCCGGCAAGCGCCCTGGCGGTAGCCCAGCAGATGCACCTGTGCGGCAATGCCGAGCTGCTCGCGCAGTGCGATCAGCCGGTCCATCACCGGCTGGCCGTCGCCGACGATCACCAACTGCACGCGCGGATCGGCGCGGCACAGCGGCGCGATGGCCTGCAGCAGCTCCACGTGACCCTTGGGCTCGCGCAGCACGGCGACGCAGCCGACCACGATCTGCTCCTCGTTGAAACCCAGTTCGGCACGCACGTCTGCACGGGTGTCCTGCAGGCACTGCCATGGGTCGCGCTTGGCGATCTGCGACCACTGCGGCGGCACCGCGATCGGCGGAACGATGCCGACGTGCGCGTCGTCGATGCCGCGGCTGACCATCAGCTTCTTGACGAAGCTGCTGACCGTCATCACCCGGTGGGGCAGGCCGGTATAGGTCAGCAGCGAGTTGATCGGGCTCATCAGATGGCGCGAGCGCACCACCAGCGGCGTACCGCCGAGCCGGGCGCCGGCGGCGGCGATCAGGCTGTCGCGGCGGCTGGTGGTGTTGACCACATCGTAGCCGTGGCGCCGCACCAGGCGTGAGACCGACCAGATGCCGCGCAGCATGCGCAGCAGGCCACCCATTTTCAGGGCGTGGACGGTGAAGCCGGCTTCGCGCGCCATCTCGCCCAGGCGGGCGCCGGGCTGGCAGAGCAGGGAGACCTCATGGCCTCGGTCGCGCATGGCCAGCATGTGGCGGTAGATGTAGATCTCCTGTCCACCAAAGCCCTTGGCGGCTTCGGTGTGGAGAATTTTCAGTGGCGCGTTCATCGGTGGACGATCCATGTGTGAAAAAGCGCCCGCGCTGCGCGAGCGGCTGTCGTTGTTGCCTGCGGCTCGCGCCAGCGCATCCGATGCGCTGTGCAGTGCCGTGGGTGTCGGGTAGTGCGGTCGGCCAGGCACGGTCTCGCCGCTGCCGGCGTGAGTCAGCGCAACGCCATCGGCGATGAGAGGGAGAGCAGGGGCATCCATGAGGCGGACCGGGCGACGCAAGGAGTAATGGGGGCGGCGCTAGGGCGTCGCCGGTGGCCCGTTCTGGCCGTCTGGGCGCGCGCATTGTATCGGTTTGTATCAATGTATCGGTGGCGGGGTTGGCCCGATCTGGCACAATGTTCAGCCGGGCCACAGCTGGCCCACCGACCACCATGAACAAGCAGGAATCGCTGTGAGCCAGATCCCCACCCTCGACATCACCCGTTTTGACACCGACCGCGACGCGTTCGTGGCCGAACTGGGTGCGGCCTACCGCGAATGGGGCTTTGCTGGCATCCGCAACCACGGCATTCCGCAGGCAGACATCGACGCAGCCTATGAGGTCTTCAAGGCCTTCTTCGCCCTGCCGGAAGAGACCAAGCGCCAGTACCACGTGCCTGGCAGCGGCGGCGCGCGTGGCTACACCGCCTTCGGCGTGGAGACGGCCAAGGGCTCGCAGCACTTCGACCTGAAAGAGTTCTGGCACATTGGCCGCGAGATTCCGGACGACTCCCCCTACCGTGAGGTGATGGCCCCGAACCTGTGGCCGAGCGAGGTCCCGGGCTTCCGTGAGCGCGGCTATGGCATCTACCAGGCCCTGGACAAGCTGGGTTCGCGCGTCCTGTCGGCGCTGGCCCTGCACATCGGCCTGCCGGAAGACTTCTTCGCGGACAAGACCAACAACGGCAACTCGATCCTGCGCCCGATCCATTACCCGCCGATCACCGCCGAGAACATCCCGAACGTGCGCGCCGGTGCCCACGGCGACATCAACTTCATCACGCTGCTGGTCGGCGCCAGCGCGGCCGGCCTGGAAGTGCAGTCGCATGAAGGTAAGTGGGTGCCCTTCACCTCGGACGCGGACACCATCGTGGTCAACATCGGCGACATGCTGCAGCGCCTGACCAACCATGTGTACCCGTCGACGATCCACCGCGTGGTCAATCCCCCGGGCGAGCAGGCCCGCCAGCCGCGTTATTCGGTGCCGTTCTTCCTGCACCCGAACCCGGATTTCCTGATCGACGTGCTGCCGACCTGCATCACCCCGGAAAACCCGAGCCGCTACCCGGAGCCGATCACCGCCCACGGCTTCCTGGAAGAGCGCCTGCGCGAGATCAAGCTGAAGTAAGCGATCCTCTCATCGGAGCAAAAGAGAAGGCCGCCGCAAGGCGGCCTTCTTCATTCTGCGGAGTGCCGGCCGTTGGCCGGCTCCAGACAATGTTGGCCCGGCTGCATCCGGCTATTCGCTGCCCCGTGTTGGGCGAGCGCTGCCATGCCCAGCCGGGACGCGCCGTAAACCCGTCCCTGGGGGCTCGACGGGCGCCATCCATGGCGCCCGACGGTCCAGGCTGGGCACGGCAGCGCTCGCCCCCGACAGATTTCCTCGCCGGAGGGCAGGGTGGACTCAATGCCGATCCGGCGCTTTGTCGCTGTTCCATGCAAGCCCACCCATGCCTGCCCAGCCCGGCACGTCCGCCGCTCCCGTCGCCGTTGCTTTTGCTGTTGGCCCGCAGCGAAAAATAAATATCCAATTGAAATGTAAGCGTTTTCCCGCCAACGCCAATTCGTTGCATCCGTTATCATGGCCGGCTGATACCCAAAGGAGCCCCGCCATGCGCCGCAAGATCGTCGCCGGTAACTGGAAGCTGCACGGCAGCCGCCAATTCGCCACCGACCTGGTCAGTGACCTGGTTGCCGACCTCCCACTGCAGGGCGTCGAAGTCGTGGTCCTGCCGCCGCTCCCGTATCTGGGCGAACTGGTCGAAGCCTTCGAAGGGCGCGCCGTCGCCTTCGGCTCCCAGGACGTCAGCAGCAACGAAAAGGGCGCCTACACCGGTGAAGTCTCGGCCACCATGCTGGCCGAAGTCGGCGCCCGCTACGGCCTGGTCGGCCACTCCGAGCGCCGCCAGTACCACGCTGAAAGCAGCGAACTGGTCGCCCGCAAGTTCGCCGCCGCCCTGCATGCCGGCTTGACCCCCATCCTGTGCGTCGGCGAAACCCTTGAGCAGCGTGAAGTCGGCCAGACCGAGGCCGTCATCGCCTCGCAGCTGGCACCCGTGCTGGAGCTGGTCGGCGCCGCGGGCTTCGCCCAGGCCGTCGTCGCTTATGAGCCGGTCTGGGCCATCGGGACCGGCCGGACCGCCTCCAAGGAGCAGGCCCAGCAGGTCCACGCGTTCATCCGTGGCGAAGTGGCCAAGCTCGATGCTAGAATTGCGGATTCACTGTCGATCCTCTATGGCGGCAGCGTGAAGCCCGACAACGCCGCGGAACTGTTCGCACAGCCCGATGTCGATGGTGGGCTGGTGGGCGGCGCCTCGCTGGTGGCCGCGGATTTCCTTGCCATCGCTGCCGCGGCGGCGGGGCGCTAATTAGTTACGTTGTCGGCCCAACCGCCGGCACGACATGTCCGAGGACGGATTCGAAATGCTGATGTTGATCCTCAATGTGGTCTACGTGCTGGTCGCAGTGGCCATGATCGCGCTCATCCTGATGCAGCGTGGTTCCGGCGCGGCCGCAGGGTCGGGTTTCGGTGCCGGCGCCTCGGGCACCGTGTTCGGCGCGCGTGGCGCGTCCAACTTCCTGTCCAAGTCGACCAAGTGGCTGGCCGTGGTGTTCTTCGGCATCAGTCTCTTCATGGCCTGGTACGCCAGCCATGGCTCGCGCCCGGCGGCGCAGCAGGATCTGGGTCTGATGTCGGCACCGGCCGCCACTGCGCCGGCCGCACCGGCAGGCGAACTTCCGGCCGTGCCGAAGGCCCCGGAAACCCCGGTGCAGCAGCCTGTTCCGTCGGCCACTGTGCCGGCTCAGGCAGAAACTCCGAAATCTGGTGAAGAAAAGCCTTCGGAAGGCACCCAGACTCGCTGAAGACGGTTACAATATGCGGCGCACTGGAGAACAACCGGTGCGATCGTAAGCCCAGGTGGCGGAATTGGTAGACGCACTACCTTGAGGTGGTAGCGACGAGAGTCGTAGGGGTTCGAGTCCCCTCTTGGGCACCATTTGTTTGTAAGCGGGTTCGTCTGGCGCGCAAAGCGCCAGGTAGCGGTATCCGTCCACTCCCCCATGCCAAAGCGCCTGCAGGCGCAGCGGCAGAGGCAAGAGAGAATCGCTGTGCTGGCCGAATATTTGCCGTCTCTGCTGTTTCTGATCGTTGCCACCGGTATCGGCGTTGCGCTGATGCTGGTTGGCCGATTCCTCGGTCCCCGACGTCCTGATCTTAAAAAGCTCTCGCCGTACGAATGCGGCTTCGAGGCTTTCGAGGACGCGCGCATGAAGTTCGATGTGCGCTACTACCTGATCGCGATTCAGTTCATCGTATTTGATCTGGAAATCATCTTCATCGTGCCGTGGACCCAGGTCTTCATGGAACTGGGCGCACGTTCGCTGGTCACGATGGGCCTCTTCGTAGGCATGCTTTTCCTCGGTTTCATTTACGTCTGGAAGAAGGGAGCGCTGGAATGGGAGTAATTCAGACGCTCGACGGCCTGATGAACAACCCGGTCCCGGAAGGGCGGGTCGATGACATCCTGCGCCCCGAAGGCGACAACCCCCTGCTCGAAAAGGGCTACGTGACCACCAGCGTCGATGCGCTGTTGAATTGGGCGCGTACCGGTTCGATGTGGCCGATGACCTTTGGTCTGGCCTGCTGCGCAGTGGAAATGATGCACGCCGGTGCGGCGCGCCTGGACCTTGACCGTTACGGCGTGGTGTTCCGCCCGTCGCCGCGTCAGTCCGACGTGATGATCGTGGCCGGCACCCTGGTCAACAAGATGGCTCCGGCCCTGCGCAAGGTCTATGACCAGATGCCGGACCCGAAGTGGGTCATCTCGATGGGCAGCTGCGCCAACGGTGGCGGCTACTACCACTACTCCTATGCAGTAGTGCGTGGCTGTGACCGCGTGGTGCCGGTGGACATCTATGTCCCCGGCTGCCCACCTACCGCCGAAGCGCTGGTGTACGGGATCCTGCAATTGCAGAAGAAGATCTGGCGTACGCAGACCATCGCCCGCTGACATCCCTCCTGACAAGAGCACGCCAAGCCCCCATGGCAGAGCAAGCACCTTCCTTCATCGACCGACTTTCCGCACGTTTCGCAGGTGCGCAGGTCTTTGTGGTCGAACCCCGCGGCGAAGTGACGCTGGAAGTGCCCGCCGCTGACTGGCATGCCACCGCTCTGGCGCTGCGCGACGAATTCGGTTTCGAGCAGGCCGTTGACCTGTGCGGCCTGGATTACCTCGGCTATGGCAGCGACGAATGGGATACGGCCGATGTGTCGTCCCAGGGGTTCAGCCGTGGCGTCGAGGGTAAGTCCGTCGGTCGTTTCGCGTGGGGTGAATTCCCCACCCGCGAAACCAGCGATGGCGCCCAGCCCCAGCCGATCCCGCTGCAGCGTTTTGCCGTGGTCGCCCAGCTGCGTTCCTACCAGCACAACCTCACGATGCGCATCCGTTGCTTTGCGCCGAACGAGGAACTGCCGGTGGTCGCCTCGCTGACCAACATCTGGCCGGGCCTGAACTGGTTCGAGCGCGAAGCGTTCGATCTGTTCGGCGTGATCTTCGAAGGTCACCCGGACCTGCGCCGGATCCTGACCGACTACGGTTTCGTCGGGCACCCGTTCCGCAAGGATTTCCCGTTGATCGGCAACGTCGAAGTGCGCTACGACGAAGAGAAGCAGCGCGTGATCTACGAGCCGGTGACCTCGGTGGAGCCGCGCGTCGGCGTGCCGCGTGTCATCCGTGACGACGCCCGTTTCCAGACCGCTGCCGGCGAAAGCGCGCAGACGGAGGCAAGCAAGTGAGTGAATTCCACCAGGCCAGCCAGGCCTTTGCGAGCAATCCGGCCGAACTCCGGCAGGAGATCCGCAACTACACGATGAACTTCGGCCCGCAGCATCCGGCCGCGCACGGTGTGCTGCGCCTGATCCTGGAAATGGACGGCGAAACCATCATGCGTGCCGACCCCCACGTGGGCCTGCTGCACCGTGGTACCGAAAAGCTGGCCGAGTCCAAGCCGTTCAATCAGTCGATCGGCTACATGGATCGCCTGGATTACGTGTCGATGATGTGCAACGAGCACGCCTACGTGCGCGCGATCGAAACCCTGATGGGGATCGAGGCGCCCGAGCGTGCCCAGTACATCCGCACCATGTTCGACGAAATCACCCGCATCCTGAATCACCTGATGTGGCTGGGGTCCAACGCGCTCGATCTGGGCGCGATGGCGGTCATGCTGTATGCCTTCCGCGAACGCGAAGAACTGATGGACTGCTATGAAGCGGTCTCCGGCGCGCGCATGCACGCGGCGTACTACCGTCCGGGCGGTGTCTACCGCGACCTGCCGGACCACATGCCCAAGTACAAGGAATCGCGCTGGCACAAGGGCAAGGCCCTGAAGAACCTCAACGCCTCGCGCGAAGGTTCACTGCTGGACTTCCTGGAGAACTTCACCGTTGAGTTCCCCAAGCGCGTGGACGAATACGAAACCCTGCTGACCGACAACCGTATCTGGAAGCAGCGTACGGTCGGCATCGGCGTGGTCACCCCGGAACTGGCCCATGCCTGGGGCATGACCGGCGTGATGCTGCGCGGCTCGGGCATCGCCTGGGATCTGCGCAAGAAGCAGCCGTATGCCAAGTACGACGCGGTCGAGTTCGACATCCCGCTCGGCAAGGAAGGTGACTGCTACGACCGTTACCTGTGCCGCGTGGCCGAGATGCGCGAATCCAACCGCATCATCAAGCAGTGCGTCACCTGGCTGAAGGCCAACCCGGGCCCGGTCATGGTCAAGAACTTCAAGGTCGCGCCGCCCAGCCGCGAAGACATGAAGGACGACATGGAAGCGCTGATCCATCACTTCAAGCTGTTCAGTGAAGGCTACTGCGTCCCGGCCGGCGAAACCTATGCCGCCGTCGAAGCGCCCAAGGGCGAGTTCGGCTGCTACCTGATGTCCGATGGTGCCAACAAGCCGTTCCGCGTGCACCTGCGCGCGCCGGGCTTCGCCCATCTGTCCTCGATCGACTCGGTCGTGCGCGGGCACATGCTCGCCGACGTGGTGGCCATGATCGGCACCTACGATCTGGTGTTTGGTGAGGTGGACCGGTGATCGCATCCGCTTGCACGATGCCTGACACCCGCCGGCTGCTGCCGGCGCTGCAGGTTCTGGTTTTTAACGATTTCGTATTCGCTGAGGTCGGCCGATGAAGGCGACAGGTAATTTCGAGGCGGCGCGCGACGTCGACCCGATGGTGGTCTTGAATGACAAGACCCGTGCGCACATCGATCACTGGCTGGCCAAGTTCCCGCCGGATCGCAAGCGCTCGGCTGTCCTGCAGGGCCTGCACGCCGCACAGGAACAGAATGCGGGCTGGCTGACCGACGAGCTGATCGCCGGCGTCGCCAAGTACCTGGATCTGCCGCCGGTGTGGGCCTACGAGGTCGCCAGCTTCTACTCGATGTTCGAACTGGAGAAGGTCGGCCGCCACAACGTCGCCTTCTGCACGAACATCAGCTGCTGGTTGAACGGTGCCGAAGACCTGGTCGCGCACGCCGAGAAGAAGCTCGGCTGCAAGACCGGTCAGTCCACCGCCGATGGCCGCATCTACCTCAAGCGCGAAGAAGAATGCCTGGCCGGTTGCGCCGGTGCGCCGATGATGGTCATCAATGGCCATTACCACGAGCGCCTGACCGTCGAGAAAGTCGACGAGCTGCTGGACGGGTTGGAGTAAGACATGGCACATCATCACGCACCCAGTGGTCCGGTCGGTCCCGCACCGTTGCCGCACCAGGTGGTCTACACCACCCTGCATTACGACACCCCGTGGTCGTATGAAAGCTACCTCAAGACCGGTGGCTACGCTGCCCTGCGCAAGATCCTCGAAGAGAAGATCTCGCCGGAGCAGGTCATCGAGATGGTCAAGCAGTCCAACCTGCGCGGCCGTGGCGGCGCGGGCTTCCCGACCGGCCTGAAGTGGTCCTTCATGCCCAAGGGCACGATGCAGAAGTACATCCTGTGCAACTCGGATGAATCCGAGCCGGGAACCTGCAAGGACCGCGACATCCTGCGTTACAACCCGCATTCGGTCGTGGAAGGCATGGCGATCGCCTGCTACGCCACCGGCTCGACCGTGGGCTACAACTACCTGCGTGGCGAGTTCCACCACGAGCCGTTCGAGAACTTCGAGCAGGCCCTGGCCGACGCGTACGCGAACGGCTGGCTGGGCAAGGACATCCTCGGCAGCGGCGTGGACATCGACATCTACGGTGCGCTGGGCGCCGGCGCGTACATCTGCGGCGAAGAAACCGCGCTGATGGAATCGCTGGAAGGCAAGAAGGGCCAGCCGCGCTACAAGCCGCCGTTCCCGGCCAACTTCGGCCTGTACGGCAAGCCGTCGACGATCAACAACACCGAGACCTATGCCTCGGTGCCGGCGATCATCCGCAACGGTCCGGAGTGGTTCCAGGGCCTGAGCCTGACCAAGAACGGCGGTCCGAAGATCTTCTCGGTCTCTGGCTGCGTGCAGAAGGGCGGCAACTTCGAAGTGCCGCTGGGCACCACCTTCGACGACCTGCTGGAAATGGCCGGTGGTCTGAAGCCGGGCCGGAAGCTGAAGGGCGCGGTCCCGGGCGGCGTCTCGATGCCGGTGCTGAAGGCTGAAGAGCTCAAGGGCCTGCAGATGGATTACGACACCCTGCGTGCCCTGGGCACCGGTCTGGGGTCGGGCGCCATCGTGGTGCTGGATGACAGTGTCTGCTGCGTCAAGTTCGCCTGCCGCATCTCGCAGTTCTTCCATAAGGAATCCTGTGGGCAGTGCACCCCGTGCCGTGAAGGCACCGGCTGGATGCACCGCGTGCTGGAGCGCATCGTCGCCGGCAAGGCGACGATGGAAGACCTGCATCAGTTGAAGACGGTGGCCGGCCAGATTGAAGGCCACACCATCTGCGCGTTCGGTGAAGCGGCGGCATGGCCCATCCAGGGCTTCCTGCGCCAGTTCTGGGACGAATTCGAGTACTACATCGTCAACGGTCATTCGATGGTTGACGGCAAGAAGGTGGAGGCAGCCGCCGCATGAGCGCGCAACCCGTAAACCCGAGCGTGCCACCGGATCATGTGACCGTCGAAATCGACGGCCAGTCCCTGGTCGTGCCCAAGGGCTCGATGATCATCCAGGCCGCCGACAAGGCCGGCATTCCGATCCCGCGCTTCTGCTACCACGAGAAGCTGCCGATCGCCGCCAACTGCCGCATGTGCCTGGTCGACGTGGAAAAGTCGCCCAAGCCGGCACCGGCCTGCGCCACGCCGGTCATGGATGGCATGAAGGTCGCCACCCGCAGTGAAAAGGCGCTGAAGTTCCAGCGCTCGGTGATGGAATTCCTGCTGATCAACCATCCGCTGGACTGCCCGATCTGCGATCAGGGCGGCGAGTGCGAGCTGCAGGACGTGTCGCTGGGCTATGGCCGTTCGGTCAGCCGTTTCAACGAGCGCAAGCGCGTGGTGCCCGACGAGGACATCGGTCCGCTGGTTGCCACCGAAATGACCCGCTGCATCCAGTGCACCCGCTGCGTCCGCTTCACCGCCGACGTTGCCGGTACCTATGAGCTGGGTGGCATGTACCGCGGTGAAAACCTGCAGATCGGGACCTACGACGGCAAGCCGCTGACCACCGAGCTGTCCGGCAACGTCGTCGACGTCTGCCCGGTCGGCGCGCTGACCAACAAGGTGTTCCAGTTCCGCGCCCGTCCGTGGGAACTGACCGCACGCGAGTCGCTGGGTTACCACGACGCGATGGGCTCGAACCTGTTCCTGCATGTGCGCCGCGGCGAAGTGCTGCGCGCCGTGCCGCGCGACAACGAAGCCGTCAACGAATGCTGGCTGTCCGATCGCGACCGCTATTCGCACCAGGGCCTGTACAGCGATGACCGTGCGGTCAAGCCGCTGCGCAAGGTCAATGGCGAGTGGAAGGAAGTGAGCTGGGCGGAAGGCCTGGCCGCTGCCAAGGAGATCTTCGCCGCCAACCAGGGCGACGACCTCGGCGTGCTGGTGCACCCGTCGGCCTCGAACGAGGAGGGCGCACTGCTGGCCCGTCTCGCCACCGGCCTGGGTACCACGAACATCGATCACCGCATCAACAACCGCGACTTCTCCGACGCCGCCACCGCCGAAGTGTTCGGCCTGCCGCTGGCGGAGATCGAAGGCGCGGACAGCATCGTCGTGCTTGGCAGCAACATCCGCCACGAGCTGCCGCTGCTGCATGCCCGCCTGCGCAAGGCGCAGACCACGCGCAATGCGAAGATCCACGCCGTCAATCCGGTGGACTTCGATTTCGCGTTCAAGCTGGCCAGCAAGCAGATCGTCGCCCCGTCGGCCTTCATCGACGCACTGGGCAACGCCGAGCTGCGTGACGCCGTCAAGGGCGCCAGCAACGCGGTGCTGATCGTCGGTGGCATCGCCGAAAACCACCCGCAGGCTGCTGCGATCCGCGCTGCCGCGCGTGATTTCGCCGCTGCGACCGGTGCCAAGCTGTGCCGCATCCCGCAGGGCGCCAATGCCGTGGGCCTGACCCGCGCCGGCGTGCTGCCGGCCGGCAAGGACGTCAACGCCATGCTCGCCCAGCCGCGCAAGGCCTATGCGATCTACGGCATCGAGCCCGGCCTGGACTTCGCCGACGCCGCCGCTGCCCGCAAGGCACTGGCCGGTGCCCAGGTGGTGGCCTTCAGCCAGTTCGCCTGTGCCTCGACCCGCGACGTCGCCGACGTGATCCTGCCGATCGGTGCGCTGCCCGAAGTGGATGCCACCCTGACCAACCTCGATGGTCGCGAGCAGTCGGCCCGTGCCGGCGGCAAGCTGCCGGGCGAGGCGCGTGAGGGCTGGCGCGTGCTGCGCGCCCTGGGCGGCGAACTGTCGCTGGCCGGTTTCGAGTTCACCGATCTGGCCGGCCTGCGCGCCAGCCTGGCGCCGATCAGCGTCACCGTCTCGTCTTCGGCGGCAACGCCGGTGGCAGGCGAGGGCCTGGAAGTGACTTCGACCGCCGCGATCTACCGCACCGATGCGGTGGTCCGTCGCGCCCAGGCACTGCAATCGCATCCGCTCAACAACGCCCCGCGCATCGTGCTCAACGCCGACGACGCTGCCCGCCTGCAGTTGGTGGAAGGCCAGATGGCCAAGGTCGGCACCGATGCCGGTCGTGCCACCTTGCCGGTGGTCGTCGACGCCCGCGTTGCCGCTGGGTCGGTCTGGATTGAATCGGGCCACGGTGCAACCGCACCGCTGGGCGCCGCACGCGTAACGGTGGTGGCTGCATGAACGAATTGCTGTTGAACGCGGTCGACCCGCTGCACCAGTGGCTGCTGTCACTGGGCGACATCGGCGCGCTGCTCTGGATCATCCTGAAGATCCTGGTGATCGCCATGCCGGTGATCATCTCGGTGGCCTTCTACGTGGTCTGGGAGCGCAAGCTGATCGGCTGGATGCACGTGCGTCATGGCCCGATGTATGTCGGCATGGGCATCTTCCAGGCCTTCGCCGACGTCTTCAAACTGCTGTTCAAGGAAATCATCCAGCCGAGCAGCTCGCACAAGGCGATGTTCATCCTTGCGCCGCTGATCACGCTGGGCCCGGCCTTCGCGGCCTGGTCGGTGATTCCCTTCGACGCGCAGATCGTGCTGTCCAACGCCAACGCCGGCCTGCTCTACCTGCTGGCGATGACCTCGCTGGGCGTATACGGCATCATCCTGGCCGGTTGGGCCTCCAACTCGAAGTACGCGTTCCTGGGTGCCATGCGCGCCTCGGCGCAGATGATCAGCTACGAAATCGCGATGGGCTTTGCCCTGGTCGGCGTCATGATCGCCTCGGGCAGCCTCAACCTGAGCAGCATCGTGATGGCACAGGCGGGCAACTCCGGTCTGTTCGACTGGTTCCTGCTGCCGCTGTTCCCGCTGTTCATCGTGTACTGGGTGTCCGGCGTCGCCGAAACCAACCGCGCGCCGTTCGACGTCGTGGAAGGTGAATCGGAAATCGTGGCCGGCCACATGGTCGAATACTCCGGTGGTGCCTTCGCGCTGTTCTTCCTGGCCGAATACGCCAACATGATCCTGATCAGCTTCCTGATCTCGATCTTCTTCCTCGGTGGTTGGCTGAGCCCGCTCCAGGGCTGGATCACGGCAGACATTTCGCCGTGGATCGACTGGATCTGGAAGGGCGGCTGGCCGTGGCTGCTGCTGAAGGTCTTCTTCTTCGCCAGCTCCTACATCTGGTTCCGTGCCAGCTTCCCGCGCTTCCGTTACGACCAGATCATGCGTCTGGGCTGGAAGGTCTTCATCCCGCTCACCATCTTCTGGATTGCAGTGACGGCGTTGATGGTGTTTTACGGCGTGATCCAGAAGGGCGTCTAAGCGATGAACCGAATTACCCATTACTTCAAAAGCCTGCTGCTCCTTGAGCTGCTCGGTGGTCTGTGGCTGACCCTGAAGTACGCCTTCAAGCCCAAGTACACGCTGATGTACCCGATGGAGAAGTTCCCGCAGTCGCCGCGTTTCCGCGGTCTGCATGCACTTCGCCGCTACCCCAACGGCGAGGAACGCTGCATTGCATGCAAACTGTGCGAAGCGGTGTGCCCGGCGCTGGCGATCACCATCGATTCGGCCAAGCGCGAGGACGGCACCCGCCGTACCACCCGTTACGACATCGATCTGTTCAAGTGCATCTTCTGCGGCTTCTGTGAAGAAAGCTGCCCGGTGGACTCGATCGTCGAGACCCACATTCTCGAGTACCACTTCGAGAACCGTGGCGAGAACATCGTTACCAAGCCGCAGCTGCTGGCCATCGGTGATCGGCTTGAAGCCGAGATCGCCGAGCGTCGCGCCGCCGATGCCGCTTTCCGCTGAGGTCGAATGATGGATTGGGTAAATATCAGTTTCTGGGTCTTCTCCATCGTGGCGGGCATTTCCGCCGCGGCGGTGATCAGCGTGCGCAATCCGGTCTATGCCGTGTTGTGCCTGATCCTGACCTTCTTCTCCGTGGCCTGCATCTGGATTCTGGTCGGGGCCGAGTTCCTCGGTGTCGCGCTGGTGCTGGTCTACGTCGGCGCGGTCATGGTGCTGTTCCTGTTCGTGGTGATGATGCTGGACATCGATCCCTCCAACCTGCGTGAGGGCTGGGTGCGCTACCTGCCGGTCGGCCTGGTGGTGGCGGTGACCATGCTGGTGCAGATGCTGGTGCTGATCGGTGTGAAGGGCAGGGCGGTCAATCCGTTCCCCGCCGACAACGCCGCCGCGCTGGCCGCCGACACCTCCAACATCACCTGGCTGGCCCGTAGCCTGTTCACCGAGTACCTGCTGCCGTTCGAGTTCGCCGCCGTCATCCTGACCGTGGCCGTGGTTGCCGCCGTGATGCTGACCCTGCGTCGCCGCACCGGCCTGAAGACCCAGAACCCGTCCGAGCAGACCATGGTCAAGGGCAGCGACCGCCTGCGCATCGTCAAGATGGGTGCCGAAAAGCCGGTCGTGCACACCAACATCAAGCCGTCCAGCAACGAGGAGGCGCAGCCATGATCACGCTTGGCCACATTCTGGCGCTGGGCGCAGTGCTGTTCTGCATCAGCCTTGCCGGCATCTTCCTCAACCGCAAGAACATCATCGTGCTGTTGATGTCCATCGAGTTGATGCTGCTGTCGGTCAACATCAATTTCGTCGGGTTCTCGCGTGAGATGGGTGATACGGCCGGACAGCTGTTCGTCTTCTTCATTCTGACCGTGGCCGCGGCCGAGGCCGCCATCGGCCTCGCGATCCTGGTAACCCTGTTCCGTACTCGCCGCACCATCAATGTCGGCGAAGTCGATTCGCTGAAGGGCTGATCCGTAGATGGAAATCACTCTCTCCAAGAGTCTGTTGATCGCAGTGGTGCTCGCACCGCTGTTCGGCAGCATCATCGCCGGCCTGTTCGGTCGTCAGGTCGGTCGCGCTGGCGCGCAGGCGGTCACCATCCTCGGCGTGGCGGTCAGCTGCGTGCTGTCCAGCTACGTGCTGTACATGCTGCTGTGGGGCGGCGCCCAGCCGTTCAACCAGAACATCTACACGTTCTTCGAAGTGGGTCAGTACTCGGCGCACGTCGGCTTCATGGTCGACAAGCTCACCGCGATGATGATGGTCGTGGTGACCTTCGTCTCCTTCCTGGTGCACGTGTACACCATCGGCTACATGCAGGATGACCCGGGCTACCAGCGGTTCTTCAGCTACATCTCGCTGTTCACCTTCTCGATGCTCACCCTGGTGATGAGCAACAACTTCCTGCAGCTGTTCTTCGGTTGGGAAGCGGTGGGCCTCGTCTCTTACCTGCTGATCGGCTTCTGGTTCAAGCGCCCGACCGCCATCTTCGCCAACATGAAGGCCTTCCTGGTCAACCGTGTCGGTGACTTCGGCTTCATCCTCGGCATCGCCGGCGTGCTGTGGGTGTTCGGCACCCTGGATTACGCCACCGTGTTCGCCAATGCCCAGGTGCTGGGCCACCCGGATGCGCTGATCCAGATCTGGTCGGGCACGATCAACCTGTTCGGTACCTCCATCCCGGTGATGAGCGAGCCGGTGATCTGGTCGGTCGCGACCGTGATCTGCATCTGCCTGTTCATCGGTGCGATGGGCAAGTCGGCCCAAGTGCCCCTGCACGTCTGGCTGCCGGACTCGATGGAAGGCCCGACCCCGATCTCGGCCCTGATCCATGCTGCGACGATGGTCACCGCGGGCATCTTCATGGTCACCCGCATGTCGCCGCTGTTCGAGCTGTCGCAGACCGCGCTGAACTTCGTGCTGTTCATCGGTGCCACCACCGCGTTCTTCACCGGCCTGATCGGCATCGTGCAGAACGACATCAAGCGCGTCGTCGCGTACTCCACGCTGTCCCAGCTGGGTTACATGACCGTCGCGCTGGGTGTGTCGGCGTACTCGGCCGCCGTGTTCCACCTGATGACCCACGCCTTCTTCAAGGCGCTGCTGTTCCTCGGCGCGGGCTCGGTGATCATCGCCATGCACCACGAGCAGGACATGCGCAAGATGGGCGGCCTGCGCAAGTACATGCCGATCACCTTCATCACCATGTGGATCGGTACGCTGGCCCTGGTCGGCACCCCGTTCTTCTCCGGCTTCTACTCCAAGGACACCATCATCGAGGCCGCGCAGCACCACGCGCATGTCTCCTCGAGCTGGGTGGCGACCTACGGGTACTGGGCGGTGCTGGGTGGCGTGGTCGTCACCAGCTTCTACAGCTTCCGCCTGCTGTTCCTGACCTTCCATGGCAAGGAACGCTTCCGCGATGCGCATGACGATCACGGCCATGGCCATGACGGTCACCACGGCGCCGACGCGCATGCAGCCGATGCCCACCATGGCGACGCGCATCATGACGATCATGGCCACGGCCATGGCGCCCATGAGCCGCACGAAACCCCGTGGGTGGTGACGCTGCCGCTGATCCTGCTGGCGATCCCCTCGATGGTCATCGGTTTCTTCAGCATCGGTCCGATGCTGTACGGCACCGACTGGGCCGGCCACCATGCCGAGACCGCGATCCCGGGCCAGGTGCATTCGTTCTTCACCGGCATCGTTGATTTCTACGACCCCGCACGCAACACCATCGGTGCGCTGGCCGAAGAGTTCCACGGCCCGGTCGCCTTCGCTATCCACGGCATGATGGCCCCGGCCTTCATCCTGACGGTTGTCGGCTTCCTGCTGGCGGCGCTGTTCTATCTGTGGAAGCCGGAACTGGCCGGCAAGGCCCGCAAGACCTTCTCGCCGATCGTGTCGGTGCTGGAGAACAAGTACGGCTTCGACAAGCTCTGGATCGGCGGTTTCGCCGGCGGCGGTATCAAGCTCGGCAAGGTTTCGCGCGCGATCGACACGAATGTGGTCGATGGTGTGGTGGTCAACGGTTCGGCGCGCCTGATCGATCTGGCGGCCAACCTGCTGCGTCGCACCCAATCCGGTTTCCTCTATCACTACGCCTTCGCGATGATCATCGGCCTGATTGCCCTCCTGGGCGTCCTGATGCATTACCTGCGTTGATGACCTGTACGGAATAAGAAGACGTGTCGAACTGGCCCCTACTTAGTGTTCTCATCTGGCTGCCGATCATCGGCGGTGCATTGATCCTTGCCATCCGTGATGCCCAGACCGCCCGGTGGGCGTCGCTGGGTGTGGCGGTGCTGACCTTCGTGGCCAGCCTGTCGCTGCTCAGCGGCTATGACACGGGAATCGACGCGCTGCAGTTCGTCGAGACCCGCGCCTGGATCCCCGCCTACGACATCGGCTACAACCTCGGCGTCGACGGCATCGCCATTGCGCTGATCCTGCTGACCACGCTGGTTTCGGTGCTGGCCCTGATCGGTGCCTGGAGCGCGATCGACAAGCGCGTGAACCAGTACGTGGCCGCCTTCCTGATTCTGGAAGGTGTCACCGTCGGTATCTTCGCCGCGACGGACGCGATGCTGTTCTACGTGTTCTTCGAAGCGATGCTGATCCCGATGTTCCTGATCATCGGTGTCTGGGGCGGCCCGCGCCGCATCTACGCCGCGCTCAAGTTCTTCCTGTACACCTTCCTCGGCTCGGTGCTGATGCTGGTGGCCCTGATCTACCTGTACCTGAAGGGCGGCAGCTTCCAGCTGGCCGACCTGTACCAGCTGCAGCTGTCGGGCAAGGAGCAGACCTGGATCTTCTTCGCCTTCCTGATCGCCTTCGCGGTCAAGGTGCCGATGTTCCCGGTCCACACCTGGCTGCCGGACGCCCACGTGGAAGCACCGACCGCCGGTTCGGTGATCCTGGCGGCGATCGCGCTGAAGATCGGTGGCTACGGCTTCCTGCGCTTCAACCTGCCGATCGTGCCGGACGCCTCGCATGAGTGGGCCTGGCTGGTGATCGCGCTGTCGCTGGTGGCGGTGATCTACGTTGGCCTGGTCGCCCTGGTGCAGGACGACATGAAGAAGCTGATCGCTTATTCGTCGATCGCGCACATGGGCTTCGTGACCCTGGGTACCTTCATCGCCATGTGGCTGGTGCGCGATGCCGGCAACCCGGATGCGGCCCGCCTGGGCCTGCAGGGTGCGATGGTGCAGATGGTCTCGCACGGTTTCGTGTCCGGCGCGATGTTCTCCTGCGTCGGCGTGCTCTACGACCGCATGCACAGCCGCCGCATCGCCGATTACGGCGGCGTGGTCAACGTGATGCCCTGGTTTGCCACCTTCGCCATGCTGTTCTTCATGGCCAATGCCGGCCTGCCGGGTACCAGCGGTTTCGTGGGTGAGTTCATGATCATCATGGCCAGCTTCCAGCGCAATCCGTGGCTGGCGCTCGGCGCGGCGAGCACCCTGGTGATCACCGCGGCGTATACGCTGTGGCTGTACAAGCGCGTGTTCTTCGGTGAAGTGGCCAACGCCCATGTCGCCGAACTGAAGGACATCAACGGTCGCGAGTGGCTGGTGTTGGGTGTATTCGCCGTGGGCACCCTTGCCCTGGGCCTGTACCCCAAGCCGCTGACCGACCTGATGGAGCCCTCGATCGCGAAGCTGGCGATGCAGATCGCATCCAGCAAGCTGCTGTAATCGGGCCGTCGAGAGTATTGATTCCAGGATTTGATGATGACCACCTCGCCGCTGTTGCCACTGACCGCCGCTGACCTCCCGCCGCTCGCTCCCGAGCTGGTGCTGGTCGGCAGTGCGTTCGCCCTGTTGATGCTTGATCTTTTCATCAGTGAGAAGAACAAGATCTGGACCCACCTGTTCTCGATCGCCGCGCTGGCGGTCGTGTTCTTCATGCTCGCCACCGGAGTGGGCGGGCAGGGCGAGGTCTTCCACGGCATGTTCGTCCGCGACACCGCGGCCGACGTGATGAAGACCGTGATCGTGCTGTGCAGCGGCCTGACCCTGATCTACGGCTGGAGCTACCTGCGCGAGCGCAAGCTCTATCAGGGTGAGATTCCGGTGCTGATCCTGTTCGCCACCGCGGGCATGATGATCCTGGTCTCGGCCGGCAGCCTGCTGATGGTCTACCTGGGCCTGGAACTGCTGGCGCTGTGCTCCTACGCCCTGGTCGCCAGCAACCGTGAAAACGGTCTGGCCTCGGAAGCGGCGATGAAGTACATCGTGCTGGGTTCGCTGGCCTCGGGTCTGCTGCTGTACGGCATGTCGCTGATCTACGGCGCCACCGGCTCGCTGCACCTGGACGCCATCAACGCGGCCATTCCGCATACCGAAGAGAAGATGCTGCTGCTGACCGGCGCGGTGTTCATGATCGCCGGTGTGGCCTTCAAGCTCGGTGCCGCCCCGTTCCACATGTGGCTGCCCGATGTCTACCAGGGCGCCCCGGCACCGGTCGCGCTGTTCATCAGCTCGGCCCCGAAGCTGGCTGCGTTCGGCATGGCCTACCGCCTGCTGGAAATGGGCGTGGGTCCGCTGGCCGACGAATGGAAGTACCTGATCGGTGGCCTGGCCGCGCTGTCGCTGGTGATCGGCAACCTGATGGCGATCGCGCAGACCAACCTCAAGCGCATGCTGGCCTTCTCGACCGTTTCGCACATCGGCTTCCTGCTGATGGGCATGGCCGGTGGTGGCGAGCGCGGTTACTCGGCGGCGCTGTTCTACGCCCTGAGCTACGCGATCATGTCCACGGCCGCCTTCGGCGCGATCATCGCCTTGTCGCGCAATGGCTTTGAAGCCGAGAAGATCGAAGACTTCAAGGGCCTCAACGCCCGCAACCCGTGGATGGCCGGCCTGGTGCTGTGCATCATGGCGTCGCTGGCAGGCATCCCGCCGTTCCTGGGCTTCTGGACCAAGCTGGCCGTGCTCGGTGCCGCGATCCAGGGCGACATGCTGTGGCTGGCCATGGTCGGCGTGATCTGCGCCGTGATCGGCTGCTTCTACTACCTGCGCGTCATCAAGGTCATGTACTTCGATGAGCCGGTGGGCGAGCCGCTGCCGGCCAACAACGACCGCGTGCTGGGCGTGGTGCTGGGCGTGAACGCCCTGGCGCTGCTGGCCCTGGGCGTGGCATGGAACCCGATCATGGTGTGGTGCCAGCAGGCATTTGCACATATTTCGTAAAAAACGATACAAACGTGCGCAACTCGTGTAATATTCATCTCCTGAGTTGTTGATGCACCGGTTTCGCCAGAACATCGTTGCTAGGAGGTCCCCCGGGCCTTCGCACTCATCCGCTTCTGCTGCGGGGTGGAGCAGTCTGGCAGCTCGTCGGGCTCATAACCCGAAGGTCGCAGGTTCAAATCCTGCCCCCGCTACCATATAGCTCCGGTGCAAACCGGAGGCAGTGGACGAATCAAGCGATACCGGAAACGGTGTCGCTTTTTTCGTTCCAGGGCTTGGATCGCATTGCCTGTTTGGCTTTGGCCTAGGGGCTTTTGCACAGCCAGTGTTTCAAAGGGGTTGCACGGGAACTCAAACTCCCTTACAATTCCGCTTCTGCTGCGGGGTGGAGCAGTCTGGCAGCTCGTCGGGCTCATAACCCGAAGGTCGCAGGTTCAAATCCTGCCCCCGCTACCACAGAAAATCTGCAGTGCAGATGCAGTAGACGAAAAGGCGATCTCGGCAACGAGGTCGCTTTTTTCGTTGTGGCAACGGCATCGTCGGCGCGACGGTGGAAAGGCGGCAGAGCGCGGGCGGCGGCTCCTGTTGCGGTTGCGGTTGCGCCAACGATGATTGAAGCGCACCCAGGATCAGTGACGAGTAGTCGTTTGGAATGTTGCTCTGCTGTTGCTTGTGACCTCAATGACTGGCCAGCCATTTCCGTAGGCAGCGGGGTGGGCAGGTTGGCGGGACCATTGGGGCGACATGGATGTCGCCCATGAGCCCCCATGGACGGGTTCACGGCGCGTCCCGCGGACCTGCCCATACCGATGCCCGCGCCGAAGGATGAAACAACGGCTTTGGCCGTTCAGCTTTCCGAATACAGGCACCACAAACCACCCCAACCATTGCACCAGCGCGGTGCAACGGCTATCATCAGTGGCTTAGCGGACTGTCTACTCATATCCCCTCAACGGATATGAACAGGCCCCGCGACCGGCTTCCAGGAACGGCAACCTGTACCCAGGCCGCCGTGACCCCCCGGAACGCTGGGCTCGCAGACGTGCACCACGTGCGCATCTGCACCGGAATCCAGCATGACCGGAGTTGTACCGGACAGGGGCCCAACGGGCCCTTTGTTGTTTCCGGAAGGTGGTCCAAGCCGTGGACCAGACCGTATTTCTTTTCAACGAATCAAGGCCGACTGTGAGCGACAAGGCAACCGAAATCGCGAATCTGCTCGCCCCCACCGTTCAGTCGCTGGGTCTCGAGCTGCTGGGCGTGGAATATCTGACCGCCCCGGGTGGTGCCACGCTGCGCCTGTACATCGACGTGCCGCTGGCCGAACAGCCGGAGCGCATCGTCAACATCGACGACTGCGAACGCGTCAGCCGCGAAGTCTCTGCCCAGCTGGACGTCGAAGACCCGATCACGGCGAACTACACGCTGGAAGTGTCTTCGCCGGGCGTGGACCGCCCGCTGTTCACCGGCGACCAGTTCGAGCGCGCCGTCGGCGAATCCGCCAAGGTGACGCTGAAGCTGCCGCAGGACGGCCGTCGTCGTCTGCAGGGCGAAATCCTCGCCGTGGATATCGAACAAGGCACGGTCACCTTCAAGGTCGACAATGCCCCGTTTACCGCCGACATCGAGAATATCGACAAGGCGCGCATCATGCCGGACTGGGCCGCCCTCGGCCTGGCTCCGACCAAACCGACTGGCCCGGCACCCAAACAGGGTGGCAAGGCGAACAAGAAACCATCCAACGAGCCGGCGGCCAAAAAGCCGCGCGCGGAGTGAGCCAATGAGCAAGGAACTTTTGCTGGTAGTGGATGCGGTCGCCAACGAAAAAGGCGTCCCGCGCGAAGTCATCTTCGATGCCATCGAGGCAGCGTTGGCTTCGGCTGCCAAAAAGCGTTACCCGGAAGAAGAAGTTCTGGCCCGTGTGTCGATCGACCACAAGGACGGCAACTACGAAACCTTCCGCCGCTGGGAAGTGGTGGCCGATGACGTGGTCATGGAGTCTCCGGACCGCCAGATCCGTCTGATGGACGCCATCGATGAAGCCGATGGCGTGGAAGTCGGCGATTTCATCGAAGAGCAGATCGAAAACCCGGACTTCGGCCGTATCGCCGCACAGGCCGCCAAGCAGGTGATCGTCCAGCGCGTGCGCGAGGCCGAGCGTCAGCAGGTGGTCGATGCGTGGAAGGATCGCGTTGGCGAACTGGTCACCGGTGTGGTCAAGCGCGCCGAGCGCGGCAACATCTATGTGGACCTGGGTGGCAACGCCGAGGCCTTCATCCCGAAGGACAAGGGCATTCCGCGCGACGTACTGCGCGCTGGCGACCGCGTGCGCGGCTACCTGGCCGAAGTCCGTTCGGAGCCGCGTGGCCCGCAGCTGTTCATCAGCCGCGCCGCCCCGGAATTCATGATCGAACTGTTCAAGCTCGAAGTGCCGGAAGTCGGCCAGGGCCTGGTCGAGATCAAGGCCTGTGCACGTGATCCGGGCGACCGCGCCAAGATCGCCGTGCTGGCCCACGATTCGCGTACCGATCCGATCGGTGCCTGCATCGGCATGCGCGGTTCGCGCGTGCAGGCCGTGTCCAACGAGCTCAATGGCGAGCGCGTGGACATCGTGCTGTGGAACGAGAACCCCGCCAACTTCGTCATCAATGCGATGGCGCCGGCGGAAGTGCAGTCGATCATCGTCGATGAAGAAAAGCACTCGATGGACCTGGCCGTGGCGGAAGAGCGCCTGGCCCAGGCGATCGGCAAGGGCGGCCAGAACGTGCGCCTCGCCAGCCGCCTGACCGGTTGGCAGCTCAATGTGATGACCCAGGACCAGGTGACCGCCAAGTCCGAGGCAGAGCAGGGCGTTGCCCGCCAGCTGTTCATGGACAAGCTGGAAGTGGATGAAGAAATCGCCGCCATCCTGGTGACCGAAGGCTTCAACACCGTGGAAGAAATCGCCTACGTCCCGGTCGGCGAACTGCTGGCCGTGGAAGGCTTCGACGAAGACATCGTCGAAGAGCTGCGTGCCCGTGCCCGCGATGCGCTGCTCAACGAAGCGCTCGCGGTGGAAGAAGGTCTGGAAGACGGCTCGCCGTCGGAAGACCTGCTCGCCCTGGAAGGCATGGACGAGGCAACTGCCTACGCCCTGGCCGGTCACGGCGTGCGTACCAGTGAGGACCTGTCGGACCTGGCCGCCGACGAGATCCTCGAGTTCGGCATCGAGGACATGGACCAGGAGCGCGCCGCCGCCCTGATCCTTGCCGCCCGAGCCGAGGAGATCGCCCGCCTGGAGCGCGGCGAATGAGCCAGCGATGAACAGTGCCCTGACCCGCTCAGGGCTTAGACTCCGCGCTGCCTTCGCACGTTTCGAGGGAGCGCCAACCAGATCATAGGATCCGAATGTCGCAGCAAACCACCATCCGCAAGCTTGCCGAACTGGTCAACACCCCGGTCGATAAACTGCTCGTACAACTTGCCGAAGCCGGCATGAAGTTCAGCGGTCCCGACCAGGTCGTGACCAGTACCGAAAAGGTGAAGCTCCTGGGCTTCCTTCGTCGCTCGCACGGCAAGACCGAGCAGCCCGTCGAGAGCACCGACGAAGCCGCCAAGAAGATCACCCTGAACCGTCGCAAGTTGCAGGAAGTGACCGTCAGCGCCGGCCGCAGCAAGACCACCGTCAACGTGGAAGTGCGCCAGAAGCGTACCTACATGAAGGACGCCAGCGGCAAGCCGATGACCGCGGATGAGGAGCGCGCCGACATCCTGCGCAAGCTGGAGGAATCCCGCCAGCGCAATCTGGACGAGCAGCGCGCACTGGCCGAGAAGGACCGTGCGCGCGACGAAGAAATCGCCCGCAAGCGTCAGGAAGAAATCGACGCCAAGGAACGTGCCGAAGCCGAGCGCAAGGCGGCCGAAGCCGCTGCTGAAGCGGCCAAGAACGCACCGCCGGCCCCGACCCCGGCTGCGGCCAAGCCGTCTGCTGCCGATGCACCGGCCCGCAACGCGCGTCCGGCTGCACCGTCGGCTGCCCGTCCGGCGCCGCGTTCGGACGATCGCAACTCGAACAACAACAACCGTCCGGGCGCCAAGCGCGACGACGATGGTGGCAACCGTTTCGCCGGTCAGCTGCATCTGTCGGCCGCCGATCGCGCCCGCCGCGGCAACAACAGCAACTCGCGTGGTCGTCCGACCGGGCGCGTGCAGCACGGCAGCCGCCGTGACAGCAACCAGTCGCGCAGCGGCGGTGGTGCCCATGGCTTCGAACGTCCGGTCGCTCCGATCGTGCGTGACGTCACCATCGGCGACACCATCACCGTCGCCGATCTGGCCCAGAAGCTGGCCGTCAAGGGCGGCGATGTGGTCAAGGCGCTGTTCAAGATGGGCGTCATGGCGACCATCACCCAGACCATCGACCACGACACCGCCGCGCTGGTGACCGAAGAACTCGGCCACAACGTGATCCGTGCCAACACCAACGACGCCGAAGACGCGCTGCTGGCGCTGGCCGGTGGCAACCAGGGCGAGCCGGTGGCACGTCCGCCGGTGGTCACCATCATGGGCCACGTCGATCACGGCAAGACCTCGCTGCTGGATTACATCCGCCGCACCAAGGTCGCCACGGGCGAAGCCGGTGGCATCACCCAGCACATCGGTGCGTACCACGTTGAAACGCCGAAGGGCGTGATCAGCTTCCTGGATACCCCGGGCCACGCGGCGTTTACGTCCATGCGTGCCCGCGGTGCCAAGCTGACCGACATCGTGGTGCTGGTGGTGGCGGCCGATGACGGCGTCATGCCGCAGACCAAGGAAGCCATCCAGCACGCCCGTTCGGCGGGTGTGCCGCTGATCGTGGCGATCAACAAGATCGACAAGTCCGGCGCCGATCCGATGCGCGTCAAGAACGAGCTGCTCACCGAGCAGGTCGTCTCCGAAGACTTCGGCGGTGACGTGCAGATGGTCGAGATCTCGGCCAAGGCCGGTCTGGGCATCGACGACCTGCTGGATGCAATCTCGATCCAGGCCGAACTGCTGGAACTGAAGGCCGTGGCCGACGGTCGCGCCACCGGCGTGGTCATCGAGTCCTCGCTGGACAAGGGCCGTGGCCCGATCGCCACCGTGCTGGTGCAGCAGGGTTCGCTGAAGAAGGGCGATTACCTGGTCTGCGGTATCCAGTACGGCCGCGTGCGCGCCCTGTTCGACGAAACCGGCGCACAGCCTGACCAGGCTGGCCCGTCGATTCCGGTGCAGGTGCTGGGTCTGTCCGGCGTGCCGGATGCCGGTGATGACTTCGTCGTGGTGGAAGACGAGCGTCTGGCCAAGGACGTCGCGCAGCAGCGCGAAACCAAGCGCCGTGAATCGCGCCTGGTGCAGTCGGCCGGCAGCCGCATGGAAGACATCATGGCGACCCTGGGCAAGGGCGATGGCCAGCAGGTGCTGAACCTGGTGATCAAGGCCGACGTGCAGGGTTCGGTGCAGGCGCTGAGCCAGGCACTGGTCGCGCTGTCCAACGACGACATCCGCATCAACGTGATCCACTCCGGCGTGGGTGGCATCACCGAGTCGGACGCCAACTCGGCGGTTGCCTCCAAGGCCACCGTGATCGGCTTCAACGTGCGTGCCGACGCCTCCGCGCGTCGCATCATCGAGTCCAACGGTGTGGATCTGCGTTACTTCTCGATCATCTATGACGTGATCGATCAGGTGAAGCAGGTGGCCTCCGGTCTGCTCGGCGTGGAAATCCGCGAAGAGATCATCGGTATCGCGCAGGTCCGCGATGTGTTCCGCAGCTCGAAGTTCGGTGCGGTCGCAGGCTGCATGATCATCGAAGGTACGGTGAAGCGCAGCAAGCCGATCCGCGTCCTGCGCGACAGCGTCGTGGTCTTCGAAGGCGAGCTGGAATCGCTGCGTCGCTTCAAGGAAAACGTCGAGGAAGTCCGCAACGGTACCGAATGCGGTATTGGCGTGAAGGCGTACAACGACGTCAAGCCGGGTGACCAGATCGAGTGCTTCGAGCGTATCGAAGTGCCGCGCACCCTGTAATGTTCCAGGCCGGGCCGCTTCATGCGGTCCGGCTTCTTCGCTTACGCATCACCCTTCAAGACGAGTCCGCCTACCGTGCCAAAGACCTTCCATCGAACCGACCGTGTTTCCGCCCAGATCCGCCGCGAACTGGGGACGCTCGTGCACAACGCCGTGCGTGTACACGGCCTGCCTTCGGTGAGCGTCTCCGACGTGGAAATCACCCGTGACATGGCGCATGCCAAGATTTTCGTCACCGCGCTGATGCCCGAACGTTCGGTGGAGGCCATGAAAGGCCTGAAGGAATTGGCCTGGGAGCTGCGGATGGAGCTGGCGCGTGCGATGAAGCTGCGCCACGTGCCCGAGCTGCACTTCCACTACGATGATTCGGTGGATCGCGGCGAGCGCATCGACAACATCCTGCGTGATCTGCCCGATACGCTGGCGGCAGAGAAAAGCCGGCAGGGCGATGACGACGACGAAGGCGAAGACGCCGACGAAGGCGACAAGAAAGCCTGATGGACCAACAGCCCGAAAGGGCTGTTGTCTTATGGGGTGGGGCCTGTCGCAGTGCGACCGCTCCGCCGGAGGCCGGATTGACCGGCAGCGCCACACGGCGCCGTTTTGAATTGAATGCATGGCACCCCGAATTTCATTCCGCCGCCTGGATGGCATCCTGCTGCTGGACAAGCCGACCGGCATGAGCTCCAACGCAGCCCTGCAGGTGGCCCGCCGCCTGTACCGCGCCGAGAAGGGGGGCCATACCGGCAGCCTGGATCCGCTGGCCACCGGTCTGCTGCCCCTGTGCTTCGGTGAAGCGACCAAGATCGCGGGCCTGCTGCTCGGCTCGGCCAAGGCGTATGACGCCGAGGTGGTGCTGGGCCAGACCACCGATACCGATGATTCCGATGGCACCGTGCTGCGCGAGCGGCCGGTCCCGGCCATCAGTGCGGCCGCACTGGAGGCGGCGCTGGCACCGCTACGCGGTCGCATCCGCCAGCGCGCCCCGATCTACTCCGCGCTCAAGCAGGGCGGCGAGCCGCTGTACCTGAAGGCGCGCCGTGGCGAGGCGATCGAGGCACCGGAGCGCGATGTCGAGGTGCATGCGCTGGAGGTGCTGGCGCAGCAGGCGACCCGGTTGTCGCTGCGGGTGACCTGCGGTTCAGGCACCTACATCCGCAGCCTGGCCCGCGATCTGGGCGAGACACTGGGCTGTGGCGCCCATATCGCCGGCCTGCGTCGGCTGTGGGTGGACCCCTTCCGTGAGGTGCCGATGGTCACCCTGGACACCCTGCGCGCTTTGGCCGAGCAGGGCGATGAGGCCGGCATGGAGGCCCTGTTGCTGCCGCTGGACGCAGGTCTGGCCCATTACCCCCGGGTGACGCTGGACGACGAGCAGACCCCTCGCTTCCGCGTGGGGCAGCGGATCCGCGACGCCAGCTGGCCGCAGGGTGGGGTGGTGGTCTTCGGCCCCGGGGAGGCGATCCAGGGCCTGGGCCAGGTCGACGAGACCGGTCTGCTGGCCCCGCAGCGCCTGTTCAACCTCTGACCGACCCGGCCGGGCATCACACCCCGGTCCTTGTTCCGGAGGGCCGCTGACGTTACAATTCCGCGGCCTTTTCAGGCTTCCCGCGTTCTGCGGGTTCATCCTTTCGTTCACGGCGAGTCGCGCGGTACGTCAATGGGACGTTTCTGCGGGCCACGCATCCAAGAGAAAACAGATATGTCGATCGACACCCAGAAGGTCATTGAAGACAACAAGCGCAGCGCCGCTGACACCGGCTCCCCGGAAGTCCAGGTCGCTCTGCTGACCGCCCGCATCGAGCTGCTGACCGGCCACTTCAAGACCCACAAGAAGGATCACCACAGCCGTCGTGGTCTGCTGCAGATGGTCAACCGTCGCCGCAGCCTGCTCGACTACCTGAAGAAGAAAGACGCTCCGCGTTACAAGGCCCTGATCGAAAAGCTCGGCCTGCGTCGCTAAGCACGAACCCCCACCGCGGCGCAGGAATGCGCCGCGGTTTTGTTTTGGCAGTACCGCATCAAACGTATGGGCCGGACAACCGGTCACCCGTCGGCGGCAAGGGTCGCCCGCGGTCCATTGAAGAAAGCATCATCCAAGGAAACCCCCGTGGCAAAAATCACCAAAACCTTCCAGTACGGCAAGCACACCGTCACGCTTGAAACCGGCGAAATCGCCCGTCAGGCCGGCGGTGCCGTCATCGTCAAGTTCGACGACACCGTGCTGCTGGTCTCCGCCGTTGCCGCCAAGAGCGCGCGTGAGGGCCAGGACTTCTTCCCCCTGACCTGCGACTATCAGGAGAAGTTCTACGCAGGTGGCCGTATCCCGGGCGGTTTCTTCAAGCGCGAAGGCCGCGCGACCGAAAAAGAGACGCTGATTTCGCGCCTGATCGATCGCCCGATCCGTCCGCTGTTCCCGGAAGACTACAAGAACGAAGTTCAGATCATCGCCACGGTGATGTCGCTGAACCCGGACATCGATGGCGACATCGCTGCCCTGATCGGCGCCTCGGCTGCGCTGTCGCTGGCCGGCACCCCGTTCAAGGGTCCGATCGCCGCCGCCAAGGTGGGTTACAAGAACGGTGAGTACATCCTCAACCCGACCGTGACCGAACTGAAGGATTCGGAGCTGGAACTGGTTGTCGCCGGTACCGCCAACGCCGTGCTGATGGTGGAATCCGAAGCCGCGCTGCTGTCCGAAGACGTGATGCTGGGCGCTGTGACCTTCGGTCACCGCGAGATGCAGAAGGTCATCAACGCGATCAACGAGCTGACCGTGGAAGCCGGCACCAAGCCGTCGACCTGGGAAGCCCCGGCCAAGAACACCGCGCTGATCAGCGCCCTGCAGGAAGCCATCGGCCCGCGTCTGGGCGAAGCCTTCCAGGTGCGCGACAAGCTGCAGCGCCGTGACGCCATCTCGGCGATCAAGAAGGACGTGACCGAGTCGCTGGCTGGCCGTGTGGCCGCTGACGGCTGGAACCCGGCCGAGCTGTCGAAGGAATTCGGCGAGCTGGAATACAGCACCATGCGCAACTCGGTGCTGGACACCAAGGTCCGCATCGACGGCCGTGCGCTGGACACCGTCCGCCCGATCTCGGTGAAGACCGGCATCCTGCCGCGTACCCACGGCTCCTCGCTGTTCACCCGCGGTGAAACGCAGGCCATCGTGACCATCACCCTGGGCACCGCCCGTGATGGCCAGGTCATCGATGCCGTCGCCGGTGAGTACAAGGAAAACTTCCTCTTCCATTACAACTTCCCCCCCTACTCGGTGGGTGAGACCGGCCGCATGATGGGCCCGAAGCGTCGCGAAATCGGTCACGGCCGCCTCGCCAAGCGCGGCGTGCTGGCAGTGATGCCGTCGCTGGAAGCCTTCCCGTACACCATCCGCGTGGTCTCGGAAATCACCGAATCCAACGGCTCCTCGTCGATGGCCTCGGTCTGCGGTTCCTCGCTGGCCCTGATGGACGCCGGCGTGCCGGTCAAGTCGCCGGTGGCCGGTATTGCCATGGGTCTGGTCAAGGAAGGCGATCGCTTCGTCGTTCTGTCCGACATCCTGGGTGACGAAGATCACCTGGGCGACATGGACTTCAAGGTCGCTGGTACCGCTGAGGGCATCTCCGCCCTGCAGATGGACATCAAGATCGAAGGCATCACCGAAGAGATCATGAAGCAGGCACTGCAGCAGGCCAAGGCTGGCCGTCTGCACATCCTGGGTGAAATGGCCCACGGCCTGACCGCCCCGCGCGAAGAGCTGTCGGACTACGCGCCGCGCCTGCTGACCATCAAGATCCACCCGGACAAGATCCGCGAAGTGATCGGCAAGGGTGGTTCCACCATCCAGGCCATCACCAAGGAAACCGGCACCCAGATCGACATCCAGGATGACGGCACCATCGTCATCGCCTCGGTCAATGCCATCGCTGCGCAGGCTGCCAAGGCCCGCATCGAGCAGATCACCTCGGATGTCGAGCCGGGCCGCATCTACGAAGGCAAGGTCGCCAAGATCATGGACTTCGGTGCGTTCGTCACGATCCTGCCGGGCAAGGACGGTCTGGTCCACGTGTCGCAGATCTCCAGCGACCGCGTCGAGAAGGTCGGCGACGTGCTGAAGGAAGGCGATGTGGTCAAGGTCAAGGTTCTGGAAGTCGACAAGCAGGGCCGTATCCGCCTGTCGATGAAGGCCGTCGAAGAAGGCGAAGGCGCCCCCGCCGCCGAGTAATCGGCCCACGCCGATCTCGCGGTAGGTGAGGACCGTCGGTTCTCACGCCACGCAGACAAGAAAAAGCGGGCTTCGGCCCGCTTTTTTTGTGCGCGCGTTTCAGGTGCGCGGCGCGTATCGGCGGCGTAGCACCATGCCCTGCATGGCTGCCGCTGGCCAACTCGGTCGCGCTAGGCCAGGTAACGCGATACTTCGATCAGATTCCGGTCCAGATCGCGGAAATACACCGACAGGATCGGTCCGGTCGCACCAGTCCGCTGCACCGGCCCTTCTTCCACAGTCACGCCCTGCGCCTGCAGATGCGCCAGAATCTCGTCCATGGTTGCGTAGGTGATCAGGCACAGGTCCGCCGAGCCGGGCGTGGGGTACTCGGCCCTGGGCTCGAACTCGCGCCCGTGTGCATGCAGGTTGATCTTCTGCAGCCCGAACCGCAGCGCCTTGCGGCCTTCGCCGAAGGTCTCCACCTCCATGCCCAGCACGCGCTGATAGAACGCACAGGTCGCGGCGACATCCGCCACGGTCAGGACCAGGTGGTCCAATCGGTCGATATGCAGGTCGGTCATCGGTGTCACGCAGCAGGCAGGGAGAGCGGTTGAACTGTACGGCCGGGCGCGCAAGCCGCAGGTGAACATCTGACGCTGTAGGGCCTGCCATCGAGCGCCTCCTGCCGCGCCTGTGCGCAGTGCCCTATGCTGGGCGGCATGGGGACAGAGACACTGCTGGATCTGCATATCGACCGCAACGCACAGCAGGTGCGGCGCGGCAATGAGGTGCTGCCGGTCAATGGACTGAGCTGGCGGCTGTTGGAGTGTCTGCTGTCGCACGGTACCGAGGTCGTCAGCTTCGACACCCTCGCGCAGCAGGTCTGGGCGCCGGCGGTGGTCGGTGAGGATGCGATCAGCCAGCGTGTGAAGCTGCTTCGCCAGGCACTGGGCGATGACAGCCGACGGCCACGCTACGTGCGCTCGGTGCGCGGCCGTGGCTACCAGCTGTGCGCGCCGCCGCAGCCGATAGTGCACGACACCGTTGCCATGGTCATCGCTGACAGCGCCCTGGCGTCACCTCGGCACGGACGTGCACGCGGGGTCTGGCTGGCGGCGGGCGTCGCCGCTGTCGCTCTCGCTGTCGCGGTGATCGTGGCCCGTCCCGATCCCGCACCGGTGTCGCCTGCCGATCCGGTGCTGCAGCGCGCTGCGTATTACGCGGGCATCGGGCAGGCCAGCAACAACGAGCGTGCCATTGGGCTGTATCGCCAGGCGCTGCAGATAGATCCGGAATCGTTGACGGCCAGGCGCGGGCTCGCCCGTGCGCTGGCCGCCGATGCCTGCCTGTTCAACGGCGCACGCGAGCGCGCGGAGGAAGCGCTGGTATTGGGCGGCGAACTGGTGCGCAAGGCCCCGGACGATGCAGCCGGTTGGGCGGCACGCGGTTATGCCTACGACTGCCTTGGCGCGATGTCGCAGGCCATGGCGGACTACCGGCAGGCACTGCAGCGCGATCCGGGTGACGAGCGCACGCGTGCATCGCTGGCCTACCTGCAGCAGGAAAAAGGCGACCTCGCGCAGGCGCTGCAGGACAACCTGTCGCTGCGCGCGCCCGAGCGGGTCCGCTTCCGCGACGTACAGGTCGCACGCGAACTGGAGCTGCTGGGGTTCACCGATGCCGCCGCTCGCCGGCATGCACGCAACTTCCAGCTCTATCCGGACAACGTGTTCGCCAACATCGCCTGGCCGCGCAGCCTGCTGGCGATGGGAGAGCCGGGCAAGGCGCAGGCGGCACTCGATCAGGCGCTGACGCGTGGGACTCCGCATCCGCAGCTGCTGCGTCTGCAGGGCGAACTGCGGCTGTTGAACGGGAATCGGAAGGGCGCTGCTGACGCCTTCGAGCAGAGCCGGGCACTGCGCCCACAGCAGTCGATGGGGCAGACCCTGGCCGGTCTGTACGGCGATCCAGCGCCTACGCCGGCATGGATTGCCGAGCGTCTGCAACTGCTGAAAGGGCAGGGCGACGATGGCTGGTCCGACACCGCGCTGGAACGTGCCCTGTTGCTGCAGGCCCAAGGCGATGAGGCAGCTGCGCTGGTGGCCCTGCGCCACGCGGTGAGCGCCGGCTTCCGCGATGCGGCGTGGCTGCGCGCCACCCCCTTGTTTGCGCCGCTGCACGGTGCGGCCGGCTGGCAGCGACTGCTCGACACGATCGAGACGGACGTATCTGCCCAGCGCGCCCAGGTGCTGGCCGCCACCTGGCGGCCAACAGACCTCGATGGCCTCAGCGCAGCGCGGGCAGCAGGAACTCGGTGAGGATGCGGCGCGACTGCGGGTGGGCGTAGTTGCGGTTGTAGGCCTGGCTGGTGATGACCGCCACCAGCTTCTTCTCCGGCATCACGAACACGTAGTTGCCGCCGTTGCCGGACATCGTCCAGACCGTGGTTTCGTGCCCATCGACCGGGAGCTTCAGCCCCCACCACTGGTAGCCGTAGTCGCTGCCATCACCGGCGGTGGCCTGCGCGCCGACCATTGCCCGCACATAGCGGGACGGAATCAGCTGCCTGCCCTGCCAGCGTCCCTCGGCCAGCACCAGTTCCCCCAGCCGCGCCAGGTCACGGCTGCGATAGCGCGTTCCGCCGCCGCCCATGCCGATGCCTTCCGGTGAGCGGTTCCACCGGCTGGCGGTGATGCCCAGCGGACGCTCCAGCACCTGTGCGGCGTAGTCGGCCAAGGGCCGCTTCGTCGCCTGCTCCACCACCGCGCCGAGCACGAAGGAATTGGCCGTGCAGTAGGCATGCGCGCGGCCGTGCGGGCTGTCTTCCGGTCGCGTCATCCACGGTGCGAAGCCTTTGACCGGCAGCGACAGCGCGAAGTCCAGCCAGTGCTCGGTCACATACATGCGCTCTTCGTTGCCGGCCGAGAACGCATTCTCGTCATCGCACTCCCACAGCGTGCTCATGGTGAGCAGGTCTTCCACCGTCATCGCGCGTAGCCGGGGATCGACGTAATGGCCGGCGGTGAACGCGGGAAAGTAGTCGTACACGCGGGCCTGCACGCCGGGCAGGGACCCATCGCCGATGGCCGCACCGACCAGCATCGCCGTGACGCTCTTGCTGGCCGAACGCACATCATTGAGGGTGTCCGCCGTGCCGCCGTTGAAGTACCCCTCGTAGGCCACCTGGCCGTCCACCAGCAGCAGGACGCTGGTGACCTGTTTGATGTCCTGGGTGGTGATCGCCGACTCCAGTGCGGTGATCCGGGCGGTGTCCAGCACCGCAGGTGCGGCGGGAGCGGTCAATGGCAGAGCGGCCGCCAGGGCGAAGACCAGGGTGGCAAATGGGTGTCGGTAGTGGTGCATGGGCAAGGCTCCTCGAGATGAGGGCCGACTACGCCATGATGCGGGCTGAAGTGCTGGAAACGTGGCTGAAGAATTCTGAAAGCCCGTCGCAGCAGGCCTCCAGGGTAATCAGCGCGGTGCGCTCCAGACGCTGTTCGGGTCGCCATGCCGCGCGCGGCGCAGGCTCGCGCGCGCCAGCGTGGCAAATCCGAATGCCAGTGCGAGGGCCACCGCATCCACCCAGAACAGCGGCCAGTAGCCGCGTGCCGCGCTCGTCCACGGCCAGTAGCCGGTCAGGCCGCCGTGCGCCACCGCCACCAGTGCGGTGCTGACGGCGGCCGCCCAGAGCAGCTCACGGGCGGCCTGGTCGGGGCGGCGCAGTGCCGCCCACAGTGCACACGCGGCCCAGGTGGCGAAACAGATCCAGCGGATGCCGTGATCGACCGCCTGCGGCGCGACCTGTTCCAGGATCTGTGCGCCCACGAAGCTCGCCGAGACTGCCACGCACAGCCCGATGCAGACCCCCACCGTGGCCCGGGCCATGTTGATCTGCGCGCGGCCCTGTTCCACCTGGCGCCGTTTGCGCCGCGATTCGATCCACAGCAGGTTGCCGGAATAGAACAGGAAGGCGCCGCCCAGGCCGAGCAGGAAATACAGCCACACCACCACGCCGTTGCCGAACTCGCCGAAGTGCAGCGCGTAAGCCGCGCTCAAGGTGGCATGGTTGGCATCGCGCTGGCCGGGCAGCTGGCTGCTCAGCAGGCGGCCGCTGGCCGCATCCAGGCCGACCGCGCCCAGCGGCCCCAGGGTGCCGCCGGATTCGCCGGTGATCTCGATCGTCGCGTTGGCATCGCCGGCGTGGGCCAGCTTCAGGAAGGCCGGTTCGAAATCGGCCACGCCCTGCGCGCGCGCCACCTCGATGGCGCGTGCATGCAGCATGCGCAGCTGGGTTCCAGCGCCGGGCTGGCCGCTGGGCTCACGTACCGGGGCGGTGTCCATCGCCGCCGGTACCGCCTGCAGCAGCTTGCCGTCGAAGATCAGCGGATTCAGCGCCGCCATCTGCAGGAACACCAGGCACAGCAGTGCGCCGGTGACGGCGAACATCAGATGGAAGGGCAGGCTGAGCACGCCGATCACGTTGTGCGCGTCCTGCCACATCTGCTTGAGGTTGCGGCCTGGGCGCAGCGCGAACAGATCGCCCAGCAGTTTGGGCAGGTGGATGACCAGGCCACTGAGCAGGGCCACGCCGTACAGCAGGCTGACGATGCCCATCAGGTAGGTGCCCGCGACCGGCAGGCCCAGACTGTAATGCAGCTCGTTGACCAACTCGGCCAGCCCGGTCTGTGGCGGGGTCACGCTGCCGTCGTAATGGTCCAGCCAGGCGTACAGCCAGGTGCCCTTGGCATCCTGCCAATACGCGATCGGTTGCGGATGATCCGCGCCCGGAAAGGTCATGCCCACGTGGGCGCGCGCAGTGGGGTGCCGCGCCAGCACGCCGTCGAGCAACCGCTGCGCATCGTCCAGGCTCGCGGCCGGGGTGTCCACCGCATGCGGGGTCTGCCACAGCGGCAGATCGTGGTGGAACAGGGTCAGCGCACCGGCGTAGAACGCCACGAACAGTGCGAAACCGGCGACCAGGCCCACCCACGTGTGCAGGGTGGTGAAGGTGCGCAGGGTCTGGGAACTGAACTTCATCGTATCGCTCTCATTGCACCGCGCCGGTCAGGCGCAGCAGCCATAGCAGGCCGAACCCGGCCAGGGCGGTGGCGCTCATCACGGCCCACGCCCGCAGCCCGGTGCGGAAGCTGAAGGCCCAGATCGCGGCCAGCATCCACAGCGGAATGAAGGCGATCAGGCTGGGCACCAGCGCGTTCTGCCACGGCCCCGGCGGCAACCAGGCGATCAACCCGGTGGCCGCGGCGGCGACGAAAAAGCCCGCCAGCACGCCTGCACCGGCCCGTGCCCACATCAGCGCATCACCTGTGCGGGGCGGTGCCACGCGGCCAGCAGCGGCAGCAGGATCGCCGCCAGCATCCAGCTGCACAGCATCACCACCATGCCAGTGGCAATACCCAGGTTGGCGATCCACAGCCACAGCGCCGCCACGGCGGCAACCAGGCTGATCTGCCGGCCCAGCCGTCCGGCCCGACGCAGGCGTGGCCAGCGGCAATGCGGGGAGGCGGCATACAGTGCCAGGGCGGAAAAGGCGGAGCCGACCAGCGCCAGGCTGCAGAAGCCGAGCGAGGTCAGGGCAACAGTGATCATCGGCAATCCAGTCGGCAAACCCTGTCCCGGGCAGGACAGTAATCCGCGCATGGTAATCATTGCGGTTTGCAGGCGCCACACGGGCGCATTCAGGCGCTGTACGGACACCGGTTATTTGGCGGGCGGCGCATTCATCGGCGGATTGGTTTAAGATCAGGGCATCTCTATCGAGGCAACAAGGTGGCCCGCGCCCTGCGCCGGTCTAGCGTGTGACATGAGCACTACCACCGCCCACCGCTGAACGCCCCCGACGGCCCCTGACGCAGGCGCCCTCGTGGCGCTTTTTTATTGCCTCGCCCCCGGATTCTCCAGGCCCCCTTGCGGGCCACCAGACCAAAGCACTCTCATGATCGCGATCACGCTCCCCGACGGCAGCCGCCGTGAATTCGAAAACCCCGTCAGTGTCATGGACGTCGCCCAGTCCATCGGCGCCGGCCTGGCCAAGGCCACCATCGCCGGTGCCGTGGATGGCGTGCTGGTCGATGCCAGTGACGTTATCGACCACGATGCCAGCCTGCGCATCATCACCGCCAAGGACGAGGAGGGCGTGGAAATCATCCGCCACTCCGCCGCCCATCTGGTCGGCCATGCAGTCAAGCAGCTGTACCCGGACGTCAAGATGGTGATCGGCCCGGTCATCGCCGAAGGCTTCTACTACGACATCTACTCCGAGCGTCCGTTCACGCCCGAGGACATGGCCGCCATCGAAAAGCGCATGGGCGAGCTGATCGCGCAGGACTACGACGTCATCAAGAAGGTCACCCCGCGTGCGGAGGTCATCGAGATCTTCAAGGCGCGTGGCGAGGACTACAAGCTGCGCCTGATCGAGGACATGTCGCCGGAGATCCAGGCGATGGGCATGTACTACCACCAGGAATACGTGGACATGTGCCGCGGCCCGCACGTGCCCAACACGCGCTTCCTGAAGGCCTTCAAGCTGACCCGCATTTCCGGTGCCTACTGGCGCGGCGATGCCAAGAACGAGCAGCTGCAGCGCATCTACGGCACCGCTTGGGCCGACAAGAAGCAGCTTGAGGCCTACATCAAGCGCATCGAAGAAGCCGAAATGCGCGATCACCGCCGCATCGGCAAGCAGCAGGAGCTGTTCCACCTGCAGGAAGAAGCCCCGGGCCTGGTGTTCTGGCACCCCAAGGGCTGGGCGCTGTGGCAGGTGGTGGAGCAGCACATGCGCCGTGTGTACCGCGACAGCGGCTACGGCGAAGTGCGCTGCCCGCAGATCCTGGATGTGTCGCTGTGGCAGAAGTCCGGCCACTGGGACAACTACCAGGAAAACATGTTCTTCACCGAATCGGAGAAGCGCACCTACGCGGTCAAGCCGATGAACTGCCCGGGCCACATCCAGGTGTTCAACCAGGGCCTGCACAGCTACCGCGATCTGCCGATCCGCTACGGTGAGTTCGGTTCGTGCCACCGCAACGAGCCCTCCGGCGCGCTGCACGGCATCCTGCGCGTGCGTGGTTTCACCCAGGATGACGGCCACGTGTTCTGCACCGAGTCGCAGATCGAGGCCGAAGTGACGGCCTTCCACCAGCAGGCGCTGGCGGTCTATACGACCTTCGGTTTCGACGAGATCCAGATCAAGATCGCGCTGCGCCCGGAAAAGCGCCTGGGCGATGACGCCACCTGGGACAAGGCCGAAGCCGCCCTGCGTTCGGCGCTGGGCAACTGTGGCGTGGAGTGGCAGGAGCTGCCGGGCGAGGGCGCCTTCTATGGCCCGAAGATCGAGTACCACCTCAAGGACGCCATCGGCCGTACCTGGCAGTTGGGCACGATGCAGGTCGATTTCATGATGCCCGGCCGCCTCGGCGCCGAGTACGTGGACGAAAACAGCCAGAAGAAGCACCCGGTCATGCTGCACCGGGCGATCGTCGGCTCGATGGAGCGGTTCATCGGCATCCTGATCGAACACCACGCCGGGTCCTTCCCGTCCTGGCTGGCTCCGACCCAGGTGGTGGTGGCCAATATCACCGATGCGCAGGCTGAATACGTCAGCGAAGTACGGAAAACCCTTGCAGATCAAGGCTTCCGCGTGAACGCCGATTTGCGCAACGAGAAGATCGGATATAAGATTCGCGAGCATACGCTGCAGCGGGTCCCGTACCTGCTGGTGGTTGGCGACCGTGAGAAGGAAAATGGCGCCGTGGCCGTGCGTACGCGCTCTGGCGAAGATCTGGGCAGCATGTCCGTCCAGGCCTTCATCGAGCGGTTGCAGGCAGAACAGTCCGTGTAAGAAAGTCCCGGCCCTGCGGATGCTCCGCGATGGGCCGGTTTGATTCCTCTGGGAGATTGCAATATCAGTACCCCTGACAACAAACAGAACCGCAAGAATCAGGAAATCCGGGTGCCGCGCGTCCGCGTGATCGGCAGCGACGGAGAAATGATTGGCGTGTTGACGCGTGACGAAGCGCTGTCGATGGCCGAAGACGAAGGTCTGGACCTGGTCGAGATTCAGCCGCAGGCTGATCCGCCGGTGTGCAAGATCATGGACTTCGGCAAGTTCAAGTTCGAAGCGCAGAAGAAGGCCAACGAGGCCAAGAAGAAGACCAAGCAGGTCGAGATCAAGGAAGTGAAGTTCCGCCCGGTCACCGATGAAGGTGATTACCAGATCAAGCTGCGCAAGATGCGCGGGTTCCTGGAAGAGGGCGACAAGATCAAGGTCAACATCCGCTTCCGTGGCCGTGAAATGAGCCATCAGGAACTGGGTCGCGAGATGGCCAACCGGATCGAAGGTGATCTGGGCGAAGACATCGTGATCGAGTCCCGTCCGCGCCTTGAAGGCCGGCAGATGGTGATGATGATCGCGCCGAAGAAGAAGTAAGCGGCCATCGGTCCCAGCCCGGACGGGCGGGGCGCAGAGCCGGGCCATGCCCGGCTGCCGGCGCCGCCGGCGTCGAGTGCTTCAGATTCGCGTTGCAAGGCACGGGCGCCTTTTCAGGCGCCTGCTGCCGTTTGCCGTGGCCGCAGCCTCCTGCGGCCCGTCCGCTGGGCGTTCCACGCCTGCCGGCACCGGTAAACACCCGCCCAATCAAGCGTTTGCAACTGCCTGGATTCACGGGCATAATGGGCGGCCCCGTTTTGCGGGGGTGCTGTTTTGAACGGTTTCCCGCCCCACAAAGGCACGCTGTTTCAACGGCAAACAGGACCGGCCTGGTTCCCAGAGGGGATCCCGGGCTTACAAGCAGGCAAGGGCACGGACGGAAAGTGTGGCAATGCCACCGCCCTGGTCAGTGACAAAACATCATCAAGGACATAGCAATGCCCAAGATCAAGACCAACCGGGCGGCGGCCAAGCGCTTCCGCAAGACCGCGTCCGGCAAGTTCAAGGCTGGCCACGCCAACCGTAGCCACATCCTCACGAAGAAGTCGACCAAGCGGAAGCGCAATCTGCGTCAGACGAACCATGTTCGTGCAGAAGACGCAGGCCGTTTGAACCGTATGCTTCCCTACCTCTGAGGACTGACCCATGGCACGAGTAAAGCGTGGCGTACAGGCGCGTCGCCGCCACAAGAAAATTCTGACCCTGGCGAAGGGTTACTACAACGCTCGCCGCAAGGTCTTCCGCGTTGCCAAGCAGGCCGTGATCAAGGCACAGCAGTACGCCTACATCGGTCGTAAGCAGAAGAAGCGCAATTTCCGTTCGCTGTGGATCACCCGCATCAACGCGGCTGCCCGCATCAACGGCCTGAGCTACAGCCGTTTCATGAACGGCCTGCTCAAGTCCGGCATCACCCTGGACCGTAAGGTTCTGGCTGACATCGCCGTGCACGACGCAGCTGGTTTTGCTGCACTGGCCGAAAAGGCCAAGGGCGCACTGGCGGCATAAGTCCATTCCCCTGCCGTTGCCGTTCACGCGCAACGGCTGTGGGTAAGGCAAATGCATGGGGAAGGGCGCAAGTCCTTCCCCATTCTTTTTTGTGTTGGCGGTGGCCCTCCCGGTGCCATCGATCGACAGCGGTGGCGACGGGGGTCGGCCCGACGCGCATCGCGATGGCATACCGACGCGAGGCTCCGGCTATCCATGAGTGACATCCAATCCCTGACCACGCAGGCACTGGCCGACGTGGCCGCTGCCCAGAGCCCCGATGCGCTGGAAGCCCTGCGCGTGGCCCTGCTGGGCAAGAACGGCAGCATCACCGCCCAGCTCAAGCAGCTCGGTGGCCTGCCGGCCGACGAGCGCAAAGCCGCCGGCGAAGCCATCAACCGTGCCCGAGACGCGCTGAGCAGCGCGCTGGGTGATCGCAAGACCGTGCTGGAAGACGCTGCGCTGGACGCGCGCCTGGCCGCCGAAGCGATCGACATCTCCCTGCCCGGCCGTCGCGATGAGCGCGGTGGCCTGCACCCGGTGACCCGTACCCTGGAGCGCATCACCGAGATCTTCGGCCGCCTTGGTTACGAGCTCTCCGAAGGCCCGGAAATCGAAGACGACTGGCATAACTTCGAAGCGCTGAACTTCCCGCCGCACCACCCGGCGCGCGCGATGCACGACACCTTCTATTTCGGCGATGGCCGCCTGCTGCGCACGCATACCTCCGGTGTGCAGGTGCGCTACATGGGCGAGCACGCACCGCCGCTGCGCATGATCGCGGCCGGCAAGGTGTACCGCAGCGACAGCGACCAGACCCATTCGCCGATGTTCCACCAGGTGGAAGGTCTGCTGGTCGATGAGCACTCCACGTTTGCCGATCTCAAGGGCACGCTGTCCGAGTTCGTGCGCGCGTTCTTCGAGCGCGATTTCGAGATGCGTTTCCGTCCCAGCTACTTCCCCTTCGTGGAACCCGGCGCGGAAGTGGACATCGCCTGGCAGCAGCCCGACGGCAGCACCCGCTGGCTGGAGGTGCTCGGCTGCGGCATGGTCCATCCGAACGTGCTGCGCAGCGTCGGCATCGATCCGGAGCGCTACACCGGCTTCGCCTTCGGCCTGGGCGTGGAGCGCTTTGCGATGCTGCGTTACGGCGTCAACGACCTGCGCGCGTTCTTCGAAAATGACGTGCGGTTCCTGAAGCAGTTTGCGTAACAGCGGAACCGCCGGGCCGACCCCGGCGCGACGTCGCACCACCATTCATCACGGCCCAGGCGCCTGCGCCGGGTCCACCAGGGTGACACCATGAAATTCTCTGAAAACTGGCTGCGCAGCCACGTCCCGACCACCGTCTCGCGCGATGAACTCAGCGCGGTGCTGACCGCGATCGGTCTGGAAGTGGAAGAGGTCGATGCGCTGGGTGATGGCCTGCAGCATGTGGTCGTGGCCAAGATCATCTCCGCCGAACGCCATCCCGAAGCTGACCGCCTGCAGATCTGCCAGGTCGATGCGGGACAGGGCGAGCACCTGCAGATCGTCTGTGGCGCGCCGAACGCGCGCCCGGGTCTGGTCGCGCCGCTGGCGATGGTCGGTGCGCAGATCGGCGATCTGAAGATCAGGCCGGCCAAGCTGCGTGGCGTGGACTCCAACGGCATGCTGTGCTCGGCCAAGGAACTGGGCCTGGACACCGATGCCTCGGGCCTGTTCGAATTGCCGGACGATGCGCCGGTCGGCCAGACCCTGGTCGAGTATCTCGGCCTGCCCGATGCCAGCATCGAGATCAAGCTGACCCCCAACCGCGCCGACTGCTTCAGCATCCGCGGCATCGCCTTCGACGTGGCCGCCGCGTGCGCCAGTGAAGTCGTGCCGTTCGACGCTGCGCCGGTCGCCGCCGTGGGCACGCGTGAGCTGACGATCCAGCTCGATGCCGGTGCCGAAGCCCCGCGTTACGTCGGTCGCGTGATCGAGGGCGTCAACGCCCGCGCCGCGACCCCGTTGTGGATGGCTGAGCGCCTGCGCCGCAGTGGCGTGCGCCCGGTCTCGCTGCTGGTGGACGTCACCCAGTACGTGATGCTGGAACTCGGCCAGCCGATGCATGCCTTCGATCTGGGCACCCTGCAGGGCAGCATCGGCGTGCGCCGTTCGCGTGCCGGTGAGACCCTGAAGCTGCTCGACGGCCGCGACGCCGCGCTGGACGAGAGCTTCCTGCTGGTCACCGACGCCGATCGCCCGATCGCACTGGCCGGCCTGATGGGCGGCTTCGATACGCGCGTCACCGACGACACTACGAACGTGTTCCTGGAGGCCGCGCACTTCGCGCCCGCCGCGATCATGGGCCGCGGCCGCAAGCTGGGCCTGCACACCGATGCCGGCCACCGCTTCGAGCGCGGTGTCGACCCGGCGCTGCCGCGCGTGGCGATGGAGTACGCCACCCGCCTGATCCTGGATCTGGCCGGCGGGACCCCGGCGCCGGTCACCGAGGCCGTGCGCGAAGCCGACCTGCCGGCGACCGCCACCATCGGCCTGCGCCGCGCCCGGATCGCGCGCGTGCTGGGCATCCAGATCGCCGATGCCGATGTGGAGCGCATCCTGCGCGCGCTGGGCATGGACGTGACCGCGACTGCCGATGGTTGGCAGGTCACCGCGCCCAGCCGCCGTTTCGATATCGCCATCGAAGAAGACCTGATCGAAGAGCTGGCCCGCATCCACGGCTACGAGCAGATCCCGACCACGCTGCCGGGCGGTGCCTCGCGCGTGGCGATGCCGACCGAGACCCGCTTGGACGACCTCAGCGTGCGCCGCCAGCTGGTCGCCCGCGATCTGCAGGAAACCATCAACTACGCCTTCGTCGATGCCGCGCTGCTTGCGCAGTGGCAGCTGGACGAGGGCCTGGTCGCGCTGGCCAACCCGCTGTCGGCCGAACTGGCGGTGATGCGCCCGTCGCTGCTGCCGGGCCTGGTCGCCACCCTGGGCCGCAATGCCGCCCGCCAGCTGGGCCGCGTGCGCCTGTTCGAACTGGGCCGCGTATTCCATCAGCAGGCCGGCGAAGGCCAGCCCGCGCCGCTGGAAACCCAGCGCGTGGCCGCCGCGATCTGTGGCGATGCCGACACCCAGCAGTGGGGTCTGCCGACCCGCAAGGTCGATTTCCACGACCTCAAGGGCGACCTGGAATCGCTGGCCGCAGCCAGTGGCGCCGAGCTGGTGTTCACGCCGTCGCAGCGTCCGTATGGCCACCCGGCACGCTCGGCCGAGGTCTCCCGTGACGGTGTCAGCCTGGGCTGGATCGGCCAGATCCACCCGCGCCTGGCCAAGGCCATGGATATCGACGTGGACGTGTTCGCCTTCGAGCTGGACCTGGTGCCGTTGGCCACCCGCGCACTGCCGCGCGCGACCGAGCTGTCGCGCTTCCCGTCGATGCGCCGGGACCTGGCCTTCCTGGTGCCCGAGGCCGCGGCCTGGGCGGACCTGGAAGCGACCCTGCGCCGGGCCGTCGGCCCGCTGCTGCGGGAGGTCACCCTGTTCGACCGTTACGTCGGCCAGGGGGTCGAGCCGGGGTTCAAGAGTCTCGCTATGGGCTTGATTTTGCAGGACAAGTCGCGCACTCTGACGGACCGCGACGTGGATGCGGTGGTGGCCGAGGCGGTCTCTGCCATGGAGCGTGAACATCACGCTCGGATCCGCGGTTGAGCGGGAAGCATGGGGGATAGCAGGCAATGGCATTGACCAAGGCGGAGATGGCCGAAAAGCTGTTCGACGAAGTCGGTCTGAACAAGCGCGAAGCCAAGGAATTTGTCGACGCGTTCTTCGATGTGCTGCGCGAAGCATTGGAACAGGGACGTCAGGTGAAGCTGTCCGGCTTCGGTAATTTCGACCTGCGGCGCAAGAACCAGCGCCCGGGTCGCAACCCCAAGACCGGTGAGGAAATTCCGATTTCCGCCCGTACGGTGGTCACCTTCCGTCCGGGCCAGAAGCTCAAGGAAAGGGTAGAGGCATATGCTGGATCCGGGCAGTAACCGAGAACTTCCGCCGATACCGGCCAAGCGCTACTTCACCATCGGTGAGGTCAGCGAACTGTGCGACGTCAAGCCGCACGTGCTGCGTTACTGGGAAACCGAGTTCCCCAGTCTCGAGCCGGCCAAGCGCCGCGGCAACCGCCGCTACTACCAGCGTCACGACGTGCTGATGGTCCGCCAGATCCGCGGCCTGCTCTATGAGCAGGGCTACACCATCGGCGGCGCGCGGCTGCGCCTGGAAGGTGCCGATGCGCGCGAAGAATCGGCGCTGAGCAACCAGATCATCAAGCAGACGCGGATGGAACTGGAAGAAGTGCTGCAATTGCTGCGCCGCTGAACCATTTTTCACGCAAACCCGTTATACTCGTCGGCCCGCTGAGAGGCGGGGACATTGCCAGCATCATCGGGGCGTAGCGCAGCCTGGTAGCGCATCTGCCTGGGGGGCAGAGGGTCGTCGGTTCAAATCCGGCCGTCCCGACCAATGTTGGTAATAAGATCAAAGGCTTGCACCCACCGGTGCGAGCCTTTTTTCGTTCTACACCCTATTCCCACCCTATCAACACCCTATCGCCACAACCCTAAGCTTGCGCGGCTCAGCTATTGAGACGGGTTCCGCGCAGAATTCTTCCTCGATCCCTGTGCCCTCTCCTGACGTGGCAGGCGGATTGGATTAGCATCCTGATTGGCAGCCTTTCACGGTGCCGACTAGGACTAATCACAGGGGACAGGGATGAAGGTAATAAAAGCGATTGCGCATCAGCTTTACAAGACGCCTAAGACAGTGGGTGCGACCATAAATCCATCTAAGGTGGAACTCACGCCGTCTGCGGAGTTGTCGGAAATGGTCTCGGAGCTCCTCGATACGTTTAACACCAAAACGGCGCAGCGCACCGGCGTCTTCGAAGAGGCTGGGGAGCAATATCCGTTTGTGCCTGGTTTGAAAAATTACCTTGGTGGAAAGCTCACGTTTGTAACGTTTACGACGCTGGCCCTCAAGCAACTGGCATTCCTGATGAAGGATGTTCACCCGGCAGGTGGCGGATACATCTTCTTCGTTCACTACCAGGTTGCCGCCGGTGACTTCTTCGTAGTGGCAAAGTTAAACGACGCTAAGGGTAAGGTATTCAATAAGGCTAGAACCAAGGTAATAAAGAACTTTCATTTGTCGCTGGACAGGCTCCATCACGTGGGGCGCGTTAATTTGGGCGGATGGAAGGTCGATGCAAACAAGTACTTAACCTTCGTCAATGCCAGGGAAAATGGGAAGTCCTCCGACTATTTTGTGAAGTTCTTGGGGTGTTCAACCGCAACAAAGCCCCGGGTGGAGACGGGTAAGCTGGTGGCGATCGTTGAGGCGTTCTGTGCGAGTCAGAACATGAGTCAGGCTCAAGAAGTGGCGTTTAAGCAGGATGTTTTCAATCATGCCAAGGCACTCCCTAAGGGCCAACCAGTATCGCTGTCGACGTTGGCAAACGCTGTACTTCCCGATGATCCCGGGAAGCTGATCGAGTTCATTAACGCAAGTGATGATGCACCCACCGACGATTTCTGCGTGGATGTGTCAACTCTGAAGTCACTCATAGGCTACCGGGTGAACGTGCCAGGGCTCAAGATGTGGATGACATCAGAGTTCAAGCAGGCTCACAAGGTCAGGTTCAATGAGAACAACGAGCTTGTGATAAGTGATGCAGCTCTTCTTCGCGACGACTTGGAGTAGATGGTGTCAGTGCAGCTTGAACGCATCGTGAGTGTCATTAGGTCTGGTTCGAGGCCGGTCCTGGATGGCGATGCTCTTTCCGTCAGGATCCAAGCTGGCGTGGAACTTCTGAATACACTTGAGGCCATTCACGCATCTAATACGGTACGGGTTTTTGATAACGGCATCGAGCTCTATGTGGAGCTTCAGGAGATACAGGTTGGTAGGCTCATCGATGTCACTGTAGCAAGAGTACAGGGGCAGTCCTTCCATCTGGCTCAGAACCTTGCCGAATTGGTGGAGTATCAAGGCGGTCGGTTCTTGGTGCATCGCCCTCCTGCTTGGTATTTAATCGATGAGGACTTTCTAAATGGTGAGCCCACGGAAAGCGTTAGCATAGGCGGGTACAATCGGCTGCCTGAATTCCTGTCCTTCTTTGAGGCTGTCGCAGACTTTACATCGACCCATGAAACGCGCCGGTCCTATGTCTTCCTCGCCAATGAACGTTTGGACGTCCCGGTTGTTTGTGGTGCAGCCGCATTGGCTGAACTGCCGACTAGCGACGAAATACGGATTCTTGTTGATGAGGTTCTCGCGCCGCCGCAAGTCAAGGCTAAGAAGGGTCTTTACAAACGGGCCTTGCTGCGATATCTCGACTCGGTCTCGGATGAAGGACGATTTGAAGCATCAGTTCGTGGCTTCGCGACCATCACTAAGTCGTTTGAGGCAAGTAGAGATAACTTCCTCTCGGATTTTGAGTTTGACAAGCTCACTGAACGCTTTGAGAGGAAGCGGGAGGAGTACATGCTCAAGATTGATGCAGTATGCGGCGAGCTTCTTACGAAAGTTCTAGCGCTTCCGGTTGCACAGGCGATCGTCGTGAGCCAATACAAGGCTGGTGCTCCGCTTTCAAATGTGGCGTTGTTAGTTGGCTCCGGCATTGTCGCAATCTTGGGCGCGGCCTTCGTGTCCAACCAAGTGCACGCCATTGGCGAAATTCGCACCAACGCGAAGCGGGAGAGGCAGGATGTGGAGCGTCGACACCCTGAGCTGTACTCACGTATCCGAAACAGTTACGACAGCGTATTGCACCGTCTTTCCGTATATGGCCGTGCACTTCCTGGAATCGTGATCGTGGTCCTCTTGCTTAGCTTTGTCATATCGCTTTTTGGGTTCGATCAAGTGGAGCCTTGCGACGGTTGCATTAAATCGGCATTAGGTTCAGTCGCTGATGTGTTGTCCCGATGGGCAGGACGGCGTTGACTGCTAGGATCAGATGGTCGTCGGTTCAGATCCGGCCGTCCCGACGATTGTTGGTACAGATCAAGGGCTATCACTCAGTGGTGTGAGGTTTTTCTCGTTCCATACCCTATTCCAAACCTATCGCCACCCTAACGGATGGCGAGCGAACCGGTGTTCAGCTCGGTCCACGGCACGTCGTGGCCGTCTAGATACACGTCGGTCATCGCGGCGCTGCTGTGCGTCAGCAGGCTCTGCACGTCCTGCTTCGACCAGCCCTGCTGGTTGTGCAGCAGCGCACCGCCCAAGCTGCGGATCTCGTGGAAGCTGACTTGGTTCTCGCCGGTGATGCCGGCCGCTTCGCCTGCTTCCTGGAACGCGCGGGTCAGCTGCTCGGGCAGCACCTGAGTGTGGTGGTCGCGGTCCTTTGCGCGCTTGTTGCTGGGCCTGGCCTTCTCCGGCAGCCGGTGCACGACGTAGGGCGATGCAACGTCGTCCCGGGCTTTGGCCAGAAGCGCGGACAGCTCGGCATTCACGGTGATCTTCATGCGCACGCCGGTGCTTCCCTCGGTCTTGCTGGGCACCACCCACAGACAACCGTCGCGATAGTCAGTGAAACGCAGCGACACAACGTCATCCCGCCGCAGCAGCGTCATCAGGCTGATATCCATAGCCAGCTGCAGCCAAGCCGGCGCCCTCGCGTGGATTGCCTTGTAAGTGTCCGTGGTGAGGCGAGCGCGCTTGCGCGTGTGGGTGAACTTGCGCGTCACCAGCGCCGGGTTGGAGTCGATCCAGCCTTCTTCGACGGCGCAAGCGAGGATCCACGTCAGCATGGAACGGAACTGTTGCCGCGATCGCTCGCTCTCGGTCACGGTGCGGATGAAGGTGGCGCAGTCCTTCACCGACAGCGAATCCAGGTCCTGCGTGCCGAACCCCTCGCGGATTCGGCGTATCACCGAGTTGTTGTTCTCGGCGGTCTTGGCCGACCACTTCCTGCCCGGAACGTCGTCCCGTTCGAATACGACAATCGCATCTGCCACGGTGTTGCCTCCCCCGACCACGCGGGCAACCAAGTCATTGGTCGGCATCAGCATGGCATTGAGCCTCTTGGCCGCTGCGAACGCGCGGGCCTTGTCGGTCCCCATCCACGTCTCTTTCCTGGTGGTGGGGTGACGGTATTTGAAGCCACCCGTGTTGGGGTAGAGGTTGTCTGGCCAGCCTTGCCGGCCGGCGCTGCGCTTGCGTGGTGACATTGTTCCTATCCTGCTTTCAGTACCCGCTCGACCAGGTCGTCCCCGTCGGCGAGCCATGCGTGTTCGTCAATGAACCAGGTGCCGCCAACTTTCTTGGCAGGGATCTTTCCATCCCGCAGCCATCGCTGCAGGGTGGCAATGCTGGGGCGGCTTGACGGATCGAAGTAGCGATCAAGCCACTTATCTGTCGTCATCAGGTGCACTGGTCCTCCTCCCGCAGCCTGGTGCGCCGGTTACGCGGCGGCTTGACGGTGGACAGGGAAACTGGCTCCTCGCCAGGACAGGTGTGCGTGGCAAACTGTCGCCCAGTCCAAGAGGGAATGGTGAGATGAGCTGGCTCAGCAATTTGTGGGACGGGATGAGCCCATGCATGACGCCAGGCGTCGACCGGTGCGTGGTCTTGTGGGACGCGTGGGCAGTGATTGTTGCCGCTCTGGCAATTGGCGCCACTTTGTTCTTGGGTTACATGACTCTTCGTTTGGGACAAGAAGCCAATAAAGCGGCCGCCGCCGCCGCAGAGGCAAGCATGGCGGCTGTTCAGATCGCGTCGGAAGATCGCGAGGCAAGGATGCATGATGCCGAAGACCGCCGCACCATGCTTCTCGTCTGGATTGCCGGGGAGGTGTCTGGGGCGAGGACAGTCCTTGGCAAACAGCTTTCTGATCACTCCGAGGAGACGAAGAGCAAGTTTCTTAGAGATGCGAAGTATCGTCGCTTGATCACCAATTTGATTAATTCGCTCAATTTTCCCAACGCAACCGGAATGGCCAGCAGTCTGCATGCCATCGGCCATCCGGTGGCCGCCCAATTCGCACGGGCTCGAGCAATGATCACGATGATGCAAGAGGCATACGCCCTTGGTGACATACCGGATAGCGAAGCCGAAGTTGCATGGAAAATCCTCACAGAAGGCGTTTCTCTGGTGATCCCCGACCTGTCCGCAGTCCATAATGCATGTGTGGCGGCTGCCGTGAAGGCAGGTATCAAAGAGGTCAAGGTTGATTAGCCAATCGGTCGAGTCGCTATGCGCGCGGTCGCCGCCATCCCGCCACATAGGCGCGGTAGACATTGGCAATGCAGCTGCTGGTGGCCCGGGATTGCGGAAGGGCGGCTCCCGTGCGTTGGAGCCGGGGCGGTTCACGACTGCACCTCTGCGTCGCACGCCGCTACCGATGGACGCACCAGCCAAGCGCACGGGCCCTCCTCGGTGTCCATCACTGCGGCGATCAGCCAGCCGTCGCCTTTGCCCTTCGGCTGCCAGTCGCCAAGGGCCTTGAAGTAGGCATCGCCGCCATCCTCAATCGCCTCCTCAGAGAAGGCGGCCTCGTCGGAATCTCCCCAGACCACGCAAGACTCGAAGCCCTGCGCGATGATCAGCGGGCTCATGTCGGTGGCTTCGTCGCCGTCAGGAAGGTCCGGGTGCCAGAAGCAGCCGCAGTCGTCGCGGGTGACAACACTCTGGTCGTAGAGCGGGCGGGCAACTGCCGTGTTGGTCTGTTCGTTGGTCATGGCTGGCTTCCCTTCTCGTGGTCTCTGATGCGGTCGATGAGGTACGTGGCTTCCTTTCGCCATTTGTCGCGGTCGAAAGGGTTGAGGTTCTTGGCGAGGTAGTGGAGCTGTTCGAGCGGCTGGATCAGCCAGGTGATGCGGAAGGGCATAGATGAGCGGTGGTCGCGGAGCGGGGCATGCGGCCGGCAGTCCGGTCGAGCAGAAGAGCGCGGATGGCGGCGGCCCGGCCGAATTGCTGGATCTTGGCGGTCATGCTGGTTCCTTGGTGGTGAGGTCGCGCACGCGCACGCCCTGGCGATCAAGCCAGCGGCGCGCGGACTGCAGCGACTTTTGAGAGAGGGCGAATCGGCCGGTACCGATCTGGAGCTCGCGGCCACGCACGGTCGCTGAGCGGCCCGTGGCAGCCGCCACTTCGGTGGGAGTGGCGCTGTGGGGGCTCGCATACAGCCCTGCCCACAGCCAGCTTGCGCAGACCATGAGCACCAAGGTGGTGCCATGGCTACCGGTGGGGAACGAATGCTCAACGGGGAGGGCCGACGCCTTCATGCGGCATCCGCCTTCTCAGCGGAGGCGCGATAGGAAGCGGCCAAGGCATCCCACTGCGACGCGAAACGCCGGAACGTCTCTGCCTGCTCTTCATGGCCGACCATGGACTCGGCATCGGCTTCCACGCGCAGCGCCGCAGCGTATGCCGCCTTGGCCTCGGCAACCTTGAGGTAGTAGTCGCGGGTCATGGAGCCCCCACGCTGAGGCGTGCCTGTTCGACCAGCGCGGTGGCTTGCGCCATGCCCGACTTGGTCAGCGTGGCCTGCGTCGGAAAACTCGGGTCGTCGTAGTCGATCAAAGCGCGCTCGTAGAGCCAGTTGGTGACCCGACGCGTAAAGACCTTGGCGGGCTGCCTTGAGGAGCAGAAGCCACCACGGGTGCGCTTCAGCGCATGCCCCGCAGCAGCAAATGCCGTAACGAGCGCGGCGCGCTCCAAGGGTTTCAGTGGTGCAGCCATTGCGTTCTCCAGGTCAGGCGGCGTGCGCTGCCGGCATGCGCGCGAGAACAGCGCCGCGGGCACGGGCAAGGTGGGAGATGGGGATCAGCTGTGATGCCAGATCGGGATCGGTCCAGCGCAGCTCGGCGATCGCGAGCGATTCGCTCGGCACCGTCGCCTTCTGGCAGAGGTGGCACTTGAAGTGCACGAGGGCGGGCACTGGCGCGCCGAGCTGGTGGCCTGCCGGCGCACCAGTGGTCGTCACGATTTGCGGGCGGTGCCTTGGGTGGCACAGCGGTACAGAGGCGGGTGCGGGGCGGGCGGTCTGCATGGCATCACCCCCGAACACTGGATGTCGCCGCCCAGCGCGCCTGGTTGGCGTCGCGGTCGGCGTGGGCCTGGCTGATCTCCACCAGGCGAAGAGGCACGACGATGGCTGCCACAACGCCGCGATCCAGGACTGGGTTACCCCGTACGTCGCGCCCTGATGTCCAATCCTCTCTCGCTGACTCTTCCCCTCAACTTGGGGCCGTTGTCCGGCGGCGACGGTCGCTTCCTGACGCTGAACCTGGGCGTCGCCTGGGACGTGGACCCCGGCCCCGACCCGGAGCCGGTGCCCGCCACACTCCGGACGTCGGCCGCGATGCCTTGGGCCGATGCGGGTGGGCTGCGGATTTCCGCGCTTGTCGGTTGGGGATACGCACCTGTGCTCACCAAGGCTGCTGCCGCCGCTTGGGGAGCGGCACCCGTGGTGGCACAGCAGTGCAGCTTGCCCTGGGGCCTTTCGCCCCTGCTCAAGGGCGAATGCGGTATCTCCTGGAGGCAGCATTCGCCGGTGGTCGGCCGAGCTGTCAGCCTTGGCTGGGGAGCGCTGCCTTTGACCCGAGCTGGCCTGTCGTTCGTCTGGCGGTCGCGGTTGGCCAACATTCGTGCGGATGCGGTCATACCTTGGGCGAGTGGCGGACGCGGTGGCCAGGCATTGACTCTCCTCTGGCGTGGGCAGCTTCCCAGAGTAGAAGGTGGCAAGCGTCTACCGTGGGGCCATCCCGCGGCCACCCGCCGCGAGGCGCGCTTGCCTTGGCGTCCGGCCAGACCCATTCCCTGGCTCGTGCGGCCACCCAAGCCGCCCGGGCCGGACCCGGAACCGCAGCCGGCCTTCCCGCCAGGCAACCTCATCGGCCTCAACCTCGGTTGCGCGATCGTCGGCATCCCCGGCCTCGCTCCCCTGAATCTCGGCGTGACCGCGTGCTACCTGGTCCGCCCGCAACGAAGGACATACGTCGTGATCAACAACGTCTCCGTGGTCCGCTTGCCGGACCGCACCCCGATCCAGGTGGAGAGCATCTCCATTTCCTCCAGCGTCGACGCCTGGGGAAGCAGCTACGACATCGAGCTGGCCGACAGTGCGCAGCTCGCGCTGCTCAAGCCGACGGCGGCCGGGCCGCGCCTGATTGAGATCAACCTCAACGGCTACGTCTGGACGGCCGTCATGGAGAGCTACAGCGGCCGCCGGGAATGGAGCCGCACCGGCGCAACACTGGCGGGCCGGTCGCGCACCGCGCTGCTCGCCGGGCCCTACGCGCCAGGCCGGGTGAAGGCGACCACCGAAGAGCGCAGCATGGCCCAGCTGGTCGACGAAGAGCTGGCCGACACGGGCTTTACCGCCAGCTACGACACCGTGGATTGGTTGGTGCCGCCGGGTGCCTGGTTCTATGACGCGCTGCCGGCGCTGGATGCGATCAGCCGTCTGGCCGAAGCCAGCGGCGCGGTCGTCCAGTCGGATCCGGCCGAGCCCACCCTGCGGGTGCGTGCGCGGTATCCGGACAGTCCCTGGGACTGGCGCGATCGCACTCCGGCACACGTACTGCAGGAGGACGTCATCACGAATGAAAGCCTCCAGATGCGCAGCGCGCCGCTGTACGACGCCGTCGTCGTCACCGGTGAGCTGGCGGGGAAGGGTGTCACCTGCAAGGTGCGCCGGGCCGGTGAGGCCGGGCAGCTGTTCGCCCAGCAGGTGAGCAGCCCGCTGATCAACACCGCCGCCGCCGGCGCCGAGCGGGGCCGGAATATCCTGGCGGACCGCGGCGAGCAGGCGGCCATCGATCTGGTGGTGCCCCTTTTCACGGCGCCCCTCCGCCCGGGTGAGGTCGGCCGGATCCTGCCGCTCGACCTGGTCGAGGTGGTGGGGGAGGAAGGCACGTGGCATGGCCTGTGTACGGCCGTCCGGACCGAGGCGCGCATCGGCGAGAAGGCCGTCGTCATCGAGCAGACCATCACCCTGGAGAGGCATTACAGCGATGCGGACTGAACTGTGGGATCAATTTGACGGGCTGGTCAGCGCCAGCCCGCGGCTACTGGCGACGGTCACCGCGCATAACGCGGATGGGACCAGCAGCCTGACGACCTATGACGGGGCGCAGATGCGGGCGATTGGCATCTTGGGTGGTGCCATTCCCTACAACGTATGGGTGAGAGCTGGGCGCGTCATGGAGGCTGCTCCGAATCTGCCGCTGAGAGAGGTCGCTGTATAGCTTCACTCTTCTCCGCCCCGCCAGCGTTAATTGTCAGGGCATAAATCCAAGACTAGTATCCAGCTGTGATCGCTGGAGGGCTGGGGCATGGATGAGAATTGGGTAAATGGACTGTTGGCTGACAGAGAGCCTGAAAGTCAGGTCTTGGATTTTAAAGCGAAGCCTCCTTCCAAAGACGATCACGGAATCCGATCGCTTCTCATGGATGTGGCTGGTTTTGCCAATGCTCGCGGAGGTCGAATCGTCTACGGCATCAAAGAGGATGGGCAGGGGCGAGCGGACAAGCTCGTTGCTGTCGTTGAGGGCGCTGACAGCATTTCCCTCTGGATGCAGACCCAGCTTCTTGGCAAGGTATTTCCCAGGGTCGGGGGTCTGGTTGTGCAGCCAGTCCACACTGCGCAGGGAACCGTGATCGTAGTCGACGTACCCTCTCAGCACGGAGGGCCTTATCAAGCGTCATTGGCAGAGTGGCAGCGGTTCCCAATTCGGGCGGGAACAAGGAATGTCGATATGAGCTATCAACAGCTATTCGATTCGTTTGCCTTGAGATCCTCCGTGGAGACAAGGCTGGACTTGTGGATGAAAGAGCGGACGAAGCATCTCGCTAAGACATCTGGTGGTGCGACTGCCACCATTCACGTTATTCCCCGTTCCGCATTCCAAGGTAGCGACAGAGCCGATCTTTCGCCTCTTCGGAACCATATGATTCGGTTGTCTGGGTCGGTTCTCAATAGTCGGTTCAACTACAGTGGCTTGCTGGCGAGTCGTGCGGGAATGGGGGCGGCGGCGAGTCGTCCATATATTCAGTTCTTTAGAAATGGAATTGTGGAAATCTCCTGGGAGGTGCGGACTCAGAGCGACTACAAGGCAGTGATGTCCATGGATACCACAATTAAGCTTTTCGACATGCTGCCCCAAGTCTCAACCGCGCTGGGCGTGGCGGGCGTTGAGGGCCCAGGATATGTCTCGATGAGTTATGTGAATGTTGCCGAAAAGGCTCTTCATTACATGCATCCCGATGGGTATGTTGCGGATACTGAGCCGGTAGGCGAGAACATACTTGTCATGGGACCCGTGCCGTATGAGGCGCTGGGCTTTTCAATCGGAGAGCTTGGTCCTCTGGTATTGGACCTTATGACTGATCTCTTTCGAGCGTTTGGCGAAGATGGGTGCCCGTATTTAAACGCGGATGGAGCAATAGTCCACCGGCAGCTGGGACAGATGGTTGCGGAGTATCGACATGCGTGGGAGGTCCGGTAGCGCACCGTAGTCCAGCCGGCTCACGCAACCGGCTGCAGGAGTTGCTCACGGTTGTTGCGAGGGGTGTTCACCGCGCGGCTGACGCGGTACGCCTCCATGGCTGGCGGCTCGTTGGCCAGCAGCATCGCCATCGCATCGTCGGGCTCGGCCGCCAGCCATTCATCGGCTTGGGCTGCGGTCAGCCACACCGGCATGCGGTCATGGATGTCGGCCGAAACGCCGCTGCTGTCGCCGGTGATCACGGTGAACGTGCCCAGGTTGCCCGGGTCGAGCAGGGGGCTGGTGTCTTCCCAGAGCCCGGCCGCCAGCAGCGGCCCGCTCGCGTGAATGGACCACGGGTCCTTCTTGCCATCCTCGGCATTGACCGACCACTCGTAGTACCCGGCCATCGGGATCAGGCAGCGTCGCTTCTTGAAGGCTGACCGGAATGCCGGCTTGGTCGCCACCGTCTCGATGCGCGCATTTATAGTCGACCCCTGCAGCTTCTTCGCTTTGGCCCAGAAGGGCAGTAGGCCCCAAGACAGCCGGGTCACGTGCAGGCCGGTGCCGCGATCGAGGATCACAGAGGCGCGCTGGGTCGGCGCGAGGTTGTAGCTCTCCGGGATCGACATCAGATCGCCGACCACCAGGGGGAAGCCCAGGGTGTCAGCGTTTCGGATTGGGGTCTGGACGAATCGGCCGCACATGGCCGAACCATACCCCCTACCGGTGGCGCAGGCCTTCGCGCGGCCTGCACTCCGACAGGCTGGGGCGGCCGATCCCCACGCCAAGCCGAGCACTCACCCTGTACTGCTGCGGGTCAGGCGCGGGCAATCTGTGTTCGCCGGATCCGGGAGCCGCAGGCAGCTCAGCCCGCATGCTGGGGCGCCTGAGCCGCGCCCCGCCGGCACCTTTGCGTCACGCTGACGCGCCGTCGCGGAATCTGAGACCCCGGCCCGTATGCTGCGCCCATGCCGTTGCCTCCCGACTTCCGCTGGCAGAGAGCCGCCGCCACGGCCCACGAAAAGGACGTGATCGCGTTCGAGGGCGTGTGGGTGGTCCGGCTATATCAGGAGCACTGGGGAGGGCCGTACTTCGCCGCCTTGGATCAGCACCTGCCGCGGGACCAGCAGACCCGTCGGCCACGCAGCACCCACCGGCAGGGCAGGGCTGGGGCTGAGCTATGGATCGAGCGGCATCAAGCCCGGCTGCGCCTGGAAATCCAGCAGCAGCGGCGCCTGATCGCTGCGACGCCGGCCCCAAGGGTGCCGTGAGGGCTCCTGAAAACCTGCACAAGGGGCCTGCGAGGACAGTGGTTCCACGGGGCTGCATCCTGAAAACGTTGAGGGCCGCAGCCCTTGGGGCGCAAGGTCATGGAGGCGAACTTCTAATCTCTTGCCGGGCGCCACAAGAGACCGCCGTGTAGAATCCTGCCTTGGACAAGGGGGGGGCATGGACAAAAAATTTGCGGCGATTGCAACAATCATTTTGGGTGCGTTGGGAGTTCTCGTCCCAGTCGGGCTATGGTTTTCCGACTTGGATAGCAGATTGATCGAGGTGAATATAATTTCAAAGGTTAACCTCGATCCGACCATTCCAAGTGGGCTGGATGGTGAGGTAGCGGTAACTCTGGATGGGCGGAATGTTGCTCGACCACATTTCGTTGTCGTTGAGGTGGTGAACGGAGGGAATCGCTCCATCTCTTCGTCGGATGTCGAAACCCCGATTACATTGAAGGTAGGGCGTGCGAGCATAGTGCGAGCACAGGTGATGAAAGCCATACCTGGTTCGCTAGATCCGCAAGTTCAGGTGGCGGATGGTGGCGTTTCAGTGAAGCCACTTTTATTGAATCCCGGCGATAGGTTCCAAGTGGGAATGCTGACAAGCGGGGAGGATCCTGTTGTGTCCGCTAACGCCAGAATTTCCGGCGTCAAAGATCTCAGGGTGGAAGACCCCCTCGACAGCCGTGAGAAGCTAAGGCGGTGGAAGCAAGTGACGCTGGCGTTCCTCATGCTGAGTGTCTACTTCACCCTGATGATGCAGGGGTTCGGGAGGTGGGTTCCGTCCCTTAGTGATTTGAGGGTTCGAAACGGCGCGATGATTCCGATGGCTCTAATTTGCGCGTTTACTTCTGCCTTTATCGGGGCTGAGATTTTTACAGAATACAAGAGTCATTGGACAGGGCTTATTGGGTTCACATTGTTTGCGTTAACTGCCTTCGGGGTCGGGGGTTTGACCCTGATGCGTCGCCGAATTTGAGATGCAGCCAGGCGCCAAGGCAGGGGCCGGGCCAAGTGGCGGGAGAAGGGAGGGAACTGATGCGAAGCGTCACCCTATCGGCCCGTAACTCATTGATCGGTATGTACAGTGATTGCCACTTTCCGCAGGCGCATGCGCAGGCTCGATCCCTTTCCAGTCAACGACATAGCCCGGTCTAGGGCGATGCCTGGGGGGCAGAGGGTCGTCGGTTCAAATCCGGCCGTCCCGACCAATGTTGGTGATTCGAATAAAGGCTTGTGCAGCGATGCGCAGGCCTTTTTTCTTTTGGGCTGCTGTAGGTTGCCCGTCATACCGCAGCTCTATCAACGTGGCGATCGCTTTGGCTTTGTCGTGTTGTGCGGATGCCGCCGGTGCGTAGTACGCCGGTCGCACATCTCTTCCGAATCACTTTCTTGTAGCGGCGCGGAGCCGGCACACTCTGATCCCACGTTGTTCTCCACCAGGATGCCTCGCATGACCGAACAGCTCCATCCCTACGCGTCCCCGGGCAGCGCCCCGGTCCCGGCACCGCGCGTGCGCATCCCGCATCTGCAGCAGATGAAAGAGCGCGGCGAGAAGTGGGCCATGCTCACCGCCTACGACATGTACACCGCGGCGATCTTCGAAGATGCTGGCATTCCGGTGCTGCTGATCGGCGATTCGGCGTCCAACAACGTGTTCGGCAACGACTCGCTGCTGCCCGTCACGGTTGATGAGCTGATGCCGCTGGTGCGCGCGGTGAGCCGCTGTACGCGGCGGCCGCTGGTGATCGCCGATCTGCCGTTCGGTTCCTACCAGGCCTCGCCGGAGCAGTGCTTCCATACCGCCGTGCGTTTCATGAAGGAAGGCGGCGCCCACGCGGTCAAGCTGGAAGGCGGCATCGAGATGGTGCCGCAGGTGCGCAAGCTGGTCAGCTGCGGCATTCCGGTGATGGCGCATATCGGCTTCACGCCGCAATCGGAGCACCAGCTCGGTGGCTTCCGCGTGCAGGGGCGGCGCGAGGATGGCGCACGGCTGATCGAGGAAGCGCGCGCGCTGGAGGCCGCTGGTGCCTTCGCGGTGCTGATGGAGATGGTGCCGGGCGCGGTTGCCGCACAGATCACCGCCGCGTTGAAGATTCCGACGGTGGGCATCGGGGCCGGCAGCGACTGCGATGCACAGGTGCTGGTCTGGCAGGACATGGCGGGGCTGCGCACCGGCAAGCTGCCGCGCTTCGTGAAGCAGTACGCGGACATGCACGGCTTGCTGCAGAAGGCCGCGCGTGAGTTCGCGGAAGAGGTGGGGGCAGGCACGTTCCCCGGCTCGGAACACACGTTCTGATCGACGCACGCACCGTCTGAGACGCGTGTCCACGGTATCGCCGCGCGGCGGTGCCGTGTCGCCTGCGTCATCGAATCGTCATGCGGGCCACGTACCTTCGCCGCACCTGGGGGTGAGGTGGGATCGTGGCCGAGCACGCAAAACGGCGTTTGGCGCGCATGTTTCAGGAACAGGGGCCGGTGTTGAGGGGATTCTTCACCCGCCGCGGTGCGCGTCAGGATGCCGAAGACATGGTGCAGGAAACCTATCTGCGCCTGCTGCGCGCACATGAGGATCAAGGAGAGGCGATCGCCAATCCGGAGGCGTACCTGTTCACCGTCGCACAGAACCTTGCACGCGAACAGGCCGCGCGTCGGCGCTGGTCGATGCTGCCCATCGATGATCTTGAGAACCTCACCACGCTGTTGGCCGGCGGGGAAACCGTGGAGGACGCCGCCGCGCGTGAGCAGCGCCGCACGCACCTGCAGACGCTGCTGGGCACCTTGCCCGAGCACACCCGCGCTGTGCTGGTGATGCAGTATCGCGACGGGCTCAGCTACAGGGAGATCGCCGAGCGGCTGGGCGTGTCCTCGCACATGGTCAAAAAGCATGTCGTGCGCGGGCTCTCCGTGTGTCGCCGTGCGTTGGCCGCGCATGCGGAGGCGTGGTGAGCGAGATGCCTTCCCCACGCCCGTCCCTCGCCAACGAGGCCGCACACTGGCATGCGCTGCAGCGCCAGGGCGGGGTGACCCCCGAGCAGCAACGCCAGTTCATGAAGTGGCTGGTGACCTCACCGGCGCATCTGCGCGAGTACATCACGGTCAGCCGGGTGGCCAGCGAGCTCAGCGATGCGCTGCGCGGCATGGCGGTGGACCTGGATGCGCTGATCGCTGCAGGGCCACCGGCAGCCGACGACAACGTGGTGGCGCTGCCGGTGCGGCGGCGACCTCCGCCGCCCGTGGCATCGCGCGCATCACGCCGCCACCTGCCGGGTATCGCCGCCGCGGCCGCGTTGCTGCTGGGGGTGGGGGTTGTCGGCCACATGGCCTGGCCACAGACACGGCACTACGTGGCGGCGCACGGTGCGCCGCGCAGCTTCGCGCTGCCCGATCACACCGTGGTGCATCTGAACGCAGAGAGCGAGCTGTCGATCCACTTCACCCTGTTGAGCCGACGTGTGGAGCTGTCGCGCGGGCAGGCCAGCTTTGTGGTGGCCGAGGAACGCCGTCCCTTTGCCGTGCATGCGGCAGGGCTGGAGGTACGCGACATCGGCACGACCTTCGACGTGTCGCTGCGGCGCGAGCAAGCGCGGATCGAGGTGGCCGAGGGCAGCGTGCAGATCCGCGGCGACTCGGGCCAGGGCCGGCTGCTCGCCGATCTCCGCGCAGGCCAGAGTGCGCACATCGACTACCGCGATCAGACCGTCAGCCTCCGCCAGCAGCACACCGACACGATGACCGCGTGGTGGCGACGACGCGTGGTGTTCCAGGACGAACCGCTGCGCGAGGTGGCCGAGCAGTTCAACCGGCTCAACCGTGTGCGCCTCAAGGTGGACGACGATGTCGCCGCGGCACTGCGACTGACCGGCAACCTGCGTGGCGATGATCTTGCATCGCTTCGCACCTTCCTCGATCAGCAGCCATCGCTGCGAACGCGCATGGTCGACCAGCAGATCCACGTGAGCAGCCGATCGGTGGCGGAAACCAGCGCGAAACAACGGTAACTGCGCTATCCGCGCGTCATCGCGCAGTGCACGCCGAGCGGCTGTCAAAAAAAATTCATCGAAATACCGGTGCCCGATCTTCGCCTTACGACCTCGTAGTCCAGGCAAGCGCGAACGATTCCGTCTCGCGACGCTCATACCACCCCACTGGACTTCTACGATGCGCCGCATTCTTTTCCTTTCGATCGCTCTTGCCCTGCAGAGCGCCGCCGTCACCGCTACCGCGCAGGAGACGCGCGTGGCCAGCGAGGCGATTCCCGCCCAGCCGCTCGACCGTGCACTCAACGATCTGTCGCGCCAGACCGGCCTGCAGTTCGTCTACAACGCGCAGCAGGCCGGCAACCCGCGCACCCGCGCGATGCCGGCGGGGCTTGCCCCGCAGCAGGCACTGGAGCAGCTGCTGGACGGCACCGGCCTGCGCTATCGCTATCTCAACGACACCACGGTGACCATCGAGGCGCGCAGTGATACCGCACCGTCGGGCACATCCGCCGTGCCCGTCGCCACATCGGCCGTGGCATTTAAAGCGGCCCCGGCAGCGGAAGGCGCCGGCCTGCAGCAGCTGGAACGCATCGACGTGGTGGGCAGCTACAGCCGCAGCCTGGAGCAGGCCGTGGACATCAAGCGCGCCACCATCGGTTTCTCCGACTCGATCGTGGCCACCGACGTGGCCGATTTTCCCGAGCAGAACCTTGCCGAAGCCCTGCAGCGCATGCCAGGCGTGACCATCGAACGTGACAAGGGTCTGGGCAGCCGCGTCAACGTGCGTGGCCTGCCGTCGGAGTACACGCATGTCTCGATCAACAACCTGGCCACGGCATCGGGCAGCGGCGGTCGTGACATCGAATTCGACATCTTCGCTTCGGAGATCATCCAGCAGGTGACGGTGCTGAAGTCGCCGACGGCGGCGGATGAGGAGGGCGGCATCGCCGGCTCGGTGCAGATTTCCACCGCGCGCCCGTTCGATTACACCGGCCGTAAGCTGGTGGCGTCGGTGGAAGGGGCGCACAACTCGATCTCCGAAGAGGTGGACCCGAAGTTCTCCTTCCTGGCCAGTGATACCTGGGGCGACTGGGGCGGCCTGGTGTCCTTTGCCACCGCCAAGCGCAGCAACCGCACGGACGCGACCTCGGGCATCAACTTCCGCCCGATGTCGCGCTTCCTCGGTGCCTCGGGCACGCGCGGCACGCAGGCTGCGGCCGTGCTGGCACGCGATGCCGGCGTTGTGGTCAAGAACCGCAACAACACCGATGAAAGCAACCTGATCGTGTTCCAGGACAAGGTGGGCGACCGCGTGTTCGTCAACGACCAGGACAAGTGGGGTGCTACCGCCTCGCTGCAGTACAAGCCGAGCAGCCGCTTCAGCCTGACCTTCGATGCGATGCGCGGCGGCTACGACACCACCGAAGACGAGTACGACGCGGCGGCATATTCGGCGTCCAGCCGCAGCACGCTGGAGACCATCCACGATTACGACGCCAGCACGCTGTCGGAGTACGGGATCGTGGTGCTGCGCGATGTGTCCTACACCGCCACCCAGCACGAAATGCTGAGCAAGGAGCGGATCAACAAGACCGACTTCAGCCAGTACAGCGTGGCGATGGATTGGCAGGGCGACACCTGGGGCGTGGATGCGATGGTCGGTTACTCCGGCGCCGACAAGACCCTGGACGCCAGCAACCTCAAGCATGTGGCCTACGCGCCCTCGCGGACCCGCTGGACCGGCAAGAGCGGCGAGACGATTCCCAGCGCCAACCCGGCCAGCATCGACATGTACAACGCCTCGGACAAGTACCTGTTCGAAGCCTATGAGACGACGCTGGAGAAGGTCAGCGATGACAAGTACGCCGCGCAGGTCGATGTCACCAAAGCGCTGGATCTGGCCTTCCTGCCGGCGCTGCGCAGCATGCAGTTTGGCGCGCGCTACACCGACAAGTCCAAGCAGCGCGAGTACGGCGAGGCCAAGATCTACGGGCCGGGCGCGGGCAACAACAGCTGGGTGAACAAGCGCACCCTGGCCGACAGCCCGCTGCAGTCGATCGGCGATATCGTGCCGGGCGGTGGTTACTCGGTGAAGGACCTGGACTGGAAGATGGTCTCCAATGACTACGCACGCAGCGCCTTCCGCTATCCCGGCTTTGCGACGCCGTTCGATCCGGGCCAGTACTACCGGGTCGATGAGAACGTGACCAGCCTGTACGCCATGAGCGACATCGGCTTCGATGTGGGCCGCGTGCCGGTCTCGATCAACGCCGGCGTCCGCTATGTGGACACCTCGGTGCAGTCCTCCGGCTTCCACCCGATCCAGCGGGCAGACGGCACCACCGGGTATACCGACACGCCCGTGTCGCGCAAAGGCAGCTACAACGATCTGCTCCCGAGCCTGAATACCACTGCCGAACTGGCCGAGGGCCTGCTGTTGCGAGGTGCCGCCTCCAAGACCTTCATCCGCCCGGCGTTGACCGATATCGCCTACAAGCGCACCGCCAGCTGGAGCTCCTTCCGCTTCACCGATGGCAACCCGGACCTGCAGCCCACCTATGCCAAACAGTGGGAGCTGGGGCTGGAGAAGTACCTGGACAATGGCGGGCTGCTGGCGGCCTCGTACTTCCACAAGAAGATCGACGGCGTGGTGATCAATGCGCTGACCGGCGTGGTACCGGATGTGGCGGTCTACAACGCCAACGGCTCGCTCAACGGTACCTATGATTTCGACGTGTACCAGCCGATCAATGCCGATGGCACCTATGTGGTGAAGGGTGTGGAGCTGATCGCGCAGCTGCCGCTGAGCATGCTGCACCGTTCGCTGGAAGGCTTTGGCATCAACGCCAACTACACGATGCTGGACAGCTCGCTGGCCGGCGAATCCGATCTGGGCGTGAGCACGCCGATGCCGGGGCTCTCCGAGAAGTCCTACAACATGACCGTCTACTATGAGAACGACCGCTTCGACGCACGCGTGTCGTACAACCACAAGGGTGAGTACGTCGAATCGATCGGCTACAACATGTACCCGATCTGGCGCGATGACTACGGCCAGGTGGATGTGTCGATCGGCTACCGCGTCACCGACAACATCAAGCTGAGCCTGAAGGGCATCAACCTGACCAACCAGGCGACCACCGGGTACACGATGAATCCCGCGTTCCCGACGATGTACGAGCGCTCCGGACGCCGGATCAGCCTCGGCCTGCGCGCGGACTTCTGAGCCCCCTCCGCGGTGCATCCGGGAGCGCGTGCGCGCGCCCCGGATGCTGCCGCCCGCTTGTGAGAAACCCCGATGCGACATTTCTTCTTCCTGCCGCTTGCGGCCGTGCTGGCGTGGCCAGCGATCTCGCGCGCGTCCGATGACGATGCTGACCGCAGCTGGCAGGCCGGCGACCACCATGTCCACAGCGAGTGGAGCGTGGACTGGGACCATCGCACCACGCCGCCGACCCCGGTCCGCGGCGGGGATTCGTCCTACAGCCGCACCCACAACGCCCGGCAGGCGCTGGCCAACGGCCTGACCTGGATGGTCCATACCGATCACGGTGGGCCAGGCCATTCGGCGGTCACCCGCGATCACGCGTGGCCGGCATTGCTGCAGGCCCGACGCGACGTGCCCACGCTGATCCAGTTCAACGGCATGGAATTCGATGTGCCGGCTGCCGAGCACGCCTCGTTGATCATCGCGCCCGGCCCTGACGAGCGCGAACAGCTGATCACGATCGAACGCGATTACAGCCGCAGTGAACCCGTGCAGGGAAGCCGCGACGACGGGCAGACCATGCTTGATGCATTGACCCACATGGGCGCACTGTCGCCGTTGCCGCTGATGTTCATCAATCACCCCTCGCGTACCGCCACGGCGATGGGCCGTTGGGGGGATGTCGAGCCCGATGAATTGCGTGCCTGGCACGCCACCGCGCCGCAGGTGCTGGTCGGCATGGAAGGTGCCCCCGGCCACCAGGCCACGCGCGTCCATCGTGGTCTTTATCGCAATGCAGACGCACCCACGATGGGCGGCTTTGACCAGATGACCGCAACGGTCGGCGGCATCTGGGACACGCTGCTCTCGGAAGGCCATCGTTTCTGGATCACGGCCAGCTCCGATTCGCATGTCAATCAGCGCGATGGCGGCAGTGACTTTGATCCCGGCCAGTACAGCAAGACCCATGTCTGGGCACGTCGGGATGCCGGTGACATCCTTGATGGCCTTCGCCACGGGCGCATGTTCGCGGTGACCGGCGATCTGATCGATGCACTTGAGCTACGGGTCAGTACGGACGGAGAGGGTGCACGCAGTGCAACGATGGGCGGCACGCTGTCGCTGTCCACTGCGGCACCCATGCGCGTGACGCTGCGGGTGCGTGTGCCGGCCTCAGCCAATCACGCGGGCCAGCACCCGGTGCTGGATCACATCGAGCTGATCGCGGGCAGCCCTGGCAATGGCAATGCCCCTGTCATGCAGACGCGTGTGTTCGGCGCCAGCGACTGGCAGGTGGACGGCGCGTGGCGAACGGTATCCTGGGTGTTGCCGGTGCCTGCACAGGGCGGGTTCGTACGTGCACGCGGCAGCAGTACCCGTGAGGTGACGCCGCTGCCCGATGCGCCAGGCGAAGATCCCTGGCAGGACCTGTGGTTCTATTCCAATCCCGTGTTTGTCGAGGTCGCGCGCTGAGTTGGCGTCGGTGAGCTGACGAGGCCGTGCGTTCTCCGGGCTGCGCTATCAGGCGGCGGAAATGCGCGTGGGGGCCGGCCGCCTGACTTCACGCCGTTCAGCCGGCGCGTTCACGAAGGTGAGACAGCCGGCTGGCTACTGTGAAGGCCTGTCATTCAACCCGATTCGGGGAAAGGATCATCATGATCAAGTGGGCCATCATTTTTGCAGTCATCGGCCTGATCGCCGGCGCCCTCGGTTTCGCGGGCATCGGCGGCGCCGCCATCGGCATCGCCAAGTTCCTGTTCTGGGCAGGCATCATCATCGCCGTGGTGCTGTTCGTGCTGGGCATGACCGTCGCCAAGAAGGTGACCTGACCTGCGGCACAAATACGCTGCGGTTCCAGACAAAGGCCTGCGCGGTTTCGCGCAGGCCTTTTCGTTGGCGACACAGCAGGTGCCTCGCAAGGCTTACTCGAAATACACCGATACCCCCAGCCCAGCCTGGATGTCCGGACTGTCATCGCTCAATCCCACGTCGAACGACGCGTCCAGCTGCACGCGGGGCTTCACCATCCAGGTGACGCCGGCACCCGCAATCCGGGTCGAGGGCTCGCCGTGGGTATCGGTGAAACCGAGCTCCAGATAGGTGCTCACGGTTTCGGTGGCAGCGAAGCTCACGCTTGGCGCCCACGTGACGCTGTCCTCGCTGCCACCGCGGGTCACATTGGCGTACAGCGCGCCGGTCCAGCGATCATCGAAATCGTACTCATAGCTCGCACCCAGTGCGTACTGTGTCGCGCCCTCGCTGAAGTCGCGCGAGCCGGTGGCGAAGGTGGTGCTGGCCAGCAGCGCGACGGCGTGCTTTTCCGATGACAAGGGCAGGGCGACCTTCAGCCCGACGCCCACATCGCCGGCACCGCTGCTGCGCCCGGCTGGCGCATCACGCGGCGCCACCCGCAGGTGGTTCCAGGGCGAGGTGAAGGCCTGCAGTTCGAGATGTTCGGCCAATCCGATCCGGAGCGTGATGTCGGCGCTGTACTGCGTGCTCAGCACACCCGCGTCGTCGCGGTCGCGGCTGAAGCTGGGCAGTCCCGCCTCCAGCGCGACGCCACCGCGGGGCAGTGTCGAGGCGGCGAAACCGATGCCCGGGCGATCGAAGGCGATATCCGGCGGCGCGTCCTGGGCGTGCACAGCACCGCAGAACAGCAGGGACACCAGCAGGGCCGAACATCGCATGGACACGCTCCGGGCCGGGCGATACCGGCATGAAGAGCAGTCAGCCTGCCCGTTGGCCGGAATGTAGCACGCTGTTTCACGCGGTCACGTGCAGGTCTCGACGCCGCTCAGTGTGCTAGCCAGGTCATCGCAATCAACGCATCGCGCATGCGCACGCCCGCTGCCGCCTGCATCGCATCGCGGCCCAGCCGGCAGGCGTCGAGGACGAGGCCATCGGCCGCGTGGCGTGCGGCCGTCAACCGCGCATCGCGACGCTCGTCGGCATGGTCATCCAGCACGGCATCCAGCCATGCACGTCGCGCGGCGATCCATTCCGCGTCGACCTGGTAAGGACGGCAGTCGGTCCCGATGGCATGCGCGACTTCGAACATCTCGGCAATGTAGGCCCGCGAAAAGCGGCCGTGTGTCTGGCCGTCGCGGTCCATGCGGTGCTGGATCGCGCGGTGGAGGTTGGCCACGATCGCGTGGACGGCGAGGTCATCATTGGCTGCTTGCAGCAGGCAGGTATTGGTTGCGTTGTTCATTCGCGCCTCCAGAACACCGGTGGGGAAAACAAGGAAACGTCAGATGCGGGGCAGGGCCGTATCACCCTGCCGCAGCAGGCTGCCCAACAGCGCCACCACGCGTTCGCCCTGGCCATGACAGGCCAGTTCGAACGTGGTCTGCCCGTCGAGCGCGGGCAATGGGGAATGCAGAATCCATTCAAGAACGGCGGCGCGGTCCGGCTCGATCTGCAGGGCCAGATCCGCGACACGACGTACGATTCCCTGACGCATGATCAGAATCCGTAACTGAGGGAGAGGGCGGCGGTATCCATGTGGTTGCCGCGGGTCATCGGGCTGTCGCGCACCGCATCGGCCAGCGAGGTGCGCCGGATCGACGCGGTCGCGGTCCAACGCGGTCCCAGCGGCATGACCGCAGCAATGTCCATGTATGGGGAAACACCGCTGCCGGCCGAGTACTGCGACAGGCCGCTGCGGGCGGCTTCGTGTTCACTGACGCCGAAGTAGTAGTCGTTGAGAGCGGCGCTGGTGTAGGTTACGCCCACCGCAGGCATGAAGGTCACACGGCCGGCCGGTAGCGGGTACGCGTATCGGGCATCGGCCGAGAACCCGCCCCCGTGCCCGGTGACTTCGGCCTGCGCGTTGGCCTGCAGTACGCCCCACTCGGCCTGGTGCCGCCAGGAGACGCCGAGCATGCCGGACAGGCTGCGGTTGTCGAGCTGGCGCAACTGCGGATCGTGGCTGTCGCGGCGCTTGAAGCGCATCACGTACGGCGAGGCGGTCAAGGCCAGTTCGGACTGCGCCGTCTGGTGCAGGCGATAGCCCACGCTGCCACCGCGGAAGAAGAACGAACGACCCTCCCAGCTGACGATCGGCGCGGCAAGGCGATCGGTATCGTAGCCGGCGTAGGGCGCCTTGAGAGCGACGACGGCGATGCCGATGCTGCCCTTCTTGCCCCCCTCCGGGGCATCGGCGGCCTGGGCGCTGGCGGCGGTCATCGTACTGGCCAGGGCCAGGCCAAACAGAGCGGAAAGCGGACGCGGGGAACGGAAACGGACGTGCATGGACCTGCCGAGGGGGAACAACCGGAGTGTCATGGTGGGCGCACTACATTGTCGGAACGTTACGTCTGGCGGCGCGGTACCATCGCCTCCTTCGTACCCGCAGGCACCGCTCCCATGCGCCTTCTTCTCCTGGAAGATGATCCGGAAATGGCCAGCGCGATCCAGGTCAGCCTGGCGCGCCACGGGATGGTGGTCGACGTGGTCGGCTCGATGGCGCAGGCCGATGAAGCACTCAAGGCCGGCGTCCACCAGATCCTGCTGCTGGACCGGCAGCTGCCCGACGGCGATGGCGCCAGCTTCGTCAAGGTGGCGCGCGAACACGTGCCCAACCTGCCGGTGATCATGCTGACCGCACGCGCTTCGGTGGCCGACCGTGTAACGGGTCTGGACGTGGGCGCGGATGACTACCTGACCAAGCCGTTCGCTGTGGAGGAACTGCTTGCGCGGATTCGTGCGATCTCGCGGCGCCCCTCGCAGATCACCTTGCCCGTGTTGTCCTTGGGCCGGTTGCAGTTCGATTTCGTCTCGCGTGAGGCACGCGTGTCCGAGGTGCTGCTCGCCCTGCCACGACGCCAGTTGCTGGTGCTTGAGGCGCTGGCCCTGCGGCAGGGGCGGACGGTGGGGCGTGCCTCGCTGCTGGAGGCCGTGTACGGCTTCGACGATGCGATCCAGTCCAACGCGCTGGATGCGCATGTCTCCAAGCTGCGCAAGGCGCTGCTGGAAGCCGATGCGGGTGTGGAGATCCACGTCATGCGCGGGATCGGCTATCTGCTCAAGGATGCGCCATGAGATTGCTCAAACCCGGCTCGCTCGCGTTCAACCTGGCATGGAAGGTCGGCCTGATCCAGGTGGCCACGATCGCGCTCGCCTTGAGTGCGATGGTCCTGACCTACGGCAACGGTCGCTCGGCCTATATCGACTGGAGGACCGGGGATCAGATCGCGGCGGCCATCACATCGGGCGATCACGGGCTGGAGGTAGATCGGAACAAGGTCGCCGCCGCCGTGCCCCGTGCGCCGGGCACCTTCTGGTTCGCCGCTGCCGATGAGCGCGGTCGGCGTTTGGTGCACGGTGAGATCCCCGCACAGTACGGCCCGTTGGTGGCGCAGCTGGAACACATCGAGCAGTCCGACATCCGGACCCGCCTCCACGCCGATGCGCTTGCCGCGCGCGTGATGGTCGTCGATCGGCCGCAAGGACGGCTGCACGTGGCGATGGGAGGCATTCCCGAGCGCAGCGTGGTGCGTCAGCTGATGCTGATCTTCCGTTATCTGGGCGGCTGGATCGCGCTGCCGGTGCTGGTGATCACGTTGGTGGTGTCGCCGTGGGTCATCCACCGGGCACTGCGGGGCGTCAATCGCGTGGCCGCGCAGGCGGCGGCGATCCAGGTCAACGAGCGTGGCAGCGGTCTGGACACACATGCGGTGCCGCTGGAAATCTATCCGCTGGTGGATGCCTTCAATGCCGCGGTGCGGCGTATCGGCGAAAGCTACGACGCGCAGGATCGCTTCCTCGCCGGTGCGGCGCACGAGCTGCGGATGCCGATCGCGATCCTGGCCACGCGCCTGGCCGATCTGCCGCCCGGCGATGCACGTTCACGCCTGCAGCTGGACCTCAGTCGCCTGAGCAACATCGCCGAGCAGTTGCTGGATCTGCAGCGGTTGGATCGACATGGCAGCCAGTCCCAGCGCATTGATCTGTCCGCGCTGACCCGCGACGTGGCGGCCGATGTCGCCCCGCTGGTGGTGGACGCCGGTTACACCTTCTCGGTGGATGCACCGGATCAGCCGATCTGGGTGCGCGGCGATCCGCATGCGCTGCATCGGGTCATCGCCAGCCTGCTGCAGAACGCCATCGCCCATGGCGGCGGCCGCGGCATGATCGCGGTGGCACTGTGCGATGACGGGGGCCTGTCGGTCAGCGATGAAGGCCCTGGCGTGCCGGAGGCCGAACGACTGTCCGTGTTCGAACCGTTCCACCGGTTGCGGCCAAGTGGCAGCGGCAGCGGGCTGGGCCTGCACCTCGCGCGCGAGATCGTGCTGCGTCACGCTGGCACCATCGCGGTGGACAGCGCCCCCGGAGGCGGTGCGCGTTTCCTGGTGGTGTTGCCGGTGGACCCGCGGCCGTTGCCACGTTCATCCGCCGCATGACCACGGCCAGGTGACTGGCAGGATCAGCGTTGCGATGGCGCGCTCTGCGGGGCAGCGCAGTAGGCGTTGATCGCCTCGGTGGTGTTCTCAAGCCGCTGGGCGCTGGCCAGTTCCCACGGCCGTTCGCATTGCTGCGTGCGCGCACACCAACGGTACCCAGCCGAGCCGATACAGCCGTGTGCGTCGCGCTGGGTTCACTCCTCCATCACCTTGCGTGGGCTGAGATGCCCGGTAGCACGCGTTCCGAGGTGGAGCGGTCATGCATGATCGGCCCCGCGGGAGCGATGATGCGTTGGAGCGGGCTCCTTCCGACGATGAGGCTCGATGTCGTCCGCCGCCGCTCCAATGCCTGAAGGTGACGGTCTACCGCCAGGAGGCACTGCATGAAGACTCTGTTGTCGTTGCGTCACGTTGCGCTCGCCGTCGCGCTCACCTGTGTCGCCGCCCAGGCCGATGCCTGCACGCGCGTGGTGTACCTGGGCGACAACCAGGACGTCATCACCGCCCGCTCGATGGACTGGAAGAGCGATGTGGCGACCAACCTCTGGGTACTGCCCAAAGGCATTGCGCGCGACGGCCTGGCCGGACCACGTTCGATCCGCTGGACGTCGCGCTACGGCAGTGTGATCGCGACCGGCTACGACATCTCCACCACCGATGGTCTCAACGAGGCGGGGCTGTCGGCCAATCTGCTCTGGCTGGCCGAATCGGAGTATCCGCAACAGCGCGGCTCCAAGCCGGGACTGTCGATGTCGCTGTGGGCGCAGTACGTGCTCGACAACTATGCGACCGTCGCCGAGGCGGTGGCAGCGCTGGCGCGTGAGCCGTTTACCATCGTGACCGACAAGGTGCCCGGGGAGTCGCGGCTGGCCACCTTGCACCTGTCGATGTCCGATGCGACCGGCGACAGCGCCATCGTGGAGTACATCGACGGCAAGCAGGTGATCCATCACGACCGCGCCTACCAGGTGATGACCAACTCCCCTGTGTTCGATCAGCAGCTGGCACTGAACACCTACTGGCAGGACATCGGCGGTACGGTGATGCTGCCCGGCACCAACCGCTCGGCCGACCGTTTCGCCCGTGCGAAGTTCTACATCAACGCGATTCCCAAGAGCGAAGATCCGGTGGTGGCGCTGGCCAGTGTGTTCAGCGTGATCCGCAACGTGTCCGTGCCGTACGGCATCACCACGCCGGGCGAGCCGAACATCTCCTCCACGCGCTGGCGGACCGTGGCCGACCACAAGCGCAGGCTGTACTTCTTCGAATCGGCGATGACCCCCAATACTTTCTGGGTGGACCTCAACAAGGCGGATTTCTCTCGCGGTGCGCCGGTGCTGAAGCTGGATCTTGGCCCGGACCAGCGCAACGTGTTCGCGGGGGACGCGCTGGGCCGGTTCCAAGCGGCCGAGCCGTTCCGGTTCCTCGGTATCGAGGGCTGACCCGGCGGCCGGGACCCCTGGCCGCGCTGCGGCCAGCAATTCCGCCCCCAAAAATCAGACTTATCCGATAACAACGGTCTTCGGCCTGCTCTATCGTTCCTGCTGGGGGATGGATCCCTCCCGTCGTGAGCTTCCCGCCCAGGCATGTCGCAAAGGAACGATCCGCATGGTGATCAAACTGCAACACATCGAACGCCGCTGGCACGTCGTGCACCCGGCCAAATCCGCGCCGATTGCCTTCCGCAGCGGCGCCACCGCCTTCGATTTCGCCGATGCCCTGGCGCGCGAGCACTTCGCTGAAACCGGCGACAGCAGCGCTGTGCGTGTAGAGGTGCTGGAGACCTATGTGGACGCGGTCCGCTACGGCTGAGCGCGCGGTCAGGGCGCGGCGGGGTTGGATGTGACGGCCCGACATCGGCCCAGTCAGCCCCGCGTCGGGTACCTAAATAGGGGATGAAATCAGCGACTTCTGGCCTATGTCGCACCGCCGGGCGATCACCGATCCTGTGCGCCTCCCCCAACAGGTAACGAGGACCCCATGTCGAACAACAGCCCCTCCCAGGCAGCCAGACGATTGCGTTGGGCCGTGGTGCCCGCGCTGCTGGCGCTGGCGGGCGCCGCACAGGCGCAGAACTACGACCGCTACTACGACGACGGTTACAACGGTGGCCCCGTGCGCTGCGAATCGATCAAGAACCGTACCCAGCAGTGCGCGCTGCCGGGTCGCGCGCGTCTGGTGCGGCAGATCTCCGGCTCGCCGTGCGTTGAAGGCCAGACCTGGGGCCAGGCCCGCGGCGGCGTGTGGGTGACCCAGGGCTGCCGTGCCGAGTTCATCGCCGAAGGGGGGCGCGGCGGCGGTCACTGGAATGGCGGTGGCGGCGGCTGGGGGCACAACGGCGGCGGCAACAGCGGCCGGGGCCAGATCCTGACCTGCGATTCGAATGATCACCGCCGCCAGCGCTGCGTCGCCAATGTCCGTCGCGAGGCCCGGCTGATCCGCCAGACCTCGCGCAACGCCTGTATCGAAGGCCGCACCTGGGGCTGGGACCGCACCGGCGTCTGGGTGGATGGCGGCTGCCGCGCCCAGTTCCAGATCTACTGAGGGCCGGCGCACGGCGCCTGAGCGCTTCCTGGGCGCTCAAACGAACGAGGCCGCGTCGGTTGGACGCGGCCTCGTTGCTTTCCGGAGCGCTCACCCAAGCGGGCGGGCCGCGTTTCAGCCTGCAGCGCTGAGCGGCTGGCCGCTCTTGACCAGCATCGGCCAGCGCTTGAGCACGGCCTGGCGGATGCCATCGGCATCGATACCGGCTTCGGCCAGCAGGTCTTCGCGGCTGGCGTGGTGCTGGAAGCTGTCCGGCAGGCCCAGGTGCAGGAACGGCTTGAGCACGTTCTCGGCATTGAACAGTTCGGCCACGCCGGAACCGGCACCGCCGGCGACCACGTTGTCTTCGACGGTGACGAAGCCCTCGTGACGCTGCGCCAGCTCCAACAGCAGCGCACGGTCCAGCGGCTTGATGAAGCGCATGTTGACCACGGTCAGCCCCAGTTCGCGGCCCACCTGTTCGGCGGCGGTCACGGTGCTGCCGAAGGCGAGCAGGGCGATGCGGCTGCCCTGCAGGCGCAGCTCGGCCTTGCCGATCTCCAGCGTCGCCAGATTCGTGCCGGCGGCGATGCCGGTGCCGCTGCCGCGCGGATAGCGCACCGCAGCCGGGCCGGCATAGCGCAGGCCGGTGGTCAGCATCTGGCGGCACTCGGCCTCATCGGAGGGCGCCATCACCACCATGTGCGGCACGCAGCGCAGGAAGCTCAGGTCCAGGTTGCCGGCATGGGTCGCGCCGTCCGGGCCGACCACGCCAGCGCGGTCGACCGCGAACAGCACATCCAGCTCCTGCACGGCCACGTCGTGGACCAGCTGGTCGTACGCGCGCTGCAGGAAGGTCGAGTAGATCGCCACGACCGGCTTGGCGCCCTGGGTGGCCATGCCGGCCGCCAGGGTCACCGCGTGCTGCTCGGCGATGGCCACATCGAAGTAGCGCTCCGGGTATTCCTTGCTGAAGCGCACCAGGCCGGAGCCTTCGCGCATCGCCGGGGTGATGCCCATCAGCTTGGGTTCGGCCGCGGCGGCATCGCACAGCCAGTCGCTGAAGACGTCGGTATAAGTCGGCTTCTTGGCCCCGCCCTTGGCGATCAGGCCCTTGTCCGGATCGAACGGGCCGACCGCGTGATACCCGATCTGGTCGCCCTCGGCGCGCTCGTAGCCCTTGCCCTTGGTGGTCATCACGTGCAGCAGCTTCAGGCCCTTCAGGCTCTTGAGCGTCTTCAGCGTGGCGACCAGCGCCGGTACGTCGTGGCCATCGATCGGGCCGGTGTAATGGAAGCCCATTTCCTCGAAGAACGTGGACGGCACGAACATGCCCTTCCAATGCTCTTCCCAGCGCTTGACGAAGCGCGCGGTGGGATTGTGCTTCTTGTCGCCGAGGATCTTCTTGCCACCTTCGCGCAGCGCATTGAGCGTGCGGCTGCCGGTGGCGCGGCCGAGCATCTTGGTCAGCCCGCCCACGGCCTCGGAGATCGACATGTTGTTGTCGTTGAGGATCACCAGCAGGTTCGGCTCCTGCTCCATGCCGCCGGCGTGGTTGAGCGCCTCGTACGCCATACCGGCGGTCATTGCGCCATCGCCGATCACGGCCACGACCTTGCGGTCATCGCCTTCGGCCTGGCGCGCGATCGCCATGCCCAGCGCGGCCGAGATGGAGGTGGAGGAATGACCGACGCCGAAGGTGTCGTACTCGCTTTCCTCGCGCTTGGGGAACGGCGCGACGCCGTCCTTCTGCTTGACCGTGTGGATCTCGTCGCGGCGGCCGGTCAGGATCTTGTGCGGGTAGGTCTGATGACCCACATCCCAGACCAGCTGATCGACGGGCGTCTGATACAGGTAGTGCAGGGCGACGGTCAGTTCGATCACGCCCAGGCCGGCGCCGAAATGGCCGCCGCTCTTGCCCACCGACTCAATCAGGTAGGCACGCAGTTCATCCGCGATCGCGGGCAGTTCGGATTCATCGAACCTGCGCAGGTCATCCGGTGACTGGATGCGCGCAAGGCGGGGATAGCGGGCGGAATCGATCATGTTTATCGCGCTTCTTCTGAGCGCCTATTTTCCCCCCCAAATGAGGGTGGGGCAAGCAAACCGCCTTTTCAGTGAGTAAACGGTGAGGGTGGCTGCGACAGAACGTCGCAGCGCGCTCACGCGCAGAGCTTGGAACGCTTGGGCAGCTGCGCCTTCAGGAATGCCATCTGATCGGCCAGGATGTTCCGGTTGGACAGGATCATGTGCTCGATCCAGCTCGGCCGGTACGGCACCGCCAGCAGCGGCATGCCGGCCTGCTGCGGGGTGCGGTTGCTCTTGCGCGAGTTGCAGTGGAAGCAGGCGCTGACCACGTTCTCCCAGACATCCAGGCCGCCCTTGGAGATCGGCATGACGTGGTCGCGGGTCAGCTGCGGGCGATTGAACTGTTGCCCGCAGTACAGGCACAGGTGCGAATCACGCGCGAACAATGCGGGATTGGACAGATTGGGGGTCGGGTCGATCGCGCGGGAGCGGGCGTGGCCGCGGGCAGCAATGATCGGGTGCAGGTCCAGGCCGCTCTGCAGGCCGGTGGTGCGGCAGATGCCGCCGTGGATGTGCAGGCAGGGGTCGCCGAGGGTCCAGGCCACCGCGCCGCGTGCGTAGAGGCAGGAGGCATCCTGCCAATTGATCCAGTCCAGTACGCGACCGTGGGCGTCCAGGGCCAACAACCGCACCGAGCCGGGCCGATGCAGCGTAACGATCGGCGATACCTCAGCGACCGGGGCGGACGAGGCTCCGGTATCGATCAGACCCAAGCGTGTAGTGTCTGTCTCCATCGGGAAAACAGCTTATACCCGAATCGTTACGAATTGGGTATAGGGGCTTGCGCCCCTACCCGATTCGTAACGATTCGGTCAGGCATTCCACCTTAACCCCGCGCCGTTGGCGCGCCCCCTTCAACAAGAAGGGGGCTTCTCTCCAGACCTGCATTGGGTGCCGGCCAAAGGCCGGCGACCGATCAACCTTCGCCGAAATGCGCGTCGGTCATGGCCATCAGCGGTTCGGCGCCGGACTGGATCGCGGCGGCGTGGCTGAGGGTGCGCGGCAGCACGCGGGCGAAATAGAAGCGGGCGGTCTCACGCTTGGCCTGCTTGAAAGCGTCGCTCTGCGTGGAGGCATCCGCGGCGGCGACGCTGCGTGCCCACCAGTACGCCAGCACCACATAACCCGAGTAGAACAGGTAATCAAAGCTGGCGGCGCCCAGTTCGTCCGGGTTGGTGGCCGCGCGCTGCAGGGTCGCCATGGTCAGCGTGGCCCATTCGTTGGCCTTGGCGCGCAGCGGGGCGATGAACTCGGCCAGCGCTTCGTTGCCTTCATTGGCCTTGGCGAAGGCCTCGATCTCGGCCAGCATCAGCTTCAGCCCCGCGCCCTGGCTGGAGGCGGTCTTGCGGCCGATCAGATCCAGCGCCTGGATGCCGGTGGTGCCTTCATACAGCGTGGTGATGCGGGCATCGCGGGCCAACTGCTCCATGCCGTGCTCGCGGATGTAGCCGTGGCCACCGAAGCACTGCAGGGCGTTGTAGGTATTCTCGATGCCCCATTCGGTCTGGCAGGCCTTGGAGATCGGGGTCAGGAAGCTCACCAGCGTGTCCGCGCGTTCACGCTCGCCGGCATCTTCGGCGTGGTGGGCGACGTCGATCAGGGTGGCCGCGTGCAGGGCGAGCAGGCGGCTGCCTTCCACCAGCGATTTGATGGTCAGCAGCATGCGTCGCACATCCGGGTGGACCAGGATCGGGTCGGCCGGCTTTTCCGGGTTCTTCGGGCCGCTCAGCGACCGCGACTGCAGGCGCTCACGGGCGTACTTCAGGGCGTTCTGGTAAGCACGCTCGGACAGGCCGATGCCCTGCAGCCCGACGCCCAGGCGCGCGGTGTTCATCATGGTGAACATTGCCTGCAGGCCCTTGTGTGGCTGGCCGACCAGATAGCCTTCGGCGCCATCGAAGTTCATGACGCAGGTGACCGACCCCTTGATGCCCATCTTGTGTTCGATCGAGCCGCAACGCAGCGCATTGCGTTCGCCGAGCTTGCCTTCGCGGTCGACCTTGAATTTCGGGGTGACGAACAGCGAAATGCCCTTGGCCCCGGCCGGTGCATCCGGGAGCTTGGCCAGCACCAGGTGCACGATGTTGTCGGTGAGGTCGTGCTCGCCGGCGGTGATGAAGATCTTGGTGCCGGTGATGGCGTAGCTGCCGTCCGCGTTCGGTTCGGCCTTGGTCTTGAGCAGGCCCAGGTCGGTACCGCAATGCGGTTCGGTCAGGCACATGGTGCCCGTCCAGCGGCCTTCGATCAGCGGCTTGAGGAAGGCGTCCTGCTGCCAGGCCTCGCCATGCTGCTTGAGCGCTTCGATCGCGCCGTGCGAGAGCAGCGGAAAGTTGCCCCAGGCCAGGTTGGCGGCGTTGATCATTTCGTTGAGCGGCACGCCCAGCGTATGCGGCAGGCCCTGGCCACCGAGTTCCGGTGCGGCAGTCAAACCGGTCCAGCCGCCGTCCACGAACTGCGAGTAGGCCTGCTTGAAGCCCGGAGGGGTGGTGACCTCACCCGTGGCCTGGTCCAGGACGCAGCCGATCTCATCGCCCACGCTGTTCAACGGCGCCAGCACGCTGGCACTGAAACGGCCGGCCTCTTCCAGCACGGCATCCACCACATCGGCGGTGGCATCGGTCAGGCCAAGGCGCGCGAAGAGCGACTCGACCTTGAGCACGTCATGCAGGGCGAAACGGATATCGGAAAGCGGGGCGGTGTAGCTGCTCATCGGGGACAGTCTCGATCAGTGGCGAAGGGGGGCGGAAACCCGCCGGTCAGCGCAGGACGCCGGGCAGGCCGGGGGCCTGGTTGAGCGTGCTGCGGCTATCAATCTCGAACGTGCGTTGCTTCTTTTCCTGCGGGGTGGCGCTTACCGTGCCCTTGAGCGAATAGCCCAGGGTGCGGTTGCCGGCCAGTGCGTCGGCCATCACCAAGCGGGCGCCCGAGCTCGGCTTGAGCTCGACGTTGACCACATCGGCGGACACGCCACCGATCGACAGCGCCGGCTGCAGCTGCAGCTGGCCAGCGTCCTGATCACTCACCTTCAGCTGGAGCGAGACGTTGTCGAAGGTCATGGGCATGGAGCTGAAGTTCTGCAGGCGCAGCGCGACCGTCCAGCTGCCATCGGCACGCACCGTCAGCTCCTGCACGCTGGCGGCCGGCTCGGAGACACGTTTGACCGTCTTGTTGCAGGCGGTCAGGGCCAGCGAGGCGATGACGATCAGGGCAAGGGCGAGGCGGGGACGGAAGCGGTGGGGCATGGCGCAATCCTCAGGCGGGTGTTGCATGGGTGTGAGCATACTACGGCGTATGGTGTTCGCGCTGCCCGGGGCAGCGTGACGCAAGGGTAGGGCACCGGGATGACGGCACCACGTGCTTTTAGTCGTGGGAAAGGTGCAGGCGGGCCCGGGCCTCTGGGGTGGCCCGGCCGGGTCAGTCCAGCGGCGCCATCACCCGCAGGGGAGCGAGGTCATAGCCCATCGCCTCGGCCCGGGCCTTGAGCTGCTCGAACAGGGCCGTGTCCATGCTCGGCGAGCGCGACAGGATCCACAGGTACTTGCGATCCGGCTCGCCGACCACGGCCCACTGGTAGCCGGGGTCCAGCGCGATCACCCAGTAATCGGCCCATACCAGCGGCACCCAGGACAGCCAGTCCGGCACGAAACGTACCTGCAGGCGGCCGGGATGGCCTTCGACCGGTCGCGCTACGCCATCGGCGGCAACGCGATCCCCGTCAGCCTCGCGGCAGGCGTTGTGCACGCTGATCCGTCCATCGGCACGCAGGCTGTAGGTGGCGGTGATGTCGCCCACGCACTTCTTCTGGAACGATACCGGCAGGTGCGCGATCTCATGCCACTGGCCGGCATAGCGGTCCATGTCCAGCGCCTCCACCGAGGTCACTGGTACGGCGGCCCAGGCGGGTGCGGTGACCGCGAGGGCGAGCAGGGCACTGAGCAGATAGCGGCTGCGCATCATCGACACTCCAGACAAGACGCAGCGAGCTTAGGCACAGGCCGGGCGGGAATTGTGAATATTCCGTCATGGGGGGCACTATGGGCTGTCGGCAGAGAGTTCGCGCGTTGCGTTGCCGTTCTCATCAAGGAAGCGCACGCTGGCATCTCCTGATGGCGTGACCACCAGTTCCAGCCGCGGCTTTCCTCGCCCGTCGCGCAACGTGAGCATGGCTTCGCGGGCATCGGATTTACCCAGGAACACGCGTTCGGTGATCGCAGGAACGCCCTCCCGATGAAGTGACTCGTCGCGCTCGGAAAAGAATGGGCGGGAGAGACCATCGGCGACGTCGTTGAAGCTCAGGCCTGCGTAGTGTGTCCCTGCATCATCCACGCCCAGCAACTGCATCTGCTGGTCCTGCTGATAGCGGTCGAAGGTCAGGCTCATGCCGCTGGAGGGTTTGCCGTTCTTGTCGAGCGAGCCGTTGTAGATCAGCCCGCCGTTTTCCGTTCCTTCATCATTGAAGAACAGCATGCCTGCCATCGGGCGCGGATGAGGCTGCTCCTTGTTGTGAATGATCACGCCAGGAAACAGCGTGCGATTGGATATCGCCAATCGCAGCGTTCCGTCGGGTTCCTTGATGTTGATGCGCTGTGCATCGATGACGTCAAAGCTTGCGCTGCGCTGTGACGTCGCCCCCATCATCAAGGCGGTCATGGTCAGCAGACCGGCCGCTGCGCAGCCCAGCGTGAGTCGTCGTTGGTTTCGCTGCAGATGCGCGATCTGCGCCTGCAGTGCTTCGATGCCGTCCGACATTCACCTCTCCCTGTGTGCGCGGCCTTGGGGACGAACAAGCGCGGCCGCAGACGATCCTGTCCGCCGGGTGAGCATGCCAGCGCGCGGCGATGGAGGGCAAGGAACGGCGCTGCGCGACGGATCGCTGTTTCGACGTTCGCTTCATCATCGCGTGCGTGCGTCGCCGTCGGCGCGAATGCACTGCCGATGAAGTACGTCATGGAGCTCGAACCAGCTGCGGAAATGCCTTCGTTGGACACGGTGCGATGTGGCGAGACCGAACAACAGGCAAAAAAAATGACCTGCATTTCTGCAGGTCATCTGAAAGTGTGGTGGCCGGGGACGGAATCGAACCGCCGACACGGGGATTTTCAATCCCCTGCTCTACCAACTGAGCTACCCGGCCACTTCATCGCTGCGTTGCCGCTGGCGAGGACGCGAATAATACGGAGGTATGAGAGGTTCGGCAAGCGTTTCGCGAAAAAAATTTCACATTTGTTTCCGAGCCCCTGTCTGAAGCCACGCAAGTGCTTGATACAGCGGGTTCGCCGGCAGCAGGGCGACGCATGAACCCCGGTTCAGACGCGGCCCGGCGCAGCGGCCACCGCTCACGCATCGCGGGCGTGGGCCTCATCCGGCATGCACCACAGCAGCGCGATGCCGATCGCCATCATGATCGCCGCCAGTACCAGCGCGCCTTGGTAGGAGCCGCTGTCGCGTGCCAGGGTGCCTGCAATCGCGGGCGCAATGATCTGGGCGACGCCATAACTCAGCGTCAGCGTCGCCATCGCTTTGGCCGGGTTGTGCGGGTAGTGACGCCCGACCACGGTCAGGGTCAGGCTGACGATGCCCGCGAAAGTGATGCCGAACAGCACGGCGCTGGTGGCGCCTGCCCACAAGTCGTCGCTCAGCAGCGGCAGCACGAATGACACGGTCTGCAATGCATAGGCGAACATCAACGCGCGGATCAGGCCCAGCCGCGCCGCGATACGGTCCCAGGCGAACGTGGAGGGGATGGCGGTGATCCCGACCAGCACCCACACCCAACTGCCGCGACCGGCGAAGGCAGGGGTCTGCACGAGAATGGCGACAATGAACGTCGCGCTGACCACGAAGCCGAACCCCGCACAGAAGTAGGTCGCAATCAGCAGCCAGCGCCAACGCTGCCAAGGGGGCGAGGGCGCCGAGGTACTACTGGCGCTGGAGATCGGCACCGGTGCGGGCATCCAGGCCCACGCCGGCATCAAAAAAACGAGCGCAAGCGCACCGAGGGCGAGCCACTGCTGCGAGGACAGCAGATGATCGGCCATCGCCGCCGCAGCCAGGCCGGAGACGGCGATGCCCATCCCGAGCCCGGCAAAGTGCAGGCCGAGCCGGGGGCGGCGCTGATGCGCGAGCAACCAGTTGAGCACCAGCCCCGAGGCGAGCAACAGGCCGGCCGTGCTGGACAGGCCGGCCACGAAGCGCAGCACGCTCCACGCCGTCATGTCTGCGGTGGCACCCATGAGGGCGGTGGAGATCACCGCCAGCACCAGCCCGACGCGGTAGAAGCGGAATTTCAACTGCATCTCACCGACCCGGGCAACCAGCAGCGTGCCGGTCAGGTAGCCGAGGTAATTGAAGGTCGCCAGCCAGCCGCCGTTGGCCGCTGACAGCCCGGCGTCCTCCCGCATGAGCGGCAGCAACGGGGTATAGGCAAAGCGGGCCAGGCCCACGGTCAGCACCAGGGCGCAGATGCCGGCAGTGATGACCTGCCAGGGGGCGCGGGAAGGCGGCGCAGTCGATGACGTCATGGCGGCTCGTGCCTGCGTCAGCGCGTGTCGGGACATTGCAGGCGGGTCAGGCGCTCGCCATCGAAGTCGGCCACGATGCTGCCATCGCTTGCCTTGTGCGCCGGCCAGCGCGCCTGCTCCGCAGCGCCCGGCAGCGGATTGCCGAGGTGGAAGTACACCTTGCCGCGGGAATCGCCGGGTTGCAGCGCGGCGCAGCCTGCGATCGGCGCGGCGCGCTCACCGCAGTCGCCCTGCAGCAGGCACAGCCGCGTACGGCACTGGCCGCTGCCGGAGGACCAGTGCCCTTGCGCGGCGAGGCAGCCTGGTTCGGTGGCAAGAATCGCCCAGCACGCCAGGCCGAACACGGTCGTGGCCGACATCAGGACAGGCAGCAGGTAGCGGCGCGGGCGCGAGGGGGAGTTGCTCATGGCTTGATCATGCGCCTGCCCTTACTTCCGGGGCAATCCACCCATCGCGCAAGGTACGGATGGAACGCTGTGACGCCATGGAACGCGACGGTCGCCGTCGCACAAGGGCCGCCGGTCCTGGCAGCGTGCGGCACGGATGGAACGCTGTTTTACCCACCGCCCGTGCACACGGGGAACCCGTACTGTCGGGATTCCTTTTTGCTTTGCCTGGAGTCACGCCACGATGAATGCCCTGACCAACACCCGCATCGTGCTTGCATCGCGTCCCCACGGTGAGCCGGTAGCCGCCAATTTCCGCCTTGAGCAGGTGCCGGTTCCCACGCCGGGTCCCGGCGAGGTGCTGCTGCGTAATCGCTATCTGTCGTTGGATCCCTACATGCGCGGTCGCATGGAGGAGGGGCCGTCCTATGCCGCGCCGGTCGCGCTGGATGCAGTGATGGAAGGCCGCACGGTGTCCGAGGTGGTGGCCTCCAACCATCCAGACATCGCGGTGGGCACGCAGGTGGTGGCCTCCGGCAACTGGCAGACACACGCGGTAGTGCCCGGCGATGCGCTGACCCGCACGCTGGAGGACAACGGGCTGCCGCTCAGTACCGCACTGGGCGTGTACGGCATGCCCGGATTCACCGCCTATGCGGGTCTTCAGGAGATCGGCAAGCCGCAGCCGGGCGAGACGCTGGTGGTGGCTGCTGCCAGCGGCCCGGTCGGCGCGACGGTGGGCCAGATCGCCAGGCTGCAGGGCGCGCGCACGGTGGGGATCGCCGGTGGCGAGCAGAAGCGCCGCTACCTGGAAACCCTGGGGTTCGATGTGGCGCTGGATCATCGCGCCGACGATTTCGCCGAACAGTTGCGCGCGGCGGTTCCCAACGGGATCGATGTCTACTTCGAAAACGTGGGCGGGCATGTGTTCGACGCCGTGGCACCGTTGCTCAACGATTTTGCACGTATCCCGGTGTGCGGCACGATCGCGACCTACAACGCACGTGGCGCGGTGCTGCCCGGCCCGGATCGTCTGCCCGGCTTCATGAGCCAGGTGCTGCGTCAGCGCCTGACCGTCCGCGGCTTCATCCAGTCCGATCTGCATGCCTTCTTCCCGGCGTTCCTGCGCGACATGGGCCAGTGGCTGAAGGACGGCAAAGTGCAGTATCGCGAGGACATCGTCGACGGGCTCGAGCAGGCGCCGGAGGCCTTCTTCGGGCTGCTCAAGGGCCGCAACTTCGGCAAGCTGGTGGTCAAGCTCGACTGAGCGTTCGGTCGCGTGTGAGTGCGCCGTGTGCAAAGCCGTCCCGATCGTGATTCGTGCATCACGATCGGCCGGTTAGCCTGCGGATGAAGGCCCCGTACCGGGAACCGCACAAGTGAGTAGACCCATGGCAGACACCAAGCCCAGCGAACACGGCAAGCAGGAAGGCATCGAAGAGAGTCAGCAGGACCGCAAGCAGGATGAAACCGCCAAGCAACGGCCGGGCCAGACCGATCAGGCGATCCATGATGCGGGAACACGTCGGCCGGAGCGCAAGGATAATCCTGAGGGGGCGTAAGTCCGCGCGCGCAGGTTGCTGAAAAACAAAAGCCCCGGGAACAGAATTCCCGGGGCTTTGTGTTGAATAGTGGTGGAGCCAAGGAGGATCGAACTCCTGACCTCGTCGATGCGAACGACGCGCTCTCCCAGCTGAGCTATGGCCCCACGGATACCGCACTTGCCTCGCGTGTCGCGTCTTGGAGCGCCGTGCGATGCATCTAGTGTAGCCCCGGCTAGTAGCGGCTGCCAAGAGGGGAGAGGCGGGCGCGGCGCGTCTTCCGCATCCCCCGCGGAGCGCCTCGAACTGAACGGAAGAGTAGGTTTTGTGAGGATCGGCGTGCCGCAAAGCCTTGCAGCGCAACGGGTTGCATTTCTTGAGTAGCGAAATGTAACTAGACGCCATCGCGTAAAGAGGACCAAAACGGTGCCGATATGAAAGGGAGCCAATCCCTCATATCCAATCCCTTCGAGTTCCAACGATGACGACCCGTGCCGCCACCGTTTTCTCCTCCTCCATCGGCGCGCGTCTGGCGCTGCTGATGGGCCTGATCACCGCCGTGGCCTTCATCGGCCTGGCCCTGCTGGTTTACCAGCAATCGGCCGCAAGTTACCAGCAGCGGGTCGAGGCCGGACTGCAGTCGGCCACCGTGCTGATGCGCGACTCGGTCCAACTCTATGACCGCAGCCTCAGCGACAGCACCGAGCGCATGGCCGGCACCTTCCGCGCGATGCTGCCGGCCGGGGATGCCACGCTGGATCCCGCGCGGACGATCCTGATCGGGGAGCGTTCCACGCCGACGCTTCGGCTGGGCAGCGACATCGTCAATCTGCAGGAGGCTGCCGTCGATCGCTTCGCCGAGGCGACCGGCGGCGTGGCCACCGTCTTCGCCCGTGACGGGCAGGAGTTCATCCGGGTATCGACCTCGGTACGCAACGCCGAAGGCGCCCGCGCCATGGGCACCGTCCTGGACCACGCCAATCCGGCCTATGCCAAGGTGCTGGCCGGCCAGCGCTATACCGGACCGGCGCGCCTGTTCGGTGTGGACTACATGACCCACTACATGCCGATCACCGACGCGGCGGGGGAGGTCGTGGGCATCGCCTTCGTAGGCCAGAACTACTCCGACGGCCTGGCAGCACTGAAGACGCGCCTGCGCGCTGCGCAGTTGGGCAAGGATGGCTACTTCATCGCCGTGGATACCCGGCCGGGCGAGAGTTTCGGAACGATCATCGCAGGGCCGGATGGCGAAGGCAGCAAGATCCAGGCCCGGGTGCCCGACGCCGACCATGCCGCATTGCAAGCGCTGTTGGACGGTACGTCCACGCAGGGCCAGCTACAGCTGCGCAGCGGTGATCAGGGCGCGGCCCAGACCTACTTCGTGTCGACCCAGGCTTATGGCCCGTGGCATTGGGCCGTGCTGGGCATGGAGCCGGTCTCGGTGGTGCAGGCTGTACTTGGCAAGCTGATGCTGCACATCGCACTGGTCTCGGCGCTGGCGCTGCTGGCAGTGATCTTGGCGATGGTGCTGGTGGTCCGCCGCGTGCTCAGTCGCCCACTGGCCGAGGCGGGGCAGGTGGCGCGTGATGTGGCGGCTGGTCGCCTTGAGCGGCAGATCCAGGTGCGCGGACACGATGAAGTCGGTCGCCTGATGAGCGCCCTGCAGCAGATGCAGGTCAAACTGCGCGCGATCATTGCCGCACAGAACGACATGAGCCAGCGGCACGCCGACGGTGCGATCAGCTACCGCATCGACGCCGACGCATTTGAAGGTGAGTTCCGCACCATGGTGAGCGGCACCAACGCGCTGGTGGACGCGCACGTGTCCACCAAGCTGCGCATGGTGGAGCTGGTGCAGTGCTACGCCGATGGCGACCTGTCGCCTTCGATGGAGGCGTTGCCGGGGGAGAAGGCCAGGATCACCGAGGCTGTCAACGGTGTCCGCGATCGCCTGCAGGCCATCAATGGCGAGATCAAACATCTTGTCGCTGCGGCGGCAGCGGGTGATTTCAGCGTGCGCGGCGATGCGGGCGCGTTCAATCACGATTTCCGGGTGATGGTGGAGGGGCTCAATACCCTGATGGTCACCGCCGACCACAACCTGTCCTCGCTGTCCGGATTGCTGCGCGCGCTGGCCGCCGGCGACCTGCGTGGGCGCATCGAAGGGGAATTCCAGGGCGTCTTTGCCACCATGCGCGACGATGCCAATGCCACCGTCAGCCAGCTGACCACGATCGTCGCCGGCATCCAGCAGGCAGCCGTTTCGGTGGCCACTGCATCGTCGGAAATCGCGGCGGGCAACGAGGATCTCTCGCGGCGTACCGAGCAGCAGGCGGCCAGTCTGGAAGAGTCCGCCGCCTCTCTGGAAGAGCTGACCGCGGCCGTGAAGCAGAATGCCGACCATGCGCGGCGCGCCGATCATCTCGCCACGCAGACGGCGGCCGTGGCCGCGCAGGGTGGGGCGGCGGTCGCGCAGGTGGTTCAGACCATGGGCGATATCCAGGCGTCGTCACACCGTATCGCCGACATCACCACGGTGATCGACGGCATTGCCTTCCAGACCAACATCCTGGCGCTCAATGCGGCGGTCGAAGCGGCACGTGCGGGTGAAGAAGGCCGTGGCTTCGCCGTGGTCGCCTCCGAAGTGCGCGCCCTGGCACAGCGCTCGGCGCAGGCGGCGCGGGAGATCAAGGGTCTTATCGGCGATTCGGTCACCAAGGTCACCGATGGCAGCGCGCTGGCCGACGAGGCCGGGCAGACGCTGCAGCGCATGGTGCAGGCGGTAGGCGAGCTGGGCGGCCTGATCGAAGAGATCGCCAGCGCCAGCCAGGAACAGGCGGCGGGCATCGACCAGGTCAGCCAGAGCATCATGCAGATGGATGGCGTGACCCAGCAGAACGCCGCCCTGGTGGAAGAAGCCTCGGCCGCGGCGCGCGCACTGAACGCGCAGTCGAGCGAGCTGCAGCAGTCGGTGGGGCGTTTCCGTCTGGCCGGGCACACGTCGGCGCGCCGTCAGGCCGTGACGGCCTGAGCGCCGCAGGGGCAGCGGTCGCCGCCCCTGTACACCGTCGCCGATCGGCCCACCTGCGGGGCTGATCGCGCCGTGCGCCCTTCCGGGCGGCGCGCCGTGCGGGCATAATCCGCGCCAGAAAACGCGGCCGCATAGCCAGTGGACCAGGGGGGCCGGACAGCCGTCGCCCACAACGCCCTGACACCAATCTGCAACATCCAGCCAATACCGTGCCGCATCGCTGTCTCCACTGCGATGTCGATTTCCTATGGTGCCCGGCCATCTCGCCGGCTGCCCCGATCTGTACTACCCGAGACCTCTGCATGCCCGCTCTACGCCACGCCCCTGTGTCGACGCGTCTTCTCTCCCGTTCCCTCTCCGCCGCCGTGCCGCGCCGCCGCGCGCTGGCGCTGGCCTGTGCCTCGGCCACGCTGATGCTGTCTGCTGCTGCCTCGGCGCAGGACGCCCAGCCGGCCAGCGCCACCTCGCTGGACACCATCACCGTCACCGCCGACCACCGCGAGCGCAACCTGCAGGAAGTGCCGGTCTCGGTCGGCGTGGTGCAGGGCGAGAAGATCCGCGATTACACCGCAGGCGGCGATGACACCCTGCTGGCCCTGTCGGGCAAGGTGCCGAGCTTCTACGCTGAAACCACCACCGGCCGCATCTTCCCGCGCTTCTACATCCGTGGTCTGGGCAACATCGACTTCTACCTGGGTGCCTCCCAGCCGGTGTCGATCATCCAGGACGACGTGGTGCTCGAGCACGTGGTGCTGAAGTCCAACCCGGTCTACGACGTGGACCAGATCGAAGTGCTGCGCGGCCCGCAGGGCACGCTGTTCGGTCGCAACACCACCGCCGGCATCGTCAAGTTCGACACGATCAAGCCGAGCCAGGATTACAGCGGCCGCGTGCAGGCCAGCTACGGTTCCTACGGCAGCGTGGCGGTCGATGGCGGCTTCGGTGGCCCGATCAACGACATCGCTTCGTTCCGTGTGTCGGCGCTGTACCAGCACCGCGATGATTACGTCGACAACACCTACAGCGGCCCGAGCGCCGATGGCACGGTCTCGCCGAAGAAGAACGCCATGGGCGGCTTCGACGACCGCAACGTGCGCGCCCAGCTGCTGCTGCAGCCGAGCGACAACTTCTCGCTGCTGGCTTCGGCCCATGCACGCGACTACGACGGCACGTCCACGCTGTTCCTGCGCAACGCCGTGACCAAGGGCTCCAACAAGACCGACGTGCCGCGCGACAAGGTCGCCTACGACGAAGCCGACAACAATCCGCAGGCCTACAAGACGTACGGTGGTTCGGTGAAGGCCATCTACGATTTCGGCAATGTCTCGCTGACCTCGATCACCGCCTACGAAACCACCTCCGGCTACAGCCGCGGTGACACCGATGGTGGCGCTGCTGTGAACTACCCGGTCAACGGCGTGCCGAACGGCTACGGCCAGTCGATGGGCCAGATCCGTGATCTGGACCAGTGGACCCAGGAATTCCGCCTGGCCAACGCTGATGACAACCGCCTGAAGTGGCAGGTCGGCGCGTTCTACTTCGACGGCCGCGACACCACCGATTTCTACCAGCGCGCCTGGTTCCTGAACACTGCGGCCCGCAACCCGAACAACTGGGTGCGCCTGCGCAACGTCAATACCTCCTGGGCCGGCTTCGGTCAGGTCAGCTACGACGTGACCGACAAGTTCACCCTGACCGCCGGCCTGCGCCAGACCAGGGACGAGAAGAAGACGCGTCTGCTCAAGACCGCCGATACCGCCGCCGGTGCCGTGACCTACAAGGGCCGCACCTACGTGGAGATGTCCGACACCACGCCGAGCTGGGACCTGAGCGCGATGTATGCGTTCAATCCGCAGCTGAGCGTGTATGCGCGCGTGGCACGCGGTTTCCGCGGCCCGACCATCCAGGGCCGTTCGGCTGTGTTCAATGCCGATTTCACCACGGCGAACTCGGAAACCATCCTGTCCTGGGAAGCCGGCATCAAGAGCAGCCTGTGGGACAACCGCCTGCGTGTGAACGCCGCCGCGTTCACCTACGTGGTCAACGACATCCAGCTCAACGGCAACGATTCGGACGGCAACGGCGTGCTGTTCAACGCCGACAAGGCCAAGGCCTATGGTCTGGAAGCGGACATGGAGCTGCGCCCGCTCCCGAATCTGGCCCTGAGCGCCGGTGTCAGCCTGCTGCACAGCGAAATCCAGGACGACCGCGTGTACGCGCAGGTCTGCGCCCTGAACGGCGCCGTGGTGTGCACCGTGAACGACCCGACCATCAAGGTGGGTGCCAACACCTTCGCGCAGATCAATGGCAACCCGCTGCCAAACGCACCGAAATACAACATCAACCTGGCCGCGCGTTACGACATGCCGGTCAATGACAGCGATGTGTTCTTCGTCTCCACCGACTGGAACAAGCAGGGTTACACCAGCTTCGTGCTGTACGACTCGGCCGAGTTCAACTCCAAGGGCAGCTTCGAAGGCGGCCTGAAGCTGGGCTACTCCGCCAACTACGGTGCCTGGGAAGTGGCCCTGTTCGCGCGCAACATCACCAATGAGAAGAACCTCAAGGGTGTGATCGAGAACTACATGGCCGCGGTCTACAACGAACCGCGCACCGTGGGCGTTTCGCTCAACATGAACTGGTAAGCCATGCGATCGCCGGTGCCGCAGGGCACCGGTTAGCGTGATGCGTGTTCCGACAACGCCCCGCACCTGCGGGGCGTTGTCGTTCTGTTACTTGGCGGGCGGCGCAGCAGGCGCCAGCTCGGCGAACAGTCCGCCCAGCACGCCCATGGTGGCCTGGTCGGCGCCCATGTCTTCGGCGGCGTTGGCGATGGCGATCACGCCGTTGTTCTGCCCTGGGAACAGCACCACCCAGGCCAGCCAGTTACCGTCCGAGCCGCCGTGGACCAGCACCGGCCCCTGACGACCGGCGATCGATGGCTGCACGCCCCAGTCCAGCCCGGAGCCACTGCCCGGCTGCGCGGTCTGCATCAGCGCGTAGGACGCCGGTGTCAGCAACCTGCCTTTGCCCTGGCTGCCCGCGAGCTGATCGATGGCGAACAGCGCCAGGTCCTGCAGCCGCAGATGCAGGTTGCCGGCGGCGGTGTAGATCGGCGGCACCCCGTCATCGGCCTTCCGCGGCGCGGTGGTCACCGGCTTGCCGCCGCGATGGCCCAGCGGTTGCCCCGCCGGGGTCGGGCCGAACCCGGCACCGGTCATGCCCAGCGGCTGGAACACTTCGCGCCGCATAAGCGTTTCCACGTCCTTGCCGGTGGCACGTTCGGCGATCACCGCCGCGATCAGGAAGCCGCTGTTGCTGTAGGCGAATTCAGTGCCGGGCGGATGCACCGGCGCTTCGGCCAGGGCTGCCTTGACGTAAGCCTCGCGCTGCACGGGCAGGGCCCGCGTATCAACGAAGAACGCATCCAGTGCGGCGGCGTCGGTGAGGTTCTCCGGCAGCCCAGCCCGGTGCGAGAGCAGTTGCACCAAGGTGACGTTGCGGTAGGCCGGCTGCATCTGTGCAGCAAGGTCGGGCAACAAGGTCGACAGCGGTGCATCCCAGCGCAGCACACCCTGTTCAACGAGCCGCGCGATCATCGCCACCGTGATCGGCTTGCCGGTGGAACCGATCATCCATTGATCGTCCGTGGTGACCGGCGTCGCCGCATCATTGCGACGGACGCCGTGCACGGCATGTTCGGCGATCTTGCCATCGCGGATGACCAGCACGCCCATGGCCGGCGTCGCGGTGCCCTGCAGGGCCTGGGCGAGCCGTGCAGTCAGATCATCGGCGGCGCTGGCGGTGGTGGCGGCCAACAGCAGGGACACGCCGAGCCAGCGCTGCAGGCGGCGCGGGGTGCGGCGGGGGGAGGGGGCGTTCCTCAGAGTCGCGATCAGATGCATGGGAGTCCTTTGCGCAGCCGCGTGGGCAGAACCTGCGCCGACGGCACGGTCCTGCGGGATGCCGTGTCCGGACCGCGCCTGAAGCAGGCGCGGAGCGTTGCGTGCGATTCACTCTTGCATGTGGTTTGAACGTGCGTATGTGTCTGCGGTCATGCCGATGACGACATGTCAGGGACGGTGTGCGATTCGTTCAGGATTCGACGGCAGTGAGCCGTGGTCAGTGCACTTGCACGGTGACGCGAGCGGCGCATCGGTGCGGTCAGCTCCGCACCGATGCATGAGGCTCAGGCAGTCGGCGGCAACAGTGCCGACAGGATCGGCTCCAGCTGCGCCTGGCGCCAGCCCGCCAGGGCCGTTGGCCACTGGCGGCTGTCCAGATAACTTTCCAGATGCTTGCGCGAGGCCAGCACGCCATCGGGCAGGCCGAGTTCGGCGCTGCGCGCGCTGACGGCATCCTGCAACCGCTTGAGCGCCTGCTTGTTGGCATCGGTGGCCGGCAGCGCCAGCGGTGCCTCGGCTTCGTCGGCAAGCGGTGTGATCAGCGCCTGCCATACCTGTGCGGCCAGCTTGCGGGGGGCTTTGGGGAAGCCTTCCATCAGCTTGGACAAGGCGTCCACATCAGCCGGCGGGGTGCGTGCAAGCACCGCGGCCAGTTCATTGTCGAGCACCCAGCTGCGCGGCTTGTCGCTGGCGCGCGCCTGCACGTCGCGCCAGCGCAGCAGCCGCAGCAATCGCAGCTGCGCAGCGGTATCCATGAACTGTGCCGAGCGCATCGCCACGTGCGGCCAGCGCTCTTCATCGTGTTCGACACTGGCGAGCAGGCGCTCGGCGTCGTCCTGCAGCCATTGGCGGCGGCCGAGTTCTGCCAGGCGCGCATCGAGGGTGTCGTGGATCTGGAACAGGTATTCCACGTCGTCGGCGGCGTACTCCAGCTGCGCCTCCGACAGCGGGCGTCGCATCCAGTCCGAGCGGGTCTCGCCCTTGGTGAGGGTGACGCCGGTGACCGCGGTGACCAGTTTCTGGTAGCCCATGCCACCGCCGATGCCCGCCAGCGATGCACCGATCTGGGTATCGAACAGCGGGCGCGGCAGCACGCCGCAGGCGACCTTGAAGGTGACCAGGTCTTCGCTGGCGCTGTGCATGATCTTGAGGATCGAGGTGTCGGCCAGCCACGGCGCCAGCGCCTCGTTCATGCCGGGAATCAGCGGGTCGATCAGCAGGATTTCATCGCCGACCGCCATCTGCACCAGCGCCAGTTGCGGCCAGTAGGTGCGTTCGCGGATGAACTCGGTGTCCAGGCCGATGCGGGTGGGGCGCTGGCGGAAGCGCTCGTCCAGTTCCGCCGGGGTTTTGATCCAGTAAGCCACGTGGGATTCCATGTACTGCAAAGGGGTGCTCAGGTCGGGGAGGATAGCCTAACCCCGCGCCACGCCCGGTCGGAATGAACACCTGGGCAGCGGTCGGTCGCCGCCTGCGACGGTGGCGATTATGATGAGGCCCTGTCCGCGCCTGCGACATGGCGTGGGCACCAGCAAGACGATGACACGCCCCAAGGACCCCCATTTGCGACCGTCAGGCCCATTGCCGCTGCTGTTCACTGCTCTTCTGGGCATGCTGCTGGCCGCGTGTTCTCCCGCGCCGGCACCGGCACCGTCGGCAGCGCCTGCCGCCAAGCCCGCCAAAGCACCAGCCAAGGCCAGCGCACCGATCGCCCAGGTCACCATTGGCGGCGAAGACGCCGCCGAGACCGTCGAGCGCTGGCAGCCGCCGGCCGTCATCCTTGCCGATGGCGAACTCGCCCAGGCCCGCCGTGACGCGGCACGTGCCTTCGAGGAGAGCCGCCTGTACCGCACGGCGGACGATGCCATCCCGATCTGGCTCGCGCTGCTGCAGCAGGACCCCAAGGACCGTGTGGCCGAGGCCGGGCTGAAACGTGCCCGGCAGCGGCTGCTGGAGGACGCGGCGGCATTGTTGGACCGCCCGCTCAAGCAGCGTGAAGCACTGGCCGAGGCCAGTGAGATGGCCTTGGTGCTGCTGACGCTGGCCCCGGACGATGCCAAGGTGCGTGAGCTGCAGTCGCGGGTGGAGATCGTCCAGCGGGTGGTGGCGTACAACCGCGCCGGTGAAGACGATCTGCGCGCTGACCGCATCGGTGAGGACGGCGATGGTGCGATCCCCAACTTCCATGAGGCGCTGGCGCTGGATGCGGACAATCCGCGCGCCCGTCAGGGCCTGGCCGCCGCCGAGAGCGCGCTGATCCGCCGTGCAGAGACGGCCGCGCGGGCGACCGATTTCGCCGCGGCCGGTACCTGGCTGGCCGAGGCTGCCAAGGTTCGCGACTCATCGATCACCATCGCCGATGCCTTCGAGCGCATCGAGAAAATCCGGTCGGATATCCTGCTGCGGCTGCGCAACGAAGGCCTGCGTGACCTGGCCACGCCGCAGGGGCTCAAGCCGGCCCGCCAGAAACTGGAAGATGCCCTGCGCATCGCCTTGCCGGGCGACCCTGTCGTGGGCCAACTGCGCGAGCGCATCGAGCTGGTGACCCATTACGGCAGCTTCCGGCCGCGGCAGGTGTTCAGCGATGCGTTGCGCGATGGCGGTCGCGGGCCGCAGATGATCGTCGTGCCGCATGGCGGCTTCCAGATGGGCGCGGCCGAGAACGAACTCGGTGCGACCGATGCGGAAAAGCCCTCGCATTACGTGCGCTTCGAACGTGGCTTTGCGATGTCGATCACCGAAGTGACGGTCGCCGATTTCCGCCGCTACGTGCAGGCCACCAAGGCCCGCCCGCGCGCGACACGGCGCGGCCATTCAATCGTGTACGACGAGCGCAGCGGCAACTTCGTGCGGCGCAGCGGCGTGGACTGGCAGTCCGATTACAACGGCGCCGAGGCGATTGCCAACCTGCCGGTGATGCACGTCAGCGTGCGCGACGCCGAGAATTACGCCACCTGGCTGTCCGAGCAGACCGGGCGCTCGTACCGCCTGCCCAGCGAAGCCGAGTTCGAGTACGCCCTGCGTGCCGGCAGCAGCGGGCGCTATCCGTGGGGCGATGCGGGCACGCCGCCGCCGCGCGCGGGCAACTTCACCGGCGCCGAGGATGTCTCGCCGTCCGGTCGGCACTGGTACAACGCCTTCGTCGGCTACGGCGATGGATACTGGGGGCCGGCCCCGGTGGCCAGCTTCGATCCCAACCCGTGGGGCCTGCACGACATCGCTGGCAACCTCAGCGAATGGGTCGCCGACTGCTGGCATGCCAGCTACCGGCGTGCGCCGTCGGATGGCGTGGCGTGGTTCAACCCGGGCTGCCGGCAGCGCGTGATCCGCGGTGGCAACTGGGCCAATGCGCCGGCACAGACCCGCGCGGCCTGGCGGCAATCGCAGGACTCGGATACCACCAGCGCCCGGATCGGGTTCCGCTTGGTCCGCGGGATCTGATGGGTGCAACTGCGGTGAGGTGACGGGATTTCACCCGCCACCACGCGGCGCGTTCTAGGATTGGCGCAGTGCCGGGCAGGGTGCCGCGGCCATCTCAGGAACCACGCGCATGCGCAACGATCCATTCGGCGGTCAACAGCAGGGCCGCGCCCGGCGGCCGGGCCTGTTCGGCAATATCCGCTGGTGGGTGCTGCTGGCCTTTGCCGGCTATGCCGCGTTCTACTGGTTCTCCAACCGCGCCGTGGATCCCTACACCGGCGAGAGCGTGCTGATCGACAGTTCGCTCGACGCGACCCAGGAAAAGGCGCTGGGCCTGCAGGCCTATCAGGAGATCCTGGCGCAGGAGCGACCGCTGGATCCCAGTGCGCCACAGTCACGCGAAATCCAGGCGATCGCCCAGCGCCTGATCGCCAAGGTGGACGTCGTGGAAACCGCGCTCGCCGAAGAGCATGGACTGAAGCCTGCGCATTTTGCGCGGGATTTCGAATGGGAGGTCAACGTGATCCCGTCCGACCAGGCCAATGCGTTCTGCCTGCCGGGCGGCAAGATGGCGGTCTACACCGGGTTGATCCCGGTGGCGCGTACGGTGGATGCGATGGCCGTGGTGATGGGCCATGAAATCGCGCACGCCTTGCTGCGGCACGGTGCACAGCGCATGGCCCAGCAGAAGATGACCCAGATCGGCCAGATGGCCGGTGCCGCCAGCGGCATGGACCCGCAACAGCAGCAGATGATGATGTCGGCGATGGGCTATGGCTACCTGCTGCCGTACGCGCGCAGCCATGAGACCCAGGCCGATGAAGTGGGCCTGATGCTGGCCGCGGCGGCATGTTTCGATCCGCAGGAAGCGATTCCGCTGTGGGAGCGGATGGGGCAGGCCAGTGGTGGGCAATCGACCTCGGAATTCGCGTCTACCCATCCCAACCCCGGCACGCGCATCCAGAACCTGCAGGCATTGATGCCCAAGGCGATGGAGTACCGGCAGAAATTCTGCGAAAGCGCGGGGCGTTGAAGGCGAACCTCAGCGGCCTGGGCGCACCCGATCAGCGCGCCGGTTCGTTGACCGTCACGTCGATCACGCCATCCTGCACGCGCGCCTTGAGCGTGTCGCCCGGGCGCACCTGCAATGGCGAGCGGACCAGACTGCCATCGTCCTCACGGGTCAGGATTGCGTAGCCACGCGCGACGGTGGCCAGCGGGCTGACCGCTTCCATCGAACGGGCGAGCGCACGCAGGCGCAGGCCGTCGCGCTGCAGCTGGCGGCCCATTGCACTGTCCGCGCGCGGCTGCAGGCGTTGCAGGCGCTCACGCAGGGCGTCCAACCGGCGCTGCGGATGACCGCTGCGCAGTACGGCGGCCGCGTGACGAAGATGGGCCAGGCGGCCCTGATGCTGTGTCGTCCACGCGGCGTGCAGACGGCGCGCGACATCCTGCTGGCGCCGCTGCAACAGCTGCAGGCGCGACTGCGGGCTCTGTGCGTTGAGGCGGAGCAGGGCACGGTCCGCGCGCTGCATGGCTTGCCCCAGGCTGTGCCGCTGCAACTGCGCCAGACGCGCATCCAGGCGACGCACACGCAGCAGCAGGTCACGCTGATCAGGCACCAGCAGTTCGGCCGCGACCGACGGCGTCGGCGCGCGCAGATCGGCGGCGAAATCGGCCAGGCTGAAGTCGGTTTCGTGACCCACGGCGGACACCACCGGCGTCTGGCTGGCCGCGATCGCGCGGGTCAGCTGCTCATCGTTGAAGGCCCAGAGATCTTCCATCGAGCCGCCACCGCGGGTCAGCAGGATCACGTCATAGCGGCCGCTGGCATCGGCGCCACGCAGCAGCGAGGTGATCTGCGCGGCAGCGCTGTCGCCCTGTACCAGGCTGGGCAGCAGATCGACCTCAAGCATCGGGAAACGCCGCTCCAGCACGCTGAGCACGTCGCGCACCGCCGCGCCGGTGGGCGAGGTGATCACCGCCAGTCGACGCACATGCGCGGGCATCGGGCGCTTGCGTTCGGGCGCGAACAGGCCCTCGGCCTCCAGGCGCGCCTTGAGCTGCTCGAACGCGCGGCGCAGGGCGCCTTCGCCGGCTTCCTCCATGTGATCGAGCACCATCTGGTACTCGCCGCGCGCTTCGTACAGCGTCAGCCGGCCACGGGCGAGCACTCGCATGCCTTCGCGCGGCACGAACTTCAGCCACTGGCTCTTGGGCTTGAACAACGCCGCGCGGATCTGCGAGCGCGCATCCTTCAGTGTGAAATATAGATGGCCCGAGGCCGGGCGCGTCACGCTGCCCAGTTCGGCCTCCACCCAGATCAGCGGAAACGCGCCTTCCAGCAGGTCGCGGGCCAGGATGTTGAGCTGGCTGGGCGTGAGAATCTGCGCGCTGCGGTCCATGGGGGGATCAGGCCAAACGGTACGAACGGGGGGCCATGGTCGCACGTCGGCGGCGTTGCTTCATCCCGCGGTGGTGCGGTCGGCGTGCTGCTGCAGGGCCCAGGCGACATGCTCGCGCACGATGGCCGAAGGATGCTCGCGTCGTGCCTGCAGCGCGGCCAGTGTTTCGGCGTGGGTGGGAGCATTGCCCAGCGCCACGGCGATGTTGCGCAGCCAGCGTTCATGCCCGCTGCGGCGGATCGGGCTGCCTTCGGTGCGGCGCAGGAACTCGTCTTCCTCCCAGGCGAACAGCTGGGCAAGCGAGGCGGTGTCCAGATCGTTGCGTGCGCGGAAATCGGGCTCGTCGGTGCGCTTGGCGAACTTGTTCCAGGGGCAGACCAGCTGGCAGTCGTCGCAGCCGTAGATGCGGTTGCCCATCGCCGTGCGCATGTCCTCCGGAATCGCGCCGTCGTGTTCGATGGTGAGATAGGAAATGCAGCGGCGTGCATCCAGGCGGTGCGGGGCGATGATCGCCTGGGTCGGGCAGACATCGATGCAGCGGGTGCAGGTGCCGCAGTGTGCACTGGCCGGTGTATCCACCGGCAGCGGCAGGTCGACGTAGATCTCGCCGATGAAGAACCACGAGCCGCCCTGTTTGTCGATCAGGCAGGTGTGCTTGCCGATCCAGCCCAGCCCGGCATTACGGGCGAGCGCGCGCTCCAGCACCGGGGCCGAATCAACGAACACGCGGTAGCCGAACGGCCCGATCTCGGCGGCGATGCTGTCGGCGAACTTCTGCAGCCGGTTGCGCATCAGCTTGTGGTAATCGCGGCCCAGCGCGTAGCGCGCCACGTAGGCGCGGTCGCCATCGTGCAGGGTGGCCCAGGCTTCGGCGTCGTCCTTGTGGCCGTAATCCATGCCGACCGAGATCACCCGCACCGTGCCCGGCAGCAGTTCATCCGGCCGTGCGCGCAGCGTGCCGTGGCGCGCCATCCACTCCATCGTGCCGTACAGGCCCTTGCCCAGCCAATCGGCCAGGTGCGCCTCGTCTTCGCGCAGATCGATGCCGGAGACCCCGCAGCGCTGGAAGCCGTGCACGGCCGCGATCGCACGGATGCGTTCGGCGGCACGGGCCAGATGGACGGGGGCGGGCAGGGGGACGGCGGACATGGCCTGGGCGGAAACGGAGCCTGGGAAGGGCGCGGCAAGGCTGCGCCTGGGCGACAAGTATAGAATCCCGGCATGCCCGAGCTTGCTGAACTGTTCGATATCACCGCTGCGCGCCGCCGGGATGCGCAGGCCAGCACCCTGCTGGGCGATGGCGGTGCCTCGCTGATGGACCAGGCCGGCCACGCCGCCTGGCATTGCCTGCTGGAGCGCTGGCCGCAGGCGCAGCGCATCGGCGTGGTGGTGGGGGCCGGCAACAACGGCGGCGATGGCTACGTGCTGGCCCGTCTGGCCCGTGAGGCTGGCCGCCGGGTGACGGTGCTGCGGCTGGACACCGATGTGCCGGCCACGCCGTTGGCGCAGCAGGCCGAGCAGGCGTTCATCGCGGCCGGCGGTGGGGTGGAGCGCTTCGTTGGCGCTCTGCCGCCGGTGGACCTGTTGGTGGACGCGCTGTTCGGCATCGGCCTGAACCGCGCGCCGGCCGGTGCGGCGGTGGATCTGATCACGGCCATCAACGGCGCTGGGGTGCCGGTGCTGGCGCTGGACGTGCCCAGCGGCGTGGATGCACGCACCGGTCACGTGCCGGGCGTTGCCATCCGTGCCACGGTCACCCTGCAGTTCATCGTGCGCCACCAGGGGCTGTATACCGGCGCAGCGCTGGAGCATGTCGGCGGTCGCCGCCTGGCCGCGCTGGATCTGCCTGCAGACGCTGGCGAAGGCGTGCAGCACAGCGCCGAGTGCTGGCAGCAGCCGCGCCTGCGCGCGCAGCTGCCGGCGCGACGCGCCAACACCCACAAGGGCGAATCCGGCCACGTGCTGTGCGTGGGCGGCAACCTCGGCAGCGGCGGGGCAGTGATGCTGGCCAGTGAATCGGCCTTGCGCGCCGGCGCAGGGCTGGTCAGCGTGGCGACCCAGTCACCGCATGTCGCACCGCTGCTGGCGCGCCTGCCCGAGGCGATGGTGCATGCCGTGCAGGACGCGCAGGAGCTGCAGGCCCTGCTGCCGCGCGCGGGGGTGATCGCCATCGGGCCTGGCCTGGGTCAGGACGACTGGGCGCACGAGCTCTGGCGGCAGGTGCTGGCCAGCGGCAAACCGCTGGTGATCGATGCCGACGCCCTCAATCTGCTGGCCAAGGCGCCACGGACACTCAGCGACGCGATCCTGACCCCACACCCGGGTGAGGCCGCGCGCCTGCTCGGGCTGAGCACCGCGCAGGTGCAGGCCGACCGTTTCACGGCGGCCAAAGCGCTGGCCGAGCGTTTCCACGCGGTGGTGGTGCTCAAGGGCGCCGGCACCGTGGTCGCTGCGCCCGACGCGGTGCCGCGGGTGATCGCTGCCGGTAATCCCGGCATGGCCGTGGGGGGCATGGGCGATCTGCTCACCGGCATTATTGCCGCCCTGCGTGCGCAGGGCCTGGGCGCCTTCGATGCCGCCAGCACCGGCGCATTGCTGCACAGCCTGGCCGGCGATGCCGCCGCCAGTGACGGCCAGCGGGGCCTGCTTCCCACCGATCTGCTGGCGCCGCTGCGCCGGTTGGTCAATCCGGACGTTTGAACATGATCGAGTTTTTCCTCGCGCAGACCGAAGACACTGACCTGCTCGGGCAATGGCTGGCCGCGACCCGGCCGCCGCAGGCGGTGATGCAGCTGCAGGGCGACCTGGGCGCCGGTAAATCCACGCTGGCCCGCGCACTGCTGCGCGCGCTGGGTGTGCAGGGGGCGATCCGCAGCCCGACCTACACCCTGGTGGAGCGCTACCCGCTGGACGACGGCCATGAGGCCTGGCACTTGGATCTGTACCGGATCGGCAACGCGCAGGAGCTGGATTTCCTCGGGTTGGATGAGGGCAGCGCCTCGCTCTGGCTGGTCGAATGGCCCGAGCGCGGCGCCGGCGCGCTGCCGCCGACCGACCTGGAGGTGGCATTGGATATCCAGGGAGAGGGACGCCGTGCCCGACTCACGGCGACCAGTGCGGCCGGTCGTGAATGGCTTGAACGGCTCCCCCAAGGGGGCGACTTGCAGGCCCTTTCTGTCGGCTGACACTAGGAAACACCGGCAGGTTACGGATTATTAAGGGAAAAGGAGTTGCATTTCATTCAGCGCGGTGATTGAATCCAGACCCATGCCAATGGGGAAATCTCTCACCGCCATCTGCACTGCCGTCGGACTCTGTCTGGCGAGCGCGCTGTCGTGGGCGGGCGAAGTCCGCCAAGTGGCCGTGGAGACCGGTGCGACCGGTACCCGTGCGGAGATTTCACTGGCCGGCAGCGGGGGCTACAAGACCCTGTCCCTGGCCGGCCCGAACCGCCTCGTGGTCGATTTCCCGGACTCCAGCGCGATCCGCAACCTCAAACTGCCTGCGCCCAAGGGCGTGGTCACGGCGGTCCGTACGGGGCAGCCCGTGCCGGGCACCTTCCGCGTGGTGTTCGACCTGGCCGAATCGGTCGCGCCGTTCCGCCCGCAGATGATCAAGCAGGGTGACGAGTCCCGGCTGGTGATCGAGTGGCCGGGCGACGCGCCGGCGTCGGCCAATGTCGCCAGCGCACCGGTGCCGGCTGCTGCGCCTTCGCCAACGCCGCCGGCACCCACCCCGGCCGCCACGCCCACACCAGGTCCTGCACCGACCGCCGCCCAGACGGCACAGGCACGCAGCGATGCCGCGCGTGCTACCGCGTTGCTGACCGCCTCGGTGCGCCAACAGGCCAGTGCCACGGTCGCCACCTCGGCGCCGGCTCCGGGCCCGGCGGCCACCACGGCCACCACCGTCAACGTCGCTGCCGCCGGGACCGCCAACGCGGCCAGCAACAGTGCGTCGCCGGCCGCGATCCTGGCCGGTCAGTCGACCGCGGCGGTCGTCGCCAGCGCGCCGGTACCTGCGCCAGCGCCGACGCCGGCAGTACAGGACAACCCGCGTCCGGCCATGCCCAGCGACGCCTCGCGCGTGAAGATGCGCGCCGGCATGCGTCCGCTGGTGATCGCGATCGATCCCGGCCATGGCGGCCAGGATCCCGGTGCCGTCGGCCCGACCGGCAAGCGCGAAAAAGACATCACCCTGGCTGTGGCGCGTGAACTGGCCCGCCAGATCAACGCAACGCCCGGCCTGAAGGCCTACCTGACCCGCGACAGCGATGTGTTCATTCCGCTGCCGATGCGTGCGCAGAAGGCGCGTGCGGCCAAGGCCGACATGTTCATCTCGATCCACGCCGACGCCGCCGAGAACCGCGCGGCGACTGGCTCGTCGGTGTACGTGCTCTCCACCAAGGGCGCCTCCTCGCAGCGCGCGCGCTGGCTGGCCGACAAGGAAAACGCCGCCGATCTGGTCGGTGGTGTCCGTCTGCAGCAGACCGAAGGCACCCTGGCCAACGTGCTGCTCGATCTGGCTCAGAGCGGCTACATGAAGGCCTCCGAAGATGCGGCCGGACATGTGCTGGGTGGCCTGAAGCGCATCGGCAAGAACCACAAGCCCAACATTGAACGCGCCAACTTCGCGGTGCTGCGCACCTCGGACATGCCGGCAATGCTGGTCGAAACCGCCTTCATCTCCAATCCGGACGAAGAGCGCCGCCTGATCGATCCGGCCTACCAGCGCCAGATTGCCGGTGCAGTGCTCGATGGTGTGCACACCTTCTTCAGCCGCCAGCCGCCGCCGGGCACCCTGTATGCCGCGCGCGCGCAGGCCGAGATCGATGCTGCCGGCACTGTGGCGGGCGGCAGCAAGTAAACCCTCCGGGCTGCACGGCCCGGCGCACGCTATCATCACGGGATGACGTCCGTTTCCCGAATTCCCTACGTTGCCACGCCTGCCACCTCCGTCGCCCGGAGCTGCGCATGAGCATCCGTCAGCTTCCTGAGATCCTGATCAACCAGATCGCCGCCGGCGAAGTGGTCGAACGCCCTGCGTCCGTGGTCAAGGAACTGGTCGAAAACGCACTGGATGCCGGCGCCACTCGCGTCGACATCGACCTGGAAGAGGGCGGCGTGCGGCTGATCCGCATCCGCGACGACGGCGGTGGCATTGCACCGGAAGAGTTGCCGCTGGCGGTGTCGCGCCACGCCACCAGCAAGATCGCCAGCCTGGATGATCTGGAATCGGTTGCCACGCTCGGCTTCCGGGGCGAAGCCTTGCCGTCGATCGCCTCGGTCAGCCGCTTCACCCTCAGCTCGCGCCGCGCCATCGATGAGCACGGTTCGGCCCTGCAGATCGAGGGCGGCCGCCTCGGCGAAGTCACCCCGCGCGCGCATGCGCCCGGCACCACGGTGGAAGTGCGCGAGCTGTTCTACAACGTGCCGGCGCGCCGCAAGTTCCTGCGCGCCGAGCGCACCGAGCTGGGCCATATCGAAGAGTGGCTGCGCTCGCTCGCGCTGGCGCGCCCGGATGTCGAACTGCGCGTGTCGCACAACGGCAAGCCCTCGCGCCGCTACAAGCCCGGGGATCTGTATTCCGATGCGCGCCTGGGCGAAACGCTGGGCGAAGACTTCGCCAACCAGGCACTGCGCGTGGATCACAGCGGTGCCGGCCTGCGTCTGCACGGCTGGATAGCGCAGCCGCACTATTCGCGGGCCAGCACCGATCAGCAGTACCTGTACGTCAACGGCCGTTCGGTGCGCGACCGCAGCGTTGCCCATGCGGTGAAGATGGCCTACGGCGATGTGCTGTTCCACGGTCGTCAGCCCGCATACGTGCTGTTCCTGGAACTCGACCCGACCCGCGTCGATGTCAACGTGCATCCGGCCAAGCATGAAGTGCGCTTCCGCGACTCCCGCCTGATCCACGATTTCGTCTACCGCACGCTCAAGGAAGCGCTGGCCGAAACGCGTGCCGGCATGACCGCGGCCGGCCCCCAGGGGCATGCCACCGAGAGTGCCGCCACGGCGGCCCCCGCTTACGGGCTGCCGTCGTCGGGCAGTACCGGCTTTGCACTCGCAGGCAACGGCGGTGGCAACGGCGGTGGCGGTGGCATGGGCGGCGACTGGCGCCCGCAGCAGTCACCGTTGGGGTTGCGTGTGGCCGATGCGCCGTCCGCCTACGCAGCGCTGTATGGCGCGCCGGGCGGTACCGCAGGGACCAGCAGCCTGCCGCCGATGCCGACCGAAAACGGCCTGCCGGCGACCGCAGCCGACAGTGGCGTACCACCGCTGGGCTATGCGATCGCGCAATTGCATGGCATCTACATCCTGGCCGAAAACGCCGAAGGCCTGATCGTGGTGGACATGCACGCCGCACACGAGCGCATCGGTTATGAGCGGCTGAAGACCGCACATGACGGCATGGGCCTGCATGCGCAGCCGCTGCTGGTGCCGATCACCCTGGCGGTGGGCGAACGCGATGCCGACACTGCCGAGCGCGAGGCAGAGACCTTGACCTCGCTGGGCTTTGAGATCACCCGCGCCGGGCCCGGTTCGCTGCACGTCCGCAGCATTCCGGCGTTGTTGGCCAATGCCGAACCCGAGGCGCTGCTGCGCGACGTGCTGACCGACCTGCGTGAGCATGGGCAGAGCCGGCGCATCGCCAGCGCACGCGATGAACTGCTGTCCACCATGGCCTGTCACGGCGCGGTGCGCGCCAACCGGCGCTTGACGGTGCCGGAAATGAACGGCCTGCTGCGCGACATGGAAATCACCGAACGCTCGGGTCAGTGCAATCACGGCCGACCGACCTGGGCCCGTTTTTCGCTGGCGGAAATCGACCGCTGGTTCCTGCGCGGACGTTGAGAGGAAGGTCATGGGGAAGCACTGGGGAGTGTGGGCGACCGCGTTGCTGCTGGCAGCGAGCATCTCGGGATGCGGCGAAAAGAACGCGGCGGTACCTGCCAAGGTGGCGATCGATCCGGCCTTCGAGGCCGAACAGCAGCAGTGGCGCCAACAGCGTTACGAAGCACTGCACGCCGCCGATGGCTGGACCAGCCTGGTCGGCCTGCACTGGCTCGAGCAGAAGGCGCATTACATCGGCCGCGGGCCCGGCAGTGGCATCCGCCTGGCGGTCGGGCCGGACAAGCTCGGCATGGTTGCGCGCGAGGGCGGCACCGTCTGGTTCACACCGGAGCGTGGTGTGCTGATGCGCGTGGAGGGCAAGCCGGTCACCGGCCGCATCCGCTTTTTCAGTGATCGCGATCCCACGCCGACCATCATCGCCTTCGATGACGACAAGGGCCGGCTCAGCCTGATCCATCGCGGTGAGCGCTTCGCGCTGCGGGTCAAGCACGCCGATGCGCCGTCGCGGACGAACTTCACCGGCCTGACGTACTGGCCGGGCGGCCCGTCCTGGCGCATCACCGCGCGCTTCGTGCCCCATCCGGCCGGTAAGACGCTGCCGATCGTGGACATCACCGGCCTGACCACGAACATGCCCAATGCCGGCGCGCTGGAATTCGAACGCGATGGCCACACCTGGCGGCTGGAAGCGATTGGTGAGCCGGGCCGCGACCTGTTCGTGATCTTCGGCGACCGCACCAGCGGCCACGGCAGTTATCCGGCCGGTCGCTATCTGGACCTGCCCGCGCCCGATGAACAGGGCCGGGTGGTGATCGATTTCAATCACGCCTACAACCCACCGTGCGCGTTCACCCCGTTTGCGACCTGTCCGCTGACACCCCCTGAAAACCGACTGGATCTGCGCGTGGACGCAGGTGAGCAGGCGTACCACGCCCCTGAAGGAGAGGCTTGATGATCTCGATGTTGTCGCGTGTGTTGTCCCCGCTGCTGATTGCTGCGGGCCTGTGGGTCGGTACGGGCAGCGCCGAAGCGCGCCCGGTGGCGCCGAACGCATCGGCAGCGGCGAAAGCCACTCCACCGGTCCCGCTGCTGTGGAAGGTGACCGGCCCCGGCGACAGCCGGCTGTATCTGCTGGGTTCGTTCCATCTGCTGCAGCCGACGGATTACCCGCTCTCGCCGGACGTGGACCAGGCCTTCGCCGCCTCGCAGCGGGTGGTGTTCGAACTGTCGCCACAGGACATGGAATCCCCGCAGCTTGCGCAGAAGATGGTGCAGGCGGCGATGCGCACCGATGGTTCGGAGTTGAAGCGCGACCTGGATGCCGCCACCTGGACCCGGCTGCAGGCCTATGCGCAGGAAAACAAGCTGCCGCTGGCCCAGTTGCAGGGGATGAAGCCGTGGTTCGTCGGCCTGACCATCACCCTGAGCCAGTTCACCAAGATGGGCCTGGACCCGGCGCTGGGGCTGGATCGCCACTTCATGACCCGCGCCGCCAGCGCCGGCAAGGCGACCGCTGGGCTGGAAGACATCGACACCCAGATCGCCGTGCTGTCGGGGATGTCGGCCAAGGAGCAGCAACAGATGGTGGCTGAGGCGCTGGAGCAGGTCGACAAGGGCGACGACATGGGCCGCAAGCTGCATGACGCCTGGCGTCGTGGCGACGACAAGCTGCTGTGGACCTCGATGGCCACCGAAATGCGCGGCCAGTATCCGCAGCTGTACAAGCGCATCAATACCGACCGCAACGATGCGTGGGTGCCCAAGCTGCAGCAGCATCTGCAGGCCGGGCAGGGGGGCACGATGGTGGTGGTCGGCACGCTGCACCTGCTCGGCAACGACGGCGTGGTCGAGAAACTGCGCGCCAAGGGCTACAAGGTGGAGCGCATCTGCACCGGCTGCGCCAAGCCCAAGCGCTGATGCGCGCGACTGGACGGCGATAGGGCCAACCGGAGGGCGTCGATGACGTCGCCGGACCCTGAAACGAGAAAAGGCGCGGCCCGAGGGCTGCGCCTTTTTCTTTATCGCGTGGAGCCGCGGGCTCAGCGGCGGGTCTTGCCCGCGCCCGGTGCCGGGGTTTCCGGCTTCTTGCCGGTACCCGTGCCCGTGCCGGTACCCGTTCCGGTACCACCCGGGCGGCCACCGAAGCCGCCACCCATGTTGCGCTGGAAGTCCTGCCACATCTCCATGTTGCGCTCGGTCAGCTGGTTCATCATCGCCCAGGGGGTCTGGCCGAGGAGATTGCCCATCTGCTGGCGGAACTGCTGCTGCTGATCCAGGAAGACCTGCATGCTGCGCTCCAGGTAATTGCCCATGAAGCCCTGCAGCGAGTCGCCATAGAAGCGGATCAGCTGGCTGAGCAGCTGGGTGGACAGCATCGGTTCGCCGTCCTGTTCCTGGTCGGCGATGATCTGCAGCAGCACCGAGCGGGTCAGGTCATCGCCGCTCTTGGCGTCACGCACCTCGAAGTCCTCACCGTCCAGGATCAGCTGGCGCACATCCTCTATGGTGATGTAGCTGGAGATTTCCGTGTCGTAGAGCCGGCGGTTCGGGTACTTCTTGATAATGCGGGTCGCAGCCATGAAGCAGTCACTCATCACAGTAGGCGCGCAGCATGGCGCAGTGCAGCAGCCTATGCAACCGCCATAGGTAGCAAGGGCCCGCATTTATGTTGCGCAACATGGAGTGCAGCATTTTTGGCGCTTACCACCCCATGTGGTGGCCGCCGTTGATGTCCAGGTTGGAGCCGGTGATCCAGGACGCTTCCTCGTTGACCAGGAAGGCCACTGCGTAGGCGATTTCCTCCGGCTTGCCGAGGCGGCCGGTGGGGATGTCGGCGATGATCTTGGCGCGCACTTCGTCCGGCACGGCCATCACCATGTCCGTGGCGACATAGCCCGGCGAGATCGTATTGACGGTAATGCCGAACCCGGCATTTTCGCGCGCCAGCGAAATGGTGAAGCCGTGCATGCCGGCCTTCGCGGCGGCGTAATTGGCCTGCCCGTACTGACCCTTCAGGCCGTTGATCGAGCTGATCTGGATGACCCGGCCCCAGCCACGGCGGCGCATGCCCTCGATGACCGGGCGGGTGACATTGAACACCGAGTTGAGGTTGGTGTTGATGACGTCGTGCCACTGGTCCGCACGCATGCGGTGGAAGGTGGTATCGCGGGTGATGCCGGCGTTGTTGACCAGGATCTCGACCGGGCCCAGCGCCGCTTCGACCGCCTGCACCATGCTTTCGGCGGTGCCGGGGTCGGACACATCCCCCGGGAAGATCGCCACGTCGCAGCCGCGCGCCAGCATTTTCTCGCGCCAGGCCCTGGCTTTGGCTTCGTCACGGTAGTTGGTGGCGACCCGATGGCCCTGGTCGGCCAGGCGTTGGCAGATGGCAGTACCGATACCGCCGGTACCGCCGGTGACCAGTGCGACGCGAGATGTCATGAGCAGCTACTCCGAAAGGCAGAGCCAACAAGGGGGAACGCGATTCTGCAACATCAGGGGGCAAAAGGGGCAGCCTCGCCAGCCGCGTGCAGGGTTGAAATGTCGCCCGGTGGCAACCCGGCCGGATCAAAGCCGGCAGCGGCTTGCTGCAGCCACCCGTCCACCGCATCGGCCCGCGCACCGATCGCCGGATCCTGACCCAGCTGCACCCATGCCCTGCGCAGGGCCGGCAGCGGCTGGGCAGGGTCCACCGGCAGCGCCGCCTCGGACTTGGAGAGCTTGCGCCCCTGCGGGCCGAGCAGCAGCGGCAAGTGCAGATAGCGCGGGGTCGGCAGCCCGAGGGCCTGCTGCAGCAGGATCTGGCGCGGTGTGGAATCGAGCAGATCCGCCCCACGCACCACATCGGTCACCTGCTGCGCGCCATCATCGACCACCACCGCCAGCTGGTAAGCCCAATAGCCATCAGCGCGGCGCAGCACGAAGTCGCCAACCTCGGCGTGCACGTCCTGCACGATACGGCCCTGCAATCCGTCATCGAAAGCCACGACGCTGCCGGGCGGCACCCGCAGCCGCACGGCAGGCTGCGCACGCTCGGCACGGGCGACACACTGGTGGTGGATGCCGCCCTGCGCGGCCAGTTCACTGCGGCTGCAGTGGCACGCAAACGCCTTGCCCTCGCGCAGCAGCCGGTCCAGCGCCGCCTGATACAGCGCATCGCGCTGGCTCTGATGCACGATCGGCCCATCACTGTTCAGTCCGAACGCCGCCAAGGTGGCCAGTTGGCCGCTGACCGCGCCGGGCACCGTTCGAGGAGGATCGACGTCTTCCACCCGCACCAGCCAGCGGCCGCCCGCATGCCGCGCGAGCAGCCAGCTGCCCAGCGCAGCCAGCAGCGAGCCGGGGTGCAGGGGCCCGGTAGGCGAGGGCGCGAATCGGCCGCAGTAGGGGGGCATGGACATGAACTATGAATCGTCGGTCAGTTTGCGACTTGAATTCAAGCTGAAGTCACCGCAGATTTGCATTCATCAACCTCCCATGAGCGTCCTTTCCCCATGTTCAGTCGCATTGCTCTCTTCCTGCTGACCAACTTTGCGGTGCTGATCCTGGCCGGCATCGTGATGTCGGTACTGGGCGTCAATCCGAACCAGATGAGCGGCCTGCTGATCTTCGCGGCCATCTTCGGCTTCGGCGGCTCGTTCATCTCGCTGCTGCTGTCCAAGTTCATGGCCAAGCGCTCCACGGGCGCCGTCGTGATCACCGAGCCGCGCAACCCCACCGAACGCTGGTTGCTGGCCACCGTTGAACGCCAGGCCCGCGAAGCCGGCATCGGCATGCCCGAAGTGGCGGTGTACGAAGGCCCGGAAATCAATGCCTTCGCCACCGGCGCCAACCGCAACAAGGCCCTGGTCGCCGTCTCCACCGGCCTGCTGCACAACATGAGCGAGGACGAAGCCGAAGCCGTGCTCGGCCACGAAATCGCCCACGTGGCTAATGGCGACATGATCACCATGGCCCTGCTGCAGGGCGTGCTCAACACCTTCGTGATCGTCCTGGCCCGCATTGTCGGCGGCTTCATCGACAGCGCCCTGTCCGGCAACCGCGAAGGCGGCGGCCGAGGCTTCGCGTACTACATCATCGTCTTCGTCCTGGAAATGGTGTTCGGCCTGTTCGCCACCATGATCTCCATGTGGTTCTCCCGTCACCGCGAATTCCGCGCCGACGCTGGTGGCGCCCACCTGGCCGGCCGCCAGAAGATGATCGCCGCCCTTGAGCGCCTGAAGGTCAACCACGGCCAGAGCACCCTGCCGACCCAGATCGCGGCCTTCGGTATCGCCGGCGGCGCCGCCAAGAAGCTGTTCATGAGCCACCCCCCGCTGGACGAGCGCATCGCCGCCCTGCGCGCCGCCAACAACACCGTGGTGTAACCCAACACCGCAGTGCGCAGAACAGAACGCCCGGCTCCCGCCGGGCGTTTTTGTTCCCACAAACGACAACGGCGCCCGAAGGCGCCGTCATCCTGCAGATCAGATCAGGTGCAACCCGATCAGAACTTCGCGTCGAACTCCGCCGCGTAGCCCGTATTGACCAGCACCTTCTGCAGCGCATCGCTGATCTTCACATTGCCCGCCACGATCTGCTGCGTCTCCGGACCGCGGCTGTCCATACGGGCCGGCGTCGCACCCTTGAAATCGCACACCCGGCCACCGGCCTCGCGGACCAGCAGCACACCGGCGGCGATGTCCCAGGCCTTCACACCGGCCTCGAAGTACGCATCGGCACGGCCACAGGCCACATAGGCCAGATCCAGCGCCGCCGACCCCGTGCGACGCACGTCTTCAGCCTGTACCAGCAGCGCATCCACCGCCTTCAGCTGCGCACTCGCGCGCTGGCGCTCACGCGGGGCAAAACCGGTATGGATCATCGCGCCGCCCAGATCCTTGCGCTCGGCAATACGGATACGGCGGTCATTGAACACCGCGCCTGCACCACGGCTGGCAGTGAACAGCTCATTGCGGAGCGGATCGAAGATCACCGCGTCGATCGGCTCACCGTTCTCGACCAAGGCGATGGACACGCAGTAATGCGGGAAGCCGCGCAGGTAGTTGCTGGTGCCGTCCAGCGGATCGATGACCCACATGTAACGGTTGACCGACTGCACGCCACCTTCCTCACCCATGATCCCGTACTCGGGATAGGCGCGCTTGAGTTCCTTGACGATGACCTTTTCCGCATCTGCATCGACTTCACTGGCATAGTCCATGCGGCCCTTCTGCACGACGTTCAACGCCTCGAGCTTGTTGATGTTGCGCAACAGGACGTTGCCGGCGAGGCGGGCGGCCTTGACCATGACGGTGACGGCGGGTTTCTGCATGGCGAAAAGCTCCCGTAAAGGCAGAGTAGGGGTTTGGCGGGGGAAAAGAGCGGTCCCGGCGCAGAGGCCGGTCGCACAGTTTACCATTTGTCGCTGTCCTGCTCGCATTTGGCCTGTTCATGTCCGTTCAAACCGCTCCCGCCCGCATCCGCTTCGTCCTGGTCGGCACCCAGCACCCCGGAAACATGGGGGCGGCCGCACGTGCCATGAAAACCATGGGCCTGGGCCGCCTGGTCCTGGTCGCCCCGGAAAAACCGCTGGACGAAGAGGCCTTCCGCCGCTCGGCCGGCGCCGAAGACGTCCTCGGCGACGCCCCGGTCGTGGCGACCCTGGCCGAGGCCGTGGCCGATTGCCGCTTCGTACTGGGCTGTACCGCCCGCTCGCGCCGGGTCCAGCTCGAAGAGCTGCTGCCGGCCGTGGCGGCCCAGCGCGTCCTGGCCAAGGCCGCCGAACCGGCCGAAGTCGCCTTCGTGTTCGGCCGCGAGCGCACCGGCCTGACCAATGAAGAGCTGCAGCTCTGCCACGCCGCCGTACACATCCCCTCCAACCCGGAGTTCAGCTCCTTGAACCTGGCCGCCGCGGTCCAGGTGCTGGCTTATGAAGTGCGCATGGCCATCCTCGGCGCTGCCGACGCCCCGGTCGCGGCCCCGGCCGAGCCCGGCTTCGGCGAAGCGCCGGCCAGCCACGCGCAGGTCGAAGGCCTGTTCGGTCAGCTTGGCGATACTCTGGATGAGATCGATTTCCACAAGGGTCGCGCACCCGAATCGGCCATGCGCAAGTTGCGCCGCCTGTTCCTGCGCACCGAGCTGAGCGAGCAGGAGGTGCGGCTGCTGCGCGGCATTCTGTCCGATGCACAGCGCATGGCGAGATTGGCGACAAATAAGCCCCTGTAAGCCGACGCAGTTCTCACTTTTTCGGGTAGTCTGTCTCGATTCCTTGGGGGGAGTGATGGGCTTGTCGGGACTGCGAAGGCTGCTGCAGAGCGTATTGCTGTGTCTGGCCCTCGCCGCGACGACGGGGTCGGCCTGGGCCGGTCCCGCCCATGAGCTGGTGCTGGGAAGGATCAGCGACGACCCGAAGTCTCACTATGCACAGCTGCAGCCGCTGCTGGATTACGTGATTCCGCGCATGCGCGATGTCGGCATTACCGAAGGCCGCATCCTGATGGCGCGGGACGCCCAGCAGATGGCCAGTTATCTGCGCCGCGGCCGGGTCGACTGGGTCACTGAAACCTCCGGCACCGCCGTCGCGCTGGGCCTGCGCAGCGGCGCCAGGCCCCTGCTGCTGACCGAACGTAGCGGCGTGCGCGAGTACCACACGGTGTTCTTCGTGCGCCGCGAGAGCCCCATCCAGACCCTGGAAGACCTGCGCGGGCATACGCTGGCACTGCAGAACGTGGCCTCCACCAGCGCCTACCTGGTGCCGGTGATGACCCTGCTGCAGCACGGGCAGACCCCGGAGATCCTGGCCTCGCTGGGTGATACTGCCGCGCCGGACACGGTCGGGTATGTGTTCGCGCGGTCCGAGTCCAACATCGCCACCTTCGTGCACAAGGGGCTGGTGGATGCCGGGGCGGTCAGCAGCGTGGACTGGTCCGATAGCAAGCGCATCCCGGCCAACTTCGTGCGTGACTTCCGTGTCATCCACCGCACCGAGCCCTATCCGCGCGCGGTGGAAATGGTGCGCGAAGGGCTGGATCCGCGGGTGCGCGACCGTCTGCAGCAGGTCCTGCTGGAGGCCGCCTCGGATCCACAGGGGCGCAGTGCATTGAACGTTTTTTTTGGTACCTCCGGGTTCCACCGTGTGGATGCACAGATGCAACGCCGGCTGGATGAATTGAAACTGGGCTTGACGCGCGTGCGGATGGAAGTGGAATGAGTCGGTTGGGTTCCGGAATGCAGGCAAAGTTCGTGCTGGCGATGAGCGGTGCGATGCTGGTGGTGGTGGCCATCGTGGCGGTGGTGCTGGGGCGCCAGGCGACGATGCAGGGCGAGGTGCAGCACCTCAGCGGCAACGTGATCCATGACCTGTTCGACCGCAGCGTGCGCAGCCGGGGGGAGGCCTTGGCGCGCGAGCTGTCCGATGCGCTGGCCAACCCGCTGTACTACAACGATCTGGAGCAGGTCGGTGCGCTGGTGCGCAACACCTCGCGCCAGCAGGTGGTGCGCTACGTGCTGGTGTTCGACGAGAACGGCCGGCTGATCCACGACGGTTCGGTGGACGTGCTCGAGTTCGGTCAGCCGATGCGCGATCCACTGGCGAGCGGTGCGGTCCAGGCGCGCGAGCTGGTGGTCCAGCAATCACCCAAGGTGCTCGACAACGCGATGCCGATCATGATCGGCAACCAGCGTATTGGCGGTGTCCGCGTGGGCATGGCGCTGGATGACGTCCAGGCGATGGAGAAGAAAGCCAACCAGACCCTGGGCGAGCGGCTGCAGCAGGTCGGCAAGCGGCATCTGGGCTGGCTGCTGCTGATGCTGGGCCTGCTGGTCGGCATTGGCGCAGTGGTGATCATCTATGTGCAGCGCACGCTGGTCACGCCGATCCGCTGGCTGGCCGGTGCCGCCCGCCAGATCGAAGCCGGCGACTACAACCTGCAGATGCGCCAGAGCCATCGCCAGGATGAGGTGGGCGAGCTGGTGCGGGCGTTCGGCCGGATGAGCCAGGCCATCGCCCGGCATGACCGTGAAGTGCGGCACATGGCCTACACCGATGCGCTGACCGGCCTGACCAATCGGCTGGCCTTCCGCGAAGCGCTGGACCATCGGCTGATGGCCGCGCGTGCCTCGGGCCATCGGCTGGGACTGCTGTTCGCCGACATGGATGACTTCAAGCGCGTCAACGATACGCTTGGCCATGAAGCCGGCGATGAAGCGCTGCTGCAGTTCGCCCAGCGCATCAGCGCTGCCGTCGCGCAAGCCGGGGGCGATGAGGCCTTGCTGGCCCGCTTCGGTGGCGATGAGTTCGTGATCCTGATCGGTGAAGGTGATGTGGCCGCCCGCGCCCGCGAACTTGCCGAACTCCTGGTGCGCGAGCTGGGGCAGCCGCTGGTCGTGCAGGGCAGGGAGCTGTTCCTGGGCACCTCGATCGGTGTGACCCTGTTCCCGGACGATGCCGCCGATGCCACCACGCTGCTCAAGAACGGCGACATCGCGATGTACCAGGCCAAGATGGCCGGCAAGAACTGCTACCGCTATTACAGCCGGGCGATGGACCACGCGGTCGAGCGCCGCGTGCACATGGAGCAGGAGCTGCGCGGGGCTTGGGAGCGCGGCGAGTTGCGGCTGGCCTATCAGCCGATCTTCCGCACCCGCGACCGCCGCATGGTCGGCGTGGAAGTCCTGCTGCGCTGGCAGCACCCGACCCTGGGGACGATTCCGCCCTCGGTGTTCATCGAAGTGGCCGAGCAGAGCGGCCTGATCGAAGTGATCGGCCCCAAGGTGCTGCGCGCGGCCTGCACCGAGGCGGTGCAGTGGCCGGCGGGCGCTGATGGTGAAGGCCTGTTCGTGTCGGTCAACGTGTCACCACGCCAGCTGCGCGGTGGCGAGCTGCCGACGCTGGTCGCCGACTGCCTGCGCGACACCGGGTTGCCGGCCTCGCGCCTGCACCTGGAGCTGACCGAAACGGCGGTGATCGGCGATGAGATGCTGGCCGCCGCCCTGCTCGACAAGCTGCACCGGACCGGCGTAAAGGTCTGGCTGGACGATTTCGGGACCGGCTTCTCCGGGCTGAGCCACCTGCGCCAGGTGCCGGTGGACGGGGTCAAGATCGACAAGAGTTTCGTGGCCGACATGCAGCGCGACCCGGACGACCTGGCCTTGACCACGGCGATCATCGCCATGGCCCATGCACTGGGCATCACCGTGGTCGCCGAAGGCATCGAGCAGGAAGTGCAGTTCGACCTGCTGGCCCAGCGCGGTTGCGACCTGGGCCAGGGCTACTGGCTGAGCCACCCGGTCAGCGCGACCGAGGTGGTGCAGATGATCGAGGCCGGCCGCTGACGCTAGACCGGCCGCTTGCTGCTGTCGCCGGAGATCTCGCGGACCAGCTTGGGGACCAGGTAGCCGGACAGGCGCGCGGTCAGCTGCGCATGCAGGTCCTTGGCGGTGTCGTCGGCCACTTCGAAATGGGCCACGCCTTCCACCCGGTCCACCTGGTAGAGGTAGTAGGGCAGCACGCCCGCCGCGAAGCTGCGCTCGCTCAGGCCCTGCAGCGCCTCGATCGAATCGTTGACCCCGCGCAGCAGCACCGCCTGGTTGAGCAGGGTGGCGCCGGCCGCGCGCAGGCGCGCCATGGCGGCATCCACGGACGCATCGAATTCGTTGGCGTGATTGGCATGGATCACGAACGCCACCGGCCACGGCAGCGAGGCGATCCACTGCACCAGCTCGTCATCCACGCGCTCGGGCAGCACCACCGGCAGGCGGCTGTGGATGCGCAGGCGGCGCAGGTGCGGAATCTGCTTCAGGGCGTGGGTCAGTTCCACCAGCTTGTGGGTCGCCAGCGACAGCGGGTCGCCGCCGGACAGGATCACCTCGTCGATGTCCGGGTCCTGCGCGATCGCCTCCACTGCATCGCGCCAGCCTTCGCGGGCCGCGTTCTCGGTGCCGTAGTCGAAATGGCGGCGGAAGCAGTAGCGGCAGTTGATCGCGCAGCTGCCGGTGGTGACCAGCAGGGCACGGCCGCGGTACTTCTGGATGACGCCGGTGGCCTTCTTGGCCGCGCCATCGCCCACCGCATCCAGGCTGAAGCCGGGCACGACCTTCAGCTCGTCGGTGATCGGCAGGACCTGGCGCAGCAGGGGGTCATGGCGGTCGCCATGACGCATCCGGGCCGCGAAGCCCTGCGGCACGCGCACCGCGAACTGGCCGGCGGCCTCGTCCGAAACGCCCAGTGCCGCCGGATCCAGCCCCAGCTGCCGCAGCAGCTCGCGCGGGTCGCGGATCGCCTCGCGCCACCGTTGCTGCCAGCGGACGGAGGCGGCCAGGGGCGTGGCGGAAAGCTGCATGGAATGGGGGCCTGCGGTTATCATGTGGGTCAGAAATATCGAGTCACCCCACCGGTGTCGGTGGGATTTCCCATTCTATCCGGCTCGCCGCGCCTGCGCGGCGTTTGCCCATTCAGGAGTTTCAGCATGGCCACTGTTGGCATGAACGACGTCAAGAACGGGATGAAGATCCTGGTCAACAATGAACCAGCGGTCATCACCGAGACCGAATACGTCAAGCCGGGCAAGGGCCAGGCCTTCACCCGCATGAAGTACCGCTTCATCAAGTCGGGCCGCGTGGTCGAAATGACCATGAAGGCCACCGATGACGTGGAGAAGGCCGACGTCGTGGATACCAACATGGACTTCATGTACAGCGACGGCGAGTTCTGGCACTTCATGGACCCGGAATCCTTCGAGCAGGTCCAGGCCACCAAGGCTGGCATGGGTGGCGCCGAGAAGTGGCTGAAGGGCGAAGAGTCCTGCATCGTCACGCTGTGGAACGGCGAGCCGATCTTCGTGCAGCCGCCGAACTTCGTCGAGCTGAAGATCACCGAAACCGATCCGGGCGTCCGTGGCGACACCTCGGGCGGTGGCGGCAAGCCGGCCACCCTGGAAACCGGCGCGGTGGTCCGCGTGCCGCTGTTCGTCAACCAGGATGAAATCATCAAGGTCGACACCCGCTCGGGCGAATACTCCGCGCGCGCAGGCAAGTAATCCGGGTATGCGGCAGCGCATTCGCGCTGGCGCTCCCACGATCCGCGCTGCGGATCGTGGGCCCCGACTCACCAGCACCCACATCCCGCCGCTTCGCGGCCGTCCCTGACTCAGGGGCCAGTCCTCCAGAAGCATCGCGGTAGCCGTCCAGCATGGGGCCGGTCTTCTGAAGGTTCGAGGTAGGCCCTGCCGCAGGCTGACCTGTTTCTCCAGCAAAGTGAGTCCGCATGACCGACACCGCCCGCATTCCCGAAACCTGTGACCTGTTGATCGAAGCCGGTTACGTGGTCCCGATCGAACCGCATGCGGTGGTGCTGGAAGACCATGCCGTGGCGGTGCGTGGCAGTGAGATCATCGCGATCCTGCCGCGTGCCGAGGCGCGCGAGCGCTTTGCGCCGAAGCAGACCGTCTCGCGCCCGGACGCGGCGCTGATGCCGGGCCTGGTCAACGCGCATACCCACAATCCCATGACCCTGCTGCGGGGCGTCGCCGACGACCTGCCGCTGATGGTGTGGCTGCAGCAGCACATCTGGCCGGTCGAGGCGGCGGTGATCGGGCCGGAGTTCGTGGCCGACGGCACCACCCTGGCGATCGCCGAGATGCTGCGCGGCGGTACCACCTGCGCCAACGAAAACTACTTCTTCTCCGACGTCCAGGCCGCCGTCTACAAGCAGCACGGGTTCCGTGCGCTGGTCGGTGCGGTGATCATCGATTTCCCGACCGCCTGGGCCAAGACCGACGACGAGTACTTCGCCAAGGCCGGCGAGCTGCACGACCAGTGGCGCAACGATCCGCTGATCGGCACCTCGTTCGCCCCGCACGCGCCGTACACCGTCAACGACGCCAATTTCGAACGTGTGCGCATGTTGTCCGACCAGCTGGACATGCAGGTGCACCTGCACACGCATGAAACCGCGCAGGAAATCAGCGACTCGATCAAGCTGCACGGTCAGCGCCCGCTGGCGCGTCTGGATCGCCTGGGCCTGGTCAACGACCGCCTGATCGCGGTGCACATGACCCAGCTGACCGAGGCCGAAATCCACCTGTGCGCCGAGCGTGGCGTCAGCGTGGTGCATTGCCCCGAATCCAATCTCAAGCTCGCCTCCGGCTTCTGCCCGGCCTGCGCCCTGCAGCGCGCTGGCGTGAACCTGGCCATCGGCACCGACGGCTGCGCCAGCAACAACGACCTGGACATGTTCAGCGAGAACCGGACCGCGGCCATCCTGGCCAAGGCCGTGGCCAATGACGCCACCGCGCTGGACGCGGCCACCACGCTGCGCGCGGCGACGCTGGGTGGCGCGCGCGCGCTGGGCTTCGGCGACCGCATCGGCTCGATCCAGGTCGGCAAGCAGGCCGATCTGGTCTGCGTGGATCTGTCCGCACTGGAAACCCAACCGCTTCACCATGTGCTCTCGCAGCTCGTCTACGCCGCCGGCCGCCATCAGGTCAGCGATGTCTGGATCGCCGGCCAGCCCAAGCTGGTCCAGCGCGAACTGGTCGGCATGGACACCGCCGCGATCGTCGCCAACGCCCGCCAGTGGCGCGAGCGTATCCGACACATCCGTGCTTGATGCACCAAGGATCCCCATGAATACCCCCCATGCCTCCACCAATTTCGATCAGGCCGAACTGGACAAGTTCGCCGCGCTCGCCAACCGCTGGTGGGACGTCGATGGCCCGCAGAAGCCGCTGCATGCACTGAACCCGGTGCGCCTGCAGTACGTGGCCCAGCGCGTGACGCTGCGTGGCGCCCGCGTGCTCGACATCGGCTGCGGTGGCGGCCTGCTCAGCGAAGCGCTGGCCAAGGAAGGCGCGGATGTCACCGCGATCGACCTGGCCCCGGAGCTGGTCAAGGTCGCACGCCTGCACGGGCTGGAGTCGGGCGTCACCGTTGACTACCGCATGCAGGCCGCTGAGGACCTGGCCGCCGAACAGCCGGGCAGCTTCGATGTGGTGACCTGCATGGAAATGCTGGAGCATGTGCCGGACCCGGGCGCGATCATCGCCGCCTGCCACCGCCTGCTCAAGCCCGGCGGTCAGCTGTTCCTGTCCACCGTCAACCGCACCCCGGCCGCGTTCGCCGTGGCGATCGTCGGCGCCGAGTATGTGGCGCGGCTGCTGCCCAAGGGCACGCATCACTACCAGGATTTCATCAAGCCGGCCGAGCTGGGCAAGTGGCTGCGCGAGGCCGATTTCAACCTGCGTGACGTCAGTGGCATGGCCTACGAGCCGTGGCGCAACCGTGCCCGCCTGAGCACGCGCACCGACATCAATTACCTGGCCCACGCGGTCAAGCCGGACGACGCCGCACGTGTCTGAGTCCGGTTTCCCGCCGGCGGTGCTGTTCGATCTGGACGGCACCCTGCTGGACAGCGCTCCGGACATGCTGGCCACCGCCAACGCGATGCTGGCCGCCCGCGGGCGCGCGCCGATCACCCTGGACGCGCTGCGTCCGGTGGTCTCCAAGGGCTCGCGCGCGATGGTCTCGGTGGCCTTTCCCGAGCTGGGGCAGGATGAACGTGATGCGCTGGTGCCGGAGTTCCTGAAACGCTACGAAGGCCTGATCGGACAGCACGCGGTGCTGTTTGACGGCATCGCCGGCATGCTCGATGCACTCGAGGGCGCCGGCTGTGTCTGGGGCATCGTCACCAACAAGCCTGAATACCTGGCCCGGTTGATCGTGCCGCAGCTGGGCTGGGAACAGCGCTGCAAGGTACTGATCGGCGGCGACACCCTGGCCCAGCGCAAACCGCATCCGCTGCCGCTGCTGGCCGCTGCCGAACGCATGGGCATCGCCCCGGGCACCTGTGTCTATGTAGGCGATGACGAGCGCGACATCGTCGCCGCCAACGCCGCCGGCATGGCGTCGGTCGCCGCCCTGTGGGGTTACCGGCTCGACGCCGACGATCCCGCGGCCTGGGGCGCCGATACGCTGACCGCACTTCCCGAACACCTGCAACATGCCAAGGCGTGGCCGCTTCCGCGCACGCTCTAGCCTTTCAAGGAATACACCGTGAGTACTCCCAGCGCCCTGGACAGTTTCCTGGACAAGTGGCGGACCCGCTGGCCCGAGTGGCAGGTGGCCGAACGCTTCGTGCCCGAGAGCCAGCGCACCCTGGTGGTGGCGTGGTTCTCGCTGCTGCAGGAGTTCGACGACATCCTCAATACCGCCGGCGATCCGATGCCGTCCGACGCCAAACTGGCGTGGTGGGGTGAGGAGCTGCGCAGCTGGTCCGTGCAGCGCTCGCGCCATCCGCTGGGGCGGGTGCTCGAGCCGGTGCGTGCGCCGTGGGCAGCGCTGGCCGAAACGCTGCCGGATCTGATTGAAGCGCGGGCGGTGCCGGTGGATCCGGGCCACGCGCTGCGTTCGCTGCAGGCCTATGCGGCCGCAGTGGCGGCGGTCGAAGCGGTGATGTTCGATACCCCGGCACGTGGCGATGTCGCGACACCGGTGCTGGTGCAGACGCTGGCGCAGCGCCTGCATGAGAGTGGCGTTGCCGCCATTCCGCGTTCGCTGCTGGCCGAGGATGACAACCAGGCGTCGCGCACATGGGCGCAGCAGTTGCTGGCGAAGTGGCCGGCGCGCGTTGCCGGCCCGCGGCCCCGCCGGCTGTACGCCGCGTTGGCCCGTGCCCGCCAGCAGACCTGGGCGCAGGACCGCCAGTACCAGGCCACGCCGATGCGTACGCTGTGGCAGAGCTGGTGGGCTGCGCGAGGCTGAGGGTGACTGCCGGCCAGCGGCCGGCACGCCGTTACTTGCCGCGTTCCAGCACCAGCAGCGGGTCGATGCGGGTATCGAACCAGTTCATGCCCCAATGCAGATGCGGGCCGGTCGCGCGACCGGTCGCACCGACCGCCGCGATCACCTGGCCCTGCTCGACACGGTCGCCGACCTTCACGTCGATGCGCGACAGATGCAGGAAATTCGAGCTGATCCCGAAGCCGTGATCCAGCAGCAGCGTGCCGCCGGTCAGATACAGGTCCGGGCCAGCGAAGGTGACCACGCCGGCGGCCGGTGCCTTCACCGGGGTGCCGGTCGGCACCGCAATGTCCATGCCGGAGTGACCCGAACCGGGTTGGCCGTTATAGACGCGCGCATTGCCGAAGCGGCCGCTGATGCGGCCCTGCACCGGCCAGATGAAGGCCTGGGCGAAGTCCGCCCGGTTGTCATCGCGGGCCCGCGCGGCCGTGACCTGCGCCTGCTCGCGCTTGATCCGCTCGGCAATCGCCGGCGGCGGATTGACGGTTTTCGGCGGTACGCCGTTGACGCGCTCGGTCGGCCAGTCGCGCGGGGTGACCGCGATGTTGGCCGTTTCACTGTCGCCGTCCGGTCGCGTCACCTGCACCTGCAGCGGACCCTTCTCGTCGCGGCCAATGCCAAACACCACGCTGCCGTAACCGCTCACGCGAAGGCTGCGGCCGCCGTACTGCACGACGCTGCCGGCCGGCACCTTGCCGATCACCATCGCGCCCTGCGAGGCGCTGGCCGGAAACACTACGCGCGCATCAGCCTGGGCCACGGCGGGCGAGGGCAGCAGACTGCCCATCGCCACGACGCCGGCGGCCGCCAGGGCCGCGCTCAACACCCGTGCCCGCATCAGCGGTCGAAGCTCATGCGCTGGCCGTTCGGCGAACCCACCAGCTTCTCGCCATCCCACGCCAACTGCCCGTTGACCCAGGTCGAGGCGATGCGCGAACGGAAGGTGGTGCCCTCAAACGGCGACCAGCCGCACTTGGACAGCACGTCTTCGCGCTTGACGGTGAAGGGCACATCTTCGACCAGCACCAGATCGGCGAAGTAGCCTTCGCGCAGGTAGCCGCGCTGGCTGACGTCGAACAGCTGCGCCGGTGCGTGCGCGAACTTCTGCACGACCTGGGTGATCTCCAGCTTGCCTTCGTGCACCAGCTCCAGCGCGGCGACCAGCGCGTACTGCACCAGCGGCAGGCCGGACGGCGCCTGCGCATAGGGCTTCTGCTTCTCTTCCCAGGTGTGCGGCGCATGATCGGTGGCGAGCACGTCGATCACGTCATCGGCCACGGCACGGGTCAGCGCCTCGCGGTCGCTGGCTTCCTTGATCGCCGGGTTGCACTTGATCAGGTTGCCCAGCCGCGCGTAATCGCTGCGGTCGAAACGCAGGAAGTGGATGCAGGTTTCGGCGGTGATCTGCTTGCGGCTGCCATCGGCGCGGATCAGCGGGCCGCGTTCGAAAAGGGCCAGCTCATCGGCGGTGGAGATGTGAAGCACATGCAGGCGGGTGCCGTGCTTCTTCGCCAGCGAGACGGCCAGCTCGGAGGACTTCAGGCAGGCCTCGCGCGAGCGGATGTCCGGGTGCTGCTCGGCACTCAGGGCATCGCCATATTTCTCGGCGTACTCCTTGGCCTTGGCATCGATCATCGGCGTGTCTTCGCAATGCGTGATGATCGGGGTGGGCGCGTCGCGGAAGATCGCATCCAGCGTTTCCGGGTTGTCCACCAGCATGTTGCCGGTGGAGGCGCCCATGAACACCTTGATGCCCGGCGCGGTCTTGGGATCCAGCGACTGGATGTGGGCCAGGTTGTCGTTGCTGGCGCCCATGTAGAACCCGTAGTTGGCGCGTGCGCGGCCGGCGGCGGCATCGTACTTGGACTGCAGGATCTCGGCGTTGAGCGTGGGCGGGTTGGTGTTGGGCATGTCCATGAAGCTGGTCAGGCCGCCGGCGACGGCCGCGCCTGATTCGGTCGCGATGTCGCCCTTGTGGGTGAGGCCGGGCTCACGGAAATGGACCTGGTCGTCGATCATGCCCGGCAGCAGCCAGCGGCCGGCGGCATCGACCACGGTTTCGCCGGGACGGGCCTCCAGGCCGGGGCCGATCTGCGCGATGCGGCCATCTTCGATGCGCAGGTCACCCTGGGTGATGGTGCCTTCGTTGACCAGGCGGGCGTTGACGATGAGGGTGGAGGACATTCAGTGTTTTCCTGTGCAGCGGCAGGTGGCGTCGTGCGCGGCGCGCGGTGGCACCTCGTCGATGCCACCGGGGTGGAAGGGGTGGCAGCGGCCCAGCCGGCGCGCGGCCAGCCAGCTGCCGCGCGCGGGGCCATGGGTGGCGATGGCTTGCATGGCGTATTCAGAACAGCTGGGCATGAAGCGGCAACGCGGCCCCAGCAGCGGGCTGATGAAGCGCTTGTAGAAGCGCAGCAGGGCGATGAGCAGGCGTGAGATCACCCCCCAATCTTATTCCAGTTGGCATGAAGGGCGCATTTGTCGCAGGATGGGGCGTTGGACCCGTCCGCACCCACGCGCGCGACGGGCCGCCCCGGCGGTGTCGCCGGGTCAGGTACCGAACTGCGCACGTCGGCCCGCCTGCCAGGCGGACCGGTCGCACGCCTTGCGACTCCGGGGCTGAACGGAGTAGGCGGTGTGGTTGCTGCTGCTGGTCGGGTAGGCTATAAAGGCCCGCTTTCCCGGGCCCCGGGGAATCCAAGGAAGAGCGTTTCGTGGCTGCTAAAAAAACTGCAAAGAAGGCCGTCAAGGCCGCCAAGAAAACCGCCAAGCCTGTTGTAAAGAAGTTGGCGGCCAAGACCGTTGCCAAGAAGCCGGCCGCCAAGCCGGCGGGCAAGCCTGCATCCAAACAACCGGCGGCCAGGAAGGCACCCGTTAAAAAGGCGGCCAGCACGTCGCCGGCCAAGACCGTCAAGAAGGCTGTCGCCAAGAAGCCTGCTGCCAAGACGGTGGTGGCCAAGAAGACCGTCGCCAAGAAGGTCGTTGCCAAGAAGTCGACGGTCGCCAAGCCGGTTGCCACGCCCGCCAAGCGCGCGGCAGGCAAGCCGGTAAGCAAGGCGCCCGTCAAGAAAGCCGCTGCGAGCAAGACGGCAGCCAAGAAGACCGTGACGCCTGCTGTCGCCAAACCGGCGGCCAAGCCGGCACCGGCGAAGAAGACCGCAGTCAAGCAGGCACCGGCCACGCCGGTGAAGGCCAGCAAGACCGCCAGCAAGCCCGTGGCATCCAAGCCGGCCGCCAAGCCGGTTGCAGCACCCGTAGTGAAGTCCGCACCGAAGCCGGCATCGCCGGCGCCGGCCAAGTCTGTCCCGGCCAAGAGCGCGGCCAAACCTGTTACCCCTCCGGCCTCCGCGCCGGCGCCGGTGGCAGCGGCCCCCGCCTCCAAGGCCCCGCAAAACAAGAATCCCGTGCCCGTTTCGAAATCGCCTGCAAAAACCCCCGCCAAGTCCGAGTCCGCCCCCAAGCCCGTGTCCCGTCCGGTCGGCAAGGTCGCCGTTGCCGTGGCAGCGCGTTCGGCCGCCCCGGCCCCTCGCACCAAGGTGAAGGTGGTCGAATACAAGACTGACGAAGCCACCGGTCGTCCGATCCTGCCCGACGGTTACAAGCCGAGCGCGGAAGAGGAATACATGAGCCCGCTGCAGCTGGAGTATTTCCGCCAGCGCCTGCAGCACTGGCGCAATGATCTGGTGGAGGAATCCAAGCAGACCATCGCGAATCTGCAGGAAGAAGTGCGTGATATCGGCGATGAGGCCGAGCGCGCTACCCGCGAGACCGAGAACTCGCTGGAACTGCGTACCCGCGATCGTTATCGCAAGCTGATCGGCAAGATCAACAGCACGCTGAAGCGTCTGGAAGATGGCGATTATGGTTTCTGTGTGGATACGGGCGAAGAGATTGGCCTGGATCGTCTGGAAGCCCGCCTGACCGCTGAGCGCACGATCGATGCGCAGGAGCGTTGGGAGCATCTGCAGAAGCAGCAGGGCGACTGATCGCGCTGTTGGTTGTGCTGTTCTACGAAAAACCCGGCTTCGGCCGGGTTTTTTTTGGCTGTTCGCTTTTGGGTTGTGTTGCTTGGGTTGGGTGGGCGCCTGAAGCGTCGGCGCCTTGGTTGATCCGTGGCTGGAGTGGGTCGGGTAGCCCTGGCCGGGACCCGCCGTGAACCCATCCATGGGGGCTCGTAGTGCGCCATCCATGGCGCCCTACGATCCCGGCCAGGGCTACCCGACCCACTCCCGACAGGTTCATGGGTTGGCGGCAGGAAGAGCTTGGACTCCCGCTTCGGACACGGTCTCGGCCGACTGCCAGTGCCGGCTGGATCGTCGGGACATGCTGGGTGCTGGTCCGGATCTTCGTCCCGCGCTTTGCGCGGCATCCACTTTCAGCCAAAGCCGTAAGTCGACGCGGGACGCCGTAGCAGTGTCGAATTCATAAAAGGCAAGCGGTATGCCGAAAGCCAACAGCCAACAGCCAACAGCTAACTGCGATCAACCGGCGCTGTACACCGTGAGTAATAAGCCGTGAGACGTCCGCTATTTGCTGTTCGCCGTTCGCTTTTCGCTGTTGATTCCGCGCAAGCAACCCACTGTCCATGGGTGGACGGGTAGCGCAGTGAAGGACCGTGTGCGGCATGGATGCCGCACTACGAGCCCCCATGGATGGGTTTACGGCGGGTCCTGCACTGCGCTGCCCGGCCGCCCAATCGCAGAATCAAGAAGGCGCCGAGCCGACAACGCATGCACCCCAACCGCGCAGCGCCAGCCAACCAGCCGGCCAGTCATCGAGCTGGGCAGCACCAAGCAATCAGCCGGCCAAATCCTCAATGCAGATCGCGCAGATTCAACCGCCGCAGCGTCGGATTCTTCCAGGCCGTAATGCCCGCCACGCTCAACACCGCAAAGCCACCCAGCACCACCGCCGGGACCAGCCCCAACAGCTTCGCCATCGTGCCCGCATAGAACGCGCCCAACTCATTGGACGAACTGATGAAAATGCCATTGATCGACGACACCCGACCACGCATCTCCTCCGGCGTCGCCAACTGCAGAATCGTCGAACGCACCACCACCGACACACCGTCGAACGCGCCGTAGAACAACAGAATCGCCGCCGACAGCCAGAAATTCGACGACAGCCCGAACCCGATCACACACAGACCAAAGCCGGCCACCGCGAACAACAGCACACGCCCCGCATTGCGCTGCAGCGGCCTGCGCGCCAACCACAACCCCACGCACACCGAACCCAGCGCCGGCGCCGCACGCAGCACCCCCAGCCCCTCCGGCCCGTGATGCAGGATCTCGTGCAGGAACGCCGGCAGCATCGCCACCACGCCCCCGAGCAACACAGAGAACATGTCCAGCGCCATGGCCCCGACCATGATCTTGTTGCCCAGCACGAACCGGCCGCCCTCGGCGATGCTCTTGAAGATCGGGGCTGCCGGACCCGTATGCACCGGCTCGGACACCCGCAGTGCCGCCAGGCAGCCAAGCGCGACCAGCGATACCCCCATGGCCACCCCGTAGGCCACGCCCTTGCCACCCCACGCCACCAGTGCGCCGCCCAAGGCCGGGCCAACCACCATGCCGGTCTGGAACACCACTGCGCCCAGCCCCGCGCCACGCGCGTACTGCGTGCGCTCCAGCACGCGGGCGAACAGTGCGTTGTAGATCGGCGAGAGGAACGCGCGGACCATGCCAGTCAGTGCGATCGCCGCATAGATCGGCCACACCCCGTGGAACGGCAGCCAGCCCTGGGCGACGGAGGTCAGCACCAATGCGGTCATCACCAGCCCGCTGCAGGCAACCATGCCCAGCCGGCGGCGGGGCAGGTGGTCGACCAGGTAGCCGGCAAACGGCGCCACGCAGAAGAATGGGAGCACCTCGGCCAGGCCGACCAGGCCCAGCGAGAAGGGATTGCGGGTGACTTCGTAGATATGCCAGCCGACCGTCACCGCAACGATCTGGTAGGAGAGCATCGCGAAGATGCGGTACGCCAGCACCAGCGAAAAGCCCGGGCGGGCCAGAAGCTGCAGGGCGCTGTCCGGCTCCTGCGGATCGGCGGAGAGCGTCACGACTGCGCTTGAGCGGTGTCGCGGATGAAGGCCAGCATCGCCGCCACGCCATTGCTGCGGGTCGGCGACAGGTGGCGCGACAGCCCGATGTCCTGGATGTAGCTCGGCTCGGTGGCCAGGATCTCGGCCGCCGAACGGCCCGAGTAGACGCGCAGGGCCAGGTAGATCAGGCCGGAGACGATCGCCGAATCACTGATGGCATGGAAACGCAGCGCCTCGGCATTGCCGTCCGGCACGATCCAGACCATCGACTGGCAGCCGAGCAGGCGATGCTCCTCGGTCTTCCATTCCTCCGGGAAGGTGGGCAGCTTGCGGCCGAGGTCGATCAGGTACTGGTAGCGCTCGGACCAGTCACCGAAGAAGGCGAATTCCTCGGCGATGGCGGCTTGGGCTTCAGCAGCAGTGGGTTCGAGCGGGAACGGGGAGGTGGGGGTCATGGGGGCTCCGGGTCGGTGTTCGCCGTCCGTGGGTGACCGTGCAATTGCGGGGGAGGCAGCCTGGCCGTCCGTGGCCGGGGCGATGTCATGGCAATGCCCAGTGGATCGGGCGGTGTCGGGTAGCGCCCGACGGTCAGCCGGGCGGTCTTTCAGCGCTTGCGCGACCAGCGCACGCCTTGAGCGGTGTCTTCCAGCACGATGCCCTCGGCGGCCAACCGGTCGCGGATCGCATCGGCGCGGGCGAAGTCGCGGGCCTGCTTGGCAGCGGAGCGTTCGTCGATCAGGGCCTGGATGGCCGCATCGTCGTCGTTGCCGCCTGCGGTGCCAAACCAGGCCGCGGGATCCTGCTGCAGCAGGCCCAGCGCCAGCCCGGCACCTAGCAGCGCGGACTTCCAGTACGCCTTGTCGGCCTCGGCAGCCTTGCGCGCCTCACCGGCGATACGGGCCAGTTCGGCCAGTGCCTGCGGCGTATTGAGGTCGTCATCCAGCGCGGCCTCGATCTCGGCCGGAATCACCGCAGCGGCGTCCACCTCGACAAGGTCGCGCAGGGTGCCGTACAGGCGGTCCAGCGTGCGTACCGACTGCTCGATCAGCGCATCGGACCAGTCCAGCGGCTGCCGGTAGTGGGCCGACAGCAGCGCATAGCGCAGCGCCTCCGGGGCATGCTGGCGGACCAGATCGTGCACGCGCTCGATGTTGCCGATCGACTTGCTCATCTTGGCACCGCCGAAGTTGAGCATGCCGTTGTGCAGCCAGAAGCGGGCGAAGGTCTGCCCGCCGTGCGCGCACTCGCTCTGCGCGATCTCGTTCTCGTGATGGGGGAACTGCAGGTCCACGCCGCCGGCGTGGATGTCGATGGTCGGCCCCAGATGCGCGGCGGCCATCGCCGAGCACTCGATGTGCCAGCCCGGCCGGCCGCGACCCCACGGCGACGCCCAGCCCGGCAGGTCGTCGCTGGAGGGCTTCCACAGCACGAAATCACCCGGGTCGCGCTTGTATGGGGCCACGTCCACACGGGCACCGGCCAGCATCTCGTCCGGGTCGCGGCGCGAGAGCTTGCCGTAGTCCGCATAGGAACTCACCGAGAACAACACGTGGCCTTCGGCCGCATAGGCGTGCCCGTTGGCGATCAGCTGCTCGATCATGGTGACGATGTGCGGGATGTGCGCGGTGGCTTCCGGCTCGATATCCGGCGGCACCACGCCCAGTGCGGCCATGTCTTCGCGGTAGGCGGCGGCAAAGCGGTCAGTGATGGTGCTGATCGGGACCTGCTGCTCGCGTGCGGCCGTGTTGATCTTGTCATCCACGTCAGTGATGTTGCGGGCATAGCGCAGGCCGCCGAAGCGGCGCCGCAGCAGATCGGCCAGGACCCCGAACACCACCGGGCCACGGGCATTGCCGATGTGGACGTAGTTGTAGACCGTGGGGCCACACACATACAGGGTCGGACAGGTCGGATCGAGCGGGGTGAACGGTTCGAGCTGGCGTGTCAGGTTGTTGTGCAGGCGCAGGGTCATGAGGGTCTGGGGCGGGGGTAAGCGGTCGATTTTAGAACGTGTCGGGGGCTTTGGGGGGATGTGGCCGGGGCGGGCTGTCGGCGGGTAACTGACTGAAACGACACCGGTACACCTCTGGCACGCCGGGAACGAGGCCCGCCGTTGCGGGCTTCCGGCCGAGCGGACGGTCCGGACTATGGGCAGAAACGTCACGGACGGGTAATGTTCAGCCCCTTGTGCCTGCCACTGCCTACACTATCCCCCTTGTCCTTTTCCCTGTTGCCAATGAAATCCGCTTCGTTGTTGACGCTGGTCTGCGTGCTCGGAAGTGCCGCCTTCGGGGTGCGCGCCCAGGACAGTGAGGTGCGCAACCGGGTCGTGATCGTGGAGAACGTCAAGTTCGACTACGCCCAGGTGCTCAACGTGGAGCCCATCTTCCAGACCCTGCGGGCCACACGCACCGAAGAACACTGCGAGCCGGTCTCCACCCGCACCCTGGCCCCGGTCAACGTGACCGGCGAGGAGCCGCAGGAAGACAAGGGCCGCTTCGGCCGCTTCATGGATTCGGTACGCTCGATCTTCCGCCGGGAGGATGGCAGCACGGACGAGAGCACCTATTCGGAAACCGTTGTGGTCGAGAAGCCGCCGGCCAATACCGGACCGCTGCTGACCCGGGACTGCAAGATCATCCCGGTCGGCCGCGAGTTCCGCCGGCCGATCGCCTATGACGTTGACTACGTTTACAAGGGCACCAAATACCGCTCCCGCCTGCCGGAGGACCCGGGCAACCGGCTCAAGATCCGGGTCTCGATCACCCCGTGGGTGGGCAACGAGCAGGCCGGCGGCGCCAACCCGTGACCCGCGCCTGCGCCCCGGCCGTCGTTGCGGTCAACCTGAATTTCCATTCAGGCCTTGCACCCACCCCGGGTGCATGCAAAGATGGGCGGCCATGAAACTCACCGACTTCCAGCACGACACCAGCGCCGCCCGTATGGCTACGGGCATGACGTCGCGTGCCCGCCGACCGGAACCCCACATTTTCGCTGGGTAACCGGAGCTTCGTGCTGTCTGTTCGGAAAACCCAGCCCCCGCGCTGGGTTTTTTCGTTTCTGCGATTTGAAAAGTTTCATCTGTATACGTTTTGTTGAGCCCTGAACGCGCCCCGGCGCCCCCAACCTCCGCCGGAAACGGTGGAAAACCAGCCGCAAAGGATCGATCGATGTCCCTGAAGCACTTCCTGAACACCCAGGATTGGAGCCGCACCGACCTGGATGCCCTGTTGACCCAGGCCGCGTTGTTCAAGCGCAACAAACTGGGCGACGAGCTCAAGGGCAAGTCGATTGCCCTGGTGTTCTTCAATCCCTCCATGCGTACCCGCACCAGCTTCGAGCTGGGTGCGTTCCAGCTGGGCGGCCACGCGATCGTGCTGCAGCCGGGCAAAGACGCCTGGCCGATCGAGTTCAATCTGGGCTCGGTCATGGACGGGGACACCGAGGAGCACATCGCCGAAGTGGCCAAGGTGCTGGGCCGCTATGTGGACCTGATCGGTGTGCGTGCCTTCCCGAAGTTCATCGACTGGACCAAGGACCGCGAGGACGAAGTGCTCAAGAGCTTCGCCAAGTACTCGCCGGTGCCGGTGATCAACATGGAAACCATCACCCACCCGTGCCAGGAACTGGCCCATGTGATGGCGCTGCAGGAACACTTCGGCACCCAGGACCTGCGCGGCAAGAAGTACGTGCTGACCTGGACCTATCATCCCAAGCCGCTCAACACCGCAGTGGCCAACTCGGCCCTGACCATCGCCACCCGCATGGGCATGGACGTGACCCTGCTGTGCCCGACCCCGGATTACATCCTGGATGAGCGCTACATGGGCTGGGCCGAGCAGAACGTGGCCGAGAGTGGCGGTTCGCTCCAGGTCAGCCATGACATCGCCAGCGCCTACGCCGGCGCGGACGTGGTGTACGCCAAGAGCTGGGGCGCGCTGCCGTTCTTCGGCAACTGGGAGCCGGAGAAGCCGATCCGCGACCAGTACAAGCACTTCATCGTCGACGAAGCCAAGATGGCGCTGACCAACAACGGTGTCTTCAGCCACTGCCTGCCGCTGCGCCGCAACGTGAAGGCGACTGATGGCGTGATGGATTCGGCGCAGTGCATCGCGATCAACGAAGCCGAAAACCGTCTGCATGTGCAGAAGGCGATCATGTCGGCATTGATCGGCCGGTAAAGCCGACGAGGGGTCGAGCCGAACGTTGGTCGGCTGCTCCTCAACCGGCGCATCCCACATTCCAGCCGACCAACGGTCGGCTCTACCGAATTCTCACCCCCCCCTATTGGACCTGACCCCCATGAGCAAGAAAGACATCGTCCTGGCCTTCTCCGGCGGACTCGACACCAGCTTCTGCGTGCCCTACCTGCAGGAGCGCGGCTACAACGTGCACACCGTGTTCGCCGACACCGGCGGCGTGGATGACGAAGAGCGCGATTTCATCGAGAAGCGTGCCGCTGAGCTGGGCGTTACCACCCATGTCACCGTCGATGGTGGCCCGGCGATCTGGAGTGGCTTTGTCAAGCCGTTCGTGTGGGCCGGCGAAGGCTACCAGGGCCAGTACCCGCTGCTGGTCTCCGATCGCTACCTGATCGTGGATGCCGCGCTCAAGCGCGCCGCCGAACTGGGCACCAACATCATCGCCCACGGCTGCACCGGCATGGGCAACGACCAAGTCCGCTTCGATCTGGCCGTGAAGGCATTGGGCGATTACCAGATCGTCGCGCCGATCCGCGAAATCCAGAAGGAACACACCCAGACCCGCGCCTACGAGCAGAAGTACCTGGAAGAGCGTGGCTTCGGCGTGCGTGCCAAGCAGCAGGCCTACACCATCAATGAAAACCTGCTCGGCCTGACCATGTCCGGCGGCGAGATCGACCGTTGGGAAGCGCCGGGCGAGGGTGCCCGTGGCTGGTGCGCCCCGCGCAGCGAATGGCCGGTCGAGCCGCTGACCGTCACGTTGAAGTTCGTCGACGGCGAAGCCGTCGAGCTAGATGGCAAGGCGCTGCCGGGTGAGCAGATCCTGGCCAAGCTCAACAAGCTGTTCGCCCCGTACGGCGTGGGTCGTGGCGTCTACACCGGTGACACCGTGATCGGCCTGAAGGGCCGCATCGTGTTCGAAGCGCCGGGCCTGGTGTCGCTGCTGGCCGCGCACCGCGCGCTGGAAGATGCGGTGCTGACCAAGCAGCAGAACCGCTTCAAGCCGGACGTGGCACGAAAGTGGGTGGAGCTGGTGTACGAAGGCTTCTACCACGACCCGCTGAAGACCGACATCGAAGCCTTCCTGAAGTCTTCGCAGGCCAAGGTGAACGGTGAAGTGGTGCTGGAAACCCGTGGCGGCCGTGTCGACGCCGTAGCGGTGAAGTCGCCGCACCTGCTCAACACCAAGGGCGCCACCTATGCGCAGTCCGCTGACTGGGGCGTGGAAGAGGCGGAAGGCTTCATCAAGCTGTTCGGCATGAGCTCGACGCTTTACGCGCAAGTCAATCGCTGAGCGATTGAATTGCGCGCGCGTCTCCCGCGCATTCTTCCTCAACCCCGCGCCGTTGGCGCGCCCCCTTGAACACCAAGGGGGCTCTCCACCAGACGCATTCCGGTAGCGCCTGGCCATGCCCGGCGGAAATCCACAGGATTGTTGATTCATGCTTGAACAGACACTCGATCATCTGCAGCAGCTCGTGTCGTTCGATACGCGCAATCCGCCGCGTGCGATCACCACCGGCGGCATCTTCGATTATCTGCGCGCGAACCTGCCCGGGTTCAACGTGGAGGTGATCGACCATGGCGACGGTGCAGTCAGCCTGTATGCGGTGCGTGGCACCCCGAAGTACCTGTTCAACGTGCACCTGGATACCGTGCCGGATTCGCCGCATTGGACGGCCGACCCGCACGTGATGCGGCGCGCGGATGATCGTGTGATCGGCCTGGGCGTGTGCGATATCAAGGGCGCCGCGGCGGCGTTGGTGGCGGCTGCGAACGCCAGCGATGGCGACGCCGCGTTCCTGTTCTCCAGCGACGAGGAGGCCAACGACCCGCGTTGCATCGCCGCGTTCCTCGCCCGTGGCATTGCGTATGAGGCAGTGCTGGTGGCCGAGCCGACGATGAGCGAAGCGGTACTCGCGCACCGTGGCATCAGCTCGGTGCTGATGCAGTTCAAGGGCCGCGCCGGGCATGCCTCGGGCAAGCAGGATGCGGCCGCCAGCGCACTGCATCAGGCGATGCGCTGGGGCAACCGCGCGTTGGACCATGTCGAGTCGTTGTCGCATGCGCGCTTCGGCGGGCTGACCGGCCTGCGCTTCAACATCGGGCGCGTGGAGGGCGGCATCAAGGCCAACATGATCGCGCCCGCCGCCGAGTTGCGCTTCGGCTTCCGCCCGCTGCCGTCGATGGATATCGATGCGCTGCTGGCCACCTTTGCCGGTTTCGCCGAACCGGAGGCCGCGGTGTTCACCGAGACCTTCCGCGGTCCCAGCTTCCCGGCCGGCGATATTGCCGAAGCAGAAAACCGCCGTCTGGCTGCGCGTGACGTGGCCGATGCGCTGGACATCCCGATCGGCAACGCGGTGGATTTCTGGACCGAGGCTTCGCTGTTCTCGGCCGGGGGGTACACCACGCTGGTATACGGCCCGGGCGACATCGCCCAGGCGCACACCGCCGATGAGTTCGTGACGCTGGAGCAGCTGCAGCGTTACACCGAATCCGTGCACCGCATCATCGCGCACGGCGCTTGATCGAATGACGCCGTCGTGGTCCCCCACTGACGGAACTCCCATCGCGGCTGCGGCCGCCTGCGACGATATCGAAATGCCTTCTTCCCAGCCCCACCGCCAGACCCGTCAGACCATCGTGCGCCTGCTCTCGAGCATGGCCAGCGCGAAGGAGATCAGTCAGTACCTCAAGCGTTTCTCGCAGCTGGACGCCAAGCGCTTCGCCGTGGTGAAGGTGGGCGGCGCGGTGCTGCGCGATGACCTTGAGGCGCTGACTTCCTCGCTGTCGTTCCTGCAGGAAGTCGGCCTGACTCCGATCGTGCTGCACGGCGCCGGCCCGCAGCTGGACGCCGAACTCTCGGCGGCCGGCATCGAGAAGCAGACCGTGAACGGCCTGCGCGTGACCTCGGCCGAAGGCCTGGCGATCGTACGCCGGGTGTTCCAGGCCTCCAATCTGCAACTGGTCGAAGCGCTGCAGCAGAACGGTGCGCGCGCGACCTCCATCACCGGCGGCGTGTTCGAAGCCGAGTACCTGGACCAGGACACCTACGGGCTGGTGGGCGAGGTCAAGAAGGTCAACCTGGCCCCGATCGAAGCCAGTCTGCGCGCCGGCTCGATCCCGGTGATCACCAGCCTGGGCGAAACCCGCTGCGGGCAGATCCTCAACGTCAACGCCGATTTCGCCGCCAACGAGCTGGTGCAGGAACTGCAGCCGTACAAGATCATCTTCCTGACCGGTACCGGTGGTCTGCTCGATGAAGAGGGCAAGGTGATCGACTCGATCAACCTCTCCACCGAGTACGACCAGCTGATGCAGCAGCCGTGGATCCACGGCGGCATGCGGGTCAAGATCGAACAGATCAAGGACCTGCTGGATCGGCTGCCACTGGAGTCCTCGGTGTCGATCACGCGGCCGGCGGACCTGGCCAAGGAACTGTTCACCCACAAGGGCTCCGGCACGCTGGTGCGCAAGGGTGAGAAAGTGCTGCGCGCCACCGCGTGGGATGCACTGGATCTGCCGCGCCTGAAGCAGCTGATCGAATCCAGCTTCGGCCGTACCCTGGTACCGGATTACTTCCAGAAGACCAAGCTGCTGCGCGCGTACGTGAGTGAAAACTACCGTACTGCGGTGATCCTCACCGACGAGCCCGAAGGCGTCTACCTGGACAAGTTCGCCGTGCTCGATGACGCCCAGGGCGAAGGCCTCGGCCGTGCGGTCTGGAACGTCATGCTGGACGAAACCCCGCAGCTGTTCTGGCGTTCGCGCAACGGCAACCCGATCAATCACTTCTACTACGCGCAATCCGATGGCTGCTACAAGCAGGGCCACTGGAAGGTGTTCTGGTTCGGCGCCGACGGCTTCGACCGCATCAAAGCGTACGTCGAGCATTGCGCTGCACGTACCCCCAGCCTGGAGGGCTGAACCCGATGAATCTTGCCGATTGGACCAAGGTCCCCACACTGGCCGGCACCCATGCCCGGCTGGAGCCGCTGCAGATGGCGCATATCGATGGCCTGCGCGGTGCACTGGGGGATGGCACCTTGTCCAAGCTCTGGTACACCCAGGTGCCCAGCGCGAAGACCATGACCGCCTATGTCCAGGCCGCGCTGCAGGCGCAGGTCGAGGGCAAGGTGTTGCCGTTCGTGGTCCTCAACGAGGCCGATGAAGTGGTCGGCACCACGCGCTACTACGGCCTGGAGGCCGAGGTGCCGCGCCTGAGCATCGGCTACACCTGGTACGGTGAGGCTGCCCAGCGCACCGGCATCAATACCGAGACCAAGCTGATGCTGCTCACCCATGCCTTCGAGCGGCTGGAATGCCTGAGCGTGGTATTTGAAACCAGCTGGTTCAACTTCACCTCGCGCACCGCGATCGCGCGGTTGGGGGCCAAGCAGGACGGTGTGCTGCGCAACCACAAGCGCCACCCGGACGGCACCCCGCGCGACACCGTCATCTTCTCCATCATCGATGCGGAATGGCAGGGGGTGAAACGCCACCTGCAGCACCGCCTGGACGCACACGCATGAGCATCAAGACCTTCACCGTCGGCATCGTCGGCGCCCGTGGCCACACCGGCGCCGAGCTGATCAAACTGATCGCCGCCCATCCGCACCTGCAGCTCGGCTTCGTGTCCTCGCGCGAGCTGGCCGGCCAGCGCGTGAGCGATCACCACCGCGACTGGCACGGTGAGCTGCAGTTCGAAAACCTGGATGCCGATGCCGTCGCCGCCAAGGGCATGGACGCGGTGATCCTGGCATTGCCCAATGGGCTGTCCGCGCCCTTCGTCACCGCCTTGGATGCGGCCAAGCCAGACACCGTGATCGTCGACCTCTCGGCCGATCAGCGCTTCGAGCCCAGCTGGTATTACGGCCTGCCGGAGCTGACCCGGGGCGATTACCTGGGCCAGAAGCACATCAGCAACCCGGGCTGCTACGCCACCGCGATGCAGCTGGCGATCAGCCCGCTGCTGCAGCAGCTGGCCGGCCCGCCGCAGTGCTTCGGTGTCTCCGGTTACTCCGGCGCGGGCACCACGCCCTCGGACAAGAACAATCCCGAACTGCTGCGCGACAACCTGATGCCGTACGCGCTGACCAACCATGTGCACGAGCGCGAAGTCACCGCGCACCTGCGCGTGCCGGTCGAGTTCATGCCGCACGTGGCGCCGCACTTCCGCGGCATCACCATGACGGTGAACCTGTGGCTCAACACGGTGGTCTCGCGCGAGGACGTGATCGCGCTGTACCAGAAGTACTACGCCAACGAGGCGCTGATCGAAGTACTGGACGAAGCACCGTGGGTCAGCCGCATTGCCGGCCGGCACGGTGTGCAGATCGGCGGCTTCGACGTGGCCCCGGGCGGCAAGCGCGTGGTGGTGGTGGCGACTCTGGACAACCTGCTCAAGGGCGCGGCCACCCAGGCGATGCAGAACCTCAATCTGGCGCTGGGCCTGGACGAACTGGCCTCCATCCCGCACTGAATTCCCACGGCGCAGCGCGGTCGTGCGCGCGCCCTGACAACCCGGCGGAGCGAATCCGCCTACGGAGCAAGACATGGCAGACCTTCTGTGGCAGAAGCCCGGCGTGGCGGTAGACGCCAAGATCCAGACCTTCCTGGCCGGCGATGATGTGATCCTGGACCGCGAGTTCTTCCTGTACGACGTGGCGGCCAGCAAGGCGCATGCACAGGGCCTGGAGAACATCGGCATCCTCGGCAACGACGAGCGCGTCGGCCTGCAGCGCGAGCTGGATGTGCTGGCCGAGGATTTCCGCAGGGGTACGTTCGTGCTGGATGAGCGCTTCGAGGATTGCCATTCGGCGATCGAAGCGCGCCTGACCGAGCGCCTGGGTGATGCCGGCCGCAAGATCCACACCGGCCGCAGCCGCAACGACCAGATCCTGGTGGCGACCCGGCTGTGGCTGAAGGACAAGCTGCTGCGCGTGGCCGAGCTGAGCCGCGAGATCGCCAAAGTCGCGCTCGATCGCGCCGAGGCCGAGAAGGATCTGCCGGTGCCGGGCTACACCCACATCCAGCGCGCCGTGGTGTCCTCGGCGGGCATGTGGTGGGCCGGCTGGGCCGAAGCCTTCATCGACAACGCGATCCGCGCGCACGATACCTTCAACCTGGTCGATGCCAATCCGCTCGGCACGGCCGCCGGTTATGGCGTCAACCTGCCGCTGGACCGCGCGCACACCACCGAGGCACTCGGCTTCGCTCGGATGCAGATCTCGCCGATCTACGCGCAGCTGTCGCGCGGCAAGTTCGAGCTGGCCGCGCTGGAAGCGCTGGGCGGCGCCACGCTGGATCTGCGCCGCATCGCCTGGGACCTGTCGCTGTTCACCAGCGGCGAGTTCGGCTTTGTCGCGCTGCCGGCGCAGTACACCACCGGCAGCTCGATCATGCCGAACAAGCGCAATCCGGACGTGATCGAACTGATGCGCGCCACCCACGCCAGCGTGGCCGCGGCACGCACCGAGATCGAGCAGCTGCTGTCGCTGCCCTCGGGCTACCACCGCGATCTGCAGAGCAGCAAGGGCGCGATCTTCCATGGCTTCGGCCGCGGCCTGGCCGCGCTGGAGCTGCTGCCGGCGCTGCTGGCCAACCTGGAATGGCGCGACGACAAGCTGCGTGCGGCGATCGACTCGGGCATGTATGCCACGGATGTCGCCGTGGAAGCAGCCGTCGCCGGCGTGCCCTTCCGCGAGGCCTACAAAGCGGCGGCCGCTGCCGCGGATACGGCCGGGCAGGGGCGTACCCCCGAAGGCAGCCTGGCCGCGCGCGTGTCGCCCGGCGCGGCGGCCGACCTGCGGCTGGATGCGCTGCGCGCCCGCTGGGCCGCACTGGTGTAATCACGACGGCGGCCGCAAGGCCGCCGTTTTTGTAACGTCTTGCCGGGTGCGCCCGGGAAAAGGACTCACATGAAAACCTGTTATCTGGTGATGGTCACCCGCACGCCGGACTTCCGCGATGAGGTGGGTGCCGAGCACGTGCGCTTTCTCGATGAGGTGCGGGCCCGCGGGCAGCTGCTGCTGACCGGGGGCTTCACCGACAAGAGCGGCGGCGCCTACGTGCTGCAGGACATCGCCGATCTGGCCGCTGCACAGGCGCTGGTCGACACCGACCCGCTGCTGGTGCAGGGCAGTGCCACCGCCCGTATCCACGAATGGAGCACGCGCTGAGCGCGCCGATCACATGAACCACTCCGTGCCTTCGCCGTTCACCGAACAAGCCGTTCCGCAGTGGAAACGTGCCGTCCTCAAAGTGGGCAGCAGTCTGCTGGCCGCTGACGGCGGCGGTCTCTCGCCACGCCACGCACTGGGGCTGGCCCAGTTCGTCTCGGCCAATGTATTGGCCGGGCGCGAAGTGGTGATCGTGTCCTCCGGCGCGGTGGCGGCGGGCCGGGCGATCGTGCCCCGCGCGCTGGAAGCCGGAGCGGCAATGGCGGCGCGGCAGGCGCTGGCCGCGCTCGGCCAGGCGCAGCTGATCGGGCTGTGGCAGCGCTTCTTCGAGCGCCCGGTGGCGCAGGTGCTGCTGACCCACGACGACCTGCGCAACCGCCGCCGCTATCTCAATGCACGCGCCACGCTCAACGAGCTGCTGCGGCTCGGCGCGCTGCCGGTGGTCAACGAGAACGACACGGTCTCGGTGGATGAACTCAAGCTCGGCGACAACGACAATCTCGCTGCGACCGTGGCGGCGTTGATCGACGCCGATGTGCTGTTCATCGCCACCGACATCGACGGCCTGTACAGCGCCGATCCGCGTCGCGATCCGCAGGCACGGCCGATCCACGATGTGCCCGAGCTGACCGTCGAAGTATTGGCGATGGCCGGCGGTGCCGGCAGCGGTGCCGGCACCGGGGGCATGCACACCAAGCTGGAGGCCGCGGCCAAGGCGGGGCGCGTGGGCATCGAGACATGCCTGTTCAACGGGCGCAGCGCCGAGGTCGTGCGCGCGCTCAGCCAGGGCCGGTTGTTCGGTACCCGGATCCATGCCGCACAGACCCGCGTGGCCGCACGCAAGTACTGGCTGCGGCACGCACCGCTGGAGCCGGGCGCGATCCTGGTCGATGCCGGTGCGGCCGATGCGCTGCGTGGCAAGGGCGCCTCGCTGCTGCCCGGCGGCGTGGTCGGCGCAGAAGGGGACTTCCGCCGCGGCGACATGGTGGAGATCCGCCAGCGCTTGGAGAACGGCGAGGTCTGCCTGGCCCGTGGCGTCAGCCAGTACTCGGCCAGCGACATCCGCCGCGTCGCCGGGCGCCACTCGCGCGACATCGAAAGCGTGCTCGGCTACAACTACGGTGGCAACGTCATCCACCGTGACGATCTGGTGCTGTTGTAATTGCGTCCCGGCCACGCATGGCGTGGCTCTACTGTGTTCTTTCAAGGATATTGAGATGGTCGCCAGCTCCACTACCGACATCCGCAGCCAGGCGCTGGCCTGCCGTGAGGCTGCCCAGCAACTCGCGCAGCTGTCCTCCGCCGCGAAGGCCGAACTGCTGGAGGCCATGGCCACCGCGCTGGATGCCGATACCGATGCGATTCTCGCCGCCAACGCCCGCGATCTTGCGGCGGCCACGGAGAAGGGCGTCGGCACGGCGATGCTGGATCGCCTTGCCTTGAACCCGCAGCGTCTGGCCGGTATCGCCGCCGCCTTGCGCGAGGTCGCCGCCTTGCCCGATCCGGTCGGCCAGGTGACCCGTGATGACGTGCGTCCCAATGGCATCCGCGTGCAGAAGGTGCGCGTGCCGCTGGGCGTCATCGCGATGATCTACGAGGCGCGTCCGAACGTGACTGCCGATGCGGCCGCGCTGTGCATCAAGGCCGGTAACGGCGTGATCCTGCGCGGTGGCTCGGAAGCGATCCACTCCAACACCGCGATTGCCGCCTCGCTCAAGCGCGCCCTGCGCGAGGCTGGCATTGCCGATGCGGCGTTGACGCTGGTCGAGGATCTGCGCCGCGAGACCATGCTGGCGCTGCTGCAGCTCAACGACCTGATCGATCTGGCGATCCCGCGCGGCGGGGAAGGGCTGATCCGCTTCGTGGCCGAGCATGCGCGCGTGCCGGTGATCAAGCATTACAAGGGCGTCTGCCATCTCTACGTGGACCGTGCCGCCGATCCAGCACTGGCGCTGCGCCTGCTGGTGGACGGCAAGTGCAGCCGGCCATCGGCCTGCAACTCGCTGGAAACGCTGCTGGTGCATGCCGACATGGCACCCGGCTTCCTGCCTCTTGCAGCGCAGGCGCTGGCCGAGCGCGGCGTGCAGGTGCGAGCCGATGCGGTGGCGCGGCAGTGGCTGCCCGACGCCGAGGCGGCCAGCGACGATGATTACGCCGCCGAGTATCTGGATCTGATCATCGCCGTGCGCGTGGTGGATGACCTCGATCAGGCGCTGGCCCACATCCAGCAGTACAGCTCGGACCACACCGAAGTGATCGCCACCGAAGATCCCGCGGCAGCCGAGCGCTTCGTGCACGCCCTGCGCTCGGCCGTGGTGATGGTCAACGCCTCCTCGCGTTTCTCCGACGGTGGCGAGCTGGGCCTGGGCGCGGAGATCGGTATCTCCACCACCCGCCTGCACGCTTACGGCCCGATGGGACTGGAAGCGCTGACCGTCGAACGTTTCGTCGTCCGCGGCGAAGGCCAGACGCGCACGTAATGGGTTGTGCCGGCCGCCGGCCGGCACGACCCTCAACCGGTCAACACCTGCGCGGTCACCCGCACCGGCCGCGCGTGGTCATCCATGTGCAGCGTCACGGCCTTGCCGTCCGCCAACTGCGCCGCTACCCCGGCACTCGCGCCCAGATCGTGCGCCATCTCCTCGCGGGTCACATCATCATGGGGCAGCCGACGTTCCTTGCCCGAGAAGCGCATGCGGTTGTACTCGGCCCAGGCGATCAGCAGCGCCGCGCAGCAGACCAGCATCACCGGCAGCGCGATCATCACGAACGGATCGATGGTCTGCTTCTGCTCGTACAGCTGGGTCCAGGCCATCTGCCCGCCCAGCACCCAGGAGACCAGCGTCACCAGCGGGGCCCACAGGTAGAAATAGAACGCCCAGAAGGCGATGGTCACAAAGCCCCAGGCGGTGCGCTGCAGACGCGGCTGCTGGCGCGGTTTCTGGATCAGCCGCGAGTCGAAGCGGCGGGTGGATTTGACGGTGTTCATCGGATACCCCGGTCAGGACTGACCCAGACCGCGCGCTTGCCACGACGTTTGAAGATCGTCTTGGGGAACGCCACCAGGGTCGTGAACAGACTGATGAGCCAGTACGCCATCGGGTACCAGATCACCCAGAAGTAATTACGTCCAATATGCGTTTCGTAACGGCGGTCGATGATCAGGCTGCTGGCGAACTGCAGCAGACAGACCAGGGCCAGGATCACGCCATGCCACTGCGGCAGCAGCGTGGCGATGTACAGCTCCGGCGGCAGCACCATGAACTTGCCCAGCGCCCACAGCACGATGATCGCCAGCATCGTGTACGCCCACATCACGCTGAGGATGTACTCCAGCAGCACGCCCCACATCCGCCGCTTGCGCCAGTGGAACAGCGAGCTGCCATGGCGGAGCAGCACTTCCACGCCGCCCTGGGCCCAGCGCAGGCGCTGCCGCCACAGCCCCTTCAGTGTTTCTGGCATCAGGATGAAACACAGCGCATTGGGCTCGTAGCGGATGTCCCAATGATCCAGCTGCAGGCGCCAGCTGATGTCGATGTCTTCGGTCACCATGTCATCGGCCCAGTAGCCGATCCGGTGCAGCGCGGTGCGACGGAACGCGGCGATCACGCCGGAGATGGTGAAGATGCGCCCGTATACCCGTTGCGCACGTTTGATCATGCCGATGATCGAGGAGAACTCGGCCACCTGCAGCCGGCCCAGCAGGGTGGAGCGGTTGCGGATGCGCGGGTTGCCGGTCACCGCACCCACGCGCGGGCCGGAGGTCAGGTGCCAGACCATCCAGTGCGTGGCGTATTCCTCCAGCATCGCATCGCCATCGATGCACACCAGGAACTCCGAGCGAGCGGCAAGCGCGCCCATGCGCAGCGCATTGGCCTTGCCCAGGTTGCGGTCCAGGTGCACCACGCGCAGGCGTGGGTGCAGGGCGGCCAGGGCATCCAGCCGTGCCCCGGTATCGTCGCTGCTGCCATCGTTGATGGCGATCACTTCGAAATCCGGGTAGTTCTGCCTGAGTGCCGAGCCGAGCGTGTCGTCCAGGTTCTCCGCCTCGTTATGGCAGGGAATCAGGATCGACGCGAACGGGTACTCGTCCATCGGCGGCGGATCATCGCGGTCGCGTGCCTTGCGTTCGCGCCGGAAGAAGTAATACAGGCCGCCGGACATCCAGAAGAAGGCCATCACCATCGGGTAGAAGAAGGCGAACTGGAACAGGATATAGAGAAGAGGATGCATGGCGACCTCACTTTTCCTCGTACGGGAAGCTGCGGGCCGACATGGCCGCGCGGGCGTCATACGTGGAGGGACGTCCGGCGATGAAGTCATCCGGATACCAGGCGAAATGACGCACGCCCTGCGCCTGTAGACGACGGATCTGCGCGCGCAGCCGGTCGCCGGGAATCGGCTTGCCGGTGCGCCAGTCCAGCGTCTGCAGCTCGAACATCGTCTGCGACAACTGCGGATCGTGCTGCTTCACCGCCACCACCAGCCGGTCCAGCCAGCGTTCCGGGCTGCGGCTGCCTTCCATCCACGGCATCGCCATCAGGGCGGTGTGGTCGTAGGCCTTGTTGAACAGGTCCAGGCGCTGGGCGAACCAGCTCGCACTCTGCGGTTCCAGCACGGGCTGGGCATACAGGTTGCGCACGGTGCCCAGCTTGGGCCGCCAGCGCTGCGCCGCGGTGCGCAGCTCCAGCGTGAAGTCGATCAGGGCCTGGGTGCGTGCGCCGTCATCGCCTTCCTGCGACAGCTGGGTCAGCTCGGTGTCGCGCAGATAGGCGTCATCGTGGAAGAGCAGGCCCTCGAAGTACGAGTTGATCGCCAGGTCTTCGTAGATGTCATCGATGATCCGGCGCACCTGCGGCCGGGTAAAATCCAGCCGGAAGATGCCATCGCTTTCCGGGCTCTCGATGGCCAGCGCCTTGCGGATGGCCGGGTCCTTGAGTTCATAGCCCAGCACCGGCAGCCACGCATATACCTTGACCCCTGCGCGCGTCTTGAGCTGCCATGCCACGCGGTTGAACAGATCCGCACGCATCGGCAGATGGCGGTTGGGGAAGTACAGCGCATCGGCCGAGCCGTTGCCGTCCGGATCGGCGAAGGCCTGCAGGAACACGTGGGTCGGGCCGATCTTCTTGACCCGATCGATCAGCGCATCCAGGTTCTTGCCCTGTTGCACCGGGTCGGCATCGTAGACCGCATCCAGGTCGATCTGCAGCGCCCGCATGCCATCGCGCTCGACATCGCGGCGCAGCTCGTAGGCCAGCTGCACCACGGTCGGGTTGTTGGTCACCAGCAGGCGCGCCAGACCGTGCAGATCACGTTTGACCGGCGTGCTGCGTCCTTCCAGATCGAACGAGACCGGCATGCCCAACTGCTCGGCGATAGTGTTGCTCAGTGCGTTGTAGGCCGCGTAAGGCCACACGATCGCCTTCGGGCTGACGCCGACATTGCGCTGGATGCGCTCCACGCTGCGGCCCAGGTCGGCGCGCAGGCGGGCTTCGTACTCGGCGGCGGTTTCGTAGGTCTTTCGGGCGGGATCGTAGGTCCTTGTGATCACCGCCGGGGTGGAGTTGCCTTGTGGATTGGACTGCACGCCATGGTGCAGGTTGTCGGTGTGGCTGGCCAGTTCGATCAGCCCGCTTTTCTGCATCTCGCGCAGCTGCGCCCAGGTCAGGAAATCGTCGCGGGTGAAGGGGCGGTAGCCGTAGTCGATCTGGCGCCCGGCCGGCATGTCCACGTAGTCGGTGATCACTGCGACCAGCGCCGGATAGTTGTAGGCGCGCAGCAGCGGGAAGACCTTGCTGTACACGCTGCGCAGGCCATCATCGAAGGTCAGCAGTACCGGCTTGGGGGGCAGGGGTGTGCCGCCATGTGAAGCGGTGATCAGCTGCGACAGCGACACCGGGTGGTAGCCATGTGCGGACAACCAGTCCAGGTGGGCGGCGAAGTTCTGCGTGCTCACGGCATAGGCATCCGGATCGCCGCGGGCGGCCACCTCGTCGCGGATGTCGTGGTAGCTCAGCACCAGCAATCCGTTGTCGGTGGCATCGAGTACGGCCGGCGGTTGCCGCGCCTGTGCAGGTACCACCACGGTGAGCAGGGCCAGCAACAGCCAGTGGGTCCAACGCTTCATGTCCATGTTCCGCATGTCATTCTCCCCACCGCAGGCCGGCATCCAGGCCGATGTGTCGTTCACGCTGTCCGTCATAGACCGGTCGCGACCAGCGGATGCCGTACTCGAAAATGCGGCCTTCGCCGAGCTGCCACTCGTGACGGTATTCCGCCGAGGGCACGATCGCGCTGCCATAGCCCTGCTGCCAGTACTGTCCCACCGAAACCGTCAGGCGATGGCGGAAGTGGCGTTCGTAGTGGCGCCACAACTGCTGGTCCACGCGCAGGCCAATCTCCACCGAGTGGTCCTCGGACGGGTTGAAGTAGGGCGCATCATCGCGGCTGCCGCGGCTGGCATACACGCTGCCCAGCCCGTCCAGGAACACGGTCGGTCGGGTCATCAGGCGCTGCTCGATGGCCGTGCTGACGGTATCGCGGCGGTTGCCGTCGTCGTAGCGGAACTGGCTGGCGCCCACGCTCCACTGGGTGCGCTCGTCGCGGCGGTAGTCGGCGGCCAGTGCGATGCTGTCGGCGGTGATGCCCGACACCCGCGCCTGCATGGAGGCGTCCGGATCGTTGCGTGCGGCGGTGATGCCGGCATGCCATTGATCGCTGAACTGCCAGCCGAATCCGGCGCTGAGGCCGGTATCGCCGATGTGGTCGTTGGCGCGGTTGACGAAGGCTTCCGCATCGGCGCGGCCGTAGCGGTAGCGCGTGCCCGCACCGATCCGCAGCGGGTCGATGGTCTGGTCCTGGAAATCCACGCTGCGCCGGTCGGCGAACGCGACCAGACGCCAGCGGTCATCCAGCACCGGGGACTGCACTTCCACGCCGTAGCGGCCGTCATCGTTGCCCAGCGGCGATGTACCGCCACCGCCGGAACTGCGCCCACCTTCGGCGTAGGCATGCCACTGCCAGCCACGGTGCGCACGCCAGCTGCGGTCCATGCGCTGCACGGAGGGCTGGTTGGGGTAGGCGGCAAGCAGCGTGTCGTGGACCGGTCGCGCCAGGTCATCGCGCTGCACTTGGACGTAGGCGTCGTACTGACCCAGACGCGCAGGGACGTCGCGCGGGTCCAGCGTGTTGGCCATGCTGTAGCGCTCCAGTGCCCGTCGTGGCCAGCCGCGCATCAGATAGATGTTGCCCAGCGAGGACTGCGTGCCGGTGTTGCCCGGTCCGATCTCGACCATTTTCTCCAGGTCGCGCTGGGCAGTGGGCAGGTCGCCACTGTAGGCACGCACCATGGCCAGGTTGAGGTCGGCCTCGTAGCGCGGCCAGTTCGCATACGGTGCCCTGGCGCCATGCGCCCAGCGCCACGCGGGCTCATCGGCCTGCCACTTCTTCAGCAGAGCGATCGCGGTGTCGGCCTGCTCGTCTTCCAGATACGCATAGGCCAGTTCCGAGCGCGCCTGCGGCAGCGACGGATCAGCTTTGAGCGCAGCTTCCAGCACCGGGATCGCCTCGGCCGGGTGCTGCGTGGCCATCAGCGAATCGCCGACGGCGGCCAGCAGATAATTCGGCACCGGGTGGCCCTCGGCGAGCAGCGTGCGGTACTCATCGCGCACCTGCGCATGGCGGCCCAGCCGGTTGAGCAGGATCAGCCGGTCATAGCGGATCCGCAGTGGTGCCTGCTGCACCGTGGTGCCATCGCGTTCCAGGTACTGCTGCATCTGCGCCAGGGCCGCGTCGGCTTCATCCAGGCGGGTGTCCTCGCTGGGGCCATAGGCCAGGCTCCAGCCCACCAGCTTGGCCAGGTAATTGCCTTCCAGCCGTTCTTTCTGTGCCGCATCGAACAGGGTGGGCCGCGCCAGGTACAACTGCCAGGCGCGGTGTGCATTACCGATGTCGGACAGGGTCAGCGCCTGCAGGCGATACAACAGTTCGTCGTCCGGGGCCTGCGCCCGTGCGCGCTCGATGGCGGCCAGTGCATCCAGCCATTGGGCGTGGTCCCGGAACTGGCCGATCTCGGCCAGGGCGTTGTCCCGCGCAGTGTCTGCCGGGGCCGCCGAAGCGGAAAAAGCGAGTGTCGCGCATGCCAGGCCGACGCAGAGCGCCAGCGGCCGATGGTCGTACATGGAACCCCCCTTGGAGCATCCTTTCAAAGGTGTGTTGCGTCAAAAGTGTGACGCACATCACATGCCAATCGTGCCTGACTGCGCAGTTGCTGCCAAATCGTTAAGACGCGGGTACGACAGATCAGCCCCCGGGTGGTACCCGGAGGGGAAGGGCAAGTCGTTGAATTTCTACGGATTCACACCATGTCGCCAGCATGGGAAAGCGCACTCCGTCGCCATGAAGCTGTTCAGCCACCTGGCCGCGCCAGGGGGCTCCGAACACCCCCCGATCCTCTGGATCGGGTCAGTCAGCGACACGCTACGTCAGCAGTTGCGCACGGCGCGTGTAGATGGACGCGCCGGGTCGCTTACCACTGGTCTTCGAGCTTCTGCGGCTTGCAGGCGACCCACGAGGCGCTGAGCAGCACTACCGCGCACAGCACCAGGAAGCCGAACGGCAGGTGCCAGCCCCCACTGACCGCGTGCAGCCAGCCGAACAGGAACGGCCCCAGGCAGCTGAAGGCATAGCCCACGCCCTGCATGAAGCCGGACAACGCCGCCGAGCCGGCCGGCGTACGCGTGCGCAGGTTGATCAGAGTCAATGCCAACGGGAACGTGGACGGGCCGATGCCAAGCAGTACCGCCCACAGCCAGGGCGCCTTCATCGGTGCGTACAGCAGGCCGGCGAAAGCGATCAGGAAGGCACTGAAACCGATCAGCACCAGCGGGAAGGGATTGCGAAGACGCACGGCCAGGGCCGGCATGGTGAGCGATGGCAGCAGGCCGCAGGCGGCGAAGATGGCGACCATGATGCCGCCGAAGGCCGGCGTCGCACCGGCTTCGACCACGATGCGCGGCAACCAGGTGAACATCGAATAGGTCATCAACGAGGTCATGCCGAACATCAGGGTCATGCCCCAGGCCAGCGGCGTCTTCCAGACCTTGCCGTGCGGCGTGCTGGCCGGATCGTTGGCAGCGCTGATCGTGTCCGGGTGCGGACGTGCACGCGACAGCATCAGCCACGGCAGCGCCGCGGCCAGCGACATCAGCGCCCAGATGCCCAGCGACACGCGCCAGCCGGCCTGCTGGGCAACCGGTACGGCAAGCAACGCCGGCATCATCGTGCCGATCTGCAGCACAGTGATGTAGAGAGTGCTCATGGTGCCCACGCGGTTGGCGAAGTAACGCTTCACCAGCGGCGGGACGACCACGTTGCCGATGCCCATGCCGGCCAGCGCCACCACCGAGCCGAACAGCAGGCTGCCCACGCCGCCGGCCATCGAGCGCAGCAGCAGGCCCACGGTGGCCAGGCTCATCGCCAGCAGGGCGGTGCGCTCCAGGCCCAGCCGGCGCGCCACTGCCGGGGTGGTCACGCCGAACAGCGCGAAGGCGGCCGTCGGCAGCATGCCGAGCACGCCGGTCATCGTGGTGCCGAAGCCGAAGGTCTGGCCAAGCACATCCAACAGCGGGGTCAGCGAGGTGACTGCGGTTCGCAGGTTCAAGGCGGCCAGCAGGATCGCGGCAAAGGCCAGCAGGCGCCCGTGCAGCAGGGACTGGGACGGTGAGGTGGGGTGAGTCATCAGCATGTTTCCTGACAGGTGGCGCACCACGGCCTCAGGCACGCGGGTGCAACGGCAGAGACCGGCCAGCGGCCGGCATCTGCGGGGTAGGGGACTGGGCCGCCGCCGAAGGTGGGGCCAGGACCGGCCATTGTACGGGTTCGATCCCGGCAGGTCCCTCATCGAGCCCTTTGGCAGGCGCTACGTGTGAAAACGTGTTCACAACAAGGGTCGCGCGATCCCCTTCCATGTGAGCTGCGTCAAAAAAATGACTATTTAGGAAAATACCTACATGCGGGTGGGTAGTTTTCCTACCCGGCGAGTGGGGTTTTTGACGGTTTTCATGTCGCGAATAGCTCTTAAATTGGCGGGCCTCCATAGGGGCGGTCTATAGCGAACGATGGTTCGTGCCAGCCCACGTTCGAGATCCTGCATGCCAAACCACGTACTACCCACCCCGGCTCGCGCCGGTTCTCATGGCGCTTCCCGGCGCACCCTCCTTCTGGCCCCGCTGGCGGCCGCGCTGGCCCTGATCTGTCTGCCGGCCAGTGCCCAGCAGCTGCCGGCCCCTGATCAGGAACTGCTCCGCCAGCAGGAGCGCGAACGCGCGCTGCGCGAGCAGCTTGAAACACGGCCCGATGCGCGCCTGCAGGACGCCCCGGTGGCGGCCCCGGAGCGGCTGCCCCAGGATGAGGCACCGTGTTTCGTGATCGAGCGAATCACCTTGGGCGGCGAGCAGGCCGAACGCTTCCAGTGGGCGTTGGCTGCGGCCAACGTCAACGGCGATCCGGCGCTTGGCCGTTGCCTGGGCACCACCGGGATCAACGTGGTGATGTCGCGCGTGCAGAACGCCATCGTGGAGCGCGGCTTCGTCACCACGCGCGTGCTGGCCCAGCCGCAGGACCTGACCACCGGCGCGCTGGAACTGACGCTGGTGCCCGGCACGCTGCGTCAGATCCGCTTCGCCGAAGGCACCCACCGCGATGCCACGATGTGGAACGCGATCCCGGCGCGGAGCGGCGACCTGCTCAACCTGCGTGACATCGAACAGGGGCTGGAGAACTTCAAGCGGGTGCCGACCGCCGAGGCCGACATCCAGATCAGCCCGGCCGAAGGCGCCGATGCCGCGCCCGGGCAGAGCGACCTGGTCGTGCAGTGGTCGCAGCAGCGGCTGGTGCGCTTCAACCTGAGCCTGGACGATTCCGGCAGCAAGGCCACCGGCAAGACCCAGGCCGGCGCGACGATGTCGCTGGACCATGCGCTGCGCCAGAACGACCTGTTCTACGTCAACCTCAACCACGACGTGTTCAGTGGCGGCAAGCGCGGCACCAAGGGCTTCACCTTCCACTACTCCGTGCCCGTCGGCTATTGGTTGTTCGGCGCTACCCGCAGCGGCTACGAGTACGAGCAGACCGTGGCCGGCAACCAGCAGTCGTATCTGTACAGCGGCGAGAGTTACAACGCCGAAGTGCGGGCCACGCGCCTGCTGTTCCGCACTGCGAGCAGCAAGACCAGCATGTACCTGCGTGCATGGGAGCGCGACTCGCGCAACTTCATCGACGATACCGAAATCCTGGTGCAGCGCCGGCGCATGGGCGGCTGGGAACTCGGCCTGAACCACCGTCATTTCATTGGCCAGGCGACGCTGGATGGCACGTTCGGCTTCCGCCGCGGCACCGGGGCATTCGGCTCGATCGCAGCGCCCGAGGAGCTGTTCGGTGAAGCCACTTCACACCCGAAGATCTACTTCGCCGATGCGCAGCTGAGCGTCCCGTTCCAGCTTGGCCAGCAGCGCCTGCGCTACACCGGCAGCTGGCGCGCGCAGTGGAACCGTGGCGGGCTGGTGCCTCAGGACCGCTTCGCGATCGGGGGCCGCTACACCGTGCGCGGCTTCGATGGCGAGATGTCCTTGATGGGCGAGCGTGGTTGGCTCATCCGCAACGACATCGGCCTGGCACTCGGCGGTGGGCAGGAGTTCTACGTCGGCGCCGATTACGGCCATGTCGGCGGCAGCGCCACGCAATGGCAGCTGGGCAATGACCTGGCAGGCACCGTGATCGGCCTGCGCGGGTCCTATCGCGGCCTTTACTGGGACGGCTTCGTCGGCGCCCCGTTGAACAAGCCCTCTGGTTTCCAGAATGCGTACACCGTCACCGGATTCACCCTGAGCTGGTCGTTCTGATTCCCGCGCTGGCGCCTGCGCGCCGCGCCGACCGCACGCACACAAAGGAACTGTCATGAACAAGCATCTGTACCGCCTCGTGTTCAACCACGCCCTCAAGCTCTGGCAGGTCGCCGCGGAGATCACCCCGCGCCCCGGCGGGCTTGGTACCGGGCAGGGCGGTGATCGCACGGCGGCACTGCGCCCGATGGCCTTCGCGTTGTGGGTGATGCTCGGCTGGGTCGGGGTGGCCGGCATGGCCGCGGCGCAGGTGGTGGCCGATCCGAACGCGCCGGGCAACCAGCGGCCCACGGTGCTGGAAACGGCGAACGGCACGCCGCAGATCAATATCCAGACCCCGAGTGCGGCCGGTGTCTCGCGCAACACCTACCAGCGTTTCGATGTCGACCAGCAGGGCGCCATCCTCAACAATTCGCGCGGCAACACACAGTCCCAGCTCGGCGGCTGGGTGCAGGGCAATCCCTGGCTGGCCGGCGGCACCGCACGCGTGATCCTCAACGAGGTCAACGGAGCAAACCCAAGCCAGCTGCGCGGCTACGTGGAAGTGGCCGGCGACCGCGCGCAGGTGGTGATCGCCAACCCCGCCGGCATCGATTGCGACGGCTGCGGCTTCATCAACGCCAACCGCATCACCCTGACTACCGGCACCCCGACGTTCAACGGCGGTGCGCTGGAGGGATACCGTGTGCAGGGCGGTGCCATCCGTATCTTGGGTGCCGGCATGGATGCCAGCCGGGTGGACTACACCGATCTGATCGCGCGCTCGGTGCAGCTCAACGCAGGCCTGTGGGCCCAGCAGCTGCAGGTCACCACTGGCGCCAATACGGTCAGTGCCGATCTGAGCCGCGTGCAGGCCCAGGCGGCTGACGGCAGCACGCCGCAGTACGCGCTCGATGTCGCCCAGCTCGGCGGCATGTATGCCAACAAGATTCTGTTGATGGGCACCGAGCATGGCGTAGGCGTGCGCAACGCCGGCAACCTCGGCGCGCAGACCGGCGAACTGGTGGTCACCGTCGATGGCCGGCTGGAGAACACCGGCAAACTGCAGGCGCGCGACGACACCCGTATCGCGGCCAGCGGCGGTGTGCGCAATGAAGGTCTGGTCAGCGCGGGTCGCGAGTTGAACCTGCGCACCGGCCAGGATCTGGACAACCGGGGTGGCCAGCTCAACGGCACCCGGCTGGATGTGGAAGCGGCCTCGCTGGCCAACCGCGACGGGCGCATCGAACAGGCGGGTGTGCAGGCGCTGGCAGTAGAGAGCGGGCAGCTGCAGAACCGCGACAAAGGCAGCATCGGCGCACTGGCCCAGCAGGATGGGACCGCGCCGGGCACGCCGGGCACGCCGGGCAATGGGGAGGGGACGGGCGCCCCGGGCACCGGCAACGGCAGCACCGACGGCAGCGCGCCGGGCGTGATTCCGCCGACCACCGCGCCGCTCGCGCAGGGCCGCGTGGTGATTGCCGGCCTGCTCGACAACGATGCCGGCGCGGTGCTGGCCGGTGGCGATATCGATCTTCGTGCCAGTGAGTTGGACAACGACGGCGGCAGCATCGGCGTGCGCGACCTGACCGTGAACGGTGGCGCGCTGTCCAATCGGCGAGGCGAGCTGACCACCCAGCGCGACCTGCGCGCGCAGGGCCAGGCACTGCACAACGACGCCGGCACATTGAATGTGGGCGGCGCCCTTGATGTAAGCACCACGCAGCTGTCCAACCGCAGCGGCACGATCACCCACAGCGGCACGGCACCGGCCCAGCTGCAGGTGGCAGGCACGCTGGATAACACACACGGCAGTCTCGCCAGCAATGCCAGCTCGCTGGCGCTGAACAGCGCAGTGCTGGTCAACGCCGACGGCACGCTGATGCATGCCGGCAGCGACGGCCTGCAGCTCACCACCGGCACGCTGGACGGCCAGCGCGGCGAGCTCGCCACCGCAGGCACGCTCAGCCTGCGCGCAGGGCAGGTGGATCATCGCCAAGCGGAATTGCAGGCCGGTACGCTCGACGTCCAGGTCGACACGCTCGACAACCGTGGCGGCCAGCTGCTGGCGACCGGCAGCCAGGCCAACCGCATCCAGGCGGCGGCCGCGCTGGACAACAGCGGTGGCACGCTCGCCAGCAACGGCGATCTGGCCATCGGCACAGCGCTGTTCAACAACGCCGGCGGGCAGGTGCAGCAGGCCGGCAGCGGCCGCCTGGACATCACCGCAGCGACGCTGGCCGGGGCAGGCGGCAAGCTGCTCAGCAACGGCGCGCTGTACCTGCAGGGACAGGGCATCGACGTCTCCGGCGGTATCACCTCGGCCGTGCGCATGGAGATCGACGCCGGGCAGTTGGACAACCGCCGTGGCGAGTTGATCGCCACCGGTACCGATACGCTTGGCCTGCGTGTGACCCACGCGCTGCTCAACGACAGCGGCCAGATCATCGGCAACGGTGCGCTCGCCGGGCAGGCGGGGAGCCTTTCCAACCGCGACGGCAAACTACTGGCGGCGGGCAACGCGGCCTCCACGCTGGAGGTGACCGGCGCGTTCGACAACCAACGCGGTACGCTGGCCAGCGCTGGCGGCCTGACACTGCAGGCTGGACTGCTGGACAACCAGGCTGGCACCCTCCAGGCCGCCGGTGACAGCGCGCTGCAGCTCACCGTGGACGGCCTGCTCGACAACCGCGAGGGTGGCCTGATCGCCTCCGGTGGTGCGCAGCAGCTGCGCGCCGGCAGCCTCGACAACCGCGGTGGTACCGTCAACGCAGGCGATACGCTGGACGTGGCGGTCGCCCAGACCCTCGACAACAGCGCCGGCACCCTTGCCGCCAACGACACGCTGCAGGTGCAGGCCGGGCGCATCATCAACCGTGATGCGGGCACCCTGGCCTCGGTCGAAGGCGATGTCACGCTCGACAGTGCGAGCGATATCGACAACACCGCCGGTGTGATCCAGGCCGAGCGTGCGCTGTCGGTGACCAGCCAAGGGCTGACCAACGTGCGTGGCACGCTGGCCGGCGCCTCCGTCGCCCTGGATACGGGTCTGGGCGGCGTGGACAACATTGAAGGCATCATCGCCGCCACCGCCGGCACGCTGGATATCGACAGTGGTGCGCTGGAGAACCGCGCTGGCCTGCTGCAGTCCAGTGGCGGGATGAGCATCGATACGCACGGCCAGCGGCTGGGCAATACCGACGCGGGCGCGCGTGGCGGCATCGTCAGCGGTGCCGGGCTGACCCTGCGTGCCGGTGAGCTGGACAACCGTGCCGGCCTTGTCCAGGCGCAGACGGCGCTGGACGCGCGGCTGGCTTCGCTGGACAACCGCAGCGGCGGGCAGGTCGGCAGCGGCACCTCGCTGCTGCTGCAGGCGCAGCGCGTGGACAACAGCGGCGGCCGCCTGCAGGCGGCGCAGGACCTGACCCTCGAGCTGAGCGGTGAGCTGGTCAACCAGGCTGGCCTCGCCGTCGCTGGCGGCGATCTGGTCGCCCACGCCGCGCGCATCGACAACCGCGCCACGAGCGGTGGCAGCACCGCGCTCGGGCTGCAGGGCCGCAGCGTGGACCTCACTGCCGCGCAGATCGACAACAGCCGCGGCATGATCGCTGCCGACCAGCGCATTGCGCTGCAGGCGACCGATGCACTGTTCAACGAGCAAGGCCTGGTGTCCTCGGCGGGCAGTCTGGACGTGCGCGCCGGTCAGGTCGGCAACACCGACGGCACGCTGCTGTCGGCGGGCAACCAGGCGCTGCAGGCCAACGCGCTCAACGGCGCGGGCCGAGTGTTGTCGCAGGGCGACCTGGTGCTGGCCCTGCAGCAGGACTACCGCAACGATGGCCAGATCACCGCCAATGGCAAGGCCACCGTTTCCACGCAGGGGCTGTGGACCAACGCAGGCAAGGTGCAGGCCGGCGATCTGAACCTGCACGCAGGCCAGATCGACAACCTCGCCACGGGTGAGATCAGCGGCATCCGCACCCAGGTGCGCGCCGATGGCGTGCTCGGCAACCGCGGCCTGATCGACGGCGTGGATACCCGCGTCGATGCCGATGTGATCCTCAACGTCGGCACTGGTCGCATCTATGGCGACCGCCTGTCGATCGGTGCCACCACCCTGGTCAACAGTGACGAAACGCTGGAGGGCGTTACCCGCGCCGCCACCATTGCCGCGCGTGAGCGCCTGGACATCGGCGCCGGCACCGTGGTCAACCGCGAGCAGGCGCTGATCTTCAGTGCCGGCGGTAGCGACAATGCACTCAACATCGGCGGTGCGCTGGATGCGCAGGGGCATGCAGTCGGTCGCGCCGGCTCGGTGCACAATGCCAGCGCGACCATCGAATCGCTGGGCGGCTTGAGCATCGATGCCACGCGCCTGCTCAACAGCAACGAGCATTTTGCCACCACTGAAGTCATGGTGGTCGGGCCGACCAAGAAGCTGTACATCCAGCCCAAGGGCACGCCGGGCATGCACGATGCCAGCGAGTTCACCTGGTCCAGCTGGAGCCGCGCCGGCAAGTACTGGTGGAAGAACGGCAGCGGCGACGTCAAGGCATGGACCCAGTACGACGTCACCCATACCGAGTACGAAACCCAGGTCACCTCCAGCGCGCCGGGTCGGATCATCTCGGGCGGCAACATGACCCTGCGTGGCGATGAGCTGATCAACGACAAGAGCCAGATACTGGCCGGCGGCGCGTTGCTGGGCGACCTTGGCAACCTGCGCAACATCGATGCATTCGGCGAGTACCGTGTGCATGAGGAAGGCACCAGCCAGTACACCTACAGCCGCTGGCGCGGTGGCTTCAAGCGCTATCACGAACGCAAGTGGGACGGGAAGATCGCCTATCGCCCGGCCGATGAAGTGCGCACCATCAATCTGGGCGTGACCCGCACCGAACAGAACACCCGCGATGGTGGCAGCGGCTACCAGGTGGGCGGCGTCAGTACCGGTACCGTCGGTGGGCAGGTCGGCGGCGCAGCCGACGCCGGCGCCATGGCTGGGCAGCGCCAGGTGACCGAGGTCAGCGCGAGCGTCGCCTCGCTGGCGGGCCCGGGCAGCAACGCCGGCACCGGCGCGCAGGGCGCGGCGGGCAACCAGCCGACGGTGATCCGCACCATCGGCGTGGATGCCCACCTGCCGCAGAGCAGCCTGTTCCAGAGTGGCCCGAACGCGGGGCAGTACCTGGTCGAGACCGACCCACGCTTTGCCGATTACCGCAGTTGGCTCGGTTCGGAGTACCTGCTGCAGAAGATGGGCGTGGACCCGGCCAACGTGCAGAAGCGGCTGGGCGATGGGTTCTACGAACAGAAGCTGGTTCGCGATCAGGTCGCCCAGCTCACCGGCCGCCGCTTCCTGGATGGCTATGCCGACGATGAAGCGCAGTACCGCGCGCTGCTCGACAATGCGGCCACCATCGCCGACGCATGGGGCCTGCGCCCCGGCGTGGCGCTGACCCCGGCGCAGATGGCCCAGCTCACCAGCGACATCGTCTGGCTGGTCGAGCAGCGCGTCACCCTGGCCGATGGCAGCACCACCACCGCGCTGGTCCCGCAGGTGTATGTACGCGTACGCCCTGGCGATATCGACGGCACTGGCACGCTGCTGGCTGGCCGCTCGGTGGAGCTGAACCTGCGCGGCGATCTGGTCAACAGTGGCACCATCGCTGGCCGCACCGCGGTGAAGATCGACGCGCAGAACCTGCGCAACCTGGATGGCCGCATCAGCGGTGATGCGGTCAGCGCCAACGCGCGGACCGATCTGGACAACCTCGGCGGCCTGATCGATGCGCGCAGCGTGCTGGTCGCCAGTGCCGGCCGTGATCTCAACATGGTCACTACCACCCGCAGCGGTCAGAACACGGCCGGACTGAGCGACTTCAGCCGGACCAATATCGATCGCGTGGCCGGGTTGTTCGTGAGTGATCAAGGCGCCACGTTGCTGGCCAAGGCCGGCCGCGATCTGCGCATGGACGGCGCGCAGGTGGTCAACACCGGTGCACAGGGCCAGACCCTGCTCGCGGCGGGCCGGGATCTCTCCCTGGGCACGGTCACCGAGGCGCGCCAGGAAAACAATGTCCGCAACAACGACAACTACCTGCGCCAAGGTTACGAGCGCGAGGTCGGCACTACCATCGATACCGCCGGGGCGGTACAGCTGCAGGCCGGGCATGACGTGAACCTGCGTGCAGCCCAGGTCTACAGCACCGATGGCGCGGTCTCTGTGATGGCCGACAACGACGTCAGCATTGCCAGCGGCGAGCAGAGCAACAACTGGAGCGAGGGTCGCAAGCACACCCATCGCGGGCTGTTGAAGTCCACCACCAACACCACGCGCGACAGCCTGGAGGAAACCCAGGCCATCGCCAGCACGCTGAGCGGGCACCAGGTGGCGGTACGTGGCAACAACATCACCGTGACCGGCAGCAACGTGGTCTCCGATGCGGGCACCGTGTTGCTGGCCGACAACGATCTGACCGTGCAGGCCGCGACCAACACCCGTGGCGAGAGTCACTTCAAGCGTAAGGATGAAAGCGGCTTCCTCTACAACGGCGGCGTCGCGTTCACGGTCGGTACGCAGATGCAGAGCCGCGATGCCAAGGACGTGAGCACCAGCGCTGCAGCATCGACCATCGGTTCCACCGCGGGCAACGTGGTGATGGTGGCGGGCAATAACTACCGGCAGGTAGGCAGCCACGTCGTCGCGCCCGAGGGCGACATCGACATTCATGCGCGCAAGGTCGATATCGTCGAGGCCCGCGAGACGGGCGTCGCCACCCAGGAGGACAAGTTCCGCCAGGCTGGTCTGACGGTGGCGTTGACCGCGCCGGTGATTTCGGCGATCCAGAGCGCCGAGCAGATGAAGAAGGCGGCCAGCCAGACCGACGACAGCCGCATGAAGACCTTGGCGGCAGCGACCACCGTGCTCAACACGGCGGCAGCGGTGGGTGCGGTGCAGGCCGATCCGGGTGCGGCGGGCGGCATCAACATCTCCATCACCGTGGGCGGCGCACGCAGCGACAGCAAGACCACCACCACGCACGACAACGCAGCCGGTTCCAGCATCACCGCAGGCGGAGACGTGCGCATCAGCGCCACCGGCGCGGGCAAGGACTCGGACCTGACCGTGGTCGGCAGCAACATCACCGCCGGCAACAACGCCTACCTCCGGGCAGATGGCGATATCGCCCTGCTGGCGGCGAAGAATACGCTGGAGACCGATCGCAAGAGCAGCGCGGCCAGCGGCGGTGTCGGCGTGGCCATCAGCATCGGCTCCGGGGGTGCCAGCGCCGGCATCACCGCCAATGCCAGTGGCTCCAAGGGCAAGGGCGAGGGCACCGACGTGAACTGGACCAACAGCCACGTCAATGCGGGCAACACGCTGGTGCTGCAATCCGGCGGCGACACCACCCTGCGTGGCGCGGTGGCCAGTGGCCGCCAGGTGATCGGCGATATCGGCGGTGACCTCAACATCGAGAGCCTGCAGGACACCTCCACCTTCCACAGCAAGGACACCAGTGTCGGCGGTAGTGTCACGGTCGGGTTGGGCTTCTCCGGCAGCGCCAGCTACGGCAACACCAAGGTCGATGGTGACTACGCCAGTGTTGTCGAGCAGAGCGGGATCAAGGCGGGCGACGGTGGCTACCAGGTGCGCGTAGGCGGCAATACCGATCTGATCGGTGGCGTGATCGCCTCCAGCGAGCAGGCCATCGCCGACGGTCGCAACCAGCTGATCACCAGTACCTTGAGCGTGCGCGATCTGGACAACCGCAGCGACTACACGGCCAGCAGCCTGAGCCTGTCCGGCGGCTTCAGCAAGAGCGGCACAGGCGGCCCGTCCAGTGGCGGCAACAGCGGCCGCGGCAACGACGGCACGCCCGGGTCCACCGGTGCAGCCGGGCAGGGCAGCAGCTGGTCGTGGCAGAACTATGGCAACGATGCCAGCGCCGCCGCACCCGGCTATGCCAGCGACAAGGGCAGCGATGCCAGCACCACCCGCAGCGGCATCAGCGCAGGCGCGCTGACCATCACCGATGGCAACGCGCAGCTGGCCAGGACCGGCAAGAGCATCGACGACACCCTGGCCAGCCTCAACCGCGGTGTGCTCAGTGGCGACGACGCCAACGGGCTGATCCGCAACTGGGATCCGGTGGAACTCGCGCAGAAGGTGCAGGCCGAAGCACAGATCAGCGCGGCCTTTACCCAGCAGGCTCACAGCGCCGTGGGCAGCTATGTGGCCAGCCGCGGCGCCAGCATCAGGGAACGTTACGAGGAAGCCTCCACGCCGGAACAGAAGGCGGCCCTGCAGGCTGAAGCCGATGAACTGCGCACGCAGGAGAAGATGCTCAACATCCTGATCGGCGCGGTGACCGGCTCGGCGACCAGTGCGGTGTCCAAGGAGGCGCTGGCCAGTGCGGCGGACTGGATGCGGCAGGAGATGATCAAGAATTCCAGCATCTTCACCGGCGTGGTGGACCCTGCCAATCCCGAAGTCGACCCGACCTCGAAGGATCCCACGGTGCTCAACAACATCAATGGGATCAGCGTTGGTGTTGACGGCGATGGGATCAAGCTGGGCGGCACGCGCGTCGACCTGGATCAGCTGTGCGGGGAGAGCAACGAGCGCTGCATGACCCTGCCGGGGAGCAAAACACTCGCCTTGGACGACAAGGGACGTGTGCAGTGGGATTCGGCCAAGGCGAAGATGACGCTGTCGGAGTTTCTGCAGAGCCCGGCAGGCAAGGGCATGGGCGGGCTGACCGGCGGCATCCAAGGCATCGAGGGCACCTTGAAGGGCACGCCGTACGCGTCTGGCGCGTGGCAGGACAGGCTTATCGAGTACTTCGCCGGCCCGCACGACATGATCGGCGGCCAATGGGGTGGCCTGTACGATGAGCAGGGCAATGCAACCCGCGGTCGCCCGTCGCCGCTGAAGATGGTGCATGAAGGATGGAGCGTGGTGGCCATTCCCGTGGCTGCGCCATTCGCAATGGCCAAGGCACTTCCACCGCAGGTATGGGAAGCGATCTCCATCCTTGCACGCGCTTCGCGGTGAGGATGGCACGCTGGCCATGGACGATTTTCAGGAGGTGGTAATGAAAGGCAAGCATGTTTTTCGCGTCGTGTTCGGGGTGTGCCTGGCCACGGGTCTGACCGCCTGTGGTATCGGCGGCATGTGGATGAATGGCAATCCCAATGCGACCTCGCACTTGGTTCCGCCGGGCCATGACTGGAGCAAGCCGGACGCCGGCGCCTCGGCGCGTGACACGGACTGGCAGGCCTGCGGTGGCCAGCGCAGTGGGAACATCTCGCCAGACCGGCAAGGTGCTACGGGCAAGGAAACGGCGAATCTTTCCCGTGACAAGCTCTATGCGGCACAGCGCTGCATGCTGGGCAAAGGCTACCGTTACACCGGCACCTGCGAAGGTGACATCCCGAGCCGCTATCCGGCCTGCCAGTCCTCGCCGCGTTGAACGCGATGAGGCCGATGAGAAGCGCTGCTGCGGCGCTTGCCGTGGCGCTTCTCCCCGGTTGCATGATCGGCAACGGTCATATCTGTGGCCCGCAGACACCGATGGCCCACTGCAACAAAGCGGCGTATCAGCGGTTGGCCAATCCGCCCTCGTTGATGGAGGAGTGGCAGCACCCGTCCAAAGCACTTCAAGCGCGTCAGCTCGACTGGGTGTCCTGCGGCGGCACGGAGAAGGGGAGCTATGCCGTGGTATCGGGCGCTACAGGTGCCGAAACGGCGGCACGCTCCGGTGAGAAATTCGACCAGATTCAACGCTGCATGATGGGTAAGGAGTATCAATACACCGGTACCTGCCAAGGAGAGATTCCCAGCAGGTTCCCCGCGTGCCAGCGCGCGGACGATGTGGTGCCGGCGCGCTGAGCCGCACAGGCGTCCGTGATGTCGATGCAATGATCGCCACCCTGCTTGGGAGCCAGAGAAAATGCCGTCACCCTTTCTTCCACTGCCTGGAACGTATGCCCGCGTTGTGCTGTATCTGGGCCTTCTCGGCATCGCCGGCGCAGCGCGCGCCGACCCGGTGGAGGTACCTCAATCGCCGCAGCCAGTGCCATCAGCGCAATGTGCGGCGTTCTACATCGATGTTCCCTCGGCGGGCAACCGCGTGGCCAACCTGATGATGGGATCGGTGGTGGGCAAGGCCGCATGGATGGGTCAATTGAAGGCCCTCATGGCCCGCGGCGCCGAACCACCCATGACCCGCCTGGTTGTCGCGGGTGAGAGCGAAGATGTCACGCGCAAGGCAGTGCAGTCGGCACTTGATACCTTCAAGCAGCAGCGCCTTTCGCACCTGACCCTGACAGTCGTAGGCACGTCGCCGAAAATGCAGGGGCTGCAGAGTACTGCCGAGCAGTCGGGCATCACGTTCCGCGCGGTGCCGCCCGAACCCTCGGCCGCGTCACCCGCATCGCGGGCGGAAGCGTATCTGCGGGGTGTGTGTGATTGAGCGGCACCCACGCGCCGTCACCGCCCTGTGCCTTGCCTTCAGCCTCAGCGCCTGCGGGATGGGCGGCATGTGGATGAATGGCGATCCATCGGTCGGTCGTACCCTCGTGCCGCCACGCGACACCTGGCAGAAGGCAGGGAATGACGGCGCGACCCGCAATGTCGATTGGCTGGCGTGCGGCGGCGCCGCCAATGGCGGTTACCACGTCTCCACGCCGGAGGGTTCCAGCGCGGCGGCGATCCAGCAGGCCCTGGGCCGCACGTTCGATGATCTGCAGCGCTGCATGCTCGGCCAAGGCTACCGCTACACCGGCAGCTGCGAAGGGGACATCCGCAGCCGCTACCCGGCGTGCCAATCGCCAGGCACAAAAAAACCCGGAGGACAGTGATGTCTTCCAGGCTTGATTGTGACCATCAAATGGTCGGGGAGACAGGATTCGAACCTGCGACCTCTACGTCCCGAACGTAGCGCTCTACCAGACTGAGCTACACCCCGTAAGGAGCCGCCTATTGTATCGATCCCGCCGGTCGGCGGCAAGGGGGGATCGCGTTTTTCACCTTCGGTGCCGTGTTGCCACAGCCCTTGATAAAGAAGCCTGGAAACGTGTTCCCAGGCTTCAATACGACCACCGGAGTGGTCGGGGAGACAGGATTCGAACCTGCGACCTCTACGTCCCGAACGTAGCGCTCTACCAGACTGAGCTACACCCCGAAGGAGCCGACAAGGATACGGTGTGAAGACCCGATCGGCAACCTTTTTTTAGCCTTCTTCGTGATCCGTACGGCTCTGCTCGCGGGCTTCGAACCACATGCCGTTGAGAATGGCCACGACCGAAGCCAGCCCTGCACCCAGAATCCAAGCGAAGTACCACATGGTAAGTCTCCTATGGCGCCGTGGGGCGCGTCAGTAAGCGTTGGGGTTGTCGCCCATCTCTTCGGCCGTGGTCTTGCCCTTCATCACGCGGTAGACCCAGGAGGTGTAGGCGATGATGATCGGCAGGAAGATCATCGTGGCGATCAGCATGATCCCCAGGGTCAGGTGGCTGGAGGAGCTGTCCCAGACGGTCAGGCTGGAGCCCGGCTGGCTGGAGGAGGGCAGCAGGAACGGGAAGATCGCAAAGCCGACGGTCAGGATGATGCCGGCGATCGAGGCACCCGAGGCGAGGAAGGCCAGGCCACCACGCCGGGCTCGCAGCAGCACTGCGCTGGCCAGCGCACCCACCAGCCCGAGGATCGGGGCCAACAGGGTCAGCGGCATGGTCTGGTAGTTGCGCAGCCAGCCACCGGCCACCGCACCGACGGCAGCGGTCTTCAGCAACGGGTTGGTCGGGCCATCGGTGACCACCTGCGAGGTGATCTGGTAGCCCGGCAGGCCGAAGGCCACCCAGACGCCGGCCAGGGCGAACAGCACGAAGGTCAGCACCGCGGCAACGCTGCCGTAGCGGGCCGAGCGCTCGGCCACCGGGCCATCGGTCTTGAGCACCAGCATCGCGGCACCGTGCGAGACCACCATCGCCACACTGACCAGACCGGCCACCAGCGCAAACGGGTTGAGCAGACCAATCAGGGTGCCGGTGTAGAAGATGCGCATGCTGTCATCGAAGTGGAACGGCACGCCGACCAGCACGTTGCCCACTGCCACACCAGCAATCAGTGCCGGCAGCAGGCCACCGACGAACAGCGCACGGTCCCAGTTCTGGCGCCAGCGCTTGCCGGGCATCTTGCTGCGGTACTTGAAGGCGACCGGGCGCAGGATCAGCCCGAACAGCATCAGGAATACCGCCAGGTAGAAGCCGGAGAAGCTGACCGCGTACAGCGGCGGCCAGGCGGCGAAGATCGCACCGCCACCGAGCACCAGCCACACCTGGTTGCCTTCCCACACCGGGCCGACGGTGTTGATCACCAGCCGGCGTTCGTCATCGGTCCTGGCCACGAACGGCAGCAACGTGCCGACGCCGAGGTCGAAACCGTCCATCACCGCCCAGGCGATCAGCAGGATGCCGAGCAGCAGCCACCAGATCACGCGGAGCGTGGTGTAATCGAGTCCAATGAATTCCATCTGGGTTCTCCTGCCTTACGCCCGACCGTGGGTCGGCGCAGCGGCATTGGGGGAAAGGGACGTGGCTGCAGCCTGCAGCGACGGCAGGATGTCGTCCGGGCCCTTGCGGATCGCCTTGAGCATCAGCTTCACTTCGATGATCAGCAGCACCGTGTACAGCGCGGTGAACACGGCCAGCGTGGTCAGGATTTCATGCAGGGCCAGGCCCGAGGCGGCGTAGAAGGTCGGCAGCACGCCGTCCACCGCCCACGGCTGGCGACCGTACTCGGCCACGAACCAACCGCATTCGATCGCGATCCACGGCGCCGGCAGCGACCACAGGGCAAGCTTGAGGAACCAGCGCTTGTCCTGGAAGTTGTGGCGGCACGAGTAGTAGAAGGCCAGCGCGAAGAAGGCGATCAGGTAGAAGCCCAGCCCGGCCATGATGCGGAAGGTCCAGAACAGCGGGGCGACCCGCGGCACGGTGTCCATCGCGGCCTTGGAGATTTCTTCCGGGGTGGCGTTGAGGATGTCCTCGCGGTAGCGCTTGAGCAGCAGGCCGTGGCCCAGATCCTGCCAGTGGCGGTCGAACATCTCGCGCGCTTCGACGTCGTTCTTGTCCTTGCGCACGCGTTCCAGTGCGCCGTAAGCCAGCTGGCCACCGCGGATGCGGTTCTCGGCACGCTCCACCAGTTCCAGGATGCCCGGGATAGGCTGGTTGAGCGAACGGGTCGCGATCAGGCCCATCAGGTAGGGGATCTTGATCGCGTAATCGTTCTGCTGGGTGGCCTGGTTCGGAATGCCGAAGGCAGTGAAGTCAGCCGGCGCACGCTCGGTTTCCCACATGGCTTCGATCGCGGCCAGCTTCATCTTCTGGTGTTCGCTGGCGGCATAACCGCTTTCGTCACCCAGCACGACCACCGACAGCGAGGACAGCAGGCCGAAGGCGGCCGCCACCGCGAAGGAGCGGCGTGCCATGTCCTTGTGCTTGTTGCGCAGCAGGAACAGGGCGCTGATCGACATCACGAACACCGCACCGGTCACGTAGCCGGCACTGACCGTATGCACGAACTTCGCCTGCGCCACCGGGTTGAACAGCACGGCGGCGAAATCCACCACCTCCATGCGCATCGTTTCCGGGTTGAAGATCGCGCCGGTCGGGTTCTGCATCCAGCCGTTGGCAATCAGGATCCACACCGCCGACAGGTTGGTCCCCAGGGCCATCAGCCAGGTCACGGTCAGGTGCTTGACCGGGCTCAGACGCTTCCAGCCGAAGAAGAACAGACCGATGAAGGTCGCCTCCAGGAAGAACGCCATCAAGCCTTCGATCGCCAGCGGTGCGCCGAAGATGTCACCCACGTAGTGGCTGTAATACGACCAGTTCATGCCGAACTGGAATTCCATCACGATGCCGGTGGCGACGCCGATGGCGAAGTTGATGCCGAACAGCGTGCCCCAGAACAGCGTCATCTGCCGCCAGACCTGTTTGCGGGTCATGACGTAGACGCTCTCCATGATGGCCACCATGAACGACAGGCCAAGCGTGAGGGGAACGAAAAGGAAGTGGTACATCGCGGTCAGAGCGAATTGCAGCCGCGACAGTTCTACGACTGTCTGATCAATCATGGCCTGGCTACCTCGTTGGGTTTTGCCGTTTCAGGTGGCGGGAAGGGGGTCTACGGGGTGAATTCTGTGACCAGCAACTTCAAACAGCCTTGATTCAGATCAATGTACAAACAGACCGGCGCGGGGATCGTATGCATCCCACCCCCTGCGACCGCTGGCCACACGGGGGCGGGGCCAGCACCTACTACAATCGACGGAACCTCCCTGTGGCCGCCAGTGACTTGTTTTGAGCATACCCCCCGACGCGTCCATTGTTGAGACAACCGCCCTGCGCCGCCGTCGCCTGGATTGGCTGGGTGGGCTGGCGGCGGCCGCCCGCAGCAAGCAGCGCCTGGCGGCGATCTGCATCTGCCTGTCCGGCGCCTTGCTGATCGGGCAGGCGGCCGCCATCGCCTGGTTGATTCAGGCGGTGCTGGTCGATCACCGCCCGCTGGCCGACGCTACGCCCGTGCTGCTGGGGTTGCTGGCGGTGCTGGGCATCCGCACCCTGCTGGGCAGTGCGACCCAGGCGGCGGCCGGTGATGTCGCCGATGCCGCGCGGCTGGCGCTGCGTGAACGGGTTTATCAGCGGCTGCTCGGGCGCGGGCCCCTGTGGCTGCGCCAGCAACGCACCGGGGAACTCGGCGAACTGATGCTCGCCCATGCGGATGCGATCGAGAATTATTACTCCGGCTATCAGCCCGTCCGCATCGAAGTGGTGGTGGTTCCGCTGCTGATCGCCATCGCCGTGGCCTGGACCGATTGGGTGATCGCGCTGATCCTGCTGTTCACCGCGCCCCTGGTGCCGTTCTTCATGATGCTGGTCGGCTGGGGCGCTGAAGCCGCCGGCCGTGCGCAGCTGGGTGAACTGGCGCGGATGAGTGGCCACTTCGCTGATCGCATCAAGGGGCTCGGCCTGCTGCGCCTGTACGGGCGGGGTGAGGCCGAGCTGGACGGCGTGGCCAGTGCGGCCGAGGGCGTGCGCGAGCGCACCTTGAAAGTGCTGCGGATCGCCTTCCTGTCCTCCACGGTACTCGAGTTCTTCGCGTCGGTCAGCGTGGCCATGGTCGCGCTGTATCTGGGCCTGACTTATCTCGGCCTGATGTCGCTGCATGCACACGTGCCGACGCTGGGCGTGGGCATGTTCTGCCTGCTGCTGGCACCGGAGTTCTATGCACCGCTGCGGCGATTGGCCGCGCATTACCACGACCGCGCCAACGCATTGGCCGCAGCTGCGGAAGTGGAGCGCCTGCTGGGCGAGCTGCCTGAGGCTCCCGTCGCCGAGGACACATCGCCCGCGACCGCACGCGTTCCGGAACTGCTCGAACAGCACGCGCCCCCGGTGGTCGTGCGCGACGTGAGCCTGCGTCCACTGGGGGCGCATCACGATGTGGTGCAGCAGCTCTCGTTCCAGATCGAGCCGGGGCAGCGCGTGGCGCTGGTCGGCCCCAGCGGCAGCGGCAAGAGCACGTTGCTGGAAGCGCTGGCCGGCTGGCTGCCACCGCGCGAGGGCAGCATCGTGCTGCGCCCGGGATTGGACGTGGGCTACGCCGGACAGCGCCCGTATCTGTTCCACGGCACGATCGCCGACAACCTGCGCCTGGCTGCACCGGGCGCGACCGACGCGCATCTGCGCGCCGTCGCCGAGGCCGCCCAGGTGATGCGCTTCGCTGCCGCACTGCCACAGGGGCTGGACACGGTGATCGGTGAACGCGGCTTCGGATTGTCCGGTGGCGAAGCGCGCCGCATCGGACTGGCCCGGCTGCTGCTGCGCGATCCACAGCTGCTGCTGCTCGACGAGCCGACCGCCTTCCTTGATCCGGACACCGAAGCCGATCTGCTGCGCACGCTGGCCGCCTTCGCACGTGGGCGCAGCGTAGTGATCGCCACCCACAGCGAGACCGCGATGCGCTGGGCAGACACCCGCCTGACCTTGACCGCCGGCGGCGCGCGCCTGGCCTCGGAGGTCACGCCATGAAGGCCCCACACATCGATTCGCTGAAGGGCGTGTTCGCCCGGCATCGCGGCCGCCTGCTGCTGACCGTGCTGCTGCTGTGGACCACGATGCTGGCCGGTACCGCCTTGCTCGGGCTGTCCGGTGGGTTCCTCACCGCTGCCGCCCTGGCCGGGGCGGCCGGGCTCGGCAACGGCTTCAACTTCTTCTCGCCCTCGGCGGGCATCCGCGGGCTGACCATGGCGCGCATCGTGTCGCGCTACTTCGAAAAACTGGTCGGCCACGATGTCACCCTGCGCATCGCACGTGATCTGCGCGTATGGTTCTTCCGGCGCGCGCTGCCACTGGCCCCGGCGCGCCTGGCCGGTGTACGCACCGGTGAACTGCTGGCGCGGTTGATGTCGGACATCGGCGAGGTCGATGGCCTGCTGGTGCGTGCGATCGGCCCGCTGCTGGCGCTGGGCGGCATCTCGCTGGTCGCGGTGGTATCGGCCGGCATCATCTATCTGCCGGCCGCCGGTCTGCTGGCGGTACTCGCCTCGCTGATCGGGGTGGGCGTGCCGTGGCTGACCGTGCGTGGCGCCGCCGACCAGGAACGCGACCGCGCCCTGCACCGTGCGCAGCTGCGTACCCACTCCTTTGAAGGGTTGGAAGGCGCGGCCGATCTTGCCGCGCTGCAGGCGCGCGAACATTGGAACCAGCGCGTGTTGGTGGCGGCCAAGCAGCTGAAGTCACGTGACAAGCGTCGCCGCTGGCGCCTGATCAGTGGCAATGCGCTGCACGGTCTGTGTGGCGCGGGGGGGCTGGTCGCGATGCTGTGGCTGGCCCTGCATGCCTTCGAGCGTGGCAGCGTGGATGCCGCGCTGGCGGCCGCACTGGTGTTCCTGACCGTGGCACTGCTGGAGCTGTGGGCCGGCATCGGGTTGGCCTGGCAATCGTGGTTGTCCGGTCGCGTCGCCGCGGTGCGGCTGGAGGCGATCGTGGATCAGGCGCCGGGCGTGGTGGACGCCGACGCGCCGGTGGCGGTGCCATCCGTGCCCGCAACGCTGCAGTTCGATCAGGTGGTGTTCCGTTGGCCCGGACAGGCGCGGGTGCTGCTGGACCATGTGCAGCTGGAGCTCGCGCCGGGCGAACGGATCGCGATCCGCGGCGACAGCGGCAGTGGCAAGACCACGCTGTCCTCGCTGCTGCTGCGGCTATGGGATCCAGAGGCTGGCAGCGTGCGTTACGGCGATGCCGATATCCGCAGTTTCGCGCAGGCGGACTGGCATCGGCAGGTTGCCTGGCTGCCGCAGAACGCGCCGGTGTTTGCCGGCACCGTGGCGGACAATCTTCGGCTCGGTGATGTAGCGGCCAGCGACGCGCGCTTGTGGCAGGTGCTGGCAGAGGTACGCCTGCAGACATGGGCCGAGCAGATCGGCGGGCTGGCGGCGTGGGTCGGCGAGAACGGTGCGACCATGTCAGCCGGGCAGGCGCGGCGCCTGGCGCTGGCGCGCGCGCTGCTGCGTGACGCGCCGATCCTGTTGCTGGATGAACCCACCGAAGGTCTGGATGTGGACACCGCGCATGCGTTGTTGCGTGACATGGTGGATGCGCTGGGAAATCGCAGTCTGTTGATGATCACTCATGACGACCTGCCAGAGGGCATCGTGCATCGCAGCTATCGGCTGCGGGATGGACGGTTGGAAGGGTAGCGGCGAAAGATATCCAGGCGCAGCGTGGATCTAACCGGGCAGCAGACCTTCGTGCAACAGCCACGCCAGCACCGTGACGTTGATGACCACCGTCAGCCAGAACACGCGTTGGAATGGCGCTTTGCGGTTTTTGTGCCGAAGGATGGACTGGGCGAGCAAGGCGCCAGGCCAACCGCACAACAACGCAAGCATGTGCAGGTGCTTCTCTGGGGTTCGTCCCCGCTTGTATTGCGCGGCTGACTTGTCGTGCCAGTACCAGAGATACGTCAGGCCACTCATGGCCACGTACAGGATGGGTACCCAGAGTGGCCACTGCCGCCAAGCTGCAGCTGCGGCCAAGCTGATCAAGAACACCACAGCGACGAACTTGCGTGGAAGACGGTCTCTGCCGCCGGTGGTCGCGGTAATGGAGGTGAGCGTATTTCTGCCTCCATCCCGACCCAGCGCAAACCGCACCGCTACGGCGTTGCGGCGTCCCTGCGCATCGTTCTGCACGTCATAGGTGATCACATCGCCCAATACCGGCCGCCGATCCCGTGCGGAGAACGAGCGGATATGCACGAAGCATCGCTCACCACCGCCATTGGGCTGCACGAAGCCGAAGCCGCGCGCGTCGTTCCACTCGCTGATCTTTCCTTGAAGGCGCATGGGTAAACTCAGAGTGAGGACAGGAACCCGCTGACCGCCGGTCCGAACCGTGCGAAATCCACCAGGAACGCATCGTGGCCCTGCGGTGAATCCAGCCCGATGAACTGCGCATCGGCACCGCCGGCGCGCAGGCCGTCGGCGATCTGCTGTTGCTGCTGCACCGGGAACAGGATGTCGGTGTTGGCGCCGATTGCCAGCGCCTTGCCCACCTGGATGCGCGCCAGCCCGGCCATCACGTCACCATCGGCGTATTCGGCCAGGTCGAACCAGTCCATCGAGCGGCTCAGGTACAGATAGCAGTTGGGATCGAAGAAGCGCACGAAGCGGCGGGCGTGGCCTTCCAGGTAGCTTTCGACCTGGAACTCCAGGCCGAACGGATCGTCATCAGCCTGGTCCGAATCCAACCGCACGCGGCCGAAGCGGCCATCCCATTCCAGGGCGGAGCGGTAGGTGATCACGCCGAGCTTGCGCGCCATGCGCATACCCGATTCCGGGTAGGCCTGGTCGGTGTAGCGACCGCCATTCCACTGCGGATCCAGCCGGATCGCCTCGCGTTGCAGCGAGCGGATCGCGATCGAGAACGGCAGCGCCTGGGCACTGCCGGAAATATTGATGTGGCTGCGCGCGATGCCCGGGTGCAGCATCAGCAGCGCCAAGGCGGTCATCCCGCCCATCGAGTTGCCGATCACGCAGGCCAGCTCGGTCACGCCCAGTGCGCGCACCACTTCCACCGCTGCCCGCGCGCCATCTTCGATGGACAGTTCGGGGAAGCGCAGGCCATACAGTTCGCCCGTCGCCGGATCGATACTGGCCGGCCCGGTGGAGCCTTTGCAGCTGCCCAGCGAGTTCACGCAGATCACGAACCAGCGGTCGGTATCGATCGGTTTGCCCGGGCCGACCATCGCCTCCCACCAGCCGGCAGCCGGGTTGTCGGCGTTGGCTGCGGCATGCGCATCGGGCGAGAGCCCGGTGACGATCAACACCGCATTGCCGGCATCGGCAGCGAGCGTGCCCCAGGTTTCGTAGGCGACGTGGGCGTCGCGCAGTTCACCGCCGCGCTTGAACGCGAACGGCGAGGGCAGGGCGTGATAACGGGTGCCGGGAGGAATGAATTCAGTCATGCGCGCAGTTTAGCCGGGCGCCGCGATGGCGCCGTAGTGGTGAGCGGCACGCTGCGTCGCGGCCGCGCATCGGTCATGGGCGATCAAACACCAGTGGCACCGGCCCGGCATGCGGCAGGCGCACCCGCACCGGCGTGGTTTCCAGATCGTCCGGCTGGCGGTTGGCCTGGCCCGAACGCGACAGCCGCGCAATGACCTCGACCTCCTGCACCTGGGAAAGCGTGCTCGTGGGCATCGGGCTGTCGCCATCGCCGAGGGTGACCCGCAGCGGCAACTGGCTGGCTGGATGCTGCTGCACCGCGATCGGCATCGGCGGGCCGTCCGGTGCGCGCGCGATCACAAACACGGTGGCGTTGGCCAATGCGGGGTCCAGCGTGCTTCCCGGCGCGATACGCACCTGCACCGTGAGGGCGTGGTTGCCCGCCGCCGCAGGGGCGGGGGCGTCAGCCAGAGGCGGCAGCCCGGCATTGCCGCGGGCGATGGCGATCTGCTCGCGCAACGCGCGCGCCGCGCCCGGCTCCAGGCGAGGCAGCAGGGCTTCCCAGGCGGCTGCCGCTTCGGCATCCTGCCCGCGCTGGCGCAGGGCAATGCCGATCAGCCAGCCGGCGCGTTCGCTCTCCGGCGCGAGTGCGTTGGCGTGGCGCAGCCACTGCAGGGCCTGGTCGTCGAACTGTTTGCCGGGTGCGGCCTGGGCGCGCGCCTGCGCGGCTTCGACCAGGATGCCGGGGTCGTCCGGGGCGAGTCGCACCGCGCGGTCGAAGGCGGCGGTGGCCTCGGCCAGCTTGCCCAGCGCCAGTTGCGAGCGGCCGAGCAGGGCCCAGCCATCGGCGCGTTGTGGATCCTTGGCCAGCGCTTGTTCCAGCGCCTGCACGCCATCTTCCAGTGTGGCGGGTTCGTTACTGGCCGCCGTCCGTTCGGCGGCATCCGGCGTGCCGACCAGCAGGTACAGCGCGCCCCCGGCCAACCCGAGGGCCAGCATGGCGATAACGAAGGGACGATGCTGACCACCTGCACGCAACGGCCGCAGTACGAGTGCAGCAATGGCCGCCGCGACGACGGCGGCACTCAGGGCCATCCAAAGGCTCACCAGCGCTCCTCGCTCTTGTCCATCGGTTCGATCCCGCGGCTGCGCCGACGCACCACCCAGACCAGCACGCCTGCGCCCATCAGCAGCGCCACCGGCGGCCCGAACCAGAGCAGTGCATTGCGTGCTTCCATCGGCGGCCGGTACAGCACGAACTCGCCATAGCGATCGACCAGGAACTGCTTGATCTGCGCATCGCTGTTGCCCTGCTGCATCAGCACCAGCACTTCCCGGCGCAGGTCGTGCGCGATCTGCGCATTGGAATCGGCCAGCGACTGGTTCTGGCACTGCACGCAGCGCAGCTCGGCGGCCAGCGCATGGAAGCGGGCTTCCTCGGCGGCATCGCGGTACTGCAACGGGGTCGGGTCGGAGACGGCCTGCGCCATCACCGGCGAGGCCAGGGCCAGCATCAGCGCGATCAGCGCCGCGCTGGCCTGGTGGAGCATCCGGTTACGGCGAGGCAGGCAGCTGAGGCTGGGCATTGGCATGGGCACGCTCCACCTTTTCCAGTTCCGGGATCAGCTGGGTGTCGATCACGCGCTGGCTCAGCGCGCCGCTGTACTTCCAGCGCACCACGCCACTGGCGTCGACCAGGAAGGTCTCCGGCGCGGCAGTGACGCCCCAGTCGATCGCTGTGCGGCCTTCGATGTCGCTCAGCACCAGCACGAACGGATTGCCCAACTGCTCCAGCCAACGCAGGGCATCGGCCGGCTCGTCCTTCCAGTTGTAGCCGATCACGCGCACGCGCTTGGTCTCGGCGAATCTGGTCAGGATCGGATGTTCGTCGCGGCAGGCCGCGCACCAGCTGCCCCACACGTTGAGCACGTAGGGCGCACCACGCAGCTCGGTGCTGCTGACCTTGATGTGCGGGTCGTGCAGCACCGGCAGTTCGAACGCCGGTGCCGGCTTGCCGATCAGTGCAGAAGGCAGCACGTCGCGGTCCGGCGCGCCGGATTTCATCACCCCGTAGATCATCAGCCCCAGCAGCCCGAAGAAGAACAGCACCCCGATGACGATGGCCACGGGCGGCAGCGGACGGGAGGCAGGGCGGGGATCGGACACGGGAAACTCCTAGGGACGACGGAAACGACGGTCGGCGGCAGTGACGAAGCCACCCAGTGCCATCAGCAGCGCGCCCAGCCAGATCCAGCGGACGAACGGTTTGATGTGCACGCGCACGGCCCATGCATTGTTGCCCAGCGACTCGCCAAGTGCCACGTAAACATCGCCGTTGAGGCGGGCGTGGATGCCGGCCTCGGTCATCACCTGGCCGCCACTGGCGTACAGGCGCTTTTCCGGATGCAGCAGGGCCAGCTGGCGATCATGCTGGAGCACGCGCAGGTGGCCGCGATCGGCGACGTAGTTCGGGCCCTGTTGATGATCCACGCCTTCGAAGCGCACTTCATAGGAGCCCACCACCAGCGACTGCCCGGGAGCGAGCGCCACTTCGCGCTGCACGTTCAGGGCTTCCACCAGCAGCGCACCGGCAAGGAACACGGCCACACCGCCATGGGCCAGCAGCATGCCGACCATCTCGGCGGTGAACTTCCCGTTGCCGCGCAGGCGGGCCCAGACGAAACGCCCGGTACCGAACGCGACCCAGGCCGCACCGGTCACGCCGGCAGCGGTCTTCAATGCGCCCTGCGGCGCCATGAAGTACGCGATCACGCCCAGCAGCAGCGCCAGCGCCGCCCACGGTGCCAGCATCGCCACGCGGCGCGAGGCCTGGTCGCGCTGCCAGTTGACCAGCGGCCCGAACGGCAGCAGTGCCACCAGCGGTGCCATCAGCACCACGAACAGCGTGCCGAAGTAGGGCGGCCCGACCGAGACCTTGCCCAGGCCCAGTGCATCGGCCAGCAGCGGATACAGCGTGCCGAGCAGGACCATGCCGCAGGCGGCGGCGAGCAGCAGGTTGTTGGCCAGCAGCAGGGTCTCGCGTGAGGTTGGCAGGAAGCCGCGGCGCGGATCCTCGCTGGTCAGCGCGCCGGCGCGCAGTGCATAGAGCAGCAGCGCGCCACCGATCACCAGCGCCAGGAAAATCAGGATGAAGGTGCCACGCGAGGGATCGGCCGCGAACGAATGCACGCTCGTCAGCACACCCGAGCGCACCAGGAACGTGCCAAGCAGTGACAGCGCGAAGGCGGCGATGGCCAGCAGCAGCGTCCAGCTGGCAAAGCTGCCGCGTTTTTCAGTGACGGCCTGCGAATGGATCAACGCGGCCCCGGCCAGCCACGGCATGAAGCTGGCGTTCTCGACCGGATCCCAGAACCACCAGCCGCCCCAGCCCAGTTCGTAATACGCCCACCAGCTGCCCAGTGCGATGCCGATGGTCAGAAAGCCCCAGGCCACGTTGGTCCACGGGCGGGTCCAGCGCAGCCAGCGCGCATCCACCCGGCCTTCCAGCAGCGCGGCAATCGCGAAGGCGAAGGGCACTGCAAAGCCGACGTAACCGATGTAGAGCATCGGCGGGTGGATGATCAGCCCGGGATCCTGCAGCAGCGGGTTGAGATCGCGTCCTTCCAGCGGCGCCGGAATCAGCCGCGCGAACGGATTGGAGGTGAAGATCAGGAAGGCGAGGAAGCCGATGCTGATGATGCCAAGCACGCCCAGTACCCGGGCGGACACCTCTGCCGGCAGGCGCTTGGACCACAGCGCGACCGCGCCGCACCACAGGGCCAGCACCAGCGCCCACAGCAGCAGCGAGCCTTCATGCGCGCCCCAGACCGCCGAGTAACGGTAGGCCAGTGGCAGCAGCGAGTTGGAGTTCTCCGCCACATAGCGCACCGAGAAATCCTGGGTGACGAAGGCGGCCGTCAGTACGCCGAATGCGCCCAGCAACAGCGCGAGCTGCGCATACGCCGCCGGTCGTGCCACCGCCATCCATGCGGTGCGGCCGCGATGGGCGCCCCACAGCGGCAGCACGGTCTGCAGCACGGCCATCAACAGCGCGGTGACCAGCAGGATCTGCCCCAGTTCCGGCAGCACTCAGTACGTCTCCGGCGCCGGCACGGGCACATCGTGTTTGGTGTGTGCCTGGCCCATCTTGTCGGCCACTTCCTTGGGCATGTAGGTCTCGTCGTGCTTGGCCAGCACTTCCTCGGCGATGAAGCGACCGTCCTGCAGGCGGCCGGTGGCCACCACAGCGGTGCCCTCGGCGAACAGGTCCGGCAGGATCCGCGAGGTGATCACCGGCAGGGTCGCGTCACCATCGGTGACCACGAAGTGGGCATCCAATGAGCCGGGCGCGCGTTGCAGCGAGCCTTTGACCACCATGCCGCCCAGGCGGAACCGGGCGTGATCGCCGGCATCGCCGCGCAGCACTTCGGACGGGGTATAGAGGTAGGCGATATTGCGCTGCAGGGCCATCGCGACCAGCGCGGTCGCCAGGCCGGAGGCCAGCACCAGCAGCATCACCCAGAGCAGGCGGCGACGCCGGACCGGATTCATCGGGTCAGCTCCGGCGCCAGCGGCGGCGCGCTGCCGGCCGCCGCACGGGCCTGTTGGCGCTGCTGGCGGCGGACCGCCAAGCGGCGCGCCCAGCGCAGGCGCAGCCAGGAGCCGATGGCATCGCTGCCCAGCACCAGCACGAACACCGCGTAGGCGGCAATCACATAGGGCAGGTGGGTCATGGGCGGCGGTCCTCCAGCGGTGCACGGATGCCGGCGGTGACCCAGGCCTTGCCGGCCTCGCGCAGCAGGTTGTCGGCGCGGGCCTTGGCCAGCAGCGAGCCGGCGAACCACAGCTTGGTGCCGATCACCATCAGCCACAGCGGCAGCGCCATGCTGGCATCCAGCGTGGATTCGCCGAACAGGCGGATGGTCTGGCCCTGGTGCAGGCTGCCCCACCATTCAACGGAATAGCGGATCACCGGCAGCAGGCTCACCCCGACGATGGCCAGCAGGCCGGCCGCGCGCGCGGCACTGCGGCGGTCCTCGATGGCGTAGTACAGGCCGATCACGCCCAGATACAGGAGCAGCAGGATCAGCTCGGTGGTCATGCGCGGGTCCCAGTCCCACCAAGTGCCCCAGGTCGGTTTGCCCCAGATGCTGCCGGTCAGCAGAGTGATCAGGGTGAAGCCGGCACCGAGCGGGGCGCAGGCCATCGCCAGGATTTCACAGGTCTTGATCCGCCAGATCAGCGCGATCGCCGCGTACAGCGCCATCAGCGCGAACACGAACAGACTCATCCACGCGCTGGGCACATGGATGTAGAGAATGCGGAAGCTGTCCAGCTGCTTGGAATCGGCCGGTACCACCGCCAGTGCCTGCCAGATGCCGATAAGCAGCACCGGCACTGCCGCCAGGTAGAACACCCGCGACCAGCGCGCGGCAAAGCGGTCGAAGGTGGGCGGCGAACCGAGTTGGTGGAACCAGCGGACGATCGGGTGCATGCGGCAGTGGCTATCCAACGAAGGGCGACGATGGAACGGACGTGGAGTGGCTCGGCAACGGGTGACGCGGATGCAGGTGACGATCACAACGCCGCTCACGCCACCGACAGTACGCCATACCGCTCAACTCAGCGAGATGCGGATCGCGGCGGCTGTCGCCAGCGGGGCCAGCACCAGTGCAATCACCAGTCCGGCGCCCAGCATCAGCAGCGCGCCGATCGGGTCCTGCCCGCGCGCGACCGCCGCCACGCTGCCTGCGCCGAACACCAGCACCGGCACATACAGCGGCAGGGCCAGCAGCGCCACGAGAATACCAGAGCGCCGTATGCCGACCGTCAGCGCGGCAACCACCCCGCCGATCAGGCTCAGCAAGGGCGTTCCCAGCAGCAACGATGCCAGCAACATCGGCAGCTGGTCATGCGGCAGATGCAGCATTTCTGCCAGCAGCGGCGAGATCACGATCAGCGGCAGCGCGGTGGTGAGCCAGTGCACCAGCACCCGCACCAGTACCAGCCAGGCCAGCGGCACCGGGGCCAGCAGCCATTGCTCCAGCGAGCCATCTTCGGCGTCGCTGCGGAACAGCGAATCCATCGCCAACTGGCCGGCCAACAGCACCGACAGCCACATCACCGCCGCGGCCACGCGGGCCATGGCCTCCGGATCGCGGCCCAGCGCCAGTGCGAACAGCACGACCACCAGCAGCGCGAACAGCACGGGCTGCAGCGCATCGCCGCGGCGGCGCCAGAGCAGGCGCATGTCGCGGGCCACCAGCGCCCGTGCGGTCTGCCACAGACCCGGCTCGGTCCCTGGCGCGATCATGCGGCTTCTCCCAGGGTCAGTAGGCGCGTACGCACCGGCGGGGCGGAATAGGCGCCATGAGTGGTGACCAGGGCGGCGCCGCCGCTGCGCAGGTGCGCGGAAATCATGCGGTTCACCAGATTGATGCCGTCCAGATCCAGATTGGCGTAGGGCTCGTCGAGCAGCCACAGCGGCGCGGGCGAGAGCCAGATGCGGGCCAGCGCCAGGCGCCGCTTCTGCCCGGCCGACAACTGCCGCACCAGGGTGTCCTCATGCCCGGCCAGGCCGACGATGGCCAGTGCATTGCCCGGCATCTGGCGCGCGCGGCGGCCGTGCAGGCCGCACAGGAAATGCAGGTTCTCCAGCGTGTCCAGGTCCGGCTTCAGTGCGGGCAGGTGGCTCAGGTAGGCCACGTAGTTGGCGCGCTCCTTGTGCCCGGCACGCTTGCCATCGATCTCCACCTGGCCGCTGTCGGCGCGCAGCAGGCCGGCCAGCACCCGCAGCAGGGTGGTCTTGCCGGCACCGTTGTCACCCTGCACCAGCAGGGCTTCGCCGGCATCCACGTGCAGATCCAGCGGGCCGAAGACGGGTTCGTCGTTGCGACTGAAGCCAAGGCCATGCGCGGCCAGCAACGGAGGGGCGTTCAAGGGGCGGGATCTTTGCACCGGAATGGGCCGCCATTGTATCGGGGGAACGGGCTGGATGATTTGCGTACACTGGGAGTTCCCCAGGTTCTTTCCCTGCTGCCGATGCAACCGCAAACCAAGCTGCCCAAGGTGGGCACCACCATCTTCACCGTGATGTCCCAGCTCGCCGCCGAACACGGGGCGGTCAACCTTGGCCAGGGGTTCCCGGATTTCTCCGCACCGCAGCGGCTGATCGATGAAACCATCGCCGCGATGCAGGGTGGGCTCAACCAGTACCCGCCGATGACCGGCGTGGCACCGCTGCGCCAGGCCATCGCGCAGAAGTCGCTGGAGCTGTACGGCGCCCAGGTGGATCCGGACACCGAGATCACGGTCACCAGCGGCGCTACTGAGGCGATCTTCAACGCCATCCACGCGGTGGTGCGCCCAGGCGAGGAAGTGATCGTGCTCGACCCGGCCTACGACTGCTACGAACCGGCGATCGATCTGGCCGGTGCGCGTGCCGTGCACGTGCCGCTGGACCCGCAGACCTTCGCGGTCGACTGGGACCGCGTGCGTGCCGCGATCACCCCGCGCACCCGCCTGCTGATGGTCAACACGCCGCACAACCCGTCCGGCGCGATGCTGACCGCCGAGGACATGCAGGCCCTGGCCGATGTGTTGCGTGGCACCGACATTTACCTGATTTCCGATGAGGTGTACGAGCACATCATTTACGACGGCCGCCGCCACGAATCCTCGTTGCGTCATCCGGAACTGCGCGAGCGCGCGTTCGTCATTTCCAGCTTCGGCAAGACCTACCACTGCACCGGCTGGAAGATTGGCTATGCGATCGCGCCGCCAGCGATGACCGCAGAGTTCCGCAAGGTGCACCAGTACAACACCTTCACCAGCTTCGGCCCGGCCCAATACGGTTTTGCGGCGATGATCCGCGACGAGCCCGAGCACCATCTGGAACTGGGTGCTTTCTACCAGGCCAAGCGCGACCGCTTCCGCGAGCAGCTGCTGACCACGCGCCTGACACCGCTGCCCGTACCGGGTGGTTACTTCCAGCTGGTGGCTTACTCGGCCGTCAGCGATCTGCCGGACCACGAATTCGTGAAATGGCTGACGATCGAGAAGGGCGTGGCGGCGATCCCGCTGTCGCCGTTCTATGAGACCGCCCCGGCCGGCCAGCGCCTGGTCCGCCTGTGCTTTGCCAAGAACGACGCCACGATGGACGCGGCGATCGAACGCCTGCGGGCACTGTGATGAGTACTGTGACCGAGCTGCAGGACCTGCGCGTTTCCCTGATCCAGGGTGACACCCGCTGGCACGACCCGGCGGGCAATCGCGCGCATTACGGTGCGCTGCTGGCGCCGCTGGCCGGGCAGACCGACCTGGTGATCCTGCCGGAAACCTTCACCAGTGGCTTCTCCAACGATGCCATCGACAAGGCAGAGGGCATGGACGGCCCTACTGTCGCCTGGATCCGCGAGCAGGCCGTGCGGCTGGGCGCGGCGGTCACCGGCAGCGTGCAGCTGCGGGTGGGCGAGGGCGTCTACAACCGCTTGCTGTGGGCCACACCGGAGGGCGAGCTTCAGTACTACGACAAGCGCCACCTGTTCCGTTACGGCGGTGAGCACGAACGCTATGCCGCCGGCAGCGAGCGTCTGTGCGTGGAATGGAAGGGCTGGCGGATCAATCCGCAGGTCTGCTACGACCTGCGTTTCCCGGTGTTCTGCCGCAACCGGTATAACGTGGAGCGCGCCGACCAGCTGGATTTCGATCTGCAGATCTTCGTGGCCAACTGGCCGTCGGCACGCGCCTATGCGTGGAAGACGCTGCTGCGTGCGCGTGCGATCGAGAACCTCTGCTATGTGGCGGCGGTGAACCGCATCGGTGTGGACGGCAACGCGCTGCATTACGCCGGCGACAGTGCGGTGATCGATTTCCTGGGTCAGCCGCAGGTGGAAGTACGCGAACGCGAGCAGGTGGTGACCACCACCATCTCGGCGGCGGCACTGGCCGCGCACCGCGCGCGCTTTCCGGCCATGCTCGACGCGGACAGCTTCACCCTACAGGAACGCAGCTGACGGCTGAACGGATGCCGGATGCGCGCGATACGCATCATCCGCGCCACACGCGTGCGCTGCTAGATTCGGCTCGTTACCCCTTCAGTACGAGCGGACCCGCATGAAGAAGTTCTCCCTGGCATTGATCGCATTGGCCGGCATCTCGGCCGTGCCGGCCGCGCAGGCGGCCGGCAATATTGATTGCGAGCTGCACTACAACCTGGCCGGTTGGTCGGTGCTGTACAAGACCGCCTCGGGCACGGGTACGATCCAGTGCGACAACGGCGCGCGCATCCCGGTCAAGATCACCGCCAAGGGCGGCGGCCTCACCGTGGGCAAGTCCAAGATCGTCGATGGCAAGGGCAAGTTCTCCGGCGCCTATTCGGTGAACGATCTGATCGGCTCCTACGCGGCCGTTGAAGCGCACGCCGGCGCGGACAAATCCAGCAACGCACAGGTGATGACCAAGGGCGATATCTCGCTTGCCTTGGCTGGTACTGGCAAGGGCTGGGATCTGGGCGTGGGCGTGGGGCGGTTCACCATCGAGCGCCGTTGAGGGGTAGGGCCACGCCCTGCGTGGCTGCACCACCGCCTTCGGCATGATACGCAGCCACCCATGGGGTGGCTCTGCACGACCGGGTTGATCGCCGCCCGCGTGGACCCAAAAAAAACCCCGGCCGAAGCCGGGGTTTTTTGATCTCAGCGTATCAGTGATCAGCCACCGCGCGGGCCGCCACCACGGTGACCACCGCCGCCTGGACCACGGCTGCCACCCGGGCGACCGCCCGGACCACCGGGACCACGACCGCCGGGGCCACCCGGGCCACGATTGCCGCCCGGGCCACCGGCACCGCGATTGCCACCGGGACCGCCAGGGCCGCGCGCGTTGGCGCCACCCGGACCACGGGCACCGGGGCCACCGGGACCGCGATTGCCGCCCGGACCACCCGGACCGCGGTTACCCGCCGGACGCGCGCTGCCGTACGGGCTGGCGCCCGGATTGGCGTGATCGGACGGGAAGCTCGGGGCATTGCCCGGATGGCCGTACGGATGGCGGGACGGACCCTGGCCCCCCTGGGCACCGCGGTTGCCACCGCCGCCCGGACCGGCCGGACGGCCCTGGCCGCCGTAGCCGCCACGGCTTTCGCCACCGCCGGCATAACCGCCACGACCTTCAGCGCCACCGCCGTAGCTGCCGCGACCCGGGCCGCCTGCGCCACCCGGGCCCTTCGGCTTGCCGTACGGGCGACCCTGACCGCCGGCACCTGCGCCGGCACCCGGACCCCGTGCGCCCGGACCACGGGCTGCGCCCGGGCCGGCATTGCGGTGGCCGCTCGGACCGGTGCTCACACCGTCCGGCACATACCAGCTGCGAAACGCGGCCGGGTTGCCTTCGGGAAGTGCCCGGTTGCCCTTGTCCGGGCGGGCCTTGAACGGACGCTGCGACTGCTTGGCGGCCGCTTCGCCGCTGACCGTCAGGCCACCCTTGAAGCCGCCACCCTTGCCACCGCGGCCACGGCCGCGCTCTTCGCGCACGTTGTCGAAACGGCGCAGTTCGCGGCCTTCATCGGCCGAGTTGTGGCCGTTCACGTAGGCATTCCCACGACCTCCCTCGCGCGAGACGCGCACGGTGGTCTTGGCGGCGCGGCGCTGGCCGATCACCGGCTGCAGGGTCAGCGCCGACGGGGCGCCTTCTTCCAGCTTCAGTTCGGCGCGCAGCGCTTCAACCTGCTTGGCCGGCAGCTCGACCGACTGGCCGCGCAGCAGTTCGCGCGGCAGGCTGACCTTGCCGTAGCGGGTGCGCTTGAGGCGGCTGACCTGGCAGCCCTGCGATTCCCACAGGCGGCGCACTTCGCGGTTGCGGCCTTCCTTGACGACCACGCGGAACCAGTCGTGCGAATCGGTGCCGCCGATGCGTTCGATCTCGTCGAACTTGGCCGGGCCGTCTTCCAGCGCGACGCCTCGGGCGAGGCGGTCAACGATGTTGTCCGGCACCTTCTCTTCGCCTTCCGGGGCGCGCACGCGCACCACGTACTCGCGCTCGACCTCGTAGGAGGGGTGCATCATCGCGTTGGCCAGCTCACCATCGGTGGTCGCCAGCAGCAGGCCGGTGGTGTTGATGTCCAGGCGGCCGATCGCGATCCAGCGCGCGCCCTTGAGGGCAGGCAGCGCTTCGAACACGGTCGGGCGACCTTCGGGATCTTCGCGTGTGGTCACTTCGCCTTCGGGCTTGTTGTAGGCCAGCACGCGGGACGTTTCGGTCAGCGCGGTGGCGACGAAGCCACGGCCGTCCAGCTCGACTTTGTCGCCGCTCTTGATCGACTGGCCGGTCTGCGCGACCTCACCGTTGACCTTGACCAGGCCATCGGCGATGCGCTGTTCCAGCGCGCGGCGCGAACCCAGGCCGGCCTGGGCCAGCACTTTGTGCAGACGCTCTTCGAGCTTGGGCTGTTCGGAGGCGGTTTCGCGCTTGAGCGAAAGCTTGTTCAACGACGGCTTGCGGGGGGTGTCACTCATTTACTTGGCTCCGGCCGGCAACGGGTGCGTCGGCCTCTGGTTCGGGATCGGCTTCGTCAACAGCCACGGTCGTCTTCGCGACGGCGTTGTTTCCGGTTTCGTTCTGGGGCGCCGCGCGCTCTCCCGGCGCGGTATCGGGTTCGCCATCGCTGGCGGTCGTATCCGCGTCGTCGTCGGCGAGCGACAACGGCGCATGGGATGGGGTATCGAAGGTCTCCGCGTCGGCGGAGGCCCCACTATTGTCCGGATCGGCTGGCGGCTCCGCCAGTCGGGCCGAGGCCAGCGCCACGCGGGCTGCCAACCGGGCGGCGGCAGGGTCCACCGGCTCGCCCGGATCCGCGGGCTCGGCCGGCGGGGTGGTGTCGTCGTTGGCGGCGTCACTGTCCAGCTCGGCATCCGGTGTCGCAGCGCCCGCGGCCAGGCGTCCGGCCGGTTGGCCTTCGCTGTCCAGCGGCAGCTGCGGCTCCAGCTCACCCAGGTCGCGCAGCTCGGACAGCGGCGGCAGCTCGTCCAGGCGCTTGAGCCCGAAGTAATCCAGGAAGCCCTTGGTGGTGCCGAACAGCGCCGGCTTGCCGGGCACGTCGCGGTGGCCGATCACGCGGATCCATTCGCGTTCTTCCAGGGCCTGGATGATGTTGCTGCTGACCGCCACGCCCCGGACCTGTTCGATCTCGCCGCGGGTGATCGGCTGGCGGTAGGCGATCAGGGCCAGGGTTTCCAGCGTGGCGCGGGTATAGCGCGTCTTGCGCTCGGTCCACAGCCGGGTGATGTAGCCGTGCACTTCATTGGTGACCTGGAAGCGGAAGCCGGAGGCCACCTCGACCAGTTCGACGCCACGGTCCTGGCAGCCCTCGCGCAGCAGCTCCAGCGCGCGTTCGATGCTGCCCGGCGGTGCCGGTTCCTCTTCCGGGAACAGGCCCTGCAGCTGCGCCAGGGTCAGCGGCTGGCTGGAGGCCAGCAGCGCCCCTTCGACAATACGGTTGATCAGTGCTTGATCCATGCGTGGGTCGGGTGCTCAGTCGGATTCGTTGGCGGCGTCGGCGTCGTCGAACTCGCTGTTGAACTGCAGCGGTTCGTTGGTGTTGCCGGCGGCCAGGGACTTGACGTAGATCGGCGCCAGCGGAGCTTCCTGGACGATGTCCAGCAGCTGTTCCTTGGCCAGTTCCAGCAGGGCCAGGAAGGTGACCAGCACCCCCAGCTTGCCTTCTTCGGCCGTGAACAGCGTTTCAAACCGGTAGAACCTGCCGTCTTCCAGACGGCCCAGCACGTCGCCCATCCGTTGGCGCACGCTCAGCGCCTCACGTTTGATTGCGTGGCCGGTGAACAACTCGGCGCGCTTGAGCACGTCGTGCAGTGCCATCAGCATTTCCTTCAGATCCACCGGCGGCGGCAGTTTGACGGCCGCGCGATCGGGAACGAAGGCATGTGCCAGGCTGGTGTCGCGATCCTGGCGGGGCAGGGCGTCGATATCTTCGGCGGCCTGCTTGAAACGTTCGTACTCCTGCAGCCGGCGCACCAGCTCCGCACGCGGGTCGGCTTCCTCGCCTTCCACGCTGGGCGGTCGCGGCAGCAGCATCCGTGATTTCACTTCGGCCAGGATCGCCGCCATCACCAGGTATTCGGCCGCCAGTTCGAAGCGCAGCTCCTGCATGACGTTGATGTATTCCACGTACTGGCGGGTGATCTCGGCGACCGGGATATCCAGGATGTCCAGGTTCTGCCGGCGGATCAGGTACAGCAGCAGATCCAGCGGACCCTCGAAGGCATCCAGGATGACTTCCAGCGCGTCCGGCGGAATGTACAGGTCCTGCGGAATCTGCAGGACCGGTTGTCCATGCACCACGGCCAGCGGCATTTCCTGCTGCTGTGGGGCGGGCACTCGGGTTGGCGGGTTCGCGTCGAGCGCGAGTTCGGCAGTCATCAAATAGACGTCAGTATTGCAACGGACCGGTCGCCGCACCATGCGAGCGTCCGGAACAGGGCCGGGCGGCAGGATGGCAAGCCATGACACGCCTGGGTCGGCGCGATTCCACACTTCAAACAGCAAGGCGCGCCGCGACGGGCAGCGACAGAACTACGGGGAGGTCGTCTACGTGTGCTGGTGTGGGGCAGTGGATCGGTCGTCGGCTGGCGGTGGAGCCGGTTGCCGACGGGGCGCTGCGTCCAGCCACGTGCAATGGAGCTAAGACTACGGGGTTGCCGCGCCAGTGTCCAGCCAGCCCCGCTAGAATGCCCGGGATTGATTCAACAAGACCTCGGAGTTGCCCGTGTGGTATGTGATTGAAGGCTATGACGGCACGGATGTGCTGGCCGCCCGTCTGGCGTCGCGCCCGGCCCATCTGGCCCGGCTGCAGGCGCTGCAGGACGAAGGTCGGCTGCTGCTGGCCGGCCCGTGCCCGGCCATCGACAGCGAAGACCCCGGCCCGGCCGGCTTCAGCGGCAGCGTGGTGATCGCTGCGTTCGATTCGCTCACCCACGCCCAGGACTGGGCCGCCGCCGATCCTTATGTAGAGGCGGGCGTCTACGTGCGCGTCCAGGTGCGTCCGTTCCGCAAGGTCCTGCCATGAACCGGGTCGAGCGCATCCGCCAGGCCCTGCAGCAGGCGCTGGATCCGGAGCTGCTGGAGGTCAAGGACGACAGTCATCGGCATGCCGGCCACGAGGGCGCGCGCGATGGCCGGGGGCACTTCAAGGTGCACGTGGTCAGCGCAGCATTCGAAGGAAAGCTCCCGTTGGCGCGCCATCGTGCCGTCTATGCGGCCTTGGGCACGATGATGGAGACCGATATCCACGCATTGTCCATTCGTGCCGAGACACCGGTCAAAAACCGCTGAAACCCTTGTCCCGCCTTGTCCTGGTCAGTCCCCCGAGCGGCAGCCATGGACAGCTTTTGGTTACCGCCGTACGACATGAGGCTAACGTAGTGTTTACATCCGGGTTTGAAAACGCTTACATTCCGCGCCAAGCCCAGATCTCTAAGCCGTGGAGGGCGGCGAAGTGAACAAGGCAGCGATCACTATCAAAGATGTCGCCCGTGAAGCCCGTGTCTCTGTTGCCACGGTCTCGCGCGCACTCAATGGCCATGAAAATGTTGCCGAGCCCGTGCGCAAGCTGGTGCTGGAGGTGGCGGCGCGTCTGCGCTACACCCCGCACGCAGCGGCCCGGAGCCTGAGCAGCCGGCGGACCAACACCATTGGCGTGGTGTTGCCCGATCTCTATGGCGAATTCTTCTCCGAACTGATGCGCGGCATCGATGGGGTGGCCCGCGAGCGTCGCCAGCATCTGCTCGTGTCCAGTTACCACGGTGACCAGGAGCAGCAGGGCGCGGCCCTGCGTGCCATGCGCGGTCGTGTCGATGGGTTGCTGGTGCTTTCGCCGTATGCCGAGAGCCCGGGCTTCCTGACCGACAACCTGCCGCAATCGTTGCCGACGGTGCTGATCAATACCTATCTGCCCGAGCAGGATCATCCGGTGCTGAGCATCGATGACCATGCCGGTGCGATGACCATGACCCGCCACCTGCTGGACGTCGGGCATCGGCGCATCGCTTTCATTTCCGGTCCGGACCTCAACTACGACGCCCGTGAGCGCCTGCGCGGTTTCCGCGATGCGCTGGCGGCCTTTGGCGATGCTGCCGAAGGAATCGAGTTGCCCGGTGACTTTGACGAAGCTTCCGGCCATCGCGCCGGACAGGAGTTGCTGGCAGCCGGCACGCTGCCCGATGCGGTGTTCGCCGCCAACGACATGATGGCGCTGGGGTGTCTGTATGCGTTCGCGCAGGCAGGGATCCGGGTGCCGCTCGATGTCGCGTTGGCGGGTTTCGATGACATTCCGCTGGCACGTTTCGTTCACCCATCGTTGACAACGATGCAGGTGAGTATCGCCGACCTCGGCGATAAGGCCGCAACGCGCCTGTTGCAGTTGATGGATGGCAACAACACAGAAGGGGCTGGCGACAAGCAGACGCTCGTGCCGACCCTGATCGTGCGTGATTCGAGCAAAGCCAGACCCGAGCAGTAGGTCACGACCGTTGGTCGTGACGCCCTAAAAAAACGCACCACATAAAACGACAGGGGCCGCAAAGACGGCCACCACCACCCGGAGAGTTACATGACGTATTCCAATCACCGCAATCGCGCGCCCGCACGCAGCCTGTTGGCCAGCGCGCTGGTCACCTGCCTGATGCTGGGCGCCGCCCCGAGCGTCATGGCGCAGTCGGCCACCTCGTCGCTGCGCGGCCAGGTCGCTGATACCGCCGCCGGCACCGAGGTCACCGCGACCAACGTGGCCAGCGGTACCGTGCGCCGCGCCACCACCCGTGCCGATGGCAGCTACTCGCTGATGGGCCTGGATCCGGGCACCTACGATGTCGTGGCCAATGGCCAGACCCAGAAGGTGACGGTCACCGTGGCCTCGGCCGCGACCCTGAACTTCAGCGGCGCGCCGGCCAACGGCGGCACCGCCAACGCCACCAACCTGGACACGGTCAACGTCATTGCGCCGACCCTGCTGCAGGAAGTGCGTACCTCCGAAGTGGGCAAGACCGTCAGCCTGCAGCAGATCCAGACCACCCCGCAGGTGTCGCGCAACTTCCTGGAGTTCGCCGACGCGGTGCCGGGCCTGATCTTCACCCGTGATGCCAAGGGCAACACCTCGCTGCGTGGCGGTGCCACCAACTCCGATGGCACCAACGTCTACATCGACGGCGTGGGCCAGAAGAGCTACGTCAAGGGCGGCGGCGTGGCCGGCCAGTCCGGCAGCGCCGGCAACCCGTTCCCGCAGCTGGCGATTGGCGAATACAAGGTCATCAGCGGCAACTACAAGGCCGAGTACGGCCAGGTGTCGAGCGCGGCCGTGACCGCGGCCACCAAGTCCGGTACCAACGAGTTCAAGGGTGAAACCTTCTACCGTTATACCAACGAAGACATGCGCGCCAAGACCCCGGCCGAGCGTCAGGCTGGCCAGACCAAAGAGGCATCGGCCGAGAAGGAATACGGGTTTGCATTGGGTGGTCCGATCATCCAGGACAAAGCCCACTTCTTCGTGACCTATGAAGCCAAGCGCTTCGACCTGCCGGTCACCATCGCGCCTGACGGCGCGGTCGGCCCTGCTGCCGCGCTGCTGCCGCCGGAAGGCGCCGCCGGCCTCGGTCCGGCCAGCCAGCCGTTCCAGCAGGATCTGATCTTCGCCAAGGTCGACTTCGAGCCGACCGACAACGATCGCATCGAGCTGACCTTCCAGGACCGCGATGAAACCCAGTCGCAGTTCAGCGGCCAGACCGCGCCGGAAGCCGGTCGTGAAGTGGTCAACACCGACCGTCGTTACGCCCTGCGCTGGAACCACAGCGGCGAGCGTTACTACAACGAACTGATGGTCACCCACGAAGATTCGTTCAACAACCCGACCCCGCTGACCCTGGCCAACGGCATCACCTACACCGCACCGGACGGCACCGAAGACCGCACCGTGGTGAAGATCGGTGGCGCATCGGCACTGGATTCGCAGGTGAAGGGCCAGAAGGGCTGGTCGATCGAAGACAACCTGACCCTGGATGGCATCCAGTGGGCCGGCGATCACACCATCAAGATGGGCGCCAAGTACAAGCAGATCGACCTGTACGCATCCGATGCGGCGCAGATCAATCCGACCTTCACCTACAGCCTGGGCGATCCGGACTTCCCGGATTCCATCCCGTACAAGGCGCAGTTCGTCAAGCCGGTGACCGGCGTGTCGGGCGTGTCGGGCGAAGTGCGTTCGAAGTCCAAGCAGATCGGCCTGTTCATCCAGGACGACTGGCAGGTCAACGACCATCTGCAGCTGAATCTCGGCCTGCGTTGGGACTACGAAAAGACCCCGTCCTACCTGGACTTCGTGACCCCGCAGCAGGTGGTCGACGCGATCTACTCGCAGGATCCGCGTGCGGCCGCTGGCCAGACCTACGCCGATTCGCTGGCGCTGGGTGGCCTGAACATCGGCGATTACATCAGCACTGGCCGCAACCGCAAGGCGTTCAAGGATGCCTGGCAGCCGCGCCTGGGCTTCTCGTATGACATCAACGCCGACGAGCAGCACGTGTTCCATGGTGGTGCCGGCCGTTCGTACGACCGCGACCTGTTCGACAACCTGCAGCTGGAAACCACCAAGCTGGCCCTGCCGCAGCCGACCATCTATTTCCGCAATCCGTCGACCGGTACCTGCATCAACGGTCAGGCCGCCTGCTATGACTGGAACCCGAACCTGCTCAACGGGATCGGCAACCTGCAGACCCTGGTCGGCTCGACCAGCAATGCCGGTCTGGAAGTCGATCTGCTGAACAACAACCTCAAGGTGCCGTACTCGGATCAGTTCAGCTTCGGCATGAGCAACCAGGTCGGTGAGTGGCTGACCGATGCCACCATTTCCCGCACCCTGAGCTACGACGGCTTCGCCTTCACCTTGGGCAACCGTTACCCGACCGGCCAGTTCTTCGATGACCCGCGCCTGTGCGGTGGCACCGACCCGGGCCTGAGCCAGGCCTGGAGCTGCAACGTGCCGGGCTTCGGCAGCCTGATCATCGGCCAGCAGGGTATCAAGACCCGTGCGACCCAGGTCCTGCTGTCGGCGCAGAAGCCGTTCACCCAGGAAAGCGGCTGGGGCACCTCGGTGGCCTACACCTGGACCACCGCGCGCCACAACCGCGACATCAACGAGAAGTACGCGTTCGACCGCGGCCTGATCGAGGACTACCCGACCATCCGTTCCAACGGCGCGCCGCGCCACCGCCTGGTGGTCACCGGTTCGTACGCGGGCTTCTGGGGCATCACCTTCGGTGGCAAGGTCACCCTGGCCACCCCGACCGCCGTCAACGACTGGTACCCGGTGCCGCAGGCCAGTGGCTACGACCTGCCGACCCCGCAGGCCGCGGTGCCCAATGCCAATGGCAAGTTCCTGCTGGGTGGCAAGATCTTCGGCTACCGTTCGGTCGATCTGCAGGCGACGAAGACGTTCAAGATGGCCGGCGATACCGAGCTGTACGCGCGTCTGGACATCATCAACGTCTTCAACTTCGACAACTTCGCCACGTACAACTACGTCAAGAGCAACGGCAAGCTGCAGGCCAGCTACAACGAGACCGGCGATATCGTCGGTACGCCGCGCCAGGTGAAGGCCGAAGTGGGCTTCCGCTTCTGATGCAGCACACGGCCCCGTCTTCGGACGGGGCCGGTTTCATGGCAATGGCTGGCCTTCGGGCCAGTCCATTGTCCAGGCCGGTGCCACGGAGGGTGGCAGCGGCCTGGGCAATGACCCGCGGCTTTGGACCACGCCTGCGTGGTTTTTTTAGGACGCGTTCTGTAAACGATTTCAGGTCATTGGACGTTATGCTTCCCAGTCACGAACAACGCACAAGGAGTTGGCCCATGCAGGCACGCCACCTGTTGACCGCTGCGACGATCAGTCTCGCCGCCGTTGCCTGCCAGCCGCAGGCCCAGCAGGAGCCCGCCAAGCCCAAGCCGCCGGTGATCCTGGTCGAGGCCGACGTACCGCCGCGGCCGATGAAGCCGGAGCTGCCGCCGCTGTTCGACGATATCGAGCGTCGTACCTTCCAGTTCTTCTGGGATACCACCAACGAAGTGAACGGGCTCAGCCCGGACCGTTACCCGTCGCGTCCGTTCGCCAGCATCGCTTCGGTCGGCTACGCGCTGACCGCCTATCCGATCGGCATCGAGAACGGCTGGGTCAGCCGCAATCAGGCGATCGACCGGACCCTGCTGACGCTGAAGTTCTTCCGTGACCTGCCGATGGGCCCGCAGCGCACCGGCAAGGGCGGTTACAAGGGGTTCTACTACCACTTCCTGGACATGCAGGAAGGCCGCCGTTACGACAGCTGGGTGGAACTGTCCAGCGTGGATACCGCACTGCTGATGATGGGCGTGCTGTTCGCGCAGTCCTATTACGACGGTGACGACGCGCGCGAAAAAGAGATCCGCGAGATCGCCGATACGCTCTACAAGCGTGTGGACTGGCCGTGGCTGCAGCAGCGCGCGCCGCTGATCTCGATGGGCTGGTTCCCGGAGAGCGGCTTCATTGACCACGACTGGATGGGCTACAACGAAGCGATGATGGTCTACATCCTCGCGCTCGGCTCGCCGACCCACCCGGTCAGCCCGGACGCCTGGACGGTCTGGACGCGCACCTACGACAACGACTGGGGCGTCTACCAGGGCCAGGAGTACCTGTCCTTCGGGCCGCTGTTCGGCCACCAGTACACGCATGTGTGGGTGGACTTCCGCGACATCCAGGATGCCTACATGCGCGAGCGGGGCAGCACCTACTTCCTCAACAGCCGGTCGGCCGCCCTGGCGCAGCGTGAGTACGCGATCGCCAACCCGATGAACTGGAAGGATTACGGCCAGAACGTGTGGGGCCTGACCGCCAGCGATGGCCCGCAGAACACCACCCAGGAATACCGTGGCGAGCAGCGCCAGTTCCGCCATTACTCCTCGCGCGGCGCCGGCCTGCGCGAGAACTTCGATGACGGCACCATCGCGCCGACCGCGGCGATCTCCTCGATCGTGTTCGCACCGGAAGAAGTCATTCCGGCCGCGGTGGAAATGCACAAGCGCTACGGCGATTACATCTATTCCAGCTACGGCTTCCTGGACTCGTTCAACCCGAGTTTCAACTACGACATCCCGATCAAGACCGGTCGCCTGGTGCCGGATCGCGGCTGGGTAGCCAGCGATTACATCGGTATCGATCAGGGCCCGATCCTGACCATGATTGCCAACTACCGCAATGATTTCGTCTGGGATGTGATGAAGAAGAATCCGCACATCCGCAAGGGCCTGGAACGCGCCGGTTTCACCGGTGGCTGGCTGACGCCGGAAGGCGAGGATCAGCCGATGGAACTGCAGAAAGATGAAAAGGCGGCCTCGGCCCGCTCGGTCGGCATCGCCGAATCGCGTGCGGCCGCGGCGCAGGAACAGAAAAACAATTCCAATTCGAACCGCAACCAGCAGCAGGGGAAGTAAGCAGTGCCATTGTCGTCGCGCCCGAAGCTGGGGTTGAGTCTGTTGCTGCTGATTGCCGGCAGCCTGTTGTTGAGTGCCTGCCGGAAAGAACCGGAAGGGGTCACCGTACGTTTCTGGGCGATGGGCCGCGAGGCCGAAGTCGTCACCGGCCTGGTCCGTGAGTTCGAGGCGGAAAATCCCGGCATCCATGTCGATGTGCAGAACATCCCGTGGACGGCCGCGCATGAAAAGCTGCTGACCGCGTTCGCCGCCGAAGGGCTGCCGGACGTGTGCCAGCTGGGCAATACGTGGATCCCCGAGTTCGCCGAACTCAACACCCTGACCCCGCTGCAGCCCTACGTTGCGCAGTCCAAGGTGGTGGACCCGGCCGATTATTTCCAGGGCATCTGGGATACCAACGTCATCCACGACGAACTGGTCGGGGTGCCGTGGTACGTGGATACGCGCCTGCTGTATTACCGCAAGGACATGCTCGCCAAGGCCGGCTACGACCACCCGCCCCGCACCTGGGACGAGTGGAACGAGATGATGGCGGCGATCAAGACGATGCAGGGCGCCAACCGCTACGCGGTGCTGATGCCGATCAATGAATTCGAGCAGCAGCTGTCCTTCGCGCTGCAGCAGCCCGATCCGCTGCTGCGCGATGAAGACACCCGTGGCAACTTCAGCAGTCCGGGCTTCCGCAAGACGCTGGGCTTCTACGAGAACATGTTCGCGCAGGGCTGGGCCCCGCGCATGTCCGAGACGCAGATCTCCAACGTCTGGGACGAGTTCTTCCGCGGCTTCAACGTGTTCTACGTGTCCGGCCCCTGGAACATCCGCGAGTTCAAGAAGCTGCAGCCGAAGGAACTGGAAGGGCAGTGGGGCACCGCCGCACTGCCGGGTCCGGATGGCCCGGGTGCGGGCATCGCCGGCGGGACCAGCCTGGTGATCTTCCGTGATTCGAAGCAGAAAGAAGCCTCGTGGAAGCTGATCGAATTCCTGTCGCGTCCGGCGATCCAGGAGCGCTTCCATTCCATCATCGGCGACCTGCCGCCGCGCCGCAGCACCTGGGAATATCCCTCGCTGGCCAACGACCCATTGGCGCAGCCGTTCCGCGACCAGCTCGAGCGGGTCAAGCCGACCCCGAAGGTGCTGGAGTGGGAGCGGATCGCCCAGGAAATGCGGATCACCACCGAACAGGTGGTGCGTGGTGGCCTAGACCAGGATCAAGCAGTGAAAGAGCTGGACGAACGCGTGGACAAGGTCCTCGCCAAACGCCGCTGGATGCATGAGCAGCACCGGCAGGAATCCTCCGGGGCGAGCGACCCGGCGCACTCCAGTGCCGTGGCCACGGAGGCGGCACCATGAAGCAGCGTTCGCTTGCCGGCTGGATGTTCGCCGGTCCGGCCATCCTGGTCATCGCAGTGTTCTTCGGCCTGCCGGTGTTCTCGGCGCTGGCGCTGAGCATCACCGATTTCGACCTGTACGCACTGGCCGACGGTGACAACCTGCGCTTCGTCGGCCTGGGCAATTACATCGATCTGCTGCAGACCCCGATGTTCTGGAAGTCGCTGTGGAACACGACCTATTTCGTGATCGTCGGCGTGCCGCTGTCGATCGCGGTATCGCTGGGTGCGGCGATCCTGCTCAACGCCCCGGCCGCGCGCTTCAAGGCGCTGTTCCGTACCGCGCTGTTCGCCCCGGTGGTGACCACTCTGGTGGCGGTGGCGGTGATCTGGCGTTACCTGTTCCACACCAGCTACGGCCTGGTGAACTACGGCCTGGGCCATCTGGGCATCAGCCCGATCGACTGGCTGGGCGACCCGAACTGGGCGATGCCGACCATCATGCTGTTCGCGGTGTGGAAGAACTTCGGCTACAACATGGTGATCTTCCTGGCCGGCCTGCAGGCGATCCCGCATGACCTGTATGAGGCCGCCCGCATCGATGGCGCCTCGCGCTGGAAGCAGTTCCTGCACATCACCCTGCCGATGCTTGGCCCGGTACTGCTGGTGGTGGGCGTGATTACCGTGTCCGGCTACTTCCAGCTGTTCGCAGAGCCTTACGTGATGACGCGTGGCGACCCACTGCAGAGCACCGTCAGCGTGCTGTATTTCATGTTTGAAGAAGGCTTCAAGTGGTGGAACCTGGGTCGCGCCTCCGCGGTGGCGTTCCTGCTGTTCCTGATCATCCTGGGCGTGACCAGCATCATGCTGCGTTTCGGCCGCAAGAGGCAGTTGGTATGAGTCGTGAAATCGGTCAATCGCGCTGGCATGCCTGGTGGGTCAATGGCGGCCTGCTGGTGCTCGCTGTCCTGAGCCTGGCGCCGTTGTTGTGGATGGTGTCGGTGTCGTTCATGCCGACCGGCGAGGCGGCGCATTTCCCACCGCCGCTGCTGCCGTCCTCGCTGACCACCGCGAACTACCATGAGTTGTTCGCGCGCACCGGCATGGCCAACAACTTCGTCAACAGCCTGATGGTGTCGCTGGCGATCACCTTCGGTTCGCTGCTGCTCAACACGATGGCCGGCTACGCCTTCGCCAAGCTCCGCTTCGCTGGGCGCGAGCGCATCTTCCAGCTGCTGCTGGCCGCGCTGGTGATCCCCGCGCAGGTGGCGATGCTGCCGCTGTTCCTGCTGATGAAGCAGCTGGGCCTGGTCAACAACTTCGGTGGCGTGATCGTGCCGGCGCTGGCCACCGTGTTCGGCATCTTCCTGGTCCGCCAGTACGCCCGTTCGATCCCGGACGAGCTGCTGGAAGCGGCCCGCATCGACGGGGCAGGGGAGCTGCGGATCTTCTTCCAGATCGTGCTGCCGATGCTCAAGCCGGTGCTGGTGACCCTGTCGATCTTCACCTTCATGGCCGCTTGGAACGATTTCATGTGGCCCTTGATCGTGTTGACCGACCAGGAGCACTACACTCTCCCGGTGGCCCTGGCCACGCTCTCGCGCGAGCACATCATGGACGTTGAAATGATGATGGCCGGCGCGGTGGTCACGGTGGTTCCCGTGCTGCTGCTGTTCCTGGCATTGCAGCGTTATTACATCCAAGGTCTGTTGCTGGGGAGTGTCAAAGGGTGAAGCATGCCGTCGTCGCGGTGGGTCTGGGTCTGGTCTGGTCACTGGCGGCCTCAGCCGCACCGCCGGCGACGCCGGTGTTGCCCGCGCCCAAGGTGCTGGACAGCTTCGATGACATGACCCCGTGGAAGCTGGTCGTCTCCGACCAGGTCAGCGGCTCGCTGCGCAGCGTGGCCGGTAGTGGCGGTGGCCGCGCGCTGTGCGTGGATTACGACTTCCACAACGTGTCCGGCTATGTCGGCATCCGGCGCGAGCTCGGCATCCAGTACCCGGAGAACTACCAGTTCGGCTTCCAGCTGCGCGGCGACTCGCCGGCCAACGACCTGCAGTTCAAGCTCATCGATGCCAGCGGCGACAACGTGTGGTGGGTCAACCGCCCCGGCTATGCCTTCCCTAAAACCTGGACGCCGGTGCAATACCGCAAGCGCCAGATCGACAAGGCCTGGGGCCCGGAGACCGACAAGACGCTCAAGCGCAGCGCGGCCGTGGAGTTCACGATCTACAGCAAGGTCGGCGGCAAGGGCACGGTCTGTTTCGACCGGCTGACGCTGCAGGGCTTGCCCGCCGCTGACACCTCCTCGCTGAGCCCGTCGGTGATCGCCGATACCGCCACCGCGCTGCAGAACCGCATCGTCGATGGCAAGCCGGATACGGTCTGGATCAGTGGCGGCGTAGCCGAGCAGACCATCAGCCTGGACCTGCACAAGGTGCGTGAGTTTGGCGGGGCAGTGATCGAATGGCTGCCTGGGCTGGAGGCCACGCGCTATGAGGTGCGCTCTTCGGCTGATGGGCGCACCTGGACGACGTTGCGCGACGTGACTGCCGGTGGTGGTGCCCGCGACTGGCTGGCCCTGCCCGATACCGAAGCGCGCTATCTGCGCTTCGACCTCAAGGGCGGCCCGAGCTGGCGCTACGGTATCCGTGACATCACGCTCAAGCCGCTCGAGTTCGCCGCGACCCCGAATGACTTCGTCCGTTCGGTCGGTGCCGACCTGCCGCGCGGCTCGGTGCCGCGTGGTTTCACCGGCGAGCAGCCGTACTGGACACTGCTCGGACTGGATGGCGGCCGTGAGCAGGCCCTGATCGGTGAGGATGGCGCGTTGGAAGTGGCCAAATCGAGCTTCAGCGTGGAGCCGTTCGTGCTGGTCGACAACAAGCTGCTGAGCTGGGCCGACGTCAAAACCAGCCAATCGCTGCAGGACGATAACCTGCCGATCGCCAACGTCGGCTGGACCCACGACAAGGCGGGCCTGCAGGTGACCGGCTTCGTGCAGGGCACGCCGGACAACGCGCAGCTGGTCGGTCGTTACACCCTGCGCAACCCGGACAAGGTCGCCCACGAGTACACCCTGGCCCTGGCCGTGCGCCCATGGCAGGTGAATCCGCCGACCCAGTTCCTCAATACCGTCGGCGGCGTGAGCCGGATCGACAACCTGTCGGTTGACCCCACCCACGTCGACGTCAACGGCACGCCTCGCCTGTACCCCGCGCAGGCGCCGGATGCGGCGTTTGCCACGGCGTTCGACAGCAAGCTGGATGTGGTCCACCTGGCCAGCGGCAAGCTGCCGGGCACCACCGAAGTGAAGGACAGTACCGGGCTGGCCTCCGGTGCACTTCTGTACCGCTGGAAGCTGGAGCCGGGCCAGAGCCGCGAGGTGGCCATCGTGCTGCCGCAGACCGGCGCCTGGACCATGCCCAAGGCCTTCGATGCGGCCAAGGCGCAACAGCAGGTCGCCTCGATGTGGCGCACCAAGCTGGACCAGGTGACGCTGCAGGTGCCTGCGGCTGGCAAGCCCCTGGCCGATACGCTGCGCACCGCGCTGGCGCACATGCTGATCTCGCGCATCGGCCCCAGCCTGCAGCCGGGCACGCGTTCGTATTCGCGCAGCTGGATCCGCGATGGCGCAATGATTTCCGAAGGGCTGCTGCGCATGGGCCGCAGCGATGCGGTGCGTCAGTACGTGAACTGGTATGCGCCCTACCAGTTCGACAACGGCAAAGTGCCGTGCTGCGTGGATTCGCGTGGCAGCGACCCGGTGCCGGAGAACGACAGCCACGGCGAACTGATCTTCAACATTGCCGAATACTGGCGCTACACCGGTGACACCACCTTCTTGGAGGTGATGTGGCCGCACGTGCAGGGCGCCTACCAGTACATGGAGCAGCTGCGCCTGAGCGAGCGCACCGAAGAGAACCGCGCGCGCAACCCGGCCTTCTACGGAATGATGCCGGTCTCGATCAGCCACGAGGGCTATTCGGCCAAGCCGATGCATTCGTACTGGGACAATTTCTGGGCGTTGCGTGGCTACAAGGACGCGGCGATCATCGCCAGCACGCTCGGCAAGGCAGAAGCGATGCAGATCAGCGAGTCGCGCGATCAGTTCCGCGATGACCTGCAGGCATCGTTGCTGGCCGCGACCGCGCAGCACAAGATCGACTACCTGCCTGGTTCGGCCGAGCTGGGTGATTTCGACGCCACCTCGACCACCATCGCACTGGCGCCGGCCGGTGAGCAGGGCCGCCTGCCGCAGCCGTACTTGAACAACACCTTCGAGCGCTACTGGAGCGAGTTCGAAGCGCGCCGCGACGGCAAGCGCGAGTGGAAGGACTACACCCCGTACGAGTGGCGCAACGTGGCTGCGTTCGTCCGTCTGGGCTGGCGTGACCGCGCCTGGCAGGCAACCGAGTTCTTCTTCAAGGACCGCGCACCGCAGCCTTGGAACCAGTGGGCTGAAGTCGTTTCGCGCACGCCGCGCAAACCGTTCTTCCTGGGTGACCTGCCGCACGCGTGGGTAGCCTCGGATTTCGTCCGTTCGGCGTTGGACATGTTCGCCTACAGCCGCGACATCGACGACAGCCTGGTGCTGGCTGCCGGCGTGCCCTCGCGCTGGCTGGAAGGCAAGGGCGTCGGCGTGCAGGGCCTGCGCACCCCGAACGGGCAGCTCAACTACGCGCTGATCCGCAACGACAAGCAGCTCACCCTCACTGTGTCGGCCGGTTTGATTCCGCCGGCGGGCGGCGTGGTGTTGCCGTGGCCGTACAGCGGCGAGCCGGGCGCCACCACCGTCAATGGTGAGCCGGCGGAATGGGTGGGCGGCGAGCTGCGCGTGATGCAGGTGCCGGCCAAGGTCGAGATCGAGATTCCGGCGTCGGTACGCCGGGCCGAACGCAAGGCGCCTTGATGCGGCAGATGACGAAGATGATGCGCGGCCTGCTGGTCGCGGCGCTGGCATTGGCGCCGCTGGTAGCGCTCGCGCAGAACGCCGGGGCGGGGCAGGAGATGACCATGGTCACCTTCAACCTGCACCATGACCGCGAAGACTGGCCGGCCCGACGCAAGGTGATCCTGCGCGAGCTGCAGGCACTCAAGCCCGACGCGATCGCCCTGCAGGAGGTGATCCAGAAGCCCCACGTGCGCAACCAGGCCGCCTGGCTGGCGCGCAAGCTGGGCTACGACTATCAGTTCGTGTCCACCGATCCGCCGGGGCGTTTCAAGCGCTATGGCAATGCGTTGCTGACCCGTCGGCCGGTGCTGTCGCGCAACGACCACCTGCTGGCGCCGCTGGGCGACTACCGCACCGTGGCGCATCTGCGCATCGATGTGGACGGTCGCCCGGTCAATGTGTATGCCACGCACTTGAACGAACGTTCGGACGAGGTGGGCAGCCGCATCCGTGGAGAACAGGTGGCGGATCTGCTGGCCTTCATCGCGCAGAGCGCAGGCGACGCGCCGGTGGTCGTGGCGGGGGACTTCAATGCACTGGTGGATGCCGGTGATCTGAGCGCGTTGCGCAACCACTATGGCGACAGCTACGGCAGCGTGCACGTCAACAACGAACTGGCGCAGGTCAGTACGTTGAACCGGCATTACTACGACGCACCTTCGCGAATCGACCATATCTTCTTCCAGCAGGATCGACTGCTTGCCCGTGAGGCGAAGATCCTGTTCGACCAGCCGTACGCCGATGGCCGCTGGGCCTCGGATCATTACGGCGTGTGGACCCGGCTGCAGTTCGCGCCGGCCACCGGAAACGCCGGCGCGACGACGCCCTGAGGTGCGCGCAGCGTCGTCGGTGACGGCGTAGCACGCAAACGGCCGCATCCACGCATGGCGTGGGTCTACCCTCGTTGCATTCGATGGCCTGTGTAGATCCACGCCATGCGTGGATTGCTCTCAGTGCCGCCCTCATGACCGCCTGACGCACGCCGCTGCCTGCGCCATCCACCCCCCCCAAACGCAGACAGCGGCCCGAAGGCCGCTGTCTGTTTGTTGCGTCACTCACTCAGGATCAGAGCGTGTCTTTCTTTTCCTGGTCGGCCTTGTCGCCTTCCTCGGCCTGCGGGGCATCGGTGGGGATGTCCTCGCGGGCTTCGGCCTGCGCGGCCTGTTCGGCGGCGTTGGTCGCGGCCGGGGTTTCGCTGGCGGCCGAACCGAACAGCTGACCGTTGTGCACGACCGGGCCGGCCGGGGCCGATTCGGTGCGGGCCTGCGGCGCTGTCGGCTGTGCCGGGGCCTGGGTCGCATCGACGGCATCCAGCATGCTGGTCTGCACCGGTGCGACGGTCGGCTCCTTCACTTCCTGCGGGGCGGTCTCAACGACGGGAGCCACCGGTGCAGCAACCGGGGCCGGGGCGGTCGCCGCCGGAGCAGCCGGTGCAACTACCGGAGCCGGAGCTACCGGAGCAGCAACCGGAGCCGGGGCGGCCGGAGCAGCGACCGGGGCCGGAGCCACCGGAGCGGCGACCGGAGCCGCGACCGGAGCCGGAGCTACCGGAGCAGCAACCGGAGCCGGAGCTACCGGAGCAGCAACCGGAGCCGGAGCAGCAACCGGAGCCGGAGCAGCAACCGGAGCCGCCGCCGGAGCCGGCTTCGGGCTTTCCACGAACGGCACCGGGTCGTTGTAGGAGGCCGGGGCCTTCTCAGCGACCGGCTCGACAGCCGGAGCAGCCGCCTTCTCAACGACCGGGGTCGGGACCTTCTCGGCCGCCGGTGCAGGCACCGGGGCCGGGGCCGGCTCGGCATGACCGGCGGTCACGACCGGGCTGCTGACCACGGCGACCGGAGCGGCGGCAGCAACTGCCGCCACCGGGGCCGGGCGCGGGGCCTGGACCGGTGCAGGGGTAGCGGCCGGCGCGTTGCTGGATTCGTCGTCAAACTCGAATTCCGGCTGCGGCTGACCATGGTTGGCGACCTGACGCTCGGCCGGGGCAGCGTTGCCGCCGTCCTGATCGCCGTCCTGGTCGTCGCCCTCGTCATCCAGACCGTTGTCATCACCGTTCAGGCCATCGCTGCCGGCAGCCTGCTCGCCATTGCCACGACGACGACGACGGCCGCCGCGACGACCGCGACGACGGCGTGAAGCGCCTTCGCCGGTACCGTCTTCAGCATTGGCTGGCGCGTCACCCTGTTCGGTGGCGTCGGTGTCGCTCCGCTGTGCATCCTCGGCCGGGGCGGCCTTGGCCGTTTCCTGAACGTGGGCGGCCGGTGCGGCGGCATCGGTGGTCACCACGGCCGCCGCGGCGATCACGGCGGCGTCGGCAGCGACCGGTGCAGCGGGGGTCGGCTTCGATGCATCGGCCTGCGGCTGGCGCGCGGGCTTCTCGCTCATGGCTGGCTTGTCGCCGTCGTTCTGCTGCGGTTTGGCCTGGCCGTTCTGGCCCTGCTTCTGCTTCAGCTTCGGCTGCTGCTGGTCATTGCGCGATTCATTGCGTGGCTTGGCCGGCTGCTGCTCGTTGCGCGGCTTGCCCTGGCCGGGTGCCTGCACCTGTGCTGCATTGCCATTGGCCGGTGCGGCGGTGTCCTGGCGGCGCTCGTCACGACGCTCACCCTTCGGGCCGCGTTCGCCACGCTCACCGCGGTCCTTGCCACGGCCCTGCGCCTGCGAATTGCCGTTTCCACCACGCTCGCCACGCTCATCGCGGCGGCCGTTGCGGTCCTTGCCGTTGCGGTCCTTGTTGCGACCGTTGCGGTTGCCATCCTGGGCCGAGCGGTTGCTCGGCTGCGGTGCGGCGGCCGGGGCCGGTTCGCCACCGAAGATGCGCTTGAGCCAACCCACCACGCCGGTTGCCGCCGGGGCGGCAACGGGGGCGGCGACCGGGGCCGGTGCGGCTTCGGGTTCCGGCGCTTCGCGCACCGGGGCCGGCTGGCTGTGCTTGACCTGGGTCACCACCGGGGCGACCGGGATGTTCAGCTGGGCCTTGGTCAGTGCATGCACCGGCAGCTTGCGCGGGGTACCGCGCTGGTAGCTCGGCTTGCCGCTTTCTTCGCCCAGCTCGTTCTCACGCAGGCGGGTCACTTCGTAATGCGGGGTGTGCAGCTGCTCGTCGGCGACGATCACGATCGGCGCGTCATGACGCTGCTCGATCTCGCGCAGCGCGCTGCGCTTTTCGTTGAGCAGGTAATTGGCGATCTCGACCGGGGCCTGGACCAGCACCTGCCCGGTGTTCTCCTTCATCGCATGCTCTTCCGCCACGCGGATGATGGACAGCGACAGCGACTCGACGCTGCGCATCCGGCCATGGCCGTCGCAACGCGGGCAGACGATCTGGCTGGATTCGCCCAGGCTCGGGCGCAGGCGCTGGCGGCTCATTTCCATCAGGCCGAAGCGCGAGATGCGGCCCAGCTGCACGCGCGCACGGTCGTACTTGAGCGCGTTCTGCAGGCGGTTCTCGACTTCGCGCTGGTGCTTGTTGGAGGCCATGTCGATGAAATCGATGACCACCAGGCCACCCAGATCGCGCAGGCGCAGCTGGCGGGCCACTTCTTCGGCCGCTTCCAGGTTGGTCTGGAAGGCGGTGTCCTCGATGTCGCTGCCCTTGGTGGCGCGNNGAAATCGATGACCACCAGGCCACCCAGATCGCGCAGGCGCAGCTGGCGGGCCACTTCTTCGGCCGCTTCCAGGTTGGTCTGGAAGGCGGTGTCCTCGATGTCGCTGCCCTTGGTGGCGCGCGAGGAGTTGACGTCGATGGCGGTCAGCGCTTCGGTCTGGTCGACCACGATCGAGCCGCCCGACGGCAGGCGGACGTTGCGTTCATACGCGCCTTCGATCTGCGATTCGATCTGGAAGCGGTTGAACAGCGGGATGTCGTCCTTGTAATGCTTGAGCTTGCGCAGGGTCTGCGGCATCACCTGCTGCATGAACTCCTGGGCGGTCTCGTACAGCTCTTCGGTGTCCACCAGGATCTCGCCGACATCGGCGCGCAGGTAGTCACGCAGGGCGCGCACGATCAGGCGCGATTCCTGGTAGATCAGGAACGAGGCGGGCTTGGTCAGTGCCGCTTCGGCGATCGACTTCCAGACCTGCAGCAGGTAATCCAGATCCCACTGCAACTCTTCGGCATCGCGGCCGACGCCGGCGGTGCGGATGATCACGCCCATGTCGTCAGGGATGTTCAGCTTGTCCAGCGCTTCTTTCAGCGCGGCGCGGTCTTCGCCTTCGATGCGACGCGAGACGCCACCGGCGCTCGGCGAGTTCGGCATCAGGACCATGTAGCGGCCGGCCAGCGAGATGAACGTGGTCAGGGCAGCGCCCTTGTTGCCGCGCTCTTCCTTGTCAACCTGGACCACGACTTCCTGGCCTTCACGCAGCAGCTCGCGGATGCCGGCCTTGTTGTGGTCCACGCCTGCCTGGAAGTAATCGCGGGAGATTTCCTTCAGCGGCAGGAAGCCATGGCGCTCGCCGCCGTATTCGACGAAAGCGGCCTCCAGCGAAGGCTCAAGGCGCGTGATGCGGCCCTTGTAGATGTTCGACTTCTTCTGTTCCTTGGACGGCTGTTCGATGTCGATGTCGTACAGCGTCTGGCCATCCACGATGGCTACCCGCAGCTCTTCAGCCTGCGTGGCATTGATCAGCATTCGCTTCATTCTTGCGTTCCTCGCGCGCTGCTACCGCGCGGAACGCCATGGGGTTTCGCTTCTGGTCACGCTTCACCGCCCATCGCGCATGCGCGGGGAGGGCGGTTTGGGTTTCCAGCGCTACAACACCACGGCAGGCCGCGGGAGCGCTTCATTTGTTTTGGTTTGGGTGTAACGGGGCCGGAGGCAGCTTTCAGCCAGGCTGGAGCGCCACAGGGACATGTTCAGCGCGAATGCGTGTCAGACATCCGGCGATGGCCGGGACCGCCGGTGAGCCGCTAACATGGCCGCCCCGGGGGCGGTGGCTGCGCACTGTGCCGGAATCGCGGGAAGTCGGGCTTCTGGCCCAGAGCAACTTCCAACGAAATCAATCCCTTATCTCGCCCGCCGAGTGTAACAGAATAAAAGGCCAATGACCGTTACCGAGCCCACCCCCAAAGCCGCTGAAGCCATGACCAGCGTACGTATCATCACTGTCCCGGCCGACCGCGCCGGGCAACGCCTGGACAACTTCCTGCTCGGCCAGCTCAAGGGTGCACCGCGCAGCCTGATCTACAAGCTCGTCCGCAGTGGCCAGGTCCGCGTGAACGGCGGCCGCGCCAAGGCCGAGCGCAAACTCGAAGGCGGCGACGAAGTGCGGGTTCCGCCTGTCCGTCTGAACGAAGAGGGCGACAAGGCAGGTCCGCCCCCGGCATTCATGAAACGGCTGGAAGATGCCATCGTGTTCGAAGACGATCGGCTGCTGGCGTTGAACAAACCGTCGGGCGTGGCCAGCCATGGCGGCAGCGGCATCAGCTTCGGCGCGATCGAAACCCTGCGCGCGCTGCGCCCGGGCAAGAGCCTGGAGCTGGTCCACCGGCTGGACCGCGATACCTCGGGCCTGCTGATCGTGGCCAAGAAGCGCTCGGCCCTGAGCGAGCTGCAGGCGCTGCTGCGGGAAGACCACGGTGCCGGCATCCGCAAGCGCTACCTGACCCTGCTCGCCGGCCGCATGCCCGATGGCACCATGACCGTGGACGCCCCGCTGCACGTGGGCCTGCGCCAGGGCGGCGAGCGGCATGTGCAGGTCAATCCGATCGGCAAGGAGTCGATCAGCCACTTCAAGGTGCTGGAGCGCAAGGGCGGGCATTCGTACTGCGAGGTGCGCATCGAGACCGGCCGCACCCATCAGATCCGCGTGCATGCCCAACATCTGGGGCATCCCGTCGCAGGTGACGACAAATACGGCGATCCGGACGTCAACAAGCGGCTTCGTGAGCAGATCGGTCTGAAACGTCTGTTCCTGCACGCGGCCTCGCTGGAGTTCGCGCTGGATGCGGGCAAGACGCCGTACCTGATCAATGCACCGCTGGCCGAGGAGCTGGTCGAGGTGCTCAACCGGTTGAAGTGAACCGGCCCATCACCACTTGAACAGCACCAGGCTGATCGCCAGGCTTCCCATCCCGGCCACCAGGCCGTACACGGTCTCGTGGCCCTTGGCGTAGCGCTTGGCCGCCGGCAGCAGTTCGTCCAGGGCCAGGAACACCATCACCCCGGAGATGATGCCGAACACCCAGCCGAAGGTGGCGTGGTTGAGCACACCTGACAGCGCGACATACCCGATCGCCGCGCCGATCGGCTCGGCCAGACCGGACAGCAGGCTGGCGCCGAACGCGTAGAACTTGTTCTGCGTGGCGAAATACACCGGGACCGCGATCGCGATGCCCTCGGGGATGTTGTGGATCGCGATGGCGAAGGCCAGCGGCATGCCCACCGACGGGCTTTCCAGCGTGGCGAAGAACGTGGCCAGGCCCTCGGGGAAGTTGTGCGCGGTGATCGCCACCGCCGTCAGCAGGCCGACCCGCTTGATGTAGGCCTTGTTGTTGTCACGGAACAGAGGGTCCTGCTTGTCCAGGCTTTCGTGCGGGTTCGGGATCAGATGGTCGATGACCACGATCAGCAGCACGCCTACCAGGAAGGCCGCGGTGCCATACGCGAAGCCCAGCCGGGCGTCGTAGGCCTGGGTGAATGAATCGATCGCCTTGTTGAGGATCTCGGTCAGGGAGACGAAGACCATCGCCCCACCGGCAAAGGCCAGGCCGAACGCCAGCAGGCGCGGGTTGGGCCGGCGGGAGAACAGCACCATGAGGCTGCCGAGCGCGGTAGCCAGGCCGGCGGCCAACGTGACCGCCAGGGCGATCCACAGGTTTTCACTGGAAATATCAGGCATCCGCCAACGCGTCCTTGTAGAAGTGCAGCACGCCCCGGGCATTGGCACCGGGGCGTGGAGTAGGGAGCACGAGGTTTGCGGCGGCTGACCTCAACACACTGCGCCGATCAGCCGCCGCGACGCAGCCGTTCTTCAACCGCGAAGCACTGGTCGGGCTTGGGCTGCGGCGGGTTGAAGCTGACCGGCACCTGGATCGTGGTCGGGACCGTCTGCCCGGCGCGGGTGGCCGCCTTGAACTGCCAGGCCTGTACGGCCTTCTGCGCCTGCTCGTCGAGCTGGGCATTGCCGCTGCCACTGGCGAGCTGAACCTGGCTGGGCTTGCCGTCAGCGGCGATGGTCACCTTGAAGGTGCTGGTGCCGCCGATCCCCTGGCAGGCCAGTTCGATCGGGTACTCCGGCGGTGGTGTCTTGACCGCGGCGACTTCGGTCGGCGCAGCGACCGGTGCAGCCGGTTCGGCGGGTGTCTTGTTACAGCCGGCCAGGGCGGCCAGGGCAAGGCTGGACAGTGCGATGTACTGCAGTTTCATGGGCTTACTCCGTCAGGGCCGAGGCTTTCGCCGCGCAGATGAAGTCGTTCTCGCTCAGGCCGCCCACATCGTGGGTGGAGAAGCGCACCACGGCGCGGTCGTAATGCACGCCAAGGTCCGGGTGGTGGTCTTCGCGATGGGCCACCCAGGCCAGCGCGTTCACGAAGGCCATGGTGCCGTGGTAGTTATCGAAGCGGAAGGTGCGGGTCAGCGCCTGGCCGGCCTCGGCCAGCTCCCAGCCAGGCACCTGGGCCAGCAGCTCGGTGACCCGGGCGGTGCCGAGCTTGTGGTCGCTGCCTTTGCGCGGCACGCAGTGCGCGTGCGCCAGCGGAATCAGGTCGGCCATGGGTTCCTCCACATCTGTATGACTGAACAATGCGCGGTCCGGTGTATAAACCGAATGAGCGCATCACAAGGGATTGGCTAGAATAGCCCGATGATCCAGATATCCGACACTGCCCAATCCTATTTCCGCAAGCTGATCGAACGTGAGGCCGTGCCCGGCATGGGTGTGCGCCTGACCGCCGTCGATGCGGGTACCCCGCGCGCCGATGCCCGCCTGGAGTTCGCTGATCCCAGTGAACTGCTCGGTGACGAGTGGGCGGTGGACTGCGATGGCTTCACCCTCTATGTGGCCGCCACCAGTGTGGCCTGGGTCGATGGCGCCGAGATCGATTTCGTCACCAGTGCTACCGGCAGCCAGCAGTTGACCATCAAGGCCCCCAAGATCAAGGGCGAGGCGCCGACCGAAGGCTCCTCGCTGGTCGAGCGCGTGCGCTGGGTGGTCGAGAACGAAGTCAATCCGCAGCTGGCGTCGCACGGTGGCAAAGTCGCGGTGCAGGAAGTTTCCGCTGATGGCGTGGTGTTGCTGCGTTTCGGCGGCGGCTGCCAGGGCTGCGGCATGGCCGATGTCACGCTCAAGCAGGGGATTGAAAAGACCCTGATGGGGCGGGTGCCGGGCATCACTGCGGTGCGCGACGCGACCGACCACGAGAGTGGCGACGCGCCGTACATTCCCCGCGGCACGGCAGCCTGATTCCGCTGCGTGCCACTGCGCCGGGCTGACGACATCCTCGAGTGGCTGCTGGCACGCCAGCCGGACACGCGCTTTCTTGAAAAAACCACGGGCCTCCCCTATGGGTGGGGCCTGTGGCTGCGTGCGTTGTCGCCGTTGCCGCGGCCGTTCCGGGCCAGCGAAGTGCTGGCCGAGCTGGCCCAGCGCGCGCCGGTGCCGCACGGCGGGCGCCTGCCCGAACTGAGTTTCGTCCAGGCGATGCGTCGCTTGCTCTGGCAGGGCTGGGATCCGGCGCCGCGCGATCAGCGCTGGATGCGATGGACGTCGGCGGTGATCAGCGCGCTGCTGCATCTGATATTCGCACTGTTGCTGCTGTGGGTGGCCTTGATCCGGCCGCCGAGCGAGCCGGAGCAGGGCGGTGAGAGTGGCCGCGTGCAGGTCGCGTTCGTCGGCCGTGGCACCCCGCAACAGGAAGAGGGTGGCCAGCCTGCCGCAGCCGAACCTGCCACTGCTGAAGCCGCCATCGCGGCTGCAATGGCCAATGCCCAGGCGATGGCCCAGGCCGAAGCCGATGCGCGCGAGCCGTCCGCATCCGCGCCGCAGCCCTCTTCCACGCCCGTGCCGCCCAGCGAACCGCAGCCGGCGCCCCCCTCGCCAGCGACACCGGCGGTGGAGCAGCCGCTCCAGGCGACGGACGTGGCCCAGGCGACATCCGATTTCGTGGTGCCGCCCACCAGCGTGCCCCGCACCGAGGTGCGCGTGGTCACGCGTGATCCGCAGGACATCGCCGTGCGCGAGCGCACCGTGGTGACTGTGGAAGCGCCGGCGCCACGCAGCAACCTACCAACGCCGCGCGCGGTGGAGCCGCAACTGCGTACGCCCGACGTGAGCGTGCAGGAACGCCAGGTCGCCATCGTCGAGGCGCCGACACCGACTGTCACGGTGCCGGGCCCACAGGTGGAGGCCGCCGTGCCGCAACGCGAGCTGCAGGTGCGCGAGCGCGAGATCCGGCCGGTTACCGCGCCTGCGGTGACCGTCGCCACGCTGCCTGCGCGCGAGATGACCGTCCCGGGACGATCCGCGGAGGTCGCCGTGCGCGAACGTGCCGTGCCCAATGCCGCACCACGCCCGTCGCCACCGTCGCCAACTGCGCCGAGCAGCACTGCCACGGCATCGGCGCCTTCCACTCCCGCAGGCGCCACCCGTGCGCCCGCCAACCGCGCGTCGACGCCTGCAGCTTCGCCCGCCAGCCAGGCGGCAGCGGCCCCGGGCAACTGGGCAACCCCGAATCGCGCGGACGACTGGGGTGCAGCCAATCACCCGCAGGATGCCGATCTCAACGGGCGGGCGGTCAGCGCGACAGGCAAGAGCGGCGGCAGCCTGTTCAACGCAGATGGCAGCGTGCGCGTGCCAGGGCAGGCGGGAGCAGGCAACACCGAGCGCGGTGCACCCGGCGGCGAGAAGGACGGATGGAGCAAGGAGCGCATCGCGCGGTCCGGCACGTGGCTCAAGCGCCCGCCGTACGACTACACCCCGACCTCGTTCGACAAGTACTGGGCGCCCAACGAATCGCTGCTGGCCGAGTGGGTCCGCAAGGGCATCAAGGCGGTCGAGATCCCGATCCCGGGCACAAGCTCGACAATCTCCTGCGTGATTTCCGTCCTGCAGTTCGGTGGCGGGTGCGGCCTGAGTGATCCGAACATGCAGGACCAGCCGGCCATCGCGCGGCCGCCGCCGGACATCCCGTTCAAGAAAGAACTGCAGGAAGACAACGGCAGCCGATGAGGCTGCGCAGCGTTACGGCTGTACTGCGTCGCTCGCATCCACGCCCGCGTCCTGCAACGCCACGAACGCCCAGAACGGCACGTTGCTCTCGCCCCAGTAGCGGCAGGCTTCGTCGAGCACATCCAGCAGCGTGTCGAATTCCGCGCCCGCCTCGCTGCGCAACGCATCGGCATCGTTGAAGAACAGCGCATAGCCGTTGGCCGGCAGCCAGGCCAGGTCGCGCAGGTTGTCGGTCAGTGCATCCCAGTTGCCACCAAAGCCGGTCGGGAAATCCAGGCGCGCGGCCAGCCGCATCAGCAGCGTGCGCTTGTCCTGGCAGCCGGCCAGATCGATCTGGATCACACGCAGGCCGGCATCGCGCATCGCGGCCGACAACGGGGCGACATCGTCATTGCCGATCGCATAGATGCCGGCGTTGTTGATGTCGTGCAGGCCCAACTCGAATCCGTCATGCGTCATTGCCAGCTCCCGGCAGGTGGAACGTCGAAACTGCGGAACGTTTCATAGTGATCATCGGTATAGAACCAGCCAGTAGGGGGTGTGCCGCCGGTGACGATTCGCCGTGCGCCGCGATTGCCGGCACCGGGCGTGTCCACCGTGTATTCGTGGTAGTAGCCGCGCGGCCGCTGCGGCAGGCGTTGTTCGCGGTTGCTGAAGACGCTGCCGTCCTGCCGGTGCGGGAACGGACCGCCGCGCTGGATGAGTGCAATGGTGTCGCGCGCTTCGGCGGGCAGGAACGGGGGCAGGGGATCGCGCGCTGCCTTCGCCGAGGCTGGCGATGACGTCGGTGCACCGGTGACCGGCGCGGCATCGGGCTGGGTCAGCGATGGCGCGAACTGCGGCGCGGGCGGGCGCTGGGCGAGCTTGATGGCGGCCAGCCCACCGACCAGGAGCACGATGGCGATCAACAACAGCAGCGGCTTGCGCATGGGAGGCCAAGAGCGTTGGGCGAGGCGACTACTCTACTGCGATCATCGGCCCGCACGGTGAGGCCCAGCCGAACAGGCGTGCTGCATTGCGAGCACGTGCGCCGCGCGTGCGTGCCACCGTCACTTTCGCGTAACGATCCCGACACGCCATCGACCGCGCAGGACGAAGTTTCCTTTACATGGCCCTTGGTAAGCTCATCGGCCATCCCCATCATCGACTCCGCAACGCCCGGTCTTTGCCGGGTGAGTGAGCTACCAGGAGAACCACATGGCCTATACCCTCCCCAAGCTGTCCTACGCCTACGACGCGCTCGAGCCGCATATCGACGCAGCGACGATGGAAATCCACCACACCAAGCATCACCAGACGTACATCAACAACGTCAATGCTGCGCTGGAAGGCACCGAGTTCGCCGACCTGCCGGTGGAAGAGCTGGTCAAGAAGACCAAGTCGCTTCCGGAGAACCTGCAGGGCGTCGTGCGCAACAACGGCGGCGGCCACGCCAACCACACCCTGTTCTGGACCGTGATGTCGCCCAACGGCGGCGGCGCCCCGGTCGGTGATGTCGCCAAGGCGATCGATTCGCAGCTGGGCGGCCTGGAAAAGTTCAAGGAAGCCTTCACCAAGGCCGCACTGACCCGTTTCGGCAGCGGCTGGGCCTGGCTGAGCGTCACCCCGGACAAGAAGGTCGTGGTGGAAAGCAGCGCCAACCAGGACAGCCCGCTGATGGACGGCAACACGCCGATCCTGGCGCTGGACGTGTGGGAACACGCGTACTACCTGAAGTATCAGAACCGTCGCCCGGAATACATCGGCGCGTTCTTCAACGTCGTCGACTGGAATGAAGTCGAGCGTCGTTACCAGGAAGCCATTGCCTGATCGGCACGGTCACCTGACAGACGAACGGCCAGGCAGCGATGCCTGGCCGTTTTTCGTTGGGGACACCTTGCAGCTCAGGGCGCGCTGGTGCTTGCCGGGGTCTGCAGGCGCAGCGTCGCCATGGTGCCCAGGCGCATCGCGGTGGGGTCGCTTTCGCTGGCCGGCAGCTTGATGCTGTCCTGGCGCATTCCGCCGAAGTGCTTGACCTGGAACAGCACGTCCAGGCCGTGCCCGCGCGCTGCGCCGGCCAGCGAGGGCGGATCCACGCGTTCGCCGGGATTCTTGCGCGCCGGCTGGAACCCCGGGGTGCTGCCGACCAGTTCGCCGATCTCGGCCGAGAAGTCGCCAGCGATCAGCGACGGCAGCCCATCGGCAGTCGCACCGATCCAGGTCATCAGGTCGCTGGTCTGGTGCCGGCGCATCTGTGCATCGTCCGGTTCCGGTCGCAGCCGCGCGATGTAGATGTTGACCAGCTCCTCGCGCAGCTTGACCCGCAGCATGCCGGCCGCGCTGAACTGGCCGGGCGGGTGCAGCAGGGTGACCGCATCATCGGTCACCGGCAGGCGGGTCATCAGGGCGCTGCCGTGCCGCAGCGGCTGGCTGGGCGGGTCGGAGGTGACGAAATCGCAGCTGTAGCGCAGGCGGCTGGCCAGCCAGCAGGCCGGATTGCGGCCCTGGGTCTGGAGTACCCGCTGCACCGCGATCACGTCCGGCTGCATCGTTTCGAGCAGCTGCAGCACCTGGTCACGGCGCTGCTGCCATTGCGCATCATCCTGGGTGGGCAGCTCCAGCGTGGCGATCTTCAGCGAGGGCAGGGCCTCCTCGGCCTGCCGTGCGTGGACAAGCGCCGTCGGTGCCGCCAGTAACAGCAGCAGGATCCAGCTCGGCCAGCGTTGGGTCCCACCAGTGATGTGCGCGCGCATAACGATAAGTTTACGCTTCCGCCGTCGACGATCCGTGACATGGTGCTGCTGTGGGACCGCTGTTCCGGATCGGCCTGCCATGTCCGGCGGCCCCTGTCATGCAGCTGTGCAGCGTGCGCTGGGGTACAGGCTTCCGGTAATCTTGGCCCTTTCGTGTTCGCAGGACAGCCCCACAGGATGAGCAATATCGCAGCCGCCAGCGCCGGCAAAGGAAAAATGCCGCGCCAGATTCCCTACATCATCGGCAATGAGGCCTGCGAACGCTTCAGCTTCTATGGGATGCGCAACATCCTGGTGCAGTTCCTGATCACCTCGCTGCTGCTGCAGGAGATCACCGCCGATGGCCGCGCCGGCGAGGCGAAGGACATCATGCACAGCTTCATGATCGGCGTGTACTTCTTCCCGCTGCTCGGTGGCTGGTTGGCCGACAAATTCTTCGGCAAGTACCACACCATTCTGTGGTTCAGCCTGATCTACTGCGCCGGTCACGCCTGTCTGGCCATCTTCGAGGACAGCCGCCAGGGCTTCTTCGTCGGCCTGGGCCTGATCGCGCTGGGCGCCGGCGGCATCAAGCCGCTGGTGGCCTCGTTCATGGGCGACCAGTTCGACCAGAGCAACAAGCATCTGGCCAAGGTCGTGTTCGACGCCTTCTACTGGATCATCAACTTCGGCTCGCTGTTCGCCTCCCTGCTGATCCCGCTGGCGCTCAAGAACCTCGGTCCGTCGTGGGCGTTCGGCATCCCGGGCATCCTGATGTTCGTGGCCACCTTTGTGTTCTGGATGGGCCGCAAGCGCTATGTGCTGGTGCCGCTGCCGCCGAAGGACCCGCATTCGTTCGGCAACGTGGTGCGTACCGCGCTGTCGGCACAGGTGCCGGGCAAGGGCCGTCCGGGTCGTACGCTGGCGATTCTCGGTGCGGTGCTGGCCGTGGCCTCGATGGGTCTGGTGGGCAGCTTGGGCATCGTGATCTGCCTGTGCATCGCGCTGGTCCTGCTGCTGGCTGGCATCGGTGGCGGCACCTGGATCCAGCTCGACCGGGCCCGTGCGTTGCACCCGGCCGAAGCCGTGGAAGGGGTTCGCTCGGTACTGCGCGTGCTGGTGATCTTCGCCTTGACCACCCCGTTCTTCTCGCTGTTCGACCAGAAGGCCTCGACCTGGGTCCTGCAGGGCCAGCAGATGGCCATGCCGAGCTGGTTCACCGCCTCGCAGATGCAGGCGCTGAACCCGCTGCTGGTGATGATCCTGATCCCGTTCAACAATCTGGTGCTGTACCCGATGCTGCGTCGTTTCGGCTTCGAGCCGACCGCCCTGCGCCGGATGACCGCCGGCATCGCCTTCAGCGGCCTGGCCTGGATCGTGGTGGGCGGCATCCAGGTGATGATGGATGGCGGCAACGTCATGTCCATCTTCTGGCAGATGCTGCCTTACGCGCTGCTGACCTTTGGTGAGGTGCTGGTCTCGGCCACCGGCCTGGAGTTCGCCTACAGCCAGGCGCCGCAGGCGATGAAGGGCGTGGTGATGAGCTTCTGGAACCTGACCACCACCATCGGCAACCTGTGGGTGCTGCTGTCCAACGCGGCGGTGCGCAACGATACGGTCACCCACCAGATCGCCAGTACCGGCTTGAGCGAGGCGGCATTCCTGATGTTCTTCTTCGCCGGTTTTGCATTCCTGGCGGCGTTGGCCTTTGGTTGGTATGCCAAGCGCTATCGTATGGTCGACAACTACCGCACCGCCTGAGCCTGACATGACCCCAGTCAACCTGCTGCTGATCGCCATCACCGTCATCGTGTCGTGGATGGCGTTCAAGAACCGTGCGCTGGCCGACCGCCTGATCCTGTGGCCGCCGGCGGTGGACCGCAACCGTCAGTACGATCGCCTGATCACGTATGGGTTCATCCACGCCGATCTGTCGCATCTGGCGTTCAACATGATCACGCTGTTCTTCTTCGGCGGCTTCATCGAGCAGGTGATGCTGCAGTTGAGCGGCAGCTACCTGACCTATCCGGCGTTCTACCTGGCTGCGTTGCTGGTCTCGATCCTGCCGAGCTACCTGAAGAACCAGAAGAACCCGAACTACCTCAGCCTCGGGGCGTCCGGTGCGGTGTCGGCGGTGCTGTTCGCTTTCATCCTGATCAAGCCGTGGTCGATCATCCTGGTGCTGTTCATTCCGGCCCCGGCGATCATCTATGCGGTGTTCTACGTGGGCTACAGCATCTGGATGGACCGCCGTGGCGGCGATCGCATCAACCACAGCGCGCACCTGGCCGGTGCGGCCTTCGGTGTGTTGTTCATGCTGGCCATGCAGCCAAGCATCTTCAGCCACTTCCTGCGTGAGCTGAGCAACCCGACCTTCCGCCTCGGCGGTTGAGGCAGGGCGTACCGACCAACGGTCGGTACCTCCTGCGTGGTACCTGGCGCGGGGTAGCTCATGACCGTTGGTCGTAAGCATCCCAACCGTCAGGCAGCCTTCTTGCCGTCCACGCCATAGGTGCTCAGCAGCCGGGCATAGACCTCGTTGTCGATCTGATCGAATTCCCAGCCCTGGGTCTGGCCATTCACGGCCAGCTGGAACAGGCCTTCGAGCAGCGAGCTGTCGGCATCGCCGTGGGCGGCGGGGGCGGGTGCAGTGTTGTCCATGCGGACCTCCGGAAAGCGGGTTCGTACTGGTCAGGTCTTCGCAAAAGCCGTGCCAGCTTTTACGCCCTGTCCGATGCCGATATCGGCTTGAAGGCCGCAGGCTTTAGGTCGGCAAGTGACGTGCCGCGTCGCAGCCTGACCCTGTTCAGGCTTCACACGATCATGGCGGTCGGCTGCGCACTATCGCGTCAGTCGCCGCAGGAGACACCGCTCATGGCTTCGGTCACGCCGCCCGGACTGGCTTACGAAGTGGAGCACGATCTGGACCACCACCGCTTCCAGGCCCGGGTCAAAGGGCACGTGGCGCTGCTGGACTACCAGATCAAGCGCAAGCGGATGATCATTACCCACACCGAGGTCCCCGAGCCGATCGCCGGCCGCGGCGTCGCGGGCGAATTGACCAAAGTGGCGCTGCGTTACGCGCGCGACAACAAGTTCAAGGTCGTGCCGGCCTGTGCGTACGCCGAGGCGTTCCTGCAGCGGCACGAGGAGTACGACGACCTGCTGGTCCGATGACGACAGCGGGTCATGCTTCAGGGATGGCTGATCATGATGGTGGGTTACAACAAGGGGATTTCAGGATGAACATCGCAGGAAACCGTCGCGCGCTGCGCGTCAGCGCGCTGGCCTTGGCCATGGGCGTGGTGGTGATGGCCGGGTGCAAGCGCGACGGCGAAACAGCGGCCCCGGCCGCGCCGGTCGACACCGCCGCCGAGCCGGCTGCCCCGGCCGTGGCACCCGACGCGCCGATCGAACTGCGCGACGTGATCGAGACCTCGCCGCAGGCGGTGGTCGGGATCAGCTATCCGCCCGACATCGCGCGCTATCCGGGCCTGGCCAAGGCCTTGGCCGGCTACGCCGACAGTGCGCGGGCCGAGCTGCAGCAGGCGGTGGACGGCCTGGGCAACGACAAGCCGACGATGCCGTATGAGCTGTCGCTGAGCTTTGAGAAGGTGCTGGAGACACCGCAGCTGGTGGTGGTGACCGCCGATGGCAGCCGCTACACCGGGGGTGCCCATGGGGAGCCGCTGGTGGCGCGTTTCGTGTGGCTGCCGGAGCAGCAGCAGATGCTGACCGCCGACAAGCTGGTGGCCGATGCCAAGGGCTGGAAAGCGATCAGTGATTACGTGGCCGACCAGCTGCGCGAGCGCGTGGCCACCCGGCTCAGTGGCGATGAGATGGAGCCGGCACAGATGCAGGAATCGCTGCGCAACGCCAGCCGGATGATCGCCGACGGCACCGGGCCGAGCGCGGACAACTTCAGCCAGTTCCAGCCCTTGACGGGTGCCGACGGGCATATCGCAGCGATACGCTTTGTGTTCCCGCCCTACCAGGTAGGGCCGTACTCGGACGGCACGCAGACCGTGGACGTTCCGGCCGCGGTGCTGGTGCCGCACGTGGCGCAGGATGTCGCGGGGCTGTTCGCCCGGGGCTGATCGACGGAGGCGATGTGGACGCTGGGCTGCAACGACGGGTCACAGGGTTGCTGCATGAGGCGGGGGTCACCGTTGACGGTGACCAGCCGCAGGACATCACGGTTCACGATCCGCGCTTCTTTGCGCGGGTCATGGCCCAGGGCTCGTTGGGTCTGGGCGAGAGTTACATGGACGGGCAGTGGGATGCCCGCGCGCTGGATGCTTTCCTGTTTCATCTGATGCAGGCGCATCTGGATGAGCGCGTACACGGCTGGCGCGATCTGGCCGATGCGCTCAAGGCGCGGGTATTCAATCTGCAGGCCGGCGCGGGGAGCTTCGAGGTCGGCCGGCGCCATTACGATCTGGGTAACGATCTGTACGAGGCGATGCTGGGCCAGCGACTTGTGTACAGCTGTGGCTACTGGCGCCAGGCCGCGGAGCTGGATGCAGCGCAGGAAGCCAAGCTCGATCTGATCTGCCGCAAGCTGGGGCTGCGGCCCGGCCAGCACATTCTGGATATCGGTTGCGGTTGGGGTGAGGCGTTGAAGTTCGCGGCCGAGCGCTATGGCGTGTCCGGGGTGGGGGTGACGATCTCGCAGGAACAGGCGGAGTACGCGCGCCAGTTGTGTGCGGGGCTGCCGATCGAGATCCGGCTGCAGGACTACCACGAGGTGGAGGAGTCGTTCGACGCGATCCTGTCGGTGGGCATGTTCGAGCACGTCGGCGACAAGAACTATCGCGGTTACTTCGAAATGGCGCGTCGCTGCCTGCGGCCGGAGGGGTTGTTCGTGCTGCATTCGATCGGCAGCAACCTGTCGCGGCATCGCACCGATCCGTGGATCGCCAGGTACATCTTCCCCAATTCGATGCTGCCCTCCGCGGCGCAGGTGACACAGGCGTTCGAAGGCTTGTTCGTGCTGGAGGATTGGCACAACTTCGGCACCGATTACGATCGTACGCTGCAGGCATGGCGGGCCAACATCGAGGCGGCGTGGCCCCGGCTGGATGCGCAGCGCTATGACGAACGGTTCCGCCGGATGTGGCGGTTCTACCTGGCCGGTTCGATGGCGAGTTTCCGCTGCCGGCATGCGCAGTTGTGGCAGTTGGTGTTATCGCCCAATGGTGTGCCTGGGGGCTATGTGGCGCCGCGGTGAGGGCAACAAAAAAACGCCCGGCACTGCCGGGCGTTTTTCGTACTGCACGTCCGTGAAGCAGACGCTTACTTCTTGCCGTCACCCGAGGTCAGGCCGCGCTTTTCGAGCAGCGGCTCGATCTGCGGGGCGTGGCCGGCGAAGTTCTGGAACAGCTCCATCGCATCCACGCTGCCACCCTTGGAGAGCAGGGTCTGGCGGAAGTGGTCGCCGTTCTTGCGGCTCAGGCCGCCGTTTTCACGGAACCACTTCTGGGTGTTGGCATCAAGCACTTCAGACCAGATGTAGGCGTAGTAGCCGGCCGAGTAGCCGCCCATGATGTGGCTGAAGTACGGGGTCTTGTAACGCGGCGGGACCGGCGCGTAGAAGATGCCGTCCTTGGCCAAGGCCTCGGCTTCGAACTTCATCACGTCCTTGGCGGCCGGGACCTGGTCCGGACCGATCTGGTGCCAGCGCTGATCGAGCATGGCCGCACCGAGGTATTCGGTGGTGGCGAAGCCCTGGTTGAACTTGGCGGCGGCGACGACCTTGTCGAGCAGGGCCTGCGGCATGGCCGTGCCGTTCTGGTAGTGCTTGGCGTAGTTCTTCAGGATGACCGGATCATCGGCCCACATCTCGTTGACCTGCGAGGGGAACTCGACGAAGTCGCGCGGCACCGAGGTACCGGAGAAGTAGGGGTACTTCACGTTCGAGAACATGCCGTGCAGGGCATGGCCGAACTCGTGGAAGGTGGTGGTCACTTCATCCCAGGTCAGCAGGGTCGGCTTGCCGGCCGGCGGCTTGGGGATGTTGAGGTGGTTGGCGACCACCGGCTTGAAGCCGGTCAATTCGGACTGCGACACGTAGGAGTTCATCCACGCACCGCCGCGCTTGGAGGCGCGTGCATACGGGTCGAAGATGAAGATCGCCAGCTGGCTGCCGTCGGCATCGAACACGTCGTAGACGGTGACGTCTTCGTGGTAGACCGGCAGGTCGGTGCGCTGCTTGAAGGTCAGGCCGAACTCAAGCTGGGCGGCATGGAAGACGCCGTTCTCCAGCACGTTCTTCATTTCGAAGTACGGCTTGAGCTGGGATTCGTCGAAGTTGTACTTGGCCTGGCGGACCTTCTCGCTGTAGAACGCCCAGTCCCATGCTTCCAGCTTGAAGGTCGGCTTGCCGGCGGCCTTCTGTTCCTTGTCGATCATGGCCTGCAGGTCGGCGGCTTCGCGCTTGGCGTTGGCGACGGCGGCCGGGGCGAGCTGGCCGAGCATGGCGTTGACGGCTTCGGGGGTCTTGGCGGTCTGGTTGGTCAGGTTGTAGGCGGCGAAATTCGCAAAGCCCATCAGCTTGGCCTTGTCGGCACGCAGCTGCATGATGCGCGAGACCAGGGCGGTGTTGTCGTACTCACCACCGCGGCTGCCGCGGGTCACCGAGGCTTCGTAGATCTTCTGGCGCAGCGCGCGGTTGGCCAGGTTGGTCAGCGGCGGCTGGCCGGTGGTGTTGAGCAGGGTGATGACGTACTTGCCGTCCTGGCCACGGGCCTTGGCGGCTTCGGCAGCGGCGGAGATCTGCTCCTGCGAGAGACCGGCCAGTTCCTTGACGTCATCGACGGTGATCGCCGAGGCGTTCACTTCGGCCAGCACGTTCTGGCTGAACTTGGTGCCCAGGTTGGCCAGCTCGGCGTTCATTTCCTTGAGCTTGGTCTTGTCGGCTTCGGACAGCTTGGCGCCGGCGCGGACGTAGCTCTCGTAGTACTTCTCGACCAGGCGCACGCCTTCGGCGTCCAGGCCAAGGGAGGCGCGACCGTCGTACAGGCTCTGGATACGGGCGAACAGCTTGCCGTTCAGCGCGATGGCGTCGCTGTGCGCGGCGAAGCGGGCGGAGTAGTCGGCCTGCAGCTTTTTGCGTGCGTCGTTGGTGTCGGCACCGACGAGGCTGAAGAAGACGGTGGTGGCGCGATCCAGGGTGTCACCGCTCTTTTCCAGGGCGATGATGGTGTTGTCGAAGGTCGGCTTGGCCTTGTTGTTGGCGATCGCGTCGACTTCCTTCAGCTGCTGGGCCATGCCGGCGTCGAAGGCGGGAGCGAAGTCGCTGTCCTTGATCTTGTCGAACTGCGGGAAGTGCAGCGGCAGCGGGCTGTCGGCGAAGAACGGGTTGGCCTGCTGGGCGGTGGTCGCGGCCGGGGTGGCGGCGGTGGCGGAATAGGCGGGCAGGGCAAGGCCGAGGGTCACGGCGACGGCGAGGGCAAGACGGGTGGTCAAGGGGAATTCTCCGGTCAGACAAGTCTTTGAGGGTAACCCGAGCCGTTGGTGAGCGGCTTGTGTCGAAAGGCATGTTTTGGCCGGACCACCGCGGGGCATTGCGAAAGGGCGCGGTCACTGCAAAAGCAACAGCAACAGCAACAGCAACAGCGGCGGTGGGCTGCCGCGAGGCGCGGGGCGGGTGGGGGCCAGCGGGGCACGCTGTGAATACGTCCATGTACGCTCGTAGTGCGCCATCCATGGCGCACTACGGCCCCGCCAGCCCCCACCCGCCCCGCGCTGGACAGTTGATTGGCGCCTTGAGAAGGAGCGTGTGGCCCTGAGTGTGGGTGGTAGTGCCGGCCGCTGGCCGGCTCCTCAGCCCACCATGCCGAACGCGGTGGGCGGGCTAAGATGAGGTCTTTCCACCAGGCCCTCCTCCCATGACCACTGCCTTCGATTTCCCGTTCGTGGACCTGTCCGGTCAGCCGCAGGCGTTGGCGCAGTACCGGGGCAAGGTGTTGCTGCTGGTCAATGTGGCCAGCAAGTGCGGCTTTACGCCGCAGTACGAGGGGCTGGAGGCGCTGTGGCGGGAGTTCGGGCCGCGGGGGCTGGTGGTGGTCGGGTTTCCCTGCGATCAGTTCGGGCATCAGGAGCCGGGTGATGCGGGGCAGATCGGGGAATTCTGTTCGCTGACCTATGGGGTCAGTTTCCCGATGTCGGACAAGGTCGAGGTCAACGGCGCCGGCGCTGATCCGCTATGGAAGTGGCTCAAGGCCGAGAAGGCCGGGGTATTGGGCACGCGCGGGATCAAGTGGAACTTCAGCAAGTTCCTGGTCGGGCGCGATGGGCAGGTGCTGGCGCGGTATGCGCCGACCGACAAGCCCGAGTCGCTGCGCGGCGACATCGAGGCGGCGCTGGGCTGATCGGCCCGGTCAGCGCGCGGCCGGCACTACCAGCAAGCAGGGCGTCGGCCTGGAGGGCCGTTCGCCCGCCAACCTCACTTTTCGACGAAGGCGCGCTCGAATACGTAGTGGCCCGGGGTGCCGATGCGCGGGGAGGTCTGGAAGCCGCGGCTGTCCAGCACGGTGCGCAGGTCGGCCAGCATCTGCGGGCTGCCGCAGATCATGGCGCGGTCGTTCTCCGGGTCCAGCGGCGGCAGGCCGAGGGTCTTCTGCATTTCGCCGCTTTCCATCAGAGAGGTCAGCCGGCCCTGGTTGGGGAAGGCTTCGCGGGTCACGGCCGGGTAGTAGAGCAGCTTGTCGCCGATCATCTCGCCGAGGAATTCGTGCTCGCGCAGTTCCTTCTCGAACAGGTCGCGGTAGGCCAGGTCCTTCTCGTAGCGCACGCCGTGGGTGAGGATCACCTTGTCGAAGCGCTCGTAGGTTTCCGGGTCCTTGATCACCGACAGCCACGGCGCCAGGCCGGTGCCGGTGCCCAGCAGGTACAGGTGTTTGCCCGGGTGCAGGTCACTGATCAGCAGGGTGCCGGTGGGCTTCTTGCCGACCAGTACTTTGTCGCCCGGCTTGATGTGCTGCAGGCGCGAGGTCAGCGGGCCGTCCTGGACCTTGATGCTGAAGAACTCCAGGTTTTCTTCCCAGTTGGCGCTGGCGATGGAGTACGCGCGCAGCAGCGGGCGCGCCTCGGTTTCCAGGCCGATCATCACGAACTGGCCGTTCTCAAAGCGGAAGCCGCTGTCGCGGGTCGTGGTGAAGCTGAAGTAGGCGTCGGTCCAGTGACGGACCTCAAGCACCGTTTCGGCGCCAAAAGCGGAAGACATGGGGTGGGGTTCTGGTCGGTTTCGTCGGGTCTAGTTTATCTCAAATGAGATAAATTCTCATTGACTGGCAGGACAGGCCCGCCAGCCGCGGGTTTCAGCGGTAGCCAGCCGCCTGCAGCTCGAACAGTTCGGCGTAGCGGCCACCCTGGGTCATCAACTCGGCATGGGTGCCGCTGGCCTCGATGCGGCCGTCGGCCAGCACCAGAATGCGGTCGGCCATGCGCACCGAGGAGAAGCGGTGCGAGATCAGCACGGCGGTGCGGTTGTCAGACAGTTCCTTGAAGCGCTGGAACACCTCGAACTCGCTGCGGGCATCCAGTGCCGCGGTGGGTTCATCGAGGATCATCACCTGCGCATCGCGCATGTAGGCACGGGCGATCGCGATCTTCTGCCATTGCCCGCCGGACAGGTCCACGCCCATCTTGAAGCGGCGGCCGATCAGCTGGTCGTAGCCGCCAGGCAGGGCGGCGATGACTTCATCGGCCATGCCACGGCGCGCGGCATCGCGGATGCGGGCGTCGTCGGTCATCGCCTCGACAAGACCGACGCCGATGTTCTCGCCGGCGCTGAGGTTGTAGCGCACGAAATCCTGGAAGATCACGCCCATGTTGGCGCGCAGGTCATCGAGGTCGTAATCGCGCAGGTCCCGGCCATCGAGCAGGATGCGGCCTTCGTCAGGGTCGTACAGGCGGGCCAGCAGCTTGACCAGGGTGGTCTTGCCGGCGCCGTTCTCGCCGACCAGTGCCAGCACTTCGCCGGCACGCAGTTCGAAATCCAGGTGGCGCACGGCCCAGCGTTCGGCATCGGGATAACGGAAGCCGACATTCTCGAACACGAAGCCGTGGGTAATCGGCTGCGGAATGGCGATGGCATCCGGGCGCGAGTGGATCTCCGGTTCGATCTGGAAGAACGAGAACAGATCGTCCAGGTACAGCGCTTGCCCGGCGACCTGCGAAAACCCGATCAGCAGGCCTTCGAGCAGCTGGCGCAGACGCAGGAAGCTGCCGGCGAGGAAGGTGAGGTCGCCGATCGAGAAATCACCGCGCACGGTGCGCCAGGCGATGTAGGCGTAGGCCGCGTAGTAGCCCAGCGTCCCCAGTGCGGCGAGCAGCGTGCCCCAGATCGCGCGCTTGCGGGCCAGAGCGCGGTTGGCCAGATAGAACTTTTCGGCCAGCAGCTTGTAGCGGTCGATCAGGAAGCGATGGAGGTTGAAGATCTTCACCTCCTTCGCGGTTTCCACACTGGCCCCGATCTGGCGCAGGTACTCCAGCTGCCGGCGCTCGGGCGTCCACTGGAAATTGAGGCTGTAACCGGCCGCATTGAAATGCGATTCGCCAATGAACGCCGGGATCAGCGCCACCGCGAGCAACAGGATCAACCACGGTGCGTAGACGATCAGACCCACCGCGAGGCTGGCCACGGTGATGCTGTCCTGCACCTGGCCGAACAGCTGGCTCATCAGGTTCATGCGGCCCATGGTCTGGCGCCGTGCGCGGTCCAGTTTGTCCTGCAGGTCGGGGTCTTCGAAATCCTCCAGGTCCAGCTCGGCGGCGTGCTCCATCAGGCGCACGCTGGTGACGTTGGTGAACAGCTCCGACAGCAGGGTATCGGCGTAGCTGACCATGCGGCCGAGCAGGTCCGAGGCCATCGCCAGGCCGAATTCGAGGGCGAGCAGGCCCAGCAGCGGATTGAGCAACCCGCTGGAGAGTGCCTCGCCGAACGGCGGGAAACCCGCATCATGCTGGCTGAGCAGCACCGCCGCATCGATGATCAGTTTGCCGACATAGAGCATCGCCACCGGCAGCAAGGCACGGATCACGCGCAGGCCGAGGCTGGCCAGGGTCAGCCCCGGGCTGGTCTGCCAGACCTGGCGCAGGAACGGCGGCAGGTTGCGCATGGCATTGACGCGCTCGCGCAGGCTGGGATTCTTCTGGCCGGGAGCACCGGCAGCGGGGGAGGCGGGCATGGGCGCTATTGTGCGCGCCGCGAGCGTGGTTGATGCATGAAGTCAGTGCACGCGCAGATCGCGGACGCTTACGGCAGGGGCGGCAGCAAGCCAGCGCCGAGGCGGTTCCAGGCGTTGATCACGGCGATACCCATGCTCAGGTCGCTGATGCCCTTTTCATCGAAGTGCGGGACCAGTGCCTCGTACGCGGCATTGGACGGCGCCGCGCTGCTCAGCCGGGTCAGTGCTTCAGCCCAGCCCAGGGCGGCACGTTCGCGTGCATCGAAGAAGCGGCTCTCGTGCCACGCTGGCAGCGTATCCAGCTTGCGTGGCTCGATCCCTCCCTTGCGCAGCGTGGTGCCGTGCATGTCCATGCAGTAGCCGCAGCCATTGATCTGCGAGACACGCAGGAACACCAGTTCCATCAGCACCGGATCGATCGAGCTGTCGTGCACGGCCTTGCTGGTGGCCAGCAGGCCCTTTAAGGCCTCGGCGGCGAGGCGGATATACGGAACGCGGGGAGAAGCAGACATGACGGACTCCATGACGGCCGCAGCGGCCGTCTTCATCAGGAGGACGCGCCAGCATCGCGCGCTGTGACACGCGCAGTGAGTTTTTCCGGGTTGAGCACGCTGAGCACGCGCACGATGCGCCCCGCATCGACCGTGATCATCGTGATCGAGTGCAGTTGGTCGCCGGCAAAGCGAAGGATCGCCGGCTCGCCATTGACCTGGCCGAGCCGGGCGGGGTGCTGGCCGTTGCGGCGCGCGATCGCCCAGTACAGCTGCGCGATGCGCTCGGCGCCCAGTAGCGGGCGGATCGCCGCGGTCACGCGGCCGCCGCCATCGGAGATCATCTCGGCATTGGCGTCTAGAAGGGCACGGATGGCCGCCAGATCGCCCTGCTGGGAGGCGTCCATGAAGCGTGCCAGCAGGTCGCGATGCTGCGCCGGCGTAGCGACGAAGCGGGGTGCCCCGGTCTGCAGCCGTTGCCGCGCGCGATGCACCAGTTGCCGGCAGTTGGCGGGCGAGTGCTCCAGCAGCGGGGCGATGTCCGGGTAGTCGTAGTCGAAGACGTCCTTGAGCAGGAAGGCCGCGCGCTCGTCCGGCGTGAGCTGCTCCAGCAGTGCCAGGAAGGCCACCGAGACCTCATCGGCCAAGGCGTGACGCTGGGCCGGGTCCTGCAGCGGGTCCGGATCCAGGGCGATCTCCAGCGGCTCGGGCAGCCAGGGCCCGACGTACTCCACGCGCGCACCGCGCAGTGCGCGCAGGCGGTCCAGCCCCAGCCGGGTGGTCGCCGTGACCAGCCAGCCCTCCGGGTCGCGGATCGCCCCGTGGTCGGTGCCCTGCCAGCGCAGCCAGGCCTCCTGGACGATGTCCTCGGCATCGCTGCGGCTGCCCAGCAGCCGGTAGGCCAGGGCGAACAGGCGGGGGCGGTGGGTCTGGAAGGTATCGGTCGGGGTCATGCCGGGAGGACGCGGCCGGGCAGGCCGCTGTGACAAAGCAGGGCGCCCACTGTGCACCAAACCCCGCCACCGCGAGCGATTCTCAACGCCGCCGGGCCGTCCTTGTTAAAATCGGCGGTTCAACCCCCGCCAGCCTCCAGCAAGCGAGCAAGTCGTGACATCGATCAAGCAGGAAGACCTCATCCAGTCCATCGCCGACGCGCTGCAGTACATCTCGTACTACCACCCGGTCGATTACATCAAGAGCCTCAACGCTGCCTACGAGCGCGAAGAGTCGCCGGCCGCGAAGGAGGCAATGGCCCAGATCCTGATCAACTCGCGCATGTGCGCCGAAGGCCACCGGCCGATCTGCCAGGACACCGGCATCGTCACCGTGTTCCTGGAAATCGGCATGAACGTGCGCTGGGACGACGCCACGATGGGCGTGGAGGACATGGCCAACGAAGGCGTGCGCCGTGCCTACAATTACCCGGACAACAAGCTGCGCGCCTCGGTTCTGGCCGATCCGGCCGGCAAGCGCATCAACACCAAGGACAACACCCCGGGCGTGGTCAACGTCAAGGTGGTGCCGGGTGACACCGTCGAGGTGATCGTCGCTGCCAAGGGCGGCGGTTCGGAAGCCAAGTCCAAGTTCGCCATGCTCAACCCGTCCGACTCGATCGTGGACTGGGTGCTCAAGACCGTGCCGACCATGGGTGCCGGCTGGTGCCCGCCGGGCATGCTCGGCATCGGCATCGGCGGCACCGCCGAGAAGGCGATGCTGCTGGCCAAGGAATCGCTGATGGAGCCGATCGACATCAACGAACTGAAGGCCCGTGGCGCCTCCAACCGCGCCGAAGAACTGCGCCTGGAGCTGTTCGACAAGGTCAACGCGCTGGGCATCGGCGCGCAGGGCCTGGGCGGCCTGACCACCGTGCTGGACATCAAGGTCAAGGACTTCCCGACCCACGCGGCCAACCTGCCGGTGGCGATGATCCCGAACTGCGCGGCCACCCGTCATGCGCATTTCACCCTGGATGGCAGTGGCCCGGTGATGCTCGATCCGCCGTCGCTGGAAGACTGGCCGCAGATCACCTATGACGCCTCCAAGGGCACCCGTGTCGATCTGGACACGATCACCCCGGAAGACGTCGCCAGCTGGAAGCCGGGCCAGACCCTGCTGCTCAACGGCAAGCTGCTGACCGGCCGCGACGCGGCGCACAAGCGCATGGTGGAGATGCTGGACAAGGGCGAGCCGTTGCCGGTCGACCTCAAGGGCCGCTTCATCTACTACGTCGGCCCGGTCGATCCGGTGCGCGACGAAGTGGTGGGCCCGGCCGGCCCGACCACGGCGACCCGCATGGACAAGTTCACCCGCCAGGTGCTGGAACAGACCGGCCTGCTGGGCATGGTCGGCAAGGCCGAGCGCGGCCCGGCGGCGATCGAGGCGATCCGTGACAACAAGTCGGCCTACCTGATGGCGGTTGGCGGCTCGGCCTACCTGGTCTCCAAAGCGATCAAGGCGGCCAAGGTGGTCGGCTTCGCCGACCTGGGCATGGAAGCGATCTACGAGTTCACCGTGCAGGACATGCCGGTCACCGTGGCGGTGGATTCCACCGGCGAGTCCGTGCACCAGACCGGCCCGCGCGAATGGCAGGCCCGCATCGGCAAGATTCCGGTTGTGGTGGCCTGACTCAGCGGCGTGACCGGGGAGATATCGCCCAGGGTTGGTATCCCGCTGAAACGAAGACGGCGCCACGAGGCGCCGTTTTTCGTTGCGGCACCCGCCGTCAGCGACGCGTGTCCACCAGCATGCGCACCGCCAGCGCGCCAAGCACCGTGCCCATCAGGCCACGCTGTACCACCTGCCAGCGCGGCCGCCCGGCGAGGAAGACGGCGATGCTGCCAGCCGCCATCACGATCGCGGCATTGACGCTCACACTCGTCACGATCTGCACCAGACCCAGCATCACCGATTGCACCATCACGCTGCCATGCCCGTGTGGCTGGATGAACTGCGGCAGCAGCGAGAGATACATCACGGCGATCTTTGGATTGAGCAGCGCGGTGAACAGGCCCATGCCGAACAATCGGCGCGGGCTGTCGTAGTCCAGCGTGCGGAGCTGGAACGGCGAACGCCCGCCGGGGCGCAGCGCCTGCCAGGCCAGATACAGCAGATATGCCGCACCGGCCAGGCGCAGCACATCGTAGGCATGGGGCACGGCCATCAACAATGCGGTGATGCCGAGTGCGGCACATGCCAGATAGATCAGAAAACCCAGTGCAATGCCGGCCAGTGAGATCAGCCCAGCCGCGCGGCCTTGGCAGATCGAACGGGAGATCAGGTAGATCATGTTGGGGCCGGGCGTCAGCACCATGCCCAGCGAGATGAGGGCGAATGAAAGCAGGGCGGACGAATCGGGCATGGCCTGTTCCTGGGGTGGGCGTGCAGTGCAGAGGCGGCATTCTGCGAGAGTCCGGGAGCCAGTGGCAGAGACAGAATGCGCCAGCCCGCACGTGCTCTGTACCCGTGTGATGGCGCCCAGAGCGGGCGCATACTGTGCGCCTCCCCTGAACAGGCCCTGCGCATGCGCACCACGTTGTATGGATCGCCGAGTACCGCCGCCTTGGTCGTGCACTGGCTGTTGCTGGAACTGCAGATCGAGCACGAGCTGGTGCTGCTGGATTTCGACAAGCGCGAGCACAAGGACGCGGCGTATCTCGCCCTGAATCCTGCTGGTCTGGTGCCGACGTTGAGCATCGACGGGCTGGTTCTGACCGAAGCGGCAGCGATCGCGCTGCACCTGGCCGACCGCCATCCCGAGGCGGGCCTGCTGCCGGCGCCTGGCACTTCCGGTCGCGCCGAGGCTTACCGCTGGATGTTCTGGTGCGCCAACACCGTACAGCCGGCGTACCGGGCGTGGTTCTACCCGCAGGAAATGGCCGGCCCCGAGCACGTGGACGCGACCCGGCAACAAGCACGTGAGCGGCTGGAAGGCGCTTGGCAGCATCTGGCCGAGCATCTATCCACGCGCGGCCCCTATGTGTTGGGCGGTGCGTTGAGTGTCGTCGATTTCATGCTGGTGATGTTGATGCGCTGGTCGCGCAACATGCCCACCCCGAGCGATACCTGGCCGGCATTGAAGGCCTACGCGGATCGCATGAAAGCCCGGCCGGCGTTTGCCGAGGTCTACCGGCGCGAGGGGATCACCGACTGGCGCTGACTCGCGTCAGTCGACGAATTCGTCGAAGCCGGTGCACGCGGCGTGGCAGACGTAACAGGAGAGGCATTGGCGAGCTGCGCCGGGAGTCCCGGTCTTAATTCGGAGAACAAGCAGTGCTACATTCCGGGCATGCACACCTGCCGGCGCTGGCCGGAGGCTTTCTACACGGAGCACGACGATGCCACGGATGCTTTTTGTCCTGCTGTTGATCCTGCTGGTCAGCGCCTGCAGCAGTGATGGCGATTTCCACGCCGCCCCGCCCAGCCTGCGCGAGGTCACCGCTGCCAACCAATGCATGCAGCAGTGCCAGCGCCAGTACGACGGTTGCATGACCAGCCGTACCGGGTTTGGCAGCGGCGACAGCTGTGGTGCCGGGGTGGCGACCCAGCGCGACGCGAAGTGCGACAAGATCGACAACCCGGACCTGCGTAAGTCATGCCAGGCAAGCAGCGACTACTGCCGCAACCGGCTGCCCGCGCTGACCTGCGGCGAGGATATCAGCCGGTGTACCAGCCGCTGCGGAGGCAGCTGAGCTCAGGAGGTTATGCCGACAGGATCTCCAGCACCGTCTCCGGCGGCCGGCACAAGCGTGCCCCACGCGGGGTTTCCACGATCGGGCGGTTGATCAGTTCCGGGTGGGCGACCATCGCCTCGATCAGCGCGGCATCGGACAGGGCAGCGTCGTCCAGCCCCAGCGAACCATAGGCCGGCTCCTTGCTGCGCAGCAACTCCCGCGGAGCGATACCCATGCGCGTGATCAAGGCAGCCAGCGTCGGGCGGTCCGGCGGCGTTTTCAGATACTCGATCACCACCGGTTCAATGCCGTGCTCACGCAGAATCTCCAGCGCCCCGCGCGAGTTGCTGCAGCGCGGGTTGTGCCAGATCGTCACCGCCATCAATACCACTCCAGCAGCGACACACCCAGGCCGACATACGTGGCCTTGTGGTTGTAGTCGATCATGCTCTCACCGTAGCCATCGAAGATCTGCACGTGGCCGCGCAGCAGATTGCTGATCGGGAAGCCGTAATCGAGCTGCAGCGCACCGTGGGAGCGGTCGCCGCCGCGCAGCGAGTGACGCGCCATCAGCGAGACCTCATGACCGTTCTTGTTCCAGGTCAGGGTGGCGTCGCCGCGGCCCATGTAATCGGAGATGTCCGGGTTGTTGTCGTCCTTGCGGTCTTCCGGGATGCGATACCACGGGCGCAGTACCAGCGCCCAGTTTTCGCGGTCCAGGCCGACGGTGGCGATCACCCGGTTCCAGCTGCGCGACAGGGGATCGGCGCGGCCGTTGGACATGTGGTTGACGCTGATCCCGCTCATGCGCCCGCGCCAGCCGCCGATCGAGTAGCCGTTGCGGAACATCATCATCACTTCCGGCTCGTAATTGGTCTCACGGAACGGACGCGAGTTGTCGGCGTTGTAGGCCTGCCAGCGCGAGCTCTGCGTGTAGCCGGCCCAGATGTCGCCGTTGTCGCCGAACAGGTTCTCCACGACCTTGGTCTTGAAGCTGAGCTGGAACTTCAGTTCCGCGCTGTCCAGCTGCTGCGAGGTGGTAACCGTGTTGACCGGATTGGGCGACTGCGGCATCTGGTTCTTGTCGCTGGTCCAGAACGCGGGCAGCAGGTAGACGGGCTTGTAGGCGCGCAGTTGGAAGGCGCCCAGCTTGGAGTCCTGCGCCAGTTCCCAGCGGCTGTCCAGCAGCGAACCCTTGCCGGCATTGGCCAGCGCGTCTTCATGGCCGTCGTTCTTGAACACTTCGCCGAGGCGCTGCTTGACCCGTTGCGTCGCGGGCGCGTCGGCACTGCGGGAGGCCTGACGTTCTTCCCGGCGCTCCTGCTTGGCGGCGGTGGCAGCGGCATCGGCGGCCAGGGTGACCTCGGGCGTACGCCCGAACAGCGTGTCGTAGCAGGCCAGGCGCGCTGCGTCAGTGTCCACCAGAGCGCAGGCCTCCGGTGACGCCGGCTTCGGTGCCGCCTCCTGCGCTGCAGCGGGCAGGACGGTGCCGGCCAGGGCAAGGGCGGTGAACAGGGCGGAGCGGGAATAGGGCAGGGTCATGGGAGCAGGGCCGCGTGACAAGAATGAGTGGGTCTAACCGCACAGTGTGGCCGCTGCCCGGATTTCCCGCCAGCGCACGACATCCATCGATCTGATCCGGTTTATGCCGGTGGATGGTGTGCTCGGGGCGTGAAGCCCGGTTCCGGGGTGCGGCTCAGAAGAACCAGGCAAACGCGAACAGCCCCAGCATGGCGATCACCAGCGCCAGTTTGAGCGCGAACCCCAGCAGGATGCCGAGCCAGGTCGCCAGGCCCACCTTGGTGGAGCGGCCCAGCTCGCGGGTGTGCCAGTACTCGCCGAGCAGCGCACCGGCCAGCGGGCCTACGAACAGGCCGATCGGCATGAAGAACACCCCGGCGATGCTACCCACAAAGGTGCCCCACAGCGCCTTGCGGCTCGCACCTACCCGCTGCGCGCCGACCACCGTGGCCAGGATGTCCACGGCGAAGGACAGTACGGTCAGCAGGCCCAGCACCGTCAGCGGCAGCCAGCCCACATGGACGAAATCGTCGGCCCATGCCGCCAGCACCAGCCCGGCGAACACCAGCGGGATGCCGGGCAGGGCGGGAAGAATCACGCCGGCGATGCCGACGAGCACCAGAACGGCGGCCAGTAGGTACAAGATGAATGAATGGTCCATGCTGTCGAGTATGGTTCCTAAAATGGGGTTGACATCTGAAAGTTTTGGCCAGTTGCTTTTTCGTTTTGCTCGGGTTAAGTTGCAGGCGCTGAGCTTGGCAAGGTCACCGTGGATCGTGGCCTGATGATGGTAGATCTTCCAGATCCGCTGCATCGTTGCACCCCGCTTCCCCCTTGCTGTCAGCCGCCTGTACGGGTGTATCCAACAACAAGACAGTTAGGGAGTAGCTGAGATGGCTGAGAAGGGCACCGTCAAGTGGTTCAACGACGCGAAGGGTTTCGGATTCATCAGCCGTGAGAGCGGCGAAGATGTGTTCGTGCACTTCCGCGCGATCGAATCCCAGGGCTTCAAGAGCCTGAAGGAAGGTCAAGCGGTCGAGTTCGAAGTGGTGACCGGGCAGAAGGGCCTGCAGGCCGACAAGGTCAAGCCGCTCTGAGCGCAGACCGGGTCCTGCCTGGTTGAAACACCGAAAGCAAAAGGGCCCGCTTGCGCGGGCCCTTTTTTGTCGCGTGCAGGGCGGTTGCGCCAATCAGCGCAGGATCACCTTGCCGTTGACCACGCGCACGTAGGTGTTCTCGCGGATGCCGCCCAGATCGCGCTGGTTCACGACGACGGTGCGGCCGTCATCCATGCGCACGGTGATGTCGAACGTATCACTGGTGACGTTCTTCTGGATCTGGTTGCCGGCGAGCGCGCCACCCACCGCGCCTGCGGCGGCGGCGATGTTCTTGTTGCCACGGCTACCACCGGTGTGGTCGGAGATCTCATGGCCGGCGACCGCGCCGACGATGCCGCCCAGCACGGCACCGGTGGCGCTCGGTGCGCTGCGGCCCGACGCGACCTGGTTGATGCGGGTCACGATGCCGCAGTCGGCGCAGCGGTTGGTATTGTAGTTGCCGCCGGAATTGCCGTAACCGTTGTTGTAACCACTGCTGCCGTAGCCCGGCGAGGTGGTGGCACAGCCAGCCAGGGCGACGGTGGCAACGGCAGCGGCGGCAATCAGTTGAATCTTCATGGTGTATCTCCTGGCCAGAGGGGTGGTCGAATGCGTCTGGTGCGCATGGAGCAGATCGTGTCCTGTGCTGCGTGAACAGCGTGCCAATCCCGGGCCACCAGGGTGGCTGGAAGATGAATCAGCGGAAATCCTGGTGACAGGCCTTGCAGTCCGCCTGGATCTTCTCGACCAGCGTCGCCATGCCAGGGCAGTCGGCCGGCGGTGCGGCGAGGGCCTCGTTGAGGGTGGCGCGCAGGGCGCTGGCGTGCTGCTGGAAGCCTTGGCTGTCCTTGAGGCCGGGAAACGCCAGGTCCAGATCGTTGGAGAGCGAGCGCAGGGTCTGCAGGCGCGGCACGGTGTCGGCCAGGCTGCAGCGGTTCTGGGCCTGGGCGGCCTGCAGCAGCTCCACCTGGCGGTTCATCACGTGCATCAGTGAATCCGGGAACGGATCCTGACGTGCCTGGATGGCGCGCGAGACCATCACCGTGGCGATCAGGCCAATGACCAGGCCGAGCAGACCGACGAACAGGTAGCGGTAGGCGGCGGACGGGCGGCGGGGTGGGGTCACGGGGTCGTTCATGGTGGGGGCGTCCTTGGGGGTGGCTGCGGCGATGGTACGACGCGTCCTGTCCACGGCGCGTCCCGGACTGCGCTGTGCGCATTAAAATAGGGGCATGAAGAACGACGTACTGCGCGAACGATTTGCCGGCATTGACCGGTTGTACGGGGTGGGCACCGTGGATCTGCTCGCCAGCCGCCGAGTGGCGGTGGTGGGCATGGGCGGCGTCGGCTCGTGGGTGGTCGAAGCGCTCGCGCGCACGGCCGTCGGCCATCTGACCCTGATCGATGCCGACGATATCTGCGTGTCCAACACCAATCGCCAGCTGCCGGCGCTGGCCGGGCAATACGGGCGCAACAAGGCCGAGGCGATGGCCGAGCGCTGCCGCGCGATCAACCCGGACATCAGCGTCGATGCGGTTGCCTCGTTCCTGACCGTGTCCAACATGGTCGAGCTGCTGGACCGTGATTTCGATCTGGTGATCGATGCCTGCGACAGCTTCCGGGTCAAGGTCGAGACCATCGCCTGGTGCCGCCGCCGCAAGCTGCCGATCCTGACCGTGGGCGCGGCCGGTGGCCGTACCGATCCCACCCTGGTTCGGATCCGCGATGTCTCGCGCACCGAACACGACGCGATGATGGCGTTGATCCGCAAGAAGCTGCGCAGCGATTTCAACTTCCCCAAGAACGCCTCGCGTTACTTCGGCGTGCCGGCGGTGTACTCGCTGGAAAACGTGAAGTATCCGCAGGCCGACGGCAGCGTGTGCGGCATCCGCCCGAACCTTGGCGCGGACGCGGCGCTGAAGCTGGACTGCGGCGCCGGGCTGGGCGCGGCCACGCATATCACCGGTGCGTTCGCATTCGCAGCAGTGGGCAAAGCGCTGGAGATGCTGATGAAGCCGACGAAGCGTGTGGCGCCCGCCGGGGCTTGATCCAGACCGGTCCCGCCACTCAGATACGGAACAACGCCTGGGCATTGGCGGTGGTCTGCGCGGCGATCGCCTCGGCCGGTTCCCCGCGCAGCCGCGCCACCGTTTCCAGGATTACCGGCAGACGCGCCGGTTCGTTACGCTCACCGCGAATCCCGGCATCGGGCTGGTCGGGGGCATCGGTTTCCAGCAGCAGCTGCTCCAGCGGCATCTGCGCCACCAGCCGCTGCAGGCGCTGGGCGCGGTCATAGGTCAACGGGCCGCCCAGCCCGATCAGGAAGCCCAGCTTGTGCAGCTGCGCCGCCTGCTCCGGACTACCCGGGAAGCTGTGCACCACGCCACGCAGGCCGCCGATCTGCTTGATCGCGGCGATCACCGCATCCACCGCGCGGCGCGCATGCACGATCACTGGCAGATCGAACTCGCGGGCCAGCCGCAGCTGCCCGAGGAAGTAGTGCTGCTGCGTGTCCGGATCCAGCCCTTCGACAAAAAAATCGAGCCCGCACTCGCCCACGGCGCAGGGGCGCTCGCGCTCGAGCCACGTGCGCAGTTCCTCCAGGTGTTCCGGGCGGTGCTGGTCCAGAAACATCGGGTGCAGCCCGTAGGCCGGGTGCAGCCCATCCGCCAGCCGGCAGGCGTCGCGCAGGCCGGGCCAGCTCGCCTCAGTCACGGCGGGCACGACCTGGGCCATGACGCCCGCCGCGCGCGCGCGCGCGATCACCTCCGGGCGATCCGTATCGAATTCGCCCGCATCCAGGTGGCAGTGGCTGTCGATCAACCTCACGCGCGGCGCTTGGCGGGCAGTGGCGGCGGAAGCTTGTCGCCACGACGCTTCCAGTTGGCCAGCAGCAGCGTGCCCAGGCCGAACAGGATTTCATCGACGAACGGCAGCGGGTCGGGAATCACCAACGTCACCGCAAACAGCGCGGCCGTGAGTTTGAACAGGGTGGGGTAGCGCAGCCGACGCGCCCATTCCAGCACCGGCAACAGTATGGGATTGGACATGACGCACTCCTGGGCAGACGCTGTAAACGCTATCACGAGCCTGAGGCTCACTGAACCTGAATGGGCGCCCGAATGTTCACGATCCGTGGAGATTCCGTTCAGGGTGGCCGTGCTGGAATTCACTCAAGAACGTTGCGGATCGTCCGCAAGGAGCCGGTTATGAAAAGTACAACTACTACTGCTTTGGTCGCTGCGGGTGCGCTGCTGGTTGGCGGTATCGCCACCGCTGCCTTCATGAAGGGCGGTTCCTCGCCCGAGGCGGTGACCGCTGCACAGACCCGGCCCACCCTGGACACCACGCCGCTGGCCGACGATGGCGCGCGCACTGATCAGCTGGCCATTGAAGACAAGGCGGGCAAGCTGGAATACGCCGACATCGTCAAGGTCGATCCGTTGACCAAGAAAGAAAAGGCGTACGCCACCGTGATCGGCACCGAGCCGGTGCGCGAGACGTCCAGCACCCAGACGCCGCATGAAGTCTGCCAGGACGTGGTGGTGCAGGAACGCCTGCCCGAACGCGACGGCAATGTGGGCGGTACCGTCGCCGGTGCTGTGATCGGCGGCCTGCTGGGCAACCAGGTCGGCGGTGGCAATGGCCGCAAGGCCGCCACGGCTGCTGGTGCTGTCGCTGGCGGCATGATCGGTAACCAGGTCGACAAGCGCCATGTGGGTGGCCGCGTGGTCAACCGTACCGAGCGCCAGTGCCACACCGAAACCGCGACCTCCGAGTCGACCCGCGTGACCGGCTACAACGTCACCTACCGCAATGAAGACGGCACCACCGGCACCATGCGCATGGCCAGCAAGCCGGGCAACCGCATCCCGATGGGCACCACCAACGCGGTCACCGGCTACAACGTGACCTACCGTTATGACGGCGCCGAGAAGACCGTGAAGATGGACAACAAGCCGAGCAGCGATCGCCTGCCAGTGATCGACGGTCAGCTGGTTACCCAGACCGCTGCACTGGATGCCAACAGGCAGTAAGTTCCTGCCGCATCAATGCAGCACCAGCACGCCGGCATCTGCCGGCGTGCTGCGTTTTGGGGCGAGCCGCACGGCACGCCGATCAGTGCATCTGCGATCATGCCGGCACGCATGCAACACATGAGGACGCCATGAGCATTTTCGACCTCCAGCTGGAGACCGACCGTCTGATCCTGCGCCCACCGCGCGCCGAGGATTTTGATGCCTTCCTGCGCTTCTGCTCGGACCCGGAGGTGATGCAGCACCTCGGTGGTGTGCAGGCGCCTTCCCAGGCCTGGCGCAGCTTCAGCTGTCTGGCTGGCAGCTGGCATCTGTACGGGTTTTCGATGTTCTCGGTGATCGAAAAAAGCAGCGGTGACTGGGTCGGCCGGATGGGCCCGTGGCAGCCGCTGGACTGGCCGGGCACCGAGGTCGGCTGGAGCATCCGCCGCGAGAGCTGGGGCAAGGGCTATGCGCCCGAGGCAGCAGCGGCCAGCATGGACTGGGCGTTCGACACGCTGGGCTGGGAAGAGATCATCCACACCATCGATGCCGCCAACGAAAATTCCAAGGTGGTCGCGCGCAAGCTGGGCAGTTCGCTGCTGCGCATCGGCGAACTGCCGCCGCCACACGCCGGCAAGCCGATCGAGATCTGGGGCCAGTCGCGGCAGCAGTGGCAGCAGCGTCGCGCCGGCCAACGATGATGCTGCACCCCGCGCTTGGCAAACCCGATGCGGTGAGGCCAGACTCGCCATCGCGGGCGAGCCGCCCGCGATGTATGAGCAAGAGTCCATCCGGCTGTCCACACCCGCAACACGTCACGGAGGGTGATGCATGTTTGCCGTGGTTCCCGATCCGATTCCCGCGCGCATGAAAGGCCTCAACCGGGCCGAGATCTGCGACGCCAACTTCATCGATTTCGTGAAGCAGTGGCGCGGCGATCCCGCCCCGACACCCGCCCCGGAGATGCCGATCCTGCCCGGCAGCACGCTGGACGCGCAGGGCTTTGCCGAACTGTTCGAATCCCAGCTGATCAGTCGCCACCTGGATCTGATGGCGCGCGTGCTGCGCGTGCAGAACAAGGTCTTCTATACCATCGGTTCGTCCGGCCATGAAGGCAATGCGCTGGTGGCACGCTTGGCCCGGCACACCGATCCGGCGTTCCTGCATTACCGCTCCGGCGGCTTCATGGCCGAGCGCTTCCGCAAGCTGCCGGGCATGGATCCGGTGATGGATGCGGCGCTTTCGTTCGCGGCCAGTCGGGACGATCCGGCCAGCGGCGGGCGCCACAAGGTGTGGGGCAGCAAGCCGCTGTGGGTGCTGCCGCAGACCTCCACGATCGCCTCGCACCTGCCCAAGGCCTTGGGTACCGCGCTGGCCATCGAAAGCGGGCGACGCATCGGCCACACGCTGCCGATTCCCGAGGACAGCGTGGTGATCTGCTCCTTCGGCGATGCCTCGGCCAACCACGCCACCGCGCAGACCGCGTTCAACACGGCGGCGTGGGCGGCGTACCAGCGGCTGCCGGCGCCGATCCTGTTCGTCTGCGAGGACAACGGCATCGGCATCTCGGTGAAGACGCCGGACGGCTGGATCGCGCAGAGTTTCTCGCATCGCCCGGGCCTGGATTACTTCTTCGCTGATGGGCTGGATCTGGTGGAGGGGCATGCGCAGGTCGAGCGCGCGCTGGCGCATTGCCGGCAGACCCGCCGCCCGACCTTCCTGCACCTGCGCACCACGCGGTTGATGGGCCATGCCGGCACCGATTTCGAGATCGAATGGCGGCCGTTGCCGGAGCTGTGCGCGGCCGAGGCCAGCGATCCGCTGCTGCGCTCGGCGGCGATCGCGATGCAGTCCGGATGGATGACCGCCGGGCAGGTGCTGGATCTGTACGAGCGTGTGCGCGCGCGCTGTTTCGCGGCGGCCGCCGAAGCGGATCAACGTCCAAAGCTGACCGCTCTCGCCGAGGTCATCGCCCCACTGGCGCCGTACTCGCCGGTGGCGGTCCATGCCGAAGCCACGCGCGTGGCCGCTGATGACGCGCGTGCTGCCGCCTTCGGTGGTGAGGCGCAGTTGCCCGAAGCCCAGCCACCCCGCCATCTGGCGATCCAGATCAACCAGGCCCTGCACGATCTGATGGCCAAGTACCCGGCCACGCTGCTGTTCGGCGAGGACGTCGCGCAGAAGGGGGGGGTGTATACGGTCAGCAAGGGCCTGCTCACGGCGTTTGGCCCGCGCCGCGTGTTCAACACCCTGCTGGACGAAACCATGATCCTGGGCATGGCGCAGGGCCTGGCCAACCTGGGCATGCTGCCGATCCCGGAGATCCAGTACCTGGCCTACCTGCACAACGCGGTCGACCAGCTGCGTGGCGAGGCGTGCTCGCTGCAGTTCTTCTCCAACGATCAGTACCGCAACCCCATGCTGGTGCGCATTGCCGGGCTTGGCTACCAGAAGGGCTTCGGCGGGCATTTCCACAACGACAACTCGATCGCTGCGCTGCGCGACATTCCCGGCCTGGTGGTCGGCTGTCCGTCGCGCGGTGACGATGCGGCGATGATGCTGCGCACCTTGGCGGCGCTGGCGACCGTCGATGGCCGGGTCGCGGTGTTCCTCGAGCCGATCGCGCTGTACATGACCAAGGACCTGCACGCGCCGGGCGATGGGCAATGGCTGTTCCCGTATCCGGCACCGGACCAGGCCCTGGTGCTCGGCGAGGGTCGGGTCTACGCGCCGGAGGCCAATGACCTGGTCATCTTCACCTACGGCAATGGCGTGCCGATGAGCCTGCGGGCGGCACGGGCGATCGAGCAGCAGCTGGGTTGGCAGGTGCGGGTGGTCGATCTGCGCTGGCTGGTGCCGCTCAATGCGGGTTTCATCGCCGCGCAGGCTGCCGATGCCCAGCGCGTGCTGGTGGTCGATGAGGGGCGGCACAGCGCCGGGGTGGGCGAGGGCGTGATCACCGCGCTGGTCGAGGCCGGGCTGGGGCACCTGCCGATCCGACGGGTATGCGGAGCCGATACCTACACCCCGCTGGCGGGGGCAGCATTGTGCGTGCTTCCAAGCGACAATGCGGTATTGAACGCCGCCCTCGCGCTGGCGCAGGACCATTGATACATGTGTGGATTGGCAGGCATGTTGCTGCCCGCTCCGGCAAGGGAGCAGGCAGCACTGGAAGAACAGGCGCGGCGCATGGGCGACGCATTGGTGCACCGTGGCCCGGATGACAGCGGGGTGTGGGCCGATGCCTCGGCCGGCATCGCGTTGGCGCACCGCCGGCTGAGCATCCTGGACCTGTCGCCGCTGGGCCATCAGCCGATGACCTCGGTGGATGGTCGTTATGTGCTGGCCTACAACGGCGAGGTCTACAACTTTGCCGAACTGCGCGCCGAGCTGGAAGCGCTGGGGCATGGTTTCCGCGGCCATTCGGATACCGAAGTGCTGCTGGCCGCGATCACCGAGTGGGGCTTCGACGAGACCCTGCAGCGCAGCAACGGCATGTTCGCCATCGCCCTGTGGGACCGCGCCGAGCGCTGCCTGTGGCTGGCCCGCGACCGGGTCGGCAAGAAACCGCTGTACTACGGCTGGGCCGGTGAAGCGCTGGTGTTCGGCTCCGAGCTCAAGGCGCTGTGGCAGCATCCGGCCTTCGACAACGAGGTCGACCGCGATGCGCTGACCCTGCTGCTGCGGCTGGATTACATTCCCGCGCCGCACTGCATCCACGCACGCTGTTTCAAGCTGATGCCGGGTCGCGTGCTGCGGCTGGACGCCGAGGCGGTGGCCGCCGGCGCTGCCGCGCATCGCCCGGACCAGCTGCAGCAGCCGTTCTGGAATGCGCGCGAGCGCATGCAGCAGGCACTGGCCGCGCCGTTCACCGGCAACGAGGCCGAGGCTGAAGAGCGTCTTGATGCCGTGCTGCGCGACGCGGTGGCGCTGCGCATGGTGGCCGACGTGCCGGTCGGCGTCTTCCTTTCCGGCGGCACCGACTCTTCGGTGGTGGCCGCCTTGATGCAGGCACAGTCAAGCCAGCCGGTGCACAGTTTCAGCATCGGCTTCACCGGCTCGGATCATGACGAGGCGCCGCTGGCCAAGTCGCTGGCCCAGCACCTGGGCTGCGATCACACCGAGCTGTATGTCAGCGGCGCCGATGCGTTGGCCGTGGTGCCCAGTCTGCCGGCGATGTTCGACGAACCCTTCGCCGATGCCTCGCAGGTGCCCACGGCGCTGGTCGCCAAGCTGGCGCGGCAGGGCGTGACCGTGGCGCTGTCCGGTGACGGTGGCGATGAACTGTTCTTCGGCTACACCCGCTACCAGCGGGCGATGCGCAATTGGCGCCTGCTGGGAAAGGTGCCTGCGCCGCTGCGGCGCTGGATGGCCAGCCATGCGCATACGCAGGGAGAGGCCTCGCGCACGGGCGGGCTGGCCGCGCTGCTGGCCGAGTCGGGCGCGCGCGGCATCGGCGATGTCTACCGCAACCGTATTTCGCGCTGGCGCGATCCGGTGGCGGCCGTTCGCGGTGCACAGGCGGCCGGCAGCTTCTACGACCTGGCCGATCCGCTGCACGGTGCCGGCTCACCGGCGGACGCGATGATGCTGGCCGATTTCAGCACCTATCTGCCCGATGACCTGCTGTGCAAGGTGGACCGCACCAGCATGGCGGTCAGCCTGGAGGCGCGTGCACCGCTGCTGGACTGGCGGGTGGCCGAGTTCGCCTGGTCGCTGCCGATGGCCATGAAGCAGCGCGATGGCGTCAGCAAGTACCTGCTCAAGCGCGTGCTGGGCCGCTATGTACCGCAGGACATGGTGCACCGCCCCAAGCGTGGCTTCGGTGCCCCGGTCAGCGCGTGGCTCAAGGGCGACCTGCGTGGCTGGGCCGATGAACTGTTGGATCCGGCGCGGCTGGCCGAGGAGGGCGTGTTCAACGTCGAGGCGGTGGCGCCGCTGTGGCAGCAGTTCAAGCAGGGCGAGCGCAAGTGGCACACGCATCTGTGGAACGTGCTGATGTTCCAGGCCTGGCAGGCGCATTGGCGCAGCGTGCGCGCCGAAGTGACGCGCGCGTAGCGCCGCGCGTGCGGGTTCGTCTGGACGAAGGGCAGCCACGCCATGCGTGGCTGACGTCGCCTTCACCGTTGCCGAAGGTAAGCCCGCCTAGGCTGGGCCTTCCCCCAACGGAGCAAACGTGATGGCCGAATACAAGATCGCCGTACTGGTCGGCAGCCTGCGCAAGGGCTCGCACAATCAGGCGTTGGCCCACGCGCTGGAGAAGCTCGCCGCCGGCAAGGCGGTGTTCTCCTACGTGGAGATCGGTGACCTGCCGCTGTACAACCAGGATTTCGACAAGGACTACCCCAGCCAGGGCGTCCGCCTGAAGCAGCAGATCCGGGATGCCGATGCGGTGCTGTTCGTCACCCCCGAATACAACCGCTCGGTCCCGGGCGTGCTCAAGAACGCCATCGACGTGGGCTCGCGCCCTTATGGCGACAGCGCTTTTGCCGGCAAGCCGGCGGCGGTGATCGGCGCCTCGGTCGGCGTGATCGGCACCGCACTGGCCCAGCAGCACCTGCGCAACATCCTGGCCTACCTGGACATGCCGGTACTCGGCCAGCCCGAGGCCTTCCTGCACCTCAAGGAAGGGCTGATCGACGCGCACGGCACGATCAGCAACGAGGGCACCAAGGACTTCCTGCAGGGCTTCGTGGACAAATTCATCGCGTGGGTCGGCACCCACGGCGGCACGCACTGATCCACCGCGAGCGGGTCATGCATCTGCGATAATGGCGTGGACGGACGTCGCAAGGGCGTCCGTCGCACGCGATGCGACGGCCCCGGCCGATCGTACCGGCAGGCGCCGGTATCCCCAGCTCATCCACTGTTTATCCACAGGGTTGTGCATGGCTGCGGGGCTCGCCGCGTGCCTACCATGTCCCACGCCTCACACTGCAGGAAGTACGTCCCCCATGTCCGCCCGTTCTGGCTTCCGTTCCGACCGCAAAGACCGCGGTGACCGCTTTGATCGCGATGAGATGCGCATCGACGCCCTGCGCGTGCCGCCGCATTCGATCGAGGCCGAACAGGCGGTGCTGGGCGGGCTGATGCTGGCCCCGGAGAGCTATGACCGGGTCAACGACCAGCTGACCGAAACCGACTTCTACCGCCGCGATCACCAGATGATCTACCGCGCGATCCGCGAGCTGTCCGAACGCGATCGCCCGTTCGATGCGGTGACCTTGGGCGAGTGGTTCGAATCGCAGGGCAAGATGGAGCTGGTCGGCGATGGCGCGTACCTGATCGAGCTGGCCAGCACCACGCCGTCGGCCGCCAACATCAGTGCCTACGCGGAGATCGTGCGTGACAAGGCGGTGCTGCGTCAGCTGATCCAGGTCGGCACCGACATCGTCAATGATGGCTTCCAGCCAGAGGGCCGCGAGAGCAGCGAGCTGCTCTCGGCAGCGGAAAAATCCGTGTTCGCGATCGCCGAGCAGGGCGCACGCGGCCGTACCGATTTCGTGGCGATGCCCGGTGCGCTGAAAGACGCCTTCGAAGAGCTGCGCAACCGCTTCGAGAACGGCGGCAACATCACCGGCCTGCCGACCGGCTACACCGATTTCGATGCGATGACCGCCGGCCTGCAGCCGACCGATCTGATCATCCTGGCCGCGCGCCCGGCCATGGGTAAAACCACGCTGGCGCTGAACATCGCCGAGTACGCCGCGATCAAGTCCAAGAAGGGCGTGGCGGTGTTCTCGATGGAAATGTCGGCCTCGCAGCTGGCGATGCGTCTGATTTCCTCCAACGGCCGCATCAACGCCCAGCGCCTGCGTACCGGCCAGCTGGAAGATGAGGACTGGAGCCGGGTGACCGGTGCGATCCGGATGCTGAAGGAGACCAAGATCTTCATCGACGATACGCCTGGCGTGTCGCCGGAGATCCTGCGCTCCAAGTGCCGCCGCCTCAAGCGCGAGCACGACCTGGGCCTGATCGTCATCGACTACCTGCAGCTGATGAGCGTGCCGGGCAACAGCGAAAACCGCGCGACCGAAATCTCGGAAATCTCGCGTTCGTTGAAGGGCCTGGCGAAGGAGCTCAACGTGCCGGTCATCGCGCTCTCACAGCTCAACCGCTCGCTGGAAACGCGTACCGACAAGCGCCCGGTGATGGCCGATCTTCGCGAATCCGGCGCTATCGAGCAGGATGCGGACATGATCGTGTTCATCTACCGCGACGACTATTACAACAAGGAAACCTCGCCGGACAAGGGCCTGGCCGAGATCATCATCGGCAAGCATCGAGGCGGCCCGACCGGCTCGTGCAAGCTCAAATTCTTCGGTGAGTACACCCGGTTCGACAACCTGTCGCACGATTCGGTGGGTTCGTTCGAGTAAGGCGTTTCATCGGCATATTCCCGGCTTCGTCGCAAACCCGTTGCAGCGCACCCGTGCAGGGCGCGATGGTGGTCTCGGGGCGGCGGGGTGCCGCCAATGGAGACTGACGATGAAGACCCTGTTCGCGCTGGGCGTGTGGTGCCTGCTGTTCGTGCTGTGCTGGCCGCTGGCGATCCTGGCCCTGGTGGCGTGGCCGTTCGTGTGGCTGTTGAGCCTGCCGTTCCGGCTGGTCGGCATCACCTTCTCGGCGCTGTTTGCCTTCCTGGGGGCGCTGTTCATGCTGCCGGCCCGCGTGCTGGGTGGCCGTGCGGTGGTGGCATGAAGGCGCTGCTCCTGGTTGCCCTGGCGGCGCTGGCCGGCCCGGCATTGGCGCAGTCGCCGGCACCGTCCTCGGCGTGGCTGGAGCGCCAGCAGACGGCCGCTGCCGATGAGGCGGATGCGGCCGGGTCGATGTCTACGAAAGCGCCCGAGGCCAAGGAGCGCTGTAGGGTCCTGAAGCAATGGAAGGTGGAGGACACCGTGGTCAAGCATCGCGTCTGTGACGACCCGCCCAAGCCGGTGGCGCCAGCCAAGCAAGGCTAACGCCTGTAGAGCCGAGCCCATGCTCGGCTGAGGTTCGCAACGGCCAGCCGAGTATGCGGCCCTACAAAGTCGCCGGGGAAGTGGAACAGGGATTGGCCCGGCATGCTGTAGCGGATCCTGATCTGGTTGGCGCCAAGCGGGCTCACTTCAACCGGTTGCACCGACGCTCTGCGGTAGTCGCCTTCCATCAGTTCGGCTGCGCAGGCCAGCAGTGGAGCAAATGCTGCCATCGACATCACCGCAGCGGCGCGCGACGTGCGGGCGAGGGGAATCAAACGAATGGACTTTCCTTCCTTGGTCAGATGCCTTGATCATTGAACCGCAGTATTGCAGGGTCAAGACACGCGACGCTGTTGCAGGCAACAAAAAACCCCGCCGAGGCGGGGTTTTTCGTCTGCAGGTGTGTGCCGGCCAATGGTCGGCACACACCCGGATACAGCTCAGTTCGCCTTGTGGATCGCGCGCTTGCTGACGGCCATCGCGGCGTCATGCACCACTTCGGACAGCGACGGGTGGGCGTGGCAGATGCGCGCCAAGTCGTCGGCCGAACCACTGAACTCCATGGTCAGCACGCCTTCGTGCACCAGCTCGGAGACGTTCGCGCCGACCAGGTGCATGCCCAGGATGCGGTCGGTCTCAGCATGTGCCAGGACCTTCACGAAACCCGACGGCTCGATCATCGCCACGGCACGGCCGTTGGCGGCGAACGGGAAGCTGCCCGCCTTGTACGGGATGCCTTCGTCCTTGAGCTGCTGCTCGGTCTTGCCGACCCAGGCCAGCTCCGGCTCGGTGTAGATGACCCACGGGATGGTGTCGAAGTTGACGTGGCCCGGCAGGCCTGCGATCAGCTCGGCCACGGCGATGCCTTCTTCGAAGCCCTTGTGCGCCAGCATCGGGCCGCGCACGCAGTCACCGACCGCCCAGACGCCAGCGACGCCGGTGTGGCAGTGCGCGTCCACTTCGATCTGGCCACGCTCGTTGATCTTGACGCCGGTGCCCTCGGCCAGCAGGCCCTTGGTGGCGGCGCGACGGCCAACGGCCACCAGCAGCTTGTCCACGATCAGGTTCTTCTCGCCTTCACCATCGGTGTAGGTGAGCGCGACTTCCTTCTTCTTGCCCTTGCCGGTCACCTCGGCCTTGGAGACCTTGGCGCCCAGGCGGATGTCCAGACCCTGCTTCTTGAATTCCTTCAAGGCGGTCTTGGCCACTTCGGCATCGGCCGCGGCCAGGAAGTCCGGCAGCGCTTCCAGGATGGTCACTTCCGAGCCCAGGCGCTTCCAGACGCTGCCCAGTTCCAGGCCGATCACGCCGGCACCGATCACGGCCAGGCGGGCCGGCACTTCGGTGAAGTCCAGGCCGCCGACGTTGTCGACGATGGTCTCGCCGTCGAACTTGGCGAACGGCAGTTCGATCGAATCCGAACCGGCGGCGATGATGACGTTGGTGCCCTTCAGCTCGACTTCCGAACCGTCGTGCTGCTTCACCTTGACGATGTTGCCCGGCTGCAGCTCACCGAAACCGTAGTACGCGGTGACCTTGTTCGCCTTGAACAGCATGGCGATGCCGCCGGTGAACTGCTTGACGATCTTGTCCTTGCGGCCAACCATCGCCTCGACGTCCATCTTGGCGTCCTTGAAGCTGATGCCGTGGTCGCCAAAGATGTGGCCCATGTTCCAGAACTGACGCGAGGAATCCAGCAGCGCCTTGGACGGGATGCAGCCCACGCGCAGGCAGGTGCCGCCCAGGGCCGGCTTGCCGTCCTTGCCCAGCGCAGCGTCGATGCAGGCGGTCTTCAGACCCAGCTGCGCGGCGCGGATGGCGGCATGGTAGCCGGCCGGACCGGCACCGATGACGACGACGTCGAATTGTTCAGCCATTGAGATATTCCTTGTTTCTTTACCAGAACCCCTCCGCGCAGGCGCGGAGGGGTGGGAGGTCTTACAGGCCGAACAGCATGCGGCCCGGGTTTTCCAGCTGGTTCTTGATGTCCACCAGGAACTGGACCGAGTCCTTGCCATCGATGATGCGGTGATCGTAGGACAGCGCCAGGTACATCATCGGCGCGATCACGACCTGGCCGTTCTGGGCGATCGGACGCTCCTTGATGGCGTGCATGCCCAGGATGGCGCTCTGCGGCGGGTTGATGATCGGGGTCGACAGCAGCGAGCCGAAGGTGCCGCCGTTGGTCACCGTGAAGGTGCCGCCCTGCAGTTCTTCCAGGCTCAGCTTGCCGTCACGGGCCTTCTTGGCGTAGTCGGCGATGGTCTTTTCGATGTCGGCGAACGACATGCGCTCGACGTTGCGCAGCACCGGGGTCACCAGACCCTTCTCGGTCGACACGGCGATCGAGATGTCCGAGTAGCCGTGATAGATGATGTCGTCACCATCGATCGAGGCATTGACCAGCGGGAAGCGCTGCAGCGCGTTGGCGGCGGCCTTCACGAAGAAGCTCATGAAGCCCAGCTTGATGCCGTGGGCCTTGACGAACTCGTCCTGCAGCTCCTTGCGCGCGGCCGAGACCTTGGACAGGTCGACCTCGTTGAAGGTGGTCAGCATCGCAGTGCCGTTCTTGGACTGCATCAGTCGCTCGGCGATGCGCTTGCGGATGCGGGTCATCGGCACGCGCTCTTCCGGACGTGCGCCACCGGACTTGCCGGCGCCACCGTTGCGGGCGAAGTTGACGATGTCTTCCTTGGTCACCGCGCCGCGGCGGCCGGTGCCGTCCACGTCGGCCGGGTTCACGCCTTCGGTGATGGCGGTGAAGCGGGCGCCCGGGGGCAGGGAGTCGGCAGCGGACTTGGCGGCCGGTGCCGGCGCTGCGGCAGCGGCCGGAGCAGCCGCCTTGGCCGGTGCAGCCTCGGCCTTCTTCTCTTCCGCGGCCGGAGCCGGGGCATCGGCCACGGCGCCTTCTTCGATGATCGCCACAACCTGGCTGGAGGTCACGGTGGCGCCCACCTCGAACTTGATCTCCTTCAGCACGCCGTCGACCGGCGACGGCACTTCCAGGACGACCTTGTCGGTTTCCAGATCAAGCAGGTTTTCATCGCGCTTGACGGCATCGCCGACCTTCTTGTGCCAGGTGGCGATGGTGCCGTCGGCGACGGATTCGGGCAGTACCGGGGCTTTGACTTCGGTGGCCATGCGGGAGCTTCCTGGTTTGTCTTTTCTAGAATGAGGGGGAGAGTTATTCAGCGACCGAGTCGTTGAACGTGTTGACCAGGGCATCGGCGATCAGCTTCTGCTGTTCGATGATGTGGTCAGCCATGTGTCCAGCGGCCGGCGATGCCGAACGGGCGCGACCTGCGTAATGGATGCTCTGGCCATCGGCCAGGCACGCCTGCAGGTGGTGACGGATCTGGTACCAGGCACCCTGGTTCTGCGGTTCTTCCTGACACCACACCACATCGGCCGCCTTGCCGTACTTCTTCAGCTCTGCTGCCAGTGCCACGCGCGGGAACGGATACAGCTGTTCAACGCGGATGATGGCGACATCGTCCTGGCCACGCTTGGTCTGGTCTTCCAGCAGGTCGTAGTAGACCTTGCCCGAGCACAGCACCACGCGCTTGACCTTCTTGGTGTCTGCGTTGGCATCGCCGATCAGGTGCTGGAACTCGCCGTTGGCCAGCTCTTCCAGGGTCGACACGGCCAGCTTGTGGCGCAGCAGCGACTTGGGCGACATCACGATCAGCGGCTTGCGGGTGGTCATGCGCATCTGGCGACGCAGCATGTGGTACGCCTGCGCCGGGGTCGACGGCACGCACACCAGCATGTTCTCCAGCGCGCACAGCTGCAGGAAACGCTCCAGACGCGCGGAGCTGTGCTCCGGGCCCTGGCCTTCGTAACCGTGCGGCAGCAGCAGGGTCAGGCCGGTGATACGGCCCCACTTGGCTTCGCCGGCAGCAATGAACTGATCGATCACGACCTGGGCGCCGTTGGCGAAGTCGCCGAACTGGCCTTCCCAGATGCACAGGGTGTTCGGATCGGTGGTGGAGAAGCCGTACTCATAGGCCATCACCGCTTCTTCGCTGAGCAGCGAATCGATGATGGTGGCCTGTTCCGGCGACTCGACCAGCTGGCGCAGCGGCAGGTAATAGTTGTCGGTCTTCTGGTCGTGCAAAATCGCGTGGCGGTGCGTGAACGTACCGCGGCCCACGTCCTGGCCGACCAGGCGCAGGTTGTTGCCTTCGTCGAGGATCGTGGCGTAGGCCAGGTTCTCGGCAAAGCCCCAGTCGCCCGGGATCTCGCCGGCGGCCATCTTGCGGCGGTCGTCATAAACCTTGGCCACGCGCGAGTGCAGTTCCACGCCTTCGGGAACGGTGTTGATGATCTGCGCCAGCTGCTTGACCTTCTCCATGCCGACAGCGGTGCAGACCGCGTCGGAGAGCTTGCCGTTGAGCAGCTTGGGCCAATCCACGTACATCTTGCTGGTGGCCGGGGTCTTTTCGACCTGGGCCAGCTCGGTGGTGACTTCACCGGCATCGAGCTTGTTGCGGTAGGCATCGACCAGCGCCTTGCCGCCGCCGGCTTCGATCACGCCGGCCGCTTCCAGCGCCGCGGCGTACAGCTCGCGGGTGGTCTGGTGCTTGCGGATGACCTGGTACATCAGCGGCTGGGTGATCGCCGGTTCGTCGGCTTCGTTATGGCCCCAACGGCGGTAGCACATCAGATCGATGACCACGTCCTTGGCGAACTTCTGGCGGAACTCGAACGCCAGCTGGGCAGCAAACACCACGGCTTCCGGATCGTCGCCGTTCACGTGCAGCACCGGGGCGGCGATCATCTTGGCCACATCAGTGGCGTAGCGCGTGGAGCGCGTATCCAGCGGGTTGGAGGTGGTGAAACCAACCTGGTTGTTGACCACGATGTGCACCGTGCCACCGACGGCGAAGCCGCGGGCCTGGGACATCTGGAACAGCTCCATCACCACGCCCTGGCCGGAGAAGGCCGCGTCGCCGTGGATCAGGATCGGCATCACCTGCTTGCGGGCGGTATCGCCACGGCGTTCCTGGCGCGAGCGCACGCTGCCGGCCACGACCGGGTCGGCAATTTCCAGGTGCGACGGGTTGAACGCCAGCGCCAGGTGGACGGCGCCACCCGGGGTGGAGACGTCGGCCGAGAAGCCCATGTGGTACTTCACGTCGCCGGCGGAGGCGTGGTCGTCGTGTTCGAACTTGCCTTCGAACTCGTCGAACAGCTTGCGCGGGCTCTTGCCGAGGGTGTTGACCAGCACGTTCAGGCGGCCGCGGTGGGCCATGCCGATCACCACGTCCTTGACGCCATCCTTGCCGGCGTCACGGATGATGGTGTCCATCATCGGGATCAGCGAGTCGCCGCCTTCCAGCGAGAAGCGCTTCTGGCCGACGTACTTGGTGTGTAGGTAGCGCTCCAGACCCTCGGCAGCCGTCAGGCGCTCCAGGGTGCGGCGCTGGGTATCGGCATCCAGGTTGTAGCTGCCACCGGCCAGTTCCAGGCGCTGGTACAGCCACTGGCGCTGCTCGACCTCGGAGATGTGCATGAACTCCGCACCGATCGAGCCGGTGTAGGTCTTCTTCAGGCGCTCCAGCAGATCGTGCAGTTTCATGCGCGGCTGGCCGGCGACGCCGCCGGTGCTGAACTCACTGCCCAGGTCGCTTTCCGACAGGCTGTGGAACGGCAGGCCCAGATCCGGCGGATTGGTCGGCGCGGTCAGGCTCAACGGGTCCAGGCGGGCGGCCATGTGGCCACGCGAACGGTAGGCTGTGATCAGGCGACCGACATTGCGCTCGCGCTCGTCGCCGGCACCGGCGGCGGCCGTGCCGCTCTTGACGGCATTCCTGGCGGCGTCGGCAATGTGGGCGATGACGGCCGAATGCGGAATATCACCGGCTTCGCGGCCCTGGAAGCCGTCGAAGTAGGTCTTCCATTTGGGATCGACACTGTCCGGAGAAACGAGGTACTGCTCGTACAGATCCTCGATATAGGAGGCGTTGCCGCCGGCGAGCTGCGAAGATTGCGCAAACTGCTTCAGTTGATTGTCCACGATGGAGAGTCGGATTCGCTTGTGGGGTAAGGCTTCGATGATCCGGCAGGGAAAAGTGAATAGCCCTGCGCGGGCGGTATCTAACACCCCAAATTGTACCCCCATCGAGACAGGAAGGGGCACCGTACGGTCCAGTGCGGGGCCTGCGGTGTCATTCCCAGACAGGTTCGGGACCGGGGTGTGAGCTACAGCCCGAGCGCGCGCAGCTCGCTGCAATCACGCGAACGTTCCCATACGCGCTGCAAACCGTCCTGCAACGGTCGCGAACGTGCCGGTTGGGCCAGCCCCGCCTCTCCCTCGACGCGATGCCCGCTACTACGAAAGTAGTAGTCGCCCGCGTCATTGAGCACGCAGGCAGAAGCGACGGCACGGTCGATGGGATCGCTCACCTCGCGCACCCGGAAGACGCTCGGCAGGCGCTGCAGCAGGCTCAGTACCGGCGAGCTGGCCTGACGGATGGCGGCGCTGTCGTGGACGATCAGCCAGGCCTGTTTGTCGTGGCGGGCAGTGGCGTAGCGGCGCAGGGCCTCCAGAACCGGCGGTGCATCGAGCAGGCCGGGGTCGAGCTGGCGGCTGTGGATCCACAGCTGGCGTCGGGCACGGTGGACCAGGGCAGCGGTGATCGCCACCGCCTCGTCGGCACGGTCGATGGCGACCGCGCCGGTCAGCGCCAGCCGCATGTGCTGGTGAGCGATGCCGGCCTCCTGGAAGACCTCTCCCTCCGGCAGGAAGCCCTGCCGGGTGTAGAACACGCGGGCCGGCAACTGCGCATGCAGCCCGACCTCGCGCCAGCCACGGGCCCGGGCCTGATCGATCAGGGCCTGCAGCAGGGCGTCGCCGACGCCTTTGCCACGCCATGCCGCAAGCACCGCCATGCGGCCGATCCGGCCATCGGGGGTGAGCCGGCCGGCACCGATCGGCGTTCCATCGGTGTCCCGGGCAAGCACGTGCACGCTCAGGGGGTCGAGCGCGTCGATCTCCAGTTCTGCCGGCACCTGCTGTTCGTCGACGAACACGGCGAACCGCACCCGGTGCAGCGCGGCGTGCTGCGCCGGGTAATCGACCACGTCAACCTGGAAACCAAGGGCGGCCATGGCGGGTGGGCGGATCAGCCGCGCGGGGGCTCGTCCTTGCCGTCGGTCTCGTCGCTGTCGTCGAAATCCACGATCACTTCGATGCCGTCGTCATGGATGGTGACCTCGTGCACGTCGGCCTGGGTGGCCTCGTCATCGATGACCTCGACCGCGTCGGTGCCGTCGACGATGTCGTACTCGGCGACGTAGTCGTCTTCGTCCTCGAACCCGGCATCGTCCACCAGTTGGTAGAAGCCGCCGGCGACCAGCGCCTGCACGGCATCACGGCCCTTGGCCGAGAGCTTCTGGTACAGCGCCGCGCCGATCTGTTCGGTGCCGGCCAGTACCTGGGCATCCTTGACCGGCAGCGCGAAGTCCAGCCCGCTGCAGTACAGGCTGGCGCCACGCTTGGCACGGCGCCAGGCCAGCCGCGCCCACGGGTGGCGCTGCAGTTCCACGCCCGCGCCCAGCGCAGCTTCGATCTCTTCGCGCGGCAGCGGCTCGCCGTGCGCCATCACTTCCCCGGCGGCGCGGTAGGTAGTGATGAAGCGGCCGAACCAGTCACCCAGCTTGTCCGGGTCGTTCATGCGAATCGCATTGAGCGCTTCGACCACGCGGTTCATCGAGACCACGTCGATTTCGTTCGGGTCCTCGGGCACCTTCAGGTCCGGATCCTGATAACGGATCGAGTCGTCGGCGCCGTCGATGAGGGTGTCGAGGTAGTCGCTGATCAGCTCTGCCGATGCCGGGGCGCGCATGCCGAAGGAGAAGGTCAGGCAGGGGTCTTCGGCGACCCCGTTGTGCGGCACGTTCGGCGGCAGGTACAGCATGTCGCCCGGGGCCAGCACCCAGTCGTGGGTCGGCTTGAAGCGGCGCAGCAGCTTGAGTTCGACGTCATCGCGGAAGTCCAGCGGCGGGCGCTTGCCCTTGATCGATTCGCTGGCGTCGATCTGCCAGCGGCGGTGGCCGTAAGCCTGCAGCAGGAAGACGTCGTACTGGTCGACGTGGGCGCCGACCGAGCCGCCGGTGGCGGCGAAGCTGATCATCACGTCATCCATGCGCCAGCGCGGCAGGAAGTTGAAGTGGCTGATCAGGGCGCGTACGTCGGCGTCCCACTTGTCCACGTCCTGGACCAGCAAGGTCCAGTCGTGGTCGGGCATGCCCGGGAACTCCTCTTCCTGGAACGGGCCGGTACGCACGCTCCAGCCATCGGTGGCGCGATCGTGGGTGATCAGGCGCGACAGGGCGCCTTCCTCGCAGGCCAGGCCAGCGAGGTCTTCGGGCTGGACCGGCGTTTCGAAATCGGGAAACGCGCCGCGGATGAGCAGCGGGCGCTTCTGCCAGTAGTCGCGCAGGAAGGTGGCGGCGGGCATGCCAAGCGGCAGGCCGGGGCGGGCCTGGACTTCGATGGCGGGAGTTTTGATCTTGCGTGCGGCCATGGGGGAGATCCTTGCAGCGTATAGACGGGTATTCGGGGGCGCGGCCGTGCCACGCCCATGCCTTCAGATTGCCTTGGCCAGGTCCGCCGCCAGGCCGATGTAGCCGCCCGGGGTCAGCGCGCGCAGGCTCTGCTTGGCGTCGGCCGGCAGATCCAGGGATTCGACGAAGGCCTGCATCGATTCGGTGGTAATGCCTTGGCCACGGGTAAGGGCCTTGAGCTGTTCGTAGGGGTTGGGCAGGCCGTGGCGGCGCATGACGGTCTGCACGGCTTCAGCCAGCACTTCCCACGCGGCGTCCAGATCGGCATCCAGGCGTTCCGGGTTCACGGTCAGCTTGCCCAGGCCCTTGGCCAGCGAATCCAGGGCGACCTGGGTGTGGCCGAAGGCGGTGCCGACCGCACGCAGCACGGTGGAATCGGTCAGGTCGCGCTGCCAGCGGCTGATCGGCAGCTTGGCGCTGAAATGCTCGAACAGAGCGTTGGCGATGCCGAAGTTGCCTTCGGCGTTCTCGAAGTCGATCGGGTTGACCTTGTGCGGCATGGTCGAGGAGCCGACTTCGCCTTCCTTCAGCTTCTGCTTGAAGTAGCCCAGCGAGATATAACCCCAGACGTCGCGGGCCAGGTCGATCAGGATGATGTTGGCGCGGCGCGCCGCATCACCGATTTCGGCGACGTTGTCGTGCGGTTCGATCTGGGTGGTGTACGGGTTGAACACCAGGCCGAGGCTTTCCACGAAGCGCTGGGCGAAGGCCGGCCAGTCCACGTCCGGGTAGGCGATGACGTGGGCGTTGTAGTTGCCCACCGCGCCGTTGATCTTGCCGGTCAGCTCCACCGCGGCGATCTGGCGGCGCTGGCGCTCCAGGCGGGCCACGACGTTGGCCACTTCCTTGCCCAGCGTGGTCGGCGAAGCGGTCTGGCCGTGGGTGCGCGACAGCATCGGCTGGGCGGCCTGGGCGTGGGCGAGGGCGCGCAGCACGCCGGCAATGTTGTCCAGCGACGGCAGCAGCACCTCGCGGCGGGCCTGCTCGAGCATCAGGCCATAGCTGAGGTTGTTGATGTCCTCACTGGTGCAGGCGAAATGCACGAACTCCAGCGCCGGGCCCAACTCGGCATCGGCAGTGAGCTGTTCCTTGATGAAGTACTCCACCGCCTTGACGTCGTGGTTGGTGGTGCGCTCGATCTCCTTCACCCGCGCGGCGTGGGCCGGGGCGAAATCGTCGGCCAGGGTGCGCAGGCGGGCGGTGGCAGCGGCCGAGAACGGGGCCAGTTCGACGATGCCCGGCTCATTGGCCAGTGCCAGCAGCCATTCCACTTCCACCTTCACGCGGGCCTTGATCAGGCCGTATTCGGAGAAGATCGGGCGCAGGGCGTCGACCTTGCCGGCGTAGCGGCCATCGAGCGGGGACAGGGCGAGCAGGGCGAATTCGGACATGGCAGGGCGCAGGTCGTTGGCAGCGGGGGCCGTCATTCTACGCTGCCCCGGCGTCCTCGGCCTGTGCCATGCGCACCGTCACCGCCTGGATCCGGTGCCCGGCCATGCGCTTGATCGTGAACAGGTGCCCGTCGATTTCCAGCTGCTCGCCTTCCTCGGGCAGGCGCTGGAGCTGGTGCACGATCAGCCCGCCGACCGAATTCAGATGGTCCGGTGCGCTCAGGTCATGGCCCAGCAGGCGCTCCAGCCGGAAGATGGAGGTCGAGCCGGCCACCAGCAGGGTGCCGTCCGCGCCGCGAGTGGGGGCATCCTTGACGATATGCGGGTGCTCGTCCTCGATATCGCCGACCACCACTTCCAGCAGGTCTTCCAGGGTGAAGTAGCCCAGGATGCGGCCGTGTTCTTCCACGCACAGTGCCAGGTGAGTGGTGCCGGTGCGGAAACGTTCCAGCACCAGCGGCACCGGGGTCTCCAGCGCGATCAGGTTGGCCGGGCGCAGCAGCGGGCGCAGATCGTCGGTCGGATTGCCGCGGGCGATCTCCACCAGCAGGTCCTTCATGTGCAGGATGCCCAGCACTTCCTCGCCGTCGCGGTCGAACCACGGGTAGCGGCTGTAGCGGCTCTCGGCGAACTCGGCCATGACATCGGCCAGGCTCATCCCGTCGCGGAACGAACGCATATGGTCGCGCGAGCGCATCAGGTCGCCGGCCACCAGCTCGGGCAGTTCCAGTGCGTGGCTCATCAGCGTGAGGTCCTGGTCGGGCGCGGTGCCGGTGGGCTGCTGACGGCCCACGATGAGCTTGAGTTCCTCGCGCGAATAACGGTGCGAGGTGTGCTCCACATCCCCCCAGCCGGCCGCTCTCAGCAGCGCGTTGGCGCTGTTGTTGAGCAGCCAGATCGCCGGGTACATCGCCCAGTAGAACAGGTACAGCGGTGCGGCCGTCCACAGCGACATCGCTTCGGGACGGCGGATCGCCATCGATTTCGGTGCCAGCTCGCCGAGCACGATGTGCAGGAACGAGATGATGCTGAAGGCGATGATGAAAGCGGTCAGGCGAGACGCTTCCGGGGTCAGCCCCAGCGTATCGAACAACGGCTGCAGCAGGTGCGCGAACGCCGGTTCGCCGACCCAGCCCAGGCCCAGCGAGGACAGCGTGATGCCCAGCTGGCAGGCGGACAGATACGCATCCAGGTGCGAATGCACGTTGAGCAGCAGGCGGCCTCGCCAGCCGTTGTTGTCGGCCAGGCCGACGGCCTGGGTGTGGCGCAGCTTGACCAGGGCGAACTCGGCGGCCACGAAGAAGCCGTTGAGCACCACCAGCAGCAGCGCCAGCGCAAGGAGCAGGAGGTTGCCGATCATTCGCGACCCCACAGCATGGCTGCCAAGGCGAGAACGGCACCCGCGGTCGCCAGGGCGGCGAGGGCGGTCATCGGTGCGTGCGCGGCGGCACGCCCGGTACTACTGTCGGGATCGTCACCCATGGGGGCGGCAGTCTGTCTGAATGGAAACGAATCCCGAGTCTAGCCGATCAGTTGCTTTCTTGGGTTTCAGCGGCGCTTGAGAGTATCGTGATGTGCGCCGCCAGCCAGGGAATCAGGCCCGTTGCCAGCCGCAGGTTCCCTTTCATCCACGAAAGACGTGCGGAGTTGATGCAATGAGCAAGGGTTTCAGGATTGAACACGACAGCATGGGCGAGCTGCAGGTGCCCGCCGATGCGTTGTGGGGCGCGCAGACCCAGCGCGCCGTCGATAATTTCCCCGTGTCGGGCCAGCGCATGCCGCGTGGATTCATCCGCGCGCTCGGCCTGGTCAAGGGTGCTGCCGCGAACGTCAACGTCGAGCTCGGCCATCTGCCGCGCACCATCGGCAAGGCCATCGAAGCGGCGGCCGCGGAAGTTGCCGATGGGCGCCATGACGCGCACTTCCCGATCGATGTGTACCAGACCGGTTCGGGCACCTCCTCGAACATGAATGCCAATGAGGTCATCGCCACGCTCGCCAACCGCGCCGGAAAGGCCGGCAAGACCGCGGTGCATCCCAACGATCACGTCAACCAGGGGCAGAGCTCCAACGATGTGATTCCCACCGCGTTGCGGGTCTCGGCGCTGCTCGGTGTGCATGAGCAGCTGCTGCCCTCGCTGGTGCACCTGCGCAAGACCATCGACAAGCGCGGCCGCGCGCTGCGCAAGGTGGTCAAGACCGGGCGCACCCATCTGATGGATGCGATGCCGCTGACCTTCGAGCAGGAATTCGGTGCGTGGTCGGCGCAGTTGTCCTCCGCGCAGGAGCGCATCGAAGACAGCCTCAAGCGTCTGCGGCGCCTGCCGCTGGGCGGCACGGCGATCGGGACCGGCATCAATGCCGATCCGCGTTTCGGCGCGCAGGTGGCCAAGCAGCTCAAGCAGCAGACCGGCATCAAGTTCGACAGCGCCGAGAACAAGTTCGAAGGCCTCGCCGCGCAGGACGATGCGGTTGAGCTGTCCGGCCAGCTCAACGCGCTGGCCGTGGCCCTGATCAAGATTGCCAACGACCTGCGCTGGATGAATGCCGGGCCGCTGGCCGGGCTGGGCGAGATCGAACTGCCGGCACTGCAGCCGGGCAGCTCGATCATGCCGGGCAAGGTCAACCCGGTGATACCCGAAGCTACCGTGATGGTGTGTGCCCAAGTGATCGGCCACCATACCGCGATCACCGTGGCCGGCCAGACCGGCAACTTCCAGTTGAACGTGACGCTGCCGTTGATCGCGGCGAACCTGCTCGATGGCATCACCCTGCTGGCCAACATCACCCGTCTGCTGGCCGACACCGCGATCGCCGGACTGAAGGTACGCGAGGACCGCGTCCGCGAGGCACTGGATCGCAACCCGATCCTGGTGACGGCGTTGAACCCGATCATCGGCTACGAGAAAGCGGCGGCCATCGCCAAGCGTGCCTACAAGGAACAGCGCCCGGTGCTGGACGTGGCCAAGGAAGACAGTGGCCTGTCCGAAGCCGAACTGCGCCGGCTGCTGGATCCGGCGGCGCTGACCGCCGGTGGCATCCATGCCGGCGGCGGGGGCGGTTGAGCGCTCGCACTACCTGAAACGAAAAACGGGCCGAACGGCCCGTTTTTTTGCGCGAACTCAGTGGCGATCGGCCTGCAGATTGCCGAAGGTCTCGGTGTAATCCTTGAACTCGGGAATCTTCGTGATCAGATCCGGCGGGATCGGCTGCATGCCCTCCGGCACCTGGATCTTCACCGAGCGCTTGGCCGGGTCCGGCGGGGCGTCGGTCAGCGTGTTCTGGCGCAGCACCTGCAGCTGGCCGAACATGCCCTGCAGCATCGCGTGCTGCTCCTGGTTGAGCGGGATCTCGATCTCATCGATCTTCATGTGCCCGTTGGGCAGGATGATGATGTTCGGCGCAGGCGCGCGGCGCACGGTGACCATGCCGTCGCTGACGGTGATCTTGGGCTTGCTGCGCTCGGCGCGGTGATTGCGGTACTCCTGATCGCAACCGGTGGCGACCAGGCAGAACAGGGCGAACAGCAACAGACTCAGCTTCTTCATGAGCAGGGCAACGCATGCGGCGGGAGGGGAGATTGTAGTCCTCCCGCCCCCGGAAGGGCCTGCCTGCGACGCATCGTCGCAGGCAGTGCCGGGTTACTTGCCGCAGTCGTCGATGTCGCTCTGGTCCATCGTCGCATAGGGCCGGAAGGCCGGCAGGGCGGCCGCCAACGCTTGCTGTTTCGCCATCATGGCCGGCAGCAGCCCACACAGCTTCTGGGCCTGGTCCTCGATCTTCTTGGCCTCTTCATTCACCCGCGCTTCGATGCCCTGGGTGTCACCGGAGAACATGCCCCGGATCGCCTCACCGGCAGCTTTCACGCCCAGATTGGCGCCGGCTACGCCGATCTCCATGCCGGCGCCGGCCAGTGCTTCGACCTGCTTGCGGTAGTCCAGCAGCAGCGCACGCTGGTGGGCATCCACCGTGACCGCCTTGCCATCGATGAGCAGGTCACCCTGCGGGCTGATCTCCGCCTTCGGCGTCTTCCCGTTGGCGATGGAAATGTTGCCCTGGCTGATTTCCCGGCGGGCCTTGTCGGTGGCCTCCTGCACGGTCTTGCCAATGCCATCGGTATCCAGCGCGCTGGTGGCCGGGGCGGCGGCGCTCTGGTCGGCGGGGGCTTTGCCCTTGCCACTGTCGGGGGCGGTACAGGCTGCGATCGGCAGGCACAACAGCAGGGCAGGCAGCAGCAGTCGAGTCGTCATGATGCGTATCCGTCAGAGAAGGAGGGCTTACTTGCCGCGCGGCAGTTCAACCCGGCCGCGCACGTTGCTGTGGCGGATATCGCCGCTGCCGCTGTTGGCCACGCGCAGGTCGCCGCCGACATCGCGGACGGTGACATCGCCCGACCCATGACGGTCCACGGTGACGCTGCCGCCGATATCGCGCAGGTCGGTGTCGCCGGAGCCGACGGTGCCGACGCGTACATTGCCTTTGGCTTTGCGCACGTCGGTATCACCGGAGCCGACCACGCCGATCTCGACGTTGCCACCGACCGTATCCAGCTCGAAATCACCCGAGCCGATGGTGCCGACCTTCGCATCACCGCGCACGTTGCGGGCCTTGAAATCGCCGGAACCGATCGAGAGCAGGTTCAGTGCACCGGCACCGTCGAGGATGACATCGCCCGAGCCGACCGCGGCGGTCACCAGGCCTTTGATCTCCTGCAGCTTGATGTCACCCGAACCGACGTCGGCGCTCAGCGAGTGCGCACCGGTGACGCTGGCATCGCCCGAGCCGACCTTGAGTTGGACCAGGATGGTGTCCGGCACGGTGCCGCGCATGTCCAGGTAGGCATAGCTGCTGCCGCTGATGGTGAGCGTGTTGCGGCCCTCGCGCTGCAGGCGCACGACCAGCTTGTCGCCGACCTTCTGCTGGGTCACGGTCAGTTCGCGCAGCCAATCCGCATTGGAGGCGCAGGCGCGCCCCCCGAGTTGGGCCGCGCCCGGGCCGGCCTGGAGCACCAGATCGTGCTGGTTCACTTCGAACACCACCGCCTTGGCGCCGGCCAGGTCGAGCTTGAGGTCACGGGCTTCGTTGAACGTGCACTGCGGCTCATTGGCGAGCGCGGTCAGCGGCAGCAACAGCAGGGAAGCAACAGCGAACGTGCGGATCATGGGTGATTCCTCGATGAGGGGCAGGGATCAGATTTCGCCGGCGCGGCGGCGCAGGCGGATGGCCAGGAACAGGAACACCACGCCGATGGCGGCGCCGATCCACAGTTCCGGCATCGCGAAGGCGGCCAGCTGATGGCTCGGGCCCAGCTCATTGACCAAGTTGTCCATGTTGCCGCCGGTACCGCTGAACATCGATTCGCCGCGGTAGAACTGGTCGGTGGCCGGCACCGCGCTGAGCAGCAGACGGCCGACGATGTGCTTCCAGAACCAGCCACCGGTCAGGTCGAACAGGGTCATGACCTTGGTGGTGCTGACGATGATGCCGGCGAACAGCGGCAGCATGACGGCCCACAGGAACGGCTTGGTTTTGGCCCAGGCCGAGCACAGCAGCAGCCAGCCGACGGTCGGCAACGCCCAGAGCAGGTAGACCGGAATCCAGGACAGATGGCCGGCGATGATGGTCAGTGGGCTGGCCGGTCCCCAGATCAACATCATCGGGTCGCCGCCGTGAGCGATCACCACGATGGAGATCATCACCAGGAAGCCGAACATGGTCAGGGCCGAGGCGATCACCGCAATGATCGGCGCGATCAGCAGGGCGCTCAGCGCCTTGGACAGGACGGTGGAGGTATCCGACAGCGGCAGCGACTTCCAGAACAGGATGCTGCGGTCGCGGCGGTCGTCGTACAGGGCGCCCAGGCAGTAGAAGAACACCACGAAGGCGAGCACGATCAGCGGCCAGCCCGAGCTCAGGATCAGGGTGAGGTCCAGCCCGTTGGCCAGGTCGTGCAGGTCCTTGGCATCCAGCTTGCTGGTCAGCAGACTCAGGTCCAGGCCGTTGATGTTGACGCTTTCATTGTCGATCTGGATGCCGCCGCTCTTGACCGCACGGTGCATGGCCACCAGGCCGAACACGATGCCAAGCAGGCTCATCACCAGTGAGATGCCGCCGGCGATCACCGGCGCATACAGGAACCCGCCGCGGTTTTCCCAGTACTCACGCTTGAGCAGCCACTTGAACGCGCTGGCCTTGCTGATGGGGTGGTTGACGGTGTTCATGCGTAGGTTCCCTTCATGATGGCCACGAACAGATCCGCCAGCCCGGGGCTGCGGATTTCGCCCAGGGGCGTGAGCTGGGCGCGTGGCACCCCGTCGAACAGCAGCACGGTCTTGCCGAAGGGCAGGGCGCGGTCGTCGATCGGCTTGAGCGCGCGTGCAGCCTCCACGGTGTCGGCCGAGACGAGGACTTCGGTATAGCGCTCGCCGATGTCTTCCATATCGGTGGTGAGCACGATGCGGCCGTCACGGATGAACATCACATCGGTGAGGATGTGCTCGATCTCCTCCACCTGGTGGGTGGTGACGATGATCGTCTTCTGCTCATCGAAGTAATCCTCCAGCAGACGCTGGTAGAACTCCTTGCGGTACAGGATGTCCAGGCCCAGGGTCGGTTCGTCCAGCACGAGCACCTTGGCATCGATGGCCATCACCAGCGCCAGGTGCAGCTGCACGATCATGCCCTTGGACAGTTCGCGTACGCGCTGCTTGGGGTGCAGCTTGGTGGAGGCCAGGAAGCGCTCGCAGCGCGCCCGGTCGAAACGCGGATGGGTGCCGGCGACGAAATCGATCGCCTCGCGCACCTTCATCCAGCGCGGCAGCACGGCCACGTCGGCGATGAAGCAGACATCGTTCATCAGGGCATTGCGCTGCTCGCTCGGGTCCAGACCGAGCACACGCAGCTCGCCTTGCACCGAGGTCAGGCCGAGCAGCGCCTTGAGCAGGGTGGTCTTGCCGGCGCCGTTGGGGCCGATCAGGCCGGTGATGCGGCCGGGCGCGATCGTGAAACTGGTGTTGTCCAGCGCCACGGTCTGTTTGTAGGCCTTGCGCAGGCCTCGAGCGGAAATGACGACATCACTTGCAACGGCATTCATGAGGATTTCCCCTGGGGCAGCAATTCGTCGAGGTTCAGGCCCAGGCGCTGGATGCGCTCCAGCACCAATGGCCATTCTTCATTGAGGAAGCGGTCGCGCTCGCTGCTGCGCAGCTGCGTGGCCGCTTCCTCGGTCATGAACATACCCAGGCCGCGGCGCTTCTCGACTAGGCCTTCGTCGGCCAGTTCCTGGTAGGCGCGCGATACGGTGATGGGGTTGAGCTGGTACTCGGCGGCAACCTGCCGGACCGAGGGCAGGGCGTCGCCGGGCTTGATGATGCCGTCAAGCATCATGGCGATCACGCGCTCCTTCAGCTGGCGGTAGATCGGAGCACCATCGCTCCATTGAATATCGCTCATGGTCAGCTCCGTGGGTTCAGCGACTGCGCGAATGAGAAGTAAGGCATGGACAGGGAGCTGTGCAGCCGGCGGGGGGGCGTAGGGGCGCCGTTGGCGTTCCCTGCCTCGATGACGCCTGCGTCCTGCGGGCCTTCAAACAAATCTGCGCTGGTGGCAGGGCTGCCAGCGTCACCGGAGGGGAGGCCGAACCAGCCGAGCAACAACAACGCCGAGGCGGCGGTGATGGCTTTGGTGGTGTGGCGGTGGCGCATGCGGTTCATGGGCTTCCCCTGTCTAGGTGACTGGTGTTGTATGCAACTATAACACCGGCACGCCCAAGGTCAACAGGGGGCCGTACCCAACTGATGGCAGGGGGCGTATGACAGGCATGCGTTGATCGTAAGATCTTGAATTTAAATGGATAGGTGTCTGAGTGGGCGGGCGTTTTCTGCCAGCGCACATTCATTGATGTCAATGGTATGGCAAGCAATGGGCGCATTCAGGTGATGCCTGCAGGATCCCTGTCATCGAGCAGACACGGCCAGAAACGGCAAAGCGGCCCCCGAACACTGCTCCCTTCAGTGGGCCGGCCTACGGCCATCCGGCGGCAAAAACAGCGGTGATATAGTGCCGCCGCGGCCTTGGCAGCCCTTGCCGGGCCGGTTGAGCGCTCGTTTTCCCACCTTGGAGTGTCGCGATGCATTACGTGTCTCTGTTGTCGCCCGTCCGTCGCGACCTTGCCCGGCGCGGGTCGCTGTTGCTGCTGGCCGTCGGCCTGCTGGTGGGCGCGTCGGCCCAGGCGGCCGATCTGCTGGAGGTGAGCTACCGGCCCCTGGCGGGCAAGGGTGAGGTCAATCTGGCCAAGCAGTACGGTGGCAAGGTGCTGTTGATGGTCAATACGGCCAGCAAGTGCGGTTACACCCCGCAGTACGAAGGCCTGGAAGCCCTGCAGCGCAAGTACAGCGCACGCGGGTTCTCGGTGCTGGGCTTCCCGTCCAATGACTTCAAGGGCCAGGAGCCGGGCGACGAGGCCCAGATCCAGGAGTTCTGCACGCTGACCTACGGCGTGAAGTTCCCGATGTTCCAGAAGGTGGTGGTGACCGGACCGGAAGCGACGCCGCTCTACCGCAGTCTTGCCACCGCCACAGGCGTGTCGCCGGCCTGGAACTTCCACAAGTATCTGATCAGTCGCGATGGCCGGGTGGTGGCGCAGTTCCCGAGCAAGGTCACGCCGGACGATCCGAAGCTCGTCGCGGCGATCGAACGTGAACTCTCTGTCACCGCCAACAAGCGCTGACGATATCGACATCTCGGACGCGCGTGCGACAATGGTTGCTTTCGCGCCGACGTCGGCGTCCAGTCACTTCCAGGAATGCAGCGAATGAAGATGGGAATGCGCGGCGCCGCGGCGTCGGTTCTGATTCTGGCGATGGGTGCCACCGGTACCGCGATGTCGCAACAACCAGCCGCCCGCGCGGCTGTCAAGGAGACTTCCACTTTGAACACCCAACGCGAAAAGCTTGGCTACGCCATCGGTATCGATGTCGCCAATTCGTTCGGACCGATTTCCAGCGAGATCGACCTGGCCGCCCTGCGCCGCGGTGTGACCAACGCCTTTGAAGGCAAGCAGCCCCTGATCAGCCAGGAAGAAGCGCAGAAGACCGACGCTGCCCTGCGCCAGGCCGTGATGGCCAAGAACGGCCAGCCGGTGCCGGGCGTTGCGCCGGGTACCGCGCCGCCGAAGGTGGACCGCGAGAAGGTCGGCCTGATGCTGGGCAGCTTCGCCGTGGGCCCGTCGCTGGCACCGCTGAAGGATGATCTGGATCTGGACGCGTTGTTCGACGCGGTCAGCACCACGTTCAACAACGGCACCCCGAAGATGACCGCCGAGCAGGCCAAGGCCACGCTGGAAGGTTTCATGAAGGGCAAGCAGGCTGAGATGGAGGCCAAGTCCGCCGCCCAGGCTGGCACCAACCGCGTGGAAGGCAACAACTTCCTGGCCAAGAACAAGACCGTGCCGGGCGTGGTGACCACCGCCTCGGGCCTGCAGTACCAGGTGCTGCGTCCGGGTTCGGGCGAGCGCCCGATGCCGACCAGCAAGGTGCGCGTGAACTACGAAGGCAAGCTGCTCGACGGCACCGTCTTCGACAGCAGTTACCAGCGCGGCCAGCCGATCGAGTTCGGTCTGGACCAGGTGATCAAGGGCTGGTCGGAAGGTGTCTCGCTGATGCCGACCGGTTCCAAGTACCGCTTCTGGATTCCGGGCGAGCTGGCCTATGGCGAACAGGGCACCCCGGGTGGTCCGATCGGTCCGAACGCGACGCTGACGTTCGACGTCGAGCTGCTGAACGTCCTGCCGTAACGGAACTGGAGCCCCACCGCCCATGCGCGTTGCGATTTTCGGTACCGGCTACGTCGGTCTTGTCACGGGTACCTGCCTGGCCGAGGTTGGCCACCAGGTGATCTGTGTCGATATTGACCAGGCCAAGGTCGACGGTCTCAACAGCGGGATCATCCCGATCTATGAGCCCGGTCTGGAACCGATGGTCAAGGCCAACCACGCTGCGTCGCGGTTGACCTTCACCTCCGACGCCGCCGCCGCGATCGCGCATGGCCAGGTGATCTTCATTGCCGTGGGCACGCCACCGGACGAGGACGGCAGTGCCGACCTGCAGTACGTGCTGGCCGTGGCCCGCACCATCGGCCGGCACATCACGCTGCCGGTGGTGGTGGTGAACAAATCGACCGTGCCGGTAGGCACGGCCGACAAAGTCCGTGAGGCCATCGCACAGGCGCTGGCCGAGCGCGGCGTGGAGATCGCGTTCGACGTGGTCTCCAACCCCGAATTCCTGAAGGAAGGTGACGCGGTCGCCGACTGCATGCGGCCGGACCGCATCGTGGTGGGCGCGTCCAACTCCGAGTCGGTCGCACTGATGCGCCGCCTGTATGCGCCGTTCAACCGCAACCACGACCGCGTGGTGGAGATGGATGTGCGCTCGGCGGAGCTGACCAAGTACGCGGCCAATGCGATGCTGGCGACCAAGATTTCGTTCATGAACGAAATCGCCAACATCGCCGAGAAGGTCGGTGCCGACATCGAGCAGGTCCGTCAGGGCATCGGCTCGGATCCACGCATCGGCTGGCACTTCATCTATCCCGGCGCCGGCTACGGCGGCTCGTGCTTCCCCAAGGATGTGCAGGCGCTGGCCCGGACCGCGCAGCAGTACGGCCATGAGCCGAAACTGCTCAATGCGGTCGAAGCCGTCAACGAGCACCAGAAGGGTCATCTGTACGCCCTGATCCAGCGCCATTACGATCGTGGCGAGGACGAAGGCGTGCGCGGCAAGTCCTTCGCGGTGTGGGGCCTGGCGTTCAAGCCCAACACCGATGACATGCGTGAAGCCTCCAGCCGCCGCCTGCTGGCGCAGCTCTGGGAGGCCGGTGCGCAGGTGCGCGCCTATGATCCGGAAGCGACCGGAGAAGCGCGCCGCATTTTCGGTGAGCGTGATGATCTGGTGTTCTGCGACAACGCGTACGACGCCCTCGAGGGCGCCGATGCGCTGGTCGTGGTGACCGAATGGAAGCAGTTCCGCAGCCCGGATTTCGTCCGCCTGCGCGAGATGCTCAACGATGCGGTCGTCTTCGACGGCCGCAATCTGTACGACCCGCAGGACATCGAAGCCGCGGGCCTGGCTTACTACGGCATTGGCCGGGGACGTTCGTTGAATGCATGAGTCCACACCCTCCGAGCGCGAACAGGCACTGGAAGCACGCCTGATCGAGCTGGAAATGCGCGTCTCCTTCCAGGAGCAGGCGCTGGCCGAACTGAGCGAGGCACTCGCTGATGCGCGCATGGAAGGCAACCGCAATGCCGACCTCACCCGCATCCTGCTTGAAGACCTCGGCAAGGTCCGCACCGCGTTGTATTCCGATTCGGCCGAAGAGCCGCCGCCTCCGCATTACTGATCTGACGTCATGAGCGATACTCTCCGCGACCAGCTGCTGGGCCTTGGCTTCAAAGCCCCGCCCAAACCCGAACGAACCAACGACCGCAAGCCGGATCGTCGACCCGATGCGCGCCGCGATGGCCGCCCGGCCGGCAAGCCGCAGGGCGCGCGCCCGGCCGGCAAGCCCGGTGAGGGGCAGCGTCCCGCCCGCGACGGTGATCGCCGCCCGCAGGGCAAGGGCCGTCCCGCCGGTGCCCGGCCGCCGCAGGGCGCAGCTGGCAAGCCGCGCTCGCGCGAGGACATCGATCTCGCCAAGGCCTATGCGATCCGTGCGCAGAAAGAAAAAGACGACCGCATCGAGGCCGAGCGGCTGAAGCAGGAAGAAGCGCGCGTCCGTCGCGAAGCCAAGGCGAAGCTGGAGGTCCTGCTGGAAGGCAAGGCCCTCAACGCTGAAGCGGCCGACATCGCGCGCCACTTCCCCTATGGCGGCAAGATCAAGCGCATCTACGTCACCGCCGATCAGCTCAAGGCGCTCAATGCCGGTGAGCTCGGCGTATTGCAGCAGAACGGTCGCTACATGCTGGTGACCGCCGCAGTGCTGGCCGAGGCCGAAGCGGTGTTCGCACCGTCGGTGGCGCTGAAGGTCGACCCGGACGCACCGGCGGGCGAAGATCCGTACGCCGATCCGCAGTACCAGGTGCCCGACGACCTGGTCTGGTAATTCCAACCGGGTCGCAGCTCGGCGACCCTTCGTTTGCAGGGATGCGCATGACGGCTGACCCAAGTCGCGGCTATGTGCCGCACATCGACGGGCTGCGTGCCATCGCGGTGCTGGCGGTGATCGTCTTCCACCTGGACCCGGCCTGGTTGCCCGGTGGGTTCACCGGCGTGGACGTGTTCTTCGTGATCTCCGGCTTCGTGGTCAGTGCCTCGGTGCACCGGCTCCCGCCGTTGCCGTTGGGGCAGTCGCTGCTGCGCTTCTACTCGCGTCGGTTGCGTCGTATCGCGCCGGCGCTGCTGAGCTGCCTGCTGCTGACCGGTGTGGCCAGTGTCCTGCTCATTCCCGAGTCGTGGTTGAGCGAAGCCAGTGACATGACCGGTCTGATGGCCTTCGTGGGCCTCAGCAACTGGGTACTGGTGGGCGTAGGCACCGACTATTTCGCGCCGCGCGCGGAGTTCAACCCGTTTACCCATACCTGGTCGCTGGGCGTGGAAGAGCAGTTCTACCTGCTGTTCCCGCTGCTGTTCCTGTTCTGGAGCCGGGGAGGGCGCGGGCGCACGATCAGCGTGGGCCTGTTCGCGCTGGCCAGCGCGCTATCACTGGGGCACGCCATCCATGCCGGCAGCCATCCGGAATACGCAGTGCGGACGTTCTATGCAACGACTACCCGGTTCTGGCAGCTCGGTGCAGGCGTGCTGTTGTTCCAGTGGCTGCATCTGCGCGAGCGCGATCCCGAGGCGGCACGCGCGCCCGGCCGTTCGCGCCTGGCATGGTCGCTGTTGGCCTTGGTCGCGCTGGGGGCACTGGGCTGGAACCTGTGGTCGGCGCGGGCGGGGCATTCGCCCTGGCCGGACGGACTCTGGGCGGTCCTGGCCAGCGCCGGGCTGCTGCTGGCTTTGCACTACCACCCGCAAGCGTTGATCGGCAGGCTTCTGTCCAGCCCGCCGCTGCGGCGGATCGGGCTGTTGTCCTACTCGCTGTACCTGTGGCATTGGCCGGTGTTCGTGCTGATGCGCTGGACGGTAGGGCTGGAGACCGTCGGCCAGCGCGTGTTCGCCACAGCAGTGGTGGGGCTACTGGCCTGGGTGTCCTGGCGTTGGGTCGAGCGGCCGTTCCGCGGGCCGTTGTCGCAGCGCCTCACCACCCGCCGGTGGGTGGTGGTGGGCGTGGCGGCCCTGTTCATTGGCGGGGGCCTGCAGGCCGTGCTGTATTCCCAGTCGGCACGGCTGTCGCTGAGTACGGTCAGCCGCCATCCACTGGACTGGTACCCGGACGGAAAGTCCGTTGCGGCAGACTACCCGGGCTGCGAACTGCGGGTGGGCAAGGCGCGCTTCGAGGCCGGTCGTGCCCGCACGTTCTCACGCGGTGAGTGTGATCGCCCGGTGCCGCCGGGCATGCCGCGCAACGTGTTCGTGGCCGGCGATTCGCACGCGATGGCGTATAACGAACTGCTGCGCCGCCTGGCGCTGGAGACGGGCGCAACGGTGTGGCAATACGGCCGCGGCGGCTGCCCGCAGCTGGGCCTGCAGGAATGGCGTTGGGCTGCGCCCGACTGCCAAGGCTATGACACGGCGGTGCGTGCCGATATCGCGCGCCACGCAACGCCCGGCGACGTGGTCCTGCTGGCCTCGCTGCGGGTGCCGCGTTTGTCCGATCAGTTCATCCTGTTCGACGCGCGCGAGCAGCGCGAGAGCGAACACAGCGAGCAGGGGTACGCTGGGCGTGCGGCCGAGGCTGAGCGCGCGATCGCGAGCTGGCGTCCGCTCGCCGACGCTGGGGTGCGCGTGGTGCTGGAAGCGCCCAAGCCGGTACTGCCCGCCCCGCCATACCGCTGCTCGGATCGGTTCAACGCCGACAACACGGTGTGCCGCAATGGTCTGCAGGTGCAACGCGACTGGATGGACGACTATCGCGCCCCGGCGCTGGTCGCGCTGCAGCGGGTGGCCTCCGGCTTGCCCGGCGCGGTGATCTGGGACCCGTTGCCGATCCTGTGTGACGCCGACGCCTGCCGTGCCCAGCGCGACGGACATCCGCTGTTCTTCGATGGCGACCATCTGAGCGGATACGGCAATCGGCTGCTGCTGCCCTCGTTGCAGGCAAGGCTGGTGGCCACGCCGCACTGACAGCACGGCCGATGGCAGGGTGGGGCGCTGGCATCGCAGCGCCCCCGGATGGCATTACTCCGTGATCGGCCCGGCGACCTCTTCGCCCGCCTGCCAGACCGCACCAATGCGCTGCGTGTTGGCGATGTCCACCAGCGGATCGGCATCGAGCACCAGCAGGTCGGCGCGCTTGCCGGCGGCAATGCGGCCGCGGTCGGTCAGCCCCAGCAAGGCTGCCGCTTGCATGGTGGCGGCCTGCAACGCTTCGGAGGGCGTCAGCCCGGCCTCCACCAGCAGCTGCAGTTCGCGATGTTCGGCCACGCCGATCACCCGCTGCGGCATCGCGCCGGCATCGGTGCCGAAGCCAAGCTTCACCCCGGCCGCATGCAGGCGACGCACGTTGTCCAGATTGGTGGCGACTGCCTTGCGTGCGGCCGGCACGCCACTGCCGGCCAGTTGGGTACGCTGCCATTCCGGCTGCGACCAGCGCGCGAGCACATCGGCGTGCAGTGCCTGGCGCAGGAAGGGCTGCTGCAAGGCCTGCGGATGCTCGGCATACCCGTAGTTGGCCTCATCAATGGCGATCGTGGGGATGTACCAGGTGCCCTGGTCGCGCATCTTCCGCGCCAGCATCGGGTCCACCGCCCGGTCGCGGATCCCGTGGGCAAGGATGTCCACCTTGGCATCGACCAGATCGCGGGCCTGCTCCAGATCGTGGATGTGCGCGGCGACCTTGAGCCCGCGCGCATGCGCTTCGGCGATGGCGGCGCGGTACACCTCCGGGGTCATCATCGGACGTTTGCCACCGAGGTCGTCCACCCATAGCTTGATCAGGTCCACGCCATCGGCATGCTGGGTGGCCACGGCCGCGCGCGCCTCTTCGGCGTTGCGCGGACGCGCCACCGGACCGTGGCTCAGGCCCATGGTATCGGCCGGAGGCGCGCCATCCGGGGCGCCGATACCGCCGCCGGCGCCATACAGCTGCGCCCCCAGCCGAGGATCGGCGTTCACCGCTTTGCGGATGGCGAAAAAGTCCGCGCCGTTCATGCCCAGCGCGGTCACCGTGGTGATGCCGTAGCGCTGGAACTGGCGCAGGTCGCGCACCACGTTGTCATGGGTGTAGAAACGGTCGCCGTGCTCCAGTCCCTGCGTATTGCCAACGTGGGCGTGGTCGCTGACCAGGCCGGGCAACAGGGTCTTGCCGGTGTAATCGATGCGGCGGGCACCGGTGGCGGCCGCCGGCAGCGGCGTGCCGACATGCACGATCCGCGCGCCGTCGATCAGCACCGGGGTGATGCCGAGGTCGCGCGTGCCATCGAAGACGCGCGCATTTTCGAACAGGATCGGCGCTGCCGCGGCGGGCAGGGTGGTGGTGGCGGCAAGCAGCAACGCCCACAGGCGGGTCGGTCGGTCGCATCAGCGGCTCCAGTGAGGGGGAGCTTTGAGCCTACCCCATCCCGGGGATAGGGTTGCCGGCCAGTGGCCAGCATTACCAGGGACGGACGATCAGCGCGTGCGCGCCCGCAGCAGCGGCAGGCTGATCGCGAAGAAGCACAGCAGCGCGCCGGCCAGCGCAAACCCGCTGCCCGCCAGGAACGCGGTACGGCCCTGATCGATCGGCCACAGCTGGCCCGCGATCAGCGCGCCGAGCACGCCGCCGACGCCTGAGGAGAAGCCGTACAGCAGGCCCTGGCCATGGCCGTTGAGGCGCCCAGGAAAGTAGGTCGCCAGCATCTGCATCGCCGCGGCGAAGAAGGCGGCAAAACCGAGCGCATGCGCGGTCTGGGCAACCAGCATCACTGGCAGATTTTCCGGGAACAGCGCGGTCACGGCCCAGCGCACGGTGGAACTGAGCAGAGCGATCAGCAGCATCCAGCTGGCGTCATAGCGGCGGAAGAAGCGGCCGATGGTGAAGAACACCCCCACTTCGAACACCACCCCGACCGTCCACAGCACGCCCAGGGTGGAGGTCGCATAGCCGTGGTGATCCATGTAGACCGAGAAGAACGTGTAGTACGGGCCGAACGAGAGCTGCTCCATGAAGGCAGCCAGGAAGAATGCCAGCACCTGCGGTTTGCGCACGATCGCCCAGAACCCGCTCGCGTCGCCGTCGCTGCGCTGCAGGTTGCGTGCGTAGTGGTTGGCAAAACCCGAGGCGGTGAGCAGGCCGAACAGCGGCAGCATCAGCCACGGCAGCAGGTGCGCATTGCCGGCGCCGCCATCACCTTCGATGATCCAGCCGAACAGCATTACCACGGCGATGAAGCCCAGCGAGCCCCACACCCGGATCAACCCGTAGCGGTGGCTGTCGCTGCCCAGGTGGGTGAGCGTGATGGATTCGAACTGCGGCATCACCGCGTTGTAGAAGAAGCAGAACGCGATCATCGCCGGGTACAGCCACGGCTGCAGCAACGGCAGCAGGAAGGCGCAGAACGTGAGCAGGGTGAGCACGCAGCCCAGCCGCAGCCAGAAGATCGGGCGCGGCGAGGCGGCAGCGAGGGAGGTCCAGGTGGTGGGCGCCACGATGCGGGTGGCATACCAGATGCCCATCATCACGCTGATCGCGGTCACGCTCATGCCGCGCGAGGTCAGGAACAACGACCAGTACGGCGTGAACGCGCCGAGGGCAGCGTAATAGAACAGGTAGAACGACGACAGGCGGACGGCCGGTACGGCGTCGCGGGGGAGGGCGGTCATGCGGGGTGACGCACTCATTCCGGATCGTAATCCAGGTTGGAGGCCAGCCAGCGCTCGGCCTGCACGCGGTCCACGCCTTTGCGTTTGGCGTAGTCCACTACCTGCTCGCGGGTGACCCGGCCGACCACGAAATACTGGCTTTGCGGGTGGCTGAAGTAGTAGCCCGAGACCGCCGCAGTGGGCAGCATCGCAAAGCTCTCGGTCAGCTGCATGTCCGCGTTGCGTTCGGCATCGAGCAGGCGGAACAGCGTGGCTTTCTCGCTGTGCTCGGGGCAGGCCGGGTAGCCGGGTGCAGGGCGGATGCCGGCGTACTTCTCGGCGATCAGCGATTCGTTGTCCAGCTGCTCATCGGGCTGGTATCCCCAGTAATCCATGCGCACATGCTGGTGCAGCCGCTCGGCCAGGGCTTCGGCGAGACGATCGGCCAGGGCCTTGAGCAGGATCGCGTTGTAATCGTCGTGGTCGGCCTCGAAGCGGGCCACGTGCGGATCGATGCCGATGCCGGCGGTCACCGCGAATGCACCGATCCAGTCCTGCTTGCCGCTGTCGGCCGGGGCGATGAAATCGGCCAGGCAGAAATCCGGGCGTTCGACCGGCTTGTCCACCTGCTGGCGCAGGAAGTGCAGCACGGCCGGGCCGTCGTCGGTGCGCAGGTGCACGTCATCGCCGACGCTGTTGGCCGGCCACAGGCCGAACACGGCCTTGGCGGTCAGCCACTTCTCCTCGACGATGCGGGTGAGCATCGCGCGGGCGTCCTTGTACAGATCGGTCGCCTGGGGCCCGACGATCTCATCGGTCAGGATCGCCGGGAACTTGCCGGCCAGTTCCCAGGCCTGGAAGAACGGCGTCCAGTCGATCACCTCGACCAGATCGGCCAGCGGGTAATCATCGAGCACATGCAGGCCCGGCTTGCGCGGCGCAGGAGGGGTGTAGTTCGCCCAATCACCGGTGAAGCGCTGGGAGCGCGCCTTGGCCAGCGTGACCAACCGCTTGGCATCACCGCGGTTGCGGTGTCGCTGGCGGATGTCGGCGTAGTCGGCCTCGTTGGCGGCCACGAACGCATCGCGCAGCTCTCGCGAGATCAACGACTGCGCCACGCCGACCGCGCGCGAGGCGTCCTTCACCCACACCGTGGGCGCCTTGTAGTGCGGGTCGATCTTCAGGGCGGTGTGTGCGCGGGAGGTGGTCGCACCGCCGATCATCAGCGGCATCGTGAAGCCCTGCCGCTCCATTTCGCGGGCGACATGACTCATTTCTTCCAGCGAGGGCGTGATCAGCCCGGACAGGCCGATGATGTCCGCGTTCTCCGCGCGCGCGGCATCCAGGATCTTCTGCGCTGGCACCATCACGCCCAGATCGACCACATCGAAGTTGTTGCAGGCCAGGACCACGCCGACGATGTTCTTGCCGATGTCGTGCACGTCACCCTTGACCGTGGCCATGATGATCTTGCCGTTGCTCTTGGCGGTGTCACCGCTGCGGGCCTTTTCCGCCTCGATGTAGGGCAGCAGGTAGGCCACCGCCTTCTTCATCACGCGTGCGGATTTGACTACCTGCGGCAGGAACATCTTGCCGGCGCCGAACAGGTCACCCACGATGTTCATGCCATCCATCAGCGGCCCTTCGATCACATCCAGCGGACGCGTCGAGCGCGCACGCGCTTCTTCGGTGTCCTGCTCGACCCAGGCATCCATGCCGTGCACCAGCGCATGGGCAAGGCGATCGTTGACCGGCTTTTCGCGCCAGGCCAGGTCTTCGCCGCGCACTTCGCCTTTCTTGCCCTTGTAGCGTTCGGCGATCTCCAGCAGGCGTTCGGTGCCATCGCTGCGGCGGTTGAGGATCACGTCCTCCACGCGCTCGCGCAGCTCGGCGTCCAGATCGTCGTAGATCGGCATCGCACCGGCGTTGACGATGCCCATGTCCATGCCCGCGCCGATGGCATGGAACAGGAACACCGAGTGGATCGCCTGGCGGACGGTTTCATTGCCGCGGAACGAGAACGACACGTTCGAGACGCCGCCGGACACATGGCAGTGCGGCAGGGTGCGCTTGATGATGCGGGTGGCTTCGATGAAATCGACCGCGTAGTTGTCGTGCTCTTCAATGCCGGTGGCGACGGCGAAGATGTTCGGGTCGAAGATGATGTCCTGCGGCGGGAAGCCGACCTGCTCGGTCAGGATCCGGTAGGCGCGGGTACAGATTTCGACCTTGCGCGCGCAGGTATCGGCCTGGCCCTCTTCATCGAAGGCCATCACCACGGCCGCCGCGCCGTAACGCAGCACCTTGCGCGCCTGTTCGATGAACTGCGCTTCGCCTTCCTTGAGCGAGATCGAGTTGACCACGCTCTTGCCCTGCAGGCACTTCAGCCCGGCCTCGATCACGCTCCATTTGGAGGAATCGACCATCACCGGAATCCGGGCGATGTCCGGCTCGGACATGATCAGGTTGAGGTAGCGCGTCATCGCCTTTTCGGAATCGATCAGGCCCTCGTCCATGTTGACGTCGAGGATCTGCGCGCCGTTGGCGACCTGCTGGCGCGCCACTTCCACCGCTTCTTCGTAGCGCTCTTCCTTCACCAGCTTGCGGAACTGCGCGCTGCCGGTGACGTTGGTGCGCTCCCCAATGTTGACGAACAGCAGGTCCGGGGTGATCACCAGCGGCTCGAGGCCGGACAGGCGGGTGTGGCGGGAAGACGTCATGGGCAGGCTGGCACGGGCTGGCGGAGGAGGGTCAACGACAACGGGAGCGTGGGGCGGACGCGGTCATGCCACGTCTTCCAGCTGTGGTGCGGGCAGGCGGCGCGGCGGCAGGTCCGCCACCGCGTCGGCGATGGCACGGATGTGGGCCGGGGTGGTGCCGCAGCAGCCGCCCACCAGGTTGAGCAGGCCGGCGCTGGCGAATTCGCGCAGCGTGGTGGCCATTTCTTCCGGGGTTTCGTCGTACTCGCCGAAGGCGTTGGGCAGGCCGGCATTGGGATGCGCACTGACCAGACACTCGGCCACGGTGGACAAGGTCTCCACGTGCGGCCGCATGTCGCTGGCACCGAGCGCGCAGTTCAGCCCGATCGACAGTGGCCGGCCGTGCGCGACCGAGGCGTAGAACGCCTCGGCCGTCTGCCCGGAGAGGGTGCGGCCGGAGGCATCGGTGATCGTGCCGGAGATCATCACCGGCAGCCGCCCGCCGCGGGCATCGAAGACCTCTTCGATGGCGAACAGCGCAGCCTTGGCGTTGAGCGTGTCGAAGATGGTTTCCACCATCAGGGTGTCGGCGCCACCGTCGATCAGGCCATCGATGGCTTCGCGGTAAGTCTCGCGCAGGGCATCGAAGCTGGTGTTGCGGAAGCCGGGATCGTTCACGTCCGGGCTGATCGAGGCGGTGCGGCTGGTCGGGCCGAGCACGCCGATCACGAACCGCGGCTTGCCCGGCGTGGTCGCCGCGACCGCATCACAGCAGGCGCGTGCTACCGCGGCGCCGGCCTTGTTGAGCTCGTAGACCAGATGTTCAAGGTGGTAGTCGGCCTGGCTGACCGAGGTCGCATTGAACGTATTGGTCTCGACCAGATCGGCGCCGGCCTCCAGGTACGCGGTATGGATGCCGCCGATCACCTCGGGCCGGGTCAACAGCAGCAGGTCGTTGTTGCCCTTCAGGTCATGCCCCTGCGGCGTGTCACCAGCCCCGGCATGGTCGCAGCCGGGGCCGTGCTGGTGGTCGTAACCGCCGGCGAAACGCGCGCCGCGGTAATCGTCCTCTTCCAGCCCATGCCGCTGGATCATCGTGCCCATGGCGCCATCGATGATCAGGATGCGCTGGGCCAGCGCCGTTTCCAGCGCATGTACGCGGTCGGGGTGGAGCCAGGGCAGGGACGACATGGGCAGACCTCAGGGCTTGCTGGCAATCAGCGAAATGACTTCGAAATGCGGCGGGCGCTTCTCGCGGGTCACGGTTTCCAGGCTGGAGACGACCAGGCCGGCCTTCTCCACGAACTTGCGCAGTTCCTTGTCGCTGAAGCCGAGGTTGACGTGGCCATAGGCATCCACCGCCGCACGATGTTCGTGACGGGCCAGGCTGCACAGCAGCAGGCGACCGCCCGGACGCAACACGCGCGCGCCTTCGGCAACGGCCTGGGCCGGCTTGGCCGCATAGGTCAGTGCGTGCATCAGCACCACCAGATCAAAGCTCTGGTCAGGGAAGGGCAGGGCATGCATGTCGCCCTCGCGCACTTCCACGTTGGCCAGCCGGCGCAGGCGCTCGCTGGCGGCGGCGACCACGCGCGCGCTGGTGTCGATGCAGACGTAGCGCTTGGCATGCGGGGCGACCAGTTCGGCCAGTACGCCGTCGCCGGAGGCGATATCGAGCACGTCACCGGTTTCCAGCAGCGGCAGCGCGGTGCGTGCCAGCGCCTCCCAGGTGCGGCCCGGGGAATAATGCCGTTCCATGTCGCCAGCGACGCTGTCAGCCCAGTTCTGGTCGGCCGCGCGGCTGGCCATGACGGCCGCCACGCGTTCAGCATCCTGGCGCAGCAGCGGGTCGTCGCTGCCGGTGCTCAGGGCATGCCACAATGCGCGCTGCGCCGGATCCAGCGCGGCGTCATCGAAGCGGTAATACGCCGAGACGCCGGAGCGACGGTCGCGTACCAGGCCGGCTTCCTTGAGTCGGGCCAGGTGGGTGGACACCCGCGGCTGCGCCAGCGTGGTGATGGCCGACAGCTCGGCCACGGTGAGTTCTTCCTGTTCCAGCAGCGCCAGCAGGCGCACCCGGGTGGCGTCGGCGAACACTTTCAGCCGGACGGACCAGTCCTCGAGATCCATAAATATCTACCTATCGCGATATAGAGATATTTTCGTCCTTTGGCAGCGGTCCGGTCAAGTCAGGCGTCCTTTTCCCGCCCCCCCGGTACAATCGCCCGACCGGGCCGCGCGCACTGCGGCCCTTATCACTCTGTACCCGGGAGGGTGTTGTGGATTTCAGCTTTACCGAAGAGCAGTTGATGCTGCAGGACGTTGCGCGCCGAATCGCGCAGGAGAAAATCGCGCCCAGCGCCGAACACCACGACCGCACCGGCGAGTTCCCGCTGGAGAACATCCGCCTGCTCGGCGAGAACGGTCTGATGGGCATTGAAGTGCCCGAAGCCTACGGCGGTGCGGGCATGGACCCGATCGCCTACGTCCTGGCGATGGTGGAGGTCGCCGCTGGAGACGCTGCGCATTCGACGATCATGTCGGTGAACAACTCGCTGTTCTGCAACGGCATCCTGACCCACGGCAGCGAAGCGCAGAAGCAGACGTACGTGCGCGCCATTGCCGAGGGCGAGGCCATCGGCGCGTTCGCGCTGACCGAGCCGCAGTCCGGTTCCGATGCGACGGCCATGCGCTGCCGCGCGGTCAAGCAGGCCGACGGCACCTACGTGATCAACGGCAAGAAGAGCTGGATCACCTCCGGCCCGGTGGCCAAGTACATCGTGCTGTTTGCGATGACCGATCCGGAACAGGGCGCGCGAGGCATCACCGCCTTCATGATCGACACCGACAAGGCCGGCTTCCACCGCGGCAAGACCGAGCCGAAGCTGGGCATCCGTGCCTCGGCGACCTGCGAAATCGAGTTCCAGGACTACGTGGCGGACGCCGACGACGTACTGGGCAAGGAAGGCGAGGGCTTCAAGATCGCCATGGGGGTGCTCGACGCCGGCCGTATCGGCATCGCCTCGCAGGCGATCGGCATCGCCCGTGCGGCGTACGAAGCGACGATCGAATACGTGAAGGACCGCAAGGCCTTCGGCGCGGCGATCGGCACGTTCCAGATGACCCAGGCCAAGATCGCCGACATGAAGTGCAAGCTGGACGCAGCGATGCTGCTGACGCTGCGCGCGGCATGGGTGAAGGGCCAGGGCAAGCGCTTCAGCAATGAAGCGGCGATCGCCAAGCTGACCGCCTCCGAAGCGGCCATGTGGATCACCCACCAGGCCGTGCAGATCCACGGTGGCATGGGCTATTCCAAGGAGATGCCGCTGGAGCGCTACTTCCGTGATGCCAAGATCACCGAGATCTACGAGGGCACCTCGGAAATCCAGCGCTTGGTGATCGCGCGCAACGAGACCGGTCTGCGCTGATCGATGGGAAGGCGGCGCCATTCTGGCGCCGCTGCTAGGTGCCGACCGTTGGTCGGCACGTGGGGTAGTGCAGAATGTGCGGTCCCGTTCTGCAGGTCATCCCATGGTTATTTATCGAGGCGCAGGGTTCTTGACCCTGCTTACCCCCATCGTCGCGTTGTTGCTGCTGATGTGGCTGTGGCCCGATCCTGCTGTTGCCAAAGGTAATACCTCGCTGGCGCAGCTGTTGATCGGCTTCGGCATCGGCGCAGCGATCAATGTCGTGCTGGGCATGGTGCTCAACCGCGGCCCGCGCGGTGAAGGCGAGCCTGCCCGCCATCACTTCTTCTACCTGCCGATGCAGTGGCCGTCGCTGGCGATCGTGGTCGCCTGTGCAGCGGTGGCGCTGCTGCGCTGAGACCATGTGGTAGTGCCGGCCGCTGGCCGGCAACCAGGCGGTCCTTGTCTCGCGGGTGCCCGGAGCAGCCGGCCAGCGGCCGGCACTACCTCGTCCCCATATGCATGCCTGGCGTGAGCCGCATTAACCGGCACGCACCGCACACGAAAAAGCCCCGGCTCGTGCCGGGGCTTTTGCATTTCAGGGTGACCACCCACGGTGGCCACCTACCCGTGGGGCAGCCGGGGCTGCCCCTGTCCCTCAACGATCCGGACGGTGCGCCGTGTTGGCTTCGCCCTGGCGTTCCAGGAACTCCTTGGACGGTTCGTCCAGCTTGTCACCCAGCATGCGGCGGACCACCACGAAGAACACCGGGATCATCAGCAGACCCAGGAAAGTGGCGAACACCATGCCGCCGATCACGCCGGTACCGATCGCGTGACGCGCGTTGGCGCCGGCACCGGTGGAGATGGCCATCGGCACCACGCCCATGATGAAGGCGAACGAGGTCATCAGGATCGGGCGGAACCGCAGGCGGGAGGCTTCGATGGTCGCCTCGCGCAGGTTCTTGCCCGCAGCCCGCTGCTCCACCGCGAACTCCACGATCAGGATCGCGTTCTTCGCGGCCAGGCCGATCACCGTGATGAGGCCGATCTTGAAGTACAGATCGTTCGGCAGGCCACGTGCCAGCGAGAAGGCCAGGGCGCCGAGGACACCCAGCGGCACCACCAGCAGCACCGCCACCGGGATCGACCAGCTTTCATACAGCGCGGCCAGGCAGAGGAACACCACCACGATGGACAGCACCAGCAGCAGGGTCGCGGCGTTGCCGGCCAGGATTTCCTGGTAGGACATGCCCGACCAGTCGTAGCCGAAGCCGGCCGGCAGGTCGTCGTTGACGATCCGCTCCATCGCCTGCATCGCCTCGCCCGAGCTGCGCCCGGCCGCCTGCGAACCGACGATGTTGACCGCCGAATAGCCGTTGTAGCGGCTCAGCGACGGCGGTGCGGACACCCACTCGGACTTCACCACGGTGCTCAGCGGGATCATCGCCTGCGTGCCGTCGGGATTGGTCTGCAGCGTGCTGGGCGTGTAGAAGCTGTTCAACGACTCCGCACCGGTGCGGTACGGACCATCGGCCTGCAGGGTCACGCGCTTGATGCGGCCTTCATAGAAGAAGTCGTTGACGTACACCGGGGCCAGCATCAGCTGGATGGTGCTGTACACGTCCGACACCGACAGGCCCATGGTCTGCGCCTGCACACGGTCTACGTGCAACTGCAGCTGCGGGGCGTTTTCCAGGCCGTTGGGGCGCACGCCGGTCAGCAGATCGCTTTCCTGCGCCGCCTTGCCGAGCAGAATGTTGCGGGCCTGCGTCAGCTGCTCATAGCCCACGCCGCCACGGTCCTGCAGCCACATGTCGAAGCCACCGAACTGGCCCAGGCCCTGCACGGTCGGCAGGTTGACCACGAAGATCTGTGCTTCCTTGATGCCGTAGAACGCGCCGTTCATGTTGTTGATGAACTCGGGCACCGTGATGTCGCGGTCCGCCCAGGGCTTGAGGCGGATGAAGCCCATGCCCACGTTTTCACCGGAACCGACGAAGCTGAAACCGGCCACCTGCAGCATGCCTTCAAAGCCATCCTGCTTTTCCAGGATGCCGCGCATCTGGGCAAAGGCGTGGTTGGTCTGCGACTTGGTCGAGCCCGGCGGCAGCTGCACGATCGCCAGCGCGTAGCCCTGGTCTTCTTCGGGCAGGAAGCTGCCCGGCATGCGCGTGAACAGGAAACCGCACAGCACGGTCAGCACCACGAACAGGATCATCCAGCGCGGGGCATGCTTCACCGCCGAGGTGATGTGGCCCACGTAGGTGTTGCTGACCTTGTCGTAGTACTTGTTGAAGGTGCGGTAGACAATGTTCGGGTTGTCGTTATGCGTCGGCTTGAGGAAGGTCGCGCACAGCGCCGGGGTGAAGCCCAGGGCCAGGAAGGCCGAGAAGGCCATCGCGATGGCGATGGTCAGCGCGAACTGCTTGTAGATCTCACCGGCGGCGCCACCCTGCAGGGCGGACGGAATGAACACCGCGGCCAGCACGACGGTGATCGCCACCACGGCGCCGGTGATCTGGGTCATGGCCTTCTGGGTGGCTGCCTTGGGCGGCAGCTTCTCCTCGGTCATGATTCGCTCGACGTTCTCGATGACCACGATGGCGTCATCGACCACGATGCCGATCGCCAGCACCATCGCAAACAGCGTCAGCTGGTTGATGGTGAAGCCGATGATGCTCATGCCCAGGAACGTACCCAGCAGCGCGACCGGGATGACCAGGGTCGGGATCAGCGTGGCGCGGAAGTTCTGCAGGAAGATCAGCATCACCAGGAACACCAGCACGACCGCTTCGATCAGGGTCTTGACCACTTCCTCGATCGAGATCTTCACGAAGGTGGTGCTGTCGTACGGCGAGAACCAGCTGACACCGGCCGGGAAGCTCGGCTTGAGCTCGTCCATCTTCGAGGTGACCGCATTGGCCACGTTCAGCGCATTCGCGCCGGGCAGCAGCTGGATCGCGAAGGCACCGGTCGGCTTGCCGTTGTACTGGGTATCAAAGCCGTAGTTGTTCGCACCAAAGGCAATCCGGGCGATGTCCTTGAGCAGCACGCGCGAGCCGTCGGGATTGGCGCGCAGGATGATGTTCTCGAACTCTTCCGGCGAGCTGAAGCGGCCTTCGGCCGACACGGTCGCGGTGAAGTAGTGCCCCTCAGGCGACGGATCCGAGCCCAGCGAACCGGCCGCGAACTGCACGTTCTGGTCCTTGATCGCGGCCAGCACCTGCGTGGCCGACAGGCCGTAACCCTGCATCTTTTCCGGGTTGAGCCAGATGTTCATGGCGTACTCGGAGCCGAACTGCTGGGTGCTGCCCACGCCGGGGATACGCGAGATCTGGTCGAGCACGCGCGAGCCGACGATGTCGTTCAGCGCATCGCGGTCGATCGAGGCGCTGTCGGACTGCAGGGCCACCACCATCAGGAAGCCGGCGTTGGCCTTGGCCACCACCACGCCCTGCTGGGTCACTTCGGTCGGCAGGCGAGGGGTCGCCAGCGAAACCTTGTTCTGCACCTGGACCTGGGCGATATCGGCATCGGTGCCGGTTTCGAAGGTCAGGGTGATGGTGACGCGGCCGTTGGAGGCCGAGGAGGAGCTGAAGTACAGCAGGTGATCGATACCGGTCAGCTGCTGCTCGATCACCTGGGTGACCGACTTTTCGGCGGTGTCGGCGCTGGCGCCGGGGTAGGTGGCGCTCACCGTCACCTGGGGAGGCGCGATGCTCGGGTAGGACTCCACGCCCAGACCCAGGATCGAGATCACGCCCGCAAGCGAGATCAGGATCGCGACCACCCAGGCGAATACCGGGTGTTCAATGAAAAATTTAGGCATGACGGAGGATTCCCGTTATTGCTTGTTTGGTTCGGCAGCCGGAGCGGCGTCGGACGTTGCGGCGGCGGCATCAGCCGGGGCAGCGGCGGCATCAGGCTTGGCGGCAGCCGCCGGAGCAGCACCCGCCGGGGCCTGGCCATTGCCGTTGCCGGCGGCCGGGTTCCACGGAGCGGCCTTGGCCGGTTCGCCTTCCTTGACCTTCTGCACGCCGGCCACGATGACCTGATCGCCGGCATCCAGACCACCGCTGACCAGCCAGTTGCTGCCCTGCTGGCCTTCGCTCTTCACATTCTTCCGGGCGACCTTGCCGTCCTTGCCCACCACCAGGACGTAGCCGCCGGTGGTGTCGCGCTGCAGTGCCTGCAGCGGGACCAGGTAGGCGTTGTTGCGCTCACCCAGCGTCGCCTGGAAGCTGACGAAGGCGCCCGGCAGCAGGATCTGCTGCGGGTTCGGCAGCACCGCACGCAGCGAGACTGCGCCGGTGGCCGGGTCAACCGTGGTCGAGGAGAAATCCAGGGTGCCCGGCTGGTCGTAGACCGTGCCGTCAGCCAGCTTCACCTGCACGGTGGACTTGCCGTCACCGCTCAGGGCCAGTGCGCCCTTGGCCTGCGCCGCGCGCATCTGGGTCAACTCATCCACGCTCATCGAGAAGTTCACGTACAGCGGGTCGAGCTGGTCCACGGTGGTCAGCAGGGTCACATCCCCCTGGCCGACCAGCGCACCTTCAGTGACCTGCTGCTTGCCAGCGCGGCCGCTGATCGGCGAGCGCACTTCGGCATAGCCAAGGTTGATCTTCGCGCTGGCCAGCGAGGCCTGCGCCTGCTGCACGGCCGCCGCGGCGGTGCGCTCGGTGGCTTCGGCCGCGTCCAGATCGGACTTGGAAACGTAAGCCTGCGGGGCCAGCGAGCGGGCGCGGTTGGCGGCGGCCTTGGCGTTCGCGGCGGTGGCCTGGGCCGAGACCAGTTCGGCCTGGGAGGCATTGAGTGCTGCGCGCAGCGGGGCCGGGTCGATCAGGAACAGCACCTGGCCTTCCTTCACATCCGAGCCTTCCTGATAGACGCGCTTGAGCAGCACGCCCGGCACGCGGGCACGCACATCGGCGCTGCGGAACGGCGACAGACGGCCGACCAGCTCACGCTGCAGCGGCAGGGTCTGCGGCTTGGCCTCGATCACGCCCACCTCCGGCGGCGGCGGGGCCTGCTGCTCTTCCTTTTTGCAGGCGGTCAACGCAAGGGCGACTGCGCACGTCAGGGCAAGGGTGCGGAGTGGGGCGATCATCAGGAGAAGCTCCGGTGTTGGTTTGAATACGAAGCCGTGGCTGCATCGGGCGCAGCGAACGCGCGCAGGAAGCTGTCGACGGAGAATTCTGCCCAGCGGCGGCGCACGGCGGCGTCATCGCGGTGGGGGATATGGAAGCGCTGTTTCTCGAAATCCAAGCCGGCGATCATGCTCAATAGCAGTTCGGCCATGAAGTGCGGGTCGTCATGCCTCAGCTGACCCTCGGCGGAACGGGTTGCCAGCCATTCAGAAACGTGAAGTGCCAACGCTCCGGCACCGTCCTGGTAGAGCGTACGGGCTTCCTGCGGGAACTGACTGGACTCGGCGGCGATCAGTCGGCGGGCCTGGACCACATGGGGCTGGTTGAAGTGATCCAGATAGTCGTTGGCGAACCGCAGCAGACTGCCGCGCAGGTCGTCACCGTCGAGTGAGCGCAGCCCGGCGGTGGCGCGGCAGACGTGCCGCTGCATCACCCGCTTGAGCAGTTCCTGTTTATTGCCATAGCGGCTGTAGAGGGTCTGCTTGGAACATCCCGCGTGCTGTGCCACCGCGTCCATGCTCAATTGCATGCCCTGGCTGGCCAGCAGCTCGCGCACGGCATCGAACACGCGGTGATCGCGCGCGTCCAGGGGGCTGGCGGCGGGGGGTGGGGGAGTCACGGGGTGGACTATACCGTCCAGTTCAGAATTGTAGAAGCCTTGATTTTCGGCGGTTTTTGATACCCAACGTCAAGTTGCAATCGAAGCGGCCGATGCTGCGCTGTGCAGCGCTTCAACGCGATCCTCCGTACCGCGTCGGATTGAAGCGCCCGATGTAAACGGGACCCAACCCGAAAGACCTTATTCCGTCCTGCAGCAAGGTATTTCTGTGCGGTAGGCCTACAATTTCATTTTCCCAACTGAGCATCACGCACCGCTCCGTCATGAAACCGCAAAAACCAGCAGCCAAGACCGTGAAAAACAAATCCAAACCAGCCGATACGCAGACTGTTTCGCCAGTGGGCTTCTCGCTGGAGCCGGTGTACACGGCCTTGCGCAAGCGCTACCCGTCGGCCGGGCAGGCCGAGGCAGTGGCTTTTGCCGCCGACTTCTACAAGCGCATGGAGGCGGACGAGTTCCCGCACCACAGCGCCGAGGAGTGGGCCGCACTGGCAGCGGACACGCTGGAATTCGCGCGTGTGCGCAAGTCCGGCAAGGCCAACGTCCGCGTGTTCAACCCGACGCTGAAGAGCAACGGGTGGGAGTCGCCGCATACGGTGTTGCAGATCGTCAACGACGACATGCCGTTTCTGGTCGACACGGTGACGATGTCGCTGGCCGAGCATGGCGTGGGCGTGCATGTGCTGGGACACCCGGTGATCCGCTTTGCCCGTGACAAGGCCGGCAAGCTGACCGGTGTCAGCGACGGCACCGCCGAATCGGTGATGCTGCTGGAGATCGACCGCCAGCCGGCCGACGCCATGGCCGACGTCGAGAAGGCGATCATCAAGGCGCTGGACGAGGTGCGTGCCATCGTCCGCGATTGGGACGCGATGCGTGCCAAGGCGCAGAGCCTGGCCGACGACCTGGGCAGCCGCCAGCTGCCGGTGGATGCCGCTTCGCGCGCTGAAGCGCAGGAATTCCTGCGCTGGGCCGCCGACAACCACTTCACCTTCTTCGGCTACCGCGAGTACTGCGTGGAGAAGCAGGGCAAGGAAGACGTGCTGGCGCCGCTCAACGACACCGGCCTGGGCCTGATGCGCGGGCAGGACAAGTCCGCCGCACGTCCGGTCAAGACGCTCGCCGCGCAGGGCCTCAACGCTACTACCGGCTTGAAGGACGCGCTGATCCTGACCAAGACCAATGCCCGTTCGCGCGTGCATCGCGCCGGCTACATGGATTACATCGGCGTGTTGGAATTCGACGCCAAGGGCAAGATCATCGGCGAGCAGCGCTTCCTGGGCCTGTTCACCTCCAGCGCCTACAACCGCCGCCCGTGGGAGATCCCGCTGGTGCGCCAGCGCCACGAGTACGTGATGAGCAAGTCCGGCCTGGCACCGAGCAGCCACAGCGGCAAGGCCCTGCGCCACATCCTGGAAACCCTGCCGCGCGAAGAGCTGTTCCAGTCCAGCGAGGACGAGCTGTTCCGCACCGCCATGGGCGTGCTGGGCCTGCAGGAGCGCGTGCGCAGCCGCCTGTTCCTGCGCCGCGACAAGTACAGCCGTTTCATCTCCGCGCTGGTGTACCTGCCGCGCGAACGTTTCAACACCGATGTGCGCCTGCGCATCGAAGCCATGCTCAAGGACGCCCTGCAGGGCGAGTACGTGGACAGCTCGGTCGTGCTCGGAGAGTCGCCGCTGGCCCAGGTCCACCTGATCGTGCGCCCCAAGGCTGGTCAGTCCCTGGAAGTGGATACCAGCGCACTGGAGCAGAAGCTCGCCCAGGTGCTGCGCAACTGGCAGGACGATCTGCGCGAAGCGCTGGTGGCCCGCCACGGTGAAACCGAAGGCCTGCGCATCGCCGCACGTATCGGCAAGGCACTGCCGGCCGGCTACATCGAAGACTCCAGCACCGAAATTGCCGCCAACGACGTCAGCCAGCTCGATGCGCTGACCGGCCCGGACGATCTGCGTCTGAGCCTGCAGGCCGTGCATCGCGACGAAGGCGATGGCCTGCGGTTGAAGCTGTATCGCCAGCTTGATGACATCCCGCTGTCCGATGCACTGCCGATGATGGAAAACATGGGCCTGCGCGTGATCTCCGAGCGCCCGTACCGTCTGACGGTCGACAACGCCCCGGTGTACGTGCAGGACTTCGAAGTGGAATCGGTGGCGGGTGCGATCGACGCGCCGAGCGTCGATGCCGCCTTCGGTGAAACCTTTGCCCGCGTGTGGCACGGCGATGCCGAGAACGATGGTTTCAATCGCCTCGTGCTCGCGGCCGGTCTGCACTGGCGCCAGGTCGCGATGCTGCGTGGCTACTGCAAGTATCTGCTGCAGACCGGCGTGCCGTTCTCGCAGGCCTATGTGGAAGGCACCTTCACCCGTTACCCGCTGCTGGCCCGCCTGCTGGTGGAACTGTTCGAAGCCCGCTTCGATCCGGCCACCGGCAACGAGAGCAAGGACGCGATCGCCGAGGGCCAGGCCCAGCTGCGCGCGCACCTGACCGTGCTCGCCGGCGGTGACGAAGCCACCCTGAAAGTGCTCAAGACCGTGGTCGATGCGCGCAAGGGCGACCGAACCGTGCAGATGGATGCCGCGCGCGACGCGCTGCTGAAACTGATGGACCGCGTCTCCAGCCTCGATGAAGACCGCATCCTGCGCAGCTTCATGGGCGTGATCGATGCGACCCTGCGCACCAGTTACTACCAGACCGATGCCGAGGGCCGCCCGGGCCACGTCATCAGCTTCAAGTTCGATTCGGCGCTGGTGCCGGACCTGCCGAAGCCGCGTCCGTACCGCGAAATCTTCGTGTATGGCCCGCGCGTGGAAGGTACCCACCTGCGCTTTGGTGCCGTGGCCCGTGGTGGCCTGCGCTGGTCGGACCGTCGCGAAGACTTCCGCACCGAAGTGCTGGGCCTGGTCAAGGCACAGATGGTCAAGAACACCGTGATCGTGCCGGTCGGCGCGAAGGGCGGCTTCTTCGCCAAGATGCCGCCGGCCAACGGTGACCGTGATGCGGTGTTCGCCAACGGCGTGGCCTGCTACAAGCTGTTCATCCAGGGCCTGCTGGACATCACCGACAACATCGTCAACAACAAGATCGTGCCGCCGGTGGACGTGGTCCGCCACGACATGGACGACCCGTACCTGGTGGTGGCGGCCGACAAGGGCACCGCGACCTTCTCCGACATCGCCAACGGCCTGGCCGTGGCGCACGGCTTCTGGATGGGCGATGCGTTCGCCTCCGGCGGCTCGGTCGGTTACGACCACAAGGGCATGGGCATCACCGCTCGCGGTGCGTGGGAGTCGGTCAAGCGCCACTTCCGTGCGCTGGGCCGTGACAGCCAGAGCCAGGACTTCACCGCGGTCGGCGTGGGCGACATGTCCGGCGACGTGTTCGGCAACGGCATGCTGTTGTCGCGCCACATCCGCCTGGTCGCGGCGTTCGATCACCGCCACATCTTCCTGGACCCGAACCCGGATGCGGCCACGACCTTCGTCGAGCGCGAGCGTCTGTTCACCGTGCCGCGCTCCAGCTGGGCCGATTACGATGCCAAGCTGATCAGCAAGGGCGGCGGTATCTTCCCGCGCACGCTGAAGTCAATCGAGATCACCCCGCAGGTGCGTGAGGCACTGGGCCTGGACGACGGCGTCAAGTCGATGGCGCCGAACGATCTGATGAGCGCGATCCTCAAGGCGCCGGTCGATCTGCTGTGGAACGGCGGCATCGGCACCTACGTCAAGGCGGCCAGCGAGCAGCACAGCGACGTCGGCGACCGCGCCAACAACGCGCTGCGCGTCAATGGCGGCGAGCTGCGCTGCAAGGTGGTGGGCGAGGGCGGCAACCTGGGCATGACCCAGCTCGGCCGTATCGAAGCCGCCCAGGCCGGCGTGCTGCTCAACACCGACTTCATCGACAACTCGGCCGGTGTGGACACCTCCGATCACGAAGTCAACATCAAGATCCTGCTCAATGATGTGGTGCGGGCCAAGAAGTTGACCGTCGAACAGCGCAACAAGCTGCTGGCCTCGATGACCGACGAAGTGGCCGCGCTGGTGCTGATGGACAACTACCGTCAGAACCAGGCGCTGAGCCTGATGGAGCGCATGGCGGTCAAGCGCCTGGGTTCCAAGCAGCACTTCATCCGCACGCTGGAACAGCAGGGTCTGCTGGATCGCCAGATCGAGTACCTGCCTTCGGATGCGGAACTGTCCGCACGCAAGGCGCGTGGCCAGGGCCTGACCCGTCCGGAACTGTCGGTGCTGTTGTCCTACTCCAAGCTGGTGGCCTTCCAGCAGCTGCTCGAGTCGGACATCCCGGAAGATCCGTACCTGTCCAAGGAGCTGCAGCGCTACTTCCCGACGCCGCTGCAGAAGAAGTACGCCGATGCGATGGAGCGTCACCGCCTGAAGCGCGAAATCATCGCCACGGCCGTGACCAACCAGACCATCAACCGCATGGGCGCCACCTTCCTGATGCGCATGCAGGAAGATACCGGTCGCACCGTGGCCGAGGTGGCCAAGGCGTACACGATCAGCCGTGAAACGCTGGACGCACGCGCGCTGTGGGCACAGATCGACGCCCTCGACGGCACGCTGCCGGAGTCGGTGCAGATCGACGCGCTGGAAGTGATCTGGAAGCTGCAGCGCTCGTTCGTGCGCTGGCTGCTCTCGCGCCCGGGCGCCATGCCGGGCATCACCGAAGCCGTCAACCGCTACCAGGCCGCATTCAACGACATCCGCGACGCCTCCGGCGTGCTGCCGGATTCGCAGCGCCCGGCCTACGAGGCCAGCGTGCAGGAGTGGAAGGACAAGGGTCTGCCGCCGGCGTTGTCGCAGCAGCTTTCGGAACTGCAGTTCCTGGAGCCGGCGTTCGACATCATCGAACTGGCCCGCACCCGCAAGCTCAAGCCGGTGGACGTCTCCAAGGTCCACTTCCGCCTGGGCGACGCCCTGCAGCTGCCGTGGCTGTTCGAGCAGATCGACGCGCTGGAGGTCAACGGCCGCTGGCACGCCGTGGCCCGTGGCGTGCTGCGCGACGAGCTGGCCGCTCACCATCGCAACCTGGCTGCCCAGGTCCTGTCGATGAAGGGCAGCAACGCCGAAGCAAAGGTTGCCGCCTGGATGGGCCGCGATGACAGCAGCCTGCGCTTCACCCTGGCGATGCTGGCCGAACTGGCCGAGCAGAAAACCCTGGACTACCCGACCGTTTCGGTCGCGGTGCAGCGCCTGGGTCAGCTGGCCTCGCATGGTGCGTAAGCATGGTGCGTGAGCGCATTCGCGCTGGCGCCCCACGGTTTGCTCTGCAAGCCGTGGGTCCCATGCAAACCATGCGTCCAGACCCCCGCGCCTTCGGCGCGCCCCCCTGACTCAGGGGGGCTCTGCTCCAGAGGGATTAGCGGGGGCTGATAACGGCCTTGCATGAGAAACACACGGCTCCGCTTCGGCGGGGCCGTTTTCGTTTCCGAGCGTGCCGGCCCGCAGCCGGCACGAACGGTTATGCTCTTGCCGGCATACCCCACCCGGATTCACCGATGAGCGACACCCCCCGTATCGCCTTTCTGGCCAGCTCCACTGAAGCGGCGCAGCTCGCGCTGGCACAGATGCGTGCCCGCTATGGCGACTACACGCCCGAGCAGGCCGAGGTGCTGTGCCCGCTGGGGGGGGATGGCTTTCTGCTGCAGACCCTGCATCGCTACGGGTCGCTGGACAAGCCGGTGTTTGGCATGAAGCTGGGCACGGTCGGTTTCCTGATGAACCAGTTCCGTGATGACGATCTGCCCGCGCGCCTGGCGGCCGCCGAGCCGGCCAACCTGCGGCCGCTGGAGATGCTGGCCCTGACCGAGTCCGGCACCACCACCGGGTCGCTCGCCTACAACGACGTCTCGCTGCTGCGCCAGACCCGCCAGGCCGCGCATATCGGCATCGATCTCAACGGCCAGGAGCGCGTGGCCGAGCTGATCGGCGATGGCGTGCTGGTCGCCACCCCGGCCGGCAGCACGGCGTACAACTATTCCGCGCATGGCCCGATCCTGCCGCTGGGCTCGCACACCATTGCACTGACGCCATTGGCCCCGTATCGCCCGCGCCGCTGGCGTGGGGCGATCCTCAAGGCCGCCACGGAAGTGCGTTTCCGCGTGCTCGATCCCTATAAGCGCCCGGTCAGCGTCACCGCCGATTCGCACGAAACCCGCGATGTGGTGGAGGTGACCATCCGCGAATCGCGCGAGCGCCGGGTCACCATGCTGTTCGACCCGGAACACAATCTGGAAGACCGCATCCTGAGCGAGCAGTTCATGTTCTGACGGTGCACGGCCGTGGTGGCCATGCACTGTGGGAGAATGGCTGGCCGGCCGCTGCGGCCGCATTGGATTGCTGATTGCCATGGGCGACAACACCCCCCGTTTGCTGACCGTTGCCGTGACCTCGCGGGCCCTGTTTGATCTGGAAGAGGGCCACGCGCTGTTCGAGGCCGAAGGCGTCGATGCCTACGCCGAATACCAGCGCAAGCACGAAGATGATGTGCTGCGCCCCGGCGTGGCCTTCCCGGTGGTGCGCAAGCTGCTCGCGCTCAACCAGGGCCAGTCGCCGGAACAGCCGCGGGTGGAAGTGATCCTGCTGTCGCGCAACTCGGCCGATACCGGCCTGCGCATCTTCAATTCGATCCAGCACTACGACCTGGGCATCATCCGCGCGACCTTTACCGCGGGCGAGCCGACCTGGCCCTATGTGAAGCCGTTCGGCACCGATCTGTTCCTGTCGGCCAACCCGGAATCGGTGCGCCGTGCGCTGCTGCACGGGATCGCGGCGGCGACCATCCTGCCCAAGCCGCCGGGCGAGACGATTGCCGCAGCCGAGCAGGTCGACCTCGGTCGCCCGCTGGGCCAGCTGCGCATCGCCTTCGATGGGGATGCGGTGATCTTTGGGGACGAGAGCGAGCGCATTTCCCGCGAGCAGGGCGTGGAAGCGTTCGGCCGCCATGAGCGCGAGAACGCCCGCGAGCCGCTCAGCGGCGGGCCGTTCCGCAACTTCCTGTCGGCCCTGCATACGCTGCAGGCGGTGTTCCCCTCGGGCGAGGATGCGCCGATCCGCACCGCTCTGGTGACGGCACGCTCGGCGCCCGCGCACGAGCGCGTGATCCGCACGCTGCGCGAGTGGGGTGTGCGCCTGGACGAAGCGCTGTTCCTCGGTGGCCGCCACAAGGGCCCGTTCCTGGAAGCCTTCGGCGCGGACATCTTCTTCGACGATTCCCAGCACAACATTGACAGCGCGCTGCAACACCAGAGCGTGGCCGCCGGGCATGTGCCGCACGGGGTTGCCAACGGCGGTTGATGCATCGCCCCGATGTGCGCGCGGCCCATGTACCCACCAACGGTGGGGACCTACTGGATCGGCAGGACCGACGGCGCGGTGGTGTCAGGATTCAGCGGCAGACGGATGTCGACCAGCCGCCAACGTAGACCAGAGCGCTGCAGGACGAAGACCACCGGTGCGCCCTGCGGCGTGTAGGTGGTGGCGGTGAACCGCGACAGCGACTCGAAACGGTGGGTGGCGCCCTTCAGGGGCCGCGCCGGCCGTGGCGCGGCATAGGCGTCGTTGCTGGGGCTGTCCAGGTCGTTGCTGGCGCGTTTCCACAGGGTGTGCCCCTCCAGCAGCGCACCGATGCCGGTCGGGGTCACCAGCGCGTCCACGGCGGTCGCGCTGAGCCGGTCACCAGCCGACAGCAGCAACGCGCCGAACAGACTGGACTGCAGGTCCGGCCCGGCGCGGCGCACCACGTAGTCGCTCAGCTGCGCCCGCAGATTGGCGCGCAGCATCGGAAAATCCACGTAGCGGTCGAGCGTGGCGGTATCGCGCTGTTCGATCGCGCGGCTGAGGCCATGAACGGTCACGTAGGGGCCGCTGAACAACACACCCGCAAGTACCAGCAGCACCGCGGCCGTCAACCAGAGCAGTTTCTTCATTGCATCACGCATCTACAGGGCACTGCGGCGAGCTTGCCGCAGTGGGTGTCGGGGGATGTGAAGGCTAGTGACTGGGCGAGCCATGACCGTGCTGGAAGGCAGTGACCAGGCGCGCGCGTTCGTGCGTTGTCAGGGCGTCCACCCGGGTATCGAGGACCTGATCCAGGTTGCCGAGGCGGGTGGTGCCCAGCACGCCGCTGGCAATGGCGGGGTTCTGCAGCACGTAGGCAAAAGCGGTCTGTGCAGGCGTCTGCGAGCGTACCGTCGCCACGGCGCGCTGCATCGTGCGTGCGCTGCGCATCAGCTGCCGGCTGGACGGTTTCAGCCACGCGCGTGCGAGGTACCACGCATCGGCCAGCCGCGGCAGCCGTGGCCGTGCGGGCAGCAGGTGTCCCTGCGCCAGCACCGTGCCGGCCAGCACTCCGATGCCCGCCTCATGCATGGCGGCGATCAGCGGTTCGCGGTCCTGCTGCAGGGCGTTGTAATCGATCAGCGCGACATCGAACATGCCGGGGTGATCGGCCATGAACTGCATGGTCTCGGCGGTGTGGGTATTGATGCCCAGCAGGCGGAACATGCCATTGCGGCGCATGCGGTCCAACGCCGAGAGCAGTTCGTCGGTGATCTGCGGCACGCCGATGCCGTGCAGCTGGAAGATATCCAGGTGCCCGCAGTGCAGGTTGCGCAGCGAGGCGGCACAGCTGCGCTCGATGTTCTCCGGCGAAAAATCGCGCTGTTCGGCGCCGCTCACGCCGGCCTGGCCGGTGAGGGTGCCGGCCTTGCTTGAGATCACCAGCCCATCGCGCGGGTGCGCGGCGAATGCGCGCTGCAGGATCCGGCCCAGCCGTGGTTCGGCGTTGAACGCGGAGTAGTTGTGACCGGTATCGAACAGATTGACCCCGCGCTCCAGTGCATGGCGCAGGATGCGCTCGGCCTGCGGCTCGGGGAAACGACGATGGCCCCAGAAGCCCGAACAGCCCAGTGACACCTGGGAAACCTGCAGACCGCTGCGGCCCAGCGGCCGCTGGGCGAGAGGCGTTGGCGAGGACATGGCGATCAGAACTCCAGGTCCAGCGCCGCGCACAGGTAATCCACGAAGGGCGCCAGCGTGACCAGGTCGGCCGCGATGGTCTGGCGCAGGCGCGGGCCGGTCATCGTGGCGTCGTCCAGCGAGCGCCAGAAGACCCAGTTGCGGTGCTTGAGATCGTCGATGAACTCGAAGTCCGGCTCGAACCCGCGTGGGGCGCGCACCAGCTTCTCGCTTTCCTCGAAATCGAACTTCTTGCGCAGCACCGGCGAATGCGCGGCCGCCTTCCAACTGCCGGGGTTGTCGACGATGAAGTGCCGCACCTTGCGCTGGGTGGCCGGCTCGGGATGCCACAGCCCCGCGCCGACGAAACTCTCGCCCGGCTGCAGGTGGATATAGAACGACGGGGCCGGTACCTGCTTGCGGCGCTCATGGAACAGGCGCGCGCCCTGCCAGCTCTTGTAGGGCGACTTGTCGTTGGAGAAGCGCGCATCGCGGTAGATGCGGAACAGCGAGCCGCCCACGGTGCGCGGGTCGGCCCGGAAGTGCTCGCTGACCGCGGCCAGGTCCGGCTGCAGATCGGTGATCAGGCGCAGGAACGGCTGCCGGACGTGCTCTTCGTACTTGGGCTTGTGCTCGTTGAACCAGGTCTTGTCGTTGTTGCGGGCCAGGCCACGCAGGAACGTGAAGGTGGCCGGGCTGAAATAGGTGCTCATAGGCTGCTCTGCAGGTGGGTGCCCCAGTCGCGCAGCTGCTGCAGCAGGGCGAGCTTGCCTTCATCGTCGGCATGCTCTGCGGCCAGTGCATCCAGCTGCGCGGTGAACTGCGGCAGGGTCTGTTCGCCCAGCGATGCATCGCCGAGCAGGCGCTGGCGACGATAGTCGTTCCAGCGTGAGCGCTCGGTGGTGTCCAGGGTGTCCAGGTAGTTGCGGGCGCGGTACCGGAACAGCAGCTCGGGCATGCGCGGGTCGCGCAGCCGCTCGGCGAAGCTGGCCAGTTCGGCCGGTGGGCTGGTGCGGATTCGCGACATCAGCGATTTGTCGCCGTCGGCGAGGAAACCGTCGTACAACGAGGCGTCCACATCGCTCGGCGCGAGCGTGCGCTCACCCGAGTACACCTGGCGCACCTTCTCGGCCAAGGCGGGACCGATCTGGCGCAGGCGCTCGGCCTTGGCCTCGATCGCGGCCGGGTCGATGCCCAAGCGCGCATGGTCGGCCGGACGCAGGTGGTTCCAGGCCACCAGCGCCGGGACCTTGTTGAGGTGCACTTCCTTGAGCGGCACGCGCTGCTCCCCCTCGGCCAAGTCGGCTGCGCGGGTGTACAGGCGCGCGGCGATGGTTTCCGGCGGCAGATCGAGCAGCGGCTCGATGTCGCCCTCCAGATCGAGCGCGATGATGCGGTTGTTGATGAAGGGATGGCGCGCCAGCGGCAGCACGGGGGCGGCGCACATGCGCTGGGCCGGGTAGCGCATCGAGATGTGCAGCACCGGCTGCATCGCATCCACATCCAGCAGGCTGCCGACGAAGCGCTTGTCGCGCAGCTTCAGCGCGTAGTCCCACAGGCGTGGCTGGGCCTGTTTGAACAACTTCGCCAGGCCGATGGTCGCGTAGACATCGGACAGCGCTTCATGCGCTTCGCCCTGACGGACGTTGTTGGCGATGGCCAGATGCTCCAGCTTGAACGAGGTGGCGCCGTCTTCGCGCTGCGGCCAGACAATCCCGTCCGGGCGCAGCGCATGCAGCAGTCGCATCATGTCCAGCAGATCCCAGCGCGAATTGCCGTTGCGCCACTCGCGCTCGTAGGGGTCGTAGAAGTTGCGGAACAGCCCGTGGCGGACGAACTCATCGTCGAAGCGCAGCGTGTTGTAGCCCAGTGAGCAGGTGCCCGGCTGCGCCATCAGGTCGTTGATCCGTGCGAACGCCTCGGCCTCGGAAACGCCGGCGCTGAGCGCGTGCTGCGGGGTGATACCGGTGATCAGGGTGGCGATCGGCGAGGGCAACAGGTCGTCGGCCGGTTTGACATAGAAGCTGACCGGCGCGTCGAGGATATTCAGATCGGCATCGGTACGGATACCGGCGAACTGCGCGATGCGTGTGCGGCGCGGGTCCTGACCGAAGGTCTCCAGGTCATAGAACAGGAAGCTGTCGGCCATCAGTGCGCGCCCTCCAGGACGGGCAGTTGCTCGTGGACCAGCCGCTCCAGTGCGGCCCAGTCGATATGCGCCAGGCTGTTGTGCCCGGCAGTGGCTTCCTCCAGCATGCGCCGCTGCAGCTCGGTGCGCGCCAACGCAACGGCATACGGGGTACGCAGAAAGGTGACCATCGTGTAGTGCGGCACAAAGCGGGTAGGCCAGCGCGCCTGCAGCGCCTGTTCCAGCTCACGCTGCAGCAGGAACTGCGGATCGGCCACGCGGTCGCGCATCTCCAGGTAGTTCTCCAGCGCCATCTGCTGGATCGCCTCGGCGTTCGGCTTGCGGTCCGTTTCAAATGCAGCAAAGGCCTCGCCCAGCGACTCCTGCTCCAGCAGATGCCCGGCCAGGGCGATGCAGTCCTCGAAGGCACAGTTCATGCCTTGGCCGTGGAACGGGACCATCGCGTGGGCGGCATCGCCGATCAGTACCGCGCGGCCCTTCATGTGCCAGTGCTTGAGGTGCAGCGTGCCGAGCAGGCCCGGCGGATGCTGCTCCCAGTCGCGGCGCAGGTTCGGGATCAGCGGCAGCGCATCGGGAAAGTCGCGCGCGAACAGCGCCTCGGCCTCGGCCCCGCTGTTGGTGGTGGCAAAGCTCGGATCGCCCTCATTGGGCAGGAACAGGGTGACCGTGAACGTGCCTTCGTCGTTCGGCAATGCGATGCACATGTAGTGCCCGCGCGGCCAGATGTGCAGCGCATTGGCCTCGATCCGGAACCCGCCATCGTCGGTCGGCGGGATTTCCAGCTCCTTGTAGGAGTGATCCAGGAAGTCGATGCGCTCCTCCAGCGGCTGCTTCCGGTTCATCGCCGCGCGCAGCGCCGAACCGGCACCGTCGGCACCGATCAGGGTGTCGAAGCGGATGTCGTGCGGCTGGTCGTCGCGGTCATCGATGAAGCGTGCGTAGCCCGCGTCAAAGTCCACCGTATGCAGGCGGCGGTGGAAGTGCACGGTGGCACCGGCATCCTCGGCCAGCTGCAGCAGCGTGGTGTTGAGGTCTTTGCGGTGGATCGACCAGATCACTTCGCTGTCGTCGCGCCCGTAGCGCTGCAGCTGCGGCGCGCCGTCGCGCGGGTGGATCATGCGCCCACGCATCATCACCGCCTTGGCCATGACCGCGTCTTCGACGCCGGCCTGGCGCAGCGCGTGCCGGCCACGTTCAGCGAGTGCCAGATTGATCGAGCGACCGGACTCGTAATCGCTCACGCGCGGATCGCCGCGGCGCTCATACAAGGTGATCTGCCAGCCCTGGCGGGACAGCAGGATGGCCAGCAATGAACCGGCCAGGCCAGCGCCGATGATGCTCAGCGAGCGGGAGGGGGTAGCGATCAAGGCGATGTCCGTGGGGGCGGGGAGGGCGGTCGGGTCAAAGACCGGCCCAGGCTTCCACTTCCTCGACGAAGTGGTGCAGGTCGAGATAGCGGTTATAGAGCGGTGTCGGCGAGATGCGGATCACGTCGGGCTCGCGCCAGTCGCCGAGCACGCCCACGGTCTGCAGGTACTCGAACAGGCTGCGGCCGCGCTCGCGGCCACCGGCCACGCGCAGCGAAAGCTGGCAGCCGCGGCGATCCGGCTCCGAAGGCGTCAGTACTTCCAGCACGCCGGACAGGCGCGCACGCACCAGCGCATCCAGCATGCCGGTCAGGCGCAGCGATTTGGTCCGCAGCGCGTCGATGCCACCGGCCTTGTCGATGACATCCAGGGCAGCGCGCAGCGGGGCAAGGCCCAGCACCGGCGGATTGCTGAGCTGCCAGCCTTCGGCACCGACGGCGGGCACGAACTGCGGCGCCATCTTGAAGCGGGTGGCTTCCTCATGGCCCCACCAGCCGGCGAAGCGCGGCAGCGTGGTATCGCGATGATGGCGTTCATGGACGAAGCAACCGGCGACGGCGCCCGGGCCGGCGTTGAGGTACTTGTAATGGCACCACACGGCAAAATCCGGCGCGATGTCGTGCAGCTGCAGCGGCACATTACCGACCGAATGCGCCAGATCGAAGCCGACGCGGGCGCCCTGCAGGCGCGCCATGCGGGTGATGGCGTCCAGATCGAATACCTGGCCACTGCGATACTGCACGCCAGGCCACAGCACCAGCGCCAGGCGCGGGCCATGTTCGGTGATGGCGCGTTCGATGGCCTGCAGCGAGATGGTGCCGTTGGGCTCATCGGGCTGCACTTCGATCAGATCGGTATCGGGGCTGAAGCCATGGAAGCGGATCTGCGATTCCACTGCATGCCGATCCGTCGGGAAGGCGCCGGCCTCCATGAGGATGACGGGGCGCTCTGCTGTGGGCCGGTAGAAGCTGACCATCATCAGGTGCAGGTTGACGCTGAGGGTGTTCATCGCCACGACTTCGCTGGGCAGGGCGCCGACGACGCGGGCGAGCTGTTCGCTCACCAGGCGGTGGTAGTGGAGCCACTGGGTGTCGCCGGTGAAGTGACCTTCTACCGCCAGCGAGGCCCATTTATCCATGACGTCCTGGACGGCGGCACGTGCGCCGCGCGGCTGCAGTCCCAGCGAGTTGCCGACGAAGTAGGTCTGGTCGCGGTGGTTGTGCTGGGGGAAGACGAATTCGTTGCGCAGGGTGCGCAGCGGGTCGGCGGCGTCCAGGGCAACGGCGTGGGTGCGGCTGAGGAGTTCGGACATGGAGCAACCGGCGGTGTCAGTGAGCTGACAGTTTATCCGGGTGGTGGGGGCGTGGGCTGAATCTGGCTTGCGGTGCTGATTTGGCGTGGGCTGGTGGTTGGTAGCTGGCGCTCAAGGTGGAGGCGGACCCAGCGCCAACGCCAAGGCCGAAGCCAAAGCGTACGGGGTGACGTTCCAGTGTACGGGCCGGTGTGGGTGGGTCTGCTGGACCCGCCGCAAGTACGTCCGTGTAGGCTCGTAGTGCGGCATCCATGCCGCACACGGTCCTGCAGACCCACCCACACCGGCCCGCTGACAATTGGCTGGTGCGCAGGGTAAAGGCGGGCACTACCCACGCCTTGTGGGTGCTCTAGGTTGCATCCTTGGGGTTCAGGGCCGGCGAGCTGACATCGGTGGATGATGCATCCACTCGTTGATGCATGTTGCCGGCCATGATCGAACACCGCGTCGGCGCTTGCTCGCCCATTTGGTCGGTCTTCGCTTCAACTTTCGGAGCTGGTCCAGACTTAGTCGCAGTCGCAGTCGCAGT
>DEVL01000003.1:1491188-1624669 GCA_002363385.1 Stenotrophomonas maltophilia
GTCGCAGTCGCAGTCGCAGTCATTGTCATTTATGCCTGTGCCGAGGTTGGCGGCACTGGGACCAGCGCAGCTTGATTTTGCCCGCGCGGCTGCGGCGCCGTATCAGCAGGCGCAGTCACAGAAGCAGAAGCAGCAGAAGCAGCAGCCGCGCTAGCTCCAGCTCTGCTCTTTTCCATGCGCACCGACGAAGTGTGGATGGGTCGGTGGGGGTGGGTTTCCGGGACCGTGTGCGGCATGGATGCCGCACTACGAGCCTACATGGACGTACTTGCGGCGGGTCCCGGAAACCCACCCCCGCCGGCCCACTCGCAGGCACCTCAACCGCCTGCTCTAAAGTTATAAAGCTCTCAGCCTCTCAAGCCCTCAAGTGCTGACGCCTTGAAGCGAGCGAACCATCACCCCTAAACAGCCACCTTCTCAGGCAGCGGATCCACATGCCCGCACGCATCGCACGTGCGCAACTCCAACGACGAGTGATAGCGATCAAACACCTTCGGCAGATCCGTCTCGATGTTCTCCAGCGCGAAAAACTCCTCGTACAACTTGTGATTGCACCGCTCGCAGAACCACATCAATCCGTCGCGCTCATGCGCCAGCCGCTTGCGCTCCACCACCAGACCCACACCGCCCGGCGGGCGCCGCGGCGAATGCGGTACACCGCCCGGCAACAGGAAAATCTCACCCGCGCGGATCGGAATGTCGCGCACCGCGCCATCCTCCTGCACCTTCAGCGTCATCTCGCCTTCAAGCTGATAGAACCACTCCGGGCCCTCGTCGTAATGAAAATCCGTGCGGCTGTTCGGGCCGCCGACCACCATCACGATGAAATCGCCGTTGTCGATCATCTTGTTGCCGACCGGCGGCTTCAACAGATGCCGGTTTTCCTCGATCCAGCCGAGCAGATTGATGGGGGAGGCAAGCATGGGGGCTGTCCGTAAAAGGAAGAATCAGTCGCGCCGACCGTGGCGCGGCACGTAGGACAACGCCTTTTCGTAGGCCGCCTGCAGCTCTTCCGGTGCACCCACATCGATGCCCATCTCACGCACCCGGCCATCCTTCAGGCTGTATACCCAGCCGTGCACCATCAGCTTCTGGCCGCGTGCCCAGGCGTCCTGCACAATCGTCGAGCGGCACGCATTGACCACCTGCTCGATCACGTTCAACTCGCACAGGCGCGCATGCTTCAGCGCCGGGTCCTCGATCGCGTCCATGATCGCCGAGTGCTTCTGCGCCACGTCACCCACGTGGCGCAGCCAGTTGTCGGCCAGGCCGACGCGGGTGTTGTTCAAGCTGGCGTGCACGCCGCCGCAGCCGTAATGGCCCACGATCAGGATGTGCTTCACCTTCAGCTGATCCACCGCGTACTGGATCACGCTCAGGCAGTTCAGATCCGTATGCACCACGACGTTGGCCACGTTGCGGTGCACGAACACCTCGCCCGGTGCCATGCCGATGATCTGGTTGGCTGGTACACGGGAGTCGGAGCAGCCGATCCATAGGTATTCCGGGTGCTGTTGCTTGGCCAGCTGGTGGAAGAACTCCGGGTCTTCTTTCTCGATCCGGTCGGCCCATTCGCGGTTGTTCTGCAGCAGCTTGTGGATGTCTTTCATCGTGCGGGGTCCCTGGCGTCGGGTGGGGGCAAGGCGCGGCCAGCGTGGCCGCGTCGTCGCAGGAAATAGGGAGGGTCAGTCGGCGGCAGTGCCGCCCTCACGGCGCCAGCGCATCCACTGCGCCAGCTCGCGAGATGTCGGGGCGTCCAGTGCCGACAGCGCATCGATCACGCTGGACTGGTTGGCCTCGGGGTGGTTCTGGCTGAGCTTGAGTTTGATCTGCACCTGCGCCGGGCGGAAACGGAAACCGACGATGCCGCCGAGCATGCGCTGCTGGCGGGGCTCGATCGGCAGCAGATCCCAGTCGCCGCCGACCTGCGCTTCGTAGTGCGCGCTCAGGCCGTCCAGCATGGCGATCAATGTGTCCGGATCAGTGGTCGGTTCCAGCACGCCACGCAGTTCCGCGGCGGCGTAGTTCCACGTCGGTACGCGTGCCTGCGCGGCTTTGTCCGGATACCAGCCCGGCGACACGTATGCATGCGGGCCGTGCACCAGCATCAACGCGGGGCCGGCATGGCCGGCCTGCGGGTTGGGCTTGGCCCAGTGACCTTCGATCAGGATGCCGTCGGCGTCGCGTCGGTACAGCACCGGCATCCGCGTGGCCTGCGGCAGACCGTCGGCCCCGGTGGTGACCAGCGTGACGAAGGCATCGCGCGCCAGCAGCCGGTCCAGCCAGATCAGGTCGGTCTCGACGAAGGCGGACGGGATGAACATCGTCGGTTACGCGCGGGCGCCCAGGCTCTGGATCATGCGACCGTGCAGTGCGTCGTCGCTGTCGGCCTGTGGCGGCTGCACTTCATGCAGCGAGAAGCCGCGCACCAGGGCGTCTTCTTCATCCAGCCCGTCGTAGGCGACGAACTCGGCGTCGAACAGCTGCGAGCGTGCGGTGTCTTCGCTGTCGTAGCTCAGCGTGTTGCCGTCGCTGTCCAGCACCTCGGCGGTGCCGGCCGGGCGCACGCGCAGGCGGGCCCAGATCAGCGTGTTGCCGAGGCTGGCCAGGAACCACTCGTCGTGGTGGGAGGTATTGTCGTTCATGTGATTACCATCGAAAGCAGCCAGAGCAGGGCAGCCATGCCCAGTCCAGCAAGCAGCGTCAGCAGGGAAAGCCAGGCCGGCGCGGCCAGGCCGGTCAGCGAGCGATCGCTGCTCTGGCGATAATCGCGGCCGAGCAGCCAGCGCAGCGCATCCGGGCGCAGGAATGCGCCCGTGCCGAAACGATCCGCCAGCGCCGGGTGGCGGTCGCGGATGTGGACCAGGGTCAGCGGCCAGAAGATCACGAAGGCACTGAACCCGGCGATCGCCACGCCGACGAAACACAGCGCGAAGAACAGGGTCATGGCTCAGTGCCTCCGTAGGCCGATCAGAATTCGGCGCTGCCCGGTGCGCGCGGGTAGGGGATCGCATCGCGGATGTTGCTCAGCCCGCAGACGTAGACCACCAGGCGCTCGAAGCCCAGGCCGAAACCGGCGTGCGGCACCGAACCGTAGCGGCGGAAATCGCGGTACCAGCCGTAGTGCGCCGGATCCAGGCCGAACTGCGCCATGCGCGCATCCAGCACATCCAGGCGCTCTTCGCGCTGGCTGCCGCCGATGATCTCGCCGATGCCCGGGGCCAGCACGTCCATCGCCGCGACGGTCTTGCCGTCGTCGTTCAGGCGCATGTAGAACGCCTTGATGTGCTCGGGGTAGTTGGTCACCACCACCGGGCGGCCGATGTGTTCTTCGGTCAGCCAGCGCTCGTGCTCGGTCTGCAGGTCCAGGCCCCATTCGACCGGGAAGTCGAATTTCCTGCCCGAGTTCTGCAGCAGCTTCACTGCTTCGGTGTAGTCGATCTGCTCGAACGGGGCGTTGATGAAACCTTCCAGCTTGGTGACCGCGTTCTTGTCCACGCGCTCGGCCAGGAAGGCCAGGTCATCGCCACGCTCATCGAGCACCGCGCGGAACAGGTACTTCAGGAACTGCTCGGCCAGGCGCGCGTCTTCGGCCAGATCGGCAAAGGCGATTTCCGGCTCGATCATCCAGAACTCGGCCAGATGGCGGGTGGTGTTGGAATTCTCGGCACGGAAGGTCGGGCCGAAGGTGTAGACCTTGCTCAGCGCCAGGCAGTACGCCTCCACGTTCAGCTGGCCGGACACGGTCAGGAAGGTCTCCTTGCCGAAGAAATCGCGGCTGAAATCCACCTCGCCCTTGTCGTTGCGCGGCAGGTTGGCCATGTCCAGGGTCGAGACCCGGAACATCTGGCCGGCACCTTCGGCATCGGACGTGGTCACGATCGGGGTGCTGATCCAGTTGAAGCCGTTCTGGTGGAAGAAACGGTGCACGGCCTGGGCCAGACAGTTGCGGATGCGGGTGACCGCACCGAACAGGTTCGTGCGCGGGCGCAGGTGCGCCACTTCCCGCAGGAACTCCGGGCTCATCGGCTTGGGCTGGATCGGGTAGGTCAGTGGATCTTCGACCAGGCCGACGATCTCGATGTCGCTGGCCTGGATCTCGAAGGACTGACCCTTGCCCTGGGACTTGACCAGGGTGCCGCGGGCGATCACCGAGCAGCCCGGGGTCAGGCTCTTGATGTCGTCGAAATTGGCCAGGGTGTCATTGGCCACCACCTGGATGGGGGCGAAGCAGGAGCCATCGGTGACATTGACGAAGGCAAGCGCCGCAGAGCCGCGCACCGTGCGGACCCATCCGCGTACTGTTGCCTCGCCGCCTTCCGGGATCTTCCCGGCAAGCGCATGTTCAACGCTGACCACCGTCATGACTTGAATCCTCTGTTGATCGACTCGATCTCTGAACACGGAGTTTAACGGGTGCGGTGTTCGGCTTGCGAGGCATTTCTCGCGTCCGCCGGGGGCTGCGCGCGGTGTGAACCGCAGCTATGGCCGCCGAAGCCGGGCCGCGCCATACCCTCTATAATGATCACGATCCGCTGGAGTTGCCTGTCATGGCCGTAAGCCTTACCCCTGTTGCCTTTGCCCGTGTGCGCAAGTTCGTCGAGCAGACCCCCGGCGCGCTGGGCCTGCGTTTCGGCGTGACCCGCACCGGCTGTTCCGGCTGGGGCCACATCACCGATCTGGCCCGCGATGAGCGCGAGGGCGACACCGTCTTCGAGCAGGATGGGGTCCGCATCTATGTGGATGCCACCAGCCTGGGCCTGGTCGACGGCACCGAAATCGACTTCGGCAAGCACGGCCTGAGCGAGACCTTCACGTTCAGGAACCCGAACGCGACGGCTGAATGCGGCTGCGGCGAGAGCTTCACCACCGAGGCCGACAAGGCCTGATTCGCCCGCGCGCCGGGCCTGTTCCGCCTGCCCGGCTTGCCTGTAAGGCCTTCTGCTGCCACAATGCGCGGCTTCCTGCCTGATTCCGGGCAGGACCCTTGCCCCACCGCGTTCACCTGCGGGGGGCTGTCCGGCCCTCAAAGGGCCACATCCGAAAGGTAAAAACACATGAGTCGTCATTACGAAGTCGTGTTCCTGGTCCACCCGGACCAGAGCGAACAGGTCCCGGCCATGATCGAGCGCTACAAGGCGCTGGTCGAGAACGGCAACGGCACCATCCACCGTCTGGAAGATTGGGGCCGTCGTCAGTTGGCTTACCCGATCCAGAACCTGGTCAAGGCCCACTACGTCATGCTCAACATCGAGTGCGACCAGGCCGTGCTGAGCGAGCTGGTGGAAAGCTTCCGCTTCAACGACGCCGTGCTGCGCAACCTTGTCATCAAGCGTGACGAGGCTGACACCGAGCAGTCGCTGATCATGAAGAGCAAGGACGAGAAGGGCGACAAGCCCGAGCGTGGCGAGCGTCGTCGTCGTGATGACGAAGAAGGCGAAACCACCCCCGCCGCTGACAACGATGCCGGCGAAGACGCCGCTTCGGCCGCTTAAGGAGCACTGACATGTCCAAGTTCTTCCGTCGTCGCAAGTTCTGCAAGTTCACGGCCGAAGGTGTCAAGGAGATCGATTACAAGGATCTCAACACCCTGCGCCAGTACCTCACCGAGAACGGCAAGATCGTGCCGAGCCGTGTGACCGGTACCAAGTCGAAGTACCAGCGCCAGCTGGCAACGGCCGTCAAGCGCGCCCGTTTCCTGGCCCTGATTCCGTACACCGACAACCACGACGTCTGATGAAGGCTGGCGGCCTGTCGGTCGCCGCTTTCGCGGATCCGGCCGCCCGCGCTGCAAGGCGTCGGGCGGTTTTAAGGATTCGCCGTTCGGATATTCGGACAGCCATCCGCTGCGGGGCCTGAGCCTCGCTAACGAATACATATTTGGAGCTACACCATGAAGCTGATTCTTCTTCAGAAGGTCACCAACCTCGGCGGTCTGGGCGATCTGGTCGACGTGAAGCCGGGCTACGGCCGCAACTTCCTCGTTCCGACCGGCAAGGCCGTTCCGGCCACCGCGACCAACGTGGCTGAGTTCGAAGCCAAGCGCGCTGATTACGAAGCCAAGGCCCAGTCGATCCACGCTGACGCCGAAGCCCGCAAGGCGAAGCTGGAAGGCAAGAGCGTCACGATCGCTGCGAACGCGTCGACCGAAGGCAAGCTGTACGGTTCGGTTGGCCCGCGCGATATCGCCGAAGCCTTCACCGCTGCCGGCCTGCCGCTGGAAAAGAGCGAAGTGATCCTGGGCGAAGGCGCCTTCCGCAACGTGGGCGAGTACGAGGTGACTGTTCACCTGCACGCCGACGTGGAAACCACCGTCAAGGTGGTTGTGGAAGCCGAAAAGGCCTGATCCCTGCCGAAAGTCAGGAGTCACTGAAACGGGTGCCCGCGAGGGCGCCCGTTTTTGTTTTTGGCGGTAGCAAAGGCAACGGCAACGGCTTGGCGCCTTGATGACATCGGGGGGAGGGCGCCGGGTAGCCTGGGCCGGGACCCGCCGTAAACCCATCCATGGGGGCTCGAAATGCGCCATCCATGGCGCATTACGGTCCCAGCCCAGGCTACCCGGCACCCTCCAGCCAAGTATCCCGTCCGGGCGGTGGGAAGAGCTGGCTTCCGGTGGCTGTGGCGGGCGGTGCCCCAGTCGGCATGTTCCTTATCCAAGCCCAGGTAGATCCACGCTTTGCATGGATGCTCTTGCTCTCCGTACCGCCTCAGTTGCGCATGGCGTGGCTTTACCCCGCTTTGATGCGCCGGCGATGACGAGCAGGTCAGCTCAGCTCAGGTCGGGCCAAGCGAAGCCGAACCAAGCCGAGCCAAGCCGACCCGACCCAAGCCGAGCCAAGCCGAGCCGAGCCAAGCCGAGCCAAGCCGACCCAAGCCAAGCCAAGCCAAGCACGCCGCGCCTCTGCTCTTAGCCCGCACACCAGCCATGTGTCGACGGGATGGCGTGGGTGGGGTGGCGGGACCGTAATGCGCCATGGATGGCGCATTTCGAGCCCCCATGGATGGGTTCACGGCGGGTCCCGCGACCCCACCCACGCCGTCCCGCCACGCACCAACCTGAAATGCCGCTTCTGCATTGGCCTTGGCTCCAGCTCCAGCTACGGCGACACCCAACACCAGCGCCCGCAGCCCGCTGAACACCCGCCCCGTTATACTCAGGCTATCGCGTCGCCCCCAGGACCATTGAAACCCTGCAACATCAATGGTTTGAAGGGTAAATTCGCTCCGTAATCCACCATGGTGGGGGTCGTTTCAGACCTTCGCCCGGAAAACCAACACGCCATGCGTCTGTCCACGATCAAGCTGTCCGGATTCAAATCCTTCGTCGATCCGACCACGCTGCACCTGCCGACCAACATGACCGGCGTGGTGGGGCCCAATGGCTGTGGCAAATCCAACATCATCGACGCCGTGCGCTGGGTCATGGGCGAAAGCTCCGCCAGCCGCCTGCGCGGCGACTCGCTCACCGACGTCATCTTCTCCGGCTCCTCCGCCCGCAAGCCCGTCTCGCAGGCCACCGTCGAACTGATCTTCGACAACACCGACCACACCATCTCCGGCGAGTACGCCTCGTTCAACGAGATCTCGGTCAAGCGCCAGGTCAGCCGCGACGGCAGCAGCAACTATTACCTCAACGGCACCAAATGCCGCCGGCGCGACATCACCGATCTGTTTCTCGGCACCGGCCTGGGGCCGCGCAGCTACTCGATCATCGAGCAGGGCATGATCAGCCAGATCATCGAGGCCCGGCCAGAAGACCTGCGTGTGTACCTGGAAGAGGCCGCCGGCATCTCCAAGTACAAAGAGCGCCGCAAGGAAACCGAAACCCGTATCCGCCACACCCGCGAAAACCTGGATCGCCTTGGCGATCTTCGCGAGGAAATCGGCAAGCAGCTCGAGCATCTCAAGCGCCAAGCGCGCCAGGCCGAGCAATACCAGGCGCTGCAGGAAGAACGCAAGATCAAGGACGCCGAGTGGAAGGCGCTGGAATACCGCGGCCTGGATGGGCGCCTGGGCGGCCTGCGCGAAGCGCTGTCGCGCGAGGAAACGCGTCTGCAGCAGTTGATCGCCGAACAGCGTGACGCCGAAGCCCGTATCGAAACCAGCCGCCTGCGCCGCGAAGAAGCCTCCGATGCGCTCAATACCGCGCAGGCCGAGGTGTACCAGGTCGGCAGCACGCTGGCCCGACTGGAACAGCAGATCCATCACCAGCGCGAGATGTCGCAGCGCTTGAACAAGGCGCGCGATGAGGCACAGCAGGCGCTGGCCGATCTGGGTCAACACATCAGTGGCGATGAGGCCAAGCTGATGGTGTTGCGCGAGGCGGTGGACGATGCCGAGCCGCGCCTGGAGCAGTTGCAGGAAGAAAACGAAATCAAGCAGGAAGCCCTGCGCGATGCCGAGGCGCGGCTGGCCGATTGGCAGCAGCGCTGGGAAGCCCATACCCGCAATACCTCGGAAGCCTCGCGCGCCGGTGAAGTCGAGCGCACCCGCGTGGACTATCTGGACCGCCAGGTGCTGGAAGCCGACCGCCGTCGCGAGTCGCTGCAGGCCGAGCGCGCCGGGCTGGATCTGGACGCATTGGCCGAGGTGTTCGAGGAGCTGCATATCCAGCACGAGACCCAGAAGGCCTCGCTGGACACACTCAACGAGCGGGTGGAAGAACGCAAACTTGCCGTGGCCGGGCTGCAGGATCGCCAGCGCACCGGGCAGACCGAGCTGGCCGAGATCCGCAAGCAGGCCCAGGCCGCACGCGGCCGGTTGTCCTCGCTGGAAACCCTGCAGCAGGCCGCCTTGGGTCAGGAGCAGGGTGCCGCCGTGGCATGGCTGAAGGCACGGGGGCTGGACTCCGGTGCGCGCGTCGGCGAGCGCCTGACCGTGGAAAGCGGCTGGGAGAACGCCGTGGAAAGCGCGCTCGGTCAGCTGATCGAGGGTGTGCTGGTCGATTCCCCGGAGTCACTGGTCGATGCGCTGAGCGAACTTGGCGAAGGCCGCATCGCGCTGGTGTCGGCCGAACAGGAGGCGCTGACCGTTGCGCCGACGTCGCTGGCGGCGAAGGTGCAGGGCCCGACCGCGATCCGTCGCCTGCTGGCGCGCCTGCACGCGGCCGACGATCTTGAGTCGGCGCGTGCACTGCAGGCCACGCTGGGTGACGGCGACTCGGTGATTACCCGCGGTGGCGAGCGCTTGGGCGAGGGCTGGGTGCGCGTGTCGCGCTCCGGTGCCGCCAAGCAGGGCGCGCTTCTGCGTGAGCGAGAGATCGTTACCCTGCGCGAGCAGATTGAAACGCTGCAGGACCGCGAAGCGGCCCTGGAACAGCAGCTGGCCGGATTCCGTGACCAGTTGCTGGCCGGCGAGCAGCAGCGCGAGGACGCACAGCGCCAGTTGTACCTGGCCCATCGCAGCGTCTCCGAACTTGGTGGTCAGCTGCAGAGTCAGCAGGGCAAGGTGGAGGCTGCACGCACCCGCATCGATCGCATCGAAGGCGAACTGGTGCAGCTGCTGGAAACGCTGGATGCCGGCCGCGAGCAGGTGCGTGAAGCACGCGCGCGGCTGGACGATGCAGTGACCAGCATGGGCGATCTGGAGTCGGTCCGCGCCGCGCTGGAGGGTGAGCGCCGCCAGTTCACCGATGCCCGTGATCAGGCGCGCGATCAGGCACGCAACGTACGCGAAGCGGCGCATTCGCTGGCCCTGACCCTGGAATCGCAACGCGCGCAGATTGCATCGTTGAGCCAGGCGCTGGAGCGCATGAGCACTCAGCGAGGCCAGTTGGACACCCGTCTGGGTGAGCTGCACTCGCAGCTGGATGAAGGTGATTCGCCGGTCAAGGCGCTGGAAGCCGAGCATCAGAACGCGCTTGGTGAGCGGGTGCGCGCCGACCGTGTGTTGGGTGAGGCGCGCACGTTGCTGGATGGCATCGATGCCGAGTTGCGCACTTTCGAACAGACGCGCCACCAGCGCGACGAACAGGCACTTGCGCAGCGCGAGCGGATTTCCCAGCGCAAACTCGACCAGCAGGCGCTGGTGCTCAGTGCCGACCAGCTGTCGGCCTCGGTGGAGAAGGTCGGCTTCGTGCTGCAGGACGTGATCAACGGCCTGCCCGAGGATGCGCGCATCACCGATTGGGAACAGACGGTCCATCAGATCGACGGCCGCATGCGTCGCCTGGAGCCGGTGAACCTGGCCGCCATCCAGGAATATGGCGAGGCCTCACAGCGTTCGGAGTATCTGGACGCGCAGAACACCGACCTCACCACCGCGCTGGAAACCCTGGAAGATGCGATCCGCAAGATCGACCGCGAGACCCGCGGCCGCTTCAAGGACACCTTCGACCGGGTCAATGCCGGCGTCCAGCAGCTGTATCCGCGACTGTTCGGCGGCGGCCACGCGTACCTGGAGCTGACAGGTGAAGACCTGCTCGACACCGGTGTTGCGATCATGGCGCGGCCGCCGGGCAAGCGGGTGTCGAGCATCTCGCTGCTGTCCGGTGGCGAGAAGGCGATGACCGCGGTGGCGCTGGTGTTTGCGATCTTCCAGCTCAACCCGGCGCCGTTCTGCCTGCTGGACGAGGTGGACGCGCCGCTGGACGAAGCCAACGTCGGCCGCCTGGCCAACATGGTCAAGGAAATGAGCGAGAAGGTTCAGTTCCTGTTTGTCAGCCACAACAAGGCCACGATGGAGGCAGCACACCAGCTTTCCGGCGTGACCATGCGCGAACCGGGCGTCAGCCGACTGGTCAGTGTCGACCTGGAGGAAGCCGCGCGATTGGCGGGCGCGGCGTGACGTGCCATCCTTAAGTACCTGAATGATTTAGCCGGAGAACTTCCCGAATGTCCGACATGGCACTGCTCCGCATCGGCATCCTGGCCGCCGGCCTGCTGTTGATCGCTGCGATCTTCCTGTTTGGCCGTCCGAAAAAGAAAGTGCAGGGCCGCCGCGTCGAAGGTGCTGAAGGCACCAACGGCCAGCGCCGCGAGCCCGTGCTGGGCGAGGGCGAAGCCCCTGCCGAGGGCGCTGCGCCCGTCGTCGGCGAAGATGGCGTGACCCAGCCCGAACTCGGTCTGCCCGAGGTGGATGCTGGCCCGGCCAGTGACCTTGGCAAGCGCGCCACCCAGGATTTCGACAAGATCGTCTCGCTGTTCGTCGCCGCCCGTGCGGGCGAGCAGCTGCGTGGCGAAGACATTGTGGTCGCCGCGGAAAAGACCGGCCTGGTATTCGGCCACATGAATGTCTTCCATCGTTTGGTCGAAGGCCACCCGGAGCGCGGCCCGATCTTCTCGATGGCCAGCATCATGAAGCCGGGTAGTTTCGACATGGCCAACATCCGCGAGATGGAAACGCCGGCGATCGCCTTCTTCCTGACCCTGCCGGCACCGCTGACCGCGCTGGATGCCTGGGAAAAGATGCTGCCGACCGTGCAGCGCATGGGCGAGCTGCTCGACGGCGTGGTACTCGATGACAGCCGCAACGCATTGGGCCGCCAGCGCATCGCGCACATCCGCGACGAGCTGCGTGCCTACGACCGCCAGCATCAGGCCCCGCCGCTCACCAAAGCACCGCGCTGGTGATGAAGTGGAGCCGACCAACGGTCGGCTCTACCCGTTCTCGCTGACCACCACCTCGAACGCCTCACGGAACCGCGCCATCTCGGCGGCGGTCCCGACGGTCACGCGCACGCGCTGCGGCCAGATCGGCCAGCTGCGGCCGATCACCACGCCGCGCGCGGCCATGGCGGCAGAGAAGGCGGCGCCGTCACGCTGCACATCGACCACGAAGCAGTTCGCTTCCGACGGCACGCACGCAAAGCCGCGCTTGCCCAGCCACGCAACGGTGTCCTGCCGAACCAGCGCATTCTCCGCGCTGCGCTGCGCGATCAGCCCGGGATCACGCAGGCTCGCCAGGCCTGCCGCCATCGCCGTGACCGGTAGGGGGTTGTCGCCGAGGCTGGCCAGTTCCTTCAGCCGATCCGGATGCGCGGCCGCCACACCCAGGCGCAGTCCGGCCATGCCATAGAGCTTGGAGAAGGTGCGCAGCACGATCACATCGTCGCGTTGCATCACCTGGGCGATCACCGAGCGCTGCCCGCTGTACTGCAGGTAGGCTTCATCGACCAGCACCCGGGTCTGCGCGGGCTTGTTGGCCAGCAGCCAGGCGATGTCGGTGGCGGACGTGATCGAGCCGGTGGGATTGTTGGGGTTGCAGAGATACAGCAGCCCGGCGTTGACCCGCGCGGCGGCAGCGGCCATTGCGCGCACGTCGTGCGCACCGTCCGCACGCAAGGGCACCTTGGCCACGGTGGCCCCGCGCGCAGCAGCAAGATCGCCCAGCGCTTCGAAGGTGGGGTCAGCGACGACCAGCCCGGCTGTCGCCGAGGTCCATACGACGGCCGCCCGGTTCAGCGGTTCGCTCGAACCGGGGTAGAGCCGCACGCGATCCTTGCCGATGCCTTCCTGCTGGGCGAACAGGTCGCGCAGCTCGCCGGCCAGTGCGAACAGATACCGCCCGCTGCCGGCGACGATGTCGCGTGCCGCGGCCTGCGCGGCGGGCGACGGCCCATACGGGCATTCGTTGAAGTTCAGCAGCACCGGTCCTGTGCTGGCCGGGAGCGCGCGCGAGGGCGCAGCCGATGCAGGCAATGCCCCCAGGCCGGACAACGCCAGACCGGTACCGGCCAGTTGCAGGAACGAGCGACGGGAAGCGGCAAGGGCAGGGGGCACGGTGCACCGGCAGAAAGGGGTTCGGCGCAACCTAACGCCACTGCGAACCGGCGGCAAGCGTTCTTCACTGCGCGCAGGAGCGGGGCGAGGGGTAAAATTGACCGCCCCACCAGGATCGCCTTCCGCATGACCCCCAGCCCCGCCGCACGTGCCGATGTCCTGCGTCGCCAGATCGAGGATGCCGGCAAGGCATACCACGAGCGCGACGAGCAGCTGATTCCCGACGTCGAGTACGACCTGCTGGTGCGGGAGCTGGAGGCGATCGAACAGGCGCACCCGGAGCTGGCCGCGGCCGACTCGCCGACGCGGCAGGTGGGCGGCAAGGCCTCCTCGCGCTTCGCCGAGGTTCGCCACGCGGTGCCGATGCTGTCGCTGGGCAACGCCTTCAGCGATGAGGAGGTCCAGGATTTCGTGCGCCGCATCGGCGAGCGCCTGCGCCGCAGCACGCTGCATTTTTCCGCCGAACCCAAACTCGACGGTCTGGCGATCAGCCTGCGCTACGAGAACGGCCGCTTCGTACAGGGCGCAACCCGGGGCGATGGCGCCACCGGTGAAGACGTCAGTGCCAACCTGCGCCAGATCAGTGTGATCCCGCAGACGCTCAACGGGGAAGGCTGGCCCGAAGTGCTGGAAGTGCGTGGTGAGGTCTATATGGCCCGCGCCGATTTCGAGGCCTACAACGCCGATGCCCGCCTGCATGACGGCAAGGTGCTGGCCAATCCGCGCAACGCCGCGGCCGGCTCGCTGCGCCAGCTGGATCGGAAGATGAGCGCCAAGCGCAAGCTCAGTTTCTACGCTTATGGCATCGGCGAGGTCGACGGCGGTGAACTGCCGCCCACCCACTCGGCCACGCTCGCCCAGCTGCGTGCATGGGGCTTCCCGGTCAGCGACCTGTGCCAGGTGGTGGAAGGTGCGGACGGGCTGCTCGCTTACTACCGTGATATCGGCGAGCGCCGCGATGGCCTGGCGTTCGATATCGACGGCGTTGTCTACAAGCTCGATGACCGCGCCGGCCAGGAGCAGATGGGCTTCGTTGCGCGCGCCCCGCGCTGGGCGATCGCGCACAAGTTCCCGGCGCAGGAACAGACCACCACGGTGGAGGCGATCGAGATCCAGATCGGCCGCACGGGCGCTGCAACCCCGGTGGCGCGTCTGGCGCCGGTCGCGGTGGCGGGTGTGATCGTCTCCAACGCGACGCTGCACAACGCCGATCAGATCGCGCGTCTGGATGTCCGCGTGGGCGATACGGTGATCGTGCGTCGCGCCGGCGATGTGATCCCGGAAGTGGTCAGCGTGATCGCCGACCGTCGCCCCGCCGGTACTACCCCGTGGCAGATGCCGTCGCAGTGCCCGGTGTGCGGTTCGGAGATCGTCCGCGAAGAGGGCGAGGCCGCCTGGCGCTGCTCGGGTGAGCTGAGCTGCCCGGCGCAGCGCAAGGAAGCCATCGCGCACTTCGCTTCGCGCCGTGCGATGGATATCGACGGTCTGGGCGGCAAGTACATCGAGACGCTGGTCGATGCGGGCATCGTGCGTGGCGTGGCCGATCTGTATCGCCTGCAGCGCGACAAACTGCTGCAGCTCAAGCTGGTGCTGGATGCCGAGTCGCCCGAGGCCCTGGCCAGCCAGATCGCGCTGCACCTGCCGCCGGAAGGCAGTGGCGATTACCTGCGTGGCATTCTCAAGCTCGATGCCAGCGATGAGTCGTGGCGCGCGCAGGCGCTGGCGATGCCGGCCACGTTCGCCTGGAACACGAAGAAGATCGCGACCAAGTGGGCCGACAACCTGATCGCCGCGATCGACGCCAGCCGCACCACGACGCTGGAACGCCTGCTGTTCGCGCTCGGCATCGAACACGTGGGCGAGAGCACCGCCAAGGCCCTGGCAACCTGGTTTGGTGATCTGGAGCTGATCCGGCACCTGCCTTGGCCGCTGTTCAAGCGCGTACCGGACATCGGCGGCGAAGTCGCACGATCGCTCGGCCACTTCTTCGAGCAGGCCGGCAACCAGGAGGCGATCGATGCACTGCTGCAGGTCGGCCAGGTGCGGATCAGCGATGTGCATCCACCGATCGCCAAGCTGCGCGAGGGTCTGGATTTCGCGCAACTGCTGGTCGAGGCGGAGATTCCGGGCATCACCCGCCTGCGCGCCGAGAAGCTGGTGGCGATGCTGCCCGACGCTGCCTCTGTGCTGGATGCCGAGCCGGTGCGCTTCGTGGCCGCCGGCCTGCCCAACGAAGTGGCCATGGGCCTTGCCGACTGGCTGGACCGCGAAGGCCATGGTCCGATGCTGCTCAAGGCCGAGGACTACCGTCAGAGGCTGCTGGCCTTGGCGCCGGAACAGGCCGAACAGGTTGCCGGTCCGCTGGAGGGCCAGACCGCTGTCCTGACCGGCACGCTGACGCAGATGAACCGTGACGAGGCCAAGGCGCGGCTGGAAGCGCTGGGCGCCAAGGTGGCCGGCAGTGTCTCCAGGAAGACGTCCTTCGTGGTCGCCGGTGCCGAGGCCGGTTCCAAGCTGACCAAGGCGCAGGAGCTGGGTGTTCCGGTCTGGGACGAAGACCAGCTGGTGGCCTTCCTGACGCAGCACTGAATCTGCCGCGGGGCCGCCGTGCCCCGCGCTTCGTCCTTCCAAGAGAAACCGCATGCATACCGTCCCCCTCGATTTCCGCCTGGCCACCGTGGCCGACACCGCGCTGCTGATCGGGCTGATGCGTGATTTCTACGCGGAAGACAAACTCGATTTCGACGACACCCGCGTGCGCAGGGCCCTCGCGTCGCTGCTGGAAGATCCGCGCAACGGCGAAGTGCTGTTGTGGCTGGACGAGGCCGGCAGCGTGGTCGGCTACGGCGCGCTGGCGATGGGCTTCAGCCTGGAGCAGGGCGGTCACTTCGCGCTGCTGGACGAGCTGTACCTGAGCCACGCCGCACGCGGCCGCGGCCGCGGCAAGCAGGCGTTGGCCATCCTGGAACAGCGTGCGAACGCACGCGGCGTGGAACGCATGCGGCTGGAAGTGAACCACCACAACGAACTGGCGCGCCGGCTGTACCTGGCCACCGGCTATGTGGATGACACCCGTGACCTGCTGACCCTGCCGCTTGCGCAGCGCCTGAAGGACGCGCGCGCATGATCGCCGCGCTGCGGCAGCGTGCCGCGCTCAATGCACTGATCCGCAGCTTCTTCGCCGCGCGCAATGTGCTGGAGGTGGAAACGCCGATCCTGTCCGCAGCCGGCAACACCGAACCGAACATCGACAGTTTCCACACCCGTTTCAGTGGGCACGTCGATGCGGGCACGCCGCAGCGCTGGCTGCGCACTTCCCCGGAGTTTCCGCTCAAGCGGTTGCTCGCCGCCGGGGTGGGGGACTGTTACGAACTCGGCCGCGTGTTCCGTAATGGCGAGGCGGGGGGGCGCCACAACCCCGAGTTCACCATGCTGGAGTGGTATCGGGTCGGTTGGGATCACCATCGATTGATCGACGAGACGGCCGAGCTGGTGCGCGCGGCGCTGCACCTGGTCCAGCGCGAGGCCACCGTGGAGGTGATCGATTACCGCGGTCTTTACCAGCGGCACGTTGGGCTGGACCCGTTCGAGGCCAGCCTGGACCAGCTGCAGGCACCGCTGGCCGACGTCCGCATCGATGCCGAGGGGCTCACCCGCGACGATTGGCTCGATCTGCTGATGACCCATTGCATCCAGCCGCACTTCTGTGACGACACGATGACGGTGGTGCACGATTGGCCAGCCACGCAGGCGGCACTGGCGCGGATCCGTCCGGGGGCGCCGGCGTTGGCCGAGCGCTTCGAGCTCTACCTGGGCAGTGTGGAGCTGGCCAACGGCTATCACGAGCTGAACGATGCGGCTGAGCAACGTGCCCGTTTCGAGCGCGACCATGCGATCCGCACCGCACGGGGCGACGTGCTGCCGCCGCTGGATGAACACCTGCTGGCGGCCCTCCCGGCGCTGCCCGATTGCGCAGGCGTCGCGGTCGGCGTGGACCGCCTGTTGATGGCGATGAACCGCACCGGCCGGATCGCCGACGTGCTGGCTTTCGATTTCGCCCGGGCGTGAGCTGTTCTTGACGCATTCGCGTCTTGCACGGGCTGCATGATGATGCTCTGATCACACGGGATGTCCCAAGGTGGTCGTGTGATCGTTCAAGCGTGGCGGGGATCGTGTTGATGAAGCTGTTGTCAGGCGCGGGCATGCCCCTGTGGCCGGTGTTGCTGTGGACTGCGCTGATGCCGGAGACGGCGCTCGCGCAGCCGGGCGGATATGCCGGCGAAGTGGTGCGCTGCGAATCACGCGATATGGAGTGGGTGCACTGCGACATCCCCACCGAACGCGGCGTCGATCTGATCCGCCAGCTTTCCGACAACAGCTGTGTGCGTGGTTCGGAGTGGGGCACTGACCGTTCCGGTATCTGGGTCACGCTGGGCTGCCGCGCCGAGTTCCGCGCACGGACTGCCGTTGCTGCCACCCGCGCCGATGGCGAACGCCGCACCCGCCGCGTGGTGCGCTGCGAATCCAATGGTCGCCCGCAGAGTTGTCCGGTCGTCCTGCAGGGCGCGCCGGTCCGTCTGCTTCGCCAGCTCACCTCGCTGCCGTGCCGCGAAGGTCACAGCTGGGGCTATCGCCGCAATGAGATCTGGGTGACCCGCGGCTGCCAGGGCGAGTTTGAAGTGGGGGCCGCCGATGGCAGTGGCTTCCTCAACGTACCGCGCATCCTGGTCTGCGAGTCCAAGTCACGCCAGCGCCGGTTCTGTGGTGCCGGGATCACCCACGGTGTCACGCTCAACAAGCAGCTGTCCGGCACGCCCTGCGAGCAGGGCAGCAGCTGGGGCTGGGACAGCCGTGGGGTCTGGGTGGACAAGGGCTGCCGCGCCGAATTCGCGGTCAACTGAGCGCCCGATTCCGCGTGCAACGGCGCGCCGTTACAATGGTCGGATGAACGCATCCACCGACATCGATTACGCCCGCTACGACCATATCCGCCCGATCCTGTGGACCGGCGAGAGCCTGCAGCTGCTCGATCAGCGCAAACTGCCGTTCATCGTCGAGCACGTGGAGTGCCGCGACAGCGACGCGGTCGCCGAAGCAATCCATGCGCTGACCGTGCGCGGCGCGCCGGCCATCGGCATTGCCGCTGCCTGGGGTGTGGTGCTGGCGGCCAATGAGGTCCAGGCCGACGACGGCGCGCAGGCACTGCTGAAGCTCGAACCTGCCTTGCAGCGCCTCAACGCCTCGCGGCCGACCGCCGTCAACCTGGCCTGGGCGCTGGCCCGCATGCGTCGCGTGCTGGCCCCGGCCGGGGCGGACTGGCGCCAGGTGCTGGCTGCCGAGGCGCAGGCCATCGCCGAGGAAGACCTGGCCGCCAACCGCCACATGGGCGCGCTGGGTGCAGGCCTGATCGACGCTGGCAGCGGCGTGCTGACCCACTGCAATACCGGCTCGCTGGCTACCGCCGGGTTCGGTACCGCCCTGGGTGTCATCCGCGCCGGTATGGCCCAGCACCGCATCGCCCGTGTGTTCGCCGGCGAGACCCGGCCGTGGCTGCAGGGCGCGCGCCTGACCGTGTGGGAGCTGCAGCAGGACGGCATCGACGCCACCCTGATCGCCGATTCGGCCGCGTCGCACCTGATGAAGACCGGCGCGGTGCAGTGGGTCATCGTGGGTGCGGACCGCATCTGCGCCAATGGCGATACCGCCAACAAGATCGGCACCTACCAGCTGGCCATCGCCGCCCGCCACCACGGGGTGAAGTTCATGGTGGTGGCGCCGTCCTCCACGGTGGACATGGACACCGCCGATGGCGAGCAGATCGAGATCGAGCAGCGCGACCCGGGCGAGCTGTACGGCGTGGGCGGGACCCGCACCGTGGCCGAGGGCATCGCCGCCTGGAACCCGGTGTTCGATGTCACCCCGGGCAGCCTGATCGATGCCATCGTGACCGAGCGCGGGGTGATCCTGAACCCGACGGTGGCCAATATGCAGGCTGCATTCGGATAAGCCGCGGCACTGGCGCGTTGCGGCTGCCCCCTTGCCCAGGGGGCTCCCCTGCTGGATACCTGCGGCCGTGCCGCCCGCTGGCCGGCAACGCTACCGTAAGTTCCTGATTCTTGCCGGTAAAACCCCCTTAAAAGCGGGCGGAAAATGGCCCGCTGTGGTAGAATCCAACGGTTAATCGAGATTCCGGCGCAACCGCCCCGAAAGGGCGGTAGTGACGGACTGGACCGCTACCAGACAACGGAACCCGAATGGCAGAAACCGCCAAGGAAATCATCCAGGTCAACCTGGAAGACGAGATGCGCAAGAGTTACCTCGATTACGCGATGAGCGTGATCGTGGGGCGCGCACTCCCGGATGCGCGCGATGGCCTCAAGCCGGTGCATCGCCGCGTGCTGTTCGCGATGAGTGAACTCAACGCGCACGCCAACAAGCCTTACTTCAAGTCGGCGCGTATCGTCGGTGACGTCATCGGTAAGTACCACCCGCATGGCGATCAGTCGGTGTACGACACGCTGGTGCGTCTGGCGCAGCCGTTCTCGCTGCGTTACATGCTGGTCGATGGCCAGGGTAACTTCGGTTCGGTCGACGGCGACTCCGCCGCTGCGATGCGATACACCGAAGCCCGCATGTCGCGGCTCACCCATGAGCTGATGGCGGACATCGAGAAGGAAACGGTCGATTTCCAGCCCAACTACGACGAAAAGGAACTGGAGCCGACGGTCATGCCGACCCGGTTCCCGAACCTGCTGGTCAATGGTTCGGCCGGTATCGCGGTGGGCATGGCGACCAACATCCCGCCGCACAACCTGACCGAATCGATCAACGCCTGCATCGCGCTGATCGACAATCCCGAGATCGACGTCGACGGCCTGATGGAGTTCATCCCGGGCCCGGACTTCCCGACCGCGGGCATCATCAACGGCACCGCCGGCATCGTGGCCGGGTACCGGACCGGGCGTGGCCGTGTGCGCATCCGCGCCAAGGCCGAGGTTGAAGTGGCTGACAACGGCCGCGAATCGATCATCGTCACCGAGATTCCGTACCAGGTGAACAAGGCCCGGTTGATCGAGAAGATCGCCGAGCTGGTCAAGGAAAAGAAGCTCGAAGGCATCAGCGAACTGCGCGATGAGTCCGACAAGGACGGCATGCGCATCTTCATCGAGATCAAGCGCGGCGAGTCGGCGGAAGTTGTGTTGAACAACCTCTACCAGCAGACCCAGATGGAGTCGGTGTTCGGCATCAACATGGTGGCGCTGGTCGATGGCCGCCCGCAGTTGATGAACCTCAAGCAGATGCTCGAGGCCTTCGTGCGCCACCGCCGCGAAGTGGTTACCCGCCGCACCGTGTTCGAGCTGCGCAAGGCGCGTGCCCGTGCGCACGTGCTGGAAGGCCTGACCGTCGCGCTGGCCAACATCGACGAGATGATCGAACTGATCAAGACCTCGCCGAACCCCACCGAAGCGCGCGAACGCATGCTCGCCCGCCTGTGGGAGCCGGGTCTGGTCGGCTCGATGCTGGGCGCCGCCGGTGCCGAAGCCTCGCGTCCGGATGATCTGCCCAAGGGTGTGGGCCTGCTCGAGGGCGGCTACCAGCTGACCGAGATCCAGGCGACCCAGATCCTGGAAATGCGCCTGCACCGCCTGACCGGGCTGGAGCAGGACCGCCTGACCGACGAGTACAAGCAGCTGCTTGAAGTGATCGCCGGGCTGATCGAAATCCTGGAGGATCCCGACCGTCTGCTGCAGGTGATCCGCGAAGAGCTGATCAACGTGCGTACCGAGTTCGGTGACGAACGCCGCACCGAGATCCGCCACAGCGAAGAAGACCTGGACATCCTCGACCTGATCGCCCCGGAAGACGTGGTGGTCACCCTGTCGCACGCCGGCTATGCCAAGCGCCAGCCGGTCAGTGCCTACCGGGCCCAGCGCCGCGGTGGCCGTGGCCGCAGCGCCGCGTCGACGAAGGAAGAGGATTTCATCGAACAGCTGTGGCTGGTCAACACGCACGACACGCTGCTGACGTTCACCAGCGCAGGCAAGGTGTTCTGGCTGCCGGTGCATCAGCTGCCGGAAGCCGGTTCCAACGCCCGTGGCCGCCCGATCATCAACTGGATTCCGCTGGAAACCGGTGAGCGGGTGCAGGCCGTGCTGCCGGTCCGTGAGTATGCCGAAGGCCAGTTCGTGTTCTTCGCCACCCGCAACGGTACCGTCAAGAAGACCCCGCTCAGCGAGTTCGCCTTCCGTCTGGCACGCGGCAAGATCGCGATCAACCTCGATGAGGGTGACGCGCTGGTCGGCGTTGGCCTGACCGACGGTGAGCGCGACATCCTGCTGTTCGCCTCCAACGGCAAGACCGTGCGCTTCGGTGAGGACAAGGTCCGATCGATGGGCCGTACCGCTACCGGCGTGCGCGGCATCAAGATGCCCAAGGGCGAGGAAGTGGTCAGTCTGATCGTGGCCGAGAGTGCAGGCGGCAGTGAGGACGAGAACGAGGACGAGAGCCAGGTCGATGAGACCGTGATCGACAGCGGCGATGCCGTGATCGAGAACGGGGCTGACGACGACAACGCGCTGTACATCCTGACCGCGACCGAGAACGGCTACGGCAAGCGCACCCCGCTGCCGGATTACCCGCGCAAGGGACGTGGCACGCAGGGCGTGATCGGCATCCAGACCACCGAGCGCAACGGCAAGCTGGTGCGTGCGGTGCTGATGGGGCCGCGCGACGAAGTGCTGCTGATTTCCGATGGTGGCACCCTGGTGCGCACCCGTGGTTCGGAAATCTCGCGCGTCGGCCGCAACACCCAGGGCGTCACCCTGATCCGTCTGTCCAAGGAAGAGAAGCTCCAGGCGGTGGAACGCATGGATGCCTCGCTGGACGAGGGTGTGGAAGAAGAAACATCGGCGGCCGTCGAGGCCAGCCCGGTGGTGGCACCGCCGGAGGCGTAAGGCCTGCCAGTGGGAGTCACACGAAAAACGCCGGCACACGCCGGCGTTTTTCATTGCAGGGCAGGAACTTGCCGGGTTTCATCGTCGGCTGTGCCGACGTTGGCGAGCGCTGCAAAGAACGCGCAACGTTCACGACCCCGGTGGGATAAGAGCCGCGGGACCGACAGCAACGTCGGCGATCTTCGCGCTTCAGGAGAGACCGATGTCCACCACGACGCAGACCCGCCACCCCCGCCATTGGCTGGTGGCAGTGCTGGCCATTGTCACTCTGTTGCTGGGCGTTGTATTCACCTCAGGCGGCGCCTGGCTCGCCAGCCTCGGTGGTTCCTGGTACTACGTGCTGGCCGGTATCGGACTGCTTATCTCGGGGGGACAGCTGTGGCGGGGCCGGTATAGCGGCGCGTTGTGGTTCGCCCTGGTGTTCGTCGGCACGTTGTTGTGGACGTGGTGGGAGTCAGGCAGCAACTACTGGCGCTGGGTGCCGCGCCTGGGCCTGATCGTGGCCATCGGCTTCGTGCTGTCACTGTTGTTGCCGACGCTGGATCGCCCGGTCTCGCGCAAGGTCTCGCGCGGGATCGCCGGCGTGCTGGCCCTCGTGTTCGTGGCGGCCTTTACGCTTGCCTTCGTGCCGCACGGCGTCACCGCTGCCGAGGGCGCGTTCCCGGAGCCGATGACCAGCACCGGCCTGGCGCCGACCGCCGATGCGCCGCTGCAGCCGGCCGATCGCCCGGTCGATGGCGATTGGGCCGCCTACGGCCGCAATAACGCCGCGACGCGTTTCTCGCCCCTGCAGCAGATCACCCCGGACAACGTGGGCAAGCTCGAGCAGGCCTGGTTGTTCCGCACCGGTGACCTGCCCGAGAAGCGCTGGGGCGCGGAAACCACGCCGCTGAAAGTCGGCGACAGCCTGTACCTGTGCACCGCGCGCAACCAGCTGGTCGCGCTCAACGCCGCCGACGGCACCGAGCGCTGGCGCTACAACCCGAAGATCAAGGACACCTCCATTCCGTACACCGCGGCCTGCCGTGGGGTCTCCTATTACGAAGTGCCGGCCACTGCGCAGGATGCTGCATTCAATGACGTCGCAGCGGATCTTGCCGTCCCGAGTGGCGTGCCGGTGCTGACCCAGGTGCCGCGTGGCGCCTGCGCCACCCGCATCATCGAAGGCACGCTGGATGGTCGCCTGATCGCGGTCGATGCCGCGACCGGCAAGCCGTGCACAGGCTTCGGCAACAATGGCCAGGTCGACATCACCGTCGGCATGGGCGACAGTCCGGCCGGGTATGTCTCCATCACCTCGCCGCCGGCGATCGTGCAGGGCGTGATCGTGACCGGTCACCAAGTGCTGGATGGCCAGCGTCGCGACGCCCCCTCCGGCGTGATCCAGGCCTACGACGCCGTCACCGGCAAGCTGCGCTGGGCCTGGGACATGGTCCGCCCCGATCGCACTGGCGCACCGCCGGCGGGTGAGACGTATACCCGCGGCACGCCGAACATGTGGACTACCGCGACCGGCGACGACGAACTCGGCCTGGTCTACCTGCCGATGGGCAACTCGGCCGGCGATTACTGGAGTGGCTCGCGCACCGAGAACGAAAACAGATACGCCACGTCGCTGGTCGCCATCGACGTCAACACCGGCAAGCCGGCCTGGCACTTCCAGGCGGTGCGCAAGGATGTCTGGGATTACGACATGGGCTCGCAGGCGACGCTGATCGACTACCCGACCGCCGCCGGCAAAGTCCCGGCGCTGCTGCTGCCGACCAAGCAGGGCGACATGTACATCCTAGACCGCCGCACCGGCAAGCTGCTGACTCCGGCCGAAGAGCGCAAGGTCCCGACCGGTGGTGTCGAGCCGGAACAGCGTTCCCCGACCCAGTTGTTCTCGCTGTATCACACGCTGCGCAAGCCGGACCTCACCGAGCGCGACATGTGGGGGATGACCCCGATCGATCAGCTGGTCTGCCGCATCCAGTTCCGCAAGGCCAGCTACGAAGGCTTCTACACCCCGCCAACGGCGGACCGTCATTCCATCGAATACCCTGGTTACAACGGCGGTTCGGACTGGGGCAGTGTCTCCGTGGACCCGCGCCGTGGCGTGATCGTGGCCAACTACAACGACATGCCCAACTACAACCGGCTGGTGCCGCGCGAAAAGGCGGACAAGCTGGGCTGGCTGCCGCGCGAGGACGTCAAAGCGGACAAGGGCGGCGCGGAAGGCGCGGGGGATCCGCAGGTGGGCACGCCGTACGCCATCGACGTCAACGCCGGTTGGCGCCTGCCGTTTACCAAGCTGTTGTGCAAGGAGCCGCCCTACGGTGGCATCCGCGCGGTCGACCTGCGCACCGGCAAGACGCTGTGGGATCGCCCGTTCGGCAGTGCGCGCGGCAATGGCCCGTTCGGCATCCGCTCCGGTCTGCCGATCGAGATCGGCACGCCCAACAACGGTGGCTCGGTGGTCACCGCCAGCGGACTGATCTTCATTGCGGCGGCGACCGATGATCTGCTGCGCGCGATCGATCTGAAAACCGGCAAGGAACTCTGGCATGCGAAGCTGCCTGCCGGCGGCCAGGCCAACCCGATGATCTATGCATTTGGCGGGCGCCAGTACGTGGTCATCATGGCCGGCGGCCACCACTTCATGGAGACCCCGGCGGGCGATTACGTGATTGCCTACGCGCTGCCCAAGGGGTGAAAGGCGGGCGACGAACCGCGCCCCGGGTTGCCATCGTGGCTGCGCTGCGTCGTGTCCGGTTTGGTCACGCGACTACAGTGCTCCACGTAAAACTCTGACAAGCGGGCGTGTTTTCTCCCGCTTAGGTGCGCTGGCATCCACTGCCATGATGGGCGGATGCCTAGTTCATGTGTTTCAGACGGGCGATGTTCGCTGCAAAACGCCTGCTACGTCGTCACCGCCGTCACCACCAATCATTCCCCTCTTTTTACTCAGCACGCCAATGCGCAGGATGTCGTGCACTGGCTGCGTGCCTCGGATGCTGAAAAACGCACGGAATCGCTGGCCTGGGTCGTCATGCCCGATTGCGTGCACTGGCTGTTCCGGTTGCGCACCACGCGCCTCTCATCCGTGGTGAGCTCGCTCAAATCGCGTTCGGCCCAGGCACTCAAACAGCGAAATGCTGCCTGTGGCCGGGTCTGGCAGCCTGGCTACTACGACCAGCTCCAGCGCGACGAGCGTCAACTGCTGGCACGCGCCACCGACATCCTGTCCAGCCCGATACGTGCCGGGTTGGCCCAGGGGCTGCACGGTTATCCGTTCGCGTGGTGCCGCTGGCCGGTGTGAGCTACGCCGGTACCCGCACCATTTTCCGCATCAGATGCTCCACCACACCCGTCGGATCCGCGGTGCGGCCCACATGCGTGCTCGACATCTGCACCACCGAGCTGCGCTTGGCGGTCAGAAAATGGAAGCGTGCGCGCGCCGGCAACTGCGCGATCGGGCCAGCGTTCGCGTCGCCGCGGCAGATCGCCACGATGGCATCCAGCCACGGCTGCAGGCCTTCGATATCCAGCGAAGGCGCGAACGCGCGCAACCGTTCCAGATCCAGCTCGATCGCCGCTTCCAGGTGCTTGGCACCCGGGCAGGACACGATCACCCCGACGTTGATGAACTCCTCGCGTTCGACGCGGGGCACCACGCGGATCACCGCATAGTCATACGTGTGCAGTGTGGGCACGGATGGCCTCCTGGACAAAGGCGGCGCGCACGCGAAGGCGGTGCTGCAGGTAATCGATATAGGCCTGGCGGTAGGCCGTCGGGCTGTCGAAGGCGGGTTCGTCCACCAGCCAGCTGTCCGGCACCAGGCTGACGATGCGTTCGATCTCCGCATCGGGCAGCATCACCGCCAGCCCGGCATCGACCTCGGCAATCTGCGTGGCGAACGGCAGCAGCACATGATCGCGGATCAGCACGAACGGCTTCTTGCACGCCTCGCCAGCGCTGGCCCAGTCGTGATGGAAGTACATCGCCGCACCATGGTCGATCAGGTACAGCTTGCGGTGCCACACCATCAGATTGGGATTGCGCGCGGTCCGGTCCACGTTGCTGGTGAATGCATCGAACCACACGATCTTCGAAGCGAGTTCCGCATCGGGCTGCATCGCCGCCGGGTCGTAGTTGATCGCGCCGGGCAGGTAATCGCTGCCCAGGTTCAGGCCTTCACTGGCGCGTATCAGGTCCTGGATTTCCGGATCCGGTTCGGTGCGGGCGAACTCGCGGTCCAGCTCGACGAACAGGATCTCTGGAATCGGCAAGCCGAGCGTCCGGGCGATTTCGCCTGCAATCAGTTCGGCGATCAGGGCCTTTGGGCCTTGGCCGGCGCCACGGAATTTAAGCACCACCATGCCATCGTCGTCGGTCTCGACCACGGCGGGCAGGGAGCCGCCTTCACGCAGCGGGGTGACATAACGGAGGGCGTGCACGGTTCGCACAGCGGAACCCGGAAGCAATGGAACGACAAGGGTACCGCACGATACCGGTCTCGATGTCCGCCGGTCATTCCTTCTGGCCCATCTTCGGGAAGGGCGGCAGTGCTAGATTCGAGAGGTGCCGACCGACGACCCTGCCGTGCCGGCTCCCACCATATCCAAGGGGACACGCATGCTTGCTCGTACGTTCTGGTCCACGGCGTTCACCGTGACAGCCTTCGCCACGCTGGGCACGATGCCCGCCCATGCCGGTGGCTACGCCACACCACCGGAGAGCCTGCTCAAGGTGCTCAAGGCACCGCCGCCGCCGACACCCAGTGTCGACCCGACCGGGCAGCGCCTGCTGCTGACCACCACGCAGACCTATCCCTCGATCACCCGCGTTGCCCAGCCGTATCTGAAGCTGGCCGGTGTGCGCCTGGAGCCGAAGAACCGCAGCCGCCATGACACCCCCGGTGGCTACGGCATTCCTCCGTGCGTGGGCGACTTCACCGTGGTGGAGACCACCACCGGCCGCTCCACCAAGGTGGTGCTACCCAACGGGTGCGCCGGCACGGCGCAGTGGTCGGCCGACGGCCAGCGCTTCGCGTTCCAGAATGTGGTCGATGACAGCGTGCAGCTGTGGGTCGGCGATGCGGTCACCGGCCAGGTCCGCCAGGTCCCCAACGTCGCGCTCAACCCGATCTTCGGCAGCACCGTGCAGTGGCTCGGCGGCAGCCAGCAGCTGCTGGTCAAGCTGGTGCCCGCCAGGCAGGGCCCGGCACCGTCTGCGGACGGCGCGATCGGCCCAGACATCCAGGAGTCGCTGGGGACTGCCGGTGAGAGCAGCACCTATGAGGCACGCGATACGCTGACCAGTGCCTACGATGAAGCGCTCTTCGCCTATTACGGCCAGTCGCAGCTGGCGGTAGTGGATACCGCGGCCAACACCGTGCGCACGGTCGGCACACCGGCGCTGCTGGACAGCGTCGGGGCCGCCCCGGATGGCGTGCATGTGCTGACCAGAACACTCAAGGCACCGTTCTCGCATGCGGTCACCTACCAGCGTTTCGCCAATGATGTGGCCGTGCTGGATATCGCCACGGGCCGCAGCACGCCGATCGCCAGCCTGCTGCTGGCCGACCGCGTGCCGGTACACGGCGTGCCGGAAGGACCGCGCGATTTCGATTGGCGTGCCACCGATCCAGCCACGCTGGTGTATGCCGAAGCCTTGGACAAAGGCGATTGGAAAGTCACCGTCCCGCACCGCGACCGCGTGCTGATGCTCAAGGCCCCGTTCACCGCCAAGCCCACCGAGATCGCCCGCACCGCGCAGCGTTTCGAAGGCCTGGCCTGGACCGCGCAGCCGGAGGTGGCCTTCCTCGACGAGAACGACGAAAACCGGCACTGGCGTCAGACCCGCATCGTCAACGTGGACAACCCGAAGCAGGAAGGTCGCCTGCTGTGGGATCTCTCCAGTGATGAGCTGTACGAAGATCCGGGCAATTTCGTTTACCAGCGCCTGCCCACCGGCGCCTACGTGGTGCGCCAGGAAGGCAATAGCGTGTTCCTGCGCGGGCAGGGCGCTTCGCCGCAGGGGGATCGTCCCTTCCTGGATGCACTCAACCTCGACAGCCTGAAAACCGAGCGCCTGTTCCGCAGCGATGCCGATGCCTATGAGCAGTTCATCGGCTTCAGCGCGATCCCAGGCCACCTCCTCACCTGGCACCAGTCGGTGACCGATGCGCCGAATGCCTTCGTGCGCCTGCTCGGCGAACCGGTCGCCGGCGCCCAGCCAGGCGAAGCGCAGTTCGCATCCAAACCGGATGCACTGACCCATCTGGTGGATCCGACCCCCGAAGTGCGTGAGATCAAGAAGCGCCTGGTCACCTACAAGCGCGCCGATGGCGTGGACCTGTCGTTCACCCTGTACACGCCGCCGGGTTACAAGGAAGGCCAGCGTGTGCCGGCGATTCTCTACGCATACCCGGCCGACTTCGCCAACGCGGCGCAGGCAGGGCAGGTGTCCGGTTCGCAGCAGACCTTCACCCGTCTGGCACCGTACCGGCTGATGCTGCTGGCCGGTTACGCGATCATCGATAACGCCTCGTTCCCGATCGTCGGCGACCCGAAAACCGCCTACAACACGTATCTGGAACAGCTTGAGGCCGATGCGAGGGCCGCGGTGGACAAGGCCGTGGACCTGGGCGTGGTCGATCGCAACCGGATCGGTGTCACCGGTCACAGCCACGGTGGCCTGATGACCGCGAACCTGATCGCGCATACCGACCTGTTCAAGGCCGGGGTCGCCACCAGTGGTTCCTACAACAAGACCTTCACCCCGTTCGGCTTCCAGAACGAACGCCGCTCGGTCTGGCAGGCGCAGGACGTGTACCTGCAGGCCTCGCCGTTCTTCTACGCCGACAAGATCAAGCTGCCGCTGCTGCTGGTCCACGGCGAGGATGACGCCAACCCGGGCACCGAGCCGTTCCAGTCGCGCAAGCTGTTCCAGGCGATCCGCGGCAATGGCGGCACGACGCGACTGGTGATGCTGCCGCACGAACCGCACTGGTACACCGCACTGGAATCCAATGAGCAGCTGGTGTCGGAAATGCTGAGCTGGTTCGACACCTATGTGAAGAATGCGCCGCCGCCAAAGCACTGAGGCGCGACATCGGTAGCGCCGCTGGTCCCTCGGCTGCGCTTCGCATCAGACCCACGGCCGCCCTCAATGGGCGGCCGTTCTGCATTCCTGGGCGGGGGAGGGAATTACACTCGGGTCAGACCACAAGGACGCAGGCATGGATATCCAGTCTTGGGGACCGGCGGGCAGCGGGATCGTCGGCGGCATCATTGCAACCTGGCTCGTTGCGTACTGGGCGAGGGGATTGCAGACGCACTACCGTGGCTGGTCCCGGGCCGCGCTGCGGCGCCGCCACCGCACCACGATCCGGGTCGCCAACATCCTGTTCTTCGCGGGGCTGTTCAGTGGCTTGGCCCTGTACCCGCTGGGCGGATTTGCCCACAACGATCATCGGCCGGCATTTCTCGGCTTCGGGCTCGCCTCGCTGTTGCCCCTGCTGGCATTGGTCGTCATTCCGTTCCTGACTGGCCGAAGCGTACGGGAAGCGTTCGTTGCCTTCGCGATCGGCCAAGGCGCGCCGGTATGGGCCACCTATCTGCCGCTGGCTGGCGGCCTGGTCTGCCTGGTCGTGGCTCTGGTGGGCTTTCTTCCCATCGGCCGTTGAGATAGCGGACCCACGCGCGACGAGTGGACCTCGCCGATGCCGGCAGGCAAAGTGCGCTTCAAGGGGATGACGGGTACCGGGGAATGAGGGATCGAATGCAGGAGACACCATTACATCCCACCGCTACCGCCACGCGGCGTCGGTGCAGCCGCTGGCTGTTCGTCCTGGCAGCGCTGGCGTGCGCCCCGCTGTTGGCGGCTGCGCAGACTGTTCCAGCGTCCGTTGATTCCGTACCGCAGGATCCCGACCGCCCCCGCACCTGTTTGGTCCTTGGCGGTGGCGGTGCCCGCGGCGCGGCCCATATCGGCGTGCTCAAGGTGCTCGAGCGCGAGCGCGTGCCGATCGATTGCATCGTCGGCACTTCAATGGGCGCGGTGGTCGGCGGCTTGTATGCCTCTGGCTACACGGCCGACGAGATCGAGGCGGTGCTGGACCGGATCGACTGGGCCGAGGTGCTGCGCGACAAGCCGCCACGCGATGAGCGCAGCATGCGCCGCAAGGAAGATGACCTGCGCCTGCTGGGCGGCGTCGAAGTCGGCCTGAGCAACGGCAAGATCGCCTTCCCGCAGGGACTGATCCAGGGCCAGAAGCTGGAGATGCTGCTGCGCCGCCTGCTGCTGCCGACCTGGCAGGTAAACGATTTCGATCATCTGCCGATTCCGTTCCGGGCCATCGCCACTGATATCGTCAGCGGCGAGAAGGTGGTGTTCGGGCAGGGCGACCTGGCCTTGGCCATCCGCGCGAGCATGTCGGTGCCGGGGGTGTTCGCGCCGGTCCGCTATGAGAACCATCTGCTGGTCGATGGCGGGGTGGTCGACAACGTGCCGATCGATGAAGCGCGTCGGCTGGGCGCGCAGCGGCTGATCGTCTCGCGGGTGGGCTCGCCGCTGATGACCGAGGCGCAGCTGGATTCGCCGCTGGCGATCAGCCACCAGATGGCCAGCGTGCTGATGCAGCGCGAAGTGCTGGCGCAGCTGGCCACGCTCGGCCCACAGGATCTGCTGATCACACCGCCGCTGGGTGATATGGGCAGCCAGGACTTCAACCGCTCGCCACAGGCGGTCGGCGTCGGCGAGCAGGCCGCGCAGGCCGAGGTGGCGGCGGTTCGTCGCTTCCAAGTGGACGACACCCGCTACGCCACCTTCCAGCGCCAGCATCGCCCGCCAGCCTACGAGACGCCGATCGTGGCCTTCATCGATGTGCTGCGCGACAAGACACGTACCGCGCGCTACATCGAGCAGCGCCTGAAGCCGGAGGTCGGCCAGCCGCTGGCGCCCGACCGCGTGGAGCAGAGCGTGGCCACCGCCTACGGCGAAGGCCGCTACCAGCAGGTGCAGTGGCGGCTGGAGGAGCGCGACGGGCAGCAGGGTCTGGTACTGGCGCCCCAGGACAAGCGGTGGGGGCCGGATTTCCTGCATTTCGCGCTGCGCCTGTCCGATGATTTCAACGGCAGCAGCAACTATCAGCTCATCACCGAGCTGACCCGCACCGGTCTCACCGAGCAGGGCGCGGAGCTGAAACTGCGCGTGGGGCTGGGCGAAGTCGAAGAGGCCTTCGCCGAGTACTACCGGCCGTTCGGCAGCAGTGGCCGGCATGCGCTGTCCACCTACGCCAAATACCGCGCCACCGATCTGGACCTGGCGCTGATGCGCGGCGGCGCACTCGCCGAGTTCCGTTACAGCCAGTGGCTGGGCGGAGTGCGTTGGGCCTATTCGCCACATCCGGATTGGGAAATCGCCCTGTTCGGCGAGCGCGGCCGTGAGCGCCTGCGCCTGGACGTCGGCAATCCCACCGAGCTGAGCAACTACCGCGCGGACATGGGCAGTGTCGGCTGGCAGCTGCGCCACGATTCGATCGACAGCTCGGCCTTCCCCAGTCGCGGCCAGCGCGTGTCACTGACGCGTCAGCACTATCTCGACGCGCTCGGCACCGACAATTCGGCGGCGGTGACGCGGGTGCAGTGGGATGGGGCATGGGCGCACGGCCATAACCGCTGGCTCGGTGGCCTGCGCGCGTCCTCTGCGCACGGTGGCGATGACCTGCTGGCCACCTACGGCTTCCTGGGTGGGCTCGGCAATCTGTCCGGCTATCCGGAAGAATCCATCTTCGCGCCGCAGACCGCGCTGGCCCGGGTGGTGTATTACCGCCGCGTCGCGCACGCCGATTCGCTGCTGACCATCCCGCTGTATGTCGGCGGCAGTGTGGAGTGGGGCGGGTTCTGGCAGCGCCGGGAGGATGTCAGCCTGGATGGCATGCAGACCGCAGGCAGCCTGTTTATCGGTGCCGATACGTTCCTGGGGCCGGTGTTTCTTGGCTACGGCCGCGCGCAGGGTGGGCACAATTCCTTCTATCTGACCTTTGGCTCACTGCTGCGGACCCTGGATGGGTTCTGATGGGTTCTGCGCTTTATGCTGTGCAGCCCTGTTGTTGATGTGATGCCGATGAAATCGATGTTCCTGGCCGTGGCGCTCCTTCTGTCTGTCGGCCACGTGCATGCCGCTGATGCACCGTCGCTGCCCGCAGCGTGGACGCAGATCGGCATTACCGTGGGCATGCCGTACGCGCAGGCCAAGGCGCTGCTCATCAAGGGCGGGTGGCTCGCATCCGCGCCCGACAACGAGGGCACGCCCGTCTTTGCCGCGCATCCCGAGGTGGATTGCGGGCAGGGCTGGGACGCGATCTGCTCGGCAGGCTTCCATCGCGGAAACGAGGCTTACGGGTTGGTGCTCACACCGACCGATGACGACAAACTGCTGGTGCAAGGCGTCTTCTGAAAGGAGCTGATACGGATGTCAGACCGCACTGTGGTGGTATTTGATTTCGACTTGACGCTGACCCGCTGGGAAACGGCAAGCCGGTTCTTCAAAGGTCTGCTACGCCGCCAACCGTGGCGGATCGCCGGTGTCGTGCTCGCGCTGCCGGTGCTGGTGCCGCTCTGGGCACTACCGCCCACGCGACGGAGGCCGGTACGCTTCGCCGTGTGGATGGCGACGTTCGGACGCAGCCGCGAGGCGCTGGCCAGCCTTGCCGTGGCGCATGCCGACGAGGTATTCGCCGGCCCGGAGCCCGTGTTCCTGCCTGAGGGCGTGAAACGCGTGCGTCAGCATCTCGCCGATGGAGATCAGGTCGTCATCGCGACGGGATGCTGGGAGCCGCTGGCACGCGCGCTGCTTGAACGTGAAGGTCTGCAGCATGTGCCACTGGTGGCGTCCACCTTACGGCCCTGTCTGGGGGGGTGGGTCAGCGAAAACCACTGCATCGGTGAGAACAAGATTCCCATGCTGACCGAGCGCGGCTATCCGCCACCGTGGCGCATCGCCTACACCGATCATCGCGCGGATCTGCCACTGCTGCGCAACAGCGAGCAGTGGTATCTGATCAGTCCTGACGTGAAGTGCCTGCGCGTGATCGAACAGGCGATGTCGGCCAGGGCAGAGATCCTGTCCTGGCGCGCTACGTGAGCGGCACCGGCATCGGTGTGACGCAAGGCGAGGTCAGTCTTCTTTCATCGCCATCTCGGCGGCAAGCAACGCCTGGGCCGCCTTGCCCAGTTCGGGCGAGGGCACGATCGGCGCGCCAATGGCCTCCATCATCTGATCGGTGGAGACGAAGCGGCGGTGCCGACGGTCGTAGACGCCGGTGATCAGCAGCGCGCGCGTGGCGACTTTCTCTTCCTCGCCGATCAACACGCGCTGTTCCATGATGATGCGCGTGCCGGCCCATCCGACCATGCGGGTCTCCAGCACGAAACGCTGGAACGGTTTCAGCTCACGCCGGAACTGGATGGTGCCGCCGCTCACGATGGGTGCCCACTTCGAGCGCCAGGCCACGCGGCCCAGGCCCATCCGGAACACCAGGTCCAGGCGACCCAGGTCGAAGATCGTCCAGTAGCGCCCGTTGGTCATGTGCAGGTTGCTGTCGATGTCGTTGGGCAGCACCCGGAAGTTCAGTCGCGACACCGCAAACGGCGCGGCCAGTTTCGGTCTGAATGGGGTGGACAGCAGCAGGAGCAGCAGGCGGAACCAGAGATTCATGAGCGGGCCGTCGGTTCTATTACAGTTGTCATAATGCAAATACGCTAGTCTATGACACCTGTCTTAGCAAGGAATCCGGCCATGGGCGCACGCCATTCCGATGCCCCGCAACGCGTGGTGGCTGCGGCAGCGGAAATGCTGGCCACGTATGGGCTCAATGCCTCTAGTGTCCGCGAGGTCGCCAAGCGTGCGCAGGCGCCATTCGGGTCCACCTATCACCATTTCCCGGGCGGCAAGCAACAGGTGCTGGCCGAGGCGACCACGTTGGCCGGCGCCAAAGTAGACAGCGTGCTGGCCACTTGCCTGCAGGCCGGTGGTGCCGAGGGGCTGTCGCTGTTTCTGGCGATGTGGCGCGAGCGGTTGATCCGTTCGGACTTCCATGCGGGCTGCCCGGTGCTGGCGGCTGCGGTGGAAGAGCCGATCGATGCGGCGCCCCACCATGCGCAGCGGGCGGCCTCAGTGGTGTTCGCCCGCTGGGAGGCACGGTTGAGTGAGGCGCTGTGCACCGACGCCCGTACGCCCGGGCAGGCGCACGCGCTGGCGACGATGATCATCGCCAGCGTGGAGGGCGCGGTGGCGATGTGCCGGGCGATGCGTGACATCGGCCCGTTCGATCGCGTCGCGCTGCAGCTTGAATCGCTGGTGGCGGATCGCTGAGACTGCTGGCTTGCCCTTTCCGGAGCGCCGCACCGTGCCAGCCTTGACCCGTCCCTTCGCCCTTGCCGCCGGCCTGGTGCTGTGCGCGCTTCACCCACTGGCCCAGGCGCAGGATGGTCCTGCGATCAATCCGCTGTATCTGGTGCCTGCCGACAAGGCAACGCCCGCACAGATCACGGAGATGCAGCAGCGCCTGCTGGACTGGCCACAGCTGCAGCGCTACCGCGCCGAGAACGCCGCGCTGGCACCCGTTGCGCCCGGGACCAAGCGCGTGGTGTTCTACGGCGACTCGATCACCGAGGGCTGGGGACCGACTGGCAGTGATCGCTTCTTCCCGGGCAAGCCCTACGTCAACCGCGGTATTTCGGGACAGACCACGGCGCAGATGCTGGTGCGTTTCCAGCAGGATGTCATCGCGCTGAAACCGGCGCTGGTGGTGATCCTCGCCGGCACCAACGATATCGCCGGCAACACCGGGCCAACCACGCAGGCGATGATCGAGGACAACCTGCACGCGATGGTGGAACTGGCCCAGGCACACAACATCCGCATCGTGCTCGCCTCGGTGCTGCCGGTCAGCGATTACCCGTGGCAGCCCGGCGTGCAGCCCGCCGGTAAGGTGACCGCGCTCAACAAGGCCCTGCGCGCCTATGCCGAGCAACAGGGCGTGGTCTATCTGGACTACCACACCGCCCTGACCAACAAGGACGGCGGTCTGGACCCCGAGCTGGCCAGCGATGGCGTGCATCCCACGCCGGCCGGTTACGCGAAGATGGTGCCGTTGGCCGAGGCTGCCGTCACCAAGGCACTCGCGCGCTGAGGCCGGGTTCCCGCCTGCCGGCCCAGCGACGGCGCAACGACGTCAGTCAAAGCGCCAGCGCACCCCGGCATAGACACCGCGCCCATCACCGGGCGTCGAGCGGGCCACATCCCGGCCTGCATCATCGTAGCCCGGGGTGACCGTGGCGGCGTAGTGGCGGTCGGTGAGGTTGCGCAGCTCGGCCCAGGCTTGCCAGCGGCCGCCGGGGGCGTCGTAGCCGATGCGGGTGCCGAAGATCACGTGGCTGTCGGCGGCCATGCTGTTGGCATAGTCGACGAACATCTTCGACGCGTACTCGGTGTTCAGCCCGGCGTAGAAGCCGGCCGGGTGGTCGTAGCGCAGTTCGGCCTGGTAGTAGTGGCGCGGCAGGCCGGGCAGGCGGTTGCTGCCGAAGCGCGCATCGTCGCGGTAGCGGAAGTCGCTGAAGGTGTAGGCCTGGCGCAGCGACAGCCGCCCGCCGACGCCCTGCCACAGCGCACTGTCCAGACCAGCTTCGATGCCGCGGTGCACGGTCGGGCTGGCATTGGATTCGGCAATGAACAGGTTCGGTACCGGCCGCACTTCCACGGTGAGCAGTTCGTGGTTGAGCCGCGCGTAATAGCCGGTCAGCTCCCAGCGGCCGAGCGCGCTGTCGCCGCGCGCACCCAGTTCCAGCGTGGTCGCCGTCTGGTTGTCCAGCTGCACCGGCGCGCGCTGGCGGCCGGTCGAGGCGCCATTGCCGGCGGCGAAGTACTGGTTGGAACCCCAGATCATCGACCACGGATGCGCCGGTTCCACCGAGCGGCTCAGGTTGCCGAACCACTGCGTCTGCGGCGTCTGCTGCCAGGTGAAGCCCAGCCGCGGCGCGTAATCCCACTGGCGCTCGGACAATTTCTCCGGCGTCGCGGGCCAGGTGACCTGCACATCGCGGCGGGTGTGGATCAACGCCATGCCGGTCTGCAGGCGCAGCGTGTCGCTCAGCGCCAGATCGTTGCCGACGTGCAGCACGCTGTCGGTGCCGTAATGCTCAAAGTCGCGGGTGTGCGTGCCGGCTGCATACCCATTGCTGGAAAAGCGCAGGGTCTCGCGCACGTTGGCATCCAGATCGTGGGTGACGCGCACGCCGATCGTGGTCACGCTGTCATGCCCGAACAGCGCGTGCCGTCGGCGGTAGTCGAGCGTGCCGTTGAGGTTGGCGTAATCCAGCTGCTGGCGGTACAGGCTCTCGTTCAAGTCCATCGGGTACTTGTGATACACGAGTCCGGCCTGCAGCGATGAATCTTCATCGATCGTGTAGGTGGTGGTGTTGCCTATCCAGGTGCTGCCCGGCTGCGGCCGGCGCGCCTCGATGGCCACGTTGGCCGGATTGGCGGCGCGGGGATCGTTGCGGATCTGCGCGCGGGTCAGGCGCCCCGGGGTTTCGTGATCGGTCTCGCGGTAGCGCAGGAAGAAGCGCGTCTCCAGTTGCGGCGTGAGCTGCCAGCCGATGTTGGCCACCGCACCCTTGCCCTTGCCGGCGGCGTGCTGCTGATAGCCGTCGTACTCGGTGTCGGTGTAGGCCAGGAAATAGTCGACAGCGTCGTGCACGCCGCCGACGCTGATGCCTCGCTTCTGGTACCCGCGTGCGCCGGCTTCGTAGTGCAGCTCCAGCCCCGGCGTATCGCGGCCGCTGCGGGTGATGTAGTTGATCGCACCGCCCAAGGCCAACGCGCCGCGCTCGAACCCGTTGGCACCCCGCAGCACCTCGACACGGCTCAGCCACAGCGGCTCCAGCAGCTCGTAGGGCGTGCCACCCGGGCCGGTCAGGGGCAGGCCGTCCAGCGAGACCGACAGGCCGGAGGCATGCGCACCCGGCGCGCGGTTGAGGCCCGAGCCGCGGATGGAGACCTTGACGCCTTCATTGCCGGCGCTCTGCGCGCTGATGCCGGGCTGGTAGGCGAGTACATCGGCCGTGCCGCCGACGCGGCCCTGGCCGACCTGCGTCATATCGACAACGTTACCTGCGCCGGGGACCCGGTCGAGCGCGCGGCGCGCAGCCTCGGTGGCATCGGCGGCGGTGACGTTGACCGCGTCCAGGGTGACCGCCTGGCCAGCGGGCGCGGCATGGGCGGTGTCGGTGGCGGCAAGACTGGCCAGCAGGGCAGCGGCGAGCAGGGACAGGGCAGGGGCGGTGGAACGATTGGGGTGAGTAGTCATTCGTGCGCGGTATCAGTGCGGACAGCGCCCACGACGCCGTGGCACCCTGTCAACTTCATGTGTGGCGCGCAAGTTAACAGGATGTTGCGTGTTCGTCACCCGTGTGGGGCGTATGGGGGCAGGCGCATGGGGGCGGTCGCGTGCCGACAACCGGATGTCGGTAGTGCCGGCCGTTGGCCGGCTCGCCAGGAACTACGCGATCCTTTGTGTGAGACCCATGACCGCGTGGTTGCCGGCCAGCGGCCGGCACTACCTTGAGCTGCGGCCCCGACCGCCGGCCGGGGCCCACCCAGATCAGCCCAGAATCCCAGGCAGATCCAGCCCCTTGTCCTTCGCGCACTCCACCGCGATCTCATACCCCGCATCGGCATGCCGCATCACGCCCGTGGCCGGGTCGTTCCACAGCACGCGCGCGATGCGCTTGGCCGCCGCTTCGGTGCCGTCGCAGACGATGACCATGCCCGAATGCTGCGAGAAGCCCATGCCGACACCGCCGCCATGGTGCAGCGAGACCCAGGTGGCGCCGCTGGCGGTGTTGAGCAGGGCGTTGAGCAGCGGCCAGTCGGAGACGGCATCGGAGCCGTCCTGCATGGCCTCGGTTTCACGGTTGGGCGAGGCGACGCTGCCCGAATCCAGATGATCGCGGCCGATCACCACCGGCGCCTTCAGTTCGCCATTGGCGACCATTTCGTTGAAGGCCAGACCGAGTCGATCACGGTCCCCCAGGCCGACCCAACAGATGCGCGCGGGCAGGCCCTGGAACTTGATCTTCTCGGCGGCCATGTCCAGCCAGCGGTGCAGGTGCGGGTTGTCCGGGATCAGCTCCTTGACCTTGGCGTCGGTCTTGGCGATGTCTTCCGGATCGCCGCTCAGTGCGGCCCAGCGGAACGGGCCGATGCCGCGACAGAACAGCGGGCGGATGTAAGCGGGTACAAAGCCGGGGAAGTCGAAGGCATCTTCCACGCCTTCTTCCAGCGCCATCTGGCGCAGGTTGTTGCCGTAGTCCACGGTCGGCACGCCGAGCGAGTGGAAGCCGAGCATGGCGCGGATGTGGTTGGCCATCGATTCGCGTGCGGCCGCTTCCACTTCCTTCGGTGCGGAAACGCGCTTGGCGTCCCATTCTTCCACCGTCCAACCCTGCGGCAGGTAGCCGTTGACCGGGTCGTGCGCGGAGGTCTGGTCGGTCAGCAGGTCCGGCTTCACGCCGCGGATCAGCAGCTCGTCCAGCACGTCGGCAACGTTGCCGAGCAGGCCGACGGATAGCGGCTTCTTCGCGGTGCACGATTCCTCGATCAGGCGCAGGGCTTCGTCAAGGTCGTCCGTCCAGGTATCCAGATACCCGGTGCGCAGGCGCATCTCGATGCTGCTCTTGCGGCATTCCACCGCCAGGCAGGAGGCGCCGGCCATCACCGCGGCCAGCGGCTGCGCGCCGCCCATCCCGCCCAGGCCACCGGTGAACAGCCACTTGCCGGCCAGGCTGCCGTTGTAATGCTGGCGGCCCATTTCCACGAAGGTCTCGTAGGTGCCCTGCACGATGCCCTGTGCGCCGATGTAGATCCAACTGCCGGCGGTCATCTGGCCGTACATGGCCAGGCCCTTCTTATCGAGCTCGTTGAAGTGATCCCAGTTGGCCCAGCGCGGCACCAGGTTGGAGTTGGCGATCAGCACGCGCGGGGCATCGGCGTGGGTGCGGAACACGCCGACCGGCTTGCCGGACTGCACCAGCAGGGTCTGGTCATCCTCGAGCCGCTGCAGGGTCTCGATGATTTTGTCGTAGCTCTCCCAGTCGCGCGCGGCGCGGCCGATGCCGCCGTAGACCACCAGCTCCTGCGGGCGCTCGGCCACGTCCGGGTGCAGGTTGTTCATCAGCATGCGCAGCGGGGCTTCGGTCAGCCAGCTCTTGCAGGTCAGCGTGGTGCCGGTCGGGGCGAGGATGGTGCGGGTGGAATCGAGACGGGTCATGCAGCACTCCGGGACGTAGCGAAGTCGAGACAGGCATCGAGCACCTGCTGCAGCGTGGCGCGCAGCGGGGCAGCGTGATCGGGATCCAGCGGCGTGGGCCAGCTGTGCTCATCCACGGCCTCGGGCTCGTGCATGTAGCCGCGGCAGGCCAGCTCCATCTGCAGCGTGTGCACGCCGCCGGGGATGTCGCTGTAATGGCGGGTGATGTAGCCGCCCTTGAAGCGGCCGTTGCGTACATGGCTCATGCCGCTCATGGCGCACAGGTTGTCGACTACATCGGTCAGCGCGTTGTCGCAGGTGGTATCGCCGTTGGTGCCGAGGTTGAACTGCGGCAGCTGGCCATCGAACAGGTGCGGGATGTGCGAGCGGATCGAGTGCGCGTCATACACCACCACGGTGCCGTGCGCGGCACGCAGGCGTGCGATCTCCGCGGCAAGAGCATCGTGATAGGGCACGAACCAAGTATCGCGGCGACGCGCGATCTCGGCCTCGTCGGGGCCGTGCCCATCGCGGTACAACGACTGGTTGTCGAAGGTGGTCAGCGGGCACAGGCCGGTGGTGTTCTGGCCCGGGTACAGCGAGGTGCCGCTGGGGTCGCGATTGAGGTCGATGACCGAGCGCGATACCGCCGAGCGGATCGTGGTGGCGCCCATCGCCTGCGCGAAGGCGTACAGCTCGTGCACCCACCAGTCGGCGTCGCGGCGGGCCAGCCACGGTGACACGAACTGCGCGGCCAGTGCGTCGGGCAGCTCGGTGCCGGTATGCGGGAAGCTGATGATCAACGGGGCATCGCCGCGGTGGATCTGCAGCCAGTCCGGGTGCGTGGTCATGCCAGCGGCTCCAGCGGCGGCAGGATGTCGGCCAGGCCGTCAGCCAGCATGCCGCTGCGCACCAGGTCGGTGGCGGCCACCATGTCCGGATGGAAATAGCGGTCGTCTTCCAGCGTCGGCACCTGCGCGCGCAGGCGCTGGCGCACCGCTTCCAGTGCATCGCTGGAGCGCAGCGGGGCGTGGAAATCGCAGCCCTGCGCGGCGGCGAGCAACTCGATGCCGATCACGTTGGCGGCGTTCTCGGCCATCGCCATCAGGCGGCGCGCACCGTGTGCGGCCATCGAGACGTGGTCTTCCTGATTGGCCGAGGTCGGGATCGAGTCGACGCTGGCCGGATAGGCGCGCTGCTTGTTCTCCGAGACCAGCGCCGCGGCGGTGACCTGCGGAATCATGAAGCCGGAATTCAAGCCGGGCTTCGGGGTGAGGAACGCGGGCAACCCGGACAGCGCCGGGTCGACCAGCATCGCGGTGCGGCGCTCGCTGATCGAGCCGATTTCGCACACGGCCATCGCCAGCATGTCCGCCGCGAACGCGACCGGCTCGGCGTGGAAATTGCCGCCGCTCAGGGCCTCGTTGGTATCGGTGAACACCAGCGGATTGTCGGACACACCGTTGGCTTCGATCGCCAGCGTGGTGGCAGCCTGGCGCATCACGTCGAACGCGGCGCCCATCACCTGCGGCTGGCAGCGCAGGCAGTACGGGTCCTGCACGCGTACATCGTTGTCGCGGTGCGATTCGCGGATCGCCGAGCCCTGCATCAGGGTGCGCAGCGCGGCGGCGGTGGCGATCTGCCCGCGCTGGCCGCGGATGCTGTGGATGCGCGGATCGAACGGGGTGTCCGAGCCCTTGGCCGCTTCCACCGAGAGCGCGCCGGTGACCAGCGCTGCACGGAACACGGTATCGATCGCGAACAGCCCGGCCAGTGCATAGGCGGTGGAGTACTGGGTGCCGTTGAGCAGGGCCAGGCCTTCCTTCGCGCCGAGCACCAGCGGGGCCAGGCCGACCTTGGCCAGCGCCTCGGCAGCCGGCAGGCGCTCGCCATCGACGAAGGCTTCGCCGACACCGATCATCACGCTCGCCAGATGCGAAAGCGGGGCCAGATCGCCGGAGGCGCCGACCGAGCCCTGGCACGGAATCACCGGAATGAAGTCGTGCTGCAGGAAGGCTTCCAGCAGGGCCAGCGTCTGCGGGCGGATGCCCGAGGCGCCCTGGGCCAGGCTGGCCAGCTTCAACGCCATCATCAGGCGCACGACCGGTGTGGGCATCGGCTCGCCGACGCCGGCCGCATGCGAGAGCACGATATTGCGCTGCAGGGTCTCCAGGTCGTCGCGCTCGATGCGCACGCTCGCCAGCTTGCCGAAACCGGTATTGATGCCGTACACCGGCGCGCCCTTGGCGACGATGTCGGCTACGGTCTGCGCACTGCGCAGCACGGCCGCGGCAGACGCCGGGTCCAGCCGCACCCGCGCGCCGTCGTGGATCGCGCGCCATTGCGCCAACGTGACGGCGCCGGGGTGCAGGGTCAGGGTAGTGCTCATGAAATCTCCAGACATCACTAGATTCAGACGGGTTGGCCGCGCATCACGCGGGCGTGCAGGGGGTTGAAGCCCATGCGGTAGACAAGGTCGGCAGGCGCCTCGATGTCCCACAGGGCGAGATTGCAGTCCAGTCCGATGGCGAGCCGGCCGATCCGGTCCTGGCGGCCAAGTGCGCGCGCCGCTTCACGGGTGAAGCCGGCGATGCACTCCTCCACCGTCATGCGGAACAGGGTGGCGGCCATGTTCATCGCCAGCAGCGGGCTGGTCAGCGGCGAGGTGCCGGGGTTGGAATCGGTGGCGAGCGCCAGCGGTACGCCGGCGGCGCGCAGGGCGGCGATCGGGGGCAGGGTGGTATCACGGGTGAAATAGAACGCGCCCGGCAGCAGCACGGCTACGGTGCCGGCGCTGCGCATGGCGGCGATGCCATCGGCGTCGAGGTGTTCGATATGGTCGGCCGACAGTGCGCCGTAACGCGCGGCCAGCGCTGCACCGTGCTGGTTGCTGAGCTGCTCGGCGTGGATCTTGATCGCCAATCCGTGCTGCTGGGCGGCGATGAACACCTGCTCGGCCTGCGCGGCGCTGAAGGCGATGTTCTCGCAGAACACATCCACCGCCTCGGCCAGCCCGGCGGCGGCAACGGCCGGAATCATGACGGTGCAGACCTCGTCGATGTACTCCTGCGCCTGCCGGCCCGGCGGAATTGCATGCGCGCCGAGGAAGGTCGGCACGATCTCGACCGCGCGCTGCCGGCCCAGCTCACGCGCGACGGTCAGTTGCTTGGTCTCATCGGCGAGGGTCAATCCGTAGCCGGATTTGATCTCGAGCGTGGTGATGCCTTCGGCCAGCATGGCATCCAGCCGGGGCAGGCTGGCGGCGAGCAGGTCGGCCTCGCTGGCGGCGCGGGTGGCGCGCACGGTGGAAACGATGCCGCCGCCGGCGCGGGCGATGTCGGCATAGCTCACGCCCTGCAGGCGCTGCTCGAACTCGCCGGCACGGTTGCCGGCATAGACCAGGTGGGTGTGGCAGTCGATCAGGCCGGGGCTGATCCAGCGCCCTGCGCAGTCGACGCGCTGGGCCGGCTGCAGATGCTCGGCCGACCCCGCCGCCCCGACATGCACGATGCGGCCATCGGTGGCGGCGATGACGCCATCCTCGATCACGCCCAGGCCCGGGCCATCGACGGTGATCAGGTTGGCGTGGTACCAGAGGGTGTCACAGTGCATGGCAGCAACCACATCGGCGTATATGTCTATACAATATAGGCGCCTCTTCCGGGATGTCCAGTGATGCCAGCCAACCCCGCACCGATCCTTCGTTTCCATGCCGCCCATGCACTGCTGCCGCATGGCTGGGCACGCGATGTGCGCATCCTCAGCCAAGGCGGCACGCTCATCGAGGTGACCGAAGGCGTGTCGGCCGAGCCGGGCGATACCGCACTGGCGATCGTGCTGCCCGGTCTGGGCAACCTGCACAGCCACGCGTTCCAGCGCGGCATGGCCGGGCTGACCGAGATCGGCGGCAACAGCGGCGACAGCTTCTGGAGCTGGCGCGAGCTGATGTACCGCTTCCTGGCGCATCTGCGGCCCGAGGCGATGCAGGCGATTGCCGAGCAGGCCTATGTGGAAATGCTGGAATCCGGCTTCACCCGGGTCGGTGAGTTCCACTACCTGCACCATGGTCCGGACGGCGTGCCGTACGCCGATCGTGCCGAAATGGCCGAGCGCATCGCCGCCGCGGCGCGCTCCAGCGGGATCGGGCTGACCCTGCTGCCGGTGTTCTATGCGCATGCCGATTTCGGCGGCGCCGCACCGAACCCGGCCCAGCGCCGCCTGATCCACGACGTCGACGGCTTTGCCGAGCTGCTGCAGGGCTGCACGCGCGCGCTGCAGGACCAGGACGGTGCGGTGCTCGGCTTTGCCCCGCACAGCCTGCGCGCGGTGACCGGCGAGGAACTGTCGGCGCTGCTGCCGCTCAACACCGGGCCGGTCCACATCCACATCGCCGAGCAGACCCGCGAGGTCGATGCCTGCATCGCCTGGAGCGGGATGCGCCCGGTGCAGTGGCTGTACGAACACGCGCCGGTGGATGCGCGCTGGTGCCTGGTGCACGCCACCCATATCACCGAGGCGGAGATGCAGCAGATCGTGGCCAGCCATGCGGTGGCGGGGCTGTGCCCGATCACCGAGGCGAACCTGGGCGACGGCCTGTTCCCGATGCAGGCCTTCGCCCGTGCCGGCGGACGGTTCGGGGTCGGCTCGGATTCCAACGTGCTGATCGACGCGGCCGAAGAGCTGCGCCTGCTCGAGTACGGCCAGCGCCTGCAACTGCGCGGCCGCAATGTGCTGGCCACGGGCGATGGTCAATCCACCGGCCGCTGGCTGTACGAACAGTCGTTGAGCGGTGCCGCGCAGGCCTTGGGCGTGGCCACCGGCCTGCGGGCCGGCGCACCGGCGGATCTGGTCGAGCTCGATCCGGACCACCCGGCGCTGATCGCCCGCGATGGCGATGCCTTGCTTGACAGCTGGGTATTCGCCGCACGTAATGGCGCCGTGCGATCGGTGTGGCGCCAAGGGCGCCAGTTGGTCCGTGATGGTCGCCACCCGCAACGCGAGGCGGTGGCCGCACGGTTCGCCGCGGCACTTCGACCGTTGTTGAGGGTCTGATCCGACCCTCCCATGCAGGAATCCAGAGTGACGGGCAAGAAAGCAGCAACCCTCAATCAGCGCATCCGTGCTGATCTGGAAAGCCGCATCCTCAGTGGACAGTGGGAGCCTGGCTTCCGCATCCCCTACGAACACGAACTGATGGAGCAGTACGGCTGCTCGCGGATGACCGTGAACAAGGTGCTGACTGCACTGGCCGAGAGCGGCATGATCGAACGCCGCCGGCGTGCGGGCTCGTTCGTCGCGCGCCAGCCGCCGCACCTGGAACAGGTGGCGCTGGAGATTCCCGACATCGCGATGGCGGTGCAGGCGCGTGGCCATGTGTATGGCTACCAGTTGCTGGAGCGCGCGTACCGGCTGCCCCGTGAGCACGTGGCCGAAGAAACCGCGCTGTCCGGCAGTGAGAAGCTGCTGGCGATCCGCTGCCTGCATCTGGCCGATGGGCGGCCGTTGGCGCTGGAGCACCGCCTGATCAGCCCGGTCGGTGTGCCGGAGGTGCTGGAGGTGGATTTCGAGACCACGGCGCCGGGCAGCTGGCTGCTGCAGAACGTCTCGTGGACGCGCGCCCAGCACCGGATCAGCGCCTGGGGCGCCGATGAGGCGGCAGCGACGCTGCTGCAGGTCAAACCCGGCACGGCGTGCCTGGTCATCGACCGCCTCACCTGGCGCGGCGAGCAGCCGATCACCTGCGTGCGGCAGATGTTCCTGGGCGATGCCTACGATCTGGTTGCCCGTTTCTCGCCGGGCGCGCGCTGAGCCTTACAGCGTGGTGCACTGCCGCCAGCGGACCGGCTCATCCACGCCGGGGCGCGGGTTGAGCTGGATGCGGACCGTGCGCAGCGCGGGGTAGCGGGTCACTTCTTCGCAGATCAGCGGCCAGATCGTCTCGATCTCACCGGTGCGGTTGATCGCCAGCGTCTGGCGGGTCAGCCAGATGCCACTGGCCACCCCGGGACGGGTCGCGACCTTGCGGGAGAGTTCCTGCTGGTACCGGTCCAGCGTCGCGTTGTCCGGGTTCGCTTCCATCGCAGACGGGACAGCATCGGCGGCGCGGTTTTCCGCGCTGCCCGGGCCTGTCGGGGCGGACGTCGCTGCAGCAGGGGGCTGTGTGCCGACCGTTGCGGGGGCATCCCCCGCGGCAGATGGAGCGGCGGCAGGTGCGGCCACCGCGGTTTCGTCGTCGGACCCGTCTTTCTCCAGCCCGGCGGTCAGTGAGCCCAAGCCCACCATCAGGCCCAGCGTCGCCGCGCCCAGCGCCGCGATCGAGATGCGGCGGATCGCCTCGCCACGCGCGCCGTCCTCGACACGGGCTTCCATGTCGCCGGGCAGGTAGGGTTTGAGCAGCGGCCACAGCAGCGGACCATCCAGCACCTCGACGCCCTGTTTTTCAGCGGCGATGCGGCCATCGCGCTCGACCTTGCCTTCGGTGATCAGGATGCCGCCGCGGGCACCGGCCAGGCGCGCGGCGGCGCCCAGTTCGTTCACCGCCGCCGTGCCGATCCGGTAGGCACGGCCATGCTTGCAGGACAGCAGCCAGCGTTGCGGGCCATCGTGCATCAGGAAATCGCTGCGAGGTTCACCGCGGTCGGCAGCCTCGTCGGCCACATCCTGCAGCCCACGCTGCTCGTGCATCGCGCGCCGCACGATCATCGAAAACTCGCGCCAGTGCATGCCCGCCAAAGCAGTCAAGCCAAGCTGGGTCTCCTTCTGCTTCCGTTTGATCAGCCAGAAGTAGGCCGTGGCCAACAACCACACGATGAGGGCCAACAGCAGGGCCAGAATCCAGGAGAGCATGCAGGGGGATATGAACAGGGAAGTGCGATAGACAGTTTATATGCGCCTTTGCACGTCTGCGGCGCGTCGTTTTCGCACTGGCAGGGGGCCGGTGATCACGTCGGTGACGGCCGTCGCACTTTGTGGCGATCGTCGGATCGAGCGCCCACAAAAAACCCGCCAATCCAGAGCCGTGAGGGGAGGGAACAAACGGCGGTGGAAGCGATTGGCGGGTCGGTTTCGATTGTCAACAAAGTTGTGCTGCTTTGCAACAATCGACAGTCAGGTCAGGCGTCGGAGGTCGGCGACTGGTGGGTGCCTGGGGACGGCGCACCCGACGGCGAGGCATTGCGGGCCTCGGCCCGGTTGACCCGGGTGTTGAGCGCGTCGATCCGGGCATTGAGCGCGGCGACGTCCTCGGCGGTCGGAATGTGCAGGCGCTTGAGTACGCCCTGGACCCGATCATCGAAGGCCTTCTCGACCTTGTCCCAGGTGCCACTGGCCTTTTCGCGGGCCTCGCCGAGGTGCTCCTCGACATTGTCGCGCCAGCGCGGCGTGTCGCCCGTCTGTTCGCGGTTGCGGGCCTCGATGTTCTCGCCTTCCTTGACCAGGTTGTCGAAGACACGGCTGCCTTCGGCCTGCGCACGCCCGAAGGCGCCCAGGCCCGCCAGCCAGATCTGCTGGGCCGAATCGGTCAGCTTGCGCGAGAAGCGCTCGGCCTGATCCTGCAGCGAGGGCTTCTCGCCCGGGATGCGATCGTCGAAGTCGTTGGGTGAATTCATGGGGCGATCCCTGTGGGTGGACACCCTTGGATCGTATGCATCGCCGGCTTCAAGCGATGTGATGGCCGGCGCCCGTGCGGCGCCAGGCCGAGCGTCGGTTCAGCCGAGCTTTTCCTTGAGCACCCGCTGGATCTCGCTTTCCACCATGCCTTTCATGGCAGAGATCAGGAAGCCAAGCTTGGCGGTGACCTGCACCTGGCCCGGCTGCAGGGCGATCGCGCCATCCACGCCCGAACCGTTGAAGTTCAGCACATCGCCCACCCAGTTGGACTCCAGGCCGAAACGTTCGGACAGTTTGGCGGCGACTTCCTCGATGGCTTTGCGCGCATTTTCGGCGGGCAGGGTGTGGGCGTGACGGATATCGATGGTGGACATACAGCCTCCTGGCGGACAACGGCGCGGATAGGGGCGTGCATTGTGCGCATCCTCAGGCACAACTCCAAGGTCTGCGTCACACTTCTTCTTCCCTGACATTCAACCTGCTAGGCTGCGCCGCGTGCAGAACCTGCTAGTTCACTTTACTCAACGCCAACATCCCGACCAGCCGCTGCGGCCCGGGGTGCAGCGCATCGTGCGTCATGCTTCGGGCACTGTCCGGCTTGGCGATGACACGCCCGGCACCTTGCTGCTGGCTCAGTTCTGCCTGGACGACCGTGGCCTGTGGCTGCAGGTCGCCAACGGCATCCGCGGCATCCACGTCAACGGCCGCCCGGTGCGCCGTATGGCCCTGCTGCGCGCCGGTGACGCGGTCTACGCCGATGGCGTGGAGATGGTGGTGCAGGGCGGTTGCGAGGCCGTCGTCCATGCGCCGCCGCGCAGCGATGATGGCGGCGACGACCAGCGGCTGTTGCGCGGGGTCGGCGGCCAGCACCACGGGCGCAGCTTCACGCTGGATCGGCCGCGCGTGATCGGGCGGGGACCGGACGCGGACATCGTCATCGACGACCCTGCCTTCGCCGAACAGCATGCCCGCCTGGAGCAGCACGGGGAGCGCCTGCTGCTGCGCGACCTGGGCGCCGGCGAGTCGACGCGGGTCAATGGCGTCACCGTTCGCCATTGCTGGCTGCAGCCGGGCGATCAGCTGGTCTTCGATGCGCAGCACCGCTTTGTGCTCGAAGTCCCGCACGATGGCCGCAAGCGCATCGTGGTTGAAGAAGAGGACGACGGCTTCGAGGCGCGTCAGCGTCCGGAACCGGTCGCCGTGCCCAAGCGGGTGAGCCGCTGGCCGTGGCTGCTGGCCAGTGCGTTGCTGCTGGCCGCAGCGCTCAGCGGGCTGCTCTGGTTCGGGGCGAGGTAGTGCCGGCCGCTGGCCGGCAACCAGGCACGTCCCGCGTGGGCCATTAGATTCGTTTGCAACCAAATTCGCCTTGTCCTGCAAGGCCTAAAGGCTGGTGCGCTGCGGCATACTAGGGGTCTTGCCCCATAGGTGTGACATGACGCGCGCGTTCAATTTCAGTGCCGGCCCTGCAACGTTGCCGGAATCGGTCCTGCGCCAGGCGCAGGAAGAGATGTTGGAGTGGAACGGCGCGGGCGCCTCCATTGTCGAAATGAGCCATCGCGGCCCGGAGTTCATGGCCGTTGCCGCCCAGGCCGACGCCGATCTGCGGCGCCTGATCGGCATCCCGGACGACTATGCGGTGCTGTTCCTGGCCGGTGGCGCAACCACCCAGCAGGCCCTGCTCGCACTCAACTTCGCCCAGCCCGGCCAGACCGTGGATTACGTGGTCACCGGCCACTGGGGCAAGACCGCGATCAAGCAGGTCAGCCCGTACGTCACGGTCAACGTCGCCGCCAGCAGCGAGGCCAACAGCTTCCACGACATCCCGGCGCGCGACGGTTGGCAGCTCTCCGATGACGCGGCCTACGTGCACATCACCGCCAACGAAACCATCCACGGGGTCGAGTTCCGTGACACCCCGGACGTGGGCGCTGTGCCGCTGTTCGCCGATTTCAGCTCCTCGATCGCCAGCGAGCCGCTGGATGTCAGCAGGTACGGCGTGATCTATGCCGGCGCGCAGAAGAACCTCGGCCCGGTCGGTGTGTCGGTGGTGATCGTGCGCCGCGACCTGCTCGAGCGCAGTGGCCAGCCGCGCGCGGACATCTTCGATTACCGCTCGCACGTCGCCCGCGATTCCATGCTCAACACCCCGCCCACCTGGAACTGGTACCTGGCCGGCCTGGTGTTCCAGTGGATGCTGGCCGAAGGCGGCGTGGAGGAATTCGCGCGCCGCAACGCAGTCAAGTCGGGCCTGATCTACGGGGCGATCGACCAGTCCGGCGGCTTCTACCGCAATGAGGTCGTGCCGGCCGCACGCTCGCGCATGAACATCCCGTTCTTCCTGCCCGACGACACGCTCAATGCGCGTTTTGTCAGTGAATCCAAGGCGGCCGGCCTGCTGGCGCTGAAGGGCCACAAGGCGGTCGGCGGCATCCGCGCCTCGCTGTACAACGCCATGCCGGTGGAGGGCGCGCAGGCGCTGGCCGCCTTCATGCGCGATTTCCAGCAACGCAACGGCTGAAGAATTCGTTTTTCCCGGGGCGCTCGCCGCCCCACTGCAATTGGAACCCAGATGGCCACCAAACCCGCCAAGCCCAAGGCTGCCAAGCCGGCACCGACCCCGCCCAAGGCGGCTGCCCCCGCGAAGAAGGCCAAGGCCGCCAAGCGCGATGCCGCGCCGGCGGTTGCCGCGCCCGTGCTGTCGGATGTGCGCGCCAAGATCGACCATATCGACCGCAGCATCCAGGCGCTGATCGCCGAGCGCGCGAACTTCGCCCACCAGGTCGGCAAGGCCAAGGGCAAGCTCGCTGCCGCCGTGGATTACTACCGCCCCGAGCGCGAAGCGCAGGTGCTGCGCATGGTGGTGGACCGCAACGAGGGCCCGCTCAGCGATGAAGTGCTGGTCCACGTCTACCGCGAAATCATGTCGGCCTGCCTGGCCCAGCAGGAGCCGTTGAAGATCGGCTACCTCGGTCCGGAAGGCACCTTCAGCCAGCAGGCCGTGCTCAAGCATTTCGGGCGCTCGGCGCTGGGGCTGCCGCTGGCCAGCATCGAAGAAGTCTTCCAGGAAGTGGAAGCGGGCAACGCTGATTTCGGCGTGGTGCCAGTGGAGAATTCGGGGCAGGGCACCATCCAGATCACGCTGGACATGTTCCTGACCTCCAACCTGAAGATCTGCGGCGAAGTGGAACTGCGCGTGCAGCAGTACCTGATGTCGCGCAGTGGCCGGCTGGAGGATGTCGAGCGTGTCTACGGCCACCCGCAGTCGTTCATGCAGACCTCCTCGTGGCTGCGGGCCAATCTGCCCAAGGCCGAGAAGGTGCCGGTCTCCAGCAATGCCGAAGGTGCGCGCCGCGCGCGCAATGCCGATGACGCCGCCGCGATCGGTGGCGAAAGTGCGGGGCATGTGTACGGCCTGAAGAAGGTGGTGACCAAGCCGATCCAGAACGATGCGGACAACACCACGCGCTTCCTGGTGATCGGCCGCAACATCTTCCCGACCTCCGGCCACGACCGCACCTCGGTGCTGGTGTTCATCCACGACAAGCCCGGTGCACTGTTCGATGTGCTCAGCCCGTTCGCGCGGCACGGCATCAGCATGAACCGGATCGAGTCGCGCCCCTCGCACAACGCCAAGTGGGAGTACGGCTTCTTCATCGATCTGGCCGGCCATGTCGAGGACGAGGCGATGCAGGCGGCGCTGGCCGAACTGAAAGCCCACTCGGCGCAGATCAAGATCCTCGGCTCCTATCCTGTCGCCGTGCCCTGATCCGATCGGCGTAGCCGCCTCGCGCGCTACGCCCGGCCCGGCGCCTGTGTGGGCGCCGCGGCCCCTCCCGCACACCGTTGCATCGCCGCCGTGGCGGCCTGCCTCAAAGGATTTCCGATGACCGCATCTCCGTACTGGATCGCCCATAAGGGCCAGCCCCTGCAGGGCAGCCTGACCATTCCCGGCGACAAGTCCGTCTCGCACCGCTCGGTGATGTTTGCCGCGCTGGCCGATGGCGTGTCGCGCATCGATGGCTTCCTGGAAGGCGAAGACACCCGCGCCACCGCCGCGATTTTCTCGCAGATGGGCGTGCGCATTGAAACGCCGTCGCCCTCCCAGCGCATCGTGCACGGCGTCGGCGTGGATGGCCTGAAGGCGCCAAGCGCCCCGCTGGACTGCGGCAATGCGGGCACCGGCATGCGCCTGCTGGCCGGTCTGCTGGCTGCGCAGCCGTTTGATTCGGTGATGGTCGGCGATGAATCGCTGTCGCGCCGCCCGATGCGTCGCGTGACCGGGCCACTGGCCGAGATGGGCGCGAAGATCGATACCGAGGCCGATGGCACCCCGCCGCTGCGCGTGCATGGCGGCCAGGCGCTGCACGGCATCACGTTCGCCTCGCCGGTGGCCAGCGCGCAGGTCAAATCCGCCGTGCTGCTGGCCGGGCTGTATGCCGATGGCGAAACCTCGGTCACCGAGCCGCACCCCACCCGCGATTACAGCGAGCGCATGCTGCGCGCGTTCGGCGTGGAGATCGAGTTCTCTCCGGGCAAGGCACGCCTGCGTGGCGGCCAGCGCCTGCGCCCGACCGATATCGTGGTGCCGGCCGATTTCTCCTCGGCGGCGTTCTTCCTGGTGGCGGCGAGCGTCATCCCGGGTTCCGAACTGCGCCTGCGCGCGGTGGGGCTCAACCCGCGCCGTACCGGGCTGCTGGCGGCGCTGCGCCTGATGGGCGCGGACATCACCGAAGAGAACCATGCCGAGCAGGGCGGGGAAGCGGTGGCCGATCTGGTGGTGCGCTACGCACCGCTGCACGGTGCTGAAATTCCCGAAGCGCTGGTGCCGGACATGATCGATGAGTTCCCGGCGTTGTTCGTCGCGGCGGCAGCGGCGCAGGGCAACACGGTGGTGCGCGGTGCGGCCGAATTGCGGGTCAAGGAATCGGATCGTCTGGCCGCAATGGCAACCGGTCTGCGGACCTTGGGCGTGCAGGTGGATGAAACCGATGATGGCGCCACGATCCACGGCGGCGCCGTGCTGGGCAGCGGCACCATCGAAAGTCACGGCGATCACCGCATCGCGATGGCTTTCGCGATTGCCGGCCAGCTCAGCAGTGGTCAAGTGCGCGTCAATGACATCGCCAACGTGGCGACCTCGTTCCCGGACTTCGATGGCCTGGCGACCGGTGCGGGCTTCGGGCTTCGCGCCGGCTGACGCATTTCTCGCGTGGCGCAGAAAAAGGGAGGCCATTGGCCTCCCTTTTCGTTCCCGCCTCAGCGCATCACCCTAGCGCTCGGTACGGAAATCCACCGGCACGCGCACCACGCTGGCCACGGCGCGGCCATTGTTCATGGCCGGCTCGAACTTCCAGTCGCGCACGGTGGTCAGCACGGCGCGATCCAGATCGCGGTCACGCGTGCCGGTGCGCTGCACGATGCTCGCATCGGTCACCTGACCGCGGGTATCCACGTTGAGGCTGGCCACCACGCTGCCCTGCACACCGCTACGCAGCGCAGTGCGCGGGTAGGCCGGCTTGGCGTTGCTCGCCAGCGGGCGGGCCTCACGGTTACGCACGGCCGGCGTTGCCTTGCGCTGCTCCGCGGCCGGTGCCGCCTGGCGCGCTGCCGGGGCAGGCGCGGTGGCAACAGGGGCGGTCTCGGTGGCCGGCAGCATGCGCTGACCCACTGGCGCGTCATTCGTATCGCCCGGGGTGGCATAACGCAGCCACACCAGCGCCGCGGCGAACATCGCCACGATCAAGGCCACCCACAACCAGGGCGACGTACGGCGATGGTGGGGTTCATCGATCACGTCGCGCTGATGCTGCGGCGAGCGGGGCATGTCCGGGGCATGGGTAACACTCATGGCTGACTCCTGGTGTCGATGTGACACCCGCAGTCTTGCCCGGACACGGTTGCGGATGTGTCAGCGCACCGTCAACGCGACGACTGCATTCCCATCGGGGTTCAGTTTGCTGAGCCGTTGCCAAATCGCCGCCCTCGGCGGCGAACGCTTACTGGGGCGTGAAGTCGAACGGGACTTCCAGGCTGCCAGGCACCGGTACGCCGTTGTTCTGCGCCGGCTGGAAGCGCCAACGGCGCACTGCATCGGAGGCCGTACGGTCAAGGTCACGTGAACCGCTGCGCTGGATCAGCGTCACGGCCGAGGGATAGCCAGTGGCGTCCACATCCACGCGCACCACCACCGTGCCGCGATCACCGCGGCGCAATGCGGCCGGCGGGTAACTCGGCGGCGGAGACTGGTCGGCAATCGGCTGCGGGCGATCGGATGGCGCCATCGCCGTGGGGGCCGCCGGTGCAACGGGCGCAGCAGGGGCGGCCGGCGGTGGCGGCGGGGCCGTCTCCACCAGCTGCGGCTTCTCTTCATTGGCCGGCGGGGCCTTGGCATCAGGCATGTCGCTGGAGCCGGCAGCAGCGGCCAGCGGCTCGGGCAGCGGCACCACCTCGGCCACCTGGGCAGGGGTCTGCGCGGCCGGGTCGGCCTTGTAGAACTCGTTGTTGCGGCTGCTCAGCCACACCACCAGAAACAGCAGCAGGCCGACGCCGAAGGCGATCGCGGCGATCATGAGGCTGCGGCGGGGCAGATGGAAGGTGATGTTCTTGCCAGAAGTCGAGCGGGAAGCAGACATGGGGCATACCGTATGGATCACCGCGATTCTGCCACGCCCGGGATGAACCGGCGGCAGAAAAGCGCATAACAGGCGATAATCCCCCTCCGAATCCGTAGACCCCTCTGCCGCCATGCTCGATCCAGCCCTGCTCCGCCAACAGCCCGCCGACCTTGCCGAACGCCTGCGCTCCTCGCGCGGTTTCGAGCTGGATGTCTCCGGGCTGGAGTCGCTGGAAGCCGATCGCAAGCGCATCCAGGTGCGCACGCAGGAGCTGCAGAGCCTGCGCAACAGCCGTTCCAAGGCCATCGGCCAGGCCAAAGCCAAGGGCGAAGACGTCTCGGCGATCATGGCCGAAGTGGCCGCGTTCGCCGATGAGCTGAAGGCCTCGGAAGTGGCTCTGGATGAGCTGCGCGAGAAGATCGAAGCGATCGCGCTGGGCATTCCGAACCTCCCCGCCGAGGATGTGCCGGCCGGCAAGGACGAGTCGGAGAATGTCGAGCAGAAGCGCTGGGGCACCCCGCGCGCGTTCGATTTCCCGGTGCTGGACCATGTCGAGCTGGGCGCCCGCAACCGCTGGCTGGATGGTGAGACCGCCGCCAAGCTGTCCGGCTCGCGTTTCACCGTGCTGCGTGGCCCGATCGCGCGCCTGCACCGTGCGCTGGCGCAGTTCATGCTCGACCTGCACACCGGCGAGCATGGCTATGAAGAAACCAATGTGCCGGCGCTGGTCAATGCCGAGTCGCTGCGAGGCACCAGCCAGCTGCCGAAGTTCGAGGACGATCTGTTCAAGACCGCTGTGGGCGAGTCCACGCGCTACCTGATCCCGACTTCGGAAGTGCCGCTGACCAACATCGTGCGCGATGAGATCATCGATGCCGAGCAGCTGCCCCTGCGCATGACCGCCCATTCGCTGTGCTTCCGTGCCGAAGCCGGCAGCGGTGGTCGGGACGTGCGCGGCATGATCCGCCAGCACCAGTTCGAGAAGGTGGAACTGGTCGCCGCATGCACCCCGGCGCAGAGCGACGAAGAACATCAGCGCATGACCCGCTGTGCGGAGGTCGTGCTGGAAAAGCTCGGCCTGCCGTACCGCAAGGTGCTGCTGTGCACCGGCGACATGGGCTTCTCGGCCATCAAGACCTACGACCTGGAAGTGTGGCTGCCCTCGCAGGACACCTACCGCGAGATTTCCTCGTGCTCGAACTGCGGTGATTTCCAGGCGCGCCGCATGCAGGCCCGCTGGCGCAACCCGGAAACCAGCAAGCCCGAGCTGCTGCACACGCTCAATGGTTCCGGCGTGGCGGTCGGCCGCGCGATGATCGCGGTGATGGAGAACTACCAGAATGCCGACGGCAGCATTACCGTGCCGGACGTGTTGAAGCCGTACATGGGTGGCGTTGAAACCATCGGTTGATCCAGCGCTGTGACCGTATGAAAAAAACCCGCCGAAAGGCGGGTTTTTTGTTGGCACCCGGGGCGCCATCGGCGCCCATGCGGATGGATCCGTCTACAAAGGGCCCAGCTTACCGGCCATGCATCGAACGCCGTAGGGCTGAACGCGTCAGTTGAATGGCTTCCCGGAAAGCGCTCACGCATGTCGGATATTGCAGCGATGCAATGTGGGCGAAGTGACCAGTCGTGACGCGTAGCGCGACGCGATCTCCAACAACCGCCGCGTGGACGACGCGGCATGGCGCCAGTACGGGTCAGGCGAGCGGCAGGGTCGGCAGGATGAGATGTGATCGGCGCCCATTTCCGGCGCCACGGAGCAGACAGGCTGAGCGCTGATATCCACTTCCTACAGGACGCCCCGTGAACAAAGCGGCCGCACCCCTCCCATCCTCCAATCCTGCCGGAATCGCCGCGTGGCTGATGCTGGGCATCGCCTGGTTGTGCTTCCTGATCCCGTTCCCTGGGCTGGGCATCGTGGTTGGCTGGCCACTCAATCTGGTGGCCTTCATTCTGGCGGTCGTTGCGATGGCCAAGGGAGGCGCAGGCAAGGGAATTGTCCAGCTTCTGCTGTCGTTGATCGTGTCGCCGCTGGTGTACTTCGTGGTGGTCGTGGTCTTCGCGGGCGCCATCGGAGCGATGAGCCAGCCCTCTGCCGAGATCCGTGCCGACCCGGACAGCGCAACCGAAACGGCTACAGCGCAGGCCGCTGCCGTGGAAGTTGCGGCGCGCCAGCTGTATCTGGACTATCAGGCCAATGAGGTCGCGGCGGACGTCCTCTACAAGGGCAAGCCACTGCTGATCGCCGGCGAAGTGGCGATGATCCAGACGGATCTGCTGGATCAACCGCAGGTCCACCTGAAAGCCGGACCCACCGAGCAGGTGATGATTTCCGGCCTCTCCAAAGATGAGGCGGCAGGACTCAGCAAGGGCGACGCCGTGATTGTGGCCTGCACGGGCAATGGCATGATGCTGGGCTCACCGGTCACGCGGGACTGTGAGCTTCAGTAAGGCGGGCCGTTGAAAAAAAGATGGCCCCGAACGGGGCCATCCGTGCCACATCCACACCGTCACGACGAGGGGGAGGGAACGGTGTGGGTTGCGGCGGCTCAGGCCGCAGCGAGTGCTTCCGGCTGCGGGAGGGAAGCCAGGGCCTGCGCAATCGCGTCGGTGCGGTGCTGCGGCGAATAGGCAATGCCCTCGGCGCGCACGAACTCGACGTTGTCGATGCCAAAGAAGGCGAACACCTGGCGCAGGTACGGATCCTGGAAGTCGGTCGGTGCGCCGGTATGCAGGCCGCCGCGGCTGCTGGCCACGATCACGCGCTTGCCGCCGGCCAGGCCCACCGGGCCATTCTCGGTGTACTTGAAGGTGCGCCCGGCCACGGCCAGGCGGTCAATCCACGCCTTGAGGGTGGAGGCGACGCTGAAGTTGTACATTGGGGAGCCGATGACCACCACGTCCGCGGCCAGGAACTGTTCCAGCACCTGCTCGGCGTCGGCCACTTCGGCCGGGTCGGACTGGGCCAGGGACGAGCTCCGCAGATGGGCCACGGGCTGGGCGTCGAGGTCGCGGTAGCTCACTTCCAGCCCCGCTACCTGATCGCGCCACTGCTGGACCACGGCGGCGGAAAGCTGGCGGGAGACCGAGTTGTCGCCAAGTACGCTGGCATCGATGTGAAGAAGCTTCATGGCAATCACCTGTTATCTGGGGAGGGGCGGGGCAAGTCGCCGCCGACGAAGAACAGGTTAGGTTGTTGCTTGATTGGAATAAAGGTGGTTGAATACCACGTATTGTTCTATATCTGGAACTTCGGTATGCAAGACCTCAACGACCTCTACTACTTCGCCATGGTGGTGGATCATGGTGGCTTCGCCGCAGCAGAACGCGCGCTCGGCATCCCCAAATCCCGCCTGAGCCGCCGTATCAGCCAGCTGGAAACCGACCTGGGCGTCCGCCTGCTGCAGCGTTCCACACGCCGCTTCGCAGTAACCGACGTCGGCACCAGCGTGCATCGCCACGCGCAGACCATGCTCGCCGAGGCCCAGGCCGCGCGTGAGGTGGTGGATCGCCTCAGCGCCGAGCCACGCGGCCTCGTGCGCGCAAGCGTGCCGGTCTCGCTTGCGCAGATGCAGCTGCCCAAGCTGCTGCCGATCTTCCTGGCGCAGTACCCCAAGGTGCGGCTGCAGCTGAACATCAGCAACCGCCGCGTGGACATCATCAATGAAGGCTACGACGTCGCCCTGCGCGTGCGCTCACGCCTGGATGACGATGGCAGCCTGGTGATGCGCAGCTTCGGCCAGGTGCAGGAACTGCTGGTCGCCAGCCCCAAGTACCTCGACCGCGCCGGCCGCCCGAAAGACCCGGACGAGCTGACCAATCACGTCACCCTGAGCATCAGCGAAGACGAAGCCCGCCAGCGCTGGGAATTGCACGGTCCCGAGGGCGCGGTTCGCCGCGTGGACCTGCAGCCGCGCGTGGCCGGCTTCGATTTCCCGCTGCTGCAGAGCATGGTCAAGGACGGCTTCGGCATCACCATGCTGCCGGAGACCGTTTGTGCCGACGCGGTGCGCAATGGCGAGCTGGAAGTGGTGCTGCCGGACTGGTCGCTGCCGCAGGGCATCTGCCACGCCGTGTTCGCCTCCCGCCGTGGCCTGCTGCCGGCGGTGCGCGTGTTCATCGACTTCCTGGCCGAGCACCTGCCGCCGCAGCTGGAGGCTTCGCGCCTGGATTGCGGTGGGGCGTGCGAGCGGGCCAAGGAGAAGATCAAGGCCAGTGCCTTGGGGGCGTTGGCGGTGGATGCGGGGTGAGCCCGATAGCTGGCGGGTGGGCAAATCCCACCTGAAATGCGAGAATGCGATCCCCGGCGAATACCGGGGAGCCATGCCGGACGGGGCGCTGCCCCTACCGGTTGCTTGGGTTGCAGTGACCTGGGCACGCGGGGCGCGGAAGCGCTGCCGATACGGAGAGATGGCCGAGCGGTTTAAGGCACCGGTCTTGAAAACCGGCGAAGGGTCATTCCTTCCGTGGGTTCGAATCCCACTCTCTCCGCCATCTTGTATTTTGCAATATCAGTCATATGGCTGCGATCGCTTAATGATCCACTCTAGGCCACTCATTTAGGTCGCTCGGTGCATGCACTTGAGATGGTGCCAAGGTGCATCGTGCGCCTCACGGCACTGCGGTGATGAGGCGCCAGATCCGATGCCGGCTCCGTGCCCGGAATAGTTTTCCGATCATCGAGATTTAATTGATGCGTGTATTTCCGTTGATTTTTCCCCAATAGATCTGCGTCGAGGAGGGAGCGGGCCAGTGGAAGGGGACGCGCCATCATTGCGCAGCCGGTCCAGGTCGGATGCTGAAGAATTTCCCGCCCCCCTTTTGAGCGCTTTGTGAGGGGTGAGCTGTAAGAACTATCTGATGCTCTAACCGGCTGCATGTTCCGTTCCTGATTCCAACTCGGCATTCGCCATTCATTCACGTCTTGAAGTCGCCAAAGCCTTTTTGATGGTCATACGAGACCATGAAGCCGTTCCAATTGTTCCGGTAGAGGCTCACGATGTCGTCAACAAACGGCTCGTTCGAGTTCATAAACTCAATGAGTCCCTCGAATAGCCCCACTCGCTCAACCTTTTGCCAGTTGAAATTTACTAGTCTGTAGGCGCGTCTCGTGTGCGTCTCGACTTTCGAGACTTCGTAGCTTAGGCCTATCTCATCGCAGACCGCCGGGTCATTAGCATCGAATCCGCCCCACTGAAGATTGAAAAGTAGGCGCCATGGATCGCCTTCATAGAATCGATCCATCATCCTTGAGAATGATGGTGTGCGTCCGTTGGGTTCTAGAGTAATGCAATACGCGCGAATAGGACTGTTGTCTGGTCCGAGCAGCCCAATAGTTGATGATGGGACGGAGAGCATCCCATCTTCAGTAGTAGCAAATTTGAAAATACTGAGGGTGATGAAGCTTGGTTGGAAAATACTCACATGAAGAGTGTTTCCTTCTTTCGAGCGTATTGCATCATCGATACAATAGAGCAGTTGATGGATAATCTGGCTGTTGTGATCGAATCGATTCTGGATTTCGGACCTGAGGGATGCAATCTCTCCCGGGTCTGACAAGTCGACTTTCTTGATGTACTTCTGGCCCGTTGCACCGGTTTCCCCACGCAGCTCCTTAATGATGACTTCGTCCGTGAGTAACGTGTTGGCCGCCAACGTGCCATAGCGATGAATTTTACGTATTGCCCATTTCTCATCATCGATCAGGGTTATGCCAAACTTTGCGGGATAACCTATTTCAAAATGTCCTCTATGAATATTCGGGGCAGTATCATAGAGCTTCTCGTGAAGTGCGCAGGTCAGGTCCTCTCCCTCCATCTCCGCGACCCACTCATTGAACTCTTCAGCATCCTCTTCTTCGGCTAGGCGAAGTATCTCTCGCTTGCAATGTTCATCAGAAAGCATCAGCGGGGCGAAGTAGATGTTATGGTTGAGGCAGGTGACTTCCCTTTCTACTTCATCTCTGCTCATGCCGGGGCCTTGCCCGAGCTGCCTCGTCGCCTCCATAACGCTTTTGATTTCCATCTCTCTGCGATCTGGGTGGGCATCCATCTCGACGAGTACGTAATCCTGAATGCCCTTCTCTGTACAGGAGGCCTCGTAGGACTTGATGCACTTCGCCACCCCGCTCTGGTCCGTGTGCATGTTTAGCTCGTGCCAAGGCGCAAACATACGATCATTTCTAAAGGGCAGAACCTCAATTCGGTGAACACCGATCGGCTTCAAAGACGGGTCAAGCAGGAGTCTTAAGCCCAAGAGGGAGAAATTAACTCTTGAGGCAAACGAGGAGAATGGTACCAGTAATTCGGCCCATTCTGTCGAGACTACGATGACACGGAGCTCGTCCTCGCGGACGCTTAAGTTCTCCTTTACGCCTTCAACATACTTAAGTATCTCGTGAAGGGCTTCGCGACTAGTTGCGTTTGATCTCTTGAGCTCAATCAGGATCAATTTACACTTAGTGTCCTTGGCAACAATGTCAACAAAGCCCCGCGTTCCGATGGTGCTAGGTAGGTACTTCTCTTTCTCGACCAACGTTAGGCCACTTTCTATCAAGTCTAAGTTCTTAATGAGCTCGTCGCGAAGAGCATGCTCAAATTGGCGCTTTTGTCCTGTTTGCATAGCAATAGGTCCTTGAGTGGGCTGCTGGCGGGAGAATTCTTTCGCAACTGGCAGAGTCGTGTGGTCCGTCATCAATCAGCGATTTCACTGGCAACGAGCTTACTGTCAATGATAGACGCTCGTGAATCAACGTCCAGGGCGGATGGCAGTCTTTCTTCCACGAGCGCGGGCCCGCTAGTGTCTGCTATGAGCACTCGGGGCGTGTAAAGCGAAATGATTGCCCGGGTGCTGGGTGGCAAATCAGCGTAGCGGAAGAGGGTCAGCACTCCAGTCGTTGCCGTCAATTGGATATCGGTGCCCATCATCCTGCGATGAATCGGTCCTCTGCTGGGGATCGTTAGACGTCGCCAGTGACCTCGATGCGTGCAGATGGGCGCAATACTGAACACCGCATCTAAGCAGAAATGTCTGCATAGAGGATGGGTTGTGCGGTGAACAACGCGCTGTTTTGGCATTCAAAAGCTTGTCGCAGAGTCGATTTGACGACGTCTCCGCGCCTCGCCTCACGTCAACAATCTCCTCAGGATGTGTGATAGCGTTCTCAAATATTGGCGGCGGAAGCTGCCCTCGTGGCGTCCCAGAGGAGGGGGTATGGCAGCAGAGAGTTCAGCCGAACAGCGCAGGGAATTACTTGCCGCGATAGATGGCTTTGCTAAGCGTGGGGGGATGAGTCGCGACAAGGCCTTGGCTGCCTGGTATGCCGCCACCCTGTTAGGGGTGGACGAAGACGATGCCATCGACGCGGCGTCGGTTGACGGTCCTGGTGACAACGGGTGCGACTTCATTTACGTCGATGACGAGCAGGCACTGATCATTGTGCTGCAAGGATACGTGGCTGATCGCCTAGATCGCGCTACTCCAGTTAAAAAGTGGAATGCACTTACTGCTGCTGTTGGGACGGTTAAGGATCCCGAATCTTTCAGGCACGGAGGTCGGACCGACATTTATGAAAGGCTTAAAGATCTAAATAGCGACGACTATGGCCTAGTGTTTGGCGTTGTATCGGTGTCCGCAAATAATGTTGAAATAGGTCGGCAAGTTGAGGCTGCCCGGAGAAGCCAGGCGTACGGTACGAACGTTTCGTTCTTGTATGAAGCCCAAGAGAAGCTATACGAGAACTTTGTAGTGGCTAAGGCAGCTGATAGGTCCGTTGATAACGACACTCTATCGTTTAGTACGCCTGTAATAGCCTTGAAGGGTGAGTTCGGTCAGGCAGTAGTGGGTACAGTAAAGGCTAAGGAGCTGAGTCGACTCTTTAAGGCGCACCAGAACAAGCTATTTGAGGGCAACGTTAGATTATTTGTAGGCCAGAGGAAGGGGGGGATCAATGAGAAGATTATCGAGACGGCTGAGGGGAAGCCGGGGATATTTTGGGCGTTGAATAACGGCATCACGATCGTGGCCGAGAGTTACGATCAGCTTGGCGAGCAAAAATTCAGGCTTACCAGATTCTCCATTGTCAATGGATGTCAGACCACTGTTAGCCTCTGTAAGGCCATCGAGAGAGCGGCAAAGGCCGGTGAGTCTGAGGTTTTGGTGCGGGTGGTTGGCGCGCGGAAAGCCCTCTTGACCGAAATCGTGCGTTACAACAACACTCAGAATCCGGTAAAACTTTCTGCAGTTAGGCTATTGGATCCAATTCAGGAGTCCCTCCGACAACGGCTTAGTGTGCACGATTACACTTATGCGCCTAAGCAAGAGGGAGCAAAACTATTGCGGAGTTCGAAGCGCATCGAGTTAGAGCGAATCACCCAATATCTAGCATCTGTCGCGGATGATACAATCCTTGAGGCAGTCGCAAAAAAAGCGGATTTATATGACAAGCTCTATAAATCGATTTTCCCCCGGACGATTACCGCTGAGAGGGTGCTGCTAATTTGGAAGCTCGCGCTCGCGGTGGAGGAATGTCGGATGGAGACATTAGACTCTGTCGCGACCGATGATCCAGTAATGGCGGCAATCTTGGGAATTCACGGGACGCCCTGGAGTTTGTACGTGGCTAATCAGTTGTTAGAGAAGGTGGGGGGGGACCTCAGTCGACTGAGTTTGACTTGGCTGGCATCTGAAGGTGCGGACCCAGTGATACACAAGTACGCAGTTAAGGCTAGGGAGCTTTACACTGAGATTGCAGTGAACATCATGAGTGGAGAGGAGTTTGCCCAGAACCCTCGAAACTCCATTCGTACTCGCGGCTTCTTAGAGCGTCTAAAAAGGCTTCTGGCTCTGCGTATTGCTAAGCCATCTTCATTCCGACTTCCTAAGTTTAGTTGATGATGGCTTCGCTCAACTAAGGCCGGACGCAGTGCGGAGCTTTGGCGTGCTCCTTTGATTGAACACGGGTGAAATTGCAGGTGCGCTCTCTCACGAATATGTGCCGTGGGCAATGCTTGCAATAGCGCTGTGTCCATTCCTTTCAGGGGTACTTATGCTCTATGGCGTGTGTGCTGCATAAGTAGTACTCCGTAACGGCGCGGGCGCATTGGGGACGTTACCACTTACCCAAGGCTTGATCGAGTTGGTTTGCGCTGGAAGGGGTCGATCGGCAAGCTGCCCGGGTCGCCGACGAAACGACGCGACTCTTTGTCTGACCAGTCAGGACGGATCACTGGGTAGATACGCACTTGCTCCTGTGACGCATTTGGCCTCGCATCACAAGGTACGCTGAACGTAATTTATGTTCGGCTTAGATTCGGGTCATACTTCCTGGCATGACCCGGGGGACTGCCTCGATTCGCGCTGTCTTCGCCCTCCGCGTCCTGACTTGTCGGGTCCAGTGGGGCCTGTCTCAACGCGCGTTGCTGGTGCTTGTGGGGTTGCCAGAAGACGTAGCGAGCGTTCGCATCAACCTGTACGAGCGGGCCGTGCGCAATTGCGATATCGAGACGGCTCAGAAGAACGCGGGTGTCTCGGGTGTCTCCGTTGCCTACCTGTCAGCACGGCACTGCGCAGCAGTATCGGCCCGGAGCGCAGATGCGCCGCAGGCAGGGGCAGCTCGTACAGCACCGGTGCTTCAAGGTTCCCTTTGCACAGGGCATAGCCTGATCGCGGCAGCGCATCGCAGAGTGCTTCGCCCACCCTGGTCACGAGCGTGCCCGGCATGTAGAGGTTGACGAGCTGCATCAACAAGTCCTGCTGAGCTTCATCTGCACGCAGTCCGAACAGCGTGTAGCGGCCTTGGCGAACGACGGGGATTTCGGAAGCCGTGTCAGACGCGGCCAGTATGGGTGGTGGTCCTGGTGGCGCCGTGGCACAGCCACTCGCCAGCAACGGAAGGCTGACCTCCGAGGCGAAGTGCAATGAAGAGTGCATGGCAGGATTCTCATTGACTTCGGGAATCACCGTCGCAAAGTGCCTCATGCTTGGCAGCAAGCGATGCGTCACGACTGGCCCCGCTATGCGCCCTGGGCTGTCGTATAGTCGGCCGTTCACCTCAAGGAGAACGACCCAATGGCAGAAGCCCCTTTGCCTTCAACCCAATCAAAAGTCAGCCCAGGGCTCGGCCTTGGCGCCCTCGAAAAGGCGTGGGATCTGCACTGGGGCATGCGCTTTGTATGCATGGTGTTGTTCTTCGATATTGCGCTTCTGCTGCGCTCCAAGACAAGCCTGATCGAGTGGAGCGCCGATAGCGACACGCTGCTGGCCAATCTGGGTTTTCTTGCTGTTGCCGTAGCTTCATTTGCCTTGGTCGTGTCGTTCGTGTTGCCACTGATTGCAGTGGTCATACGCTGGCTTGGTTTCTCTGTCCCGATGGCGTTGCCGAGGATTTTTCAGGGCACGCGCGAGCAGCACCACAGGCCGCTAGGCTGGGTGCCCGCCAAAGCGCTGCACCATCTGGCCCTGGAAGAAAAAGACCCGTTTCTGATGGGCATCTACCAGCAGAGCACCCGACAGCGGGAGGAGTACGATCAGATGATCCACAACGTCGCGCAGCTGGTGCTTGGCTGTCTGCTGTTGGCCCTCGCTGACTGGGCGTTGAGCCACTACGGGTTCGCCGATACTTCGTTGATTCACTCAGCGGTGATGGGGCTGGGCAAGCTGGATTCCGTGGTGGTCCCCATCGTGCTGATCGCGGGCTGCGCACTGCTTAAGTGGGCTTGGTTCACCGATCATCCGCCGCATTGGATCGAGTACCCGCCGTTGGACCGTGTGCTGCGTGCTAAGGAGCGCAAGGATGATCCGTGTCGTTGAGCAGCGCCGCCGCTGATCGGTGTGTCACTTCGACCAATCACAGCACCGCTGCATCTTACTTGTAGAGCTCCCTGGGTGAAAACCGGGAGCTCGCGGACTGTTGCCATGGAAGGGCTGGGTCCAGTCGCGGCCGAGACCGTGATCTTGGGCGTCGGTCTACAACTCGGATGCATCTGCGAACGCGTGGGGTCCCACAACAGCGGGAAACTGGAGCGTTCACAGTGAGCAAGGCAGGCCAAGAACCGCAACGCAGGCGTGCATGCTGCATTGCTTTAGGTTAAAGCTCGGTGCAGCTCTATCGGCGCCCGCGCAACGAATTGGTCCATGCCAGTGCCTATCTCAGCCGGGACCTCGGCGTGCTGGGTGGGGTCCGGTATCTGAATATGAACGCCGATGGAGTGGATATCGAAGGGATCGCCCCGAGCTTTGTTCAGCGAGGGCAGCAACTAGATAGCCACGACGTTGGAGGCGCTGACCTTCAAGGTTGGCGCGCTGCTGGTAGCTTTGCGGCCAATGTTCGAGTTGGTGGCGAAGGCCGCGACAAAGGAAGCGGCCTCCAAGGAGACCGTAGAGTGATGCATCAGTATTCGTTGGGAAGCAGGATCACGGTCACGCTTCGGTCTGACTCGGTGATGAGCCACATTTTCGGGTCGGGCCGGACCTAGTAGGAAGAAAGCAGGCGGTTGCCCGACTCAAACGCATCCTTGGTGGCTTGTCGGGTTCGAACATGGGCGGCGCGCTTCGATACATACCCAACCAATTGCAGTCCGTTCACGAGGCTCGGGCGGCTTGGGCGACTGCCCCCAAACAGACCCCCTATGCCGAGGCCAACCCACGCCCCCGCCGAGTCACGCCAGGCGACTGCCCCATAACCCGCTTGTAAGCGCGACTGAAAGCCGCCTGCGACGCGTAGCCAAGACGCTCTGCCACCACCTCGATGGATAGGCTTTGCTGGCTCAGCCATTGACTCGCCAATTGCATTCGAAGCTCAGTCACGTATCGCAGAGGCGCGGTTCCAATGACGCTCTGGAACCGGTCTGCAAAGACCGAACGCGAGGTGTTCGATGCTGCAGCCAGCGCTTCAACGGTCCAGTCACGCCCAGGGTCTCTGTGCAGGGCAAGCAACGACAGCGATAGGCGAGGGTCGCGCATGGCCATGACCAGGCCGGATGCGCCGTCGCAACCGCGCTCAACCCAGTCACGCACGATCATGGCGGCGACGGCATCCGCCAGCCGGGCGAGTATGCCTGCATAGCCAATACGTCCGGAGCACACCTCGCGCTTCATCGCGTCGACCATCGGCAGCAGCCCAGGGAAGGCAGTGGCGTTGCCATCAGCCAACATCACGGCCGGCATCAACTTGCTCAACCCTTGCATGCCACCCAGATCGAACACCATGCATCCGTGGAACAGCACTGCGCTTGGCACGGCATGTGTGCTCGGGCATGTGTCTATCCCGCTCACTGCCTCACCCAGTGGGGCTGCGACTATCGTTTCCAGGCACTGGACGGGGTGGTCCTCGTCCGACAGCAACGCGTGGCCTTCTCCGCGGGGAAGAAGCACGACATCCCCGGCAGAGAGGAGGTGTTGGCTGCCGTCCGCGCCACGAAGAATGGCAGTGCCCACTGCCAAGTAATGGAAGTAGGCATGGCCTGGCTTCGGCGGAAATCCAAGCCCAAAGGTCGGCCCGGTCTGAATGCGGCGGTATTGAACGCCATGCAGCCGCATGCCGGTCAGCAGCTCGCTGATCAGGTCGGTGGGCTGGGGTGGAACCTGGCTCATCGCGACGGTCCGGGGTTTCGATCAAAAATACAGGTTGGACAATCATAGATCATCCTGACGTGGCTCCCTAGACTCTCGGCTGCACCAATGCACTGGGATCTGTGATGAGCAATAACGTAGTTGATGCCGCGGACGCGCCTGATTCTGTGGCCAGGGAGAGCGGGGGGCCGTCTTCATCGGCATGGGTGGCGGTCTTTTCGTTGGCCATGGGTGTCTTTGGGCTGCTCACGGCGGAATATCTGCCTGCCAGTCTGTTGACGCCGATGGCGGCGGACCTGGGGGTGTCGGAGGCGCTGGCCGGTCAAGCAGTGACGGTCACCGCTGTCGTGGCCCTGTTCGCCGGCCTGCTTGTGCCACGGCTGACCCGTTCGATCGATAGGCGCCTGGTGCTGTTGAGTTTCACGGCTCTGATGATCCTCTCCAACGCCTTGGTGGCGCTGTCTTCCAGCATGGGAGTGCTCCTGGTGATGCGTGTCCTTCTGGGCATCGCGCTGGGCGGGTTCTGGAGCATGGCAGCGGCCGTGGCCATGCGGTTGGTGCCGGCACAGCGCGTGCCTCGCGCGCTGTCCATCATCTTCAGCGGCATTGCGGTCGGCACGGTGGTGTCGGTACCTTTGGGCAGCTACCTGGGAGGATTGCTGGGCTGGCGCAGCGCCTTCTGGGCCGCGACGGCAGTAGGTGGACTCACGTTTGTGTTCCAGTGGTTCACGCTGCCCCGTATGGCGCCACGCAAGGCGGCGCTCCCAGAGTCGGTGGTGGGCTTGTTGCGCCGGCCAGGCATCGCGGTCGGAATGCTGGGCTGCGTTCTGGCGCACACCGGTCAGTACTCGCTCTTTACTTACATCCGCCCCACGTTGGAGAGCCTGGGGCAGATGAGCGCTGATGGCCTCGCGCTGATTCTGCTCGGATTCGGTGTGGCGAACTTTGTCGGCACACTCCTGGCGGGCTGGCTCATGGAGCGCAGTCTGAAAGTCACGTTGGTGATCATGCCTGCCTTGGTTGGCGCAGCCGCGCTCGGCATGCTCCTGTTGCCGGTGGGCGTCGGCGGGCTGGCGATCCTGGTCGCGCTCTGGGGCCTGGCCTTCGGTGGCGTGCCCGTTGCCTGGTCGAGCTGGGTCGCGCGCGCGGTGCCCGATCAGGCCGAGAGTGCCGGCGGGATGGTGGTCGCTGCAGTGCAGTCCTCCATCGCAGCGGGCGCCGCCTTGGGCGGCTTGGTGTTCGGGATGGGAGGCATTGTTGCCGTCCTTACCGTTGCCGCGGCAGTAATGCTGCTCGCCAGCCTGCTCATCGCGCTGAGGGTCAGGGTGAGCCCGCCGACGTTGTCGGCAGGTCCAGCGTTTCATATTTAGCCGACAGCCGACCACTTCCGCTAGAGTGTCGCACCCCGTTGAACTGGCGCTCGCACCCGAGCATGCGCCTAGAGGATGTTGTTGTTGATGGTGTTGAAAGGTCTGGTGGTTGTGCTTTTGGTTGTTGCTTCAGTTCCTGGTGCGGCAGCAGAGCTGGTCGGTCGCGCGACGGTGACGGACGGGGACACGCTCACCGTGGCGAAGCATCGCATTCGCCTGTGGGGCATCGATGCGCCGGAAAGTGCCCAGCAGTGCACCGCCAACGACGGACGTGCTTGGCCCTGTGGCCGACGGTCCGCTGCTGCGCTGGACGGGTATGTGCTGGACAAGACCGTTCGTTGCCAGCCCAAGGACACGGATCGCTACGGCCGGGTGGTGGCGGAGTGCTTTGTTCAAGGACAGTCGATCAATCGGCAGATGGTGCGCGCCGGTTGGGCGGTCGCGTATCGCCAGTACGCGACGGCATTCATCGCAGACGAAGCCGACGCGCGCCAGCGCCAGCGGAACCTCTGGCAGGGGCCGTTTCAGATGCCAGCTGAGTATCGTCGCAGCAAGCGTGAGCAGACGGCCCGACACGCCCCGGTGGCCGCTCTGCCGTCGCCGGGCGGATGCCGCATCAAGGGCAACATCTCCCGCGAAGGCAGGAAGATCTACCACGTGCCAGGCCAGCGGGACTACGAACGCACGAGCATCGACCTGAGCCGCGGCGAGCGCATGTTCTGCAGCCCTGCGGATGCACTACGAGCGGGGTGGCAGCCGGCGAAGCGATGAGCCTCTCAAGCCATCCCATACAGGCGTTTACGCAGCAAGCCAGACGCCCACGCAATCGCCATCGCAGGTAACGCCAGCACCAGTGCATATACCAGCCCGGCCAGCAGCAAGGGGCCAACGCCCGACATCACGACCACCACCGGCACCTGCAGCACCATGAACAACAATCCCCATAGCCATGCTTTACGGGGAAAACAGGCACCCAGCACTGCGGCAATGCCCAGTGCGATGGGATAGACGACGGTCCAGAATGCAGGCGCGTCCCAAGGCTCGCCCCCGGGTGTCCGCCAGGCCACCAGCACCCAGAACACAACGCCGACCTTCAGCGTGACAGCAGTGGCAGCAATGGAATTTCCGGTCATCTGCATCGTTGGGCTCCCGCACGAACATGCAGGATGCCATTGTCGCGTTGACGGTGCGTGAGTCATTCAGATCGAGCGCAACGCCTTACTCGTGATGCCCCTGATGAAGTGCCTCTGCATGCTCGAACAGCGCCTTGAGAATGGCGACATAGGCCTTCTCGGTCTCAGTTCCAGACGTATTGGTGAAGAAGACAATGCCCGTGCGCAGATCAGGGGTGGCGAGCATCTCTGTCTTCAATCCGGGATCGCTTCCGCCGTGCCCCACGTACTTCGTGTTGAACTTGGTCTGCCAGAACAGCCCGGAGTTCTTCTCGGCAATATCGACGTTCAGGGGCTTGGATGCCGCCGTAAACTGAAGGCGCAGCATCTCATCCGCCGACGGCTGTCGAAGTACCTGGCCACCGGGTCCCTTGCCGCGGTCAAGCAGTGCAATGAAGAACCTGGACAGATCCTCGACCGACGTGTGCACGCCACCATCGGGCCAGGTCGTCACGCCATACGGTTGAATGGCGACCGCAATGCCGTCCTGGGCAATGTAAAGCGTGGCGTCCGGGGCGGTGCTGTCCGGGCGAAGGCGCCAATGCGTGCTGTTCATGCCGAGTGGCTTGAAGATACGGCGTTCGGTGTAGGTGTCCAAAGACTGGCCGGTCGTGCGCTCGACGATGTAACCCGCCAGCCCTGCGCCGATGTTGGAATAATCGCGCTCGGTTCCCGGGGCAGCCGGCAGATAGCTGGCCGGGGAATAGTCGGCTCCTCCCGGTGCCAGGTATCCCTGAAGGAATTGCGCTAACGGCTCAGGTGAGTTTCGCCCGAAGTGATAACGCGCAGCATAGATCGGCCAGCGATCCGTGATGCTCGAGGTATGGGTTGCGATCTGCCGCAGTGTGATGGGCTGGGCGGGGTGGTTGGGGTTTCTGACCGGGAAGGAAAGATAGGTGTTGATGTCCGCGTCGATGGAGAGCTTTCCCTCCTCTTGCGCAAGCATCATGGCGGCTCCCACGAACGTCTTGCTGATGGACGCGACGTTCATCACCGTATCGGTGGTGAATGCTCGGCCGCTTTCGCGATCCGCCAACCCATACCCGCCCCGCCAGACGACCTTGCCATCAACGATGATCGCAGCCGCAACGCCAACCAATCCCCCTTCCGTCATTTCGCGGCGGATTCGGTCATCAATGGAGGAGATGCTCTGCGCCTTTACGGGCGCTGCGGAAGCGGCCGCGGCAATGGTCGGCGGTGCAAGAACGCCAAGAATCAGCGAAAGCACGATGGCGGGGGCACAGCATGTACGGGTCACGGCCGGCTCCTCTGTCTGAGGTCAAATCCTGGGCTCAGCGCCGCGCCTTTGCAGGTGCCGTAAGTAACAGCCACCAGAAATAGAACCGCCAGATTGGATAGCCTTCCTGCCGAGCAGGCAGCGTGATTGCGGGTGCGCCAAGCATGGCGGATGTATCACTACAGATTAGGCCAAGCAGACAACCGTGTCGGGGGTGTGCTTGCGGCGATGCCGCGGGCATGGCATCGGGTGTTCCCTTCCTGCCGCTCTCTGCCCTGAACGGGTCAGAGAGCCGCCGGATCAAGCATCAACGGCGTTCGTCGTCGCGCGCCTTGCCTACGTCGCTTTGGACTTCGCCAACACCCTTCTGGATCTTGCCTTCCACTTCTTTCGTCTTGTCGCCGGTGACCTTGCCGACGACTTCCTTTACGGTGCCCTTGACCTGGTTCTTGGCGCCTTCAGTGCGATTCTTGTCCATGGTTGACTCCACGATTGGTTAGAGAGAGGGCCCGTGTTGCCGGGCATCTCCACCCTGACGCGAGCGCAGTGGCGCGAAGGTGAAATTCGCTGGGACCGCGGAATCTGTTCAAGCGCGGGAAAGGTTGATGCTCACATGCGCTGCACGTCACTCATCCGCATCGCGCTCATCCCATCCATCACCATCCCATTGCTGCGGTTCGGCGATGGCTGCGGTGGCGTCCGGATCGACAGGCTCCAACAGGGTGTAATCGTCACGCGAAGGATCACGGACTGCGCGGCTGACCGGATAGGCCTCCAGCGCTGGGGTGGATGTGCGGGCATGCAATGCCGCAGGTGTCTTGAAGGCGCCACTCAACCACTCCAGTGCGGTGGCTGGCGCGATGAATATCGGTCCGTCCGGTGTGAGTGGGAAGGGGATCGCGTTGTTCGGTCCGGTCAACACCGTAAAGCTGTCCAGCTGCTGGCCATCTTCGTTTTCCCAGTGCTCCCACAGCCCCGCTGCGAGCAGGGCCAGGCCGTCCTTGCGCTGCACGAACAGTGGCCAGGGTGGCCGGCGCTCCCTGTCCCATTTGTAGTAGCCGGTCACGGGCAGCACGCAGGGGCGCTGCGCCCATGCCTGCGCGAAGATCCTGCTTCGCGGCGCGCGATCAAGGCGCGCGGTGACCGTTGTGTACGGGGTGGCGGGTTCCTTCGACCAGCGTGGCACCAGGCCCCACACCATGTCCGCCACCACGATGGTCCCATCGTGGTCACGTGCGATCAGCGCGGCGACGCCGCCTTTGGCGATGTTGTAGTGGTCTGGCGCGGTCGCCAGAGCGCGGGCAAGCGCCCTCGGGAGTCCCTCAGGAAGCGACTCTGTGTCAGCAATGGCTTGTGCAAAACGGCGCATGGCGTTGGCTCATGGCCCCGGATTCCGGGGCCGCTTCGCTCAGAGCAGGGCGACGCTGGAAGTCTGCGGCGCCATGTCGTTGCGGGCATCCAGCCGTGCGTGGCTGATCGCCTGGTGCGAGCCACAGTGATGGCAGCGGAACAGCGCGCCGCCGGGCAGGTGGATCAGGCTGGCATCGGCCGAGGAGGTGGTGCCGCAGGGGCCACATTCGACGGTCAGCGCGATGATGCGTTCGACCGCGCCTGCGTAGGAGTAGGCGGCCTCGAAGGCATGGACAACGAAGGGACGTGCATGGGGCATCGTTGGTCCTGAGGGAGTGGGGTGGAGTGAGCATCCACCGGCGGCTGTGATGGTGTCGTGCTGGTGTTCGTGCGTTTCAGGTTGGAGAGTGGGGATCCCCCAACGCCGCCTTGCGCGCCTGGAACACCTCCGGCGTCTGCGGCTTCACGAACAGTGCCACCAGTTCCGGATACTCCGCTTTCACCGCCTTTTCGATACGCGTGATGCACGCCTCGATCTGCGGCGTCGTCCGATCATCCTCGAACTCCGCGCTCAGCATCGCGACCACCTGGTCCGGGCCCATCTGCATGGTGGTCACACCATTGGCGCGGCGCAGATCGGCATCCCCGGTGGCCACGGCGAGGATGCGCTTGGCCACGCTGGGGTGCGCAGGCTCGCCCACCAGCAGGCCCTTGGTTTCGCGCGCCAGCAGGAAGGCGGTGACGGCCAGCACGCCGGCAATGCACAGCGAGGCCACGCCATCCAGGATCGGCATGTCCAGCAGTTGCGCGGCCAGCAGGCCGATCAGTGCGAAGCCCAGGCCGAGCAGGGCCGCGCTGTCCTCCAGCAACACCGTGAAGGTGGACGGATCCTTGCTGCGGCGGAAGGCCTCGAAGTAACCCATCGCGCCTTTGGTGGCGCGGAACTCGCGCAGCGCGATCCACCAGGAGGTGCCCTCGAACACGAGGGAAACGCCCAGCACGACGTAGCTGATCAGGTGATTGGTGGCTGGCTCCGGGTTGCGGATGTGCTGGATGCCTTCATAGGCCGAAACGCCCGCACCCGCGGCAAACACCAGCAGCGCGACGATGAAGCTCCAGAAGTACAACTCACGCCCGTAACCGAACGGATGGGTGGTGTCAGGCTTCTGCTCGGCCCGGCGCAGGCCGTACAACAGCAGCAGCTCGTTGATGGTGTCCACCAGCGAGTGCACGCCCTCGCTGAGCATCGCTGAACTGCCCGAGATGCCGGCGGCGATGAACTTGGCGATGGCGATGGCCAGGTTGCCGGCGAGGGCGGCGTAGATGACGAGACGGGAGCCGGTTGGCTTGGCCATGGCGGAGCGCAGGGGAGGGGGAGAAGCGCATCATCCTCAACCGGCTGTCCCGGCCGCGTGCAGGCCGTGGCCGGACGGGCATCGGCGCGGGGATTCCACCGGCCACCGCGTTGACGCAGAATTGCAGGCGGTGGCGTAGATTGCTCCTCCGTTACGGTCGGCCGCCCGCTGCCCGCTGCCCGCCGCTACGTCCCGCGCTCTGCAATGCCTTCCGTTCAAGGTCTGGTGCCCCGATGATGTCTGTCCGTCCCTTCTCTGTCGCGCCGGTGCGCGGTGCGCGCATACCGCCGATGCCGTGGGGGTCTGCGTGAGCGGACGGGCAGGGCGTTTCCCGGGCGGCACCGGTCCGCTGGCCGAGCAGGTGCGGGCATTCGATTGGCAGGCCACGCCCGTAGGGCCAATCGAAACCTGGCCCGGGGCGCTTCGCAACGCCATCAACCTGATCTTGGCCTCGCCCGAGAGCATGTATGTGGTCTGGGGCGAGGATCTGACGTTCTTCTTCAACGACGCCTACAGCCCGATTCTGGGGCCTCGATTGGAGGGAGCGCTGGGCGCCCCGCTGAGGCAGCTGTGGGCTGATGCCTGGGATGCGGTGCGAGTCCCGATCGAGGCGGCATTTGCGGGCAGCGCGTCGCGCTACGAGAACCTGCCCATTTCCATGAGCCGCCGCGGTGAGCCGGAAGATACCTGGTGGACCTTTTCCTTCTCGCCGATCTATCTGGACGACGGCAGCGTAGGCGGTGCGTTCTGCGTGACCAACGAGGTCACCGACATCATCGTGGCCCAGCAGCGCCTGGCCCGTGAGAACGAGCGTCTCATCGCACTGTTCGACAAGTCGCCGATGTTCATGGCGTTCCTGAGTGGGCCTGAGCATCGCGTGGAGCTGGCCAATCCCGGTTACGAGCGGCTGGTCGGCAACCGCCACGTGCTTGGCAAATCGATTCGCGAGGCGCTGCCGGAGATCGTCGAGCAGGGCTTTCTGCCGATCCTGGATGAGGTGTATCGCACCGGCAAGCCGTACATCGGCAACGAAGTGGTGTACGACGCGCCCTTCCCATCCGATCCGTCGTCGGCCAGGCGCATGCTGGACATCGTGTTCCAGCCGGTGGCCGGCGAGGATGGCAGCACCGCCGGTGTCTTCGTGCAGGGCCTGGACGTCACCTCGCACATCGAGCTGCAGCGCTCGATGCGGCGGGTGGAGGCGCGCAATCGCCAGATCATCGACAGTGCCAAGGACTACGCGATCGTGGCCTCCGATCTGGAGGGCAGGGTGACCCTCTGGAACGCGGGTGCCGAGCACATCTTCGGTTGGACCGAAGCCGAGATGCTGGGCCAGAACGTCGAGGTGATCTATACACCGGAGGACATCCAGGCCGGGCGTCTCCATCACAATCGCGTCGTCTCGATCGAATCGGGCGGTGTCAGCGGCGAGCGTTGGTTGATGCGCCGGTCCGGGGAGCGTTTCTGGGCCAATGGCGCGATGACCGTGCTGCGCGGCGAAGATGGCGCAGTGCTGGGTTTCGTCAAGGTGTTGGGTGACCGTACCGAGGAACAACGGGCCAGTGCCGCGCTGGTACACAGCGAGCGCCGCCTGGGCGCGCTGGTGAGTGCGTCCTCCGAGTCGCTGTATGCGGTCACCGCCGACTGGCGTGAGATGCGGCAGATCCTGGCCACGGGCGAGGAGCCGGCCAGTGAAGGTTTCCCGGCGATCACCGATTGGCGGGACAAGTATGTCCATCCGGATGACATGCGCCTGCTGGAGCAGGCAATCGCACGTGCGATGGAGCATCGTCAGCCGCTGGAACTGGAACACCGCACGTTGCGCGCGGACGGCAGCGTGGGCTGGGTGCAGATGCGGGCGGTACCTTTGCTGGATGCTGCGGGCGATGTAACCGAGTGGTTCGGCACCGCCGCCGATGTGACCGAGCGTCGCCTGGCCGAGGAACAACTGCGTGAGCTGACCTTGACCCTGGAAGAGCGCGTGCAGGCCCGCAGCGCCGAGCTGCAGGTGGCCGAGGAGCGGTTGCGGCAGAGCCAGAAGATGGAGGCGGTCGGCCAGTTGACCGGCGGCCTGGCGCATGACTTCAACAATCTGCTGACCGCCATCTCGGTGGGCCTGGAACTGCTGGAGCTGCGTATCGATCAGCGGCGTTATGACGATGTGGGGCGCTACCTGGAGATGGCGCAGTCCAGTGCCTCGCGCGCCACCGCGCTCACCCAGCGTCTGCTGGCCTTCTCACGCCGGCAGACGCTGGCGCCGACGGCGGTGGTGGCCGATGCGATGGTGCGCGGCATGCTGGATATCATTTCCCGAACGCTGGGGCCCTCGATCTCGATCTCCACGCAGTTGGATTCCGATCCCTGGGCGGTGCTGGTCGATGTGCCACAGATGGAGAATGCGTTGTTGAACCTGTGTATCAACGCGCGTGATGCGATGCCTGACGGCGGGCCGCTCATCATCAGTACTGCGAACGTCACGGTGCGGGGGGCGGCAGCGGCAGCGCTGGATACACCGCCGGGTGACTACATCCGCCTGGCAGTGAAAGATGCCGGTACGGGAATGGACGCGGCGGTCATCGAAAAGGTGTTCGAGCCGTTCTTCACCACCAAGCCGATCGGCCAGGGCACCGGGTTGGGGTTGTCGATGATCTACGGGTTCACCCGGCAATCCGGCGGGCAAGTGAGGATCGATTCGCAGGTCGGGCAGGGCACGACCGTGGAGCTGTATCTGCCGCGGTTCCTTGGTGAAGCGGTGGATGAGACGGCAGAGGAACGCACACAGGATATGAATTCAGGAGTGTCGCCGAGCGTCGGGACGATTCTGGTCGTCGAGGACGAGGAGGCGATCCGCGCGCTGCTGACCGAGGTGCTGGGTGGGGCCGGGTATCGGGTCCTGCAGGCACCGGAGGGCGGGCAGGCGATCGAGGTGCTGCGCTCGGAGGAGACCATCGATCTGCTGATCACCGATGTCGGCCTGACCGGTGGGCTCAACGGTCGTCAGGTCGCTGATGCCGGGCGTCAGGTTCGCCCGGGGCTGCCCGTGTTGTTCATCACCGGCTATGCGGCGTCGGCGGCCGTAGGCGCGGGGCAGTTGGAGGAGGGTATGGAGGTGCTCACCAAGCCGTTCACCACTACCGAACTGGAGCGCAGGACGCGTGCATTGCTGTCTGCTGCCGGCGCAGAACGCATTCCGGGCACCTAGACGAGCGCCCGCACGGAACTGAGCAATTGGCTGAGCGTGAACGGCTTGCGCAGCAGCTTGATGCCACAGGCCAGGAAGTCGGGGCGGGCACCCGCCTGACCGGCGTAGCCGGTGACCAGCAGGATCGGCATGGCCGGGTGGAGCGTGGTGGCGAGCGTGGCCAGGTCGCGGCCATCCATGCCGGGAAGCCCGACATCGGAGACGAGGAGATCGAACGGTCCTTGCTTCAGACACCCCAGCGCCGTTTCGGCATCGCCAACATCCAGGACATCAAAGCCGTCTTCGTTGAGGATGTCCTTGGTCATCTCGCGGATGGGTGCATCGTCTTCGACCAGAAGCACGCGGCATCGCGGGTGGTCTGTCACAACGGTCATCGCGGTCAAGCGTCCTCGTGGCATGCAGTGGTCTGCGTGGAGGTCCACCTTAGCGCCCGCGCCTGTTAGCCTGACGTGCACCGCGCGGAAGATCGGCGTCATGAGTCCCAGGAAGCTGCCCCCGTCGGCAGCTCCCATACACCGCTCAATTCAGCGCATTGCCCGAAGGGGCGCCGTCATCCTCGCGAAGCGCGCCGAGGATCGAGCGTGCCAGGTCGGTACGGGTAAAGGGTTTGGGCAGGATGGCGATGTTCCGGCCGACCGCGCCACTGGCCTCGATATCGCGGGGATAGCCCGAGGTGAACAGCACCCGGAGGCCGGGCTGTTGGCCCAGTGCCTGCTTGGCCAGCGCCCAGCCGGACATGCCCGGCATCACGATATCCGAGAACAGCAGGTCCACCTCGGCTTCCGGGCGTTCGAGCAGGCGCAGTGCGGAGGGGCCATCGTGGGCCTCCAATACGCGGTAGCCGAGCTGGCGCAGCGTCTCTACGGTGTAGGCACGCACGTCGTCGTTGTCCTCGGCCACCAGAACGGTCGTCTCGTCCTGCGCCTCGTAGGCGTTCAGCGCCTGCTCGTCGGCGAGGCGCTCGCTGGGCAACGCCGCGGCCGAGCGCGGGAACAGCAGGGTGATCGTGGTGCCGGCGCCCTCGGTCGAATCCAGCAGCACATGGCCGCCGGACTGCTTGGCAAAGCCATATACCATCGACAACCCCAGCCCGGTACCGCGGCCGACTTCCTTGGTGGTGAAGAACGGCTCGAACACCCGTGTCATCACCTCGGCCGACATGCCTTGGCCGGAGTCGCGGACCCGGACCATGGCGTACTGGCCGGCGGGCACGTCCGGATGCTGCGCGGCGTAATCCTCGTCCAGATGGATATTGTCGACCTCGATGGTGAGGCGGCCGCCCTCGGGCATCGCATCGCGTGCATTGACCGCCAGGTTGAGGACGGAGGCCTCCAGCTGGCTGGGGTCGATCTCCACGCACCAGATATCCGGGCTGTACACCATCTCGATCTGCACCAGCTCGCCCAACGAGCGCTGCAGCATGTCCTGCATGCCACGCAGCTGCTCGTTGAGATCCACCGGCATGTTCTTCAGCGGCTGCCGGCGCGAAAACGCCAGCAGGCGCTGGGTGACGTTGGCCGCGCGCATCACGCCCTTCATCGCATTGTCCAGCGAGCGCGACGAATTGCCGGCCGTGTCGCCCAGCCGGTCGGTCAACATCTTGGCGTACTCGATGTTGCCGGCGATGACGGTCAGGATGTTGTTGAAGTCGTGCGCGATGCCGCCGGTCAGCTGGCCGACCGCCTCGATCTTCTGGCTCTGCCGCAGCGCCTCTTCGGCCTGGCGACGGGCCGTGGTTTCCACCGCTTCAGACACCACGGCGGTGATCTGGCCGTTGTGATCGAGCAATGGCCGGAAGGAAAACTCGAAGGCGCGTTTGCCGGTCGGCAGGCGCAGTTCGAGCTCATGCCGGGAGGCAGTGCCCGCCGCCGCCTGATCAACGGCCGCGCAGACGACCTGGGGTATGCCGGGGGTATCGGCGAACCACGCCGACTCGCAGTACACGGCGTCACGGACGTCCTCCTTGTCGGCCAGGATGGCAGCCAACGAGGCGGAGTTGGTGTCGATGATGCGCCCGTCCAGACTGAGCAGATTCTGGTGCTGGAAGCTGGACTCGAACAGCGCCTGCAGGCGACTCTCGCTGCGATGCAGTTCGGCGGTGCGCTCACCCACCTGGCGCTCGAGCGAGGCATTGCTGGCGGTCAACAGTGACTGCGCCAGTTTGAGCTCGCTGATATCGCGCGCCATGGCGTAATACCCCAGGACCGACCCATCCGGCGCCAGCTCGGGGACACAGTCGATCTGGGCGTGGCGTGGCTCGCCGATGCTGCGCCGGGACAGCATTTCGAAGCTGACTTTCTCCCCGCGCAGCACGCGCTCAAGGTGACGCTGCACCTCGGCGAAGCTCTCCTCGCCGATGACCTCGCGGGTGTGCCTGCCGACCAGGCTGTCCGGCGTCAGGCCATGCCATTCCACGTAGGCATTGTTGGCGAAGCGGAAGCGGTGGTCGTGCCCGAAGTAGGCGATCAGCGCCGGCAGCGAATCGGTGATCAGCCGCAGCCGCTGGTGGCTGTCGTGCAGCTCGGCCTCCACGCGCTGCAGGCGGCGGCGCTCGTCGGCTTCATGGATGGCCCGGACCACGGCATCGGGCAGGCGCTGCAGACGCGACTTGACCACGTAGTCGCGGGCACCGCGCTTGAGGGCTTTCACGGCAAGCTCTTCACTGAGCGTGCCGGAAACGAAAATGAAGGGAATCTCGGGGGCCAACTCGCTGGCCAGGGCGAGCGCGGCATCGCCGTCGAACCCGGGCAGCACGTGATCGGCCAGGATCACATCGAAGCCGCCAGCGTCCAGCGCCTGGACCAGGCCATCGTGGGACCAGGTCCGTTCGAAGGTGAAGGGCAGGCCGGCGCGTCGCAGCTGGGCCGTGATCAGCTCGGCATCCAGCGCACTGTCTTCGACCATCAGAATCCTGATGGTCTTTGTTGTGGCAGCCTCAGCCATCTTGTCTACTCTTCCCGCCAAACAGAGTGCCGTGGGGCGGGGGCTGGTTGGTGATGCCCCAGAACATGCCCAAGCCCTGGATGGCCTCGAGGAACTCCTTGAAGTCCACCGGCTTGACCACGAACGCGTTGACACCGAGCTCATAGCTGCGGATCAGGTCCTGCTCTTCGCGTGAGGAGGTCAGCATCACCACCGGGGTGCTGCTCAGCGCGCGGTCGGTGCGGATTTCCTTGAGCACTTCCAGGCCATTGAGCTTGGGCAGCTTCAAATCCAGCAGCACGACCACGGGCCCGCCGTGCATGGCGCCTTCATAACGACCCTGGCAGCGGAGATACTCCAGCGCTTCCACGCCGTCGCGCACATGGGTCACATCATTGAGCAGCTGGCAGCGTGCAAGCGCTGCCATGGTCAATTCTGCGTCATTCGGGTTGTCTTCTACGAGCAGGATCGGTCGCAGATCTCTCATAGGTGGTCTCCAGTAACAAAGGGGATGGTGAAATAGAAGGTCGCACCGGCGCCAACCTGGCCTTCGGCCCAGGTCCGGCCGCCATGGCGGGTGATGATGCGGTGCACGTTGGCCAGGCCGATGCCGGTGCCTTCGTACTCATCGACGTGATGCAGCCGCTGGAACACGCCAAACAGCTTGTCCACATAGCGCATGTCGAAACCGCAGCCGTTGTCTTTCACGAAGAAGATGTCCTCCGTGTCGTTGCGTTCGTGCCCGATCTGGATGCGTGGCTCGGCCGTGTCCCGGGTGAACTTGATCGCGTTGGCCAGCAGGTTCTGCCAGACCAGCCGCAGCATGCCGGGGTCGGCCAGCACCCTGGGCAGGCCCGCGATCTGCCAGTCGATGGCGCGGCCGGTGTATTCCATGTCGAGCTTGTGGCGCACGTCATCCACCAGGGCGGTCATGTCCATCGCGATCTGGCCCATCGTCGAGCGGCCCATCTGCGAGAAGCTGAGCAGGTCATCCACCAGCGTTCCCGCTGATTTTGCCGACTCCACGATGGTCTCGAGGAATCTCTTTTCTGAATCGTTCAACCTCTCGCCGGCCGAGGACCACAACAGCTCCGAGTAGCCCACGATGTGGCGGAAGGGCGCACGCAGGTCATGGCTCACCGAATAGGAAAACGCTTCGAGCTCCTTGTTGCTGCGCAGCAGCTGTTCGTTCAACGCGGCCATTTCTTCGGCCTTGCGCAGCACGATGTCCACGATCGCCGCGCGCAGCTCCAGCGAGGCATCGCGGTCCACATCGTTCCAGGGAAGCGACTGTTGGCGCACGGTCTGCTTCCAGCCCTCGAAGGAGGTGCGCGGCGACAGCGGCTGACCGGTCTCTTCCTTGCGCGGGTCGCCGCCCCATCGCACGGTGCGGACCACCTCCGGCCGGAACCAGATCACGAAGCTGTCGTGGATCTGCGAGATCGAGATGGCCAGCACGCCACTGGCCACACCGGCGAAGGCCTCGGCCTCCTTCCAGTCCTGTGGCAGCGTGTCGGTGCAGAAGATGTCGCCCTCGATCTGCTGCGCGGTCAGCCACTGCACCAGCTGCATCACCTGGCGCTGGCTCGGGCACTCGCCATGCAGGATGCACTCGCCACGGTGCACGATCGCCGCACCCGCGGACTGGGTCAGCGCGAGCAGGCTCTGCTGGTCGCGGCCGAGCGCGGCCATGAAGTCGGTATCGCCGGCCATCCGCCCGAGCAGCCGGACCTGGATCGCCCGGCGCGCGATGCGTTCTTCGATCAGCACCGCGCGCTGCTTCACCGAGATCTGCAGCGACAGGATCTGGCCGATGAACTCGCAGGCCGTGCGCACGTGGTAGGGCACCCGGCGCGCGACCTGGTTGTGGCAGGAAATCAGACCCCACAGCTCACCCTCGCACAGCACCGAGACCGACATCGATGCACCGGTGCCCATGTTGCGCATGTACTGCAGGTGGACCGGGGAGACGCTGCGCAGCATCGCCGGGCCGAGATCGGTCGGCGGGGCATCGGCGAAGGCCGGCACACGCACAAGCGGCACCGCGGTGTAATGGCTGTCGGCGATCAGCCGGACCCGGTTCTGCCGGTACAGCTCGCGCGCCTGGGCGGGGATGTCCGATTCGGGGAAGCGCAGGTCGAGGTAGGAGGGCAGCACCGTGTTGCGGTCTTCGGCCACTACGGCGCCGTTCCAGTCCGTGTCGAACTGGTAGATCATCGTGCGGTCGAAGCCGGTCAGCTCGCGGATATGCGCGGCAGCGAGTTCGCACAATGCCTGGGTCGTCGGCGCGTGCTCGATGGCGGCCATGAAGCGGCGGATCGAGGGGTACAGGTCTTCCAGGGAGCCTGGTTCGCCGGCGACCGGCGCCTCGAGCTCCACGATGATGTCCGTCCCGATCCGGTGCGCCACCGTGTGGTGGTTGCCCGCGCGCCCTACCGGGTACGCGCCGAGGAAATGGGAGGCGCCGTCCTGCAGCGCCGCCAGGACCGGCCCGCAGTGGGCAAGGGTACCGTCCAGCACGTGATCCAGCGGTTGGCCCAGCGGATCGCCCAGGTGCTCCAGCAGCTCCGGCCGGGCAACGGCACGGGCCTTGACGGTCAAGGTCGCCTGATCGAGGACCAGGACCAGTCCGTAGGGCTGGATCGCCCCCGGGGTCCGTATCGGCTCACGCGCGCAGCTGGACAGATCCAAGGCGCTTGCGCCGGAATTCCTCGAGGACATTCATTGACTCCTGATAGTGCTGGAAACCGTTCGAATGGCACGGCGCCGCCTGACCCTCAGGAGCACACACCGTCCACTGCGACGCGGTGTGCCACAGTTCCTTTATTTTTACATAGGCGACGGTCCTGATCTGTGAGGATGCGACGGGGTTCCCTGCACTACGCGCAGCTCACTCCCAGCGGTAGCGCACCGTGGCCGACCACAGGCCCCCCGAGCCATCGATCGGGCCGCCATTGGCGTAGCGGTAATACTCGTTCGCCGCGAGCAGCGGCGCAGGCAGTTTCGTGACCTTGCGGTCGAAGACGTTGTTGGCGTTCAGGGATACGTCCCATCCGCGCGAAAGCGTGGCACCGAGTTCCAGATCGGTGATCCACAACCCCCCGATGTCGTAGGCGATCTCGGCCTGGCCGGCGTAGGGGCCGCTGGTGGCAACGGTGGTGGGGGAGCCGTAGCGCTGGATGTCGCCATAACGGCTCTGGCGCAGGCCGACCCGGTAGCGCCCGAGGGTCCAGTCCAACCCCAGCACCTGCCGCGACCTGGGCGCCTTGTACAGCAGGTCGTTCTGCGAGCCGGTACTGAACACCGGCACGTTGAAGGCCGCCAGCACTGGCGGCGTGGGGGCCAGACCGGTGATCTTGGCGCGCGTGTGGCTGCTGGCCAGCGTCCAGCGCAGGCTGCCACCGCGCCCGAGGTCCCAGCGGCCTTCCAGGGTGGCCTCCACGCCTTCGGTGCGGGTGTCGGCAGCGTTGATGAAGTAGCGCACGCCATCCTGGGCGCCCAGGCCTACCGAGGTGACCAGCGCCCCCGAGCCCGGGTACAGCCCTTCGCGGAAGGTGGTGGACAGCGCGATGCGGTCGTCCACATCGATGCGGTAGGCATCCACGGTCAGCGAGGCCCCCTGCCACGGCTCGGCGACGATGCCCAGGCTGAGGCTGCGGGACGTTTCAGGGCGAAGTGGTTGCGCGCCGAGGGCGATGGCCTGGGGCGAGCCGGCCTGCAGGATGTGGTCGGTGTAGAAGTTGCCATTGGAGGTGTTGCGATAGGCCTGCGCCGCCAACGACGGCGCCTGGAAGCCGTTGCTGATCGTGCCGCGCAGGGCGAGCCGGGGATGCAGCGCGAAGCGGGTGGACAGACGGCCGGTGGTCTCGCTGCCGAAATCCGAATAGCGCTCGTGGCGGCCGGCCAGATCGACGCGCCAGCGCGCGCCCAGATCGGCGGCGACCCCGACGTAGACCGCGCCGCTGTTGCGGCTGACATCCACCGCGTCCTCCGGCCGATAGCCCGGCAGTGCCTGCGATCCACCCAGGCCGATGCCCAGCACCGTGCCGGCATACGGTCCATCCAGCACCCGCTGCCCGCCATGGGTGTAGGACTGCACATCGCCGGCCCCGATCCGGTAGCGCTCGTCGCGGTATTCCGCGCCTGCACTGAACTCCAGCGGCGCGGCCAGCCACGCCGTCTGAAGCTGGCGGCGCAGGTCCAGGTTGTGGGTCCAGGCGCTGTAGCGCAGGTCGCCGATGTAGAAGTCGGTCTGGCTGTCCAGCCCGTAGGTCGGGTTGATGCTGTTGTGCAGATTGATGTCCATCGCATCGCGCCCGTAGCCACTGCTCAGATCCCAATCCCACTGGCCGAGCTGGCCGCGCAGGCCGAGCGTCAGCGCGCCATCGTTCTCATCGATGTGCTCGGTAGGGGCGAAGCCATCCGGATCGATGGCACGCACGACTTCGTTGCGCAGTGGCTGGCGGAAGTTCTGCGGTGCCCACGCGTCGCGCTGGGCGAGGGTCAACAGGCCGTACGCGTCGACCGTCGCGGCCACCGGAATGCTGGCATTGGCGGTGGCGGTCTTGGTGCGGAAGGCGCGGATGCCGCGGTTGCGCCAGGCGTTGTTGTCGCGTGAGGCTTCGCGCGGGTCCGGCGTGGCACCGGCCGGCAGCGTCGGGTTGCTGGCCTGGTTGCCGCCGGGCCGGATCGCATTGCCGGCGGCGTTGCGGGGGAAGTAGTACAGGAACGTGTCGCGCGCGGGGCTGGTGTAGTCGGTGGCGTGCTGGTCGTCCAGCTGGGCGGCCAGATGCAGGTAGCCGCCATCGCCGATGCCGAACCCCGCATCGGCTTGGACCACGCGCGAACGTCCATCGCCGGCGAAGTAGGTGCCATCGCGGTAGGAGACGTTGCCCCCCCGTGCGGCTTTGTTGGTCACGATGTTCATCACGCCGGCGATCGCGTCCGAGCCATAGATTGCCGAAGCGCCATCACGCAGCACCTCGATGCGTTCGATTGCGCCGGTGGGGATCAAGGCCAGATCGGCCGGGGCAGCGCCACCAAAGCCGCCCGCGCCCAGCAGTGCAGTGGCGTGGCGGCGCTTGCCATCCACCAGCACCAGCACGTGGCTGGAGTTCAGCCCGCGCAGTTGCCCGGCGCGCACCATGCTGTTCAGATCGCCGGTTTCCAGCGGCAGGTTGAAACTCGGCACCGTGGTGTTGAGCACATCCAGCAGGCTGGTCGCGTTGGCGGCGCGGATGTCCTCGGCCGACAGCACATCGATCGGCGCGGCACTCTCCCGCACGGTGCGGCCCTGCGCGCGGGTGCCGGTCACGGTGACGGTATCCAGGGTGGCGGTGTTGACGCTGGTGGCGGCGTCCACCTCGGGCGCGCCGTGGGCGGTGAGGGGCAGCGACAGTGCCGACAGGACGGCGACAACCAGCGGCAGGCGATGGTGCGTGGACAGCATGGAAGATCCCCCGGGGAAATGGTGGGCCGCTGCGGCAGCGATGGCGGCGGACAGATGGACACAGGTGCAGACATGCACACCGGAAGTCGGCGCTGGAACGGCCGGGTCAGCAGGTGTGTTGGCGCGACTGGCCTGGACAACAGCGTTGCCCCGTAGCGGCAAGGCGCACGATGCCGATCACGGCGCCCCGCCCGCGTCAGCGGCCCAGCGGGCGAGATCGGCCGGATGCAACGGGCCGTTGTGGACCTGCAGCACCTTGCCGTGCGCATCGATCAGGACCGAGAAGGGCAGCGTGCCGATGCGGTTGCCGAAGGATGCCGCCGTGCCAGGCGGGCCGTCGCCCTCCACCAGTTGCTGGTAGGTGAGCTGAAGCTGGTCGCGCAAGGCCGTGGCGGCGTCGATATCGTCCAGGGCGATGCCGACCACGTATACGCCGTCAGGCAGGGGCGTCTGCGCCTGCGAGAAGCGCTGCAGATCGGGCAGTTCCTTCAGGCACGGCCCGCACCAGCTGGCCCAGTAGTTGAGCAGGACCGGGCGGCCGCGCCATTGCGCCAACGTCGCGCGTCGGCCGTCCAGATCCGTCCACTGCAAGGCAGGTGCAACTTGGCCCGCGGGCGGCGCGGTGGTCAGCGGGGCGGCGCGGGAGGCGATCGGCAGGGTGACGGACAGCGCGATGGCCAGCACGATGGCGAAACGGACGTGGGGCAGCGTCATGGCGGGGAGGCCGTCGAGGAGGTCGTGCGGGCGGCGAAGCGATCGTCGGTGAGGGTATGCAGGAACTGCTCGATGTCATCGATCTCCGCTTCGGTCAGGTGCAGCGGGTCGCGCAGCTGCGCATCGCGGCCGATCGAATCGGGGATCACCTTGCCGGGATCGTCGTAGTAGACGATCACCTCGCGCAGGGTGTTGAACATGCCGTTGTGCATGTAGGGGGCGGTCAGCGCGACGTTGCGCAGGCCCGGCACTTTGAACTCGCCTTTCTGCGCCGGATCGCCGGTGATGCCGCCGCGACCCTCGTCGTTGAACTGGCGGCCGTTGTAGATACCGATGTTCTTGAAGCGGTCCGAGGTGAAGTCCTCGCCGGCATGGCAGCTCACGCACTGCGCCTTGGTGATGAACAGCAGGCGGCCACGCTTGGCGGCGTCGCTGATCGCGTCTTCCTGGCCCAGTGCATAGCGGTCGTAAGGACTGTCCACGGTATTGAGGGTCTTCTGGTAGGCCGCCAGGGCACGGCCCAGGGTGCGCGGGCTGGGCGGCGCGTTGTAGGTGTCCTGGAAGCGCGCCACCCAGGTCGGATCGGCAAGCAGGCGGCCGACGGCGTCATCCACCGGCAGGTCCATTTCCAGCGGGTTGGCGATCGGCCCCAAGGCCTGTTCTTCCAGGGTTTCGCTGCGGCCATCCCAGAAGAACCGGGTCCGGCCGGCGCTGTTCATGACGCTGGGGGTATTGCGGGTGCCTGCGCGGCCTTCTACGCCCAGGCTGACGGCGCGGTCATCGGCGAAGGCGCGCACAGGCTGATGGTAGCTCGCACACGAGACGGTACGATCACGCGAGAGGATGGGATCGAAAAACAGCTGCCGGCCGAGCTGGGCGCGTGGGTTGTCGCTCAGGTCGCCGTCATAGGTCGGCGCATCGGCCGAGAACACCGGCGCCAGCGCGGCAACACCGATCAGTGTGGTCAGCAGGGCGAGGGAGCGGGCAGGACGGCGCATGACAGTGCCGCGCTCAACGCGCAGCGATCTCCTGCTGGACCAGTTCGCACAGGCCGCTCTCTTCAAAGCAGACCTGCGCACGCAGGGTGCCGTTCACCGGGGCGCTGCCTGCGGCGATGGGCAGACGCAGCTGCCCACGCTCGCTGAAGTAGGTGTAGCGATAGTCGCCGGCGAAGCTGCGGCCGTGGCCTTCGCGTGCATCTACCGAGCGCAGCGGCCCTTCGGTCTGCACCCCGTTCGCCAGGCTGATCCGCGCCGCCCGCGGGCCGATCTGCGGCTGCTCGAAATCGGAGGCATACAGAATCCAACCCGGTTCGATGTGGGCGTCGATCACCAGTTCACGGGTGCCGTCGGGGCGCGCTTCCACGCGCGGCTCGAGGGCGACCTTCGGGGTATCGGCGGCGGCCGCGCCGAACGGGATGAGCAGCAGCGCGGCGACCCATGGAGCAAGGCTGCGATTCACTCCTTCGCCCCCTGGCCCTCGGTGGTGATGCGCAGCTGCACCTCGTCGGCGATGTTGGGCAGGAACCCGGTCAGGCCGAACTCGCTGCGGCGGATGACGGCCGTGGCGTTGAACCCGATCGTGGGGACCTTGCGGCTGGGATGCTCGCCGACCTTGTTGAGGGTGGCGTCGAGTACGACCGGGCGGCTGACGCCATGCAGGGTCAGATCACCGGTGATTTTCAGACGACCGGTGCCTTGCGGCACCACCGAGGTACTGCGGAACCTGGCCTGCGGGTGCGTGGCGACATCCAACAGCTTGTCGCCCTTGACGATCTCGTCCAGTTTCGGGACGTGGGTGGCCAGCTCAGCCAGTGGCAGCTCCACCTGTACCTGCGAAGCAGCAGGCTTGGCCGCGTCGTAGATGAGCGTGCCGCTGCTGATCGCCGCGCGGCCGGTCGGGAAGGAGAAGCCGTTGTGGTTCCAGGTGAACAGCACGTCGGTGTGGGTGGGATCGAGCTGGTAGGTCACCGGCGCGGCGTTCGCCACGGCGGGGGCGCTGGAGATGACAAGCAGGGCCAGCAACAGGGAAGGACGCATGAGAAGGTCTCTGGGCAGTGGCGCGCAGTCGCCCGCGGCATCACGAAGACGCCGTGCGGGGTGTGCGGTGCAGGAGGGGAAGCAGCGGCCAGGCGTGCTGGCCGCCACAGGGAATTACGGAGCGACCGCCAAGGACGCTGCGGTGCCCGGTGTGGCGGCGCTGACGGCGTACGGATCCGGCTCGGCGATCAGCCCATCGAGCAGGCTGTTGAAGCGGGTCACATAGTCCTTGTGATACTCGCCGGTGACCGTGCCGGTATAGCCGGTATAGATCTCGCGGACCTTGCCGTCGCGGCCGATGATGATCGTGGTCGGGAAGGCGGCCATATAGTTCAGGCCCTTGAGTTTCTCGGTCGCCACCTTCTTGTCGGCGATGCCGCCGAATACGATGTCGTAGCGGATGTCGAAGTAATCCTTGAACGTGGTCAGGGTCTTCTGGAAGTAATCGAAGTTGTCTTCCTGCTCGAAGGCCACGGCCACCGCTTCCACCCCACGGTGCTGGTTCTGCTTGAACCACGGTGCCAGGAAGTAGGTCTGGTCGGTGCAGTTCGGGCACCAGGTGCCGATCACTTCGACGATCACCACCTTGCCGCGGTACTTGTCGTCCTGCAGCGAGACCGGCTTGCCCTGCAGATCGGGGAAGCTGAAATCGATGCGTTCCTGGCCATCCTTGAGGAAGGTGAGCTTGTACGGATCGGGCAGCTCCACTTTGTCACTTTTCTCGGCCTCGAACTTGACCACGTTGTAGATGCCGCTGCCGAATGCGCCCTGGATGTTGCCGTCCTCATCGATCGTGCCGCGGATCAGCAGCGGGCTGGGCCCACTGAAGCCGGACAGGTAGAAACGGTCGCCCTGCACGGTGCCTTCCAGCTCGCGGGTATCGCCGACGACGGTCATGAACACGCCGGAGAGGCGATTGCCTTCCTGCTTGAGCAGGGCGACCTGGTTGCGCTTGTCCTGGCGGGCGGCCTTGTCGATCGTCTGCACGGCCCATTTGCCGCTGAGGTCTGCCGCCGGTGCCTCGTCCTGGCCGGGTTTGACGAAGCGCCAGGCTGCATCGTGTTCGGCGGTGAAGGCCAGGTTGCGCGCACCGTTGCGGCTGGGCACCAGGTCCTTGTACTGGCCGGCGAGGTGCTTTCCATCTTCGGACACCTTGCCCTCCAGTACGGCATCGTAGGTGTTCATCCGCACCGAGAACGTCCCGTCATCGCGCGGTGTGACCTTGAACTTGTCCGTGCGCGCGCCGTTGAGCAGGGTGAAGGTCGCGTCCTGCGCACGCTTGCCCTTCACTTCGAAATTGAAGGGAATCGGGTCGCCATCGATGGTGAACTCGCCCCGCCAGATGCCTTCGGCGGGGAACGGTGCTTTCGCTGCAGCAGATGCGGGCGCAGCGAACAAGAGGCTTGAGGCGAGGAACAGGGTCGCGACGACGCGACCGGATAATGCCAGTGTCATGAGAGTGCTTCCAGATAATCCCCTTGGTCGCGCCAAGTCGCCGGCGATGCAGCCCCCGTTCCACTGCATCCGCAGAATGGCCGTCCGTGGCCGGTCCTGTGCCATCCATGGCGTGATGGGATTATTGCCACGTGATTGTCGTAAAAGTTCATCGCGGCTTGGAACGCATCTTCATCAGCATATTCAGCGGCGCGACGATGGCAGGCTGATAACCGTTTTGATATCAGCGCCGTGTGCCGTCCATGCACATCCTGCGCCATCCATCGCACGGGCGAGTGCCGGTGTTATCCCGGCCCAGCATCCACACCGTCTTGTTTTCAGCCTCTCGCGTATTTCACAACCTGAGGCGCAGCCTGCCGGTGCGCGCTGCGTCCGCAGTGCTTGAAAAGGAGTGTCACCTGCTATGAATACCCGAGGCGATTACGCCCACCCCGAGCCCGTCGCCGCAGCGACCGTGGCCGTGGTCACCCCACCGCCGGTGGTGGATATTCCGCGCGACAGCGCAGTGTCGTGGGGCGCGATTCTGGCCGGTGCGATCGCCGCCGCTGCGCTCTCGCTGATTCTTGTCATCCTTGGTGTGGGCCTGGGCCTGTCGTCGGTGTCGCCCTGGTCGTTTGAAGGGGTGACCGCTGAAACGTTCGGTTGGTCCAGTATTGCCTGGCTGACCTTCACTGCGATCGCAGCCTCCGGCCTGGGCGGCTATCTGGCCGGCCGCCTGCGGACGAAGTGGAGCAACCTCCACGGCGATGAAACCTATTTCCGCGATACCGCACATGGGTTCGTGTCGTGGGCCGTGGCTACCTTGCTGACCGCTGCGCTGTTGACGTCGGCGATCGGCGGCATTCTTGGTGCAGGTGCCAAGGTGGCCGGTGCCACTGCCGGCGCTGCGGCCTCGACCGCGGGCGGTATTGCCGCCGCAGGTGCAGGTTCTGCGGCGATGGGCAGCGATGAGGGCGACGTGCAGTACTGGGTGGACTCGCTGTTCCGTGCCAATCCGGCCGCAGCGCAGCCGGCGCCGCCGGCCGGTCCCGCCGGTCCGGCCGATGCGCCCGCCCTCGCTCCCCCGGCACCGGTTGCCAACGGTGCGCCGCCGCCGCGCCCGATGCCGGGTGCCGACCGTCGCCCGGACAGCCGTGAGGTGCGTACCGAGGTCAACCGCATCATCCTCAACAGCCTGAAGTCCGACACGATGGACCCGGCCGATACGCAGTACCTGGCCCAGCTGGTGGCGGCACAGACCGGCATGAGCCAAGCCGAAGCGCAGGCCCGCGTGACCGATGTGCAGACGCGCCTGCGTGCGGCACTGGACAACGCCAAGCAGCAGGCCAAGCAGGCGGCGGACGATGCACGCAAGGCAACCGCGTATGCCGCGCTGTGGCTGTTCATCACGCTGCTGATCGGTGCCTTCATCGCCAGCCTGAGTGCTACCTGGGGCGGCCGCCGCCGCGACCTGTGAGCCTGACCATCCTTAAGGAGGAAACACCATGAAGTACATTCTGTTGTGGATGCTGGGTATTCCGATTCCGCTCTTGCTCCTGTTCGCGCTGTTGCGCTGAGCACCCCCTCATCAGGCCGCCTTCGGGCGGCCTGATGCGTTTGCAGGGCGGCGGATTGATCGCATGAACATGGCGCAGCACGGCGGCTGCATGAACCAGTCAGCCACGTGCAGATCGTCTTCACATCTTCAGCATCACCCCTGATGCCCAATCTTCCTGAATTCATTTAAGCTTTCGAGATTGCGGCCCCCATTCATAGGGGTGATGGGTCGCCAGCGCATCCGGTGTTCCCTCATCTTCCAGGACATTTCCATGGCGGCTTTGCAGCAGCGCACGATTGATCTCATCCGCAGCCTTCAGGAGCCCTTGTTGGCCGCGTGGGCCGGCACTCTCGCCGGTTCCGGCCAGGCACAGGACGGCCGCCTTTCTTCCCGTGAGCTGGATACCCAGGTCCGCGAGTTCTGGCGCCTGTTTCTGGAGGCGCTGTCCCCGGCCGACGTGAGCTCCGTGGCTCGGTCCGAGTGGCAGGACGTCCGGCGGTTCCTGGAGGAGCTGTCGCGCGAGCGCGTGCTGAAGGGGTTCAACTCCTCGGAAACCGCCAGCTTCATCTTCTCGCTGAAGCGACCGCTGTTCGAGGTGATCCAGCAGGCATACGCGGACGATCCGGCCCAGCTGGGCGATCAGTTGTGGGCGATCTCTGAACTGATCGATCAGCTGGGTCTGCACACGGTCACCGTGTTCCAGAGGACCCGCGAAGACGTGATCCAGCGCCAGCAGGAAGAGATGCTCGAGCTGTCCACGCCGGTGGTGAAGCTGTGGGACGGTGTGCTGGCATTGCCGATGATCGGCACGCTGGATTCCCAGCGCACCCAGGTGGTGATGGAATCGCTGCTGCAGCGGATCGTGGATACCGGTTCGGAAATCGCCATCATCGATATCACCGGCGTCCCGACCGTGGATACGCTGGTGGCCCAGCATCTGCTGAAGACCGTCACCGCGATCCGGTTGATGGGCGCTGACGCAATCATCAGCGGTGTTCGTCCGCAGATCGCCCAGACCATCGTCCACCTCGGGCTGGACCTGCAGGGGATCGTGACCAAGGCCAACCTGGCCGACGCACTGGCGCTGGCGCTCAAGCGCACCGGCCAGACCGTTACCCGGACCGCCCGCTGAGATGGAGCGCATTCCGATCCTGCAGATGGGCGATCTGCTGCTGGTGACCATCCAGGTGGACATGCATGACCAGCTCGCGCTGACCCTGCAGGACGATCTCACGGAAAAGATCCGCAGCACCTCTGCACGCGGTGTGCTGATCGACATCTCCGCACTGGATATCGTTGATTCGTTCATCGGGCGGATGATCGCCACGATTTCATCGCTGGCCCGGATCATGGATGCCACCACGGTGGTGGTCGGCATGCAGCCTGCGGTGGCCATCACCCTGGTCGAGCTGGGCCTGACCCTCAGTGGCGTGCGCACCGCATTGAATGTGGAGCGGGGCATGAAGCTGCTGCAGCGTAACGACGAAGACGACGCCGCCTTATGAGTGCTTCCAGTGGTTCGCTGCCGATCCGTATCGAGCAGGATGTCGTGCTCGCCCGCCAGGCCGCGCGGCAGATCTGCGTGGCGTGCAAGTTGCGCCTGATCGACCAGACCAAGCTGGTCACCGCGGCCAGCGAGCTGGCGCGCAATGCCGTCATCTACGGTGGCGGCGGGACCATGGGCTGGGAAGTGGTCGAGAAGGGACTGCGCAAGGGCGTACGGCTGGTGTTCGCCGATGACGGTCCTGGCATCCCGGATGTCGCACAGGCCCTGACCGATGGCTGGTCGTCCGGCTCCGGCATGGGCCTGGGCCTGTCCGGTTCGCGCCGGTTGGTGGATGAGTTCGAACTGGAGAGTGCACCGGGGCAGGGCACCCGTATCACGATCACCAAATGGAGCTGAACTTCGGCGGCCAGGTGACGCGGATCGTGGTGGTCGAGGAATCCTCACAGGTCGGGCAGGCCCGGCGCGAAGCGCTGGCGCTGGCCGATCATGTCGGCCTGGACGAAATGGACGCCGGCCGTGCGGCATTGGTGGCCACCGAGATGGCCACCAATGTGCTCAAGCACGGCCGCGGTGGCCGCATGTACCTGTCCGCAGTGTGCGGTCGCGGCGGCAACGGGGTGGAGCTGGTGACGGTGGATGGCGGTCCCGGGTTCTCGTTGGCCGAGTGTCTTCCGGACGGTTATTCGACAGGCGGCACCCAAGGGCTGGGGCTGGGCGCGATCCAGCGCCAGGCCACCGTGCTGGATGCCTGGTCCGATGCCAAAGGTGCCGTTGTGGTGGCGCGCATCTATGCCAGCCGTGCGCCTGGCGATATCGACGTGCCCTACGGTGCGCTGCGGATTCCGATGCGCCACGAGCTGGCCTGTGGCGATGCTTGGCATCTGCGTGCCGATGCACACACCGTGGCGGTCACCGTGATCGACGGGCTGGGGCATGGGCTGCCCGCCGCCGATGCGGCGCAGGCCGGTGTGGCGGCCGTTGCACAGGCGTCTGCCGCTGGGGCACCGGCCTTGATCGGCATCCTGCACGCGGGCATGTCCGGCACCCGCGGCGGTGCGGCAGCGGTGGCCTGCGTGGACGTGGCGAGCGGTCAGGTGGAGTTCGCCGGCATCGGCAACATTGCCGCCAGCCTGTGCGAGCCCACCGGCTCACGCGGAATGGCCTCGCACCCGGGCATCGTCGGGGTGCAGTACCGCAAGGCACAACCATTCCATTTTCACGCCGCGGCAGGCACGCTGCTGGTCATGCACAGTGATGGACTGCAGGCGCGTTGGAGCCTGCGCGACTACCCCGGCCTGTTCCACCGCCACCCCGCGTTGATCGTGGCGGTGCTGCACCGGGATTTCGATCGTGGCCGGGATGACGCCGGCATCGTTGCCCTGCGTCTTGGAGACCTGCATTGAGCGCCTCACCCCATGATCAGGAGCTGCAGCAGCTGCGCCTGGAAGCCGATGCGCTGCGCGCTGAATTGGATGAAACCAATCAGGGCGTGCTGGCGCTGTACGCCGAGCTGGATCAGCAGGCCGAGCAGCTGCGTGAGGTGTCCGAGCTGAAGAGCCGGTTCCTGTCCTACATGAGCCATGAGTTCCGCACGCCACTGGGCTCGATCCTGAGCATGACGCGGCTGCTGGAGGATGGGATGGATGGCCCGCTGACCGCGGAGCAGCGCCGACAGGTGCGTTTCATCAGCGCCTCCACCAGTGAGCTGCGCGAGATGGTGGACGACCTGCTGGATCTGGCCAAGATCGAGGCCGGGCGCATCACCATCTCGCCGGCCTGGTTCGATCTGATGGACCTGTTCTCGGCACTGCGTGGCATGTTCCGCCCGTTGGTGGAAGGCAATCAGGTGGACCTGCTGTTCGAGGACCCGCCAGTGATGCCGATGCTGTACACGGATGACAAGAAGCTGGCGCAGATCCTGCGCAATTTCATTTCCAACGCGCTGAAGTTCACGCCCAGCGGCCAGGTGGTGGTATCGACCCAGCTGGAGGGTGAGAACGCGGTGCGCTTCAGCGTGCGCGATACCGGTATCGGCATACCGGCCGAACTGCAGTCGACCCTCTTCGAGGATTTCGTGCAGGTCGATACCCCGCTGCAGAAGCGCCTGCGCGGGACCGGGCTGGGGCTGTCGCTGTGCAAGCGCTTTGCCGAGCTGCTCGGTGGCCATGTCGGCGTCGAGAGCGAAATCGGTACCGGCTCGCATTTCTACGTCGTGTTGCCGCTGACCCTGGCCACGGAGGCCGTGCATGGCGATTCCTGATCGCATCCTCGTCGTGGATGACAACGTGGCGACCCGTTACGCGGTGCGCCGCGTGCTGGAGCACCACGGGTTCCATGTGGAGGAAGCCGGTACCGGCGGTGAGGGCCTGGCACGGCTGGCCGAGCATGATTTCGGCGCGCTGGTGCTGGATGTGAATCTGCCGGACATGAGCGGGTTCGATGTGGTGCGGCAGTTGCGCGAACACAGCCGGCTGCAGTTGCTGCCGGTAGTGCATGTCTCGGCCGCGTCGATCGCCACCGGTGACATGATCACCGGCCTCAACGCGGGCGCGGATGCGTATCTGATCCATCCGGTCGATCCGGACGTGCTGCTGGCCACGCTGCGCAGTCTGCTGCGCGCCCGCCGCGCCGAGGAGGCGTTGCGCGAGACCGAGGCACGCTTCCGCGAGATTTTCCGGCACATCAATGCCCCGATCGCGGTGTTGGATGCCTCGCTCAATGCCCACGATGCCAACGATGCCTTTACCCGCCTGCTGGGCCAGCAGGTGGGGCCGGGGCAGCTTGATCAGTTGTTGCAGGACCAGGTCGCTCCGCTCAGCGCGTTGAAAGTGGCCTTGGCCGAAGGCGAGCGCTGGCAGGGCACCTTCAGCCTTCGTGTCGGTGGCGCCACCCGCATGACGGAATGGCGGGTGACGCCGTACCAGGCCGCCGGGCAGGGGCTGGTGCTGATCGAAGACACCACTGAACAGCATGCGCGCGCCAATGAACAGCGGCAGGAACTGGAGAGTGCGACCTCCGAGCTCGCCTTTCAGATCGCTGAGCGCGAGCGCACTGAAATCGAGTTGATGCAGGCGCAGAAGATGGACGCGCTGGGTCAGCTCACCGGCGGCATCGCGCACGATTTCAACAATCTGCTGACCACGATCATTTCCGGGCTGGACATGATCGAGATCGCCGCCTCCAGCGGCAAATGGGACAAGGCGTCCCGCTACGTCGAGATCGCCACCGGCTCGGCACACCGTGCGGCCGCGCTGACCCAGCGCATGCTCGCCTTTGCCCGCAAACAACCGCTCGACCCGCAGACCTTCGATGTCGTGGCGCGGGTGCGCTCGCTGGAAGACATGCTGCAGCGGTCGATCGGTGAGAACATCGAGCTTGAGCTGGAACTGGGCATTGAACCGCTGATTGCGGTGGCCGACCCGAACCAGTTCGAGAACGTGATCCTCAATCTGGTCATCAATGCCCGCGATGCGTTGGCCGGCCAAGGCCTGATCCGCATCCGCGCCGGGCGTGCCGAGATCGAGCGCGACCATGAGCTGGCACCTGGCCACTACATCACCGTGACCGTGCTCGACAACGGCGTGGGCATCCCCGCAGAGCTGTTGACCAAGGTGTTCGAGCCGTTCTTCACCACCAAGCCGCAGGGCGAGGGGACCGGTCTGGGGCTGTCGATGACCTACGGGTTCGCGCGTCAGTCCGGTGGCAGTGCGCGCATCGCCAGCGAGCGCGGCGAGGGGACGGAGATCGAGCTGCTGCTGCCCGAGGGGCAGCTCCAGCCCGCCGCAGCGCACCCATCGGCGCCTGCACAACTGCCCCGTGGCAGTGCCGAGCGGATTCTGCTGGTCGACGATACCGATTCGGTACGCATGATGGTCCGGGAGATGCTGGTCGAGGCCGGCTACCAGGTCGTGGAGGCCATCAATGCGCAGCAGGCCCTGTTGGAGCTGCATTCGGACCGCGAGCTGGACCTGCTGTTGTCCGACGTGGGCCTGCCCGGCATGAACGGCCGCGAGCTCGCCGATGCGGCGCGGGCATTGCGCCCCCATCTGCCGGTGCTGTTCGTGACCGGCTATACGGAAAGCGCGGTGGTCCGCAACGAGTTCCTCGGGCAGGGCATGTCCCTGCTGCCCAAGCCGTTCAGCGTGAACGAGCTGCTCCGGGGCGTGCGGCAGATGTTCAATCCGGGCTGAGCGGACCTCGCGCGACGGCATGAGTACAATCGCCGGACGCCCCCAGGGGAGACCGCGATGACGCCACCTGAGATCGGTCCTGCCGCCCGTGCGCTGGCACACGGTGAGTGCAAGGCCATCGCCGACGCATTTGAGCGCACGCCGGAGGTGCACGAGGCGGTGCACCGGGCGCGCAAGACCATCCGGCGCCTTCGTGCCCTGCTGGCGTTGCTGGAAAGCAGCGCGCTCGAGACAGCCGCGGCGGACGCCGCGCTGCGTCGGCTGGGAGATGGCCTCTCGGCGTTGCGTGACGCGCACGTGGTGGTGGAAACCTGCGCACGGCTGGCGTCAGCGCAGCCCGACCAACGGTGGGAGGCGGTGTGCATGCGCTTGACCGCGCGGCGCGAGGCGGTCCTCGCCCGCGTGCTGGCGCGCGATCCTGCCTTTGCACGCCGCCAGGCGGCCCTGCTGCGTATCGCGACCGATCTCCAGGCGCAGCCATGGGAATCCCTGAGAGGCAGTGATATCCGCAAGGGGCTGGCGCGCAGTGAACGGCGTACGCAGAAGGCGGAGAAGCGCGCGACACGCAGCCACGATGCCGACGACCTGCATCGCTGGCGCCGCAGGGTGCGTCGCCTGCGCATGCAACTGGAGGCGGTGCCGCGGTTGGCGCCGTCCCGCGCGGTGCCGATCAAGGGACCCGGGCACACCAGGCACGCGCGTGCCCTGCATGCGCTGAGCGATCAGCTGGGCTGGCAGCAGGACCTGCGCATGGTCCGCAATCTGGTGCGGGTGATGCCCGGCGTTCCGGAGCGGCGGGTGCTGATTGAACAGATCGATGCCCAGTTGGCGGCTGCCTCGCACTGACCTGGCGCGTGTCGACTGCCGGTTGATCTAGCCATAGGCGCGAGGATCGGTGTTTGCCGGCCCGCTCACCTTCGGCGGCTTGTACTCGCAGCGTGGATACCCCGAGCACGACTGGAACGCGCCGTACGGCCCGGTCCGCGGCACGATCACGCCCACGCTGCAGGCCGGGCACGCCTGCTCGTGAATCGCGTCGCCGGCCATCGAGGTCACCCGTACCGCACCATCGTTGACCAGTTCGGTCAGGAACGACGAGCGGCGCCCCTGCACCGTGAACATCGCTACCGAGCGGCGCGCACGTGTCAACGCGACGTAGAACAGGCGACGCTCCTCGCCAAGCGGATAGGCATCGCTCTCGGGCATCGCCAGGGTCAGCACCGGGTCGTCGGCCCGCGTGTTGGGAAAGCGCCGATCCAGCAGGCCGGGCAGGATGACGTAATCCGCCTCGGTACCTTTGGAGCGGTGCGCGGTGAGGAAGCTGACCTCCATATGCTGCCCATGGCGTGCGCGCCACGTGGCCGGCAGCAACGCGCGGTCGGCGTTGTAACGGCCGAGCACGAACACTGTGACTTTTCCATCGCGCCCTGGCGGCACCTGGCCCGTCAGCAACTGCTGGTGCAACTGCGCCAGATACTGCTCCACCGCGCCGGCCAGCCGGTCGCGCGAGGCCACCTGGAAGGCCTGCAGTACCGCCCCATGCGCGGGCGTCACCGAACGGACCTGTTTGGGAATCTGCGCCGGATTACGTGACACGAACGCGCTGGAGACATTGCACAGCGCCTGCGGGCAGCGGAAGGTTTGCTCGAGCTTGAGCACCTGTCCTTGGCCGAACCAGTCCACGAAGCCGGTCATCACCGAGACGTCCGCGCCGGCGAACCGGTTGATGGACTGCCAGTCATCGCCGACCGCGAACAGATGCTTGCCCGGCGCCTGTACCAGCGCACGGCACAGCCGTGCACGGGCGCGCGAGGCATCTTGGAATTCGTCGGCCATCACCAGATCGAACGGCGCGATATAGCGGCCTTGTTCCAGGTGTTCGGCGGCCTGGTTGAGCATGTCCTCGAAGTCGATGCCGCCCTCAGCGACCAGCGCATCGTCCCAGCCGTCCAGGATCGGGATGATGAGTTCGAGGAAGAGCCGGTAGCGGTGCTTGAAGTGATCGTCGGGCAGGCGGCGCAGACGCTCGACCATGTCCTCTACCTGCAGGCCGTTGCTCTTGGCGTGGCTGATGAAGGTGCGGACCAGGCCGATCAGCTCGGTGTCCGGCATCGGCGTTGCACCGCCGTCAGGCAGCTCGCGGTCGGGATTCGGGTCCAGCTCGATGCCACCCTGTGACAAGGCCTCACCCAGCCGCACGAACAGATCGCCGGTCCGCAACTGGTGAGAGGTGGTCTGGACCCGCTCGATGCCATGGCCAGTGACCGGAGCGCGACCGTGATCGGCCGGCGCCTGGTCGTGTCCCTCCGGGGTGAGATGGACGTGATACAGCGCGATGCCCGGATAGTGGAAATCCGGGCGGTACTGGCGGTACGCATCGGTCCCGGCATCGAATGTGTTGCGCCGTGCATAGGTGTACGCCACGCCGTTGTAGAACAGCCAGTCGGCGATCACGCAGTGCTCGATGCTGCACACGCGCTCGCCCTGCAAGGTACGCACGTACCCTTGGCCGTCCTTGTCCCATTCTTCGGCCTCCAAGGGCCCGCCGATGACGGGCAGATCACGGCCGAACACCAGCCGGAACATGTCCCACTGCGTGCGGAAGTGGAGGGAGCGGTCTTTCAGCGCGTCGATGATCTCGGCCAGCCGATGGAACCCCTGCGTGGCATCGACGGCCCACTCGGGGACCTGCGGCATCCGCCCAGTGGCCTGGGCGATGATGTGCCGGCCCAGCGCATGGAAGGTGCGCGCTTCCACCCGCACCTCGCCCAGGCCGAGACGCTGAAAGGCGCGGTCGGCACGCGCCTGCAGTTCCGTAGCGGCATCCTTGTTGAAGGCAAGCATGACGATGCGCTCGGGCGCGACCAGGCCGCGCTCGACGGCGTAGGCCGCCTTGGCGACCATGGTCGAGGTTTTACCGGAACCGGCTGCCGCCACCAGTTGGACGCGGCTGTCAAAGCAGATCACCGCACGGGCCTGCTCGTCGGTGAGCGGGCGGCTTTCAACACGGTCCAGCAGGGGCCGGCAGGCGATCAACTCGCGCGCCTCATGCGCTTCATTGCGGCGCGCCCACAGGGCCGGCCAGTCGGCCAGCCACAGCATCAGGGCTTCTTCGATGGCCGAGGGATCGCCGTCCAACGCACTGCGCAGCTCGGCGTCATCGAAGACCGCCCACAGTGCGTCCTCATCGAGCGGCAGGTCAGGGCGCGCCCGCAGCAGTGCCTGCTGCTGCTCATGCGTAAACCACAGGGACTCATCGTCGGCCAGGTCGGTAGCGGTCTGCACCTGCGCAAGCCAGCGCTGGATCGCGGCGTGGGCCTGCTGGAACAGTGCGACATGGTCGCGTTGATGCTGCGCGCCACGTCGGTCGGCCATGGCGGACGCCAGCAGCCGGGCAGCGGCCGGAGACAGGCCACCCAGCGTCAGGGGCGCTTGCCCATCGCGGTGCAGGGTGAGCCGCGCCCACGGCAGGCGCGGGTGCACCTGCAGCGCGGAAAGGGGCGCGTGGTACGGATGACCGTCGATAGTCAGCAGCAGCTGGTCGTCTTCCAGGCGCAGGCGCCAGTGCGGCGATCGCGTGAGGCGTTGACCCCAGTCGCTCGGGGCCCATTCGTACGTCATCGGTAAGCGCTGTTTGATCGGACACCCATGATAAGGAAATGAAAAAATCCCCGCCTGGGCGGGGATGTCGAGTCGGTCTGCGGTGGTGCGGTGCGCTTACTGTTGCAGCACCGGCTCGCTGCGGGAACGGCGATCCACCAGCATCGCCACGCCCCACAGTAGCAGGCCGCCCAGCGCGGTGGCCGCACCGACGTAACCGGTCACGGCCGGGCTGAAGCCGGCGCCGATGGCCATGCCGCCGAACCACGGGCCCAGCGCGTTGGCAGTGTTGAACGCGGCGTGGTTGGAGGCCGCCGCCAGGGTCTGCGCTTCGCCGGCCACATCCATCAGGCGGGTCTGTAGTACTGCGGCCAGGGCGCCCATGGTGCCCACCGCGATGATCATCGGGAACACGCTCCACACCGACTGCGCGGCCAGCGGGAACGCCAGCAGCACGATGATCGACCAGACCAGCACCACGGCCGCCGCGCGGAACTGGAAGCGGTCGACCAGCCAGCCGCCCGCCACGTTGCCGATGATCGCACCGATGCCGAAGATGCCTACCGCCAGCGGCATCCACGATTCGGCCAGCCCGGTGACCTGCACCAGAGTCGGGGCGAGGTAGGTGAAGACGCAGAACATGCCGGCAAAGCCCACCGAACCGATCGCCAGCGCCAGCCACACCTGGGTGCGGTTGAACGCGCGCAGTTCGCGCATCGGCGAGGTGCGCACTTCATCCGGATCGGGCAGCAGGAAGCGCGCGATCATGGCCACCGTGGCAATCGCCAACACGCTGACCACGGCGAATGCAGTGCGCCAGCTGAGCTGCTGGCCGAGCCACGTGGTGAGCGGATTGCCGACCAGAATGGCGACGGACAGGCCGAGCAAGACCTTCGATACCGCCGCGCCGCGCTGGGCCGGGGGACTGATCGCGGCGGCCACCAGCATCGCCACGCCGAAGTACGCGCCATGCGGCAGACCCGCGACGAACCGGGCCAGCAGCATCGTGCCGTAGTTGGGGGCCAGTGCACTGGCCAGATTGCCGATGGCGTAAAATCCCATCAGCGCCAGCAGCAGGTTGCGGCGGGCGAAGCCTGCACCAGCGAAGGCCAGCACCGGGGCGCCGACCACCACGCCGACGGCGTAGGCACTGATCAGGTGACCGACCTGGGTCTCACTGATGGACAGCCCGCGACTGATCTCCAGCATCAGCCCCATGCTGGCGAACTCGCTGGTGCCGATGGCAAAGCCGCCCAGCGACAAGGCCAGCAGGATAAGGGTGCGCTCGCGCGGCGAGAGCCGGGCGGCCAGAGGGACGGAAGAGGAGCTCATTCAGGCGGCGTCGAACGGGGGAGCGCGGCATTGTACTGCTGCAGCGCAGCATAATCAGTGCATCGGGTAGAGCGCTGGATTCGGGCGGCCGTGCGTACCCGCACCCTCGCTGGCCGTTGAGGCCTGCGAGGCCCGTCCTGACTGGCTATTGCCGGTTCTTCACGGATATCGCACGGGCCTGAACGGATGGGAATCCGTCATGTCCAGCGGTGGGCTGGCCCCATGCGCACGCCTGAGAATCTCGTTGGTCTGCTTCTGTTCGGCCAGCATCTCGCGTAGCAGCCCCTTGATGCCGAAGATGGCGAAGGGAACCAAGATCCACAACAGCCCGAACACCGCCCAGCCGAGCGCAAGGAAAAGGGAGAAACCGTCAGCCATGCGCATTCCTTTGTACCTGTCAGAAAAGTCCGTTCGTGAATAATAGCCGCAGCGCTGTACGGCGGTATCGGCATCAATCTCGAGTGCGGTCGCGGCCAGCGCCACGGCCAGTCTCGTCCATTCGTGCGACAATTCAGCGTCAAAGCCACCACCTGTCGATGGCTGCGCCATGCGGCCAAAGGGGTTGAGATGTCTACCAGTGCGGGCTTTCCAGCGCTCATCGGCTTTGATCTGCCGGGTCACCAGGAGGCCGCCGACGCGCCACGCGTGATCGTCACCGCGCTTCTGGATGACACGCCCCCCAGCGATTGGATGCGCATGCTGCATCGGCAGGCGTGGCCATCGCTGAGGCTGGATCACGGCGTCGAGCAGATCCGGCTGGTCGGGCAGGGCATCCACTTTGTGGGCGCCATCAAGGACCCGCGCGCGTTGTCAGCCTCGGTGCGTACTCTGTTCAACGAGATCAACGCGAAAGCCCTGGATCGCCGTTTGGCAGCGATGGAGAATCCGCTTGAGGAGGATGGCCCCGGCTCCGCGCCGGTGGCGCTGATTGCCAGCTCGTCCGACCCGCGTCTGGCGGATGTTGCCGCACTGCTGGCGATGCCCGCCGTGCCGGGCATGCTGGAGTTGGCCAGTGCGATGACCGGCATGCGTTTTGTCGCCGTGGCACGCGTCACGGCGGATCGATGGACGGCGTGCGCCGTCCATGACGGCCTCGATTTTGGTCTGCGGCCGGGCGAAGACCTGTTGCTGGAAACCACCATCTGCGATGAAATCCGTGAGCATCGCCATCTGGTGCAGTTCGACCAGGCGAGCACCCACCCGGTATTTTCCAGCCACCGCACGCCGGCGTTGTACGGTTTCGAGAGCTACATCTCGGTGCCGATGTTCCGCCGCGATGGTGGCTTCCACGGCACCCTGTGCGCGCTGGACCCCAATCCCTCCAGGCTCGATGCCGCCACGGTGAAGGCATTCGAGGTACTGGCGGGCATCATCGGCGCGCAACTGGACGTGCCGCACGGGTCTGACGAGACAGGCCAGCCGGTGACCAGCATGAGCGAGGCACTATCTGTGCTGTCCCGCCAGGTCGAAGCCCTGGATGCGGCGATGCTGCCGGAGCAGTTCCGCACGGTGACCGCGCGGTTGCGTGAGCTGGTGGACGCGCGACGGGCGGTCCTGGGCTGATCGCGCCGCTGGGCAGCGACGCGCAGGTCTTTGGCCCCTCAGCCGTCCAAATCGACCCGCGCAAAGCGCGCACGCCACTGCCCATCCACCTCCACCTGCGCGACGAACATCTCGAACGGACGCACCCACAGCCCGATCTCCGAATCCAACGGCCGGTACAGCACCATCGGCATCAGGGTCTCGCTGTGGCGCACGACGCCGATCACCTCGTAGTTGCCGCCTTTGAAGTGGCGGTAGTGACCGAGCGGCAGAGTGGGCAGTGGGGCGAGATCGGACATGAGTCTGGCACGTGAGGCAGGCGGGCTGGACATTATCGCCTGAGGTGCAGACGCCGTCGCGCGATCAGCCCGCGTCCGGCAGTGGCCCCGCCCGGCAGGCGCTGACCAGGTGCAGCACGGCGTCGGGATGCATCGGGCGGGCGAGGTGATAGCCCTGCGCTTCATTGCAGCCCCACAGGCGCAACAGGGACAACTCGGCCTCGTTCTCCACGCCCTCTGCCACGGTGCGATAGCCAAGCTGCCGGGCCAGCTTGATGATGGCTTCCACCTTCAGGCGTGCCGTGCGCGAGCGCGCCAGTCCGGTGACCAGGGTCTGGTCGATCTTGATATGGCTGATCGGCACCTCGCTGAGGTAACCGAAGTTGCTGTACCCACTGCCGAAATCATCGATCGCGATGCGTATGCCGGCGGCGGCCATCTCCCGCAGCTGGGGAAGGGCCGCGGGGTGGTGGTTCAGCCATTGGCCTTCGGTGATCTCGATTTCGATCAGTCCCGGTACCAGCCCATGTGCGTGCAGCCGTTCGGACAGCACGTTCCATACCCGCTGGTCGTCGAAATCGCGCGGGGAGAGATTGAGCGACAGGCTGAAGCCGGGCACGATCTTCTGCCACTGCGCCGCCTGGGCCAGCGCATGATCGATCACCCACCGGCTGATGGCCGGCATCAGCGCGGTGCGCTCCAGCACCGGAATGAATTCGCCGGGGCTGACCGGACCGAGCATCGGGTGGGTCCAGCGCAGCAGCGCCTCGGCCGATACCGGCAGTCCGGTGATCAGATCGAAGCGCGGCTGATAGACCAGGCTGAACTGGTGCTGGGCCAGACCGCGCCCGGCATCGGAGGCCAACCGATAGCGGCGGCGCAGTGCATCGTCACGCTCCTGCGAGTACCAGCACAGGCAGGCGTCCGTCTGGATGGCATGGTGCATGGCGACCAGGCATTTGCGGACCAGATCGCCGGTCTGCTCAGGCACTGAGAGGAAATCGCAGACACCGGCATGGAACTGCGGCGACATCGGAATGCTGCCGGCCATCAGTGGCCGACGCATGCGGATGCGCAGCCGATCCAGCAGCGCTTCGGTCTGCTCATGCGAGTGGTCGGCCAGCAGGAACGCAAAGCGGGTCACGCCGATGTGGTACACCTGCGCCAGCTCACGCAGCACATCCTGCACGCGCAGGGCGGCCTGCCGCAGCAGGGTTTCAACCGGTTTCATGCCCAGCGCCTGGCCGGCATCGTTGGCGCTCTGCAGATCGAATACATCCAGCACGACGGCCGTGAATGCACGCGCGTCGGCATGGCGGGCCAAGGCGTTGAGATCAGCCTGGAACTGGTGCCGGTTCGGCAATCCGCTGATCTGCTCGCGGCGGCCCAACGACATCTTCAGCTCCATCTGCGCAACGACCACCCGCGACAAGGTCTGCAGCTGCAGCTGTTCTTCGGCGCTGAGCTGCCGTGGCGTACGGTCCATGATGCACAGCGTGCCGAGCGCAACGCCGGCTTTGGTCACCAGCGGCGCGCCGGCGTAGAAGCGCAGCTGCTCCGGTCCGGTCACCAACGGGTTGTCGGCAAAGCGCGGGTCCTGTCGCAGATCGGCGACCTGCATGACGGTGTTGGTTGCCAGCGCCCGTGCGCAGATGGAGGCATGCCGCTCGGTGTGGCTGATGGCCAGGCCGACCTGGGAGATGATGTGCTGGTGATCGGCATCGAGGATGGACACCCATGCGATCGGGACGCCAAAGCTGAAGGCGGTCAACTCGGCAATGGGATCGAGCGCGGTACCCAACGCTGGATCCATCGCGTTGAGCGCCTCGATCAACGCGGTCCGATCTGCATCATTGCCCCTGTCCAGCATCTACCGCGCCCTGTGCCGACGTCACGGCTACTATCCGCGGTGTCGTGCAGAACCGGTGTGAAGCAGATGCAGCTGGGATGAAGCGTTCACGCTGGGCGCGTTTCCCCCGCTCAGGGCGAGACGGGAGACTGCAGCAGGGTGACCAGCTGGCGCAGGCGATACGGCTTGGGCAGGAACTCGACATGTTCCGGCAACGGCGGCAGCTGGGAGCGCGCATAACCGGAGGCCAGGATGATGCGCGCATTGGGCAGCACATCGGCCACATGCTCGCTCAGCTCTACGCCACTCATGCCATTGGGCATGCTGATATCGCTGAACACCACATCGAACCCACCCGGATCCTGCATCAGCCGCAGCGCGGCCGGGCCGTCATCGGCGGTATGGATCTCGATGCCGAAGTCCTGCAGCGCCTGGCCAATCAGTTCACGCAGGTCCTGCTGGTCTTCGACCATCAATACGCGTAGGGGCTCAGACATGCTCGACTTCCTCAATGACAGGTAACAACAGGCGGACGGTGGTGCCCCGTCCGGGGGCGGTTTGTACGTCGACAAAGCCGTCGCACTGGGACACGAAGCCAAATACCTGGCTCAGGCCCAGCCCGCTGCCTTTGCCGACTTCCTTGGTGGTGAAGAATGGCTCGCTGGCGCGCTCGGCGATGTCCGGGGGCATCCCGTTGCCCTCATCGGTCACTGCGATGGCGACATAGTGGCGGCGCATGGGCTGGGACAGATCCGGTGCCAGTCGCTGTTCGACCTCGGCCGTGATCGTGACCGTGCCGCCCTGGGGCATCGCTTCGCCACTATTGAGCACCAGATTCAACACGGCGCTGTGCAACTGTACGCCATCGGTGACGATCGGGGGCAGATTCGGAGTCAGGTCCAGCTTCACTTCGATCCCGACCGGGCACGCGCGACGCAGCACGGGCAGGGCATCGAGCAGGAAGTCCTGCACCACCACCGGCTCGCGCACCAGGGTCTGATCCGAGGAAAACGCCAGCAACTGGCGGGTCAGCAGCGAGCCGCGGTCGGCAGCCGCCTGCGCCAGGTCCACCAGCTCCTGGGTGCGCCCGTCGGCGCCGGGGCGCAGGGCGATCATATCCAGTGCGTTGCCGATGGTGGTCAGCAGGTTGTTGAATTCATGGGCCAGGCCACGGGTCAGCCGGCCGACATTGTCCAGTTGCCGCTGCTGCACGTGCGCGCGCTGCGCATCCTGCAGCAGACGTTGGGCCTGGTAGCGCTCGGTGACATCCTGGGTGACTTTGACGAAGCCGAGCAGGCACCCATCCTCGCGGACCGGCTCGATCACCTCACCGGCGCGGAAGCGCTCACCGTTGCAGCGCACGCGCCAGCCTTCACCGACGAAGCGGCCATGGTCGCGGGCGTACTCCAGTGCCTGCTGCGGGACACCCAGCTGCTGGTCTTCAGGGGTATAGAACAGGCCGACGTACTTGCCCATCACCGCGTCGGCGGTATACCCCTTGACCCGCTCGCAGCCCCGGTTCCAGCTGCAGATGCTGCCTTGCGTATCAAGCAGATAGATCGCGTGATCGCTCACGTTGTCGATCAACAGCTTCAGCTGCCGGCTTTCGTCGGCAAGCGGTGCAACGCTGGATACGGCATGGACCACGACGGTTATCGACTCCCCGATAAGGGACCGAACCGTAGGGGCCATCATGTGAAGAAAGTGTCAAGAACGTGCGTCAAACACGCTGACTTCTGGCGCTTAACAGCCGTTTACTGGTTCGGGTACCATCAGCCCCCTTTTGAGCTGGAACACGGCATGAATTCTGCGCCCACCTCCCGTGACCGTTGGATCTGGCTTGCGTCGGCCGCCTTGATGGCGGGCACGCTGGGCACGGAGATGGTGGTGCCGCTGGGCTATGCGGTCTGGCTGACCTACTTCCTGGCGGTGGGCATCACGCTGTTCCAGCGCCGGATGGAGGTGCCTCTGCTGGTGGCAATCGGCTCCTGCATCCTGCTGGCCGTGGGCTACAACGTGGCGCCCGCCAGCAGCAATTCGGCCTTCTCTTTCGTCAACCGCAGCATCGGTGGCGTGGCTTTCCTGATGATGGCCCTGACGGTGATGAAGGCCATCGGCGCCCGCCGCGAAGCGGCCGATGCGTTGTGGCTGCAGGCCGGCGAGAACGTGGTCGGCACCAGCCTGCAGGGCGATCCCACCCCGCGCGAGCTGGCTGACCAGGCCATGCGCGCGTTGTGCGCGCAGCTCAACGCCGATGTCGGTGCGATGTACCGCCTGCAGGGTGAGCGGCTGGTGCTGGTCGGTGGCGCCGCGCTGCCTTCGCAGCTGCCGGAGACCCTGCCGGCGCATGCCGGCCAATGGGGCGAGATCATCCGCGAGGGCCGCGCGCGTCGGCTGGAAGACAGTGACAGCCCGCTGGATATCGATACCCCGCTGGGCCGCACCACGGTGCACCAGCGCCTGCTGGGCCCGATCACGGCCGACGGCGTGGTGATCGGCGTGATTGAACTGGGCCGTGCCGGCGTCTCGCCTGCGCGAGGCCTGGAGATGGCCCTGCTGCTGCAGTGCGCCGAGCCGATCGGCATTGCGCTGCGCGCGGCATTGCTCAATGCGCAGCTGGTGGAGCTGCTGGAAGAGACCCAGCGCCAGAGCGAAGAGCTTCAGACGCAGCAGGAAGAGCTGCGCGTGGCCAACGAGGAGCTGGAAGAGCAGAGCCGCAGCCTGCTGCATTCCCAGGCCAACCTGGAGCAGCAGCAGGCCGAACTGGAACAGACCAATGTGCAGCTCGAAGAGCGCACCCACGAGCTGGAGTCGCGCCAGCAGGCGCTGCTGCTGGCCCAGGCCCAGCTGGTGCAGAACAGCGCGGAGCTGGAAGCCAGCTCGCGTTACAAATCCGAGTTCCTGGCCAATATGTCCCACGAGCTGCGCACGCCGCTCAACAGCTCGCTGATCCTGGCCAAGCTGCTGGCCGACAACAAGGAAAGCACGCTGACCGCCGAGCAGGTCAAGTACGCCCAGGCGATCCATTCCTCCAACAACGATCTGCTGGCGCTGATCAACGACATTCTGGACCTGTCGCGGATCGAGGCCGGCCATGTCGAGCTGGTCGAGGAAAACCTCGCGGTGTCCAGCGTCCTGCAGCGCCTGAAGGAAACCTTCGAGCCGATGGCCGTGCAGAAGGGGTTGAGCCTGGAGATCAGCGCCACGCCGGACGCACCGACCCAACTGCTGGCCGACAGCCAGCGCCTGCAGCAGATTCTCAAGAACCTGCTGGCCAATGCGGTCAAGTTCACCGAACACGGCAGCGTGTCGTTGAAGGTGCGCAGTGCCGGGGCAGGGCGGATCCAGTTCGCGGTGTCCGATACCGGCATCGGCATTCCGGAAGAACAGACGGCGGTGATCTTCGAGGCTTTCCGCCAGGCCGATGGCAGCACCCGCCGCCGTTACGGCGGCACCGGGTTGGGGCTGTCGATCTCGCGCGATCTGGCGGCACGCATGGGAGGCAGCATCACCGTCTCCAGCGAGCCGGGCCGGGGCAGCTGCTTCACGCTTGAACTGCCGCTGCTGGCGGGCGGTGGCACCGGCAGCGCGCACAGCGTCGTGCACGACGTCCGTCCCGCCGCCGTGGCGGCACCGGCCCTGCCTGCCGCTGCTCCGCTGGGCCGCGCCCACGCCGAATCCGCCCCTGCGCAGGCGCCTGCACCTGCGGCGAAGGTCATCGATGACCGTGGCCGTCGCAGCCGTGCCGGCCGCATGATTCTGGTGGTGGAGGACGATGCGACCTTCGCCGGCGCGCTGGTCTCGATGGCGCACGAGCTGGATTTCGACTGCGTGGTCGCCGGTACTGCCGAGGAAGCCCTGGGCCTGGCCACCGAGCTGCGCCCGAACGGCATCCTGCTCGATATCGGCCTGCCCGATGTGTCCGGGTTGAGCGTGCTCGAGCGCCTCAAGCGCGACCCGGCGACGCGCCATATCCCGGTGCATGTGGTCTCCGGCCTGGAGCGGTCCCAAGTGGCGATGGAGCTGGGCGCGATCGGCTACGTGATCAAGCCGGCCACGCGCGAGCGCCTGGTCGGGGCGATCCAGCAGCTGGAAGCCACCAGCCAGCGCGATGTGCGCCGCCTGCTGATCGTCGAGGATGACAGCGAGCTGCGCTCCAACCTGCAGCTGCTGCTCGGCCGCGACCAGCTCGAAATCACCGCGGTGGGCACCATCACCGAGGCGATGGCCGAACTGGCCGGCTCCACCTTCGATTGCATGGTCACCGACCTGGCGTTGCCCGATGGCACCGGCTACGACCTGCTCGAGCGGATGGCGGGCAACGATGCCGTCGCCTTCCCGCCGGTGATCGTCTACACCGGCCGCGCGCTGACCCGCGATGAAGAACAGCGCCTGCGCCGCTATTCCAAGAGCATCATCATCAAGGGTGCGCGCTCGCCGGAGCGCCTGCTCGACGAAGTGACCCTGTTCCTGCACAGCGTCGAGGCCTCGCTGCCGACCGACCAGCAGCGCCTGCTGCGTGAAGCACGCCGCCGTGATGCGGTGCTTGATGGCCGCATCGTGCTGCTGGCCGAGGATGACGTACGCAACATCTTCGCGCTGTCCAGCGTGCTCGAGCCGTTGGGTGTCACCCTGGAAATCGCGCGCAATGGTCGCGAGGCGCTGGACAAGCTGCGCCCCGAGATCGACCTGGTGCTGATGGATATCATGATGCCGGAGATGGACGGTCTGACCGCCATGCGCGAAATCCGCGCGGACAACCGCTGGCGCGACCTGCCGATCATCGCGCTGACCGCCAAGGCGATGCCCGATGACCGTGAGCATTGCCTGCAGGCCGGCGCCAACGATTACATCGCCAAGCCGATCGACGTGGACAAGCTGGTCTCGCTGTGCCGCGTGTGGTGCTCGCGCCGATGAATGAAACGGAGCTGTTCGATCTGGAGCTGAAGGTACTGCTGGAGGCCGTCTACCAGCGCTACCATTACGACTTCCGTGACTACGCGTTGGCGTCGTTGCGGCGGCGTATGCGGCATGCCATGTCGCGCTTCGAGTGCCCGACCATGGGCGCATTGCAGCACCGGCTGCTGCACGAGCCGGAGACGTTCGCCCAGGCGATGCAGTACTTTACCGTGCAGGTCTCGGAGATGTTCCGTGACCCGCCGTACTTCAAGGTGCTGCGCGAGCATGCGGTACCGGTACTGCGCACCTATCCCTCGATCAAGCTGTGGGTGGCCGGCTGCAGCACCGGCGAAGAGGTGTGGTCGCTGGCGATCCTGCTGCATGAGGAGGGCCTGCTGGATCGGGCGATCATCTACGCCACCGACATCAATCCCGAGGCGCTGCAGGCCGCCGAGTCCGGTGCGTTTGCGCTGGACCGGCTGGCGCAGTTCAGCCGCAACTACCTGGCCGCCGGCGGCACCGGCTCGCTGTCGGATTACTACAGCAGCGGGTATGGCAGCGTGGTCTTCGACCGCCGCCTGAAGCGCAACATCGTCTTCGCCGACCACAGCCTGGCCACCGACACCGTGTTCTCCGAAGTGCACCTGGTCTCCTGCCGCAACGTGCTGATCTATTTCCAGCGCCCGTTGCAGGACCGTGCCATCGGTCTGTTCCATGAGGCCTTGGTACATCGGGGCTTCCTGGGGCTGGGCAGCAAGGAATCGCTGCAGTTCGGTGAGCACGCAGGCGCCTTCGAAGCCTGCGCGCGCGACCAGCGCCTGTATCGGAAGCTGGCCTGATGATCGGTACGTCGCAGCGCAGCCGGTTCGATCTGGTGGTCATCGGTGCGTCCGCCGGCGGCGTCAGTGCGCTGCAGTCGCTGTTGTCCGCTTTCCCGGCGACGCTGGATCTGCCCGTGCTGGTGGTGCTGCATTTGCCGCGCGACCGGCCCAGCCGCATCGCCGACCTGCTCGACGCCGGCTGCCCGCTGCCGGTGCGCGAGGCCGAGGACAAGCAGCCGCTGCACCCCGGTACGGTGACCTTCGCCCCACCGGACTACCACCTGCTGGTGGAGGACCGCGCCACGCTCGCGCTGTCCATCGATCCGCCCGTGCTGTTCTCGCGCCCGGCGATCGACCCCCTGTTCGAAAGCGCTGCCGACGTGTTTGGCGACGGCGTGCTGGCCATCCTGCTCACCGGTGCCAGCAGCGACGGCAGTGATGGGGTCGCCGCGGTCCGCCAGGCCGGTGGCGAAGCCTGGATCCAATGCCCTGAGGAGGCGTATTCCTCGATGATGCCCGCCTCGGCCCTGGCGCACGCCGGCGCCGACGCGGTGCTCCCGCTCACCTCCATCTGCACGCGTATGAAAGGTCTTACCCGATGAACCTGATCGAGCCCGCCGGGTCGACTGCCACCACCGATTGCGTGAAGCTGCTGATTGTCGATGACATTCCGCAGAACCTGGTTGCGATGGAAGCGCTGCTGCGCCGCCCGGGCCTGGAGATCCTGTGTGCCGCTTCCGGCGCTGAAGCGCTTGAACTGCTGCTCGAGCATGAGGTGGCGCTGGCGCTGCTGGATGTGCACATGCCGGAGATCGACGGCTTTTCGCTCGCCGAACTGATGCGTGGCTCCCAGCGCAGCCGCGACGTGCCGATCATCTTCCTGACCGCGTCCCCCAACGATCCCGTGCGCGCCTTCAAGGGCTACGAGACCGGCGCGGTCGATTTCCTGCACAAGCCGATCGAGCCGCAGGTGATCATGAGCAAGGTCAACGTCTTCATCGAGCTTTACCAGCAGAAACAGCTGCTCAAGGCGCGCAACGAGGCGCTGGAGCATGCCCTCAAGCTCAATGAAACGATGATGGCGGTGCTGACCCACGACCTGCGGACGCCACTGGCCGCGATCCTGCTGTGTGCCGACAAGCTGTCGCTGGACCTGCCCGACGACAGCCAGGTCCAACGCACGCTGGTGCATCTGGAGAACAGTGCCCAGCGCATGGTGCGGATGGTCGAGCAGCTGCTGGATTTCTCCAGGATCCGTACCGGCGGCCTGCGCCTGCACAGCACCGAGTGCGACCTCGCCGAGCTTGCCTCGCTGGTGGTGGCCGAGATCGGCCGCGCCCACCCGCAGGCAACGATCGAGCTGAAGGTACATGGCGATGCGCATGTCCAGGGCGACCCGGATCGATTGGCGCAGCTGCTGTCCAACCTGGTGAGCAATGCGGTGCTGCACGGCGGCGATGCGCCGGTGCTTGTCCGCCTGGAAGGGGAGCGCAATGGACCGCTGCGGCTGCAGGTGCGCAATGCGGGGCAGATCCCCGAGGCCTTGCTGCCGCGGCTGTTCGAGCCGTTCAAGGCCAGTTTCCACGACAGTCGCGGCTTGGGGCTTGGGCTGTTCATCGCCAGCGAGTTCGCGCGTGCGCATGGGGGCACACTGGTGGCCGTCAACGAAGACGGGACCGTGTTGTTCGAGACGGTTCTGCAGCGGCGGCCTCGCTGAGGTACGGCGTTAGGTAAACTGTTCCGGCGCCGCAGCCCTTCGCCACCGGCCCATTGCTGGAGCCACCATGCCGTCCTCGACCCGTAAAGCCGCCTCGCCCCTGATCGATGCCCAGGTGCATGTCGAGGGCTTCGTGCAGGTGCGCGAAGCGCGCCGGTCCGAGCTGGTCGAGGATTACGTGGAGCTGATCGCGGACCTGATCGCCGATGGCCGCGAGGCCCGGCAGGTGGATATCGCCACCCGGCTCGGCGTAGCGCAGCCCACCGTCGCCAAGGCCCTCAAGCGGCTGGTCAAGGAAGGCTGGGCGATCCAACGGCCGTATCGCGGCGTGTTCCTGACCCCGGCCGGCGAGCAGTTGGCGGTGGAGATGCGCGCCCGCCATCAGACCGTGGAACAGTTCCTGCTGGCGCTGGGCGTGGACGCCGATTCGGCGCGACGCGACGCTGAAGGGATCGAGCATCACGTCAGTGAGGCCACCCTGGCCGCGTTCGAGGCCTTCGTGCGCAAGGCCAACGGCCATGGTTGAGCGCCTCACGCCGCCACCCCCGTTGGGCGTGCCCGTGCACGACCAGGATGAGCACTGGATGCGCCACGCGCTGGGCCTGGCCGAGCGTGCCGAGCGCGAATTCAATGAGATTCCGGTCGGCGCAGTCCTCGTCGGTGCCGATGGCACCGTGCTCGGCGAAGGCTGGAACCTCAACATCGCCGACCATGACCCCAGCGCGCATGCCGAGATCGTGGCGATGCGGCAGGCGGGCAGGGCGATCACCAACCACCGGCTGATCGGCAGCACGCTGTACGTCACCCTGGAGCCGTGTGCGATGTGTGCCATGGCCATCGTGCACGCACGCGTGGCGCGGCTGGTGTACGCCGCCACCGACCCCAAGACCGGTGCCTGCGGCAGCGTGTTCGACCTGATCGGCGACCCCCGGCACAACCACCGTGTGGAGATCCACGGTGGCGTACTGGCCAAGGATGCGAGTACCCGGCTGACCAACTATTTCCGCGCCAAGCGCGGCAAACCACCGCTGATGCTGGAATAAGGGCGCCGCAGCGACAGGGTCGTGACGGGTTGGCGGTATCATGTGGCCTTATCCATTCCTGGTCGCGGCGCAAGCGGCGGCCCAGCACAAGGCGAACACATGGCGGACAACGGCGCAGAAGGCGAGCGACTGATCTGGATCGATCTGGAAATGACCGGTCTGGACACGGACAACGATGCAATCATCGAGATCGCCACCGTGGTCACCGATGCGCAGTTGAACGTGCTGGCCGAAGGTCCGGAGTTCGCGATCCATCATCCGGTCGAGCGCCTGGAGGCCATGGACGAGTGGAATCGCAACCAGCATCGTCGCTCGGGGTTGTGGCAGCGTGTTGTCGACAGCACCGTCACCCTGGGCCAGGCCGAAGCGCAGACCATCGCCTTCCTGCAACAGTGGATCAAGGCCGGCGCGTCGCCGATGTGCGGCAACTCGATCTGCCAGGACCGTCGCTTCCTGCACCGTGAAATGCCGCGCCTGGAGAAGTACTTCCACTACCGCAATCTGGACGTCTCCACGATCAAGGAACTGGCCAAGCGCTGGGCCCCCGGCGTCGCTGCCGGCGTCGGCAAGACGGCCAGCCATACCGCGCTGAGCGACGTGCACGATTCCATTGAAGAGCTTCGCCATTACCGCCAGTTCATGGGCGCGCTGTCGGGCCTGCCGGCCTGATCCAACCGCCACGTCTGCGTGGCAACGTGGCCTGTGCGCAGGCGTTCAGCCAGCGTCAGGCGTGGCAACGAGCGGTATACATCGGCGGCGCTATGATCGCGGCCATGAACGCCATCACCTCGCCGCAACCGCCGCCGCTGTCCTCCTCGATCCTGCCGACCTCGCAGGATTGGCGCGACCTGCAGCGTGCGGTGGACCTGTTGGAATCGCCCACGCTGACTGCCAAGATGGCCAACCTGATCGGTTCGCCGCTGGAATTCGCGGTCAAACGCCTGCCGGATTCGGTGTCACGCCGCATCCACGGCGCGGTCGAAGCGGCGCTGTTCAAATCCGCCCAGGCCGCGTTGTGGACGATGGACAACACACCGGGCAAAGCAGCGTCCACGCGCTGGCATAAGCTGGCCGCGGCCACCTCCGGTGCGGTGGGCGGCGCGTTCGGCTTCACCACGCTGTTCATCGAGCTGCCGGTGTCCACCACGATCATGATGCGTTCGGTGGCGGACGTGGCCCGCAGCGAGGGCTTCGACCTGCGTGAGATGAGCACCCGGCATGCCTGCCTGGAGGTGTTTGCCTTGGGTGGCAACTCCGGCAAGGACGATGCCAGTGAGACCGGCTACTACATCACGCGTGGCTTCACTGCCGAGGTGATGCGTCACCTGTCCGCCGAGCTGGCCGGCCGCGCGGTCGGCGGCAGCCCGGTGATGATCGGGTTGACCCCGAAGGAAGCCGGAAAATGGTTGGCCAAGCTGGTGGAGAAGGTCGCCGCGCGTTTCGGCGTGGTGGTCACCGAGAAGTTCGCCGCGCAGGCGGTCCCGATCGTCGGTGCGGTGGCCGGTGCGACGCTCAACACCATGTTCACCGACTACTACCAGGATGTGGCGCGCGGTCATTTCATCGTGCGCCGGTTGGAGCGGACCTACGGCTACGAGACCGTTCGGGCGGCCTATTCGATTCTGGCGGCCGAGCGTACTTGATCGCCTCAACCGCCGAGGCCTGAATGCGCTCGCGTTATGCGGGAAGGAAACCGTCGCGCGATGCGCTGCAGCCGACCAGCGGTCGGCTCTACCGGCGCCGCATAAAACAACACCCCGCTTGCGCGGGGTGTTGTTCTTCATCTCATTGCCGCAAGGATCAACCCTTGGCTTTGAGCTTGGCCAGGCGCAGCCAGGTATCCACCACGGTATCTGGATTCAGCGACACCGACTCGATCCCTTCCTGCATCAGCCATTCGGCCAGATCCGGGTGATCGGACGGGCCCTGGCCGCAGATGCCGACGTACTTGCCCTTGGCGCGCGCGGACTTGATCGCCATCGACAGCAGCTTCTTCACCGCCGGGTTCCGCTCGTCGAACAGGTGCGCGACGATCGAGGAATCGCGGTCCAGGCCCAGGGTCAGCTGGGTCAGGTCGTTGGAGCCGATCGAGAAGCCGTCGAAGATCTCCAGGAACTCATCGGCCAGCAGTGCGTTGGACGGCACTTCGCACATCATGATGATCTTCAGGCCGTTCTCGCCCTGCTTGAGGCCATTCTGCTCCAGCACCTCGACGACCTTGCGGCCTTCTTCCAGGGTGCGCACGAACGGGATCATGACCCACAGGTTGTCCAGGCCCATCTCGTTGCGCACGCGCAGCACGGCCTGGCATTCCAGGGCGAAGGCGGCCGAGAAGCTCGGATCGACGTAACGGCTGGCGCCGCGGAAGCCGATCATCGGGTTCTCTTCGTGCGGCTCGTAGTTGGTACCGCCGATCAGGTTAGCGTACTCGTTGGACTTGAAGTCCGACAGGCGCACGATCACCGGGTTCGGGGCGACCGACGCGGTCAGGGTGGCGATGCCTTCGGCCAGGCGACCCACGTAGAAGCTGACCGGATCGGCGTAACCGGCGATCTTCTCGTCGATCTTCTTCTTGGTCGCCGCGTCCTGGCGGTCGTACTCGAGCAGCGCGTTCGGGTGGATGCCGATGTGGCTGGCGATGATCATTTCCAGACGGGCCAGGCCGATGCCGGCGTTCGGCAGCTGGCCGAAATCGAAGGCACGTTCCGGGTTGGCCACGTTCATCATGATCTTCAGCGGCGCCGGCGGCATGTTGCCCAGATCCGTGGTGGTGCGCTCGAACTCGAGGATGCCGTCGTAGATGAAGCCGGTGTCACCCTCGGCGCAGCTGACGGTCACTTCCTGGCCATCCTGGATCAGCTGGGTGGCGTTGCCCGAGCCGACCACGGCCGGCACGCCCAGCTCACGCGCGATGATCGCCGCGTGGCAGGTACGGCCGCCACGGTTGGTCACGATGGCCGAGGCGCGCTTCATCACCGGCTCCCAATCGGGATCGGTCATGTCGGCGATCAGCACGTCGCCGGGCTGCACGCGGGCCATGTCGTCCAGGGTACGCACCACGCGGGCGGTACCGGCACCGATCTTGGCACCGACGGCGCGGCCTTCGGCCAGCACCTTGCCGTCCTTCTGGTTCAGCGCGAAGCGTTCGATCTGGGTGGCATGGCCACGCGACTTCACGGTCTCCGGACGCGCCTGCACGATGAACAGCTTGCCGCTGACGCCGTCCTTGGCCCACTCGATATCCATCGGGCGGCCGTAATGCTGTTCGATCACCAGCGCCTGCTTGGACAGTTCCTGCACGTCCTCGTCGCTGATGGAGAAGGTGTTGCGCAGCTCGGCCGGGGTGTCTTCGATGCGCACGCGCTCACCGGGGACATCCGAATACACCATGCGGATCGCCTTGCTGCCCAGCGAGCGGCGCAGGATCGCCGGCTTGCCCGCGCTCAAGGTGGGCTTGTAGACGTAGAACTCGTCCGGGTTGACCGCACCCTGCACGACCATTTCGCCCAGGCCGAACGAGGAGGTGACGAACACCACGTCGCGGAAGCCGGATTCGGTGTCCAGGGTGAACAGCACGCCGGAGGAGCCCACGCCCGAGCGCACCATCAGCTGCACGCCGGCGGACAGGAACACGTCCTCGTGCTTGAAGCCATGGTGGACGCGGTAGGCGATCGCACGGTCGTTGTACAGCGAGGCGAACACTTCCTTGACCTTGTGCACGACATCGTCGGCGCCGGTCACGTTGAGGAAGGTCTCCTGCTGGCCGGCGAAGGACGCATCGGGCAGATCTTCGGCAGTGGCCGAGGAGCGCACCGCGACCGCGACATCGCCGCCGCCGTTTTCGCTGCACAGCTTGGCGTAGGCGGTGCGGATGTCCTGGTCCAGCGCCGGGTGCAGCGGGGCATCGATCACCCAGCCGCGGATTTCCTTGCCGGCCACCGTCAGGGCACCGACATCTTCCACGTCCAGCGTGGCCAGCTTGTCGAAGATGCGCTTGGACAGATCGTTGTGGGCGATGAAGTCCTTGAAGGCTTCAGAGGTGGTTGCGTAACCGCCGGGGACAGACACCCCCAGACCGGCAAGATTGCCGATCATTTCGCCAAGCGACGAATTCTTGCCGCCTACGCGGGCCAGATCGGCCAGGCGCAGTTCGTGCAACCACAGGATGTTCTCGTTCAAGCGCGATGCTCCGTTTGGCCATCGCCCGAGGCGGGCTGGATGGCCACGTCCGTAGGAAGAAGCCGATATGATGCCGGGCAGACCGCTGTCGGCACAAGCTTGTATCGACAGCCTTTTTAAGCTTCGGAGGGGGTAAAAGCCGTATGTCGACGATCCGTCCGGTGTTCTACGTGTCCGATGGAACCGGTATCACCGCTGAAACCATTGGGCATAGCCTCCTGACCCAGTTCTCCGGGTTCAGCTTCATCACCGACCGGATGTCGTTCATCGATGATCCGGAAAAAGCGCGCGAAGCCTGTGAAAGGATCCGTGCAGCGGGGGAGCGGTACCAGGTTCGGCCCATCGTGGTCAGTTCCTGCGTGGACAGCGGGCTGAGCATCATCCTGGCCGAAAGCGGCGGATTGATGCTGGACGTGTTCGCCCCCTTCATCGAGCCGCTGGAGCGCGAACTCGCCGTCAATCGGCATTCCCGGGTCGGCCAGGCACACGGCATGGTCGACTTCGAGACCTACCACCGCCGCATCAACGCGATGAACTTCGCGCTGACCCACGACGACGGCATTGCCATCAATTACGACGATGCCGACGTGATCCTGGTGGCCGTGTCCCGGGCCGGCAAGACCCCGACCTGCATCTACCTGGCCCTGCATTACGGGGTCCGCGCGGCCAATTACCCGCTGACGGATGAGGACCTGGAGCAGGACCGTCTGCCGCCGCGGCTGCGCCCGTACCGCAAAAAGCTGTTTGGCCTGACCATCGACCCCGACCGCCTGCAGCAGATCCGCCAGGAGCGTCGCCCGAACTCGCGCTACGCGAACCTGGAGACCTGCCGCCGCGAGGTCGCCGCCGCCGAGACCATGTTCCGGATGGAGCGGATCCCGACGTTGAGCACCACCCATACCTCGATCGAGGAGATCTCGAGCAAGGTGCTGGGCACGCTGGGGCTGCAGCGCGAGATGTATTGACCGACGTGAACCGGTTGCGTGCCGCCCCTTTGGCCGGGGCGGCGCCGCCCCCACGTTGGGAGATCAACGTGTAGGATCGACCCATGGCCCAGGCATCGCCCCGTATCGAACGCATCCCCCGGCTCAGCCGCTTGAGCTGGCTGATGGGCCTGTACGCCGAGAACTACCAGCACCTCGTGCGCCTGTTCGCACCCGCCGAGCTCGTCCCCGGCAGCTACGTTTCTTCGATCGGCGATGGGCTGGATGTGCGCCTGGACGTGATCGAATGCCACCGCTATACGGTCGAACTTCGGCTGACCTATGACTTCGCCGACCCGGTCACCGGGCAGCCGGATCCGTCGGCCTACGTGCGCCTGTACCGCGACGCCCGCCAGGCCGAGACCACCCATTGCTACGTGGGCCGCCGCTGGCAGGACGTGGTGGGCATGTACCCGCCGCCGGCCGAGCTGATCAGCCACCGCATGCGCATGAACACCTTCCTCGGCAAATGGCTGGAATACCTGGCCGAACGCGGCCACGGCGTGGCTACCCTGCGCCGCGATGGCGCGGTCACCGCACCGGCCGACGCACGCCGCGCCAGCCTGGTCCCCTGAGCCACCCCCGGGCGGATCACGCATAATCGGGGGTCTGTGTTCCCGAGCCTGTGCGATATGCCCTATACCCCCATCGTGGCCACCCTGGGCTACGTGCTGTCCGCCGACGGCAAGCAAGTGCTGATGATCCACCGCAACGCCCGCCCCGGTGACCTGCACCTGGGTAAATACAACGGGCTGGGCGGCAAGATGGAGCGCGATGAAGATGCCGCCGCCTGCATGCGCCGCGAGATCCGCGAAGAGGCCGGGATCGAGTGCGGCACCATGCGTCTGCGCGGCACGATCAGCTGGCCGGGCTTCGGCAAGAACGGTGAGGACTGGTTCGGCTTCGTGTTCGTCATCGATGACTTCACCGGCACGCCGCTGACCTCCAACCCGGAGGGCACGCTGGAGTGGGTGGACGTGGACAAGATCGACAGCCTGCCGCTGTGGGAGGGCGATCGCAGCTTCCTGCCGCTGGTCTTCGACGATGAACCGCGCGCGTTCCATGGGGTGATGCCGTACCGTGACGGCGCCATGCAGTCGTGGAGTTACACCCGGCTGTAGTGCGTGGTTGCCGGCCAGGCCGGAACTATCGGCGGGCGAGCAGCAGGTGGAAGTGCTTGTTCACTTCGCGCCCGTCGTTGCTGCACCCGGTTTCGCGATGCGTGCGCCAGGCCTGCACGGTCAATCCGGCGCTGCGCAGCGCCTGCTCGACCTCGGCCAGCTCGTGCAGATGGAATGCGTAGCCGGTGAACGGCAGGGTGCGCATGAAGGCGGCATCGCCGAAGGCCAGGCAGAGCCGACCCCCGGGGCGGAGCACGCGGGTGAGTTCGGCGAACGGGAATTTCAGTTCGTCCCAGAAATACAGGGTGTTCACCGCCAGCGCCGCATCGATGCAGGCCGAGTCCAAGGGCAGGGCATGGGCATCGCCCAGGCGGACGTCGGCGCGATCCTGCAGCCCGTGCGCGGCCAGCAGCGCGTTACCCGCGTCGACCATCGCAGCAGAGACATCGACACCCACGTAGCGGCTGCGCGGCGTGCGCAGCAGGTCCTGCGCGAAGGCCGCATTGCCTGGGCCGATCTCCAACACCTGCTCGCCCGGAGTGACCGAGAGCAGGGCGATGGCGGCACGGTTGAGCTCGCCATTGCTGTGGTTCATCGATTCGGCCACGGCAAGCGCATGCTCGCCATGGGGGTGGCGCAACTGGGCGGCCAGATCATCGGGGGAAAGCACGCGCAAGACTCCTGTCGGTGGGCGGCAGGACCTGGCGGCGGCGGAGTCCATCGACCAGCTTAGCCGACGGGAGACCGCTGTTGGGAGGCATCCACGGGGAAATCGGGCCGACGCAATGCTTAGAGGTGATCAACAAATGACCATCGTCGCGTCTATTGAGATCGAGTTGTCCACAGGGGGTGTGGATGACTCGTGGGCAAGTTTGTGGATAAGCCGCTTCGGCCCCCGCTGGCACTCGCTGTCAAGATGGGTGGCCAAAAATTCACCGCAGGTCGCCCCGGCGTGAACGGCGCGGCAAGGCGGGGGTACGGTGGCGTGGGGTGGGGTGTCCCGGTGTGGCCGCTCGCGGTACTCTCTTGCGATTGCCGCCACCCGATCTTCCATGAAACGTCATTTCTCGATGTTGCGCGAGTTCCACCTGGCCGACTGGTTCACCCTGGCCAACGCGTTCTGCGGCACCGGTGCGGTCTTCGCCGCCATGCGCTACCTGCAGGATGGCGAGCGCAGCTATCTGCTGTTCGGCATGGCCCTGATCCCCCTGGCCTTCATTTTCGACGCGCTGGACGGGCGCATCGCGCGCTGGCGCAAATCCAGCTCCACCCTGGGGCGTGAGCTGGATTCGCTGTCGGACATCATCTCCTTCGGCGTCGCCCCGGCCGCGCTGGCCTACGCCTGCGGCATGCAGGGCGGCTGGGACTGGCTGGTGCTCAGCTACTTCGTCTGCTGCGGCGTCAGTCGCCTGGCGCGTTACAACGTGACCGCCGAGGCACTGGCGGGCGAAGGCGACAAGGTGCCGTACTTCGAGGGCACCCCGATTCCGACCAGTCTGGCGCTGGTGGTGGTGCTGGCCGTGGCGGCGAGCGTCGGCGCGACCGGCGCGGACCTGTGGCTGGGCCAGTGGCAGTTGGGCCCGTGGCAGCTGCACCCGCTGGTGCTGCTGTTCGCGCTGTCCGGCTCGCTGATGATCAGCAAGACCCTGCGCATCCCCAAGCCGTGAGGCACGGCAGCGCGGCATTGCTATCATCGTTTCCCGAGACGGGAGGACGGTCATGACCACGGCGGGCAGCGGCAGCGGCGCAGGCGATGTGGAAGCCTTGGCGCGGCAGTATTTCAGTGCCTGGGGCGATGCCCTGCGGCACGCTGCGGCACCGCCTGGCTACACTCCCGGCCCTGAAGGCCACGGCAGCTGGCAGCAGGCAATCGACAGCTGGGCGCAGATGATGCCCAATGCCGCCAGCGGTCCGGCCGACGAGGCCGTGCACCGCTTCCGCGAGCAGGCCGGTGGCTGGTACGGCACCATGCAACAGGTGGCCGCGCAGTTCGCCGGCCGCGACACCACCAGCGCCGACGTCGCACAGGCCTGGCGCACGGCCGTGCTGGGGCAGGGCGACGGGCTGCTGCAGTGGATGCTGCAGGGCGCACGCGGGCATACCCACGCCGACGGGCCGGATCTGCTGCAGCTGCTGGAAACGTTGCAGCGCCAGCTCGGGCCGTGGCTGCAGAGCCCGGCATTCGGTCCCGGACGCGAGCACCAGGCCCGCTGGCAGGCGCTGTTGCGCGCCCAGCAGGACTACCAGGCGCACTCGCGCGATTACGTGGAGCAGATCAAGCAGGCGCTGGACGATGCGTTCACCCTGTTCGAGCAGCGCCTGGCCGAGCACGAACAGCCGGGCAACCAGCTGACCAGCGCGCGTGCGATGTTCGATCTGTGGATCGACGCGGCCGAGGAAGCCTATGCGAAGGTCGCGCTGTCCGAGCCGTTCCAGGCGGTATATGCCTCGCTGGGCAACGCCCAGATGCGGCTGCGCGCAGCCACCCAGCAGGAAATCGAACGGCTGACCGAGAGTTTCGGCCTGCCGACGCGCACCGAAATGGACGCCGCCCATCGCCGGATTGCCGAGCTGGAGCGGCTGGTGCGGCGTATGGCCAGCGGTGCAGGCACGGGGGCGAGTGCGGCGGGAACTGGTGCTGGATCAGCCACTAGGTCGGCAGAGCCGAAGAAGTCAGGTGCGAAGAAGGCGAGCGCGAAGAAATCAGCACCCGGCAAGGCAGCACCGAAGCAGGGCAAGGCACCTGCCGCAGCGCGCCCGGCCAAAGTGAGCAACCCCGCAGGCAAACCAGCCGCTGCGACCCAGCGAGCAGTCAAGGCGTCCACGCCGGCCAAGGCCACCAAGCCCACGACCAAGCCCAGGAAGCGCAGCGCATGAAAGGCCCCTTGGGCTTCAACGCCGAAGATCTGCTGCAGGAAACCCTGGCCATGCAGCGCAAGCTGATGGACGGGCTGAAGCTGCTGCCCTCGGTGGACGATGTCGATTACGGCGCGACCACCCGCGAGGAGGTCTGGCGAGACGGCAAGGTCACGCTGTACCGCTTCGTCGGCAGCGAGCCGCCGTTGCATGCCACACCACTGCTGATCGTCTACGCGCTGGTGAACCGGCCGTACATGGTCGACCTGCAGACCGACCGCTCGCTGGTGCAGAAACTGCTGGCGCTCGGGCACGACGTCTATGTACTGGACTGGGGCTACCCGGACCGCTCCGAGCGCTACCAGACGCTGGAGGATTACCTGCTGCGCTTCGTGGATGGCGCGGTGGATCATCTGCAGGCGCATAACGGTGGCGAGCCGATCAACATGCTCGGCATCTGCCAGGGCGGCGTGTTCGCGCTGTGCTACGCCGCATTGCGCCAAGCCAAGCTGGCCAATCTGATCACGATGGTCACCCCCGTCGATTTCCACACGCCGGACAACATGCTTTCGCACTGGGCGCGCCAGGTGGACGTGGACCTGCTGGTGGACACGCTCGGCAACATCCCGGCCGACCTGATGAATGCCAGCTACCTGATGCTCAAGCCGTTCCGGCTCAACGTGCAGAAGTACGTGGGGCTGCTCGATATCCTGGACGACAAGGACGCGCTGGAAGATTTCCTGCGCATGGAGAAGTGGATTTTCGACTCGCCTGATCTCGCCGGCGAAGCCTTCCGTGACTTCATCAAGCAGTTCTACCAGGGCAATGGCCTGATGCACGATGGCGTGCGCATCGGTGAGGACACCGTCGACCTCAAGCAGGTCACGTTGCCGGTACTGAACATCTACGCCGAGCAGGACCATCTGGTCCCGCCGGATGCGTCCCGCGCGCTGCGTGGCCGCATCGGCAGCACGGACTATACGGAGAGCAGTTTCCGCGGCGGTCATATCGGTATTTACGTGTCCGGGCGCGCCCAGCGCGAAGTGCCCGCGACCATCACCGGTTGGTTGAACGAGCGCTCGCGATGAAGATGCGTCACTTCATCTGGCTGGCCGTGGGTCTGTTGAGCATCGGTACCGCGCACGCGGCCCCCAGTGAGACCGCCCGCCGCGAGATCGCCGGCCTGATCGGTGCGCTGGATGGCTCGCGTTGCCGGTTCCAGCGCAACGGCAGTTGGCACGATGCGCCCGAGGCGCGCGCGCATCTGCAGCGCAAGTACGACTACCTGCTCAAGAAGGACAAGGTGGACACCGCCGAGCAGTTCATCGAGCGGGCCGCCAGCCAGAGCAGCATGAGCGGCAAGCCGTACCGGATCGCCTGCCCGGGCCAGCCGGAGCAGACCGCCGCCGTCTGGTTCGCCGCCCGGCTCAAGGCATTGCGCCAACGCACCCCGTAGACACGGTTCGCGCTAGAGTCGGCCCATTCCGGACCGAGACCCCGTGCATGAACACACCGCCACGCCCCCTGTCCCGTTCGCTCAACGACCGCATGATCGCCGGGGTAATGGGCGGGATCGCACATCGCTACGGCTGGAACGTCACCCTGGTGCGGGTGCTGTTCGTGCTGGTGTCGATCGGCTCGGCGGCCTTCCCGGGCATCCTGGTCTACCTGATCCTGTGGCTGTTGATCCCCAACGAGGCCGATTGACCTTGGCGCCGGTGCTGCTGCGCGCCTTGCAGGGGCTGGGCGCGCTGTGGACGTCGCCCAATACCCTGATCGGCCTGGCTGCCGGCACTGCCGGGATGTTGGCCGGTGCCCGTCCTTCGTGGAACGCACGCGACTGCGCAATCGTGTTCCGTGAGTTTCCCTGGGGGCCGGGCGGGGCGATTACGCTGGGCAACGTCATCCTGCACACCGGTCCGGTGCTGGACGTGCCGTGCCGCACCTATGCGCACCAGGCCGGTCACGCCACCGAGCCGGTGATCGGGCTGCACGACCACGAGCGTGCGCACGTCTACCAGTATCTGGTGCTGGGGCCGTTGTACCTGCCGGTGTACCTGTTATGCGGTGGGGTCAGTGCACGCAATCCGTTCGAGCGCGCGGCCGATGTCTATGCGCTGCAGGGGCGCGGCTGGTGGCCGTCACGGCGCGCTGCGCAGTGACGTTATCTCCGCGTTAAATCCATGTAAGAAAAACGTCGACAACGCGACGTCATCTGCATGCAAAAAAACGTCATTAGCCTCCATGACGAATCAGTCAGGTTTGCCGGGGTAAGCTTACATAGCTGTATGAGCAGTAACGTTACCTGGAGGAATACATCACATGGCAATCGTTCTTTATGTCGGTGGTAGCAAGGATGGCGACAAGGGCCTGGTGCCCCATGGTTTCAGCAAGTCCCAGGCCGATACCGAGCTGGGCCCGGAAATCTACACCGAACGGTTCATGGAACTGCAGGGTGTGGGCAAGGTGCGGGTGATGGCGCTGGAGTCGATGCAGGATGAGATCGTTCACCAGCGCGCAGCCGTGCATTACCGGTAAGCCAGCCACACCGCTCAGGCGCCCGGTTGTCGCGGGCGCCCGCGCCGGCATCCCAGCCCCACGCAAGGATGCCGGCGTGAATGCAGGACCCCTCGTGTGGTCATCGCCACGGGGCGACAGGTTCGGCCCGGCCTGTCAACGGCTTTCCCCCGCCGCCGCGCATCGCCAGAATGGGTTCTTTCCGCAAAGCGGCTCCGGCCGGAAGCAATGCCTGACATCAAGCTCGCCCAGCAGATCGCCCAGACCATCGCCGATGAGATCGGTGCCCAGACCGCCCAGGCCCTCGCCGCCATCGCCCTGTTGGACGAAGGTGCCAGCGTCCCGTTCATCGCCCGCTACCGCAAGGAAGTCACCGGCGGTCTGGACGATACCCAGCTGCGCAACCTCGAAACGCGGCTGACTTACCTGCGCGAGCTGGAAGACCGCCGCGCCGCGGTGCTGTCCAGCATCGACGAACAGGGCAAGCTCAGCGACGAGCTGCGCAACGAGATCCTCGGCGCGGACACCAAGTCGCGGCTGGAAGATCTGTACCTGCCCTACAAGCCCAAGCGCCGCACCCGTGCCCAGATCGCGCGCGAAGCCGGCCTGGAGCCGCTCGCCGATGGCCTGCTGGCCGATCCGGGCCTGGACCCGCAGGTGTTCGGCGCGACCTTTGTCGATAGCGACAAGGGCGTGGCCGACGTCAAGGCAGCCCTGGAAGGTGCCCGCGCGATCCTGATGGAGCGCTGGGGCGAAGATGCCGCACTGGTCGGCGAGCTGCGCACCTGGCTGGGCGAGAACGGCGTGATCCGCGCGCGTGTCGCCGAGGGCAAGGAAGAGCAGGGCGCCAAGTACCGTGATTACTTCGAGCATTCAGAATCGCTGGCGAAGATTCCCTCACACCGTTTGCTGGCCCTGTTCCGCGCGCGCCGCGAAGAGATCCTGTTCCTGGAGCTGGACCCGGGCAGCGATGCGGAGGCTGGCAATCTGTATGCCGAAGGGCGCGTGGCGCACAACGCGGGCATCCGCGATGCCGGCCGCCCCGGCGATCGGTGGCTGCTCGACGCCTGCCGCCTGACCTGGCGCGCCAAGCTGCACATGCACCTGCTGCTGGACCTGTTCAACCAAGCGCGTGAGAAAGCCGAGGCCGAGGCGATCTCGGTGTTCGGGGACAACCTCAAGGACCTGCTGCTGTCCGCCCCGGCCGGCCCGAAGGCCGTGCTCGGCCTGGATCCGGGCATCCGCACCGGCTGCAAGATCGCCGTGGTGGATGCCACCGGCAAGCTGGTCGCGACCGACACCATCTACCCGCACGAACCGCGCCGGCAGTGGGACCAGTCGCTGCACACCATCAAGCAGCTGTGCGTGCAGCACAACGTGGAGCTGATCGCGATCGGCAACGGCACCGCCAGCCGCGAAACCGACAAGCTGGCCGGTGAGGTGATCAAGGCGCTGGGTGACACCAAGCTGCAGAAGATCGTCGTGAGCGAAGCCGGTGCGTCGGTGTACTCGGCGTCGGAGTTTGCGGCCAAGGAATTCCCGAACCTGGACGTGTCCATCCGCGGTGCGGTCTCGATCGCCCGCCGCCTGCAGGATCCGCTGGCCGAACTGGTCAAGATCGAGCCCAAGGCGATCGGCGTGGGCCAGTACCAGCACGATGTGGATCAGTACCGCCTGGCGCGCGCGTTGGATGCGCGCGTGGAAGACTGCGTCAACGCGGTCGGCGTGCACGTCAATACCGCTTCTGCCGCGCTGCTCTCGCGCGTGTCCGGGCTGTCGTCCACCGTGGCCGAGAACATCGTGCGGCACCGCGATGACAACGGCCCGTTCAAGCGCCGCAAGGACCTGCTCAAGGTGCCGCGCCTGGGCGAGAAGACCTTCGAGCAGTGCGCCGGCTTCCTGCGCATCGCCGATGGCGATCAGCCACTGGATGCCTCCTCGGTGCACCCGGAAGCCTACCCGGTGGTCGAGCGCATCGTGGCCGCCACCGCGCGCCCGATCAAGGCGCTGATCGGTGACGGCAGCTTCCTGCGTGGGCTCAAGGCGGAGCAGTTCACCGACGAGACGTTCGGTGTGCCGACCGTGCGCGACATCCTCAAGGAGCTGGAAAAGCCGGGCCGCGATCCACGCCCCGAGTTCAAGGCCGCGCGCTTCGCCGACGGTGTCGAGGAACTGAAGGATCTCAAGGTCGGGATGATTCTGGAAGGCGTGGTCAGCAACGTGGCCGCGTTCGGTGCCTTCGTGGACATCGGCGTGCACCAGGATGGCCTGATCCACATCTCCGCGCTGTCGGACACCTACGTCAAGGACCCGCGTGACGTGGTCAAGGCCGGTGACATCGTCAAGGTGAAGGTGCTGGAGGTGGACGTGGCGCGCAAGCGCATCGCGCTTACCCGCCGCCTGGACGACACCCCGGCCCCGGCCAAGGCCCCCGGCGAGCGCGATGCGCGCCCAGCCGGTGGCGGTCGCCGCGAGGGTGGGGCAGGCAATGGGCCGCGCGGTGGTGGTCGTGGCACCCCGTCCGGCCCGCGGCCGGGCAGTGCCGCGCCGCCGGCCAACAATGCGCTGGCCGATGCCTTCGCGCGGGCCAAGCGCGGCGGTTGAGTCCGGCTCGGGTACACCTTAAAGGCCGCCTTCGGGCGGCCTTTGGGGTTTCTGGCCACCCGTTCGTGCCGAAGGCACTTCTGGTTTGACGTGCGTTTACGCAGACTTCCTGTTGAATGCCCGTATGGTGGACGGGCGGCGGGGAGGCCAGATGACCGACAAACAGGCAGAACCGGGCGACCGGCCGGGCCACAGTGTTCAAGCCGAGGCCGCCTTGCCGGCCATGGCTGAACACGCCCGACGCCTGGAAATGATCATCGAGGGCACTGCGGCCGGCACCTGGGACTGGAACATTCCCGACGGCCTGATGCGGGTCAACGAGCGTTGGGCGCAGATCGTCGGCTATACACGTGAGGAGTTGGCGCCGATCACGCCGGAGACCTTTTTCAGGCTGGTCCATCCCGAGGATCTGGCGCAGTCCAACATGTTGTTGGACGAGCACCTGGCGGGGCGCTCGGCGCATTACGAGAGCCTGTGCCGGATGCGCCACAAGCGCGGGCACTGGATATGGGTGCAGGATCGCGGGCGTGTCTACGAACGGGACGCGCAGGGCCGGCCGGTCTGGATGGCCGGCGCGCATGCCGATGTCACCGATCTGCAGCAGGCCCGACAGGACGCGGCGGAGATGCGCCAGCGGCTGCAGGCCGTGGTCGATGCGTCCGACGAAGTGGCGGTGATCGCCACGGACGTCAACGGCGTGATCAATCTGTTCAACACCGGTGCACAGAAGTTGCTGGGCTACGCCGCCGAGGACGTGATCGGCCGGCTCGACCTTGGGCAGTTCCACGATCCTGATGAGATGCGCGCCTATCTGCAGGCCGACACCGATGCCGACGGGCGCCTGCCGACCATCTTCCAGGCACTCACTGCACGGGCGGCGCAGGGGACGTGGTCACGCCAGTGGACCTTCGTGCGCAAGGATGGTGAACGCCGCCAGGTCCGCTTGTCGATCAGTCCGCTCGACGGTGCGGGCGGATTGATCGGCTACGTCGGCATGGCAGTGGATCTGACCCCGCTGCTGGAAGTGCGCGAACGGGCGTACGTGGCGGCCAAGAAGTTTGCCGGTGCGTTTTCCTCGGCAGCGCTGGGCATGGCTCTGGTCTCGCTGGAAGGGCGCTGGCTGGACGTCAATGATGCGCTGTGCGGGATTCTCGGCTACACCCGTGCCGAACTGCTGCTGATCGATTTCCAGACTCTCACCCACGCCGATGACCTGAACACCGATCTGGCCCTGCTTGGCGATCTGCTGGCCGGGCGCCGCGACCACTACCACATGGACAAACGCTACCTGGGCAAGGCCGGCAACCTGGTCTGGGGGCGCCTGTCGGTCTCGCTGGTGCGTTCGGAGAGCGGCGAGCCGCTGCATTTCGTGTCACAGATCCAGGACGTGACGGTGCAGCACCAGAGTAGCCAGCAGCTACGCGAATCAGAACAGCGCACCCGGGTCACCCTGGATGCGGTCGCCGACATGGTGCTGACCCTGGACCTGCACGGTGGCATCCAGTACGCGAACGCCGCAGCCACGCGCGCGCTGGCCGGCGAGGGCGCCGAGTCGCTGGCGGGCAGTCAGCTGCAGGACGTCATGGAGCTGACCACCGAATACGCGCCGCGCTCGCCGCTGGACCTGGCGGTGCTGCTGGACCCGGAGAGCAATGCGGTCGATCTCCATTCGGATCTACTGCTGTCGGTGGGGGCCCACCTGCTGCCGGTGGATGTCACCCGCGCCTGGCTGCGCGGCGAGGACGGGCAGACGACCGGCGCGGTCTGGGTCATCCGTGATGTCACCCAGCAGCGCGCCCGACAGCGGGAAGCACGGCACCTGGCCGAGGTCGACCCGCTCACCGAACTGAGCAACCGGCGCGGGTTTGAAGCCCACCTGCAGCAGGCGATCACCCGGGTCGCGCGGACCGGGCAGTCGGCATCACTGATGTACATCGATCTGGACCGCTTCAAGCCGGTCAACGATACCCATGGTCATCTCGCCGGCGATGCCGTGCTGTGGGCGGTGGCAAGTCTGCTGCGCCATGGCGTGCGTGATTCGGACATCGTGGCGCGGCTGGGGGGCGATGAATTCGCGGTGATCCTGGCCGGCTGTTCGCTCAAACGCGCGCGCCGGATCGCCAGCGACCTGCTGGAGTCGCTGCGCGGGCTGTCCATTCCCTGGGACCTGCAGCGGCTGAAGGTGGGCGCCAGCATCGGCATCGCCCGGATCGGCGGCAGCATGAGCGTGGACGATGCAGTGGCCGCCGCCGATGCGCAGTGCTACCGGGCCAAGGCGATGGGGCGTGACAACGTGCAGGTGGAGACTCTGGTGGCGGGGGACGTGGAGGTGTTTGAGAGCCAGGACGGCGCGGAGGGTGGCGAGTGAGCCGGTTCAGGGTGAACTGCGGCGCGCCCTAAAGCTCGCGCAATCGCGGCCGTTATATGACTCGCAGTCATTGCCTGCACACTCACGTGGATATCTGGCTTTACACCTGTTCGAACGGTTCATTGCCGCCGCCTGGCGCGGTGTTTGAAGCGCACTGAAGCAACGTCAGCCGCACTGGCGATCTTCGTGAGTCCAGCCAACGGAATACCGCTACCGGGCCACCGCCCGGGGTTGACCTATTCGCTAAACGGACACCGAGGTCTAACGATGCTTACTTCAGGCTTGCACACGCATGTGCCCGACCGTGCCTCCGATAGAGGTGCATGGTCCCCGCGACACGCTTTCGCCGCATTGTTCGCTTCCCGCCGCAGCACGGAGGGCGCTGTTTCCGCCGCCCGACAGCGTCAGTGCGAGCTGGAAGACCAGGTCAAGGCCCTGCATCGGGTGCAGGCGGTCATCGAGTTCCAGCTCGATGGCACCATCGTGCACGCCAATGACAATTTCCTGCAGACGCTGGGCTACACCCTGGAGGAAATCCAAGGCAGGCATCACGCCATGTTTGTCGATCCCGAGTACGCGCAGAGCAGCGAGTACCGGGACTTCTGGGCCAATCTGGGCCGCGGTGAGTTCGACGCGGGGCAGTACCGCCGCATCGGCAAGGGGGGGCGGGATATCTGGATCCAGGCCTCGTACAACCCGGTCTTCGACGCCAACGGGCGGCCCTACAAGGTGGTCAAGTTCGCCACCGACATTACCGCGCAGAAATTCCAGACCGCCGATTTTGCCGGCCAGTTGGCGGCGATCAACAAGTCCCAGGCGGTGATCGAGTTCGACCTGGACGGCCGTATCCTGGCGGCCAACGAGAACTTCCTCGCGGCCATGGGGTATACGCTGGACGAAGTGCGCGGGCAGCACCATTCGATGTTCGCCGAGGCCGGATATCGCGAGAGTGCCGAGTACCGCGCGTTCTGGCTGAAACTCGGCCGTGGCGAGTACGATGCGGGCCAGTACAAGCGACTGGGCAAGGGCGGACGTGAGGTCTGGATCCAGGCCTCGTACAACCCGATCTACGATATGAACGGGCGGCCGTTCAAGGTCGTCAAGTACGCCACCGACATCACCGCCCAGGTACGCGACACGCAGGCGCTGCAGGCGGCGGTGTCCCAGACGCGCGAAGTGGTCGCGGCCGCCCAGAGCGGCGATCTGACCGGGCATATCGACACACAGGACAAGAGCGGGCCGATCGGCGAGCTCTGCGCAGGCATCAATGCGCTGGTCGAAGCGATGGCCGGCATCATCGCCCAGATCAAGCTGGCGGCAGACACCATCGCAGTGGGTGCCAGCGAGATCGCAGAAGGCAACAGCGACCTTTCCGTTCGCACCGAGCAGCAGGCAGCCGCACTGGAAGAAACCGCCGTTTCCATGAGGGGCCTGACGGCCACCGTGAGGCGTACCGCCGACAACGCCGTGCAGGCCAATCAACTGGTGGGTGGGGCAGTGGCAGTGGCCGCGCAGGGTGGTCAGGTGGTCAACGAGGTGGTATCGACGATGTCGCTGATCAATGACTCCTCGCGCCGCATCGTCGACATCATCGGGGTGATCGACGGCATTGCCTTCCAGACCAACATCCTTGCGCTCAATGCGGCCGTGGAAGCGGCACGTGCCGGTGAGCACGGGCGCGGGTTTGCCGTGGTGGCCTCGGAAATCCGCTCGCTGTCGCAGCGCTCGGCCGAGGCGGCCAAGGAGATCAAGCAGCTGATCGGGGATTCGGTCGAGAAGGTCGGGGCGGGCACGCGCCAGGTCGAAAGCGCCGGGCGCACGATGGACGAGATCGTCGTCAGCGTGAAGCGGGTAAGCGATCTGATGGCGGATATCAGCACGGCCGCGCGTGAGCAGAGCGACAGCATCGAGCAGATCAACCAGGTGGTCGAGCATATCGACGAGAGCACCCAGCAGAATGCCGCCCTGGTGGAGGAAGCGTCGGCCGCCGCGCGCAGCATGGAAGAACAGTCCACCCAGTTGCTGCAGACGGTGGCGGCGTTCCGGGTGGGGGCGACGGGCGGGGTGGCGCGAGCGGCGGCGGCCAATGCCGCAGATCCGACGCTTCGGCTGGTCTGAGCGTTAACGAAAAACGCCCCGGATCCGTCGATCCGGGGCGTTCTGGTTTTCCATGGTGCCGAAGGTGGGACTCGAACCCACACGCTTTTAAGGGCGGCGGATTTTGAGTCCGCTGCGTCTACCGATTCCGCCACTTCGGCTGGCTGGCCGCGTAGTGTATACAAAATTCATACATCTGTGCAGGCCTGAATGCTTAAGCTCCTGTCAGGGTTTCACCTACACAGAACGCTATACTCATCGCGCTGAACCATACAGGGAGTCGTTATGAGCGCGCTGCAGGATCTTCGGGTACTGGTGGTCGAGAACGACGAAATGAGCGCATCCCTGCTGCAGATGCAGCTGATCCAGTCCGGCGCCATCGTGGTCGGGCTGGCGGCCTCGGTGGGCGAGGCGTTGCGGCTGCTGGGAGAGACCCAGCCGCAGGTTGCCCTGCTGGACTATCGGCTGGCCAACAACGAAACGAGTGAGTCCGTGGCCGCAGCGTTGGCTGCGCGTCAGATCCCCTTCGTCCTGGCCACCGGCATGGCCACTGACCATCTGCCCGATGCCTTCCGTTCGGGCGTGATCCTGAGCAAGCCGTACCTGACGGCTGAATTGAACGCCGCCCTGGCGCGCGCGCAGGTCGGCGATTCCGTCGCCGGCTGAGCAGCACTCACGCGGCTTCGGCGTGGGCCAGTGTGACCGGCTCGCGGTCGTCGAGGATCCGATACAGCGCGGCAAGGTCCTGCGGATCCGGATTCAACCAGGCATCCAGATGTTCCGGCCGGATCGGCACGATGCAGCGGTCATGGCCGGTGCGCGCCACATCCATCGGCGGCGCATCGGTAATCGCGGCAAACGACAGCAGTCTGCCTTCCGGCCCTTCCCACTCCGACCACAGGCAGGCGATGAGCAGATCGCGGGGTGGCTGCGGGCTGAACTCCAGCACGACGTTCTCGGCCTTTTTGCCCACGGACAGGGGGCGCTGTTCCAAGGCGTGCCGCGGCACGTGCTCGTAGAACGATTGCACCACCACCACGCCATGCTGATGGCCAAACGCGGATTTCCAGTAGGCCTCGAGGCTGTCGCGCCGCGCGTTGTACGTGCCGGGATACAGCACGTCGTTGCGCGCGGGCTTGTCCGGCAGCCGGCATTGGTAGCGCATCGGCTTGATCACGCGCTGGCCCTGCTCGGACACGATCACCGGTGCGTACACGCCTGGGAAGATGCGGCTGTCGCGTGGTACCAGGCCGGCGCGCTGCAGGTCGGACAGGCGTGCCTGCGCGCGTTCGATGCGGTTGCCGGCCACGCGTGCCTCGTTGCGTGCCTTCTGCGTGGGCCGGACGTCCAGTTGCGCCTGGGCCGCCTTCAATCGCGCGCCCTGAAGCCGGACTTCTTCGTCGAGTGCCTGCATTTCCTCGGCATGCCACTGCTGGATCCGCGCCACGATCTCCTGGCCTTGGGGTGTGCGCGCGCCGGCGAAGCCATCGTCCATCGCCTTGGGGGTTTTGGGTCGCTGTTTGCCGGCGTCGTGCGCATACAACTGGGCAAACTCGTCCAGCGACAGCATGGCGCCGTACTCTCGAACCAGCTTGGTGTAGTCGGCACGGATCTGGGCGGAATAGCACATGGCAGGGCAACAGGGCGGGCAGGGGGACAGGATAGGCCGATGTGTCGCACATCCTGCGAAACCGCTCGGGCAAGCTGAGCGTCCATTCATTACTGGAGCCGCGTCATGTCACTGCCCGCCGGTGTTCACTGCAGTCCGTTGCCGCCCAGCGTGGAGGAGTATCGCGCGCTGCGGGTACTCGCCGGGCTGAGTCCCAAGACCGCCGAAGCGGCGGCGCGGGGCCTGCCCAATACGGTCTTTGGCGTGAGCCTGCGCGAAGGTGACCGGCTGCTGGCCATGGGCCGGATCATCGGCGACGGCGGCTGTTTCCTGCAGGTGGTGGATATCGCGGTCGTGCCGGACCGCCAAGGGCAGGGCCTGGGCAAGGCTGTGATGCAGCAGTTGGATGAGTGGCTGCGGGGCCATGCCGTGGGTGCGTATGTGAGCCTGATCGCCGACGGCCAGGCGCACCGGCTGTATGCGCAGTTCGGCTTTGCGTTGACTGCGCCGCGTTCGGTGGGCATGGCCAAGGTCGTGGCATAGCGCACATAAACAAACAGCCCCGACCGAGGTCAGGGCTGTTTGTTTGAAGCTGGCGTCCCCACGGGGATTCGAACCCCGGTCGCCACCGTGAAAGGGTGATGTCCTAGGCCTCTAGACGATGGGGACGCGTTAAACCGAATTTTGGCTTCTATCGGACGGCCTGTGTCCGGAGAAGTGGTGGAGCCAGGCGGGATCGAACCGCCGACCTCCTGCATGCCATGCAGGCGCTCTCCCAGCTGAGCTATGGCCCCAC
>DEVL01000002.1:0-287549 GCA_002363385.1 Stenotrophomonas maltophilia
GTGGGGCCAAGCGGGATCGAACCGCCGACCTCCTGCATGCCATGCCGGCGCTCTCCAGGCTGAGCTATGGCCCCAAGTTGTACCGCGAGCCGCCTAGTATATCTGCCTGTTCACGTTTGTGGAAGCCTTTGAGGCATCCGCGTCGCAACTGGTGTAGGCGGTGAACAAAAAGACCCGGCATGCCGGGCCTCGGTGTTCTTCTGATGAGTGGCGTCCCCACGGGGATTCGAACCCCGGTCGCCACCGTGAAAGGGTGATGTCCTAGGCCTCTAGACGATGGGGACGCATAAACTCATCAAATTGTTCAGCACACCCGAACGGCCTAAGGTCCGGAGTGGTGGAGCCAGGCGGGATCGAACCGCCGACCTCCTGCATGCCATGCAGGCGCTCTCCCAGCTGAGCTATGGCCCCACGATGCTGGAGGCGGAATTCTACGCGGCCGCGAAGCGTTCGCCAAGTCTTTTTTCTGAAATAACGAACAAAGAAGGCACGCGGGCGCACAACGGCAGAGGCTGGTGTTTGCCCAGGCGAGTGCATCGACAGGCACGCGGAAAAACACGCCGCCAATGACGACCATGGATTGGTGCGTCACAAACAAAAAGCCCCGACCGAAGTCAGGGCTTAGTGCGTTGCAATTGGCGTCCCCACGGGGATTCGAACCCCGGTCGCCACCGTGAAAGGGTGATGTCCTAGGCCTCTAGACGATGGGGACGCACGAAAACTTTAAATTTTGTCACTGCAATCTGATCGGCCTAATGATCGGATTGGTGGAGCCAGGCGGGATCGAACCGCCGACCTCCTGCATGCCATGCAGGCGCTCTCCCAGCTGAGCTATGGCCCCACGTCGTGAGGAGCGAAATCATAGCGACGACGTTTTGGATTGGCAAGGAAAAAGTGAAGAAAGTTCATCATGCATGCGCGCTCATCGGCTGGGCAATCGTTGATGGCGTAGACGCAATGCGTTGCTGATCACCGATACCGAACTCAAGCTCATCGCAACCGCGGCCAGCATCGGCGACAGCGCGATGCCGAGCGGATACAGCACGCCGGCCGCAACCGGGATGCCCAGCCCGTTGTAGAGGAACGCAAAACCCAGGTTCTGGCGCATGTTGCGCACGCTCGCCGTTGATAGCTGGCGTGCACGCAGGATGCCGCGCAGATCGCCCTTGACCAAGGTTACCTGCGCGCTCGACATCGCCACGTCGGTGCCGCTGCCCATCGCGATACCGACATCCGCACTCGCCAGTGCCGGTGCGTCGTTGATGCCATCGCCGGCCATCGCCACCTTGCGTCCCTGCGCCTGCAGCGAACGGATCAGCGCGGCCTTGTCGGCGGGGCGCATCTCACCGTGCACCTCATCCAGGCCGAGCTCCGCGGCGACCGCGTTGGCCGTGGCGAGGCCATCGCCGGTCGCCATCACGATGCGCAGGCCATCCCGATGCAACTGCGCGATCGCTTCAGCGGCGGACGCCTTGATCGGATCGGCGACGGCGAGCAGACCACCGAGCCGACCGTCCACGGCGAGGTACATCACACTGGCGGCGGCTTCCCGCAGATGCTGTGCAGCGTCCTGCAGCGCATCCAGCGCAATGCCGTGCTCATCCATCAGCGCCGTGTTGCCCAACAACAATGCCTTGCCCTCGACCACGCCCTGTACGCCCATGCCGGTGAGGGAATCGAACCCGTCCACGCTGGCCAGCGTGACACCGCGTGCACGCGCCTCGGCAACGATCGCCGCGGCCAGCGGGTGTTCGCTGCCCTGGTCCAGGCTCGCCGCCCAGCGCAATACCTCTTCGGCGCTGAACGGTGCAACCGGCTGCACTGCGCGGAATGCCGGCCGACCTTCGGTCAACGTGCCGGTCTTGTCGACCACCAGCGTGTCGATCTGGCGCAGTGCTTCGATGGCCTCAGCGTCGCGGAACAACACGCCATGCTGCGCGGCGCGGCCGGTGGCGACCATGATCGTCATCGGCGTCGCCAGCCCCAGTGCGCAGGGGCAGGCAATGATCAACACCGCCACAGCGCTCAGCACCGCGTGCGTCCAGGACGGTTCGGGTCCGAACAGACCCCAGCCGAAGAAGGTCAGCAACGCAACGGAAAGCACGGCGAGGACGAACCAGTACGCGACGGTGTCGGCCATGCGCTGCATCGGCGCACGCGAGCGCTGTGCCTGCGCCACCAGCTGCACGATCTGCGCCAGCATGCTGTCATCGCCGAGCCGGTCGGCACGGATCACCAGGCTGCCGGTGCCGTTGAGCGTGGCGCCGATCACCGTGTCACCAACGGCCTTGCCGACCGGAACGGGCTCGCCGGTGAGCATCGATTCGTCGATGGAGGAACGGCCTTCCAGCACCGTGCCATCCACCGGCACTTTCTCACCGGGCCGTACGCGCAGGCGATCGCCGGGTTGCAGGGCGGTGATGTCCACGTCCTCTTCGTTGCCATCCTCGCGCAGGACGCGGGCGGTTTTCGGCGCCAGACCGAGCAGTGCCTTGATCGCAGCCGAGGTCTTGGCACGCGCCCGCAGCTCCATCAGCTGGCCGAGCAGGGTCAGCGAAATGATCACGGCGGCCGCCTCGAAATACACCCCGACATGCCCATGCTGCTGGAACGAGGGTGGGAACAGACCCGGTGCGATCGTGGCGACCACGCTGTAGCCATAGGCGGCCAGTACACCGGTCCCGATCAGCGTCCACATGTTCGGACTGCGGTTGCGGATCGACTGCGCCCAACGCTGCAGGAACGGCCAGCCGGCCCACAGCACCACCGGAGTAGCCAGCACCAACTCGATCCACACCCGCAGGTCCGGCGACAGGCCGTGCAGCAGCGGCGTCATCGCCAGCATGGCCAGCGTCATCGTGGCCACGCTGAGCGGCAGGCTCCACCAGAAACGCCGGCGGAAATCGGTGAGTTCCGGGTTTTCGCTCTCGTCGAGGCTGGGCATCATCGGCTCCAGCGCCATGCCGCAGATCGGGCAGGTGCCCGGGCCTTCCTGCACGATCTCCGGGTCCATCGGGCAGGTATACAGCGTGCCCGCCGGCACTGGCTCGGCCACATGCGAGGACGGATCCAGGTAGCGCTTGGGATCGGCGCTGAACCTGCGCCGGCACCCGTCGCTGCAGAAGTGGTAGTCGCTGCCGGCATGCCGGGCGTGATGGGCGGTGGTGGCGGGATCCACCTCCATGCCGCAGACCGGATCCTTCACGGTAGTGGTGCCGCTCACTGCCTTGGCGCTGCAACAACTGCCGCCACCCTGCGCGTGGGGCGTGCTCATGAGTGAGTCTCCGTCAGTGCGGAGAGGATCGGGCACTGCTGCAGATCGCCGTGGCCCGGGCACGCATCCACCAACTGCTTGAGCGCGGCGTGCATCCGCTGGAGTTCGCGGATGCGTGTTTCGATGTCGGCGAGTTTGTCCACCGCACTGTCGCGGACCTGGGCCATGTCCTGGCCGCGCTGATCGCTGAGGCTGAGCAGTTCGCCGATCTCCTCCAGGGTGAAGCCCAGTGCCTTGGCCCGCCGGATGAACTGCAGGCGGGTGAGGTCGTTGGCGCTGAAGACGCGGTAGCCGCCCGCGCTGCGTTGCGCCGTGGGAAGCAGGTGCTGCCGCTCGTAATAGCGGACGGTATCGATAGGCACGCCGGCCTGGCGTGCGAGCTGTCCAATGTTCATGACCACCTCCTGGATGATGGGGGTGAGTGTGAACCCTGGAGTCTGGTCCAGAGTCAAGCCTTACTGAAACCCCACTGGGAATCAACTCCGCGTGAAATTTGCAACTAGTTGCATGGCTGTCCTTCCGGGACGGTCGTAGCCTCAGGCCATCTCACGTACCGCCCAGGTGTGCCGGGCCCCACGCCCGGCCGCAACGTTTCAGGAGTTTGGCCATGGATGCACCCCGTATTACGCTCCAGCCCGATCGCCGGCTGGACACCCCGACCCTGATGGAAGTGGCTGTGGTGGAGTTTCCCGGCAGCCTGCGTGCTGCTGCGCCGGTGTTGTCAGAGCTGGCCCAGCGCTGCAATCGCACCGTCGCGGCAGGACGGCGCAGCGGCGCCCGGATGTTGGTGACCCGCTGGACGATGTCCTCGCGCGGCATGCAGCGCGTGGCTGGTGCAGAGCTGTTCGGCGATGCGCTGCCGACGATCATCGTGATTCCCGGCAGTGAGTCCAGCTGGGCCATGGCGCCGCCGGACGAGCGCCTGCTGGCGTGGTTGCGCGAATGCCATGAGGGTTGCAGTCTGCTTGCCGGCTGCGACGAAGGGGGGCTGTTGCTGGCCGCCGCCGGTGTGCTGGCCGGCCGTTCGGTAAGCGTGCCCGATCCCGCACGCTGCCCGGCACTGCGCACGATGGTGCCCAGCTGGCTGCCCAGCGAACGCACCTTGGTCGACGATGGCGATCTGCTCACCGCCGCCGGGCAGGACGCGTGGAAGTACCTGAGCCTGCGTCTTCTGGCCCGCGTGTACGGCCAAAGCGTGATGAACACGGTGATCCAGCAGTTGCAGCTGGTGATTCCACGGACGGAGCTGGACGATCTGGAGCGCTTCAGTCCCAACTTCGCGCATGGTGATCGGTGCATTCTCAAAGCGCAGCGCTGGCTGCACGGCATCGCCGCCCGTGGCGTGGGCCTGGACGATATCTGCGCGCAGGCCGGGCTTGAACCGCGCACGCTGCAGCGGCGCTTCCTGAAAGCCACCGGCATGCGCCCGATCGAGTACTGCCAGCGGTTGCGCATCGCCAAAGCGCAGCTGCTGCTGCAGAGCGGCGGCGTGGTCGATCAGGTGGCCTGGGCCGTGGGTTACTCCGATCAGAGCGCGTTCCGCCGGCTGTTCCTGCGCATCGTCGGGTTGACGCCGGCACGCTATCGCCGGCAGGTGGTCGCGCAGCAACGCGAACGTGCCGCGAGCCGTCCGCCCGTGCGTGTCATGGAATCGATCCGCTCGGCCGCCTGAATCGTGCGACCCAGGCGCGCTTGATCCATCGACGCCTTGCTGGGACCATGCCGGCGGGCCCGATGCAACAGCCGCCACACCGTGACAGGTCCCGGGCGACGGCGGAGAGAATGAATGATCAGCAGTGTAGGCCCGGTACCGCTTGCGGTTGTGTGGGTGTTGGTCGCAACCGCGGTGGCCATGCTGGTGGCCAGCCTGGTGCGCGGGACGACCAGCGAGGATGCGCCGCGCCCACGATCGCTCGTGGTGGACATGCTGCTGCTTGGCCTGTTGGCCGGGCGGGCGGGATTCGTGATCTGGCATGCGCGCGACTACGCCGCCGACCCTTGGGCGGTGCTGCGGATTGGCGATGGCGGCTTCCTGGTCTGGCCGGCACTGCTGGTCGGGCTGGGGTGGGGCGCCTGGCGCCTGCGTCGCTGGCCTGCGGTGCGCCGCCCCGTGGTGGCAGCAACGTTGGCCGGGCTGGTGAGCTGGGGAGTGTTGACCACCGGCGCGAGCTGGTTGCAGCAATCGCGGGTGACGTTGCCGGCCATCACGCTCGCATCCCTGCAGGGCACGCCGACCGCATTGAACGAGACCGGCGGCAGACCGGTGGTGGTCAATCTGTGGGCCAGCTGGTGCGGCCCGTGCCGCCGCGAAATGCCTGTGCTTGCACGGGCGCAGCAGGGCCATCCGGATATCCGCTTCCTGTTCGTCAACCAAGGGGAAACACGCGACGAGGTTGACGCCTTCATGGCGGCCGAGCGGCTGTCGTTGCGCAATGTGCTGCTCGATGAGGACGCGATCACTGCCGAGCGCCTGCAGGTGCACGCCTATCCCACTACCCTGTTCTTCGATGGGCAGGGCCGCCTGCAGCACCTTCACCTGGGCGAGCTGACCGCCGCGGGCCTGCAATCCAAGCTCGACGATCTGTAAGGGTCGCGGGTCGTCTGTCTTTTGAATCTGGAGTTGTCATGACGTTGAATTCCCCGCGCACGCTGGTCACCGCGCTGCTGATCGCACTGGCCGGCTGCAGCCAGGCGCAGACGCCCAAGGCTGGTGATGCGGCAAAGGCGCCCGCCGCCGCTGAGCGCCCGGCCGTCCTGAAGGGCATCGAAAAACACGGGTTCGAGGTCATCGGTGAGTTCGATGCGCCCGGTGGCCTGCGTGGGTTCGCCGGGGTGGTCGGCGGGCAGCAGCCGGCGGCGGCGTATGTGACCGCTGATGGCAAGCACGTCGTGGTCGGCAGTCTGTTCGATGCCAACGGCGAGGACGTGGGTGAGGCGCCGCTGGAAAAACTGGTGGCCAAGCCGATGTCCGAGCGCACCTGGAAGAAACTCGACGAGAGCGCCTGGGTGCGCGATGGCCGCGCCGATGCCCCGCGCGTGGTCTACACCTTCAGCGATGCCAACTGCCCCTACTGTCATCGCTTCTGGGAAGCGGCGCGCCCGTGGGTGGATGCCGGCAAGGTGCAGCTCCGCCACGTCATGGTCGGGGTCATCCGTGAAGACAGCCCGGCCAAGGCGGCCGCCATTCTCACCGCGCCCAACCCCAGCGCTGCGCTGCTGGAGAATGAGCGGCTGTTTGATCGTGGGGGCATCAAGCCGGCGGCATCGTTGACCGCCGAGGTGGCCAACAAGCTCGATGCCAATCAGGTGTTGATGATCGAACTGGGCTTCCAGGGCACTCCGGGCATCCTGTTCAAGGACGCCCAGGGAATGGTGCAGCGCCGTTCCGGCATGCCGCAGGGCGATGACATGACGGTGGTGCTCGGCCCACGCTGAGCCAAACCCCGAACGTTGCCACTCGCGCCGGGTTCTGCCCGGCGCGCTGCGTTGCGCTCTGGCTGCGCTTGGGCGCGTTCACTTTGATCTGAATCAAGGCCGGTTTCGCGTGGACGGCTACGCTGGCCGCCATGCGCACTCTCCTGAAATGCCCGGTCCGTCCCGGAAGCGCGAGCGCTCAGTCAGGAAACTGCCTGCAAACGTTCACGACGTTCTCACTGCCCGCTTGTTACTCAAGCCGCTGGCAGTGCTGCGCTTGCAGTGTTGCCCTCAGGGATGAGGGGATCCCGTGCGAGCGTGCCCATGGCCCGCGACGTCACCGACGCCGGCTGGCGAGGGTGCATCCGGCTGTGTACGGATCATGGAGGATGGGGTGATGCGCCTGCCTGTAGTGATGATCGCGTGCGCGGCAGCGTTGGCTGCCGTACCGGCGCATGCGCAGGATTCGGCCGCATCGTTGCGGCACGATATCCAGACGCTGCGGCTGACGCTGGACCAGATGGAAAAACGCCTGCAGGCGATTGAATCCGGGAAGCCTCCGCCTACCGGGGGCGTCATCAGCGCACCCGTTGCAGCCGGCACGACCGATCTTCCCGCTGCACCCCCAGCCCCGCCGACCGCCCAGGCACAGGTGCCGGGCATGGGCCGGGCGATCCTCCCGCAACGCGACTCCGTTGCTGATCCGTCCACCGCCGCATCCCGCCCGGACAGCGCTGCCGGCCCGACCGATCCCGAGCTGAAAGGCTTCTTCGCGATCCCCAACACCGACACCCTGATCCGCATCGGCGGCTACGCCAAGCTTGATGCGATCACTGATGCGCGTGCGGCCGGCGACCAGGAACAGTTCATCACCTCGTCCATTCCGGTCGGCAGCACGCACCGCGATGTCGCCAATTTCACCCTGCATGCCAAGCAGACCCGCTTCAGCTTCGAAGCGCGGCGCCCGACCACGCACGGCAACCTGCGCTTTTATCTGGAGAACGATTTCTTCGGCAGCAGTGACAGCTATCAATTCCGCCTGCGCCATGCCTACGGCCAACTCGGCAATACCTATGCCGGCTATGGCTATTCCACCTTCATGGACGCCGACAGCCTGCCCGACACCCTGGATTTCGCCGGGCCGGGCGGGGCGGGCTACCTGCTGGTGGCCGGCATCCACCATAGCTTCGCGATGGGCAAGGGCAACACGCTGACCGTGGCTGCCGAAGATCCGGATACCCAGTTGAGCAACCCTGCCGCGGGGATCATGCCGGTCGATCAACTGCCGGATGTCACCGTTACCGCCCGCATGGAACGTGACTGGGGTCACCTGCAGCTGGGCGCGGTCGCGCGCAGCCTGGGCTACGACGGCGATACCGGCGATGGCCGGCGCTTTGCCGGTGGCGTGCAGCTCAGCGGTTCGGCGGCGGCGGGAGAACAGGACCTGCTGCTGTTCGGCATGCTCGGTGGTAAAGGGCTGGCGCGCTACACGGCCGACCTGACCGGGTCTGGCATGGATGCAGTGGTGACCGCCGATGGCCGCCTGCAGGCGCTGTCGCTGTACGGCGGCTTCGTTGGATACACGCATTACTGGTCGCCGCTGTGGCGATCCAACCTGATCTACGGCCAGCTCACCAGTGGGCGCAACGAGGCGTTGGCCGCCGATGCCTTCCGGCAGAGCCGCTACGGCGTCTTCAACCTGCTCTGGAGCCCGGCGCCCTCATGGACGATGGGTATGGAGCTGCTTTACGGGCAGTTGGAGCAGCAAGGCGGACAGCGCGGCGACACGGTGCGGCTGCAGGGCAGCCTGCAATACAACTTCATCAAGTAACTCCCTCCACCCGGCACGACCGGGTTCCGGCCTGGCAAAGGAGCAAGCGTCATGGCACAAGCAAAGAAGATCGGGGTCGTCGGTGCCACCTTCCTGGTGGCTGGCAACATGATGGGGTCGGGGGTGTTCCTGCTGCCCTCCAGCCTGGCCAAGATCGGCACCGCCTCCATCTGGGGCTGGCTGATCACCACGGCCGGCGCATTGCTGCTGGCCTTTGTCTTCGCCAAGCTCGGCAAGCTGGCGCCCAAGGCTGGTGGACCGTATGCCCATGCGCGTGACTGGTTCGGACCCTACATGGGCTTCCAGACCAATGCCGTCTACTGGTTCGCCAACTGGATCGGCAATGTCGCCATTCCGATCGCGGCGGTGGGCTACTTCAGTTACTTCTTCCCGATCCTGTCCGAACCACTCCCGCGCTGCATCGCGGTGCTGGCGCTGGTGTGGGCGCTGAGCTTCGCCAACGTCATCGGCCCGTCGTTCGTCAGCAAGCTGCAGACGGTGACCACCAGCTTCGCGCTGGTGCCCATCCTGGGCATCGCCATCTTTGGGTGGTTCTTCTTCGACCCGACGATCTTCAAGGGCGCCTACAACGTGTCCGGGGAATCCAACTTTGGCGCAATCTCCAGTGCCGCCGCGCTCACCTTGTGGGCGTTCATCGGTGTGGAATCGGCGTCGGTGACCGCCGGTGTGGTCGAGAACCCCGAGAAGAACGTGGCCCGAGCGACGCTGGCCGGCGTGTTCCTGGCCGCGATCGCCTACATCGCCAGCTCCTCGGTGATCATGGGCATGGTGCCCAATGGCGAGCTGCAGGTCTCCGATGCGCCGTTTGCGCTGGCCGCCGCCAATGCAGTGGGTGGCTGGGGTGGAGCACTGGTGAGTCTGTGCGCCTTCGTCGGTGCGGCCGGCTCGCTTGGCGGCTGGATCCTGCTGACCGCGCAGAGTGCCAAGGCGGCCTCGGATGACGGCCTGTTCCCGAGCATCTTCAGCAAGACCAACAAGGATGATGTGCCGGTCAAGGGCGTGCTGATCGTTGCGGTGCTGATGACCCTGGCGGTGCTGGTCACCTCCACTTCCAAGACCGCTTCGGCCCAGTTCGATGTGATCACCTCGGCGGCCGTCGTGCTGACCCTGCTGCCGTACATCTACTCCTGCGTTGCCTGCTACTTCGTGGTCGAGCGCTCGCACACGCTGGTACATACCGGTGCGTTCTGGCTGTTGACCAGTGTCACCGTCGTGTACTGCCTGTGGGCGATCTTCGGTTCGGCCGGCAACATCGTGCAGTACGCCTTCCTCTTCGTGTTGTTCATCACGGTGTTCTATCCGTTCTTCAGCGAGGAGCGTCGCCGCCAGCGCGGCCAGCTGCCTGCGCTCGACGCCGCCGTCCGCACGACGCTTTCGTGATACTGCCCCAGGAGAATCCCTGTGTACTTCAAGTCCCTTGATTACCCGGTCATCGTCATCGATGACGACTACGAATCCCCGCGCATCGGCGGCATCCTGATCCGTGCCTTGGTGGACGAGTTGCGCAAGAATGACCAGCGCGTCCTATGCGGCCTGACCCTGGCCGATGCCCAGGCCGGTGCGCGCACCTATGTGGCGGCGTCGGCCGTGCTGATCTCCATCGATGGCACCGAGGAAAATCCCGAGCAGTTCCAGCGGCTGCTGGGCTTCCTGCGCGAGCAGACGGCCCGTCGCGCCAACCTGCCGGTCTTCCTGTACGGCGAGCGGCGCACCATCGAGAAGGTGCCGAGCAAGCTGCTGAAGTTCGTGCACGGCTATATCTTCCTGTTCGAAGACACCAAGAGCTTCATCTCGCGCCAGGTGATGCGGGCGGCCGAAGACTACATGGCGAACCTGCTGCCACCGTTCTTCAAGGCCCTGATCCACCATACGGCCGAGTCCAACTATTCCTGGCACACGCCGGGACATGCCGGCGGCGTGGCGTTCACCAAGTCGCCGGTCGGGCGTGCGTTCCACCAGTTCTACGGCGAGAACACCCTGCGCAGCGATCTGTCGATCTCCGTGCCGGAACTGGGCTCGCTGCTGGACCATACCGGTCCGATCAAGGAGGCCGAGAACGAGGCGGCGCGCAACTTCGGTGCCGACCATACTTTCTTCGTCACCAACGGTACCTCCACCGCCAACAAGATCGTCTGGCACGGCACCGTCGGTCGCGGCGATGTGGTGTTCGTCGACCGCAACTGCCACAAGTCGCTGTTGCACTCGCTGATCATGACCGGGGGCGTCCCGGTGTACTTCACCCCGAGCCGAAATGCGCACGGCATCATCGGCCCGATCAGCCTGGATCAGTTCACCCCCGAATCCCTGCAGCAGGCCATTGCTGCCAACCCGCTGGCCAGCAAGGCCTACAAGGCCGGCTCCAAGCCGCGCATCGCCGTGGTGACCAACTCGACCTACGACGGGCTCTGCTACAACGCCGAGAAGATCGCCGAGGAGATCGGCAGCGCGGTCGACTTCCTGCATTTCGACGAGGCCTGGTACGCCTACGCCGCGTTCCATCCGTTCTACGAGAACCATTACGGCATGGCCAAGGGCAAGCCGCGCGAGCAGGACGCGATCATCTTCACCACGCACTCCACGCACAAGCTGCTGGCGGCGTTCTCCCAGGCCTCGATGATCCACGTGCGCAATGCGGCCTCCCGTGAGCTGGATGCCGAGCGCTTCAACGAAGCGTTCATGATGCACACCACCACCAGCCCGCATTACGGGGTGATCGCGGCCTGCGATGTGGCCTCCAAGATGATGGAGGGCGCGGCGGGTGAATCGCTGGTGCAGGAGATGCACGACGAAGCGATCGCATTCCGCCGTGCCATGCTGCATGTACGCGAGGATCTGGGCCGCGACGACTGGTGGTTCAGCGTGTGGCAGCCGGACAAGCTGGAGCGCTCGCTGGCCAAGGGCGATGCACCGGCCCCGATGGTGGCCAAACGCAGCGAGTGGTACCTGCAGCCGGACGCACACTGGCACGGCTTCGGTGGGCTGGTCGACGACTATGTACTGATCGACCCGATCAAAGTGACCCTGCTCACGCCCGGGCTGTCGATGGACGGCGGGATGGGCCAGCGTGGCATCCCGGCCGCGGTGCTGAGCAAGTTCCTGTGGACCCGCGGCATCACGGTGGAGAAGACCAACCTTTACTCGGTGCTGTTCCTGTTCTCTATGGGCATCACCAAGGGCAAGTGGAGCACCCTGGTCACCGAGCTGATGGCCTTCAAGGAGCTTTACGATTGCAACGCACCGTTGACCCGTGCATTGCCGCAGCTCGCCGCCGAGTTCCCGATCGCCTACGCCGGCTGGGGTCTGCGCGATCTGTGCGATGCGCTGCATGCCTTCAATGATGAGTTCGGCGTGGCCCAGGTGATGCGTGCGATGTACGTGGACCTGCCCGAGCCGGTGATGACCCCGGCCGAGGCGTACGACCACCTGGTGCGCGGCCAGATCGAGCGGGTCGATATCGAGCAGATCAGCGGTCGTATCGCCGGCACCATGCTGGTGCCGTATCCGCCTGGCATTCCGACCATCATGCCGGGCGAGCGCTTCGGTGCCAGCGATGAGCCGATCATCCAGTCGCTGCGGATCGCCCGTGAACAGAACGCGCGCTTCCCGGGCTTCGAGTCGGATGTGCACGGGCTTATCATCGATACCCACGGCGATGCGCCGAGCTACAAGGTGGAGGTGCTGAAGATCTGACGCCCGCGCGGAGGACCTTCGGCCAGCGATGGATACAGCACGCGAGCAGCGGGTCCTCACATTCTCCATCGGGGTGACGATGGCGGTCAGCGCCATCGGCTTCATCGGCGGCCTGTTGGTGGGATCGCAGGCGATCCTGTTCGACGGTGTCTACAGCCTGGTAGATGTGGCGCTGACCCTGGTGGCGCTGTCGGTGCTGCGGCTGGTGGCGCGGGAAGAAAGCCCGCGCTTCCAGTATGGCTATTGGCACCTGGAGCCGATGGTGGAGGCGCTCGGTGGGGCGATCCTGTCGCTGGCCTGCATCTATGCGTTGGCCAACTCGGTGATCGGGCTGACCACCGGGGGTCATGAGGTCAAGGCTGGGCCTGCGCTGCTGTGGGCCGCCGTACTGTGCGTGAGCAATCTGGCCATGGCGGCGTTCGTGCGTACCCGTGCGATGCAGCTGCATTCGGCCCTGCTGTGGCTGGACGTGCGTGCCTGGCTGCTCAGCGGGCTGATGAGCCTGGCCGTGGTGTTGGCGTTCGCGATCGCGCTGCTGCTGCGCAATGGCGAGCACGCCCACTGGATTCCCTACTTGGATCCGCTGGTGCTGGCCGCGATCAGTATCGCGGTGCTGCCGGTACCGCTGCGCAGCGCCTGGAAGGCCATGCGCGAAGTGCTGCAGGTGGCGCCGGATACGCTGGATGCGCGCGTGCAGGCCGTGATGAAGGACTTCGTCGCCGAGCACGGCTATCTGGACTTCACCAGCCACGTGGCCAAGATGGGCCGCATGCGGTTCGTGGAAATCCACATCCTGACCCGTCCGGAAACGGTGATCGGCACCATCGGCAACGTGGACGCGATGCGCGACGAGATCGCCGAGCGATTGGATGCGCGCGGCAGCGAGTTCTGGCTGACCATCGATTTCACGGCCGATCCTGCCTGGACCTGAGGCGAGGTTCGGCTGGCTCTCGATATACGAAACATATATGATTCGTATATCACAACAAAGGGCTCGCCCATGGGCATCGTCAACATCGACGACGAACTGCACGACAACCTGCGCCGCGCCAGCGGCGTTTCGGGCCGCTCCATCAATGCCCAGGCGGGCTTCTGGATCAAGATCGGCATGCTGTGCGAAATGAATCCGGGTATGAGCTACCAGGAGATCGTCAGCCGCGAACTGCGTGCCGCCGGGGTCGAGCCGGGCGCGTTGCGGGTGGCCGAAGCATGATCAAGACCGTTGAAGAACAGGCGCTGATGCGCGCATCGGGGCGCCTGCTGGCACAGGTGTTCGAGGCGCTGGACGAGCTGCCGCTGGAGGGCATGAGCACGCTGCAGGTGAACGACTGGGTCGAGCGTTTCATCGTCGATCAGCTGCATGCGCGCCCGGCGAGCAAGGGCCAGTACGGCTTTGCCTACGTGCTCAATTCCTCCATCGACAACGTGGTCTGCCATGGGGTGCCATCGCCCGATGCCATCCTGCGCAGCGGCAGCATCGTCAATCTGGACATCACCCTGGAGAAGGACGGTTACATCGCCGATTCCAGCAAGACCTATCTGATCGGCGAGGTGGACTACGCGGCGAAGCGGCTGGTTCGGGTCACGCGCGAGGCGATGTGGAAGGGGATCGGCGTGGTGCGCCCGGGCGCGACGCTGGGCGACATCGGTTTTGCGATCCAGCAGCATGCCAAGGCGCATGGCTACAGCGTCGTCCGCGAATTCTGCGGCCATGGCATCGGCCAGGAGATGCACGAAGAACCGCAGGTGCTGCATTACGGGCGCCGCGGCGACGGGCTGGAGCTGGAAGAGGGCATGACCTTCACCATCGAGCCGATGATCAACCAGGGCCGCGCGGCCATCGACATGAGCGACGACGGCTGGACCGTGACCACCCGTGACGGGAAGCTCTCGGCACAGGCCGAGCACACGGTGCTGGTGACTGCCGATGGAGTCGACGTCCTGACGTTGCGGGCAGACGAGCGCGTGGTGCGCTGACGCGGCCGCCGGACCTGGCTCGGCGGCCTCATTCGCTGCGCGTGGAGACATGCTCATCGACCCGCACCGGGATGCGCTGCAGGTAGTCGTCCCGCTGGCGCAGTGCATCCAGCGCCTGCAGGATCTGCGCCGAGGCCTGTGCGCCCACGCCGCTCGCCGCCGACAGCCGCGCCTTCGCCCGCTGCAGCGTGGCGGCAAAGCGCTCGCGGCTGAACGGCTTGACCAGATAATCCACGGCATTGGCCTCGAAGGCCTTCACTGCGTACTGCTCGTACGCGGTGACGAACACGGTGGCCGGCATTCGCGCCGCGCCGAGGGTGGCCACCACGTCCATGCCGTTGATCGCGGGCATCTGGATGTCCAGGAACACCAGGTCCGGTGAGTGGCTGCGGATCGCGCCGACCGCCGAGATGCCATCGCCGCATTCGCCGACGATGTCGATTTCGGGATCATCGCGCAGCAACCGCACGATCGCATGGCGGGCGATCGGCTCATCATCGACCACCAGCACGGTCAGGCTCATGCCGGCGCGATCCCCGGCGTTGTACACGGGGTGAATTCGGGTGCCTCGTCGGCACTGTCCAGTTCACGGAACGGCACGCGGACGCGGCAGGCGACACCCTCTGGCCAGAGCATGTCCAGCCGGACGTCGGCGGCATCGCCGTACAGTTCCTTCAGGCGCAGGCGTGTATTGGACATGCCGATGCCGTGTCCGGCCGATGCGGTCGGTTCGGCCGACAGGGTGCTGTTGCGGTTGCGCACTTCGATGCACAGCGTGTCGCCATCGCGGCGGGCCTCGATCTCGATCGTGTCGCTGCCCACGCGCTGGCCGATGCCATGGCGCAGCGCGTTCTCCACCAGCGGCTGCAGGATCAGGCTGGGCACCGCGCAGTCCAGCGTGTCCGGAGCGATGTACGTGCGGGTGGTGAGCCGATCCTTGAAGCGGGTGCGCTGGATGCCCAGGTACAGCTCGATCAGGTCCAGTTCCTGGCGCAGGCTGATTTCCTGGCCGTCGTAGTCTTCCAGGAACGCGCGCAGCAGGTCGCTCAGGCGCAGCAGCATGTCTTCGGCCGAGACCTTGTCCTCGTCGAGCAGGGTAATGATCGCGTGCAGGGTGTTGAACAGAAAGTGCGGCTGCAGCTGGGACTTCAGCGAGAGCAGCCGCGACTGTGCCAGCTCGGTGGCCAGCTGGCTCGCCTCCAGTTCACGGCGGGCCTTCTCGGCGTGGAAATGGATGGCCTGCTGGATCGCGAACAGGGTCCAGTAGGTCAGCAGCCCGATGGCGAAGTGCTGCTCCAGGAAGTAGCCCAGCTGCTCGAAGAAACCGCTCGGCTCGAACAGGGTGGAGACCATCGCGCCCACGACCATGGCGATGAACGTCATGCCGACGCTGGCCACCGCCTGTGCGCCGAGCCCGTGCAGGCGCCCGCTGCCGCGTACCGGAAAGCGCTCGGCGAGGCGGAAGACCGTGGGTGCCAGGGCAGCCCACGTGTACCACTGGATCAGCGACCACCGCAGCAGGTCCCAGAGGGGTTGTTGGCTGTTCGGTAGACCGGCGTTGATCGAGGTCTGCAGGGCGAACACCACGGCCACCGCCGTCCACAGGGCGAGGTAGCGGGACAGGCGGATCCGGGTGCTGCCAAGGCGAATGTACATGGTCGATTCCGGGCCAGGCATCTCTGGCGACGCTCATCTTAGGCAGGCGGCGGGAGGGCGGGAAGCGCCATGACGGCCCATTACGATTGGCCTGGTCATGGCTACGATTCGTCCCGGACCGGTTGGCCGATCCGGCCGGCGGGCGCGTGATGCGGGTGTCCATCACCTGCCTGGAGCACCGCCATGATCCTGATCCGCCCCCTTCTGCTCGTTTCGTTGCTGCTCGCCGCTAGCGCCCACGGCGGACAGGCGCGTTACTTGGGTCTGCTCAACCGGGCGTACGACAGCGTGGTGACCGTCGATGTCGCGCCAGCCGGCACGGAAGCGTTTGCGCCGCGGTCGATCGATATTCTTGCGGGTGGCGGCGGCAGCACCACGATCCGCCTGGCCGACGAAGGCTGCCGGTTCGACCTTCGCGTGGCGTTCCGCAACGGACGACGGGTGGTCTACCGCGATGTGGATGCGTGCAGGGGCGACACACTGGTCATCGCGCCGCTGAAGAAAACACCCGATGATCGTGCGGTTGCGCTGGAGCCACAGACGCCAACGCGTGGCCGATAGCAGGGGGGGCGGCGAGTGCGTCCGCCGTCCGCGCTTACGGAGGCATACGCGGCATGCGCTGCTCCACCAGCGCCGCGACCCAGTCGATGAAGACCCGCAGCTTGGCGCTGACATGCCGGTTCGGGGGGAACGCAAGGTGCAGCGGCATCGCATCGATGCGCCACCCCGGGAACAGCCGGACCAGCTCGCCGGCGGCCACGTGCTGGGCGGCCATGTAGTCGGGGAGCCACAGCGCGCCCAGGCCCGCCACGCCCGCGGCGAGATACGCATTGCCATCATCGACCGCGAGCAGGTGGTGCCCCTTCACGGTCACCGGTTCGTCGCCGCGCTGGAGGGTGTAGGGCAGAACCGTGCCACTGCGCGAGCGCAGGTAGCCGACCACGCGGTGCGGGGCCTGCTCCAGGTCCTGCGGATGCGAAGGGATACCCGCCTGCTGCAGGTAGGCGGGCGAAGCGTAGATGCCGGCCGGCAGATCGCCGATATGGCGGGCGACCAGCGATTGATCGGTGATTTGTCCACCCCGGATCACGCAGTCCACGTTCTCGTCGATCAGGTCCACGTGGCGATCGCTGACGCCCAGATCGAGCTGGATCTCCGGATAGCGGGCAAGGAAGTCGGGCAGGGCCGGCACCAGCACCCGCCGTGCGAATGGGGCGGGCACGTCCACCCGCAGGCGCCCGCGAGGCGCGGCAGCCGCAGTGGACAGGCTGGTTTCAGCGTCGTCGATGTCGGCCAGCAGCCGGATCACCCGCGCATAGTAGGCCGCGCCATCGGCGGTGACATTCACCTGCCGGGTGGTGCGGTTCAACAGGCGCACCCGCAGCCGGGCCTCCAGGTGCTGTACCAGCTGCGTGACCGTGGTGCGGCTGATGTGCAGCGTTTCGGCGGCCTTGGTGAAGCTGCCGGTTTCCACCACCCGGGCGAAGGCCTGCATTGCGTCGAACCGGTCCATCTGCATTCCCTGGGGGCTGATTGTTTGGATTCTACAAACAATGTTGGGCAGCGGACCGCGTTTATCCGGTGCCCACGGCGGTCTACTGTGGCCTTTCATTCCAGATGGGCCGGTATCGGCCCAGGGCATAGGTGGTTCATGGCAACACGTGACGTCGTTTTTCCGCCGGGCCGCCAGGCCCTGTACGAGCGCAACCGCTACTCGCCGGCAGTACGTTCCAATGGCTTTCTGTTCGTGTCCGGGCAGGTTGGCAGCCGCGAGGATGGTTCGCCCGAGCCCGAGCTGGAGGCGCAGGTACGGCGTGCGTTCGACAACCTCAACGCGGTGCTTGGCGCGGCCGGGTGCACGTTCGATGATGTCGTCGACGTGACCGTGTTCCTGGTCAATCCCGAGCAGATCTTCGAGCGGGTGTGGGCCGTCGTTCCGGAGTACTGGGGCGAGGCGCCGTATCCCACGCTCACCGGTATCGGCGTGACCTGGCTGTATGGATTCGACGTGGAGATCAAGGTGATCGCGAAGCTTCCGTAGCGCGCCTTCACGCGGTCACGGCTGCGTCTTGCCGATAGTGGGACGTCATCCTGCTTCCTGTTGCGGACCCACATGCCCCTGATTCCCGAGCGCGTGCAGCGCTGGCCCCGGCCGTGGCGCGTGGCGTTGCTGTCGCTGCTGGCGCTCTACGCGCTGTACCTGCTGGCGGGCAATGTGTTCCTCAATACGCCGCTGTTCGATGCGGTCACCAACCGAAAACCTGAAAAGTTCACAATGCAGACCGGGCCGGCGCTGACCCTGATGCCCGGGCAGGCCGTGGTCTGGAACATCCGCATGCGCGGCCAGGCCAATCGGACGCAGTATGTGTTCCGTGCCGACCGGGCGAGTGCCTGGATCGATCTGCCGGCGCTGTTGCGCAAGGAAGTGCGCATTCCGCGCATTGATGCCACGGGGGTTGAAGCCGAGGTCGAGCGGGTCGAAAAGGCCATTCCCCCGCCGCCGCGGGGTGACCGTGGCTGGACGCTGCGGTTCGATGCGATCCACAGCGACACTATCCGCAGTGGGCGCTTCGGCAAGCTGCTGATCGTTGGCCAAGGGCGCGGCAATGTCGGTTTCCTCAAGCAACTCAAGGGCGGGCCTTCGGAGCTGTTCGATTCCACGGCGGGCTTCGATGATGCCCAGGTCAGTTTCGACGGGGTCAACGTGCTGGACGATGCCCATATCGCCGCGCGCTTCCACTTCCCGCGGCACTATCGTGACGACGCGCCGGGATTGCAGAAACTTGGCATCACCTGGGCGCAGCTGCAGATCGATGCCCGCAGCCAAGGCCTGCGCATCGACACCGGTGGCCCGCACGTCAAAGTGGGCAGTGCGGTCTCCAATGCCCGCCTCACCGCGGACGTGACCCTGGAAGAGGGCGCGCTGCGACCGGGCAGCCGGCTGGTCTGGCGGCTGCCCCTGCATGCCGGCGTCCACGCCGATGACCGTGGCCTGCTGTCGCTGCAACTGGACGTGGCGCAGGACATGCGCGTCCAGGCCCGGCTCCCGCGTGACCCGGAAACGGGCAGCGAACTCAATGCCGATCTGCGCGTGACCGGCCGGAAGATTCCGTTCCAGGCGCCGGGCGAGCTGCTTCCACGGCTGTCTGGCAAAGTGCAGGGCGCCTGGCAGTTCCAGTCGCTAAACTGGATCAGCGATCTGTTCGTGAAAAAGCCGTGGTTCCACCTTGATGGCGGTGGGCTGCTCAAGGCAGACGTCATCCTCGCCGATGGTCAACTCGCGCCGGGCAGCACGGTGGATATCCCGCAGGTGGCTGCCGTGGCCGAGGTTGCAGGGGTCAGGATGCGCGGCGACGCCCATGCACAGGGCCGGATCGTGGAGGGCGAACCACCGCAGGCGGAACTGAAGGTGCAGATCCCGCGCTTCCAGGCTGCGCCCACCAATGCGCCGAAGGCGGTGCTGTTCGATGGGCGCCAGCTGGCGCTGACCCTGCGCGGCGATGCCCGATTGAAGGAATTGAGTGATGGCATGCGCGCCCAGCTGCGTTTCACCGATGCGCGGGTGCCCGACCTCACCGCCTACAACCGCTATCTGGGCAACGACAACGTGCGCCTGCTCGGCGGGACCGGTCTGCTCAGCGGTGATGTCTCGCTGGATGCCTCCGGTCGGGTAGGCAAGGGCAGTGCCGATCTGCGCGGCACCGGGGCCCGGCTCAGTGTGGCGGGCATCGCCATGCGCGGCGATGCGCAACTGCAGGCGCGCCTGCAGCGTGCGGATTTCGACAGCCGCCAGTTCGATCTCGGCGGCACCACCGTGGACCTGCGCAACATCCACGTGGGGGATGAAAAAAGTGACGGGCGTTGGTGGGGCAAGGTGGCGATCCGCAGTGGCCACATTGATGCGGCCGCGCCGTTCCAGGTGGATGGCCTGGCCGACCTGCGCCTGCGCGATGCCGGGCCATTGCTCGGCGTGTTCGCCCAGCGCAGCGAATACCCGCGCTGGGTGCTCGGGATGCTGGATTCCGGGGAGGTGCAGGCCAGTGGGCAGCTGCGCTGGCGCAGTGGCGAGCTGATCGTGGAGGATCTGCAGGCCGAGAACGAGCGGCTGTCCCTGCAGGCGCGGCTGGATCTGAGTCATGGCAAGCGCCGCGGCGATCTTTACCTGCGCTGGGGCGTGCTGGGCGCCGGCATCGAGCTGCAGGGCCAGCAGCGCAAGTGGCACCTTGCCGGCGCCCGCGACTGGTATGCCGAGCAGCCGCGGCTGCTGCCGGCCAAGCCGGCCGCCACGAAGCAGGGCAACGGCACGCCCTGACAGAGTGGTTGGCTCCCCTCGGTGGGCCCGGCTTGGTATCCTCGCCGCGCCCTCTGTCTGGTGACAGCGTGCCTCTCGCCGTCATCGACCCGTCATCCCATGAGCAACAGCCCCCACCGCGTTCAAGGCCTCAACAACGATGAGGTGGCCGCCGATTGGCCCGCCATCACCGACCGGGAGATCACCTGGCTGCGTGAGCGGTTTCCGCAGCTGGGCGAAGCGAGCCAGGTGCTGTGGCACAGCCCGCGGCCGATGTCCGCCGCCGCCATTGTCGAGAGCGGACAGGGCAGGGTGTTCGTCAAGCGTCACCATGGCAGCGTACGCACGGCGGCCGGGCTGACCGAAGAGCATCGCCTGCTCCAGCACCTCGCCGCTCAGGGCGTGCCCGTGGTCGAGGTATTGCATGATCGGAACGGTGCAACGGCGGTCGAGCACGGTGGCTGGACCTACGAGCTGCATACCGTGGGCCGCGGCCAGGACATCTACCGCGACGCGCCGTCCTGGACGTTGCTGAGCGATACCGCGCAGGCGCGCGAGGCGGGCCGGATGCTGGCGCGACTGCACCGCGCGTCAGCCAGCTATCACGCACCCCAACGCAGCACCCACCTGCTGGTCGCGCGCGATGATCTGCTCCGCGCCGCCGATCCCATCGCCACCCTGCAGGCCGGGCTCGGCGATCGTCCGGGCCTGGCCGCCTACCTCGCGCGCCAGCATTGGCAGGCCGATCTTCGGCGGGCGGTGCTGCCCTGGCACGCCGGGCTGGCTGAGCGCCTGCAGGCCGAGCCGCGCCTCTGGGCGCATAACGATTTCCATGTGTCCAACCTGCTCTGGCGTCAGGACGGCGAGCGATACGTGGTGGATACCGTGCTCGATGTCGGCCTGGCATCGCCGACCAGTGCCTTGTTCGACCTGGCCACCGCCATTGAACGCAACGCGGTGGCCTGGCTGGCGCTGGAAAGCGGCGAGGCGGCCGTGCGCGTGGATATCGCGCTGGCTCTGCTGGCCGGCTACCGCGAGATCGTGCCGCTGTCTGCCGAGCGCGTGCACCTGCTGGCCGACCTGCTCCCTATCGTCCAGCTCGACTTCGCGCTGTCGGAAGTGGAGTACTTCGAGGGCGTGACGCACTCGCCGGCCAATGCCGACGTGGCCTACCACACCTTCCTGCTCGGGCATGCTGACTGGTTCAGCACCCCGGCAGGGCAGGGCCTGCTGAAGGCGCTGCACGCCGCCGCCTGAGGGCAGACTCGCAAATCCGTACGGTTTGTAGTGAAATAGTCACAGAAGCGGGGGTGCCTGGCGAAACCAGGCTGAGAGAGTCCCTTGGAACCTGATCCGGTTTGCACCGGCGTAGGGAGCTTTGAGCAGCAGGCATACCGCCGTGATGGGTCGGTGCGCGTGCGTGCCTTCGCTTCGTCTCCCCCAGCTGATGACGAATCGAATGAACCGTTGCTTCCGCCCCACGCTGTTGTCCGCCGCCCTCTGCGCCGCGCTGCCACTTCATGCCAACGATCTCGCGGACGCGCCCGAGCGCAACCCGACCGAGCTTGCCGCCGTGCGCGTGCAGGCGCATCAGCCAGCGGCCACCACCACGCAGACCAGCAGTTTCGGCGCGGGTGACTGGAAGAGCACCCCGGCCTCGGTGAACGTCCTGGATCGCGATCTGCTGGACAGCCGCCAGGTGCGCACGTTGTCCGAACTGGCCAGCAACGATGCCTCGCTGGGCGACAGCTACGCGCCGGTCGGTTACTACCAGAACATCGCGATCCGCGGCTTCCCGCTGGATACCGGCACCGGCTACCGCTTCAACGGGCTGGCCATCACCGGCGAGCAGCGCCTGGCGCTGGAGAACATCCAGTCGGTGGAGATCCTCAAGGGTGAGGCGGGTCTCGCCGCGGGCGTCATGGCGCCCGGCGGCATCATCAATTACGTGGGCAAGCGCCCGGCCGAGGTCCGCAACGTCACCCTCGGCACCGATTCGGAAGGCTCCCGCTACACCGCGGTGGATCTCGGCCACTGGCTGTCGCCGCGTTTTGGCGTGCGCTTCAATGCCGCCTGGGAAGACAGCGATTCCTACATCGGCCACGCCGATGGCCGCCGCAACTTCTACTCGCTGGCCACTGACTGGCTGATCGGCGAGCGCGGCAAGCTGGAGGTGGATGCCAACTACCAGACCAGCGCGCAGCGCTCGGCCTCGGGCTATCAGCTGCTGGGCGCCACCGAGCTGCCGCGCGGCGTGGACCGCAAGCACATGCTGGGCTACCAGGCCTGGCAGCGGCCGGTCGGCATCGACAGCACCAACCTCACTGCACTGCACACCTACGACTTCAGCCCGAGGTGGCAATCGCGGGTGTCGGCCAGCTACAGCCGCTCGGTGATCGACGACAACGTCGCCTTCGCCTACGGCTGCTACTACGCCGCCGGCTGTGCCGATGGCAGCGTGCCGGGCAACTACTTCGCGCCCAACGGCGACTACGACATCTACGATTACCGCAGCCCGGACGACACCCGCCGCAACCTGGAATTCCGTGGCGAGCTGCGCGGCAGTTTCGCCACCGGCGATGTCCGGCACGAGCTGAGTGTGGGTGCGGACCGTTTCGAGCGCACCGTGGACAAGCGACGCAACGTCAATGAGTACGTGGGCACCGCCAACATCCACGATGCGCAGGTGCCGCAGTTCGAACCGTCGCCGCTGATGCCGGGCCCCTCCGCGCGGCGTCTGGACAGTGCGCAGACCGCGGTGTTCGCACTGGACCGGATGAGCTTCGGCGAGTGGCAGTGGCTGGCCGGCGGGCGTTTTGTCCGCCTGGACGAGCGTGCCTATGACAAGCGCGGCAACCCCGAGCGCCACAGCCGCCTGTCGCGCTTCCTGCCGCAGACCGCGCTGGTCTGGAAGGCGACCGATGAGGTCAATGCCTATGTCAGCTACGTGCGCGGGATTTCGCTCGGCCAGGAAGCGCCGTTCTGGACCTCCAACGAAGGCACGTTCCTGCCTGCAGTGCTGTCGCGCCAGACCGAAGTAGGCGTCAAGTACGTGCCCAGCGATGCGCTGACGTTGGGTGCCGCTCTGTTCCGCACTTCGCAGCCGTTCCAGTACGCCAAGCCGGACGGCACTGATGCCGGCTACAGCTTCGTCCAGGAGGGGCAGCAGACGCATACCGGGCTGGAGCTCACCGCGCAGGGCCAGCTCACCGAGCGCCTGTCGCTGACCGCCAGCGCCAGTGTGCTGCGCGCCCGCGCCCGCGATGCCGGCACGCCAGACTACGAAGGCCACCAGCTGATCAACGTGCCCAAGACGCGCGCGACCGTGCATGCGGAGTACCAGCTGCCGTTCGTGACCGGCCTGGGGCTGACCGGCGGTTGGCGTTACGCGGCCTCCAACGTGGCCACTGCCGATGGTCGCGTGAGCGCACCGGCGTATAGTGTGTTCGACGCCGGCCTGCGCTTCAGACATCAGCTGGGTGAGCATCCGGTGACCTGGAACCTCTCGGTGGACAACCTGTTCAACCGCTTCTACTGGCGTGACACCGGCAGCAGTTCCGGCGACTACTACCTGTTCCCGGGCGCACCGCGTCAGGCCCGGCTGTCGGTCACGTTCGCACTATGAACCCGGCAATCCTGGAGTGGTCGGCCGCCATCGTCAGCATGCTTGGCGTGTGGCTGATGACGCGCCGGGTCACCATTGCCTGGCCGGTCGGACTGATCTCGGTCGCGCTGTACGCGCTGGTGTTCGCCGAGGCACGGCTGTACTCGGACACGCTGCTGCAGGTCGTCTTCGGTGGCTTCCTGGTGTACGGCTGGGTGCGCTGGCGAGGCCAGGTCGAGGACGATGGCCGGGTCGCGATCGTGCCGCTGGCGCGGGTGACGATGTGGCGTGACCTCGGCATCGGCCTGGCCTTCGGGATTGCGCTCGGCGCGGCGATGCACTTCCTTACCAATGCAGCGTTGCCGTGGCTGGATGCAATGCTGGCTGCGCTGAGCCTGGTCGCCCAGTGGTGGCAGGCGCGGCGTCACACGGCCGCATGGTGGCTGTGGATCCTGGTCGACGTCGTCTACGTCGGCATGTACATGGTCAAGTCACTGCACGTGACCGCCGTGCTGTATCTGGTGTTCGTCGGCCTGGCCGTAACGGGGTTGCGGGCATGGACGGTGGCGCGCAACGACGCGCTGCTCCACAACGCAGAAGGGCGGCGCGGTTAAGTCCGCGCCGCCCTGGGTTGCTTCAGGTCTGCACTCGACCCGGCGCGGTCAGAACCGCGCCGTGGCACCCACGAAGAAGGTGCGCGCACCCCCGTCGTAGTTGTTGCCTTCCTCGATGGTGGAGACATCGCCCAGGTTGAGGACGCCCGCGCGCACGGTCAGATGCTCGTTGACGTCATAGCCGGTGACCAGGTCCCAGGTGGTGTACGCCTTGGCGAACGTCGCGCTGGTGGAGGACACCAGCTGCTCGCCGATGTGCTGCGCGCTCAGGTTGAGCGACCACGCATCGGTGACCTGCCAGTCCAGCGAGGTGTTGGCGGTCAGCTTGGGCACCACCAGCAGGCTGGCGCCCGTGGTGCGGTTCTTCGATTCCAGCATGCGCGTGGCGTTGGTGATCCAGTTCAGTCGCTCATGCAGGGGCACGGTGACGCTGGCTTCCACGCCGCGGGTGCGGGCCTTCTGGATGTTCTGCGCGACGGTCCACCAGAACCCGTTGACGAAGCTGGTCGTCTGGCCGGGAATCTCGCGCAGCGGAACCTGCTGGATCTTGTCATCGAAATCGGTGAGGAAGTAGGTGGCCGAGGCTGACCAGCCGTTTTTGTCGAAGCCGACGCCCAGCTCGTAGTTGGTGCTGGTTTCCGGTTCCAGGTTCGGATTGCCGGCCATGTAGCAGCCGGTGGTGCCATCGGCGCTGACCGAGCGGTTGGTCCAGCCTTCCACGGTCAACGCGGTGCAGCCGTTGCCACCGGACTGCGTCGCTGCGCCGGCCGTGCCCTGCTTCAGCGTGGGCGCACGGAAGCCCTGCGAGACACCGCCGCGCACGGTCCAGTCATCGGACGGGTGCCAGACGCCGTAGACACGCGGGCTGAGGTTGTCGTCGTAGTTGTCGGTGTTGTCCCAGCGCAGGCCCACGGTGAGGATGAAACGCTCGTGCAGGGTGATGTGGTCTTCGGCGAACAGCGCCCAGGAGTCGGCTTCGCTGACCGGGCTGATGCGCCCAGTGCCGGTCCAGGTCACCGGGACGGTGCCGATGGTGTCGGTGTTCTTCAGCTCTTCGCGCTTCCACTGGCCGCCCACGTTCAAGCTCTGCTCGAAGCCCCAGTGGAAGCTGCGGGTGAACGCGGTATCGAACACCGTCTCCTTGGAGTGGTTGCCGACCGCACTGCCCTTGTCTTCGTAGTCGTTCTGCACCAGCGTCGTCTTGGACGTGGCGGCATCGCCGTAGCGACCATCGTGCATGACCACGTAGCCGGTCTGCACCAGCTTGGACAGGCCCCACGCACCGACCGCGCCGGCACCGCTGTTGCGCTGCTCGCCACGCGAGGCTTCGAAGCCCACGGTGTGGTCGTCGTTGACGCGCCAGTTCAGCAGGGCGTTGGCGTTCTCGGCCTTGTTGCCGGGCGTCTGCCGGCGGCCGGTATCCGATTCGCGGTTGGTGACATTGGCGCCGACGCGCAGGCCCAGGTTCTCGGTCAGCGGGCCACTGAACAGCGCGCCCATCTGGGTGGTATCACCGCGGGTAGGGGAATCGGGCTTGCTGTAGTTGAACGTGACCGAGCCGCCCCATTCGTTGGCGATCTTGCGGGTGATGATGTTGATCACGCCGCCCATGGCGTCGGAACCGTACAGCGAGGACATCGGCCCGCGGACCACCTCGATGCGCTCGATCATGTCCGGCGAGAGCCAGTTCAGATCCTGAGGACCCAGATCATCGCGGTAGTTCACGCCCGAGGAATTGCCCTGGCGGCGGCCGTCGATGAGGATCAGGGTGTACTGCTCGGGCAGGCCGCGCAGGCGGATCTTGGACTGCGCACCTGACAGCGCATAGCCGCCGGTGACGCCGGGAACGGTGCTCAGCAGTTGGCCGATGCTGCTGACCGGCTTGCGTTCGATCTCCTCGCGGGTGATCACGCTGATGCTGGCCGGCGCGTCCTTGATCCACTGCTGGGCGCCGGTGGCAGTAACGACGACCGTGTCCATCTGCTTGGCCGAGGCGGCATCTGCGGAGGCATCTGCATGCGCTTGGCTCGCCAGGGCAAGGCCAATGGCGACAGTCAGGGTGGCAACGGAACGACGGGAACGGGGAGAGGGGGACAACATCGACGCAGTACTCCTGGGAAAGAGGGGTCCGCTGGCGATGGCTTGGGGACGTCCGTGTGGGGAATTTCAATAACTCTTAACAATCGTATCACGAACCATTCGCATTTGAAATGTAACGATACGTTTGCTGTGTGTCCCCTCTATCAGCGCCAGCTCGGCGGTTCCCCTTTCTTCCAGCAGATCAGGACGAGCGCTACCACCACCGTCCACGTGCAAACCTGGAATACCACCGGTTCTTTGAAGGGCGAGAACACGAACGGCCCGGCCGCCAGAAGGGCGAACGCGATGGCGTAAACCACCCATCCCTGCCAGGCGCACGGAATGCCCCATCCCCAGCCATGGGGCCGCGCGACGAACCAGTAGTGCTTCTTCTTCATCGACTGCTATCTCCTTATAGCGATGTCATCCATGGAACACGTTGGCAACCAGGCGGGCGCCAACGAACCGGTCATTCCACCAAGACCAATTGTCCGGCAACCACCGGCCGCAGAGCCAGCTTGTGGGTGATGCTGGTGATGGTCCGGCGCGGGTCGGTCGGGTGCGGCCGCGAGGCGGTGCTGCTTCTGCCCTGGCGCCACAGCCCGAACATCACGATCTCCGCGCCCACTGGGAAGGACTTCAGCCATGCCGCATCGGCGTGCCCGACGCTCACTTCGTAGAAGTCCCTGCGGTCGGTCACGCCGGTCTGCTGATACTTCGGAGCACAGTTGAGGAAGGTGACGCCATGGGGATCACCGGGCTGCGGCGTGCGATGTGACCGCACCGTCCCGAGCAGCGCCAGCGGCAGCTCGCTGGATGCCGTGCCCAGCCGTTCCCATGCTTCGTCGTAGCGGTCCTGGCTGTAAAGGAAATTCGCCCAGTCGACCCGCTTCTTGCCCAGGCGCAGGGTCAATTGCGAGGTCAGCAGCGCGTCGTCCTCGCACATCGCCTGCAGGATCAGCAGGTCGGTGAGGGTGCGCAGGTAACCGTCGAGTGGCGCGTCGGCCGGGAGCAGGGTCGATCCGGCGCTGCGGCGCTTCAGGGCCTGCTGGAGAATCAACAGGCGCAGCTCATACGCGCCATCACCCAAGGCGGGCAGGAACTCGGGATCGGTTCCGCTGGCGAGCAGGGTCTGGAGATGTGAGGGGGCGTTGTAGCGGCACCCTGGCAGGTGCTCAGTCCCCTTGTTCAACGCGATGTACGCAGGAACCGAGGCGGGAAAGGCGCCGTCGGCACCGCTCCTGTCGTGCGCGGGGACGAATCGGACCGGCACGGCGCAGCCATCGCAGAGCAACGTGGGCAGGGTCTGCTGCGCGTCATGGCGCTTCTGCAGGTCGGCCAACCGGTGCAGGGTGCCGTGCGTTCCCACGGCCTTGCGCATCTTGATTCCGCGACTCATGTGCAACCACTGCTTCGTTCAATGGCGACCATCATAGTCGCTTGGATCAATCGCCCTGCGTCGCGAAACGCAGTGCCTGCTCAGCCCGGGTAGGACGGGAAGCGCTGATCCGGGTGTGTTTTCTTCCATTCGGTATGTGCCACGGTGCCCTCCCAGGCGAGGAAGGCACCGGGGATGCGCCCGCGGCCGGACCAGGTGGCACCGCTGTGCGGCAGCCAGAAGCGGGGCGGCAGCGCTTCGCGGGGGACTTTCGCTGGCTTGGCGCGTGCAATGGCGCTGGCCGATCCCTCGCTGCCCACCGCTGCCCGGATCCTGCGCTGTTGTTCCGGGCTGAAATCGGCGTAGGAGGCGGTAAGCAGCACGAGTGCGCGCTCGAACGCCTCCTTCGTGGCGGCCCGCAGCAGCGCGCTTTCATCCATTCCCGATCGCGCGACCGCAGCTGCCAAGGTGGCGTTCATCGTTGATGCGAAGGAGGCGGTGGAGGGCTTGCGGGGCATGGAATTCCAAGTAAGAGGGGGCTGTCGGTGGGCACCATAGCAAATGCCGGTGTGAAGTCATCTTTTCGCGCGCGATGCTGACTGGAACAGCGGTTGCGCTGGCGCCAAGCCGTTCGACCAGGATCAGGGCCCCTTCGGTTCTGTGCACCGCTGGGACACCTTGCGCCCTTCAACGAAGGCCCGCGCCGCGTTGGCGAAGCAGGATGGCGCAACCAACGCCAGCAGGTGCGCGCCACCGTCTACTGTGTGGAATGTCAGTGCCGTGGTCCTGGCGAGCTCGGCGGCATGCTCGCGGGCACCAGCGTAAGCCGTGTTCGGATCCAGTGTGCCGTGCACCACCAGCGTTTTTGGCAGGCCGGTTGGCGTTTTGCCGAACCACGCGTCGCGCGGATAGCGCGGCACCGGGCTGTCGACCAACAATCCAGGAATCGGACTGACGAACAGTTTCCCCTTTTCCTCGGCCTCCACCGTGGCCTTGGTCAGGTCCGGGCGCGCATTGTTTTCCGATGCGGCGATCAGCATCACCAGGGGCAGGGCAGGGCGGTTGTCCCCGCTTTGTCCGAGCTGCGCCAATGCGGCATTCCAGTCGGTCACTGTGCGCTCCAGCGAGCGGGCATCGCCGCGGGAGAGGTCCCGCGTCATCTGTGGAATACGATCGCGCAGCGCCGGGAAGCTCAGCAGCGCGCCATAGAACCGGCGCAGGTCGCCGCCGGGCACCTGCTTACGCCACGACGCATCAGGTCCAGACGCAAGCAGTTGCGAGTACGCCGCCACATCAGGGCCGCGCAGCACCTGACGGCCGACTTCGTCCACCAGTGCCGTGCGCCGGCTCAGGTCCCACTGCTGGGTTGCCTCGGGTGGCACCAAGCCGTCCAGAATGAGTCCGTCCAGCGGAAAGGGTGCGACCTGCAACGCCCGCAGCGCGAGCTGGGTGCCGTAGGAAACGCCATATACCAGCAACTCGCCGCTGCCGCGTTGGCTTGTTATCAGAAGACCAAGGTCCTGCGCGGCTTCGGTGATGGAAAACGCCATGGTCCGCGTCGGGTTGGCGTACATTGCCCCGATGCACGGTCCCCATTCGGTCCCGGCAAGCCCCACACCGTCTGGGCTGTCGGGTGCCTCTTGAACCGGGCAGATCCGCGATGAGCGTCCAGTGCCGCGGTGATCGGCAATCACCAGGTCGAAGCCCGGGAACGCGCGCTGGTAGGTAGACAGCATCGGATACAGCGAGGCGCCGGCTTCGCCGGGACCGCCGGACAGCAACCAGACCTCTCCTCGTCTTGCAAGATCGGTCGCTGCCGGAACGCGACGAACGAACAACGAGATCGTTTCGCCGTCCGGTTCGGCATGCCGCAGGGGTACCTGCACGGTCATGCAGCGCGAGTCGCGCAGCTGCGGCGACGGCGCCGCATCGTCGCACGACACGGCAAAAGCCTGGATTCTTGCATGGACCAGTGAGGGCAGGGCGACCAGCAACACAACATATAGCGCGGCGCGAAGCATGGGCGACTGACTCATCGGTAGACGGAGCGTGACGATGCGGCTTTACCGTCTCGTCCTGCGAATGCCGGAAGTAACGTCCGGATGGCGTTCGCATCGACCGGCCGGACTCCAACCTGAACAGGGGGCGGTTCAGTGGAGGGTACGCAATGTTCCGGCAATCTTCGGCCACCAGATTCGTTTCCACACCGATACGTTTGGAGGATCCAACGATGCTCACCTCAACCACTTTCAGCTTCCGTGGCCTGGCCATGGCATTGGCTCTGACCGCTGGCGTCATCGCCGCAGGCGATGCCTCCGCGCTGTCGCGCAAGGACAGGAACACACTGGTCGGTGCCGTCGTGGGTGGCGTTGCGGGGCACGTGCTGTCCAACGGCGACCCGATGATGACCGCTGGCGGCGCTGTGGCCGGCGGCGCGATCGGCAATGTGACCACCAAGGATCGCCGCGACAACCGCGACTATCGCCATGATCGCGATCGCCGCTATGACCGCGACCATCGTTACGAGCGCACCAGCCGCCACGATCGTCGTCATGACCAGCGTCGCTGGGACCATGACCGCCGCAACCACAACCGCGGCTGGCGCTGATCGGAGCAGAGCGGGGGCCGTCTGCCGGGCGACGGTCGATCATTCCGGAGTGCGGAGATCGACGGTCGTCTGTCCTTATGATCGGCCACTATCCCACCATCAAAGTTCCAACTCACTCTCGGCCAACGGAAACTCACTGTGTCTGACGCTCCATGCGCCCGAAGGTCCTTTGGCACGGAACTGATCAAGCACAAACGGCAACCTTTCGCTGCTCATGATCCCGGGTCCCGTGGTCACCTGGAAGTGCAGGGTTGAATTGCCTGGGACTCATGTGGAGGCATTGCTAAAGCTCGTCCACACTCAAACCCTGATGCAGGTTGTCGCGCATCCAGTACTCCAGCTGCTGGAACTGGTCAGGCAGATCCAGTGACTGAAGCTGTCTGCTGAACTGGCTTTGCCCGCCAGAGCGCTTGTTGGCCATGACCATCCGCTTTGCCACGTTGAGTGCAAGCGATGCCCCATGGTCCTCTGCGACCAAGGCCAGGGCCATGTTCATTCCCGCAGTGATTCCCGCCGAGGTCCACACGCGGCCGTCGTGGGTATAGATGGCGTCGGCTTGTACACGCACCCTGGGATAGCGTTCGCGCAGTTCTCGGACATCGCTCCAAGCGGGCGTCGCTTCACGGCCATCGAGCAACCCGGCTTCGGCCAGCAGGAGCGCGCCGCTACAAGCCGAGGCTACCTCTCGGGCGGAACTTCCACACGGAGACCGCGCCCCTACACCTTCAAGCGCCGCGAAGACTAGAATCGGCGGAACCTGGCATGCAACTGTCCGAAGCAGACCTTTTCCGTGTCGCGGATCATGTCCGGTTTCCCACCGTCAAGGAGACGAGCCTGAGATGACACGGATGTCTATAGTCAAGTTTCGTAGCGTTGCGATTGCCGTTACTGGCATGATTCCATTTGCGGCAGCGGGAGCGGCGCAGCCGTCTGGGCTGGAAGAGGCGCTGCAACGCGTGACGACGATTGCGCAGATGCCCGCGTCGAAGCAGGCAGCAGAGGCACTCTGGGGAGTTCCGATGGATGCCCCTGTGGTGCTGCATGACCGCGCTACCGGAACGAGTTGGCGTCGAAACGTCGCCACGGGGGATGTGGAGTCTGTTGCTCTGCGGAAGGACCAGCCTCCTGCGAATACATGCATTGATATCGACGGCGCCGCCAACGTCCTGTTGATGCTGCCGCTGCCCACAGACAACGACGTACTCGCGACGCTGTTCTGGCATGAGCAATGGCACTGCGTGCAGGCCGTGCTTGGTCTTTCGGCTTCCGAAGGCGACACAGCGCATCTTGATGGTGAGCTTGGCCGAATGGCGCTGAGGTTGGAGATGCGTGCGTTGGCGAAGGCACTGTCCGCCAACGATGATCGTGATGCCCGGCCGCATGTCGCCGCAGCGCTGCGATTCCGCGCACTTCGTTCGGCGGGCTCGGCATCGGGCGCCCGCTTGCTGGCGGAAGAGGCGAGGGTTGAGCGCAATGAGGGCCTTGCCGAATACACAGGCCGCCGGGTCGCGGCTGCTGCCAACGGGGGGAACGTGGTGCCGGCGTTGGTGGAGTCTCTGGCTGCGGCGGATGCCTCACCAAGCTTCGTACGCTCGGCAGCCTACGTGACCGGGCCGGCGTACGCGATGTTGCTGGATCGGTGGTCGCCGCACTGGCGCAACGGCCTGTCGCCTGCCTCTGACCTGCCTGGCCTGCTGGCCAAATACCTGGGCACTCCGATCACCGCGACCGGCGCGGAACGTGTCGGTCGCCGTTATGGGATGGAGGAGGTGCGTGCCCAGGAGCAGGAGCGCGCAGCGATCCGGGCGCAGCGCAGTGCCGTGTATCGGGAACGGTTCCTCGGAAGTGATGCAGTTCGGCTGCCACTGAGCAAGCCCTCCGCGTCGTTCGATCCGCGCACGCTCTTTCCGCTGGGCGAATCGGGAACCGTCTATACGCCGCTGACGGTGCGCGACGAATGGGGCGAGCTGACGGCGGAATCTGGTGCGTTGCTGTCGAAAGACTGGACGCTTGTGACCCTGGGCGGCGGCGCGCTTGCTGGTGGTGCTTCGAACTGGACAGGGCCAGGCTGGACCCTCGCTCTCAGCGAGGGCTGGCAACTGGAGAAGGACTCTGACGGCTGGCGTCTGACGAGCCTGAAGCAAGGTGCTAACCGCAGGTAGAAGAGGTTCTGGATCGCCTGCGACCTACCGCATCTCCACCACCACCTTGCCCTTGGCCCGGCCACTCTCGACATGGGCCAAGGCGCTCTGGGTCTCCTGGAACGGGAAGACCCTGTCGATGACCGGACGGATCGCACCGACCTCCACCAGCGAGGTGATCTCGCCCAACTGCTGGCCACTGGCCCGCATGAACACGAACGTGTAGGTCACGCCCTTCTGCTCGGCCTTGCTGCGGATGCCATGGCTGAGCAGGCGCATAACCTGCTTGAGTGGCCAAGCCAGCCCGCGCGCCGTGGCAAAGGTGGGTGTGGGCGGCCCGGAGATGGAGATGAGATGCCCGCCCGGCTTGAGAATCTTCAGCGAGCGGGTCAGCTCATCTTTGCCGAGGCTGTTGAGCACCACATCGTAATCAGCCAGTTCGGTGGCGAAATCCTGCTGCTTGTAATCGATGACGACATCCGCCCCCAATGCCTTTACCCACCCGACATTGGCCGTGCTGGTGGTAGTGGCAACGAAAGCGCCCAGATGTTTGGCCAGCTTTATCGCCACCGTCCCGACGCCGCCGGAGCCGGCCTGGATGAAGACCTTCTGGCCTGGTTTGAGCTGGGCGGTTTCGACCAGCGCCTGCCATGCGGTCAGTGCGACCAGGGGCAGCGAGGCGGCCTCCACCATGCCCAGGTTGCCGGGTTTGAGGGCGACAGAGGTTGCCTTGATGGCAATGAACTCGGCGAAGGTGCCGATGCGATCATCGTCGGGGCGTGCATACACTTCGTCGCCTGGTTTGAACTGACGTACGCCGGCACCGACACGCTCCACCGTTCCAGCCACATCGTTGCCCAGAACCAGCGGCAGGCGATAGGGCAGGATCAACTTGAATTCGCCTGTCCGGATCTTGGTGTCCAGTGCATTCACGCTGGCCGCGTGCACACGGATGAGAACATCGTCATCGCGCAGGGGCGGCTGCGGCGCGTCACCGATGCGGCCGGTCTCCTTTTTGCCATAACGGTCGATGAGGAAGGCTTTCATGGGCGGTGTGTCTCTGGTTGAGGGATGCCGTCGGGCTGCGGGGCAGGGGAGGTGGTGGGCGCATCAGTTATCGAGGAACGCCAGCGCGTCCCGTACAAACTCTGCGTGATACTGGAATATCCCGCCATGACCGGCGTCGTCGTAGAGGACCAGCGTCGCATCGGGAATGCGGTGCGCCAGAGCGCCACTGTTGGGCGTGGGGACCATGATGTCGCAGTCCCCATTCGCGATCAGTACCGGGATGCGGATGTCGCCCAGGTCCTGGGGCGATTGCCTGCCCCACGCAGTGATCGCCTTGCACCCCAGTGGTTGAGCATGACCAGCGGGATGCCGTGCCGTGGCCCCAGCTCGCGGTATGCAAACCGGGTGCCATCGACCTCCAGCGAGCGGGTTGGTGCATTCTCGAACCCGTGCCTGGATTCGGGGAGCGTGCTGGAAAGCGTCATGGTCGCGTACCTGTGGGGTCAGGGCTTCACTCGGTGGGGCGATAGCGTTCCGCCGCCTGCGCCTGCCGGATGTCCGAGAGCAGGCCCTGACGCGATGCGTCCAGCGTGTCCCAGCGTTCGGCCACATGCAGCGGTGGAATGGTGACGGTCTCGCGGCGATCAAAGCCGACCAGCGCCGCATCAACCAGCTCGCCGACATCCATTACCTCCGACAGCGTGTTGATGTCGATCCCGGCCCGCTCCCAGATCTCGGTGCGTGTCGCCGCGGGCAGCACGGCCTGCACATAGACGCCCTTGGGCGACAGCTCCAGGCTCAGTCCCTGCGACAGGAACAGCACGAACGCCTTGGTCGCACCGTAGACGGACATACCGAACTCCGGCGCCAGGCCAACCACCGAGCCAATGTTGATGATCGCGCCTTCGCCGGCGCTGGCCAGCCGCGGTGCAACGGCAGCGGCAAGGCGGGTCAGGGCGAGGGTGTTCAGCGTGATCAGTTGTTCGATGCTGTCGGCCGACTGCTCGGTGAAGCCACCGGATTGGGCGATGCCCGCGTTGTTGATCAGGATGCCGATGCGGGCATCGTCGCGCAGGCGGGTTTCAACGGCGGCCAGGTCGGCGCGCTGGGTGAGGTCGGCCGGAAGTACGTCGATGGCAACGCCGGTGTCGTGGCGCAGGCGCGCGGCCAGTGCGTCCAGCCGCGCCGTGTCGCGCGCGACCAGCACCAGATCGTGGCCGCGGCGGGCAAAACGTTCGGCGTAAACGGTGCCGATGCCGCTGGAGGCGCCGGTGATGAGGACAGCAGGAAGCAGGCTCATGGTGTGTCTCTTGAAAAGTAATGGGGCAACGGGGATGCAGCGTGGCGATGGCGACGGAGTTACTGCGCGAGCGTGGCGGTCAGGGCGGGGTAGTCGGTGTAGCCTTCCGCGCCGCCGCCATACAACGTGGCCGGATTCAGGGGGTTCAAGGGCGCGCCGGTCTTCAGGCGTTCGACCAGATCCGGATTGCTGATGAAGGCACGGCCAAAGGCGAACAGGTGGGCCTTGCCACTGGCCAGATGCGCGTTGGCCAGTTCCAGGTCATAGCCGTTGTTGGCCAGGTAGGTGCCGGTGAAACGGCGGCGCAGGCCGTCGAAGTCGAACGGGGCGACATCGCGCGGGCCGCCCGTCGCGCCTTCGACCACATGCAGGTAGACGATGCCCAGCGCGCTGAGCTGATCGACGATGTAGTCGTACTGCGGCTGCGGATCGCTGATGGTCGCGATGGCGTTGGCCGGGGAGACCGGCGAGAGGCGCACGCCGGTGCGATCGGCACCGATCTCGGCGGCTACGGCGGCCGTGACCTCCAGCAGGAGGCGCGCACGGTTTTCGATCGAACCGCCGTAGGCGTCGGTGCGCTGGTTGGCGCCGTCCTTGATGAACTGTTCGAGCAGGTAGCCGTTGGCACCGTGGAGTTCCACGCCGTCGAACCCGGCGGCGATCGCATTGGCGGCGGCCTGACGGAAGTCGTTGACGATGGCCGGTAGTTCGTCGATCTCCAGTGCACGCGGCTCGGACACATCGACAAAGCCGTTGTGGACGAAGGTCTTGGTCTGTGCACGGATGGCCGAGGCGGACACCGGCGCGGCGTTGCCGGGCTGCAGATCCACGTGCGAGATGCGGCCCACGTGCCACAGCTGCACGAAGATGCGTCCGCCGCGCGCGTGCACGGCGTCGGTGACCTTGCGCCAGCCATCGATCTGATCCTGCGTGTACAGCCCCGGGGTGTCCTGGTAGCCCTGGGCCTGCGCCGAGATCTGGGTGGCCTCGGTGATGATCAGGCCGGCCGAGGCGCGCTGGGCGTAGTAGGTGGCGGCGAGCGGACCGGGCACCAGGCCGGCACCGGCGCGGTTGCGCGTCAGCGGTGCCATCACGATGCGGTTGGCCAGGGTCAGCGGGCCAAGGGGGTAGGGCTGGAAGAGTGTCGAGGTCGTCATGGCGGGTGCGGGGTCGTGGTCGTTGAGGGGGTGGCGCGGGCGGGCCGGCAGTGGCGTCGCCCGGAAGTGTCGCAATGATGATGACCGTAATCTTAGATGTCAATGGTTTGATGATGATGGTCATCTATGCGTGGTAAACTGCGGGCCTATCGCGGCAGAGCGTCAAGAGACAACGAGTCATGAAGGTCACCAAGGCACAGGCGCAGGCCAACCGGGCGCACATCGTCGACACCGCCTCCACCCTTTTCAGGGAGCGGGGCTACGACGGTGTGGGCGTGGCAGACCTCATGGCGGCCGCCGGCTTTACCCATGGCGGCTTCTACAAGCACTTCGGCTCCAAGGCCGACCTGATGGCGGAGGCGGCGAGCTGCGGCCTGGAAAAATCGGCCGATGCCGCGGCCGACATGGACCTGGCGAGCTTCATGAGCCACTACCTTTCCCGGCAGCATCGTGACGCGCCAGGCCAGGGTTGCACCATGTCAGCGCTGTGCACCGACGCGTCGCGTCAGCCGGATCCGGTCAAGGCGGCCTTCGCGGCAGGTATCGAGGCGCAGCTGGGCGTATCCCGCCACTACCCGGAAGGCCAGTCAGACGGCCCCACGTCCGAACAGGCGCGTGCGCGGCGTATCGCCTTGATGGCCCAGGCTGTCGGCGCGATGGTGTTGTCCAGGTCCTGCCCGGACGACTCGCCGCTGGCGGACGAGATCCTGGATGCGTGCCGGGACGACGTGCTGGCGCGGCTGGATGGTGTGCCCAACAGCCACCGCTAGGGGTTTCCCCGGGCACTCCCGATTCCCCGCCGCCGTCAGCGGCACCGCAGTGCTGCGGTTGGTGGCATCACGGTCAATCGCCGCGCGTTGCCTCAACGCGATAGGGATCACGTTGGGTAGTGGCATCCAGTGTCGTGCAGAGCATTCAGGGGACGGCGCATCATTCCCTCGCACCCGCTGAAAGAATGTCCCAGATGCGTCCGTCACGTTGCGCTTCAGTGGTGACGTTGATCACCGCCTGCTCGCCCAGACGATCCCGCAATTGCTGCAGATACAGGCTGCGAGGTGCCACCACCTGGCCCATCGATTGTACGATTCCGCCTGGCTCCTCAGGCGGGAATTTCCCAGGTGCCATAGTGCCAACCTGTCCCACGCTCCAGTTCATCGCGAAGGGCGGTGCCTGGACGACGTAGATAGCGTGCTCGGTGTTCCAGAACATCTGCTGCGCGCCCGCCCACCCATGCCCCGTTCCGCTGTACCGGCGGTTCTGTGCCCGCAGCATGTATCCCTTGGTGTTGTCGTACAGCGTGCCCGTGGACCAGCGATGGTGTGGACCACTGTCATTGCTGTCGCCGACGGCCAGGCAGTCCAGAAACACGTTGGGGCCGGGCACCCGTGCGCCGATGACGAAGGTATGCCTGCCGCCTTGGTTGTAGCAGCGCTGGATCAGATTGAAGGCCGAGTTGCCCTCGTACAGGAATACATAGCGGCGGGCACCTTGGGTCTCGCCGTACCTCGGGTCGAGATAGGCAATGTCCTGCAGAGTATTGAACTGCGCGCCGTTACGGGTCACGAATCCGTGCGACACATAGCGCACGGTGACATCGCGAACCCATGAGTTGTAAGTCGCGCCCAAGCGGAGCGCGGTAAACGGACCCGAATCGGGGGCGCCGTTGACCGTGCCGGTCTCGGGATTACCCTCGAGGCGAAGGTCCTCAACACCGACCTGGGAGATACGGCTTGGATCTGTGCGATAGACGCTGCCGCCACCAAAGCGCGTCTGAATGGCATCCATGATCGGGGCATCAAGGGTCATCGTGTCATGGTCCACCGCGGTGACGACGCGTTCGCTGTACACGGCGTATTCGCTGGGCGTCCACCGGTATCGCGCGGTATCGATGCCTTCGGGGCCGATCCAGCGCGCATTGGGCTCCCTCGCGATGGTCACGGTGTCGCCTACGTGATAGCCAGCTGCGGACGTTACCTTGATCCGCATCGCCCCTACCGGGACGTAGTCCATGTTGATGGTGGTCCGGCGTGCGTCCGGGGCGGGGCGGGGCGCCGCGGGTTCGCTGGTTCCCACTTCAAGGATTTTGCCCTGCCGATCGCTGACCTCGGAGCGGATCACCGTGCCGTCTGCACCTCGGCCTTCACCGCGCAGCACCACGCCGCTGGCCTGGATGGTGAGCGTCCTGCTCAACGTATAGCGGCCGCGCCGCAGCAGGACTGCGCCGCGTAGCCCCCGGCTGTCCTTCGCACGGGCGGCGACCGTGTCGATGGCTGCCTGGATGCGCGGGTAGTCGTCATCTTCGGTGCCTGGCTCGAGTACCGCAATGACAGGGATGCTGGAGCGGTCGGGCAGACTGACGCCGCCGCCTTGGTAGCCGGCGCGGGAGAAGTCCGGGACGATGTTGCGCGCCTGATCGCTGCCGCGTTCGGAATACAAGGCATAGCGCAGCAGGCCATTGCTGCCCAGACCCACCAATGGGGCGACTTTCGCAGTATTGATGGGGTGGGTGAAGGCGCTGGTATCAGAAGCGCGCTCTGCCGCTGACAGGGTGGACAACGGGCAGAATGGCAACGCCACGAGCGTCAGCGTTGCGACTCGGCGAAACGCCAGGAGCAAAGGCATGCGGGCGGTGACCTTCCGATGAGACGTGTCTGGCAATGTTAGCAATTGGTCCACCCATGCGGTCCGTTCGGCGGGGTGGGGCGGTCCGCTCTTGGCCACAAGTGCAAGTCGCCGCGTGGACTTGCAAGGCTGCGGAGCTGGCGCAAAATCGCTGTCGAAGCTGGTGACTACAAAAATCCTGATGGGCGCTATCGCCATAGCTTCAGCGGCGGTCGAGCTTGCTAAAAATAGAACCCATTTGTAAGGTAAGAAAGCTTGGATGGCGGGGCGGCTGGTCAGAGCAGTAGATGCACATCCTGCCGTTAAGTTTGTCAGGATGATGTTCAATGAAGTTGTTTGTTGCACCCCTTCTAGGGGGCTTGATCGGCATGACCTTCGCGGCTTGCAAGGCACCTGATGCCAGCGTCGGAGGAATGAAAGATGGAGCTCGGGAATCTGCTACGGCCGGATTTGAAGAGCGTTCCTCCGCAATGAAGGTTGTAGTCGGAACTCCTCCTGCAACCAGTCGTCCCAGTGAGGCCGGCTCTACGCCAAAGCAGTCACGTAACGGGATGGCATTCGAGGATGACCCTTGGGGCGCAACAAACCATGCTGAGCAGCGCTGGCTTGATGCGCATGGCTTCCCCAACGCGGAGCAACACGCAGCCTATTTCGGAGCATCAGACGGAATTCTTTGGCAGGCGGCTCAGTCCGGTGACCCGGTTGCTCAGGTTTTATACGACGCTCGTAGGCTGCCTCAGACTCAAGCTCTGGATCGTCTTCTCCTAGCTGGCGCTGATGGAAATCTCTTTGCACTTCAGTCGGCCGCCTCTTTTTACGCCGGGAGCACACAGGGCAACGTGGTGACTGGCTACGCGATAGCGCGAGTAGCGGAGATGAGGGGTGACACGTCACTCGCAATTGGTCGAGAGATGATGTTCAGAACACCGCTTACCGTTGAGCAACGCATGCAAGGTGAGGTGGAGGCCCTCAAGTTGAGTCGCACGCTTGACGCGCTTTATGAGAAAAAGACAGGCCAGGCGTATAGGCCGGAGATGCGCCCTGCGGCGTCCAATTAGATTCAGAATTTCGTCTGGCGTTGGAACGGCTATCGCTTGCACTGAACTTCCGATCCCTCCACTGCCGCCATTGAAGGTCAACTTGGATGACATTTCCAAGGAGCGTGCGGCCGGCTCGGCAGATCCTCTACGTTCAGCATTCAATAAAAAGCTTGATTCGGCCGCTGAGCAAGTCATGGGTTCCGCCGCATGGCGCGCCAACTACTTCAAGGGCCAGGTCTCCTACACCACCAAGCTCATGATGATGACAGGGCGAGCAACGGTCTACGTCGAGAAGCCTTGTGGCCAGAGTGCAGAGGAAGCAGGTAATAGCGGTCAAGTAGCTGGCGGGACTGGTTCCGTAGGCGGCAGTGGTTCCGCCGGAATTGGAGGCTGGATACCAGGTGGCGGCGGTTGCTATGGGTATTGTGAGCCACCATACGGAAAGGTGGGGGAATTGGAGCAGGCCTAGAACCCCTCTCCGGAAAAGGCGAGCGTGATCATGGGCTTTAGTTTTGTCGCATTCGCGAAATTTTCGCAGCTCAACTTGGGAAGGGGCGCGATCTAAATCTGGAAGTCGGGGCGTGGCCAAAAGTGTCGACTCAGGTATTGCCCCGAATTGATCTCATCTTGGGGACACTCGACGACATCGCTACGTTGGCTGGGCTATGGCATTCTGCCAACGCTCATCGCTTGATAGCCCCCAAACGATGAGCGCGAGACGCCAAGGCACCGATACATCTGCGCCACCACCTCAGGCGGTGCCCGCCACATGATGCATTGTGCCTCTACGTCGGTGCAGGCGGCGCTCTCGTCACGACGCCTACGAATGCCCATTCGCTTCATCCGCAACACGCCTGCCGCTTGGGCAGCTGTCTGTGTTTCATCGAACAGATGAAACCGCCACCCAGAGCGGACACCACGGGCGACGACTCAGCACCATTTCGTCGGCGAAACGGATGATTCATCGGCGGCTTCTGTGGCTTGGTCGCAAACGGGTTGCCACGCCCCCGCGCGGATGGCAACTTGCCGCGGCGATCACGTCGACCTGGAGCCCCGCATGACCCCCGTTACCCTGTATTCGCCGGATCCGGCCCGCGGCTGGCTGCCCTGGGCCTGGCTGACGCCGATCCTGATGATCCTGTTCAACGCGGTACCGGTGATCGCGCTGGACGGGTGGATGCAGTCGCAGCAGTGGTCGACGCCGAGTGGCGATCCGATCGGTCTCGCTGGCTTGCATGCGCTGCTGTGGATCGGCTTCGCGCCGACGCTGGTGGCCGTGCTCGCCTGGGTACGCTTCGTCGAAGGGCGCTCGCTGGCGAGTATCGGGCTGACCGGTCCGGCCCCGTTGAAAACCTTCCTGCGCGGACTGGCTGTTGGATTCGGCACGATCGCGCTGGTCGTAGTCGCGATCTGGATGGCTGGCGGCATGCAGGCGGCGGGCTTGGGGCAGGCCTGGTGGTCGCCCATCAGTCTGCTGCACATCGGTTTGCTGCTAGTGAGTTTCATGTTCCAGGCGAGCGTGGAGGAAGTCATCTTCCGCGGCTGGATGCTGTCGGTGGTGGCGCGCAAGACCAATGTCGCGGTGGCAGTGCTGCTGGTGTCGCTCGTTTTCTGCTTCCTGCATTTCAGTCCGCACCAGCCGCCCCTGGTCATGCTCGGCACGTTCCTGTTCTCGCTGTTCGCCTGCGCCTGGGCGCTGCGGACCGGCAATATCTGGGGCGTGATGGGCTGGCACGCGGGGTGGAACTGGTTGCTCGCAACCGGCTTCGAACTGCCCGTCACCGGCATGGATGCGCACTTGCCGGCGCTGCTGGTGGCGCTGCGCCCGCAAGGCGTCGACACCCTTACCGGTGGTGCGCAAGGGCCGGAAGGCAGTTACCTGTGCAGCGTCTTCTTCGTCGCCGCGATCGCGTGGATCCAGTGGCGAAAGACGCGCGGAGCTCAGCACTTCCCGCCGACCGGCAGGTAACGCCACTGCCCGGGCGGCATCGCCCCGTCCGGGCCTTTGCCGATCGGATGCTGGTTCGCGCCAGATAGCTCCTCTCATCGCACGCGGCGCCCCCGAGTTTTCGGCGGCGCGACGGGCGTACGTGCAAGCTCATCCGGAAGCAGCGGGTGCTCGCTTTGCAATTTGCTACTGGTGCGGATTCCGCTCCAGATACTTAGCGAACTAGAGGCAGTGCTAAGGCGAGCCGTTCGCTCGTGCCGTTCTGCTGATCATCTCGTCGATGTTGAGGGTCGTTGCCTCTTGGCGGGGCGGATAGGCTTTGAACGTCTCCAAGTACTCCCCGAGTTCGCGCAGCATGATGTTCATGATGCCGCTCTTGTGCTGGGACTGCTCGGCGCGCGGGCCTGGCGCCTGTTCATAGCTCTCGAAGGGATCCTGGCGGACGTTGAAAAGCCATGTAATCTCCAGCTGTTTGACGCTGCCGTAGTATCCATCGCGCAAGCTGAAATGGATCTTCCATTGATTGCAGCGAACTGCCTGCAGGTGCGACTTGGAATAGTAGAAGAAACTGTTTCGTGCCGACGTGGTTGTCTTGCCAATCCAATAATCCATTTGATTCAATCCGTCGACATGGCAGCGGTAGAGTGTGTTGCTGCCAAGCGGATCGCCTTCGGCGAGCCTTTCCTTGATGCTGGGGCAACCGGCAATTGCGGCGAGCGTGGCGAAGACGTCTTCGCCGCAGTGGATGCCGTTTAATTCGGTGCGTGCGGCGATGCGACCACGCCAACGCACCATCATAGGCACGTGCAGGCCACCTTCCCACGTGGTCATCTTCTCGCTGCGGTAGGGCGTGGTGGACCCGTGCGGCCACGTAGAGTGTTCGGGGCCGTTGTCGGTGGAGTAGACCACCACAGTGTCGTCCTCAATACCAATCGCTTCTAGCTTCTGCAGGACCTGGCCGATCTGTTCGTCATGCTGGAGCATGCCCGCACAGTGCAGGTCGCTGTAACTGGTGTAGGCCTTGGCCTGGTGCTTGAACTCCTCGGGCACGTGGGTGAACACGTGCATGCGCGTAGTGTTGAGCCATATGAAGAACGGCTTGCCCTCGGTTTGTGCCTGCTCCATGAACCGGAACGCGGCATCAATGAACTCCTGGTCAACGGTCTCCATGCACTTGCGCGTGAGAGGACCGGTGTCCTCAGTGCGCTGGCGGCCCACCTTGCCAAAGAGAGCGTTTTAATCGTGTAGTCGCGTCCTCGTGTCGCAAGCCGTATCTGCAGCTCCGCGCTTGCCAACTTCCGCTAGCAGCCATTGCGCAAACGTATTCACTGGGCCCGCAGTTAGGCCGATCGGTTCGGGCAGCACCAGGCAGAATGTCTTGGACACCGCCTCACTTTGCGGCCATGGCGCAACCAGTCGGCCTTGCGCCAGCTCTGTCTCCACATAGAGCCGTGGTACCAAGGCGACTCCGAGGCCTGCAAGCGCTGCTTCAATCAGCATCGCATGAAGGTCGTAGCGTGCACCCACCGCTGAGTTAGCGAGAGCGATACCGACGTTCTCGGCATAACGCTGCCAAGCATCGGGACTCTGTCGTCTGTGCAGCCGGGGCAGTTGGTCCAGCGTGACGCGAGCCATTGCGCCCTTGATGAGCGCGGGATGGCACACCGGCACCAGCACTTCCTGCAGTAGCGGGTAAGTGCGCATACCTGTCCAGGCTGGGTGCTCGAAGTGCACAGCGGCGTCGAATCCACTGCCGGCAAGCGCGAACGGGTCAGTGCGCTCGGAAAGGTGCACGGTTATGTTCGGGTGCGCGCGGGTAAACGCGGGCAGGCGAGGGATGAGCCATCGCAACGCGAAGGTGGGCGTTACGGCAATGTCCAGGCTTGCGGCATCCTTCGGTTGGCCCATCAGGTATTGGCTGTCCCGGTCCAAGCGATCCAGCGACTCGCGGACTTGGGAGGCGTATCGCTCGCCATTGGGCAAGAGGCGGACGCGATTGCCGACCCGCTCAAATAGAGGGACCCCCAGGAAGGACTCCAGCCTGCCGATCTGGCGGCTGATGGCCCCTTCGGTGAGGGAAAGCTCTTCCGCTGCCCGCGCGAAGCTGCCGTGGCGTGCGGCGGCCTCGAAGGCGGTCAGGGCGGTGCTGCTGGGAATCTTCCGGCGCATGGGATCCAGCGTGATCTTTTGTCACTGAAGCATACCGAAACATCGATTTGATGGGAGCTAATGCAGGCCTAGCATGATGGGATATCAACAAGGGGCGCGCACAAGCCGGCCCAGGAGTGTTCCCATGATCTACACCGTCGAATGCAGCTATTCCGACCCCGCCAGCGAGGAGGAATGGAACGACTTCTACAGCCTGCACAAACTGCCTGCGCTCATTTCCGTGCAGGGGTTCCACACCTCGCAGCGCTTCAGGGCATGTGGTGCAGGGTGCCCGATCTACCTCGCCCTTCACTCGATAGACGGCCTGGAGGTCCTGCAGGGGGACGAGTATGCCCGGAAGGGCGGGGGCAACTTCGCGCGCTGGCAGCAGCACATCACCGACTGGCATCGCAACCTATACAGCGGCTTGGATCGGGCCCCCGCCGTCGAACAGGGCGATTACCTGCTGGTGAGTCGCGTCGGCCCTGAGCCGCTTATTGCCATGGGAACTGCCCCCGATGGGATGCATGCGGTTGCACTGGATCGCGCGCCCGCGGCGCTCTGGCTTGCGCGTCTTCCGGCCGGGATGGTTCCAGCCATGGAGTCCTTTCCCAGTGGGGTGTATGCGTATGCGCCCATCACAGCACAACTCAAGAGCGTGTCCGATGCAGGCCGGTCTAGGGCGGAGTCGCATCCAAATGCCTAGGCTCTCGATCTACTTCACCGAGGAGCATATGCCGGCGGACGACAGTCTGGGTGCGCTCACTGAGCGATGCGCACTGCTTTGCACAGACGTGCTGGGTGCCGCGTTGGACAACGTCCACATCCTTTACCTCGCTGCGCGTCAGGGGTGTGGCCATCCGGCGTCTGCGGAACTGGTCTACCGACTGGGACCGGGGAGGACGCCCGAGCTCATGGACGAATTCATGCGGCAGCTCGATCTGGCCATCCAAGACCATGCAGGGCTGACAGCGCGCATCCGATGCTTTGGTTATGCCGGTGACTCACTCCACGCACGCAACTGAGGAATGCCATGACCACCTCCACGATTGAAGGGGCTCTGCCCGCGCTCCAGATCGGTGACTTCCTGATCCAAGCGATCAGCGATGGGCACCTTACAGCCAGCCTGGATCTGCTCTCCCACATCGATCCTGTCGAGGCCGCGCAGCTGCAACTGAAGGCCGGGGTCAGAGACCCGTCCTCGATCCACATCAACACCTTCCTGGTGCAGGGGAAGGGCCGCACGATCCTCATCGACGCCGGTGCCGGGCGGATCAAAGGCTGGGGAGGGGAGTTGATGGGCAATCTATTGCTAGCCGGTGTGCAGCCCGCGCATGTGGATACGATCCTGCTCACGCATGCGCATCCTGATCATGTTGGTGGTCTACTCGATGCTCAAGGTCACCCCGTCTTCCCCAATGCGGAGCTGCTCATACACCCACGAGAGCTGTCCTTCTGGGAGGACAACGGCAACCTTGCCCGCAGCAATGATCGTGCCCGGGGCAACTTCCTGCTCGCACGGCAGGTGTTCGCCGGATATCGCCGCAACTTGCGCCTGTTGGCCGAGGGCGATGTGCTGCCAGGTATCAGCATGGTCCCGCTGCCGGGCCATACGCCAGGTCACACCGGCTATCGAGTCGATTCGGCGGGCCAGGCTGCCTTGATCTGGGGCGATATCGTCCATTTTCCGCATATCCAGATTGCTCGCCCCGACGTATCCATCGCATTCGACCAGGACCCACAGCGGGCAGCAGCGGTCCGTTCAGGGCTTTTGGATATGGTCAGTGCAGATCGGCTGATTGTCGCCGGCATGCACTTGGGTGAACTGGGGTTTGCTCGCATCCAGCGCATCGGAGGGACTTATGCCCTCACCTACGCCGGATGAAAAAGGACTGGTTGTTGTAAAGGGAGCGTCCGCTGCTGGCCGGAAGCGGACATGGAAGAACGGGAACGGACACGTGGCATGGTGATCGGGGGGGATTGAATGGCGAGGGTAAACCCATACTCGAACAGTCACTGTTTGCCCGCCTCGGCACACGGCGCTACCCTTGCCCGATGTCTATCTCACCCTCCGCAGCACTGGACGCCGGGCGCGGCCCTGCTGAGCACGACGTGCGCACGCAGATCATCGAGGCTGCCACCGCGCATTTCAGCCATTACGGCTACGACAAGACCACGGTGTCCGACCTGGCCAAGGCGATTGGCTTTTCCAAGGCCTATATCTACAAGTTTTTCGCCTCGAAGCAGGCGATCGGAGAGGTCATCTGTGCCAATTGCCTCGCCCAGATCGAAAGTGATGTACATGAGGCCTTGCGGGGAGTTGACGCTGCGCCCGATCGGCTGCGGGTGCTCTTCACCACCATCGTGGAGGCCAGCCTTCGCTTGTTTCTGCAGGATCGCCGCCTCTATGAAATCGCCGTGGCGGCCGCGACGGATCAATGGGCGTCGACCCAGGCTTACCAAAGCCGCATCCGGCAGCGTGTCGAGGCCATTGTGAAAGATGGCCGCGCCTCCGGCGCGTTTGAGAGCCAGACACCGCTCGATCAGACCAGTCGCGCGGTGTACCAGGTGCTGGTCCCGTACCTGAATCCAGTGACGCTTCCACACGTGTCGGTCATGCACGAAGAATCGCCCAAAGCCTTGCAGGAGCTGGTTCTCAGGAGCCTTTCACCTCAACGGGTGTGACTATTGACGCAAACGGTCACTAGGAACAGAATGCGTCCGGATATCCCACTCCGGAAGGCCGTATGCGTCGCCGCTTTGTAGTCGTAGCCATCTCCTGTGTCGCTCCGCTTTTCCTTGTAGCCTGCGGAAAGTCTGACGAAATCGACCCCCGCACTTCGCCGCCTATCGTCCGGCTTGCTCAGGTCCAAGCAGGCGCCGGAAATGCACGCACGTTTACGGGGACCATCGCCGCGCGGGTGCAGAGCGATCTCGCTTTCCGAGTGGGTGGCAAGATCACTGAACGCCTCGTCGAGACCGGGCAAACGGTCAAACGTGGCGATGTGCTTTACCGGATTGATCCGATCGATCTGAACTTGGCAGCGGCCTCTCAGCAGCAAGCGGTGATTGCGGCCCGTGCGCAAAGCGTTCAGGCCATTGCCGACGAAGCGCGGTATCGAGATCTGGCGGCAAAGGGTGTCGTGTCCCGGTCGGCCTATGATCAGATCAAAGCGGGGGCAGACGCAGCAACGGCACAGCTCAACGCGGCCGAAGCGCAAGCCCGGGTAGCGCGTAATGCCAGTCAATACACCGCGCTCGTTGCAGATGCCGATGGGATGGTCATGGCCATCTCCGCTGAGCCCGGTCAGGTTGTGGCGGCGGGGCAGATTGTCGCCCGGCTTGCCCGTGCTGGGAGCAGGGAAGCAGTTGTTCAGCTCCCAGAGACGCTTCGTCCCCAGATCGGCTCCGTGGCCTCGGCGTCCTCGTTCGGGGGAAGCGGCAAGATCCCGGCACGGTTGCGCGTGCTCTCTCAATCGGCAGACCCCGCCACCCGAACTTTCGAAGCCCGTTACACGCTGGAAGAGGGCAACACCCCATTGCCGCTGGGTTCAACGGTGGCCGTAGAGCTTGCAGGCGCCGCAGCTGTCGGCGTCTCGGCCGGAGTTGCGGTTCCGCTGGGCGCACTGTTCGATCCTGGCACCGGAACGGGCGTATGGGTGATCAACGGTGAGCCGCTCAAAGCTCATTGGACGCCGGTTGCCGTCAAGCAGCTGGGCGATGATCACGCCTTGGTCGAAGGCGCATTGAAGGCCTCTGATCGCGTGGCGGCGCTTGGCGCACACATGCTCCGCGAAGGGCAGGTGGTTCGCCTGGCTGACAGCGCCAAGACCACCGCTGCAAACGGAGCCCATCAGTGAGTGGGTTCAATCTGTCGGCGCTTGCGGTGCGCGAGCGCGCCATCACTGTTTTCCTGATCTTTCTGATCTCCGTGGCCGGCATCGTGTCCTTCTTCCAGCTCGGCCGCGCTGAGGATCCTGCTTTCACGGTCAAGGTCATGACCATCGTGACGGCGTGGCCTGGCGCTACGCCCACCGAAATGCAGGACCAGGTCGCCGAGAAGCTGGAAAAGCGATTGCAGGAGCTTCGCTGGTATGACCGCAGCGAAACCTACACGCGGCCTGGGCTGTCCTTCACCACGCTGACGTTGCAGGACGGCACGCCGCCTTCGGAGGTGCAGGAGGAGTTCTATCAGGCGCGCAAAAAGATGGATGACGAAGCGGCGAACCTGCCCGCAGGCGTGATCGGCCCGATGGTCAACGACGAATATGCGGACGTCACCTTCGCTCTGTTCGCACTGAAAGCGAAGGGTGAGCCGTTCCGCCTGCTTGCGCGTGATGCCGAGACGCTGCGTCAGCGTTTGCTGCACGTTCCTGGCGTGAAAAAGGTCAACATCATCGGTGAGCAATCCGAGCGCATCTATGTGGAGCTGTCCCACGAGCGGTTGGCGAACCTCGGTATCACGCCACAGGAGGTGTTTGCAGCGTTGAACGGGCAGAATGCCCTGACGCCGGCAGGCTCAGTCGAGGCCAAAGGCCCGCAGATCTTCATTCGCCTCGATGGCGCACTGGATCAGCTGGACAAGATCCGCGATACCCCCATCGTTGCGCAGGGCAAGACCCTTAAACTGCAGGACATTGCCACCGTGAAGCGTGGCTACGAGGATCCCTCGACCTTCATGATCCGCAACGGCGGTGAGCCGGCCATGCTGCTGGGCATCGTCATGCGCGACGGATGGAATGGCCTGGATCTTGGCACCTCACTCGATGCGGAGGTCAAGAAGATCAATGACGGGCTTCCTGTCGGGATGGCGCTGGACAAGGTCACCGATCAGGCGGTGAACATCAGCGCGTCGGTTGACGAGTTCATGATGAAGTTCTTCGCCGCGCTGCTGGTGGTGATGCTGGTGTGCTTTGTCAGCATGGGCTGGCGGGTGGGTGTCGTGGTGGCGGCAGCCGTGCCGCTGACGCTGGCCGCGGTGTTCCTGGTCATGGCCGTCACCGGCAAGAACTTTGACCGCATCACGCTCGGCTCGTTGATCCTCGCGCTCGGTCTGCTGGTTGACGACGCCATCATTGCCATCGAAATGATGGTAGTGAAGATGGAAGAGGGCTACAGCAGGGTCAAGGCATCGGCCTATGCCTGGAGTCATACCGCAGCGCCCATGCTCGCCGGCACGCTGGTGACGGCGGTGGGCTTCATGCCCAATGGCTTTGCCCGGTCAACCGCGGGCGAATACACCAGCAACATGTTCTGGATCGTGGGCATCGCGCTGATCGTATCGTGGGTGGTCGCGGTGTTCTTTACGCCCTACCTGGGGGTGAAGCTTCTCCCTGAACTCAAGACCGTGGAAGGCGGGCACAGCAGCCTCTACGACACGCCGCGCTACCACCGCTTCCGGTCGATCCTGGCGCGCGTGATTGCACGCAAGTGGCTTGCCGCCGGATCGGTGATCGCGCTGTTCGTGCTCTCTGTGGTGGGCATGGGGCTGGTCAAGAAGCAGTTCTTCCCCATCTCCGACCGCCCGGAGGTGTTGGTCGAAGTGCAGATGCCCTACGGCACCGCCATCGAACAGACCAGCCTGGCCACCAGGAAGGTGGAGCAGTGGCTCGCTGGGCAGGAAGAAGCGAAGATCGTCACGGCCTACATCGGTCAGGGCGCGCCCCGGTTCTACCTCGCCATTTCCCCGGAACTGCCGGACCCGGCGTTTGCCAAGATCGTGGTTCGCACCGACAGCCAGGAACAGCGCGATGCACTGAAAGCCAAGCTCCGTCAGGCCGTGGCCGAGGGCTTGGCGCCTGAGGCGCGGGTGCGCGTGACCCAGCTGGTGTTTGGGCCTTACTCGCCCTATCCGGTGGCCTACCGTGTCAGTGGCCCGGATCCGGACGTCATTCGAGGCATTGCGGCCAAAGTCGAGCAGACCCTGCACGCCAGCCCGATGATGCGCACTGTGAATACCGATTGGGGCGTGCGCACGCCGACGCTGCACTTCACGCTGGATCAGGACCGTCTGCAGGCGATGGGGATGACCTCGGCATCCGTCTCACAACAATTGCAGTTCTTCCTGAGCGGGGTGCCGGTCACTGCCGTGCGTGAGGACATCCGCACCGTCGAGGTTGTTGCTCGGTCAGGCGGGGACACGCGCCTGGATCCTGCCCGGATGGCGGACTTCACCCTGGTCGGGGCTGCTGGCCAGCGCGTGCCGCTGTCCCAGATCGGCTCGGTCGAGGTTCGGATGGAAGAGCCGGTGCTGCGCCGCCGTGATCGGGTGCCCACCATGACCGTGCGCGGTGACATTGACGATACGTTGCAACCACCGGATGTATCCACCGCGATCAGCAAGCAGCTTGAGCCGCTCATTGCTGCTCTGCCAGAGGGTTACGCCATTACCCAGGCCGGTTCCATCGAGGAATCGGGCAAGGCAATGAGCGCCATGCTGCCGCTGTTCCCGATCATGCTGGCGGTGACCCTGCTGATCATCATCCTGCAGGTGCGGTCCATCTCGGCAATGATCATGGTCTTCATGACCAGTCCGTTGGGGCTGATCGGCGTTGTGCCGACGTTGCTGTTGTTCCAGCAGCCATTCGGCATCAACGCGCTGGTGGGATTGATCGCGTTGTCGGGCATCTTGATGCGCAACACGCTCATCCTCATCGGGCAGATCCACGAGAACGAAGAAGCTGGGATGGAGACCTTCCACGCCATCATCGAGGCGACCGTTCACCGGGCGCGCCCGGTGATCCTGACCTCATTGGCTGCGGTGCTTGCCTTCATTCCGCTGACCCATTCGGTGTTCTGGGGAACGCTTGCCTACACGTTGATCGGCGGCACCATCGCCGGCACCGTGATGACGCTGGTCTTCCTTCCGGCGATGTATGCCATCTGGTTCAAGGTCCGAGCGGAGAAGACCTCCGTTGCCTGACATTGGCCCGGACCTCTTTTATATGGGAAGTGATTCATGCGCATTGCTGACAAAGACCGCATCGTGGTGACCGGAATGGGCGTGGTCAGCCCACTCGGCTGCGGGGTCGAAACCGTCTGGTCGCGCCTCCTGGCGGGGCGCTCCGGGATCGGGTCGCTGGGTGCCGATCTGGCGGCGGGAACCGGCTGCGAAGTAGGCGGCCGCGTGCCTGACCGCGTTCAAGACCCGGAGGCGGGCTTTGATTCCACCGGGATCATCGCGCCGAAAGATCTCAAGAAGATGGATCGGTTCGTTGAGTTCGCGCTGGTCGCGGCCCATGAAGCGCTTGCGCAGGCTGGGTGGCGTGATGCCGACGAGCAGGGGCTGCTGCGCACGGCGACCGTGATTGCCACGGGCATCGGTGGCTTCGGATCCATCGTCAATGCGGTCCACACTACCGAAAGCCGTGGGCCTGGTCGGTTGTCGCCGTTTACTGCGCCCACCTTTCTGGCCAACATGGCGGCAGGGCAGGCATCGATCCGCTACGGGTTCAAGGGTCCGCAGGGCGCACCCGTCACAGCATGCGCAGCGGGCGTCCAGGCGATCGGCGATGCTGCGCGCCTGATCCGCTCAGGTGAGGCGGACATCGCGCTGTGCGGTGGTGCCGAGGCGGCGATGCACCGGGTCAGCCTCGGCGGCTTCGCGGCGGCCAAGGCATTGAGCACGTCGTTCAACGACGCGCCGGAAGCTGCATCTCGCCCCTTTGATGAGCAGCGGGACGGGTTTGTCATGTCCGAAGGGGCAGGGTTGCTGGTGATCGAGCGTCTGGATCACGCCTCGGCGCGTGGTGCCAAGCCGCTTGCCGAGCTGGTGGGCTATGGCACAACCTCTGATGCCTACCATCTGACGGCCGGCCCCGACGACGGCAGTGGCGCGCGGCGGGCGATGGAAATCGCGCTGGCGCAGGCGGGCATCACGCCGGATCAGGTTGATCACATCAATGCGCATGCGACGTCCACCCAGGTGGGTGATCGGGCGGAGCTCGCGGCGATGCGGGCGCTGTTCGGTTCCCGCCCCGATCTTCTGATCTCTGCCACCAAGTCCAGCACGGGCCACCTGCTCGGGGCGGCTGGCGGCATCGAGGCCATTTTCACCGTGCTCGCGCTGCGCGATCAGGTCGCGCCAGCGACGCTCAACCTCCTCAGCCCAGATCGCTTGGCGGAAGGGCTGTCAATCGTCACCGGGGAGCCTCGCCATACCGATATGACCTTTGCGCTGACCAATGGCTTTGGCTTTGGTGGCGTGAATGCCAGCGCAATATTCCGGCGCCTGTGAACACGTCGATGAGCACGGTTGAGTCACCCACCTTCCCAAGCAAAACCGCGTTGCGCTGGAAGCGGGCGAGGGCGCAGAGCCGGCAGTGCATACTGGACGCGGCCGGTACCGTCTTCGCGGAGGAGGGCTTTGAGCACACCACGATGAAGCGAATCGCCAGCGTCTGTGGTGTCACCAAAGTGACGATCTATGCCCACTATCGTGATAAGGAGCGTCTCTACACATCGGTCATGGACGGTCATCTGGCATCCATGACGTCAGGCGAGCTCAGCCTGCCTGCAGGCACCGATCTTGGCGACGCGTTGATGTGCATCGCCGGTGGCATTGAACGATTGGCCGCAAACCCCTCGTGTCTGGCATTCTGCAGATCGTTGTTGCGCTCCGGTCCTGGCATCGACCTTTACCGGGAACGCTGGAGCACGGTACTGGAACCGTATCTCGATCTGGCGGAAAAGGCCTTTGAGCGCGTTTCTGTCGGCTCGACCTGCTCCGGCGACGGGGAGCGGTTTGTCAGCCTCCTTCTTGCAGAGCATGGCTTGCCTCAAGGGCGCAGGCGAGCGCCTGACAGTCATGCAACGGCCGCGCTGTTCCTACGCGCCTGCGATCTACGCGTCAGGTAAGCAGGGAGCCCGCTCCTCATGCAGGATGCATGGGTATGTCGGCTTCCCGCGCAGCGCCCTCGAACTGCGGGCGGCCGAACCAGTAGCCTTGCATCAGTCGGATGCCGAGATCGGACAGGCAGTTCGCCTCATCACCGGTTTCTATACCTTCAGCAATCACGTCGATACCCAATTCCCCGCACATGCGTACCACGCCGGCCACGATGGCACGGCGTGACGCGCTTTGGTCGATGCCCCGGATCAACGCCATGTCCAGCTTGACCATGTCCGGCTGGAAATCGGCCAGCAGGTTCAGACCGGCAAACCCGGCCCCGAAATCATCAATCGCGGTCTTGAAGCCCATCCGTTTGTATTCACTCAGGATCTCAGCCAGCCATTTGCCATCGCTGACCTGCTCTCCCTCAACGGTCTCAAAGATGATTCGCTCAACCGGAAAGCCATGCCGATCTGCGGCCTGAAGCGTAGAGCGGATGCACACCTCGGGCCGGTAGATTGCATTGGGCAGAAAATTGATTGAAAGATGGGACGGCAGATTCAACGACGCAGCGATCCGGATCGCCTTCTCGCGACAGGCCTGGTCGAACGAATAGCGGTTGTCCGCGGTGATACGAGACAGTACCGTGCTTGCCGGTTCCCCGGCAGGGCCGCGCACCAGCGCTTCATGTGCGAACACCTTTCGTGCATGAACATCCACGATGGGCTGGAATGCGTAACTGAAGTCGAACTGCAGCGGATTCGCATCGCGGCAAAGGGCACATCCAGCGCGCACATCGATGGACGCCATGCGGTTTATTCCGTGTTCTGGTCAAGGTGAGAAGGATAGCCGACGCCCATCACGGCCATGTCGACGTACGGCATGGTGATCTCAGGGGCCGTCGCCGTGCTTGTCGGCCTGTCGATTTCCCGGTAGCCGGAAACCTTAACAGGCGAACGGCGCTTCTGATGCTCACCGCATTGATGGCGGTATCCGGCCTGGTGGTTGCCTTGGCGCCCAACTACCCGGTCAACATGATCGGCCGTGCGCTGATTGACGTAGTGATCGGAGGATTCTGGTCATTTACCAACAACGCTGAGTGCGGGTCTGCTGGCGTCCGCTGCGGCCGTCGATTCAGCGGTCGCTGGGCAGGCGCAGTGCTGATCAACCAAGCTGCCCCGTCCTGACTTCCCCCTCGAGCGGAAGGCTGCGTCTTGTATCACGCCCGCGGTAAGCCGTCATCACGCTCCCTCCACGTCTCCCAGCTTCAACTGAATGCCGGTCATGGCGCTGGCAAAAACGCCGCTATAGTCCGAACACCCCAGACAAAGGAGGCACCGCAATGTTTATGACCACAAAGCAACTGACGACGGCGCGTACGCTGGCTGTGGCAATCATCGCTACCGTAGGCCTCAGCTCCTGCGCCACGTACAAGGACGAGTTCGCCACGATCAACTCACGCCTTGATCAGCTCGACACGAAGGTGCAGGGCGCAGCCCAGAGCGCCGAGTCCGCCAATCAATCCGCACAGCAGGCCAACCAGCGTCTGGATCAGATTGAAGGCCGCGTCCAGCAGCTTGAACAGGCCCCTCGCCGCAAGCCGCGCGGTTGATCGCTCCTGCACCATTGGTGAGGAACGTCTGAATCAGGGACCAGTGGCCGATGCAGGCCGCTGGTTTCCTTTGGCGGTACCGTCTGCATTGAAAGGAAGTGTCCCATCCGTACGCACTCATACCCCGTGAACCGTGCCCTTGCCGGTGCGTTGGCCATGGCGTTGGCATTTGCTGGTATCGGCACCGCTGGCGCTGAGGATGCGGCCGCGCCGCCGGCGGCGGCCGTTGACGAGCTGCCGCAGGGCCAAGAGGTGTCCGAAACCGTGATCGAGCTTGCCGGCTGGGTGGTCGCAAGCAAGGATGCGCAAGGCTATCCATTTGCGATCATGGACAAAGCGGCGGCACAGGTACTGGTGTTTGATGGCAACGGCCGGCTTCGCGGCGCGGCGTCCGGTCTGTTTGGCTCGGCAACCGGGGACCACACGGCGCCCGGCGTTGCCGGCCTCGCGCTTCGCGAAATTCCAGGGCGGGACCGCACGACACCCGCCGGTCGCTTTGTGGGCGGTTACGGCCCATCAATCGATGCGGGGCGCGTGCTGTGGGTGGACTACGAGTCCGCCGTCTCCATCCACCCGACCGCTACCGGTGTGCCGGCCGAGAAGCGCGCCGAACGCCTCGCATCGCCTTCGCCCGACGACAACCGCGTGACGCACGGCTGCATCAATGTCTCGCCAGGGTTTTACGAGGCGGTCATCCGTTCCACCTTCGAGCGGGGCGGTGTGTTCTACGTTCTGCCCGACAACGCTTCGATAGCCGAAACGTTCCCGGAGTTCGCGAAAAGCCGTGAGGCTGCGCAGGACAACGAGGCAAGCAGCGCACGTTCCGCTCGCAAATAAAACGTCCAATGCGTCCCGCGCAGCACCTCAAACAAGCGCATTGGCTGCCCACCTGCGCCCTGCAGCAGGGCGTCGGGAGCGCGGCTGCCGGGGTTGATGCGTCCGGTACGGGGTTCGCCCGGTAGCGAGAGCGATGCGTCCGCGTACCCGAGATCAAGCTGATGGACCTCCCGGCCGCGTCGGTTGTCGCAGACATGACGGACCGGCTGGACGCGGCCCGCGAGCGGATCGGACGGGAGATCTTCGCCTCATGGCCCGCGCAGGACGTATCGGAGCTGGTGCGATTGATGGCAAAGTTCGCCGGCGCGCTGGAATCCCGTGAGCGCGAGCCGTAACGGCGCACCCAGCCGGCCTGCGGTGCCGCGCCCGGCACCTTGATCCCGCTGTTGGAACCTCACAAGGCATCACATATGAAGCGAATGCTGTTACTTGGGATGCTGCTCGCCCTGTCCGCAACTGCCCATGCGATCGTCATCCGGCATGACGTGGATGATGCGAAGTATCGCGTCCCCGCCACCGAATTCCCCGCGCTCGTGGACATGCCCGGCGAAGGCCACGGCGCGTTGATCGCCCCTCAATGGGTGCTGACGGCCGCGCACACGCTGCCGATGCATGCCGACCTCAAGCAGGTAGTGATCAACGGAACGGCCCGGGACGTCGAGCGCGTTGTCGTCCATCCCGGCTACAGGACGCTGCCGCAGACATTGATCGATCAGGCGATGGCCAGTGGCGAGGCAATGTTGATCGTGGTGTTCCTTGCATCGGGCGACGATGTTGCGTTGATCAGGCTGAAGGCGCCGGTGACCGACGTTGCGCCTGTGGCCATCTACAGTGGCACCGACGAGGCCGGTCAGATCGCGAAGATTCTGGGAAAGGGAGCTACGGGCACGGGCGCCACCGGGCATTCTCCCAGTGGCCCCAATCGCACCGAGCTGCGGCGCGCGTTCAACATGATCACCAGTGGCTACGACCGCTGGCTCTGCTATGTCTTCGACGAACCGCCGCAAGCGCTGCCCCTGGAGGGCGTGCTGGGCAACGGTGACAGCGGTGGCCCCGTGCTCATCGAGCGCGATGGTCAGTGGCTGCTGGCCGGGCAGGGCGCGTGGAAGGTCGTCCAGGGCAATGTGCTGACTGCCCGGCCCGGGCGCTATGGGCAGGTCACCTGCAATGTGCGCGTAAGTCACTATCGTGACTGGATCGAGCGCATCATGGCCGAACCAGCGCAGACAACCGCAGTGGGTTCGATCCAGCCGATTGCACGTCCTGCCAGTGGCGAGCGCCGGCATGCGCCATGCAGTGCGTGACGTGTGGGCCATCCATGGCCGACACGCGACACGCTGGTCAGATCAGCCCGCCTGACCCAACCGCACCTTCAACTGATCGATCTCCGCCTCGCTGACGCCGATGGACTTCAGATAGCCCTCGGCACCGCCGTACTGCGCATGCAGAGCGGCAAGAAACATCTCCATGTTCTCCGGCGCGGTGCCGGACATGCCGGCCATCTTCCTGGCGATCTCCGGGTTCTGCTTGATCAGCTCCATGATCTGCGCGTTCATCGCGCTGTCCTTGGGCTGGCCTTCGAGGTAGTGCGCGGAAATCGCGTAGTTGTGCACGATGTCCGCCCGGGGCACACCCGCCAGGTCCAGCAGCAGCCCGGCGATGATGCCGGTGCGGTCCTTGCCGGCGGTGCAGTGGAACAGCACGGTGCCGTCGCGCTCGGCGGCAATGCGCTGGAAGACCTGCTTGAACTGCGGCTGGCTGTGATCCAGCCACTGCACATAGGCTGCGCCCAGCGAGTCGGGGAAGGTGGTCATCATTTTCTGCAGGTCCATCTTTTCGGTGCCCATCAGCGAGGTGCGCTGGTAGGCGAAGCGGGCATCGGTGGCCAGCAGATCCGGCGACTGCGCCTGCTCATCGGCGGTACGCAGGTCGATATCCAGCGTGACGCCGGCAGCGGCCAGGGCGTCGCGGTCGGCGGGGGTCAGGCGGCCCAGGTCCGAGGTGCGCACGAAGGCGCTGGCCGGGATCGGGCCATGGCTGCCTTGCAGGCCCGCAAAGGTGCGCGTGTTCCAGGCGCCCTGCAGCGGGATGACGCGCTGCGCATCGGCGGCAACCGGCTGCACGTTGGCGCTTGCCGCGGTGGTGGGCGCGGCGGCGGTATCGGTGACGGGCGAGCGGGCCAGTGCGAGGCCGGCGCCAGCGAGCATCGGCAGGCTGAGGGCAACGGCAAGGGCAAGGTGGGTGCGGCGCAGGTGCATCAGGATCTCCAGGGCGATCAGAAGGTGACGGTGACGTCCAGGCCATAGGTGCGGGGGTCATTGAAGATCCCGCTCTGGCCCAGTGAGGCGTTGTTGAGCTTGTAGAACAGGTGCTCTTCGTCCAGCAGGTTGCGCGCCCACAGTGAGACGGCCATGGTCGAGCCCGTGCTGTTGAGGGGTACGTCGATCAGGGCGACACGGGCGTTCACGATGAAGGAACTGTCGGTGAGCATCTGGTCGTACTCACTGGTGTAGAAGCCGTCCGACCAGTTGCCGTCGAGATGGAACTTCAGCGCGGAGAAGTTGGCGAACGGCACCAGATAGTCCAGCGATACGCTGCCGGCGTTCTTCGGCGCCAGCAATGGCTGCACCGTGACCTGCACGCCGGCGCCGAACGGGTCGACCGCGCTCTGCGCATCGATGCGGGTGTACGCGTAGTTCAACCCCACGGTGAAGTTGTCCACCGGCATCACGTTGAACTCCAGCTCCGCACCGCGCGAGGTGCCGTTGCTGAGCGCGTTGGTGGTGACCATCGTGGTGCGGGTTTCGCCGCTGTTGGGATCGAACGGCAGCGAGAAATCCATCTGCTTGTGTTCGATCTTCGAATCGAACAGGGCCAGGTTCAGGCGCGCGCGGTTGTCCCAGAACTGCGACTTGAAGCCGAGCTCGATCGCCGTCACCTCCTCGGGCGCGAAGGCGGTATAGGTTGTCGAGCGCGAGTTGGCACCGCCTGCCTTGAACCCGGTGCTGTATTTTGCATAGACCATGGCGTTTCCGCCGAGGTCGTAGGCGATGTTCACCATCGGATCGAAGCGGCCCCATGCATCATCGAAGGCGAGGTCTTTAGCCGCCCCATTGACGATGTACAGGCTGCCCTTCTTGTCATCGCGCGTGTAGCGGCCACCGGCGGTCAGGTGCAGGCGTTCGAGCGAGGCCGGCGTCCAGGTGGCCTGGCCGAAGATGCCGACGCTGTCGGTCCACGCCTTGCTGGCGCGGTCGATGCGCACGTTGCCCAGGTTCAAGGGGTTGGTGGCCGGGTTGAGCGTGTAGCTGTTGCCGCCCGGGCCCCAGAGCAGCATGTTGGGTGTCTGCGCGTTGTCGCCGGCGGTTTCGTGATAGTAGAAGGCACCGGCCAGGAACTGCACCTGTGAGGTGGTGCCGATCAGCTGGAATTCCTGGCTGTACTGGTGCTGGTAGACCTGGGCGAGGCTGTAGCGGCCGAACGGCGTGTTGGGGCCGCCATAGGCGGAGATCGCGTCGACCAGACCCATGTCGAACTGGCCCTGGGTCAGTTCACGGTAGGAACTGATCGACTTCAGTTCCAGGCTGTCGCTCAGGGTCCAACCAAGGTTGAGCAGATGCCCGCTGGTACGGCCGATGTTGTCTTCCTGCGGGCCACCGAGGATGGCGGAATCGCGTCGATCCTCGCTGGCGCTGGCCTTCTGCAGCGGGCTCACGTAGGCGCCCGGCACCAGTAACTGGGTGTGGTACGGCGTGGTGGCATCGTAGGAGCGGTCGAAGGCATACAGCGCGGAGAAATCATCGCCGGGCTGCCACAGCGCGCTGAAGCGTGCGCCGCGCTTGTCGTAGCTGTTGAAGTCGCGCTCACCGCGCATCGGGTTGTCGGTGGTACCGCCGCGTTTGGCCTGCACCGCGTCGATCTTGAAGCTCACATCGCCCACCTTCGGCAGGTCCAGATGCAGGCCGGTGGTGTAGCCGCTGTAGTTGGAGACGCCGGCGCTGACGCTGCCGCCAAACTCGCCGGTGGGCTGTCTGGTAACGATGCTGATCGCACCGCCTTCGGTGTTGCGGCCGAACAGGGTGCCCTGCGGGCCCTTCAACACCTCGATGCGCTCTACGTCGTACAGCATGCTGCCCAGGCCCTGCGCGCGGCCCATGAACACGCCATCGACATACACGCCGACGCCGGCATCGCGCGCCGGTTGGTTGGCGTCACCGGAGGCACCGATCCCGCGGATGCCGATGTTCAGCGCGGAACTGCGGGTGGCGAAGGGGGTGACACGCAGTGAGGGGATCGAGCCATCGGAGAGGCTGCCGATCGAGATCGCACTGCGGTCCTTCAGTGCTTCGGCATCCACCACGGACACGGAAATAGGGGTGTCCTGCAGATTGGTGGCACGCTTCTGGGCGGTAACGACCACCTGGTCCAGCGCGACCACATCGCGGGCGGCGGTATCGGCGGTGGCGACAGTGGTGGCGTCATTGGCCACGGCGAGGCCGGGCAGGGCGGTAGCGATGGCAAGAGCTAACAGGCGGCGGTGCAGCTGGGCGTGGCGCATCGGGTTCGTTCACGGGAGGAGGGGGCCGGCGCAGTCTGTGCGCGCAAAATGACAGATGAATGACCGTTCATTCAGTGTCCGGTTGTCGTACCATCACCCTCCAACTGGACGCCATCTACGACGAGCAATGACGCTTACCCCCCTTTCCGCCCCCCCCGCCGAAGACGCTGCAGCCGTGCGTGCCGAAGCGCAGCGCCAGCGGATCCTGGACGCCGCGCAGCGCTGTTTCATCGCCCGCGGCTTCCATGCCGGCTCGATCAGTGACATCGCCGCAGAGGCGGAGATCAGCCAGGGCCTGATGTACCGCTACTTCGAGAACAAACGTGCGCTGATCCTGGCGCTGATCGAACGACAGCTCGCCTACGACCAGGACGCAATCGGCCACATGCCGGCGGCGGCCGATCTGGTTGACGGACTGCTGCGTTGCTACCAGTTGTGGGCGCGCGGGGAGACGCTGGAAACCCGTGGCAATGCCATCGCCAATGTCGCGTTGTATGCGGAGATCACCGCTGAAGCGCACCGCGATCCGGTGGTCGCGCAGGTGCTGCGCCGGCACGACAGGCAGACCAGCGCGGCCATCACCGGCTGGCTTCGGCAGCACGACATCGCGCGTGGGCGCACGCCGGAGAACGCCGATCTGGAACGGCGCACGTTGCTGATGCGGTTGCTGGTTGAGGGGCTGGCGATGCGCGCAGTGCGCGATCCAGACCTCGCGGCGGAGACCGTGCGGGGCCTGCTCTCGCGCGCGATTGCGCACGTACTGGACGAGTGAGGCACCCGCCCGATAAGGATGATTTAACAGGACGGTACAGCGCCGTGCGCACACTTACCCAGTCTGCAACGTCCCTCATGCACAGCAACCGGAGATCCCATGACCTTCAATGCCCTTCTTGCGACCAAAAACGGTGACGCCATCAGTGCCGGCGTCGTGGAGCTGACCGAGCAGGACCTGATGCCCGGCGACGTCACCGTTGCCGTGGAGTACTCCACGGTGAATTACAAGGACGCGCTGGCGCTGAGCGGCCGTTCGCCGGTGATCCGCACCTTCCCGCTGATCCCCGGCATCGATCTGGCCGGTGTGGTCGAAACGTCCGCCCATCCGGGTTTCGCGCCGGGCGACCGTGTATTGGTCAACGGCTGGGGCTTGAGCCAGACCCACCATGGCGGCTATGCCCAGAAGGCGCGTGTGCCGGGCGAGTGGCTGGTGAAAACGCCCGCCGCGTTTTCCAGCCGGGAAGCAATGGCCATCGGCACCGCCGGCTATACCGCGATGCTCTCGGTGCTGGCGCTGGAGCATGGCGGCGTGTCACCGGGGCAGGGCGATATTCTGGTCACGGGCGCCAACGGCGGTGCCGGGTCCATCGCGATCGCACTGCTCTCCAAGCTGGGTTACCGGGTCGTCGCGTCGACCGGCCGACTGGAGGAATCGGCCTATCTCAAGGAACTCGGCGCGGCGGAGATCATCGACCGCGCGACGCTTTCCGAGGCCGGAGCCCCGATCGCCAAGGAGCGCTGGGCCGGTGCGATCGATGCGGTGGGCAGCCACACCCTGGCCAATGTGCTGGCGCAGATCCGCTATCGCGGCGTGGTGGCTGCATTTGGTTTGGCCCAGGGCGCGGATCTGCCGGGCTCCGTCCTTCCTTTCATCCTGCGCAACGTGACCCTGGCGGGCATTGATTCGGTCAACGCGCCCTACGCTGCGCGGGAGCAGGCCTGGACGCGGCTGGCCACTGATCTGGATCTGGGCAAATTGGCTCGCACCACGCAGATGATCGGCCTGGCCGAGGTGCCGGCATTGGCTGAGCAGGTGCTCCAGGGGCGTGTGCAGGGCCGCACGGTGGTCGACGTCAACGCGTGATCCTGCCGCCGGACGCTGACGAAGGGCGTTGGTTCCAGCCTCTCGCCAGTGCGCTAGGCCGAACGCGGGTGGGGGCCCGGCAGCTGCTTGACCAGCTGTTCGGCCATGGCCTTGTAGATCGGCACGCGGCAGACCAGCCCGGAGACGCCACGCGCAATCAGGACGGTCGCCAGGATGGGCAGCAGCATGTCGCTGCTGTCCGTCAGTTCCAGCGAGATGACCGCAGAGGTCAGCGGGGCCTGGGTCACCCCGGTCAGATAGGCGCACATGCCGAGCAGGACAAAGATGCGCTCATCCACGGACGGCATGATGGCGGCAAGGTTGTGTCCCAGCCCGGCACCAACGGCCAGTGCGGGCGAGAACAACCCGCCCGGAATGCCGGCAACGTACGACACCAGATTGGCGAGGAGTTTCATCAGGCCGAATTCGTGACCGACGGTTGCGCCGCCTTGGACCAGTCCCCTGGCCTGCTCGTAGCCGGTGCCGAACGCACCCGCGCCGAAGGCGGCACCGAGCAGCACCAGCGCGAGCCCGCACAGGGCAGCCAGCAGCACCGGGTGCCGCTGGCGCAGCCTGCCCAGCCATCGCGGTCGGCCCTCCATGGTGAGCAGTACCGCCTTGGCGAACACGCCACCGAGCAGGCCTGCGACCGTGCCGCACACCAGGATCGCCAGCCATGCCTGACCCAACGGGAGCGTGGCACTGACTTTGCCGAAGTAGGTGTAGTTGCCGAGCAGGCCCAGCGACACCACGCCTCCGACGATGACCGCAGTGAGCAAGGTGCCTGAAAAACGGTGCTCGAAGCGGCCGCTGAGCTCTTCAATGGCGAACACGATGCCAGCCAGCGGTGTATTGAACGCGGCGGCGATACCGGCTGCGCCACCGGCCAGCAGGAAATGCGACAGCTCCTTCGGGTCACGGAAGCCGAACCAGCGCCCGAACATGTACATCAGGCTGGCACCGACGTGCACCGTGGGGCCTTCACGGCCCACCGATGCACCTCCGAGCAGGGACAGTGTGGTCAGCGCCAGTTTGCCGGCCGATACCTTCAGCGAGAGGTTCTCGCGCCGGAACTCGGGCGTGGCAACGTCCAGTGCGGCGATCACCTGTGGAATCCCGCTGCCACGCGTCGGCTTGAGTGCGCCACTGGTCAGCCAGGCCAACAGGGCGAACACTGCCGGCGTCACCAGCAGCGCCCACCAGATCGAATGCGCGATGATCCACTGGAACACCCGGAAGGCCGCGTCGCTGGCCTTGGCGAACACGATCGCGACCAGAGCGACGGCTACCGCGCCGCCCCACAGCGCGGCACGCCGCTTCCACGCGTCCCTGGACAGGAGCGGGCGTTGAGAGTCCGGTGAAGTCATGAACCACATTGTCTCACGGGGGTCTGGCAGGCTTTTTCACTCAATCTGTCGGTTGGGTGATCGCCATCGATTACCGTCGCCCGTTGAGGGTGGAGGTGCCGAAGATCAACTGCTGGGCCATGGGCCGCCCGATGAAGCGTGCAGGGAAGATCGGTGCCGGGGCACTGGCCTCATCCAGCCGTCTCAGTTGCGCATCGCTCAGCACCACGGTGAGCGCGCCCAGGTTGTCTTCTGCCTGCGCCACGGTGCGTGCGCCGATGATCGGTGAGACCACGGCCGGGTTGGCAAGCGTCCAGGCGATGGCCACCTGCGAGCGGGAGACACCCAGTTCGCCGGCCACCTCACCCACCACCTCGGCGATGGCCAGTGAGCGTTCGTTGAGATGACCGATCGATGCGATCACGCCTTTGCGGCTGCTCGCCACATCCGCGCCATTTTCGTCGGACAGATCGTTGCGCGTGTATTTGCCGGTCAGGATGCCGCCGCCCAGTGGCGACCACGGAAGTACCCCCAGCCCCAGGGCCTTTGCCATCGGCAGCAGCTCATGTTCCACGGTGCGTTCCACCAGACTGTATTCGATCTGCAGCGCCACCAACGGGGCCCAGCCACGCAGGTCGGCCAGGGTCTGCAGTTCGGCCACGCGCCAGGCAGGGGTGTTGCAGATACCCAGGTACAGCACTTTGCCACCGCGCACCAGATCGTCGAGTGCGCGCATGACTTCGTCCGGCTGGGTGGTGAAGTCCCACGCATGCAGGTACATCAGGTCGATCCGATCGGTATCCAACTGGCGCAGGCTGGTCTCCACCGAGCGCACCAGGTTGTAGCGATGGTTGCCGCCGGCGTTGATATTGGTGGGATCACGGGCCATCGTGAATTTGGTGGCCAGCACCAGCCGGTCGCGCTGGGCCTTGGCGAAACGGCCGAGGATCTGCTCGGCGGCTCCGTTGGTGTAGTTGACCGCGGTGTCGATGAAGTTGCCGCCCCGGTCGAGGTAGGCATCAAAGATCCGCCGGGCCTCGGCGTCGTCTGCACCCCAGCCCCAGTCGGCGCCGAAGGTCATCGTGCCCAGTGAGAGCGGCGAGACGCGCAGGCCGGAGCGGCCCAGCAGGCGATAGTGATCGAGCGAGGTGGGTGAGGTCATGCGGGCGTTCTCCATGGCGGGACAGGGCGGTGCCTGCGTGGCCGCATTGTTCCGTCAGCCCATGCCGGGCCGGTAGCAACGTCCTCCGGAATGCTTGCACGATCGTCCGGATGCGACGGATGATGGGGTCGCCCAGCGCATGATCGGAGATCCTTGGCATGACCTCATTGGCGCAGTTCCGTGACGCCATCGCCCGGCACGCGCCGGGGGATGGCACCTTCGCCTCCGTGCTGCCCGGGGTGAGATTGATCCGCTGCGCGACGCCGACGATGCCGATGCCGGTCATTTACGAGCCGACCGTCTGCTTCGTGGCACAGGGGCGCAAGCGCGCGACGCTGGGCGCCAGCGTGCTTCACTACGATCCCACCAGTTACCTGATGGCCTCGGTGGGGCTGCCGGTGATGGGCGCCGTGATCGAAGCGACGCCGGCGCACCCTTATCTGAGCCTTCAACTCGATCTGGATCCGGCACTGGTGAGTGAGCTTGCGCTGCAACACCCTCGACCGGCCGGCGAGCGCGCGGTCGCCGCGGGTCTGACCCTCACTGCAATGACACCTGGGCTGCTGGACGCGTGCACCCGGTTGGTTGCCTTGCTGGATGCACCGGACGACGCACGGGCCCTGGGCGACCTGGTCGTCCGGGAAATCCTGTACCGGCTGCTGACGGGCCCAAATGGTGGCGTGCTGCAGGCGATGACGCGGGCCGACAGCCGGCAGGGGCAGATTGCCCGCGCGATTGTGTGGATCCGGGCGAACTTCACGGGCGCTTGCCGGGTAGAAGAGCTGGCACGTGTGGCCGGCATGAGTCGATCCACCTTCCACCAGCATTTTCGGGCCGTCACGGCAATGAGTCCGCTGGATTTCAGGACGCAACTACGCATGCAGGAGGCCCGGCGCTTGATGGTGGGCGACGGGATGGAGGCGGCCAATGCCGGATATGCGGTGGGCTATGACAGTCCCTCGCAGTTCAGTCGGGACTATTCGCGACTGTTCGGTCTGCCGCCGGCGAAGGATGCCGGCCGCCTGCGGCTGGAAAGCAGGGCATCGCGGGTACGCAACTGAACAAGCTGCTTTTCGGCGGCTCGTCCATTTTCTTTCTGCAGGCTCAGGGCGCGGGCATGTCCCGATAGAGCGCTTGGCTGCTCAGTACCTTCAATCCATCCGGACCGCTGTGGAGCAGCCGCTGCTCGCCGATGGCCTGCTGCCACTGCAGCTTGAACCCTTCCGCGCCGGGCAGCCGGGCGGCCAGGGCGATCAGATGCTCACGTGCCTGCGGACCGTCGCTGTCGAACTGTCCCCAGCGTTGGTCGTGGCAATGAACGATGAGACGATAGTTGCTCATGCGTGGGCCTTGTGTGTGTCAGCGGTACGGACAGGCAACCCATCCAGCCAACTGCCGAACAGATCACGCGCGGCAGCCGCCAGCGGCGCGGCGTAGCGCTGGGCCTGTTCGCGCAGGGTGCGTGGGTCGATGCCTGCATGATCCAGTTCGTCGGCGTGGCCGATCAGCCAGGTTTCCAGGTGGGTGGCGTCCACTTCGGGGTGGCATTGCAGCGCGAGCGTATGGCGGCCGACAGCAAAGGCCTGCTGGGCGCAGGCGGCCGTCGCCGCCAATCGCGTTGCCCCGGCCGGCAGGCTGAAGCCCTCGCCATGCCAATGCAGGACAGGGATTCCAACCAGCGCGCGCAACGGTGACGCCAGTCCGGCATCGGTCAGCGACAGCGGTGCGAAGCCGATCTCCTTGCCGCCCATCGGGGTCACCGTGGCACCCAGCGCGCGGGCGATCAGTTGTGCGCCCAAGCAGATGCCCACGGTCGGGCGATGCGCCGACAGGCGATCCTGCAGCATCGCCTGCAAGCGAACCAGGTGCGGGTATTTGTCGTGGTCATTGGCGCTGATGGGGCCACCCAGCACGATCAGCAGGTCGGCATGTTCGGCAGCCTCCAGTGGATCGATGCCCGCCTGGAGGCGCTGCAGCGCCCAGCCGCGCTCGGCAAGCAAGGGTGCCAGGGTCCCGCTGTCTTCGAAGGCGACGTGATGGATGGCCACGGCGTGGCGACGTGCAGCAGGCATCATGGCGCGCCCTCCGTCGCAGGCGCTGGCCAATAGAAACTGTCCGGCGTCGAGCGCGCGCCGAAGATGGCCTGGCCCACGCGCACGACGGTTGCGCCCTCTTCGATGGCGATTTCGAAGTCGCCGGACATGCCCATCGAAAGTTCGTCAAGGCAGATGGGCGGCGGCAGCGTGGGGCGCAGCCGTTCGCGCAGCTCGCGCAGACGCGCAAAGCAGGGGCGTACCTGTTCCGGGTCGGATGAGAACAGCGCCAGGGTCATCAAGCCGCGCACTCGCAGGTTGGAGAAGGCGGGCAGCTGCTGCACGAAGTCGGCGACCTCGATCGGGTCCAGGCCGTACTTGCTCTCTTCGCCGGACGTGTTGACCTGCACGAACACATCCAGCGTGCGCTGCTCCAGTTCAAGACGCTGATCCAGTGCCTGCGCCACGCGCAGGCTGTCCAGTGCCTGGAACTCGCTGGCAAAGCGCGCAACGTCGCGTGCCTTGTTGGTCTGCAGGTGGCCGATCACCGACCAGCGCAGGCCGGGCAGGTCGGCCATGGCCGCCGCTTTGCGCTGGGCTTCCTGCACTTTGTTCTCGCCCAGTTCGTGGCAACCGGCGTCCCAGGCCAGGCGCAGCCGGGCTTCATCGACGGTCTTGCTGACCGGCAACAGGCGCACGCTGGCCGGGTGGCGGCCAGCCAGTTGGCAGGCGCGGGCGATGCGCGCTCGCACCGCCTCCAGGTTGTGGCGTATCTCATCGACGGTGGTGGCCTGTGGCCAGGTGGGGGCAGCAATGGGCATGAACAGCTCCGGAGGCGGGGGCGGCTGCACGGCGGCGTCGCACGTGCAACACTGTCCCGTGACGATGGATATATTGGCATAGGACAAAATGGAAATCATCGGCCAGACCGCCAATGCGGTGTTCGAGAGCATCCGTCAGCAGGTGCTCAGTGGTGCACTGGCGCCCGGGCAACTGTTGCCTCCGGTGCGCGATCTCGCGCTCGCGCTGCGCATCAACCGCAACACGGTCGCCGCCGCGTACAAACGACTGGATGCCGCAGGACTGGCCCAGACCCAGGGCCGGCGCGGGACGGTAGTCAGCGCTCGGCCCAGCCAGGGCGCACAGGAAGGCACGCAGCCGGGCTCGACGCTGCACGATCTGGCCAGCGGCAATCCCGACCCGCGCTGCCTGCCGGATCTGCGCGCACTGCTGCCGGCGCGGCCGCCGCGTCTGTATGGCACACCGACGATCGATCCGGTACTGGCCGCGCTCGCGCATCAACAGTTGGCCGGTGATTGTCCGCCCGGATATGCGCTGGAACTGGCGCATGGGGCGGTTGACGCGATCGAGCGGGTGCTGGCGTGCTGGCTGGTGGCTGGCGATCCTGTGGCGGTCGAGAATCCGTGCTTCCTCGGCAGCCTCAATACCTTGCGTGCCGCCGGTTACGACGCGCTGGCCGTGGCAATCGACGAAGAGGGCATGCAGATCGAGGTACTTGAGCAGGCCCTGGCGAGGGGCGCGCGGGCAGTGCTGCTGACCCCGCGGGCGCACAACCCGACCGGCGCCAGCCTCAGCCGGCGCCGTGCGCGCGCGCTGCGGCAGGTGCTGGAACGGTACCCACAGGTGCTGGTGCTGGTCGATGACCATTTCGCATGGTTGTCCCGGCAGCCGTATCACGCCGTGATTCCGCCCACGACCCGCCGCTGGGCACTGGTGCGCTCGCTGTCCAAGTCACTGGGGCCGGACCTGCGCCTGGCGATGGTCGGCTGTGACGCCGAAACCGCGGCGCGACTACGCCTGCGGATGGCGCCGGGCACGGGCTGGGTGAGCCATCTATTGCAGGACGCAGCCGCTGCGGCGCTGGGTTCTGCGCGCGTGGCTGCGCGGGTGAAGCGGGCCGCCGACGATTACATGGCACGCCGGGAAGGACTGCGGCAGGCCCTGCAGGACGAAGGTATCGCGGTGCCGGCGCAGATGGACGGGCTGAATCTGTGGCTGTCGTTGAAGCAGGACAGCCAACCGCTGGTGATGGCCCTGGCCCAGCGTGGCTGGCAGGTGCGGGCCGGCGAGGTGTTCTCGGTGAATATGCCCGTGCACGGGCTGCGTATCACCACTGCAATGCTCACTGCCACGGAGGCGCGACGCTTCGCCAAGGATCTGGGCGAGGCGATGGCCGGCTGAGCTCAGGGTGCGGCGGCGGCGTTCGGGCTGACGTAGTGCGACTGCCCGTTGTCATTGACGAAGATCAGTTCCGGCTTGCCCTGCCAGGAGGTCAGCATCGCACCGGTGCTGTTCTGGTGCTTGATCACCAGGGTCGCGCCGCGGTCCGGATTGGCGGTCACCTTGAACACCTCGGTGGTGCCGGTGGCATCGTCCAGGGTGAGGATCGCCTCATCGCCAAGTTCGGCGGTGCCGAAGCCGCCACGCTCGGCGCCATCCGTGCCCAGCAGGACCATGCCGGACAACGGCGAGGCACGCGGACCTTGGCGGGCGTCCTGGGTGAGCGGATCCGGGACCGGCGCGCCGAGGATCACCCGCGCCTGGCCGCTGGCATCGCGGATCACCAGGCCGCGTGCAGTGATGACGCGCTCATCGGACTGGCTCTGATGCAGTTGCAGCGCGGTCCAGCCGGAGATGGCCAGAGCGAGGCTGGAAATGACCAGCGTGGTGACAGTCAACGCGCGCGACATGCAGTTCTCCGGATCCTTGGAAGGCTGCGACGATACCGGATAGGCCGTTCACGACACCAGTCGGAAAAGTCTGGAATTACATTCAGAGCGTGACGTCTGTCACGGGATGGCTCAGCGGAAATCGCGGCTGTGGGTGCGCACGCCGTCGATCAGGGTGTCAATGTTGTGCATCTGGCGGACGATCAGATGCTGCACGCCGTCCACGCGTTCGAGCCGGCCATCGATCTGCATCAGTTGCGCTTCAACCAGCACGCGATGCTGGCGGTCAGCGATCTTGCGCCAGACCACCGCGTTGACCATGCCGCATTCGTCTTCCAGGGTGAGGAAGGTGACCCCGCTGGCGGTCTGCGGGCGCTGGCGCATGCGTACCAGCCCGGCAAAGCGCACGCTGCGCCCGTGTGGCAGGGCGGCGAGCTCGTCGGAGCGGTGACAGCGGCGCTGGCGCAGCTGGCTGCGGATGAAGGAGACCATGTGCCGACCCAGCGTGGTGCCGGTGGTGTTGTAGTCGGCCTGCATGTCCTCGAACGCGCTGGGCAGCGGCAACGGGACGGCGGCTTCGGCGGTGGCGCGTGCAGCCTCGAACAGCGGCAGCGGCTTCTCCACGCCGGAGACTTCCCAGCGCGCGCGATGGCGATGGCCGCTCAAGCCCTTGAGTGCGCCGGCATCGGCCAGCAGGCCTTGGTGGCGACGGTCCAGCTGTGCGCGCTGGCTCAGGTCGGCGACGCTGTCGAAGGGCGCGCGGTGGCGTGCCTGCACCACGCCGGTGGCGACGGCCTCGCTGAAGCCGTCGATCAGGCGCATGCCCAGCCGGATGCCGAACGGCCTGCCCGGCGAGGTAGGCGGCACCAGCGTGCAGTCCCACGCGCTGTAGCGCACGTCCACCGGCAACACCGGTACGCCGTGGCGACGCGCGTCCTGCAGGATCTGGTCCGGGGTGTAGAACCCCAGCGGCTGGCTGTTGATCAGGCTGGCGGCGAATGCGGAGGGGTGATGGCACTTGAGCCAGCAGCTGACATAGGTGATCAGGGCGAAGCTGGCCGCATGGCTTTCCGGGAAGCCATAACTGCCGAAGCCTTTGATCTGCTCGAACAGGCGCTCGCCGTACTCGCGGCTGTAATTGTTGGCGGCCATGCCGGCGAGCAGCTTGTCGCGGTGCGGCTCCAGTCCGCCGTGGCGCTTCCAGGCGGCCATCGAGCGGCGCAGTGCGTCGGCCTGCCCGGGGCTGAAACCGGCGGCGGCGACCGCCAGCTGCATCACCTGTTCCTGGAACAATGGCACGCCGAGGGTGCGTCTGAAGACCTTCTCCAGCTCGGGCGGGTAGTCGACCTCTTCGATGCCTTCTTCCTTGAGTTTCTTTCGCCGGTTCAGATACGGATGGACCATGTCGCCCTGGATCGGGCCAGGGCGCACGATCGCCACTTCGATCACCAGATCGTAGAAGCAGCGCGGCTGCATGCGCGGCAGCATCGCCATCTGCGCGCGCGATTCGATCTGGAACACGCCCAGGGTGTCGGCGCGGCAGATCATGTCGTAAGTGGGCCCATCGTCCTGCGGAATCTTCGCCATGGTCATCGCCGGTCCGCCATGCGCCTCCAGCATGGCCAGGCATTTGCGTACCGCGGTGAGCATGCCCAGCGCCAGGCAGTCGACCTTCATCAGCCCGGTGACATCCAGATCGTCCTTGTCCCACTGGATCACGGTGCGGTCGGCCATGGCCGCGTTTTCCACCGGCACCATTGTGGACAGGGGGTGTTCGGAGATGACGAAACCACCCGGGTGCTGGGACAGGTGGCGCGGGAAGTTGACCAGTTCGGCGGTCAGGGCGACCACGCGCCGCATCAACGGCGTCTCCGGATCGAAGCCACGCTCGCGCAATGCCTCGGGCAGCGGCTCGTGGCTGCTCCAGCGGTCCAGGCAGGCAGCCAGTTCGTTGACCTGGTCCGGCGGCAGGCCCAGTACACGCGCCACATCACGCACCGCGCTGCGGCCACGGTAGCTGATCGCCACGGCGGTCAAGGCGGCGCGCTCGCGGCCGTAGCGGTTGAACACGTACTGCAGCACTTCCTCGCGGCGTTCGTGTTCGAAGTCGATGTCGATATCCGGCGGCTCATCGCGTTCGGCGGAGATGAAGCGCTCGAACAGCAGCGCCATTTCGCTGGGGTCGATCTCGGTCACGCCCAGCACGTAGCACACCGAGGAATTGGCGGCCGAGCCGCGGCCCTGGCACAGGATCTGTTGGCCGCGCGCGAAGCGCACGATGTCGTGCACGGTCAGGAAGTACGACTCGTACTGCTTGGTATGGATCAGCGCCAGTTCGTGTTCGATCTGGTGGCGCTGCTGGGGCGTCTCGCCCGCTGGCCAACGCCATTGCATGCCTTCTTCCACCAGCACCCGCAGCCAGCTGGCGGGGTCGTGTCCGGCCGGCACCAGTTCGCGCGGGTAGGTGTACTTGAGTTGCTTGAGATCGAAGTGGCAGCGCTCGGCGATGCGCAGGGTTTCGGCCAGCAGCTCGGGCGGGTAGAGCGTGGCCAGGGCCTGACGGGTGCGCAGGTGGCGCTCGCCGTTGGGGAACAGGCGCCAGCCGGCTTCGCCGAGCGTGCAGTGGTGGCCGATCGCGGTGAGGGTGTCCTGCAGTGCGCGGCGGCGGCGCACGTGCATGTGCACATCGCCGCTGGCCACCAGCGGGATGCCGTGATCGTGGCCGAAACGGCGCAGCCGGTGCAGGCGCGCGCGGTCGTCGGCCTCACGGTGCAGTTCCACCGCCAGCCACAGCCGCTGCGGGAAACAGGCCTGCAGCCACTGGGCCTCCTCGATGCCGGGGGCGGGGGCCGCCCACAGGCACAACAGGCCGGCGTGCAGCTGTGCCATGTCGCTGCGCAGGCAGCGGTACTCGCCCTTGGGCGCGCGCCGGCGGCAGGTGGTGATCAGCTGGCACAGCGCGGCGTAGCTGCCCTGATCGGTGCACAACAGCACCAGTTTCGGGCCATCTTCCAGCTGGAATTCGGCACCGGTGATCAAGGGCAGTGCGTGCTTCTGCGCCGCTTGCCAGGCGCGCACGATGCCGGCCAGCGAGCACTCATCGGTGATCGCCAGCGCATGGTAGCCCTGGCCCTTGGCGCGCGCGAACAACTCTTCGGCGATGGATGCGCCCCGCTGGAAACTGAAGGCCGACAGGCAGTGCAGTTCGGCGTAGCCGGGCAGCGGCGGCGCGCTCATGCGAACCAGCCGTGCAGCATGAACGGCCCGCTGCGTGCATCGGCGGCGGTATAGGCCCAGCCGCGCTGGCCCTGCGCGGTTTCCACGACGTAGTAATCGCGGCGGATATCGCCTTCATCCCACCAGCCCGATTCGATCCGTTCCGGCCCGGACAGGATGCGCAGGTGCGGATCCTGCAATGTCTGCGGCTGGGCCAGCAGCCAGCCCGGGCGCATAGGCAGTGCCGGGGGCGGAGCCTTGGGCGCACCCTGGGCATCACCGGTCGCGCGTTCGGGCCGATGGTCGGCGCGCAGCCCCAGCCCCTGCACGGCGTCATCGCCGAGCCGGGCGCGAAGACGCTCGCGCAGCTGTTCCCAGGGCATCGCCTGCTGCGGGCGCGGGTCGAACAGATCGCGTGCGGCCGGCACGAACGGTGGCAGTTGCTCGGCCTGCAGGCGCAGGCCGCGGCTGCCGGCTGGCAACTGCAGATGATCCATACGGTTGCGGGCCAGCTCGAACAGGATCGCCGGTTCGCGCTCGGGCGCGAGCAGGCCGATCGAGAGCCGCGTATCGGGATGGTGTTCGTGTTCGAACCACAGATCGAACTGCAGCACGCCGCCATCGCGTGACCACAGGAATGCGGCCAGATCGGCGGTCAGCCGGCGCAGCGGAAACAGCATGGCCTGGGTGGACTCGACCTCGTACTCGAACTCGATGCGCGCATCGAAGCGGTCCGGTGGCTGGAAATAGCGCAGCGGCGGCGTGCTGATCCCACGCAGCGCATCCAGATGCGCCAGGACCTGCGGTGGGAAGCGCCGGGCCAGGCTCTCGCGCGGCAGACCGAAGGCGGCGCCCAGCGTTCGCAGGCCCGAGCGCGCCAGCACCGTAACCGCCTCGACCGGCAACCCGCTGCGTTCGATCGGCACCTGTGCCAGCGCGGCATCCAACTGATGTGCATCCACGCCGAGCCGGCCATGCACGCGGGCCAGCACGCTGGCGGCATGCGGATTGGGTGCGGCCACCAGCCGATGCCGGAAACCCAGTTCGGTCAGGCCACGGGTGAGCCGCTGCTCGACCTTGGGCCAATCACCGAACAGCGCGCGGCTGGCCCGGATCTCCAACGCCAGCGCGTGCGGGAAATCCAGGCTGACCTGCGAGCTGATGCCGTACAGCCAACTGGCCAACAGCTGTTGGGTGGCCTGTTCGGCGCGCGGGTCGTACTCCACGGTGAGCATGTCGCGGGTGAGCACCTGCGCGGCCGAAAGCAGCATGCCGCGGCGCAGCCCCCGCTGCCGTGCCGCGGGACTGACGGCATGCAGCACGCGCCGCTGCGCCGGGCCGGTGACCAGCACCAGTGGCGCGGCCGGGTCCGGTTGCTGGCGCAGGGCAGCATCCAGCGCCAGGTGCGGCAGCAGCAGGCAGGCCCAGTCCATGGCGGCTCAATGGGCCACGGCCAGCGGCAACGGCTGCGCCGGTGCCAGCCCGCCGCGGCACTTGAGCACCCGCACCTGGCCATCGTCGAGCTGCAGGCGCAGCGCGGCCGGGGAGGGATTGCGCGCGTGCCGGGCATCGCGGAAGGAAAAGCCCAGGCACTGGCCGGTTTCGGCCGCCACCTGCAGCCGGCGCAGCGCCCGGTCATCGGCCTGCTGTGGCCAGCACAGCACTGCCGCGCAGGCGGCCGAGCGGAGGCATTGTTCGGCGGCCCACAACGCATCGCGCGGGCTGGCCTGGACCACCTGCACCTGGCCCAGTGCCAACCCGGCGCGGGCCCAGGCCGGGGCATGCGGCAGGTGCGGCGGGGCGATCAGCACCACGGTCTGCTGTTGCTGGCTCAGCCGCGCCAGGGTCGGCCAGACCAGGGTCAGCTCACCGACCCCGGGCGAGGCCAGCAGCACCTCCGACAGCGCCGAGGGCGGCCAGCCGCCGCCGGGCAGGCGGGCATCCAGCGCGGGGTGCCCGGTCGGGTGGGGCGCCACCTCCGGGAAGGCTGCGCGCGGCTGCCCCCGCCAGACCCGGCGGGTTTCCAGCAGCCGGTCCAGGGCCAGCACGGCGCCCATCAGCGGGCCTCCCGGCAGGGCTGGAGCAGGCGGAAACGGGCAGGAAACAAGGGCATGGCGGCGAGTATCGGCAGCACGCGTGTCAAAGGCTGAGACCGACAATCCTACCCGCAATTAGTAAAAATGCTAACGAATTCGGCGACCCGATTCCGAACCGGTTGAAGGTGCTGAATGCTTCAGGCGTCCATCCACGCAGGGCGTGGATCTACGCGCTGGGCGCGGGGCGAGATGACCCGGCATCGCCCACCACACCACCAGCGCGAACAGCGACACGCCAGCACCGGCCATGCAGACCCCGGGCCAGCCGAACGCGGCAAACAACGTACTGCCAGCCAGCGCCCCAAGCCCACTGCCGGCAGCGTAGAACAGCATGTAGGCGGCGATCACCTGCGCCTGTGCGTGCGCGGCCGCGGCCAGAATCCGGCTCTGGTTGGTCACGTGCAGCGCCTGTACCGCCAGATCCAGCAGCAACACGCCGAGCACCAGCCAGCCCAGATGGTGGGACATCGCGGCGATCGGTAACCAGCTCAGCAGCATCAGCCACAGGGCACCGTTGGTGACCCGCCCGGCATGGCCACGGTCACTCCAGTACCCACTGCGTGCGGCCGCCAACGCACCGAGCAGGCCGACCAGCGCGAAGGCGCCGATGGCGGTGTGGCTGAGGGCATACGGCGGTGCGCCCAGCGGCAGGCTCATGCTGCTCCAGAACAGGCCGAACACGGTGAACAGCAGCAGGCCCAGCACGCCGCGCTGGCGCAGCACCGGCTGTTGATGCAGCAAGGCGATCAACCCGGTTCGCGCGGTGGGGGACGTCGAGACCGGCAACCGCGGCAGGCGCGCCCACAACAGCGTGCCCGTCACCAGCATGACCGCCGCCGAGAGCAGGTATACCGCGCGCCAGCCACCCAGATCGGCCACCGCGCCGGCCACCACGCGTGCCAATAACAAGCCGACCACCACCCCCGCCTGTGCGGCGCCGACCACGCGCCCACGCTCGTGCTCGCCTGCGGCGGCGGCCGCATAGGCGATCAACCCCTGGGTCATCGCCGTGCCCAGCAGGCCGACCGCCAACATGCCCAGCAGCAGGCTCCAGGCCTGCGCCGCCATCGCGACGGCCAACAGCGCCAGCACCAGGCCGCCGGTCTGGATCGCCATCAGGCGGCGCCGGTCCATGCGGTCGCCCAGCGGGACCACCCACAGCAGCGCGGCGACCGAACCCAGCTGGGTCGCGGCGATCACTGCGCCGATGCGGGCGGTGCTGATCTGCAGATCGGCGGCGAGGGCATCCAGCAGGGGCTGGGCGTAATAGACATTGGCCACGCTCAGGCCCGCAGCGCAGGCAAACAACAGCAGCAGGGCGGACGGAAGGCGGGACGCGGAGGGTGGAGTGAGGACAGTCACGGCATAGTCTCAAAATAGAACCAGTTGAGTCTGGGGTAAGTGGTTCTAAAATGAAACCTTGAAAGGAGAGTGCTCATGGCAATCGAACCCACAACCACCTGCCCGGTTGGACGCGCGCTGGATCTGGTTGGCGACCGCTGGTCGCTGCTGATCGTGCGCGAGGCCTTCGATGGGGCGCGCCGTTTCAGTGACTTCCAACGCCGCCTGGGGATGTCGCGCAGCATGCTCAGCCAGCGCCTGCAGGCCTTGCTGGAGGCGGACGTACTGACCCAGCAGCCCTTGGGTGAGGGCGGCGGTTATCAGGAGTACGTGCTCACCGAGCGCGGCCGCGCGCTGTTCCCGCTGGTGGTGGCGCTGCGCCAATGGGGCGAGGCATTCCTGTTCGCGCCGGGCGAGCCGCGCTCGGTGCTGCAGGCCGCCAGCGATGGATTGCCGCTGGCCTTGATGCAGCCGCGTGATCAGCGCGGGCAGGTCGTGGACGCCGCCGCTACAGCAGTGATCAAGCCGGTTTCGGCGTAAAAGGGAACGCCCCTGGCGTCTCAAATGTAAGCATCCTGTTGACAGGCATGAACAGGCTCGGACACTCTTCGGGGGTGAGGCGCTGGTCAGGGCCTCCCGGGTGGTGCGGCTGTCACGACGGGCGGAGGGGCCTGGACGTAGCCGTCATCGCCTTGCGTTGTAAACGGTTCCGCGCGCCCGCGCGTGGTTCCCGCCGACATGGCGCTGCACCCTTCTGCGGCAAGACTCCCTGGATTTATTGCGCAAGCAAAGGTGTTTCGTCCGCTCATGAAAACGATTTCAAAGCCCCTGGCCCTGACGGCCGCCATCGCGCTCTCGCTGAGCGCTTCCGCCTGGGCTGCCGCCCCGGCCGCCACCACCGACGCGTTCACCGTGCTCACCCTGGAGCAGACGCCGGGCGACCTGGATGCGGCCGTGGTCGCCGCCCAGCTGGACAAACTGCAGGTCGATGCCGTGACCGTGCGCAACGTGGAGCGCCGCGCCGATCGCGTGGATCCGCTGCAGGGTCTGGCCGATGCGCTGGGCTACCACTATCGTTTCGTGACCGCCGATCCTGCCGCCGCCCAGCAGACCGGCAGCGTCGTGCTGACCCGCCTGCCGATCGAGGCCGAGTCGGGCACCGAGCAGCCGTCGCTGAATTACCTGCGCCTCAACGATGGCCGCCACGTGGTCGCGCTGTACACCAGCGCCGCCGATGCCGCAGCACTGCCGCCACTGGTCACCGGCTCGCGCCTGGGCGCACCGGCCGTGCTGCTGGGCGCGGTGAGCGCCGATGCGGCCACCACCGCCGGGTTCGATCCGTCGCGCGTCGCGCTGGAAGCCAACGAGAGCTACTTCAGCGATGGCTTCCAGTCGGCCACGTCGGCGGCGATCAAGCTGCGCACCCATGAGGGCAAAAAGGACACCACCGCCGCCACGTTGCTGACCCTGGGCTATGCCGCGCCGGTGGGTGGCGAGACGCCGTGGATGGACACCGGCCTGAACGCCGATGCCCGTGCCAAGGCCCTGGTCGCGCAGATGACCGTGGACGAAAAGTTCCAGATGCTGCACAGCTACTTCGGGCTGGGCAAAGACGGCGGTCCGCTGCCGGAAGGCGCGGTCGGTTCGGCCGGTTTCGTGCCGGGCGTTCCACGCCTGGGCATTCCCTCGCAGCAGTCGGCCGATGCCGGTGTCGGCGTGACCAACCCGGGCGGCATCCGCAAGGGCGACCACGCCACCGCGATGCCGTCGGGCCCGTCCACGGCCTCCAGCTGGAACCCGGATATCGCCTTCGCTGGCGGTGCCACCATGGGTCGCGAAGCCTGGCAGCAGCGCTTCAACATCCTGCTGGCCGGCAGCGTCAACCTGCAGCGCGATCCGCGCAACGGCCGCAACTTCGAATATGCCGGTGAAGATCCGCTGCTGGCCGGTGTGCTGGTCGGCGAGTCGATCCGCGGCGTGCAGAGCCAGCACGTCATCTCCACGATGAAGCACTTCGCGCTCAACGACATGGAGACCTCGCGCAATTTCCACAGTGCCGAGATCGGCGAGCAGGCGATGCGCGAATCGGACCTGCTGGCGTTCGAGATCGCCATGGACATCGGCAAGCCCGGTTCGGCGATGTGCTCGTACAACCGCATCAACGGCACCTACGGCTGCGAACACGATTACCTCATGAACGAGGTGCTCAAGCAGGAATGGAAGTTCCCCGGTTTCGTGATGTCCGATTGGGGCGGCGTGCATAGTGGTTCCAAGGCGGCGCTGGCCGGTCTGGACCAGCAGTCGGCCGGCGAAGTGTTCGACAAGGCGGTCTATTTCGACGAACCGCTGCGCCTGGCCGTGGCCGGTGGCGTGGTGCCGCAGGCGCGCCTGGACGACATGGTCGGTCGCATCCTGCGCACCATGTTCGCGCACGGCAACTTCGATCTGCCGCCGGTGCATGAGCCGATCGACGACGACGCCGGCTTCCATGCCGCGCAGCGCACCGTTGAAGAAGGCAGCGTGCTGCTGCGCAATGCCGATGATCTGCTGCCACTGGGCAAGGACGTGCAGCGCATCGTCATCATCGGTGGCCATGCCGACAAGGGCGTGATCGGTGGCGGTGGTTCTTCCATGGTGGGCTGGACCGCGCGGGGCACCAATGCGGTGCCGGGCGTGATGCCGACCACCTGGCCGGGCCCGGTGATCTTCCACCCGTCCTCGCCGCTGGAAGCGCTGCGTGCCGAGCGTCCGGATGCCCGCATCGATTACGTGGATGGCCGCGATGTGGCCGCCGCCGCGCGCGCTGCGGCCGCCGCCGATGTGGCCATCGTGTTCGCCACGCAGTGGTCGGCCGAATCGGTCGATCTGCCGCACATGCAGCTGCCGGACAACCAGGACAAGCTGATCGCCGGTGTGGCCAAGGCCAACCCGAAGACGGTGGTGGTGCTGGAAACCAATGGCCCGGTCGAGCTGCCGTGGCTGCAGCAGGTGCCGGCCATCCTGCAGGCCTGGTACCCGGGCATCCGGGGCGGTGAAGGTATCGCCGCACTGCTGACCGGCAAGGTCAATCCGTCCGGTCGCCTGCCGGTGACCTGGCCGACCGATGTCAGCCAGCTGCCGCGCCCGCACGTCAACGGCCTGGGCTTCAACCCGAAGAACAAGCCGGATGACACCATCGACTACAACATCGAAGGTGCCAACGTCGGTTACAAGTGGTTCGCCGCCAAGGGCCTGACCCCGCAGTACGCGTTCGGCCATGGTCTGTCCTACACCAGCTTCGGCTACGACAACCTGCAGGTAGTGGTGGAAGGCCAGCGTGTGGTCGCCAGCGTGGACGTGCGCAACACCGGCAAGGTTGCCGGTGCGGACGTGCCGCAGCTGTACCTGCAGCTGCCGCAGGGCAGCACCACCCCGATCCGCCTGATCGGTTTCCAGAAGGTGACGCTGCAGCCGGGTGAAAGCCGCCGGATCCGCATCGAAGCCGAGCCGAAGACGCTGGCCAGCTTCGATACCGCCGACAAGCAGTGGAAGATTGCCGGTGGGCAGTACGAAGTGCAGCTCTCGCGCGCGGCCAATGCGCCGGTGCAGCGCGTGCCGCTGGAGCTGGCCGAGCAGGTCGTCCGCTGAGCTGACGGGCGGGGCACGGCCGTGGGTCGTGCCCCGGTTACCCCGGCAGGTGCTCGCGCAGGTGCGCCAGCAGCAGCCGGACCCGGCGCGAGGGCTGGGCGGTGTTGGGAAACACCGCATAGACGCCCTGGCGCGGAAAACGATGACGGCGCAGGATCGGCAGCAGCCGGCCCTGCGCCAGATCGTCATCGATCAACCACTGCGGCAACACGGTCGCGCCGGCCCCGGCCAGCGCGAAGGCACGCAGGGTGGAGGCGTTATCGACCGTAACCACCGCATGGGCGGGGTTGCAGGCAAATACCTGGTCGCTGCCATCGGGCGCCACCAGCGGTAGATCCGCCAGGCGCGGATACCCCAATCGTGGCAGCATGCGGACCCAGTCCGGGTCATCGCGCGCGGCATCATCCGGCAACGTGGACAACAACGACGGCGCGGCGACCGCGCACAGCGCGTGTTCGTCCAGCAGGGTCGCGCGCAGCTGCGAATCCTGCAGCCGCCCCAACCGGATCGCCAGATCGAACCGCTCGGGAATCAGGTCCGCCGGCGCCGGTGAGGTGGACAGGTGCAGGCGCAGCTCGGGATGCAGGGCACGGAACGACTCCAGCACCGGCACGACCCGGGCGATCGCGTACTCCGTCGTGGTGGTCAGCCGCAGCGTGCCACGCAGCTGCAGCTGTTCGCTGCGGGCCTCATCGATCGCCAGCTCGGCAGTCGCCAACAGGGCGGTGCAGTGCTGGTAGAAGCGTTCGCCGGCCTCGGTCAGTGCCAGGCTGCGGGTATTGCGCACCAGCAGGGTCACGCCCAGTTCCTGCTCCAGCCGTTTGAGGTTGAAGCTCACCACGGCCCGGCTCTGGCCAAGGCGCTGCGCGGCAGCGGTCAGGCTGCCGGCATCAACAATCGTTTTGAAGGTCTCGAAGCGGTCCAGGCTGACCATGGCGGCGCTCTGACTGTCAAAAATGGTTTGACAGTCTTGCATCCGGTTGCCCGTTTATCCAGCCGCCGCCAACGCGCATGCTGCCGCCTCGCAATCGGAGCACCGCATGACATACCGGGCCAGGGTGGAAACGCTGTACCTGCTGGGATTCTCGCTGGACCTGGTGAACATGTTCATCGGTACCGTCGCATATCCGGCCATCGCCGCCGACCTGCAGGCCTCCGTGCCGCAGCTGGCGTGGATCGGCAACGCCTACATGCTCGGCCTGACCGTGGTGATCCCACTGGGAAGTTGGCTGGCCGCGCGCCTTGGCGAGCGCCGGGTGCTGTGCCTCTCGCTGGCCCTGTTTACCGTAGGCGCCGTGCTGGCAGGCACCGCGCCGAGCATCGGGTGGCTGATCGCGTGGCGCCTGCTGCAGGGGCTGGGCGGTGGGCTGTTGATTCCGGTCGGGCAGGCGATGGCCTACCGCGAATGCCCACCGGCCGATCGTGGGCGCCTGACCGCCCGCATCATGGCGGTCGCACTGCTGGTGCCGGCGCTGTCACCCACGCTGGGCGGCCTGCTGGTGGAGTGGGGCTCGTGGCGGGGCGTGCTGCTGGTCAGTGTGCCGCTGGCCGTAGTGGCCCTGGTGCTGGCGGCCTGCTGGGTCCGTCCGGGTGCGCCGCTGTCCGCGCCAGCGCTGGACCGGCGCGGGCTGCTGCTGGGCTCGACGGGGCTGAGCGTGCTGCTGGTCGCGCTGAGCCTGATCGCCGAACCGGGCCAGCGGCGCGTGGGCGCTGGGCTGCTGGTTGCCGCCGCCGTGGTGCTGTTTCTCTACGCCCGCAGTGCGCATCGAACCGATCAGCCGGTGCTCCACTGGTCGCTGCTGCGACATGCCTCGCTGCGGCTGGCGATGCTGGTCTATCTACTGGTGCCGGGCACCTTCATCGGCACGCAACTGGTGGCGACGCTGATGCTGCATCGGCAGGGTTACGGCGCCGCGGCCATCGGTGGCTTCATGTTGCCGTGGGCGATCGCCTCGGCCTGCGCGATCGCCACCACCAGGCACTGGCTGCCACGCATCGGGGCGCGCCCGCTGTTGAGCGTCGGCATGGGATGCCAGGCCGTCGGGATCGTGCTGCTGATCGGCGTGCAGGCCGGTCAGCCCTGGCTGCCCGTGCTGGCCTTCGGGCTGATGGGGCTGGGCGGGAGCCTGTGCAGCAGCAGCGCGCAGACGCTCGCCTTCCAAGGGCTGGCGGACGCGGAGCTGCTGCCGGGCAGCGCGCTGTGGAATCTCAACCGCCAGCTCAGTTTCTGCCTGGCCGCCGCACTGCTGGCCTGCGTCCTGGCGCTGCTCTCCGCCGTCCTGCCGGCACAGGCATTCACGCTCACCCTGATGCTGGCCGCCGGTATGAGCCTGCTGCCGACCCTGTTGTTGTGGCGCCTGTCGGCGTCCTCCCTTTCCCTGAGAACCTCCCCATGAATGACACGCTTGCCTTCAACGAGATCCATGACCTGCATGTGCTGATCGAAGACTGGTTCACCGCGCGCTCGCCACTGGCTGCGCTGGACACACTGCTGGCCCGTTTCAGCGAGGACTTCAGCATGGTCGGGATTCGTGGCGTCCGCCTGGACAAGCCGGCGCTGGCAGGCTTCTTCGGATCGGCCCATGGCAGCCGGCCAGGCCTGCAGATCACCGTCGATGCCTTGCAGTATCTGCCGTTGGGTGCCAACGCCTGCGCGGTACGCTATCGCGAGGATCAGATCGGCGCGGATGCCACCGGCAATCGACGTGAGGCCTTGGCGGTTCTCGTGAGCCGCCCGGACGGCACGCTGCGCTGGCAGGCTTTGCATGAAACGCCGGTTGGCGGCTGAATGCGCCAAGCGGCCCGACAACACGCCGATCGGCATCTACCGGCGCAGGCCGCGCGGCGCTAGGCTGCGGAGGTTGCCATCACTGCCGGGAGAGCCCCCATGCGTGTGCGTGTAGTGCCAGTTGCGCTGTTGAGTCTGATGGTAGCCGCCAGTGTGTCGGCGCAGACCTCGCCGATGACCCCGGATATTCCCGCCAAAGGATTTGTGACGCCCACGGCGCAGGACAACTACGACAAGCGCGTGGTGATGGTGCCGATGCGTGACGGAACGAAACTCTACACGGTGATCGTGGTGCCCAAGGGCGCCAGGCACGCGCCGATCCTGCTGACCCGCACGCCGTACGATGCCGCCAACCGTGCCAAACGCATGGATTCGCCGAACATGCGCGACATCCTGCCGCAGGGCGATGAGGTGTTCGTCGATGGCGGGTACATCCGGGTGTTCCAGGACATCCGCGGCAAATACGGCTCCGAGGGCGATTACGTGATGACCCGGCCGCTGCGTGGGCCGCTCAACACCACGAAGGTGGACCACGCAACCGACGCGTGGGACACCATCGATTGGCTGGTCAAGCACGTGCCCGAGAGCAATGGCAAGGTCGGCATGCTGGGCTCGTCGTATGAGGGATTCACCGTGGTGATGGCGCTGACCAACCCGCACCCGGCATTGAAGGTGGCTGCGCCGCAGAGCCCGATGATCGATGGCTGGATGGGTGATGATTGGCTCAACTACGGCGCGTTCCGGCAAGTCAATTTCGGCTACTTCACCGGGCAGCTGGCCAAGCGTGGCAAAGGCCCATCCATTCCCAGCGTGGGCTACGACGACTACACCACCTTCCTGCGCGCCGGCTCGGCCGGGGATTACGCCAAGGCCAATGGGTTGGACCAGTTGCCGTGGTGGCACAAACTGATCGAGCACCCCAGCTACGACACGTTCTGGCAGGAACAGGCGCTGGACGCGCGCATGGCCAAGACCGAGCTGAAGGTGCCCACGATGTGGCTGCAGGGCCTGTGGGACCAGGAAGACATGTGGGGTGCGGTGCACAGCTATGCGGCGATGGAGCCGCGTGACACCAGCAACACGCTGAATTATCTGGTGATGGGGCCGTGGCGGCACAGCCAGGTCAACTATGACGGCAGCAGCCTGGGCGCCTTGAAGTTCGACGGGGACACCGCGCTGCAGTTCCGCCGCGATGTGCTCAAGCCGTTCTTCGATCAGTACCTGGTGGATGGCGCGCCCAAGGCGCAGACACCGCCGGTGCTGATCTACAACACCGGCGAGAACCACTGGGACAGGCTGCAGCAGTGGCCGCGCAGCGTGGCGCAGTCCAGGCCGCTGTACCTGCGGGCGGGCGGCAAGCTGTCCTTCGAGGCACCGCAGGCCGGTGAAGCGACCTTTGAGGCCTATGTGTCCGATCCGGCCAAGCCGGTGCCGTTCGTGCCGCGCCCGGTGCGCTTCGCCGACCGCGATATGTGGACGAGCTGGTTGGTGAAGGATCAGCGCTTCGTGGATGGTCGCCCGGACGTGCTGACCTTCGTCAGCGAACCATTGACCGAGCCGTTGCGGATCGGCGGTGCGCCGCAGGTGAATCTGCAGGCAGCCACGAGTGGCAGTGACAGCGACTGGGTGGTGAAGCTGATCGACGTGTATCCGGACCAGATGCCGTCGACGCCGGAGATGGGTGGCTATGAGCTGTCGGTCTCGATGGCGATCTTCCGTGGCCGGTACCGGGAGAGCTTCAGCGACCCGAAGGCGATCGCAAGCAACCAGGTGCTGGACTACACGTTCGGTCTACCAACGGCGAACCATGTGTTCCAGCCGGGCCATCGGGTGATGGTGCAGGTGCAGTCGAGCCTGTTCCCGCTGTACGACCGCAATCCGCAGACGTTCGTGCCGAACATCTATCTTGCCAAGCCGGGCGATTACCAGAAGGCGACGCAGCAGATCTGGCACGCGCCGCAGCAGGCCAGCTTCATTTCGTTGCCGGTGTACTGAATCCAGGAGTATCGCGCGCACGGATGGTGCCAGATGCATTGCATCGCCAAGGGACAGGCGCTAGCGTGCAGCTCCACTTTGCATGATGCGACCGATGAAAAGGATGTTCGTGGCAGGCGCGCTGATGTCGCTGGCAGGCGGCGCGCCCGCGCAGTCGTTCACCGTGCTGGGCAATAGTTTCGGCGCCGAGGCGCTGGTGTCCCTCGATGGCCGCCTGCTGGTGCCGCCCAATGGCGCGCGCATGCATCGGCTGTCCGCCGACCGCTGGATGCGCGCACAGGGCCCCACCACGCCGCAGCAGTGGTACGACGATGCAGGACGCCTGCTGCGTGAAGACCGCGGTTACACCGAGTACCACGAACGGTTCGTGCTGCCGCAGGCCGTCCCCGGTGATCCGCTGTGGGAGGCGTTCATCCAGGCCGATGGTGAGGCGGCCGGTGGCCGGGGCGTGGTGGATGCGCTGGGTCAGGTTCGCTTTCCAGCGCTGAAGGATGGCGAATGGGTGCCGTTGGCGGTACCCCAACGCGTGCTGTGGAACGCCCGCAGTGGTCCGCTGCGCTTCCATGACCTGCACGGGCGGGCGGTCATGGAGCTGGACGAGCGGCAGGTCCAATGGGTGGCTGGGCCGTTCGCCGGCCGCCACGTGTATGTCGCGTGCAGTGTCCAGGTACCTGAGCACTGCGACGTGCGGGATGAATCCGGTACGACGCTGTTTTCCGATGACATCGACGCACTGCTGCCGGTCACCGACGGTGGCTGGTGGCTGCGCAAGGGCGAGCTGTGGCGGCGGGTGGATGCACAGGGCAGGGCGACGGACATCGCCCGCTACCAGCAGGATGGTCTGTATCCCCGCTACCGACAGTACGGCGGTAGCGCAGGCCGGCGCGACTGGCCCGAGCAGGTCTATCGGCACGCCACCGGCAGCGCCGAGGACACGCCCGAGCCCGGCTGGCTGATGGCCGACGGACACTTTGCCGCACAGCACGGCAACGTGCGCCTGGACTACTGTGGTGGCCGCTGGCAGGTACTGGACAAGGCGGGTGCCATTCCGCCCACCGCCGCCCCCGCGGCGCTTGCAGTCGTGCTCGACGAACCCGATGCCCAACAGCGACAGGCACCGCCGTGGCGCGTCCGGCATGCCACCGATACCGATACCGCTGCGGTACTGGACTGCTACGGCGAGGTGGTGTTCGCGCCGCCGAACGTGGACAGCTTCGATGCGGTTGCCGGCGGGTTGCTGGGCACGCTCGTCGGCGAATCCTCGCCCCGCCTGTGGTGGGATGGACGCACGGCCTTCACGGTACCTGCCGACATGGCCATCGACGATGACCACGTCAGCCCCCCGTTGTTGTTGCTCCGGGAGCAGGCCGCCGGCGTCAACCACCTGTACAACCTCGAGCGTGGCCGCATCGTGGGGCGTCCGTTCGAAGGTGTGGTGCGCATGGACGGGGGCCGGGTGGTATTCCGCCGGGACGGAAAACTGGGAATGATGCTGGCCGATGGCAGCGAACCGGCGCCGCCAGAGAGCTTCGATATCCTGCCCTGGGGCATGGACCGCACCTGGACGCGCCGCCATCTGGACGGGGGCGATGAGGCGCTGACCCTGCTGGACGAGAACCACGAGGTACTGCTGCGACGACGTCTGCTGTTCAGTGGTGTGGAACTGCAGTCCACCTGGCAGGGGGATGTGGAAAGCCAGCCGCTGACGCTGGTGAATCTCGGCACGATGCGTTTTGCCGATGGCGAGTACTTCGTCCAGCAATGGCTGGATCGCGACGGACAGGTGCTGCTCAGTGATATCAGCTGCCCGGCACCCGGCGATGGTCCGCCTTCAAAGGGAAAGGGCGTCCTGCTCGGACGCGGGTGGCGCGTGGACAGTGTGCCCACGCGCCCCTGCAAATTACCTGCAGCGCTGCTGCCGGTGCTGGCCGGCGGCGATGTGACCGATGCGATGCGCGACCGGTAGCAGCGCGCGGATCAGCCTGAAACGCTGGGGTAGTCGGTGTAGCCCTGCGCACCGCCGCCATACAGCGTGTCCTGGTCCAGCTCGGACAGCGCCACGCCGAGACGGAAACGCTCGACCAGATCCGGGTTGGCGATGAAGGGGCGACCGAACGCGACCATATCGGCATAGCCGGACGCCACGGCCGCTTCCGCGCGTGCCTGGTCATAGCCGTTGTTGGCGATCCAGGCACCGGTGAACTTGGCGCGCAGCGCGGCATAGTCGAAGGCGATGTTGTCGCGTGGACCACCGGTCGCGCCTTCGATCACGTGGATGAAGGCCAGCGGACCGATGGCATCCAGGCGCTCGACCGCCCGTTCGAACAGTGGCTGCGGGTTGGAATCGGCGGCATCGTTGGCCGGCGTCACCGGTGACAGGCGCACGCCGGTACGTTCGGCGCCGATTTCAGAGACGATCGCGCGGACCACTTCATCGAGCAGGCGGGTGCGGTTCTCGATGCTGCCACCGTATTCGTCGGTGCGCTGGTTGCTGCCATCGCGCAGGAACTGATCGATCAGGTAGCCGTTGGCGGCATGCACTTCCACGCCGTCAAAGCCGGCGGTGATCGCGTTGCGCGCGGCCTGGCGGAAGTCCTGGATCAGGCCGGGAATCTCATCCAGGCGCAGGGCGCGGGGCTCGGAAACCTCTTCAAAGCCCTTGGCGGTGAACGTTTTGGTGTTGGCACGCAGTGCACTCGGTGCTACCGGGACCTCGCCCTCGGGCAGCAGGCTGGTGTGCGAGATACGGCCAACATGCCACAGCTGCAGCACGATCTTTCCGCCGCGCGCGTGGACGGCATCGGTGACTTTTTTCCAGGCATCGATCTGCGCCTGGCTGTAGATGCCGGGCGTGTCGAGATAGCCCTGGCCCATCGGGCTGATCTGGGTGGCCTCGGCGATGATCAGCCCAGCACTGGCGCGCTGCTCGTAGTACTGGATCGCAAGGGGATTGGGGATGCGGTCGTGGATCGCGCGGTTGCGGGTCAGCGGTGCCATCGCAACGCGGTTGGCGACCTCGATGGCCCCCAGACGGGTGGGGGAGAACAACTGGCCGTCACTGGACTCTGTCATGGGCTTACCTTGGGGGAGGGGGACCGCCATCGGCGGATGAAACAGGTATGTGGGCATACGACCCCGAGCATAGGCCCAGGTGCGTTGCAGCGATGGGAAGGATTGTTGCGGAGCCTGCTGTGCACGTTCTGTAACGTTTTCGCGGCGTATGGTCGAGGCATGGGCAGGCACTGCCCGCAGCCTTATTCCAACCCGAGGAACAACGCGATGATTGATTATCAACTCAAGGGCAAGGTCGCCATCGTCACCGGCGGCGTCTCCGGTATCGGCCTGGCCGTGGCTGAATTGCTGGCCGATTCCGGCGCAGCGGTCGCGGTATGGGATCTCAAGGCCGATGCCGTCGAGAAGACTGCCGAAGCGCTGCGCAGGAAAGGCGCGAAGTCGATCGGCATCGCGTTGAACGTCACCGACGAGAACGCCGTTGAAGCAGCCGTGAAGCAGACCGTCGAGGAACTCGGTGGGCTGGATATCGCAGTGAACAACGCGGGTATCGGCGGGCCGTCGGCGGCCAGCGGTGACTACCCGGTGGATGGCTGGAAGAACGTCATCGACGTCAATCTCAACAGCGTGTTCCTGTGCCAGCGGGCGCAGATCCAGGCGATGCGCAGCTCGGGTAATGGCGGCAGCATCATCAACATGGCCTCCATCCTCGGCCAGGTCGGGTTCAACAATTCAGCAGCCTATGTCGCAGCCAAGCATGGCGTGGTCGGCCTGACCCAGACGGCCGCGTGGGAACACGCGGCGGACAAGATCCGTATCAACGCGGTCGGCCCGGGCTTCATCGCCACGCCGTTGCTGGACAAGATGGACCCGAAGGTGAGGCAGGCGCTGGAAAGCAAGCATGCGCTGGGGCGTCTCGGCAAGCCCGAAGAAGTTGCCGCGCTGGTAGCCTGGCTGGCCAGTGCCGATGCCGGCTTTGCGACGGGCACGTACTACGCGATCGATGGCGGTTATCTGGCGCAGTAGGCCCTGCGACGGCAGGCTCACCAAGGCCTGCCGTTTGCTTCACGGTGCTCAGACGCCCCTGTCTGCGACGCTCCGTCCATTGCCGGATGAGAGACGCAGATGGGACTGGAACAAGATTTATCGATCCTGCTGCGGATAGCCGTGGCGATGCTGCTGGGGGCCACGCTCGGCATCGAGCGCGAGATGGGCAAGCATGCGGCTGGCCTGCGCACGCACATGCTGATCGCAGGCGCGGCCGCGTTGATTGTCGGGCTCGGTGACAGCATCGCCGAACACTTCCAGGAAGAGCGTTACCGCGACCTGCTGCAGGTCGATCCGGTGCGACTGATCGAAGCGGTAGTGGCCTGCGTTGGCTTCGTCGCCGCCGGCACGATCCTGCGGGGCTCGCGCGATGATCAGGTCAGCGGACTGACCACCGCCAGCTCGCTGATCATGGCCGCTGCCATCGGCATCGCGGTCGGCATCGGTGAGTACGTGATCGCCATCGGCGTAAGTGTGTTGTGCCTGATCGTGCTGGTGGTGTTCAGCCGTATCGCCAAAAAACTGGAGTCCTCGTGATGAGCAGCGAACGTCCCTTCCAGATCCAACGCATCGACCATGTGGTGCTGCGGGTGCAGGATCTTCCGCGTGCGGTGCGCTTCTACCGCGACGTTCTCGGTTGCACGGTCGCCCGTGAGCGTCCCTCGTTGGGCATGGTGCATCTGCATGCGGGCGAATCGATGATCGACCTTGTCAGCGTGGACGGCCCCCTGGGCGTCAAAGGCGGTGCGGCGCCGGGACGCGAAGGACGCAACCTCGATCATCTGTGCCTGCGCGTGGAGCCCTTCGATGAGGCAGACGTGCGCGCGCATCTGGAGGGGCAGCAGCTCACGCTGGAAGGGAAGGCCGAGCGCAATTACGGCGCGGAAGGCGATGGGCTGTCGCTGCGCCTGCGTGACCCCGACGGCAACCTGGTGGAACTGAAGGGTCGCTCCAGCGACTGCGGCTGATAGGCCGCAGAGCTGCCGGAAAGGCGGTCGACCAATGGTCTAGTTGGCATGCTCTGTATTCTGCGGTTCACTGGAGGCTGTTCCAGCGCAGATGACCCATGATCATTTCCGCCTCCACCGATTACCGTGCAGCGGCACAATGCCGTCTACCGCCGTTCCTGTTCCATTACATCGATGGCGGCGCATACGCCGAGCACACCTTGAAGCGCAACGTCGCCGACCTGTCGGACATCGCGCTGCGCCAGCGCATCCTGCGCAACATGTCCGACCTGAGCCTGGAGACAGAGCTGTTCGGGGAACGCCTGGCGATGCCGGTGGCACTGGCGCCGGTCGGGCTGACCGGGATGTACGCGCGCCGCGGTGAAGTGCAGGCGGCGCGGGCAGCGGCGAGTCGGGGGATTCCATTCACGCTGTCCACCGTGTCGGTCTGTCCGATCGAGGAAGTGGCTCCGGCGATTGATCGGCCGATGTGGTTCCAGCTGTATGTGCTCAAGGATCGCGGCTTCATGCGCAATGCGCTGGAGCGGGCCAAGGCGGCCGGGGTGACCACGTTGGTGTTCACCGTGGACATGCCCACGCCGGGGGCGCGCTATCGTGACGCGCACTCGGGTATGAGCGGCCCGAATGCACCGGCGCGGCGCATGCTGCAGGCGGTGACGCACCCGCGCTGGGCGTGGGACGTCGGCCTGTTCGGGCGCCCGCACGACCTGGGCAACATCTCCACTTACCGCGGCAGCCCGACCGGCCTGGCCGACTACATCGGCTGGCTGGGCGCCAACTTCGATCCGTCCATTTCGTGGAAAGACCTGGAGTGGATCCGTGAGTTCTGGACCGGCCCGATGGTGATCAAGGGCATCCTCGACCCGGAGGATGCGCGAGATGCGGTCCGCTTCGGGGCCGACGGCATCGTGGTCTCCAACCATGGCGGGCGCCAGCTCGACGGTGTGCCGTCCACCGCGCGGGCCCTGCCGGCGATTGCCGACGCGGTGAAGGGCGAGCTGAAGATCCTGGCCGACTCCGGCATCCGCAACGGCCTGGATGTGGTCCGCATGATTGCCCTGGGCGCGGACAGCGTGCTGCTGGGGCGTGCGTTCGTGTATGCGCTCGCTGCACAGGGCGAGGCCGGCGTCGCCAATCTGCTGGACCTGATGGCCAAGGAAATGCGCGTGGCGATGACGCTTACCGGCGCCAAGACCATCGCCGATATCGGTGCCGATTCGCTGGTGGACGCCACCCAACGGCGCCAACCACCGGCAGAGCCACCCCATGGGTGGCTGCACGAAAACCCTGCCATCTAGTGGCCAAGCCACCCGTGGGGTGGCTCAACCTGCGTGGAATCACTCGCAGCGGACGGCGGTGATCACGTTGTCCTTGTCGATGAACACCCGCAGGCGGTCCTGGCGCAGGTCACGGGTGGTGATCGTGGCCGGGCCGATCGGATTGATCAGGCCGGCGCCGCTCTGCACCAGCAGCTTGCGCATGTTGGCTTCGTCGGCCCTCTGGCCCACGGCCCAGCCCAGCGCGTCGGCCTTGCACAGGCCCGGCCCCTTGATTTCCGGCCCCGGCGTGCTGACGCAGGCGGTCAGTGACAGGGTGCCTGCGAACATGATCGCGGCGAGGGGATAACGGGAAAGGGATGCCATCGGGTCGCTCCTGCGGGGTCAGGCGCCGACCATACCACCGCGGCGCGCATGGACGTGTGGTGGCTACCGCGCGACTATTCGACGCAGCGTGGACTGCGCGCGGGGCCAGGACGCCGCCGGCCTGGCGTTACACTGGATACCCGCTCAACATCGGTCATGCCGGGAGTCGCAGGTGCTGCACGTGTTCATGCTTGGTGGGCGGCACGCCCGGGCCCGGATCGAGGTCCACGATGTGGCCTTCGCCAACGTCGATGTCATCGAGGACGCCTACCCGCAGCTGCGCCAGGACTGGTTCGGCGAGCGCAAAGGGTTGCATGTCGATGGCTGGCTCGCCGTGGATGGAGTGGAGGAGTACCGGGTTCGCTTCGCCGATGTGGCTCCGGCTGACAGTGGGCCGCGGCTGTATTTTCTCAATCTCGGTGGGTATGCCGCCGGCGCGCTGGGCGAGGCGCATGACTACCAGCTGCTGGTCGCCACCAGTGTCGAAGAGGCCAAGCGCAAAGCCAAGGCGCTGCGCGATGCCAGCTGGTTCAAGCCGCATACCGATGCGCTGCTGGAAGTGGATGACTGCATCGCCATCGATCAGGTCGGCGGCCGCCACGTGCAGCTCGAACGCGGGGACCACCAGGGCATCACCCTGGTCAGTGACTACATCGTGATCGGCTGAGCGGCACCGATTGCCCGTCGGCCTGTCGCTGGCGCATAGTGTCGCGGTCTTGTGAGGTCCGGCGATATCGCCGCGACAGGTCAACCAACGGAAACAGAGCATGCAGAGCAGGAAGATCACGGCCGCCTTGATCGTGACGGTGGGAATGGCCTTGGCAGGCAGCGTGATGGCCGCCGAGCCGGAAGCGCCGGTATTTGGCGGCTGGCGCAACCTGCATTCGGCCAATGGGGCGGCGCCCGTGCTGGAGGATCTGCCGTTCGCGATCCTGCCGCGGGACGTCGCCAAGGGCAGCCGCTTTGCGGTCCTGGACCGCGAGAACAAGCAGGCGGTGTGCTGCCTGGTCGTGGACAGCGAACGGCTCGATGCGATCGCGCTGGAAACCCGCTACCGCCTGCCCGGCGTCTGGATCGCCGATCTGCTCGGCAACGAAGACTTCAACCAGCGTCATGGCGACCGCCACGTGTTCGCGATGAAGCGCGAGGATGCTCTGGTGGATCACGTCTTCTCCGATGCCGGGGGTGCCTACAGCGACCTGGGCGGGCTGCTGCTGCCGGCCGGTGCCGCGCTGGAAGAGGGCGGCAGCGTCAAGCTCGGTGCAACCAGCTACCGCCTGCAGACCCAGTCGCAGCGGTTCGCCGATGACAACGGTGCGCTGGATCGCTACACCCTGCAGCCGCCGGCACCCGCCTCGCCGGTGGTGGTCGAGGTGCCCTACAGCACGTACTGACACGAAAGCGACAGAACCGGCACGGTACAATCGCGATCGCCCGCCGCCCGTACCTGGCCGGGCCTGCACCCTTGTACGAGCCTGTCCGTGATCGCCCGATTGTCCTTGTTCTGTGCGCTGCTGCTGTTGACCGCCTGCGCCACGCCGGTACTGCCGCCGGCCAAGCCCACCGCCAACCCGGATGCCCTGTGGAGCATCATCCAGCGCGACTGCGCCGGTGATGGCGCACCCCGTGGCAGCTGCCTTGCGGTGTCCGCCGACGCGCATCGGCGCGATGTGCTGCTCAAGGATTCGCACGGTCACTTCCAGTTCCTGGTGCTGCCGCTGGACCGGGTCTCGGGCATTGAAAGCCCAACGTTGCTGAGGGCTGATGCGCCGAACTATTTCGCTGCCGCCTGGGCCGCCCGCAGCCACACCGAGCGGGCGCTGGGCCGGCCATTACCGCGTGACGTGGCCAGCCTGGCCCTGAACTCACCGCACGGACGTTCCCAGCACCAGCTGCACATCCACGTGGATTGCCTGCGCGCTGATGTCATGACGCAGCTGCACCGGCTGCAGCCTGCCATCGGTACCGCTTGGCAGCCGCTGCCGGAGCCGCTGCGTGGGCATGCGTATCTCGCCCGCGGGCTGCCGGGGGCCGAACTGACGGCCAACCCGGTCCGTTTGCTTGCCGACTATCTGGAAGACCCCACCGATCTCGGTAACTGGTCGCTGGTGGTGGCCGGCAAGACTGATGTCGCCGGCGCCCCGGGTTTCGTGTTGCTGGCCACGCGGTTGGATCTGGAGGCCGGCAACAAGGCCAGCGGCGAGGAACTGCAGGACCACGCCTGCGCAGCCCTCACCGGGGCGGCAGGCCCGCTGGATGGCGTGCTGTGAGGCCCGGCACGCTATAGTGCTTATTCAATGCGATTCCCGCTTTCGCGCCCGGGCTGACTGGCGCGTCGTATACGACTTATTCCATGACTGCTGAAACCACGACTCCGCCCACCGCTGCGCCGTCCCAGGCCACCGGTCCGCTGTTTTACCAACAGGCTGTGCCGCTGCGTTCGGACGAGCACGCCAACTGGCGCCTGCTGCCTGACACCGCGAATTTCGCGGCTGACACCAACGCGATCCCCGCGGTGATCGGCGAGTTCGGCTCGCTGGCGCAGCACTACCCGATCATCTTCACCGGTCAGGATGCGATGCCGCTGGTGGCCGTGGGCCTGTCCCATCGCAATCTGTTCGTCGCCGATGGCGTATGGGATGAGCAGAGCTACGTACCGGCGTACGTGCGCCGCTATCCGTTCGTGTTCATGCAGGCCGGTGAGCCGGACAACTACGTCCTCGCCGTGGATGCGGCCGCCAAGCAGGTCAACCAGGGCGACAGCGAAGAAGGCCTGCCGCTGTTCCAGGATGGCAAGGCGACCGAACTGGTCGACAACGCGATGCGTTTCTGCGGCGATTACACCCGCGAGCACGAACATACCCGTCGCTTCTCGGCCGCCCTGATCGAGAACGATCTGCTCATCGACCGCAATATTGATGTCACCCTGGCCGATGGTCGGAAAATGTCGGTCAACGGTTTCCAGGTGGTGGATGTGGAGAAGTTTGCCGCGTTGCCGGACGAGACCGTGGTGGCGTGGCACCGCAGCGGCTGGCTGGCCCTGGTGCATCACCACCTGAGCTCGCTGGCGCGCTTCAGCGCGCTGGTGAACCGCCAGAGCCAGGTGCCTGCCGAGGCCTGAGGCCCAGCACGCAGGCAGCAACCGGAACGGCGGCCACAGGGCCGCCGTTTTTCATTGTTCGGGAACCGCCGCGATCAGTCGCGGGTACTGACTTCCCAGTTGGCGTGCACCACACCCGGCTGACGTTGCAACCGCGCGACCACGGTATCGAGCTCATCGGCGCTGACGGCGGTGCTGACCAGGATCGCGACCAGCTCCACCGGGCCGTCGCCGTGCTCGATCACCTGCACATCGCTGACCGGATACTGTGCGGCCTCCAGCGCGTCGACGAGGCGTTCGCGTGCCAGGGGCGTGGCGGCAGGGTCCACGCTCAGGCGCACCTCGTAGGTGGCTTCAGAGGCGGCCTCATTGATCGGGATGCGGTTGATCGCGTTGACCAAGGGCCGCAGCAGGGTGTTGCCGGCGATGATCAACACCGTCAGCAGCGCGCCTTCGGCCAGCATGTCCGCACCGGTGCATGCACCGACTGCCGCCGAACACCACAGCGTCGCGGCGGTGTTGAGGCCGCGCACGTTCATGCCTTCCTTCATGATCACGCCCGCGCCCAGGAAGCCGACACCGGACACCACGTAGGAAATCACCCGTACCGCCTCGACACTGCCGGCGATGCGCATGCCCAGATCCACGAAGGCCGCCGCGCCGACCGCCACCAGCACATTGGTGCGCAGCCCAGCGGTGCGCTGACGGTACTGGCGCTCGGCACCGATCAGTGTGCCCAGCACGAAGGCGGCCACCAGGCTGACCACGGTGTCCAGGAAGGGGTACAACTGGAAGGTCTGGATGAAGCGCATGCGGAGTCCTTGCAGGGCAGGGCTTAGGCGAATTCCCGATAAGCATATCCCGGCCGGTCATTTCCCCCTTCGCTGCCTGTTCAGCAAAATCCCGGCCCTCTCTCCACCACGATCCGGCGCAGGCCTTCCCGCGCTGGCGCGATCTTATTTACCGGAATTCTGCATGTCTGTGCTGTATCGCCCGCTGCGTCGGCGGGCCTTGGTGTTGTCGTTGTTGCCCCTGCTTGGCACAAGTTCACTGGTGCATGCGGCCGATCCGCCCACCCAGCTCGATGCGGTCACGGTCACCGGTTCGCGCATCCCCCGCGCCAGTGTGGAAGGCCCCTCTCCGGTGACCGTAATCACCCAGGAGCAGATCGAGGCGCAGGGCTACCGCAGTGCCTTCGAAGCGCTCAGCGCGCTGACCGAGAACACCGGCAACGTGCAGGGCGAGGATTTCGGCAATACCTTCACCCCGGCCGCCAACACCATCAATCTGCGCGGCCTTGGCCCCAATCGCACCCTGGTGCTGGTCAACGGTCGCCGTCAGTCCGATTACCCGCTGGCCTACGAAGGCTCGGTCAATGTGGTCAACCTGGCCAACATTCCCAGCGCGCTGATCGACCGTATCGAAGTGCTGGCCGGGGGGGCCTCGGCGGTGTACGGCTCCGATGCAATCGCCGGTGTGGTCAACATCATCCTGAAGAAGACCTATGACGGTGTCGGCATCAATGTGCGCGCCGGCACCACCGAACAGGGCGGCGGTGACAACCAGCGCCTGCAGGCGGTCGGCGGCGGCTCGGGTGAGCAGTGGGACGCGATCTTCGGCCTGGAGATCGCCAACCGCAAGGCGATCTACGGCTCGCAGCGCGATTTCATGGACTCGCTGACCGATGACCCGCGTGGCGTCACGCCGCTGGCGACGGCGGTGGCGTATCGCCGCAACGCCTCCACCAACAGCTATATCGATCCCGGTGCCGACGGCTGCGATACCTCCAGCGCGCTCTACGGCGGCAGCGTGTTCCGCGCCCAGAATCCGCGCCAGGGCTGGTACTGCGGCAGCAATGAAGCCTCGCCCACGTTCTGGACCGTGCAGACCGAGAAGCGCAACATCGATGCCTACAGTTCAGTGACCTGGCGTCTGAATGATCGCCAGGAACTGTTCGCCGATGCGGCCATCGGCACCGCGCGCATCTACAACAATACCCGTGCACCGAGCTGGACGTCTTCGCGCAACTATTTCTACAACCAGAACAGCGGTCAGCTGGAAAGCTGGTACCGGCGTTTCGCACCGGAGGAGATCGGCGGCGTGCAGCGCAATGCCAATCGATTCCTGGAGCAGTCCTGGTCGTTCAACGTGGGCGCACGCGGCAGCATCGGCAGTTCGGACTGGGACTACGAAGCGGCCTACAGCCGTTCGCGCTATGAGAACAAGACGCAGCGCCCGGGCCTGTTGGCCGGCATCAACACCTACCTGCTCGGCCCGCAGCTGGGCACTCGTAATGGCGTGGAGGTGTATGCACCGGATCCGTCACGGCTGTACCAGCCGCTGACCCCGGGCGAGTATGAAGGCCTGTCGGGCCGTTACGAGAGCCGCAACGCCGCGTGGCTGCAGACGGCCAGCGTCAGCGTCAACGGCCAGCTGTTCGATCTGCCCGGCGGCCGTGCCGCGCTGGCAGCCGTTGTCGAAGCGGGCAGCCAGGGCTACCGCAACCGCCCGGACCCGGCCCTGGCGCAGGGCGTGTTCTGGAACCTCAACGCGGGCGTCCCCGCCGGTGGCGAGCGTGACCGGTATGCGGCTGGTGTGGAACTGCAGCTGCCGTTGCTGGAGCGCCTGACCGCCACGGTGGCCGGTCGTTATGACCAGTACCGTGCGGCCGGTGATCACCTGGGCAAGGCGACCTGGAGCACCGGCCTGGAGTTCCGTCCGTTCGATACGCTGCTGCTGCGCGCCAGTGCGGCCACCAGTTTCCGCGCGCCGGACATGAACTATGTATTCGCAACCGAAACGCGGGGTTACAACCCCGGCATGACCGACTACTGGCGCTGCCGCAGCGCCGGCCAGGCGTATGACGACTGCGATTTCAGCGGATTGGCGATCGACTACACCAGTGGCGCCAACCCGCAGCTGCGGCCGGAAACCGCCAAATCGTATGGACTGGGGTTTGTGTGGTCGCCGTCGGCCAATCTGGACTTCACCGCGGATTACTACGACATCCGCATCGACGACGAGGTCACCAACCTCGATGCCACCCGCATCCTCCAGGATGAAGCGGACTGCCGCCTTGGGCAGACCGTGGGCGGCGACGCACGCGATATCGGCTCGGCACAATGCCAGGACGCGCTGCGCCGGGTGATCCGCAACCCGGCCGATGCCGCCGTGCAGCCCAACCAGGTGGTGCGCGTGCTGATCAACCCGATCAATGCCGCCTCCGAAACCGTGCGCGGTATCGACCTGAAGTCGACGGTGCGCTGGGATGCGGGCCGTTACGGTCGCTTCTCCGCCCGCATGGCGTACTCGCTGGTGATCGATCACCGCTACCGCCAGTTCGCCGGCGATGACGTGCAGGACCAGCGTAACTCGCTGGATTCCTACCAGTGGCGCAGCAAGGTCAACGGCAGCGTGACCTGGGCGATCAACGACTGGACCGCCACGCTGTACGGCATGCGCTACGGCTCGCTGCCCAAGACCGACGGCAGCGGCCGCATCGCGCCGTACATGACCTACAACGCCAGTCTCTACCGCAAGCTCAGCGACAACGCCACGCTGGGCCTGATCGTCAACAACCTGCGCGACAGCCGCCCACCGGCAGACAAGAACGGTGGTGGTTGGCCGTTCTACCCGGTCGGCAACTACGATCCTTACGGCCGTCAGCTATGGCTGGAGTTTGATTACCGCTTCCTGTAATCCGCTCGCGGGCCCGGCAATGCCGGGCCCGCTGCGTTTGGGTTTTCAATGCAGGCGACGGCATACTGCGCGCTGCCGAGCATTCGGTGATTGCAAGGATGTACGTATGACCGACCTGATTCACTATCGCCGCGCGCTGCCGGATGATGCCGCTGCCTGCATCGATCTCCGTGGCCGCACCCGCGAGAACGCTTTTTCCGCGGCCGATCTCGCCGAACTCGGCATTACCGAAGACAGCTGGGCGGCGGGCATCCGTGACGACGCACTGCCGGGACATATCGCGCTGGAGGGCGAGCGTATGGTCGGCTACTGCTTCGGCGATCGCGAGGGCGGTGAGATCGTGGTGCTCGCATTGCTCCCGGCGTATGAAGGGCAGGGCATCGGGCGGTTCTTGCTGGATCTGTCCATCACCGATCTGGTGAAGGCGGGGCATTCGCGGTTGACTCTGGGGTGTGCGGCCGATCCGGCGGTGCGCTCGCATGGGTTCTATCGCAACCTGGGCTGGCGACCGACCGGCGAGATCGATGCGCTGGGCGATGAGGTGCTGGAACTGCACGTGGGCGCGACGCCGTAACAGGTGCGTAGGGCGTGGCAGTGATTCCGTGTCGGAATCCTGCGCATCGCACGACTTGCGTGCGGCCGGTCACGGCGATGAGTCACGGTGCGAGGACATGCTGCAGCTCTCCTGGATGGAGCTGAGCCATGCCTGTGTGGATGTTCGCCATGATGATGGGCGCCGTAGTGAACGTGCCTGCGCCGCGGCAAGTGCATACCTGTGTCGTGGATGGTGCTCGTCAGTACCAGTCCTTGCCCTGCACAGGCCGGACCGAACGCATCCGCGAGATGCCACCGGTCACCGACACCTGGGCCAATGAGCTGTACATCGAATCGCTTCGTCAGTCGCTCAAGGGCAAACAGGGCGAAAAAGTGACGCCGGTGCGCCCGCGTCGATCGCAGCGGCCCGGCCTGCGGCAGCTGCCTGCCATCCGGGGTGCGGTCATCTCCGTGCATGCCGATCCGGCCCGTTGCGCCGCCGCGCGCCGTCAGCGCGAGGCGACGTACCGCAAGGCAGGCGACCGGCCGAGCCTGGCGCTGAGCCGGAAGATGGACGACCTGGTGCACGATGCCTGCCGCTGAGGTTCATTCATGGTGAACGATCGCTGCCCTCGGTCGCGCTCCATCAGAGCCGTCCGTCACCTGCCCTGCCAAGGCAGGGCGCTGCGCGCCGTTACGGTGTGCCGGGGTTGCCCTGCGACGCCGGCTGCTGCGTGGCCGCCTCGGCCGAAGGCAGCGACAGGGCCGGGTTCAGCTGCTGGGCCTGCAGGGTCTGGATGCGCTGATTGAGCGCGTCCAGTTCGCTGTGGCTGCTGCGCAGGTCCGTGCTCAGGCTGACCGCCTGCTGCTTGGCCTGTTCCAGTGCGGCACTGACCTGCAGCGACTGCTGGCGCTGAAGATCCGCTTCCTGCTGCAGGCTGCGCAGGCGCTGTTCGTTGTAGGCGACCAGGTTTTCCGTATAGCGCTTGCCGGCCTGCAGGCGGGTGGTATCGATATACACCTGGGCCAGCTGCTCGGTCTGCTCCACAAACGTGCGGTAGACCTTCTCCGCGTTGTCCACCGAATCGGTCTTGATCACGCGCCAGAAGTCTTTGTCGTGGAACAGCGCCACGTAGTAATTGAGCGTGCTGGTATTGAACAGCAGGCTGGCACCGTAACTGCCGTTATAGGTGGTACGCAGCTCGGTCAGCTGTTTGGAATCCACCAGCTGGCGCAGTTCGTCCACGGTATTGCGCACCACCGGTGCCTGGCGCGCGTCAGCATCCACCGCCGGCTCGGCACGCGGCGTGCGTGCGGCCATTGCCTGCGGCACAAGGCTCAACGACAGCAGCAATACGATCCCACCGGTCAGCGTGTGCGTGACGATGGAACCAACCCCTTTTCTCTCTCGCATATTCAGGCCATCCACAAGTGGATTATCAATGAAGTAATGTCCCCAGCCGGAGTCTAGCATGCACTTTCCTTCGGCCTGCATTCCACGGCAGCGTCAATAAACCAACTGTGCCGGCGTGCATTGAATCGATTGCATGTGCACGTCGGTCCGCCCCAGCTCTACGCCGAGTATCTGCCCGAGGGTCTGCGAGAGGAGGGTGCCGACGCCATTGAGCAGTGGCTTGAGCGTTTCCAGTACCGGTGTCAGGGCCAGGCACAGCAGGCCGCTGCAGCGGACCTGGTCGGTGCCGGGCTCGGCCACACCGCTGCCCCCGCCCACATCCTGCAGGCCACCGGGCCGGGTCTGCAGGTACGAGGTGAGGTTGGATTTGACGCAGTTGTTGTAGTTGAGCAGGGTACTGAGCAGGCTGTTGCAGCGGTTGATCAGCAGTCCACCGAGAATGGGGCCAAGCACGCCGCTGAGTCCGCCCATGCCTTCCCCCGTGACCGTGGCGTTGTAACCGACCCAGACCGAACCCGGCTTGAAGCAGGTCTCCAGATTCAGAAGGCCGCACGGATAGGGCACGCCGTTGGGTACTTCCCAGTCACCCAGCGCACCGATGCCGCGGGCCGGATCGCCATGGCGCAGCAGCTCGATGGTTTTCTTTGCATCGTAGAACCCGTTACCCGGATTGGCTGCCTTGAGATACTGATCCGCCAGCCGCGCGGCCGTGGCGGCATCATTACTGCCCTGTTTGCCCGGGGTGACCACATTGCTCAGCACGCGCAGCAGCTCGCTCACCAGCCCGGACACCGCCGAGCCTACCTGCGCCTGGTTGAAACGGGTGGAGGCGGTCTCGCCCGCGGCCAGGGTGACACTCTCGGTGTGCGTCAACGTATCGAGCATGATCTTGTCGGTCACCAGCGGCGCGCCGAGCAGGGTGAGCAGCTGTTCGTTCTGCAGCCCGGCATCGCAGACGTTGCGTTGGGAGAACTGATTCGCTTCGGCGACCTTGCCGACACAGGCGCGCAGCAACGAGGACTGCACACGCACCGTCGCGGTGGGCGGGGTGGCGCCGCACTGCAGCGATTCCAGCGTGCCCATCGCGTTGGTCACGTCGGCATGGATCGGCAGATTGAGCCGGATGCCCAGACCGCTGAGGACCGGCCCGAGCAGCGCCAGCCCGGCAGTATCGATGTTGATCTTCAGCCGCACCTGCGCGTTGTAGGCACGAGTGCCTACGCCGCCGATGGCAATGGACGGCGGCTCGATGATCGCTGCGCGGGTCTGTACCAGGCCCAGGATGTCGAGATTGTTCACTGCAACGCCGTTGCCGCCGCTGGCGATGCTGATGCCGGTGGTGATCAGGTCCAGCGCACTGACGTCGGCCTGCAGGGCGGGCGATGCAAGGCCCTCGGGGGCCACCACGCGCGCAAACAGGCCGCCCGCGCTGTCGGTGCTGCCGAGCTGCACGTTGAGCTGGTTGAGATCCATCCGCGCCGCGAGCGCAGTGCGCAACGCGGTCAGATCCACATGGGTGACGCCGCTGTTGGTCAGCACGGTGGCGGTGGCATCAAGCAGTTGCCCGAGCGAAACCCGGTTGGCGGCAAGCAGGGCGTTGAACTCGGCGACGCCGATATCGGCCTTGACGGGAATGCCCAGTGCCTGCAGCAGACCGCCCGGAGTGACCTTTGCCTGCGCCAGTCCGTCGTAGCCGAGCAGCGTGGTCTGATCCAGGTTCACCCCGATCAGATTGAGCACGTTGCCCAGCGGCGTGCTGCCATTGACCCGCAGCAGCTGCGAGCCCACCGAGAACACGGCCATGGGGGGAGCGCGCGTCGCTACGGCCTGTGCGCGGAGCGTTGGCAGGCGGGTGTTCTGGCCGAAGAACGGCACGATCGAGCGGGTCGCCTCGACCTTGACCGCATTGAGCGGCTCGCCTGCATCCAGCGTCACGCTGAAATGATCAGGAGTGGTGTGCGCGGGATTCCAGTTGCCGCACTGGATCGCCAACGTGCCCGCAAAGCCGTTGTCGCCTTCTGCGTTGCCGCGTGCGGCACGGTTGTCGCGGTTGTCTGCGGCGCACAGGTCCAACCGTTGGGCGCCGGCAAGTGCGGCAAGGTCCACGACCTTCTGTGCATCGCGCTTGGCCCAGTACAGATAACCCACTTCCACCAGGCCGAGCATGCCGACCAGGCCAAGCAGCAGCAGCATCATCGTCACCGACATCCCGCCGCGCAGCCGTTGCCGGGAGGGGCGTGGCACACGGACGCTGGACTGGTACATGGCCTCAACCTCCTTAGTTGGTCCCGCTGACATCCTTCTTCACGCTGGTTTTGAGGAACTCCGGGATCTCATGCTCGAAGCTCTTCAGGTAGCGCTGGTAGCTTGCGGCGGCCTGATCGCCCAGGATCGGAAGGCGCGGGCCGGCGTGTGTTCCTTGGGCCTGCATGCGCAGCAGATCGCGAGTGGTCTGGCCGATCTCGGTACGTGGCGGCGGTGGCGGAGGCGTGTACCGCTCGACCGGCGCGCTCGCCGTGGGGAGCGGGGCAGCTCCTGCCGGCGGAGCCGCAGGGAGCGGTGCAGGGGCGGCCGGGGCGGCGTTGTGTCCCCCCAGCATCTGGCCCGTCAGCGGGGCCTGCTGCGCAGCCGCGAGCGCGGGCAGCACAGCGACCAGAAGCGCCGCGGTCGTTCCAACGCGCCGCAACGGAGTACAAAGGCGTGGCAACCGGGTCATGGGGTGATCTCGCTGGAAGGGGTGGAGGCGCCAAAGCGCTCCAGCATGGAAGGCGCAAGCCGCGCGTCGGCGCCGGTACGGCGTTCGGTATCGACCGCCACGCGGCGTGCTGATGCAGGAACTCGCGCGGGGCGCGATGTCGGTGTGGGTGTGGCCTCTGTTGCCGCCACGCTGGCCGGAGCGCGCTGTATCGAGGGGGCCGGGGTGGCCTGCTGGCGGAGCTGGTCGGCCAGGCGGCGGACCTCGGCCTGTGCGGCATCGGTCAGCCGTGCATTGCGCATGATCGTCTCGGCCATCTCGTTCTGGCCCCGCAGCAGGGCCCACACCGCCAGATTCGCATTCGCCTTGGCGCTGCCGGGCGACAGTTCGGCGGCTTTGGCCAGCGGCTCCTGCGCGCGCGACCAGTCGCCCGCGCGCAACCGCGCAAACCCGAGATCGCCCAGGTAGCCCGTGTTGAGCGGTTGCAGTTGCACGGCACGGGCCAGGGCCTGTTCGGCGCGGGCGGCGTCACCCTCGCGGGCGGCGATCAGGCCAAGGCCGTGCCAGGCCGCCGCTGCCTGCGGCCCGCTGGTGAGGCTGTTGTAGATCGTCATGGCAGCCTCGCGCTGGCCGGTCTCGCGCAGCGCATCGGCATTCAACAGGCGCAGCTGCGGGCTGTCGCCGTAGCGCTGGCGGTAGGCATCCACATGCGCCAGCGAGGCGTAGTAAGCGCCCTGCTGCTGCATTTTGGCGATCAGCTCGGCATACAGCTGTTTGTCGTCCTGCGGTTGCACCTCGGGCGAGGCGAGCGCCATCGGATCCTGGCGATAGCCGTTGCGCATGTTCGAACACGCGGCGCACACGGCGGTGGCGGCGAGCAGCAGGCAGACGCGGGACAGCACGGCATGGCGCATGGTGGTCAATCCAGTTTGGTCAGGGCGGAAGCAAGGGCGATGATCGCCGGGCCGGCCAGCACCAGCATCAGCGCCGGCAACAGCGTCAACATCATCACGACGGTCATCTTTACCGAGAGCTTGCCGACCTTCTCCTTCAGGGTGGACCGGCGCTGTTCGCGCAGGCGGAGGCTGAACTGGCGCAGCGGCTCCTGTACCGCGCCGCCGTGGGCGTGGACCTGCAGGATGAGCTGCACCAGGCTGCGCAGATCCTCGTCGTCGAACGATTCACCCAGCCGGCGCAGCGACTGCTCGCGGCTGCGGCCGTGCATGTAAGCCAGGTTCGCCTGGTGGATCTCACGGCCAAGCACCGGCACGGCGTTGCGCAGCTTGTCGCCGAGTGTCTGCAGGCTCTGGTCCATGCTGAAGCCGACGCCCTGCAGCAGACGCAGCAGATCGATCAGCAGCGGCAATTCGGCTGTGACCTGCCTGCGCAGACGCGTTGCCCACGCGCGCAGGGCGAACTTGGGCAACAGGATGCCGAAGGCCAGCGCACCGAAGATCACCATGGCGCGGCTGAAGCCGCTGCTGTGATTGAAGGCCAGCACCAGCAGCACGGTAGCGACCGCGATCAGAACACGCAGGCCCAGGAAGATGGCGGTACCGGCCTGCGTGTTCCATCCGGCCTGGTCGAGCAGCAGACGATCTTCCGGGGCCAGCAGGGCCGCCTCGATGCGCCCGCCGTTGAAGCGCTCGCCGAACGCGGCAATGGCATCGAGCCAGAGCTGCCGCAGGGTACGTCTGGGTGCGGCCGGCGCTGCGGGTGTGGCGGCAGCATCGCGCGGGCGCAGGGCGGACTGCAGGGCCTGCTGGCTGCGTTGATCACGGCTGCTCAACACCCAGCCGCGCAGGCCCAGCAGGGCAATACCGGCAGCGAGGGCCAGCAGGGCCGCGATCCACCAGTGATCGGCGCTCATCGATGGTCTCCTTGGGCGGGCGCGCGGTAACGGCGTGTCATATCGATTTCGCCAGACGGTAGAGCAGGAAGCCGCCGATCAGTTCCAGCCCCAGTGCCCACAGCAGCAGCGTGTGGCCGAGCGGTTCGTGGATGATGGGCTGGAAGAAGTCCGGACTGGTGATCGCCATGAGCACCGCGCTGATCGGTGGCAGCAGGCCGAGCACCCAGGCCGACATGCGCGTCTCGGAGGTGGTGGCCATCAGCTCCTGCTGGGCCTGGTCCAGGTCGCGCATGAAATCGGCCATGCGCTGCAGGATCTGATCGGCCCGCCCACCGATGCGTACGCTGACGCCGAGCACGACCGACAGCACGTTCAAGGCTTCGAGCCGATAGGGCTGCGCCGCCTGCGCCAGGGCGCGGTCCAGGTCCAGCCCGCTGCGGGTGTAGGACAGCGTCGTGTCGAGCAGCCCACGCAACGGCATCGGCACCTGTGCCGCCGAGGTCTGGAAGGCCATCTGCAGGCTGTTGCCAAGGGCCGCCAGGCGGACCAGGTTGTCCAGGAAGTCCGGCAGCTGGCGCAACAGCTTGGACTGCAGGCGGGAGATCCGCCGCGATATCCAGAACCCGCTTGCCAGTGCGCTCAGCGCCAGAACGATCGGCACTGCCCACGCAGTGCCCAGACGCGCGGCGGTGATCGATGCCAGCAACGCGGCGCCCGCAAGGATCAGCAACGGTACCCGCCAGCCGGTCGGCAGGGCGGCGCGGCGCATCAGTGCGTCCCACGGCAGGCCGGCCGGCACGGCGTTGCTGACCGGCATCGGTGCGGGCGCGTCGCCCAGCCCTGCAAGCCGCGGCGCACTGTCAGTCCGGCTCAGGCGCTGCTCGGCGTGCTGCGTAGAGAGCCGGCGCTGCTCGCGCGCACTGGCACCGCTCCACAGGCCGACGGCAAGCGCCACCAGCACCAGCGCCGCACTGCACAGGAGCAGGACCGTGACCATGCTCAGAAACCTCCACCGAGCGCTTCGCGCAATTGACGACGGAACGGCTCAAGCTTGTGCGAATGCGGCTGGAAGCCCAGCCCGACCCAGCGGTCGTATTCCTTTCCGTCGGCGTCGAGCTGCACCTCGTGACGGAACATCTCCTGGGTGGCGATCATGTTGTCGGTGACGCCAGTGATTTCCGTGATCGAGACCAGCACCCGGCGGCCGCTGCCCAGGCGCGAAATCTGCACGATGAAATCAATGGCGCTGGCGATCTGCCGGCGCAGGCTGTCCTCGCTGCCCTGGAAACCGGCGAAGCCGGCCAGCATCTCGATGCGGTAGAGGCAGTCGCGCGGCGAATTGGCGTGGATGGTGGCCATCGACCCGTCATGGCCGGTGTTCATCGCCTGCAGCATTTCCAGCACTTCGGCGCCACGTACTTCGCCGACCACGATCCGGTCCGGGCGCATGCGCAGGCTGTTGCGTACCAAGTCGCGGATGCTGATCGCGCCGTTGCCGTCGGCGCCACCGATGCGGCTTTCCAGGCGCACCACGTGCGGGTGGTTGAGCGAGAGCTCGGCCGTGTCCTCCACCGTGATCACACGCTCATTGGCCGGAATGTAGTTCGCCAGCGCATTGAGCAGCGAGGTCTTGCCCGAGCTGGTGCCGCCGGACACGAGAATGTTGCAGCGGCCCAGCACCATCGCGTGCAGCAGTGCCTGCATCGGTCGGTCGAAGGTGCCCATGCGCAGCAGCTCGTCCGGCGTGAACGGGTCTTTGCGGAACTTGCGGATGGAGACCATCGGCCCATCCACGGCCAGCGGCGAGATGATGGCGTTGAGGCGCCCACCATTGGGCAGGCGGGCATCCACCATCGGATTGGATTCATCCAGGCGGCGGCCGAGCGGGGCCAGGATGCGGCGCAGGATGCGCAGCAGGTGGCTGTCGTCACTGAAGCGCTGCGGGGCGCGCTTGAGCATGCCGCCCTGGGAGACATGGATGTCCTTGTAGCCGTTGATCAGGATGTCCTCGATCTCCGGATCGTGCAGCAGATCGTCGAGCGGGCCGAAGCCGGTCAGCTCCTTGACCAGCGCATTGGCGACGATGTCCTTCTCGGCCTCGTTGATCGGGATACGCCATTCGTGGACGAAGCCGGCGGTCTGCGCGTGCACATAGCGCGACACGGTGTCCGGCGCCCACGCGTCGATGTCGATGCGCTCATCCTCGATGCTGTTGAGCAGGTGCTCATGCGCGGCGATCAGTACCTTCTGGTACTGCTCGGACTGCTCGAACGAGGGCGGCTGGCCGTCCGGTTCGGGACCGGCGTCGGCACGCGTGGCACCGGAAGGGAACGGGGTCACTTTGTCTTCCATGGGGAACCACTCAGGCGAAGGGCGAGGTGTTCCCGCCAGCCCCTGGCCGGCGCGGGAGCCGCCGGATCCAGGTGCGACAGCAGCGGGGCAAGGGCACGCACATACGGGTCACGGGGGGCGTCCTGCAGCAACAGGCGGCCATGGCTGGCGCTGGAGCGCAGGGCGGCGCGGTCGGGCAGGGTGGCCAGCAGGGGCAGCGAGAAGCGTGCGGCGATCTGGTCCGGGCTCAGTCCGCCGGCATCGTCGTGGCGGTTGATCACCAATTGCAGGCGGGCGTCGCGTGCACCGACCTGTTCCAGGTGGCGCAGCAGCTGATCGAGCGAGACCAGCGTGCCGATCGACTGATCGGCGATGAGCCAGATCTCGTCGGCGCTGTTGAGCAGGGAGATCGGCAACTGGCGCGGGCAGATGCCGCCGAGATCGCACAGCACGGTATGGAAGACCCCCCGCAGGCGCTGCATGAGCATGCCCGGATCGGCCAGTGCGGTGCCTTCCATGCCCGGCGGCCGGCCTAGCAGGGTCAGCCCGGTGGGATGCTGCGCCATGGCGGTGCGGGCCAGGGTGGCATCGATCCGCCCCACGTTGCGCAGCGCATCCTCGTAGTGGAAGGTCGGATCGACATTGAGGTACAGCGCTGCATCGCCAGTCGGCTGGCCCAGATCCAACAGCAGCAGATGGTTGCCGGGCTGGGCGGCCTCAGGGGGCGGGGTCTGGCTGGCGGCGAGTTGCTGGTCCAGTACGCCCAGGTGCGCCGCCAGCGTACTGCTGCCCACGCCGGGGCGGGCCCCGAGCAGCAGCACCATCCGCGCCTTGGCCGGCGCCGGGAGTGCGGCCGTGGCGGCGCTCTCTCCGCGCAGGGCCAGCGCAGCGGCGCGGCGCAGCACCGCTTCCATTTCCTGCGGCGCACCGTCCAGGTCGAGGAGATCGCGCAGCCCCGCACGCAGGGCGGCGACCACGCCATCCATATGGTCGGCATGGGTGGATCCGATCGCCACCAGTGGCAGCTCCGGTGCCTGGGCCTGCAGCTGGCGGGTCAGCGCCGCGGAAAACGCCGCGTGCTGATGCCGGAAATCGAGCAGCACCACGCAGCCGGTATCGCGCAGCGGTTCCAGCGCGGAGGCCGGCGCTGCGCTGTCCAGCCACTGCACACCCAGCGACGGCAGCAATGCAGACAACAGCGTGGCGAGCTCGCGATCCGGCGCGAACAGCACGAGCTTCATCGACGCATCCCGGAGGTGGACAAGCTGGAGGGCGGTGGACATGACGGGCGGGTTCCTGTCATCGGGTTCAGCGCGAGAACCCGGGCAGCTGGTCCGACGAGGCCGGGCTCAACAGCCAGGCGCCCCAGACCGGCAGGTTCGGCGAGGCCTCGCGCTGGCCCGGCAACGGAACTTCCGTGCCCTGGGCCAGCGGCTGCACCAGCCGCGGCGTGACGATGATGACGAGCTCTTTTTCCTCTTTCTTGTAGTTGAGCGTGCGGAAGAACGAGCCGATGATCGGAAGATCGCCGAGCAGCGGCACCTTGTCCACGTTGGACGAGACGTTGTTGCTGACCAGCCCGCCGATCACGAACGTCTCGCCATCGCCAAGCTCCACGGTGGTATCCGCGCGGCGCGTGGTGATCGATGGCACCTGCACGTTGTTGTAGGTGATGCCGGCGGCATAGTTCAGATCGCTCGCTTCGGGAGCGACCTTCAGGGCGATGCGATTGGGGCCGAGCACGGTGGGGGTCACGGTGAGGCCGATGCCGAACGGTTTGAAGGTCACCGTGGTGGTGCCCAGTCCCTGCGGCTCCAGGATCGGAAGCTCGCCACCGGCCAGGAAGCTTGCGCTCTGCCCGGAAAGCGCGACCAGGGTCGGTTCGGCCAGCACGCGGGCCATGCCGTTGCTCTGCAGCAGCTCGATGTTGGCATCCCAGCCGTGGGTGAGGGATTTGAACACCAGCCCGAACGCGGAGGAAAGCGGGTTGGTGACAATCAAATCATCGCCTGCCGATTCCCCGACGGGCAGCACGCCGGGCAGGGTGGCGCCCGGGCGGGTGATGCCGTAGTAGAAGCCGTTGTTGCCGTTGAAGTTCTTGTTGCCGAAGCTCATGCCGATCTGGCGCAGCACCGACTTGTTGAACTCCACGATCTTCACTTCCACCTGGACCACGCCACCGCTGGCGATGGTCGAGATGTCGGCCAGCTGACCTTCCTTGCCCACCGCCATCGCCGCGGCTTTGATGCTGTTCTGGTGATCCAGCAGTGACGGACTCAGGCCCTGCAGCAGGCCCTGGCCATCCTGCACGATCAGCCCGGTGCCGCCGCCCTGTGCGGTCAACGCGCCTTGCACCGCGCTGCGCACTTCGATCTGCAGCCGTTCCGGCTCGCGGCTGCCGTTGCGCCACAGCAGCAGCGTGGTGCTCCCCGGTGCCTTGCCGACCAGCAGGGCCTCGCGGCCGCGCAGCATGACCACGTCGGCCACGCTGGGGTCGGCGATCGCCACCCGCTCCAGATTGGCCGGCAATGACCACGGACGCTGTTCGCGGGTCTGCAACACCAGCTCGGCATCGGCGCTGGCCAGCAACGGGCTGCCGATCAGAACCGCCACCAGCAGGAAGCGTGGCAGGGCGTGGCGGAGGCGATGCGCGAGGGTGGGGCATTCGGTCATGGGCTGTCTCGGCATGGGCTCAACGCGACCCGCTGTGGGAGGAAACATCGCCACGGATGATCTCGATGCCGCGATCCGCTCGCGGTGATGCACGGCGCGGCGTGCTGGATGGACCGGGCAGCGCGGCCACGCTGCTGCGCCCGCGTCCGGCCAGCGCATCGCTGTCCAGACCCGCATAGGCATCGTTCTCGGGTCGCTGCAACGCCAACCGTTCCTCGGCGGACAGTTCGCGCCGCGGGCTGAGTACGCCGCCCGGGGTGGGGAACAAGGCGTGGTCGGGCAGGCCGATGTCGGCGGGATTGCGCAGGGCCAGGAACAGCTTGCCCTGCTGCGCGCCCAGCAGCAGCCGGTTCGCCTCGGCGACCGGCACCGCCAGCACGGCGCTGCGTGCAGGGGCAGTGGCAGGGTCATTGCGCGAACGGTTGCTGGCGCTGCCTTCGCCGGTGATGTCCTGTGCGCGGCTGTCCGCCGTCGCCTGAGCGCCATCGCTGGCGAGGTCGGTGGCGGTCTGCAGATCGTGGGCACCGTAGCTGAGCACGCGCAGGCGCGATACCAGCAGCCGGGTCTGGGCGTCGCCGTCGTTGCGCAGCCCCCCGGAGGCGCGCAGGTTGAGGAACACATCCACGAAGTCGCCGGGCTGGATGCGGTTGCCTGCCGCAGCCAGTTCATCCACCGGCACCGCCAGCGCACGCTCGCCCGGGTTCAGGCGCAGCGAGAAACCTTGCGCGATCTGGGAGGTGCTGATTCGGGTTCCCACGGCAATGTCCTGCGTGGGCACGGCACCCACCAACGCGTTGATTGACGTATAGCCTCCCGTGGATTGTTCGGGATGGCCGGCGACACGCAGATCCCCCGCTTCGATGGGGCGTCCTGCCGGCAGCGCGACGGCCGCCTCGACCACCGGCCAGGTGGCAGGCTGCGCCGGCGCACTGGCCGTGGCCGGGATGCCCGGTGCCACCGGTGCGGCGCGCCGGCTGATCCCGAAGGCAACGATCGCCAGGATCACGGCCAGGCCGATCAGCAGTATCGCGGCGACGCGGGTCAACTTGAGCATGGGGTTCTCCGGAAGATCATCAATTGCCACCCAGATCCAGCTGCGACACGGCCGTGCTGCGCAGGGGCGTGCGCATCACCCAGCCATAGACACGCCCGGTACCGGGCAGGAAGGGGTGCGTGCGGTAGTCGTAGCTCACCTGCACGCTGATGCACTGCGCGCTGGGCAGGTCCGCGCACGGTGCAGGGGCCGAGACATGGATCGGTGCTGCGCCCGGTGTGGTGCAGCTGGGCGTCTGCTTGGCATAGGTGAGCAGCCACTGCATCGAGCGGCGTGCCGCCAGGCAGGCCGCGGTGCGCCGTTCTGTGGGCGTCGCATGCCGGAAGGCGGCACGTGCGCCCTCGGCGGAAGCCGCCGAGAGCGTCTGTTGCACGGCCATGATCATCACGCCGGAGTACATCACCAGCAGCAAGGGCAACAGGCCGAACATCAGCATCAAGGCGAACTCGAGCGTGGCGATGCCGCGTTGGCGTCGGGTCGTTCCGGTGCGCGCGAAGGCGGTCTTCATCTGGGCGCTCCCAGGTACTGCTGCACCACCCACCCCATGCTGCCAAGCGCAAGGTAGGCGGCATACGGAATGCCAACGCGTCCCTGGCGAGCCTGACGCCACTGGGCGATGACCGGCTGCAGCCGACGCGTCACCGGGCCGCTCGGATCGGCAAGTGGCAGGCCCGCCAGGCGCGGGGCCCAGCGACGCGCCACGATCACGCATACCGCGTGGGCACCGGCGAGCAGACTGGCGACGATCCAGATTGGCAGCAACGGGCCGGCCCCGAGCAGCAGCCCGAGCACGGCGAAGTACTTCACATCCCCCGCGCCCATCCAGCCGATCGCGTAGAACGGCAACAGCGACAGCAGGCCCAGCGCGAAGCCGATCAGGTGCATGGCTGGAAAACCGCGAGCAGCGCCAAGCCACTGCCAGGCCAGGCCGATCAGCGCGACCGCCGAAGCAATCAGCAACCCGCGGTTGGACACACGCCGGGCGTACAGGTCGTTGATGACTACCTGCACGCCGAGCAACAGTGTCACCAGGGGAAGAAGTTCCATATGCGTTGAGTCCCCCGAATCGGTCGTGCGACGTTCCGGCCCACGCCGCGCTGTCGCCGCGGCAACGCCGGGCGACAGGCTCGCAGTCAACATCGCTGGATCAGGCGGCTTCCGCCGTAGCGTCGTCGACGACTTTGCCGAGCTTATCGAACAGATTCTCGAAGAAGTCCGTGATCTGGTCTTTGCCCACCGCGACCAGAATGCCCGCGATCACCGCGGCCAGCAGGCCGTACTCGAGTGCGGTCACACCATCTTCTTCCACGAGGAACTTGCGAACGGATGCATTCATGACGGTTTCTCCCTTTCCCAATCAGAGCCCGAACGGGCGGATACAGCCCCTGTGCCGATGGTGTTGCCTGGCTCCGCCAGGACTGCCATCCCGACCACGCGTCCTGCGTGGTGCGGCCATTACTGGCCTGCGCTATCGCCCGGGCAATGCCCGGCCGACGTCATTGGTGGCAGATCGCGTTGGACAGTGCGGTCACTGGTGCCGGCGTGCGGCGTCGGCAGTGAAGGCAGTCGCGGTGAAGGTTGCTGTCCATGGCGTTCCCCCTTGTTTCTCTACGTCGCGGTGACCGCTTCGGTGCAGCCGGGCGTCCTGATGGGATGCTCGGCGAATAACGCGGTATCCAATGCACAAAATCGGCAGTGGTGGCATCAACTTGAGTGAATCTGCACGCCGCACTGTCGCTATAGGTGTGGCTCCATGTAAGCGCCGCAAAGTAAACGTCAGGTGTACAGAATGTGATGGCTGCGTGATGTCAATTAATTGGCGCGGTTATAAGCCGCATAAACGTGGGGTTTCGCGGGTTCAGGCCACATTTGTGACGTGCAGCGTGATTCTGTTTATGCTGCGTCCAGTTCGGGCATACTTTCCGGAAATGCGCAGGGATAATCTCTCGGGCATCCGGCGGAAACGTGACCGGGTCATTTAGTCAGAGTCGCTGAGTGATTTAGAAGGCGGTGCGGATGGGCATCGTCGTGGCAGGTGCGCCGTAACACAATGCGCAGCAGGAAACGCAGGAGTGCGAACCCGGTGGGCGTGCAGCCGCGGCACCAGGGATCCAGGCCAGAGGGGGCATCACTGTCATGGTAGATGGTGTAGTGGACGACCGTATCGAGCGCGAGTTGAGGCCATTCGACCTGGCCACGCTCAGCGGCGTGCTGCGTGTCTGCGATCTGGAAATGGTGCTGCTGGACGGGAACGGACCGCGCGCGTCGATTGAATCGCAGGTGCACGATCAGGCGCTGTTCTGCACTGCAACCAGCGGTTTCCATTTCCGCGGCCGCTTCATGCTGCCCCAGGACTGGTGCCTGCTGGGCATGATCCATGACACCGACGAGGCGATCAGCTGGTGCCACGGCATGCCGCTGGCGGCAGGCATGGCCTTGACCGTGTTGCCCGAAGGCATCAGTGAGTTCACGCTCAGTGCCGGTACCCATCTGACCCTGCTGTTGGCCCCGGTGCAGCGCGTGCAACGCAAGCTGACCGAACTCAGCCTGCGCAGTACGTTGCCTTCCGGTCAAGGCCTCTCCTTGTTCCAGACCGGTGGCGGGCCTGGCGGTATCCGCTTGCGGGAACGGTATGCAGCACTGCACCACTGCCTGACCGCGCAGCAGGAACCGCTCGCCAGCGATGCCGTGGACACGCTGCTGCACGACCACATCCAGGCGCTGCTCGGCGCCGGTGGCGATGACCACCCCGTCTGCAGCCGTGGTCGGCGGACGCATTATCTGATTGCGCAGCGGGCCGAGAACTTCATGCGGCTGAATCTGCGCCGTTATATCTACATGAATGAAATCTGTGATGCGGCCGGTGTCAGTGAGCGTGCGCTGCGCTATGCGTTCGAAGATCTTTTCGGAACCTCGCCCAACCGCTATCTGTCGATGCTTCGCCTGTGCGCAGCGTGCCGAGGCCTGTCCATGGCCGATTCAAGCCGGAAATCGGTCAAGGCCATCGCACTGAGCTGCGGTCTGTGGGATCTGTCGCGCTTTGCCGACAACTACCGCCGGGTATTCGGTGAATTGCCGAGAGATACCTTGATGCGCGCCCCTGCGCAGATGGGCAGCCCGGCCTGATCGTCTTCGTTTGATTCATTTCTCCACCGCGCCCGTGCGGCGTGCACATATTCGGCAACCTGCCGGAATTGCCTATACCGCTGCCGGTTTTACCCGTCGTCTTGCCGGAACGCACGTTCGTGCTGCCGGAATGAAGTGCCCGCGGTTTGACCCCTCGTCTGTAATGACATCCACGTGCCCTCAGGCACCGGTGATGTTCAACGCGTTCGTACACGGGGGAATACCTGATGAACCGTATCTTTCGATTGGTGTGGAGCCACCGGCTGAATGCCCTGGTGGTCGTCTCCGAAATCGCCACCGCGCGCGGCAGCCTGGCCGCCGGCCCGGTGGTGGTGCACCTGAAGGTGCCGATGTCGGTCCTGTCGCTGGGCTTGTCGCTGGCGCTGTGCACAGGCAGTGCATGGGCTGGAGAAAACCAGACGCTCACGGATCTCCAGGCACTGGCGGCCAAGTACACCGCGCCGTTGCCGGTCAAGCTGGACGCCGAGGTTGCCCTGGCGGCAGCCGCACGGGACCGTGGCACCGCGCCGCTGCTGAGTGCCGATGCCAGCGTCAACCTCACGCTCGGCACACCGCCGGCCAGCCAACCGGCGCCGCCAAAGCGCGTTGCCGCACCCGCGGTGCGCGCCGAGATCCGCACGAACGCGAACGTCGCCGTGGCGGCGTCGCCGTCCGCGCTCAAGGCTGCCCTGACCACCAAGGTCGATGTTGCCGCACAGGCACGCGTGGCGGCGGATGTGGAGGCGACCGCGGCGCTCATCGCCGAAGCAACCGTCACGCCGGATGCACCTGACGCAGTAAACGGCTCGCTGGCCAGCAACGTGGCCGGCCGTGTGCGCGTGGATGCGCTCGGCCATGTGGTCGATGCCGCCGACCGCAACTCCAAGCTCGTCGATGCCGGCATCACTGCAGTGCAGACCACCTCAATGGCGCTGGCACCCAATGGGCTGGGCAACGCACTGGGTGGCCTGCTCAATGGCGTAGGTGGCGCTGTGGGCGGCTTGCTCGATGGCGTGGGCAGCACGGTAGGCGCGATCACCTCGCCGGTCCTCGGGGCGGTGGGCACGATCACCACCCCGATCATCGGTACGGTACTCCCGTCACCCACTTCCTTGCCGCCGGGCCACCCCAAGGCACCGGCGCCGGCGGACCCGAATGCCGGGCTGATCATCGGCACCGGTGGTCTGGTTGGCTCCCTGTCCCAGCTGGTGGGCCCGACCGGGCAAGGACTGCTGGGCGGTGATGGGTATGTGCGCAACGGCAACCTGGCGGTCAGCAGCGCCAACGTCATGCAGACGTATGCGGTGACCAACGTACTGGGCATCCCGACTGTGAACCTGACGCCTGTCGGTACGCTGCTCGACGGCCTGGGCAACGCGAGCACGGGCGGCAGCTCGCACCTGACCCTGATTGGTGGTGTCACCTCCGACAGCTACATCTACAACATCAACAACGGCAATCCGAACGGCCTGTTGGGTCTGCTGTTGCCCGACGGATCGCCAGCGTGGTCGAACACCTGCGTCAATGCGCTCGTTGCCAGCGTGGACTGCTGGGCAGTCAATGCAGCCCAGGACTATCAAGTACTGGTCGGCGACGGCGCGTATGCCAATGGTTCCAAGGAGGTGGTGATCGGTGCCAATGCACGGCATGAGCTGCCGATGCAGGATGCGAATGTGGCATTCCCGGGCGCGGGTCTGAACCATGCCGGGGATCCGACGGGCGTGCCGACTGCGGACTATGCCGCGCGCATGGGGCATTCCGTGATCGTCGGTGACAGTGCCTTGGGCACGGCCAACGGCCAGACCATCCTGGGCGCGGAGGCCAGCTCGAGCCAAGCCAACAGTGTTGCGCTGGGCTATCGTTCGGCCGCCAATCGCGGTGCGCAGGCCAGCTACACCGCATTCGGCCTGAATGGCACGCAGGTGTCGGCCGGTGAGGTCTCGGTCGGCTTCGCCGGTGGCGAACGCCAGATCAGCCATGTTGCTGCGGGCAGCGCGGCAAGCGATGCGGTGAATGTCGCCCAGTTGCAGGGCGCGATCGCGCAGATCGACGCGGTCGGCACGCTGGCGGTGACCTATGACGACGACGGCACCGGCGCGGCCGACTTCCGCCGCATCACCCTCGGCGGCGGTACCGGGACCACCACGATCGCCAACCTGGCCAACGGCGCAGTCGCTGCGACCAGTACCGAGGCGATCAACGGCGCCCAGCTGTTCGACACCAACAGCGCGATCGTCGACTACTTCGGGGGCGTCACCGCCTACGATCCGGGTACCGGTGCGTGGACCGCGCCGAGCTTCCAGATCTCCACGGTGTCCACCGGCGGTGCGGTCGCCCAGGGCGTGTACGACAACGCCAGCGATGCGTTCTCCGCTGTCGATGGCTCGCTGGTGAACCTCAACACGCAGATCACCGACATCCGCAACGGTGCCGGCAGCCGCTTTCTGAAGATCAATTCGACTGGCGCGGACGCCGCTGCTGCCGGACTGGACAGCATCGCGGTGGGCACCGCGGCAACCGCGGTGGCGGCCAACAGCGTCGCGGTCGGTGCCGGCGCAATCGCCGATAGGGAGGGCACGGTGTCGGTGGGCGCGGTCGGTGCAGAGCGCCAGGTGGTCAACGTCGCCGCTGGCACCCAGGCGACCGACGCGGTCAACCTGGAACAGCTGTTCAATGCGAACCAGGCCGTGGCCACCCGTCTTGGCGGCGGCGCGGCACTGGATGCCAATGGCCAGGTCACCGCCCCGACGTACACCCTCAACAGCGTGGCTACTGATGGCCAGGTCACGTCAGGTACCTACGATAACGTCGGCAGTGCCTTCGATGCGGTCAGCAGCTCGCTGGCCAACGTCGCTGACCAGGCCGGCGCTGTGGATCGGCTGGCGGTGAAGTACGACGCCGATGCCGGTGGCAACGCCACCAATACCATCACGCTGGCCGGCGATGCCAGCGGTGCGGCCGTGACGCTGGCCAATGTTGCCGACGGCCGCGTGCTGGCCGGCAGCCTGGAGGCGATCAACGGCAACCAGCTGTTCCAGACCAACAACGCGCTGGTCGGCTACTTTGGTGGCACCACCAACTTCGACGGCAACACCGGCATCTGGACCGCGCCGACGTTCCGCATCTCCTCGATCGCCACCGATGGCAGCGTGATCGCCAACGACTACAGCGACGTCACCGTGGCGTTCTCGGCCGTGGATAGCTCGCTGACCACGCTCAACACCCGCATCGACCAGATGCAGCCGGGCGGCAACAGCCAGTACGTGCAGATCAACTCGACCAAGGCGGCGGCCACCGCAGGGGGAGCAGACAGTGTCGCGATCGGGCCGCTGGCCAGCGCGGCGGGCAGCGGCAGTGCGGCCATCGGTGACGGCGCCAACGCCAGTGCGGACAACAGCGTCGCGCTCGGTGCAGGTTCGGTGGCGAGCGTGGGGGCACAGACCGCTTACACCGGTGCCTATGGCCAGGCCGGGGCCAGCAACTCGGTGGGTGAAGTGGCCGTTGGCAGCACCGGGGCCGAGCGCAAGGTCACCCACGTGGCCGACGGCTCGGAGCGCTACGACGCAGTCAACGTCGGCCAGCTGCAGAACGGCGTGAACTACGCCATCAGCGAGTCCAGGACGTACACCGATACGCAGATCAACAACATCAACAACGGCACGTCCGGCATGTTCCAGGTCAACAACACGCAGGCCCTGGCTGCACCGGCGGCGAGCGGTGACAACGCGGTGGCCGGCGGTGCCGGCGCTGTCGCGGCGGGCAGCAACGCGACCGCACTGGGCAACGGTGCCAGCGCACAAGGCAGCAACAGCGTTGCGCTCGGCGCCGGTTCGGTGGCCAACCGTGCCAACACGGTCTCGGTGGGCAGCAGTGGCGCCGAGCGGCAGATCGCCAACGTTGCCGATGGCAGCCAGGCCACCGACGCGGTCAACGTCCGCCAGCTGCAGGCCTCGCAGCAGGGCACGATCCGCTATGACAGCAACATCAATGGAACCACCAACCTCAACAGTGTGACCTTGGGCAGCACCGCCACCGGCCCGACCACGGTTCGCAATGTCGCCCCCGGCACGGCCGGTACCGATGCCGTCAACGTCGACCAACTGCGCAGCGGCATGGCCCAGACCCTGGACTGGTCCAAGGCCTATACCGACGAACGCATGGATTCGTTCGATCGCAACCTGCAGAAGACCGACAACCGCGCCTCGGCCGGCGTCGCCTCGGCGATGGCGGTGGCGGCCTTGCCGCAACCCTATGAGGCTGGCCGCAGCATGGCCTCGCTTGCCGCAGGCAGCTTCAACGGTGAATCCGGCGTGGCGGTGGGCATCTCGGGAGTCTCCGAGGGCGGCCGCTGGATCTACAAGTTCAGCGGTTCAACCAACAGCCGCGGCGACGGTGGCGTCGCGGTAGGTGCCGGCATCCAGTGGTGAGCACGTCCGGTGCCGGACAGCCACCGGCACCGGCTCGTGGTCCGCATTCAACGCTTACAGGGGGAGACCATGTCCACGCAACCCGGATTCACCGCCCAGCAGCCGCTGATGCGCTCACTGGGCCTGAGCCTGGCCGCACTGCTGTTGAGTGCCTGCGCCAGCCACGGCGACCCGCGTCCCGCATCGCCCGGCATTGCCATTGATGCCGACGCAGCGAACTTCCCGGATCCGGGCAAAGCCAGCTTGAAGGAGGGACTGTTCGTGGACGTCGACAACCTGCGCCTGTTCGCCCGTGGCATGAGCAAACGCCAGCTGTACGCACTGCTGGGCACGCCACACTTTGGTGAGGGTATGTGGGGCGTGCGCGAGTGGAATTACCTGTTCAACTTCCGCAGCAGCCCGGGCGGCGACTACTTCACCTGTCAGTTCAAGGTCGAGTTCGACGGCAAGGGCGTCGCCCACGCCGCGCACTGGAAGCCGCAGGCCTGCGCGGCCGTGCTGGAACCGCCACGTCCACCCGCACCTCCGGCACCTGCGCCGATGCCGGCTGAGCCACTGCGTCTGTCCGCCGATGCGATGTTCGCCTTCGACAGTGCCGTTCTCACATTCGAAGGGCGCGACAATGTCACGGCACTGCTGCAGCAGGTGCGAGATGCCAGCCGGGTGCAGACCATCCAGGTGATCGGCTATACAGACCGAATCGGCAGCGACCGGTACAACCTGGTGCTGTCCCAGCGTCGCGCCGAAGCGGTGCGCAATGCACTGATCGCTGGCGGCGTGCCAGCAGCGGCCATCGTTGCCGAAGGACGCGGCAAAGCGGACCCGCTGGTGCAGTGCGAGCAGGCGCAGCGTAAGGCCTTGATTGTCTGCCTGGCGCCCAACCGCCGCGTGGAGTTGTCGGGCAGGGCACTGCCGCGCTGAACCGCGGCGTCATGACAAACGACGACACTCCCGCATACCCCGTCGGCGCAAACGTGCGCCGGCGAGGGACCGTCTTGACCTGGCGCGCCGTTCGCACAGCGTGATGTCTCCCCCGTCATCGTTCTGAAGACGGCGCGCCAGGTCATCTCTTCCTCCCACCCGGGGCGGCCGCGGGCATGCTGCGACCGCCGTATCCGGTTACGGCATCAGCACCTTGTTGATCACGTGGATCACGCCATTGCTCTGCTTCACATCGGCAATGGTGACGTTGGCTACCTGACCCTTGCTGTCGGTCAGGGTGATGCCCTTGCCGACCACGCGGGCCGTCAGCGCTTCACCTTCGACGGTGGTGAGGCTGGCCTTGCCACCGCCCTGCTTGATCTTGGCCATCAGGTCGGTGCTGGTGACTGCGCCCGGCACGACGTGATAGGTCAGGATCTTGGTCAGGTCGGCCTTTTTCTCAGGCTTCAGCAAGCCTTCCACCGTACCCTTGGGCAGGGCGGAGAACGCCGCATTGGTCGGTGCGAACACGGTGAACGGGCCGGCGCCTTTGAGCGTATCGACCAGACCGGCTGCCTTGACCGCAGCCACCAGGGTAGTGTGGTCCTTGGAATTGACGGCGTTGTCGATGATGTCCTTGTTGGCATACATCGCTGCGCCGCCCACCATCGGGTTGCTGTGCTGCGCGCCCGCCATGGGGGCCGGCGCCTGCGCGAAGACGAGCGGGGATGCGGTAGCAGCGAGACAGCCGATCAGTACAAGGCCTGCAAACTGGATCTTCATGACCAAACTCCCAAATGGATGCGCCGGTATGACGCACCTTCAATTACGGCGGGAGTGTCGGGGCGGATGCAGTGCGATCGACTTATTTTTATCTGTCAGTGCTGGGTGAGGGTGGCGTCGATGCCGCGCGAAGATGGTCCACCCGCCGCGATCCATGCCTCCACCGCCTGGGTGACCACCGTCATCGGCAGGGCCCCGTTGCCCAGGATGAGATCGTGGAAGGCGCGGATGTCGAAACGCTCGCCCAGTTCCCTGCGTGCCTGCTCACGCAATTCCAGCAGCCGCAGTTGGCCCATCTTGTAGGAAGCGGCCTGACCAGGCTGTACCAGGTAGCGGTAAACCTCGATGCGCACGTCGGCCGGGGTCATGCCGGTCTTGTCCTGCATGTAGGCGATGGCCTGCTCGGGTGTCCACTGTTTGCGATGCAGGCCGGTATCGACCACCAGCCGCACCGAGCGGAACATCTCGGCCTGCAGACGGCCCAGATCACCGGCGGGGTCATCGCGGTACACGCCGGTTTCGGCCATCAGCTGCTCGGCATACAGCGCCCAGCCTTCACTGAAGGCACTCGGGTTGAGACTCCGCCGCAGCATCGGCAGATCGGTCAGGGTCTGGCCGATCGAGATCTGGAAATGATGCCCCGGCGATCCCTCGTGGTAGGTGAGGGTCGGAATGCTCCATCGCGTATTGGAGGCGATGTCGCCCAGGTTGATGAAGAACGTGCCCGGCCGTGAGCCGTCCATCGCCGGTGGGTAGTAGTAGCCGCCGGGCGAGGTGGCCTGCATGTGCGTGGGTACCGGCTGCACCAGCAGCTTCTGCGTCGGCAGATGGCCGAAGTAGGTTGGGAGGATCGGATCGAGATTCTGCAGTCGCTGTTCGATGTCGCCGATCAGCTGCCTGCGGCCGGCGTCGCTGTCCTCGTAAAGATAACGCGGGTCCTTGCGTAGCTGTTCGATGCGGGCGGCCACGCTGCCCTCGCGCAGGCCAAGCTGCTTCAGGCGTTCATCCATCGTCTTGTCCAGCCGGGCCACTTCGCGCAGCCCGATCTGGTGGATCGCATCGGCATCCAGATCAGTGCTGGTGTACCAGCGCAGTGCCGCGTCGTAGTACGCCTTGCCCTCCGGCAGCGCCCATACGCCTTTGTTGCCGGGGTGGGTCGCCAGCGTGGCCTGCACGTTGTCGAGCAGGCGTTGATACCCCGGATTCACTGCGTCTCGCACCGCGGCCGTTGCCTGCGCGATCAGTTCAGCGCGCCGGGCCGCCGGGATGGACGGCACCTTGTCCAGCTTGCGCTGCAATGACTGCACCCACAGGCTGTCCTGCGGCGCCGGTTTCAGCAGGGCACGGTACTGGTTGGCCGCGCCTTCCAGCGCAACTGCCGGCGGCACCACGCCCTGTTGGGCCTGCATGTCCACGTTCGCGCGGACCTGGTCCAGCTTGGTGCCCATCGCCTGCAGCCGTTCAATGTAGCGGTGGGCGCTCGCCTCGTCGGTTACCGCATGCTGGTTGTCCATGAACTGCGGCAGGTTGACCGGCAGGCTGAACAGCTGGTCGATCGCGTAGGTACTGCCGCCCACCGGCAACCAGGCCGCGGCCCATGGCACGGCCATCAGATCGATCTGGGTCTGGTAGAACCAGCGCGCCAGGCCGTCGCTGAGGCGTTGCTGCGGGTCCAGCGGTGCGCCTTTCCAGGCGCGGATCTGCGCCAGATTGTCGACAAGAAAGCGGCGGTTGATCTCGCGCCGGGCCAGCGAGACGTCGGTCAGCTGGCCGGACAGATCACCGGCGGCATCGCCGCTGATGCCAAGCATCGTACGCAGCTCCGGATCGGCGTTGATCGCCGCCATCGTCTGCGCATCGAGCAGCGCATTGAACCCGGCGGCGGCAGGCGCGGCTGTCGTGGTCGGCGCCTGTGCATGTGCCCCCGCGGATGCAAGCGTGAGGGTCCCGGCGATGGCGAGTGCGAGCAGGGCGGGAAGTCGGCGGGCGGGCGTGGTCGGAATCACAGGGCGATCTCCGTTGGCGGGCAGGCTGCGGGCAGGCTACGCCAGCACGCACGCCAGCGCACGTATTGATCGTCACGCGTGCGCTCGGGGGGAGGTGTGCTGCCGCGCCGTCAGCTGCCGACGCGCTCGAAGCCATCCGCGCTCCAGTCCTCGCTGCCCACGCCGTGATGGATCACGAACAGGCCCTGCGGATCGTAGCGGCGCTTGGCGGCCTGCAGCCGTGGGTAGTTCGGCCCCCAGAACGCCTGCCGCCAGTCCTTCTGGAAGTAGTCGCTTTCCGAGACATAGGCCGGGGCGGACGGTGCCACCACGCTCAGGGCCTGGTAGGCACGCGCCACGTTCAACGCACCCCGGCGTGCGCGAGGCTCATCCACCGTGCGCCCCAGGCCGGGATACATCGGCCCGCTGGCATTGCCGATGATCGCCAGGGCGAAAGCATCGAGCACCGCCGGATGGGTGGCCGTATCGCGGCTGGCGGCCAGCGCTTCCGCTGGTGCACCGAACAGGCCCTTGTTGCAGTGCATGCCGACATCCATGTGATCGGCCGCGGCGCAGATTGCCGCAGCAGCCCGGTCACGCTGCGCATCCTCCAACAATCCCGATGGCAGCCACGCCGATGCGTAGCCATGCAGGAACCAGCCGACCTGGCCCTGGTCGCCCTTCCACAGCATGTGCCGGGAGGAGGCGCCTGCGCGGGTGTCCTCGGCAATGAGGGCAGGGGCGTGCTGGCGAAAGAAGTCCGCGTCCCAGAAGTCTCTGGCCGGCATCGCCAGTGCCTGCAGGGGGTCGGTGATGGTGTATGCCGGCCGGGCGCGGATCCAGTCCAGGAACGGCGTCCAGGTCGCTTCGGCAGCGTCGCGCGACAGACCCTGGAACACCATCGAGATCGACAGCCGGCGCGTGTCTTTGAACGTGAACTGCTCACCCCAGTGCGGGTTGCACAGCGTGTCGCGGTAGAAGCGGAGCATCTCCGCCGCCAGGATCCGCCAGCTGGCGGCGTCGCTGGCCTGGATCTGGCAGGAGACGCCGCCGAAGGTATCGGGCAGGGCATGGGTGCGCAGCGTCATCCGGGTGACGATCCCGAAACTCGCGGCGCAGCCGCCCTTCAACGCCCAGAACAGCTCCGGATCGTTGTCGGCGTTGACGGTGCGGATCTGCCCGTCGGCGGTGACGATCTCGGCTTCGAGCAGGCTGGCCGCGGCCGTGCCATGCGCTTTGGAGAAACTGCCGAAGCCGCCGCCGGTGACCAGGCCGGTCACGCCCACCGAGGTGCAGCCGCCGCCCTGGACATAGCGTCCGCCTCGGGTGGTGACCGCATCGTAGGCATCGATCCACATCGCCCCGGCGCCCACGCTCACCGCCGGCTGCGGCGCCGTACCCGGGCGGGCGTTGTGGGCGACGAAGGCATCGTGCAGCTCGACCTGGTTCATCGCGCGGGTCCAGACCAGCAGCGAATCCGGCGCGCAGGAGGTCCCGTGATAGCTGTGCCCGCCGCCTTTGACCACCAGCCGCAGGCGGTGGGTGCGGGCGAAGTTCACCGCGGCGGCCACATCAGCGCTGTTGGCGGCGGCCACCACCTTCGCGCTGGGCACTGACCGCCATGCGCCGAAGTAACCACTGGTCTGGGTGAGCGCGGGCGCATCGCCGAGGAAGAACGGATTCTGCAGCTGCTCCAGCGCGGCGGCGCGGGTGGCGGCATCAGCGAGAAAGGGGGACTGCGGGACCGACAGCCGACCGCCGACTGCACGGGACAGCTGATCCCACTCGGCGGCGACGGGCCACCCGGCGCTGCCCGGCCGCACGCGGGCACCATTGGTCGCCAAGGCGGGGCCTGCCTTGAACAACATTGGCAGCAGCGGCAGGGTCAGGCCGACCTTGAGGCAATCGCGTCGTTTCATGAAGGTTCTTCCTGCGGCGGGCGTTGGGTTCGATGTAGCGAGCGTGGCCCCGCAGACGCCCGCCTGCTAGGGCGTGGGGCCGGATGCCGGGGGTGAAGTGACGAGTGGCAGCGCATCAGGGGCGAGCGGAAGCGGTTGGCGGCCCTATCCCCATCCTGGCGTGCAGGCCCTACACTCCGCTGTCGTCCGCTTCAGGCGTTCGATGACCGTCTTGCTCTCCGACGCCACGGATAACGCTCTGCCATGCTGCCAAGTCACGTCCTGTTATGTGCCGCGCTCTTGCTGGTGACCCCCTGTGCGATGGCGGAAGCGTCCGCAGTCGAAGATGGCGCCGGCGTCCTTGCCCCGGCCATCCAGGCGCGGATCGCCAACGTGGAACGCGGGCTGTCCACACCGGTGAGAGTCAAAGGTGCGCCGGTCCAGACGTGGAACCTGGCGGAGCGTATGGCATTCCATCAGGTGCCGGCGGTCAGCATTGCGGTGATCGAGAAGGGCCGGATGGAGTGGACCCGTGCCTACGGCGTGCTTGATATCGCCACGCGACAGCCCGCCACCACCCGTTCGCTGTTCCAGGCGGCGTCGGTCAGCAAGTCGGTCAGTGCCGTTGGGGCAATGCGCCTGGTCGAGCAGGGCAGGCTTTCATTGGACGCGCCGGCCAATACGCAACTCAGTGCGTGGAAAATTCCGGACAACCGTTTCACCGATGGCCATCCGGTCACGCTGCGCGCGCTGCTCAATCACAGCGCCGGTATGACGGTGCATGGCTTCTACGGCTATGCGGCGGGACAGCCGGTTCCCACTCTGCTGCAGATACTGGACGGCATCCCACCGGCGAACTCCGATCCGATCCGTGTGGAAGCCACGCCAGGGACCGAATGGGTGTACTCCGGTGGTGGCTACACGGTGGTGCAGCAGATGATGACCGAGGCTGGCGGGCAGCCGTTCCCGCAGTTGATGCAGGCACTCGTGCTGGATCCGTTGGGGATGCGCGACAGCAGCTTCGCAGCAGTACTCCCCGCGAGCTGGCAAGCGCGTGCTGCCCACGCCTACGATGGGGAAGGCAAGGCTGTCGCGGGTGGCTGGAAGGTGCAGCCGGAATCCGCGGCGGCCGGCCTGTGGACAACGCCGACCGATCTGGCACGGATGGTCATCGATATCCAGAAGGCCAACGATGGTTGCCCCGGCACGCTGTTGTCCCGCGTGACGAGCACCAGCCTGCTGAGCAGGGGTCTCGGAGAGTATGGGCTGGGGTTTTATGTGGAGCCACTGGGCCAAGGCACCAGTTTCAGTCACAGCGGCGGGACCACCGGGTTTCGTTCGCGCTTCTATGGCTACACTCACACCGGCCAGGGCGTTGTCGTACTGACCAACAGCGATAACGGTGCGGCGCTGATTGAAGAGATCATCGGCAGCGTCGCGGCGGAGTATGGCTGGCCGGAGTTCCAGCAGATCGAGAAGGCCGCGATCCCGGCAGACCCCGCGCTCAACCGCGCTGCGGCTGGCAGCTACGAACTTGCCGGCAAACCGGCCAGGCTCATCGCCGACGGGGAGCGTCTGTACTTCCAGAGTGAGTTGTTCGGCCAACAGCGGATGGAGCTGTTCGCGCAATCGCCGACCCGGTATTTCATGACCGCGCAGGATATGGCCATCGACGTTCAGCGCACACCGGACGGCGACGTTCCGGGGTTTTCACTGATCCGTGGCGCCTCACAGTATCCGGCGACCCGGAGCGAAGGCGCCGCCACACGGCCGCATTGACGCCTGCGCCACGAGCGCTGGCCTAGTCTCGTTGCTGCATGCCCATCTCGAACACTTCCCTCCCCGACGCACTGGCCACCTTCGCCCCGGCCACGCGCACGTGGTTCACCGCGGCGTTCGCGGCACCCACCCCGGTGCAGGATCACGCCTGGGCGGCGATCAGCGCCGGCCAGCATACGCTGGTCATCGCGCCGACCGGCTCGGGCAAGACCCTGGCGGCGTTCCTGCACGCGATCGACCAGCTGTTCCGCAGTGGAGAGCACCAGGGCGGTGGGCGGTCGGAGGCGGCAACGCGCAGCAAGCGCGGCACCCGCGTGCTGTATCTCTCTCCGATCAAGGCGCTGGGCGCCGATGTCGAGCGCAATCTGCAGATCCCGTTGGAGGGCGTCAGTGCCGAGCGTGCGCGTCGCGGCGATCCAGCGGTCACCCTGTCCGTCGCGATCCGGACCGGGGACACCACCGCGGCGGAGCGGGCGCGGCTGCTGCGACGTCCGCCGGACATTCTGATCACCACGCCCGAATCGCTGTTCCTGATGTTGACCTCGCAGGCGCGCGAGACGTTGCGCGAGGTGCATACCGTCATCATCGATGAAATCCATGCGGTGGCCGGCAGCAAGCGCGGCACCCATCTGGCGCTGAGCCTGGAGCGGCTGGATGCGCTGCTGCAGGTGCCTGCGCAGCGCATTGGTCTCTCGGCCACCGTGCGGCCGGTTGAAGAGGTTGCGCGATTCCTTGGGGGCGACCGCCCTGTCACCGTGGTCCATCCGCCGTCGCAGCGGGCGCTGGATGTCCGGATCGTGGTGCCGGTGGAAGACATGGCGGACATTCCGCCGCATCCCGGTGCGGTCGATGCACCGCCGTCTTCCGGGCGGCTCGGCTCGATCTGGCCCCATGTGGAGGCCAGCATCCTGGACCAGGTGCTGGCGCGGCGTTCGACGATCGTCTTCGCCAACTCGCGGGGCGTGGCCGAAAAGCTGACCGCCCGGTTGAATGAACTGCATGCCGACCGTGTCGCCCGTGGCCAGCTCCCGGCATCGGCGCCAACCGCTGCACCCGCGCCTGCGCCCGAGCACTACGGATCATTCAACGGCGGCACCGCCGGGCGTGCCGCCGGCGCGGAAGCACTGATCGCCCGCTCGCACCATGGCTCCGTCTCCAAGGAACAGCGCCGTGAGATCGAACAGGCGCTCAAGTCCGGCGAACTGCGCTGTGTCGTGGCCACCTCCAGCCTGGAACTGGGCATCGACATGGGGCTGGTCGATCTGGTGATCCAGGTCGCCGCGCCGCCTTCGGTCGCCAGCGCGCTGCAGCGGGTGGGGCGGGCCAGCCACCAGGTTGGCGGCATCTCTACCGGTCTGGTCTACCCACGCACGCGGCGCGATCTGATCGATGCGTCCGTGGCGGTGGAGCGCATGCTGGCTGGTGAGATCGAAGCCATCGATCCGCCGCGCAACCCGCTGGACGTGCTGGCCCAGCAAACGGTGGCCGCTGCCGCGATGGATACGCTGGACGTGGAGGCGTGGTATGCGCGCGTGCGCCGCGCGGCGCCCTACCGCTCGCTGCCTCGCAGCGCATTCGATGCCACGCTGGACATGCTGGCCGGGCGCTATCCCTCCGACGACTTCGCCGGCTTCCGGCCGCGGCTGGTCTGGAACCGCGACACCGGCGAACTGAGCGCCCGGCCAGGTGCGAAGCAGCTGGCAGTCACCAGCGGGGGCACCATCCCGGACCGCGGCATGTTCAGCGTGATCCTGCCCGAAGGTGAGGAGCGCGCCGGTTCGCGCCGGGTCGGGGAGCTCGATGAGGAGATGGTCCACGAATCGCGGGTCAACGATGTGATCACGCTGGGCGCCAGCTCCTGGCGGATTGAACAGATCACCCACGATCAGGTCGTGGTGACCCCGGCCCCGGGGCGCTCGGCGCGCTTGCCGTTCTGGCGGGGCGAGGGCGTCGGCCGGCCGGCGGAGCTGGGTGAGGCGGTCGGCGCCTTCATCGGTGCGCTGGATGCTGCCGCGGCCGAAGCGGGCCCGTCGCCCGCACTGCGCGAGCGCCTGCAGGCGGCCGGATTGGCGGACAACGCCATCACCAACATCGCCGGCCTGCTGGCCGAACAGCGCGAGGCCACCGGCCTGCTGCCCACCGATCGCACCCTGGTGCTGGAGCGCTGCCGCGACGAGGCCGGCGACTGGCGGCTGATGCTGCATTCGCCCTATGGGCGCCGGGTGCACGATCCGTGGGCGCTGGCGGTGGCCGCGCGCATCCGCGAACGCTGGGGTGCGGATCCGGCGGTGGTGGCCAGCGACGACGGCATCATCGCGCGGCTGCCCGACGCGCAAGGGCGCCTGCCGGGCGCGGAGCTGTTCCTGTTCGAGCCCGAGCGGCTGCGCAGCGACGTGACGCGCGCCGTGGGCGGCTCGGCCCTGTTCGCCGCGCGCTTCCGCGAATGTGCCGCACGCGCGCTGTTGCTGCCACGGCGCACGCCGGGCCGCCGCTCACCGCTGTGGCAGCAGCGCCTGCGCGCCGGTGAGCTGCTGGCCATTGCCCAGGCGTATCCGGCGTTCCCGATCCTGATCGAGACCGCGCGCGAGTGCCTGCAGGATGTCTACGATCTCGACGCGCTGGATGCGCTGATGCAGCGGCTCGCCGACGGCCGCGTGGCGATCGCCGATGTCACCACCGAGGTGCCATCGCCATTCGCGGCGAACCTGCTGTTCGGCTATGTCGCCGAGTTCATGTATGGCACCGATGTGCCGCTGGCCGAACGTCGCGCCTCGGTCCTTTCGCTCGACAGCGGCCTGCTCGGCGATCTGCTTGGCCAGGTCGATCTGGGCGAACTGCTCGACGCCGGCGTGGTGGAGCAGGTGGGCCGCGAGCTGCAGCGCCTGGCGCCCGACCGTCGCGCGCGCGGTAAAGAAGGCATCGCGGACCTGTTGAGGGAGCTGGGGCCGCTCACCGATGACGCGCTTGCGCTGCGGCTCGTGGAGGACGATCCCGCTGGCGATCTGGCCTCACTCACCGCCGAGCGGCGTGCGATCCAGGTCCGGATCGACGGCCGCGTGCATTGGGCCGCCATCGAGGATGCTGCGCGTCTGCGTGATGCCTTGGGCGTCCCCCTTCCGCCGGGCGTGCCGGCCGCCTTCCTGCAGGCCTCGTCGGACCCGCTGGGCGAGTTGCTGGGCCGGTATGCACGGACCCATGCGCCGTTCACCACCGCCGAGGTGGCCGCCGCGTTCGGACTGGGCGTGGCGGTGGCCGATGCCGCACTGGCGCAGCTGGAAGTCCAGGGCAAGCTGCTCAAAGGCAGCTTCGGCGTGTCCCGCCGCGACGCGGAGCCGGTCGACGCCGCTGCCGAACCGGCGCCATTGGCGCGCCATGAATGGGTGGGCGAGGCGGTGTTTCGTCGGCTGCGGGTGCGCTCGCTGCAGCAGGCACGCGAGGCGACCCGGCCGGTCACGCGTGACGCCTATGCATTGCTGTTGCTTGAGCGCCATGGGTTGCTCGCCGACGCCGAGCAGGCCGCACGTGGCATCACGACCCGCAGTTCAGGCGCACTGGAAGGCATCGACGGCGTGCTGCGCGTGGTGGAACTGCTGGCCGGCGTGGCGCTGCCGGCCTCGATCTGGGAACAGCAGGTGCTGCCGGCACGCGTGGTCGACTACGCACCGGCCTTGCTCGATGAGCTGCTTGCGACCGGTACCGTGGTCTGGGCCGGGCACGGGCGGCTTGGCGAGGAGGATGGCCTGGTGTCGCTGCACCTGCAGGACGTCGCCGCCGAGACGCTGCCTGCTCTCCCGGCCGCGGCGGAGTTGTCGCCGCTGCAGGAGGCACTGCTGCAGGTCCTGGCCGACGGCGGTGCGTATTTCGCGCGGCAGCTGGTCACCGCGGTCGGCAGTCATTGGGCCCGTGCCGGGCGTCCGGCGATCGACATCACCGCCGAACAGCTGCATGCCGCGCTGTGGGACCTGGCCTGGTCGGGCTATCTGACCACCGATCTGTGGGCGCCGCTGCGCGGCATGCACGCGACCCGCGCGCCACGGCCGCGGGTGGCGCGTGCATCACGACGCAGCCGGGGCTTCCGTGGCATTCCCATGCACGACACCCCCTTGGCGGACGGCACACCGACGGTGATCGCCAGCTTCGCCGCGCCCGCCCTGGCCGGGCGCTGGTCGTTGCTGCAGCGTGAGGTGGTCAGCGATACGGTACGCGCGGTGGCCCTGGCCGACGGTCTGCTGGACCGGCATGGCATCGTAACCCGTGGTGCGGCCATGGCCGAAGGGATCGCTGGCGGCTTCCCGGCACTGCAGCAGGTGTATCGCGGCATGGAGGATGCCGGGCGTGTACTGCGCGGCCGTTTCGTGGACGGACTGGGCGGTGCGCAGTTCGCCGATAGGCTGATCGTGGATCACCTGCGCGGGATCGCCGATGCCCTGCGCCCCGAGGCGGTGGCGGTCGCTGTCGGGGTGTCTGCCGTGGACCCGGCCAATCCGTTCGGCACCGTGCTGCCTTGGCCACTGCACCCCTCCAGCGTGCGGCCGGTACGCCGGCCCGGTGCCCTGGTGGTGATCGGCGGGGGGCGCCTGCTGATGTATCTGGCGCAGGGCGGCCGCACGCTGCTCACCTTCTTCGATGGGAATGATGCGTCGCTGGCCGACACCACGGCCGCCGCCTCACAGGCCCTGGTCAGTGCCTTGCGACGGGGTAGACGCACCTCGTTCACGGTGGAGCTGATCAACGACGCACCGGCCCGGCGCGATGGCGTGATGGACGCGCTGCGGGCCGCGGGGTTTTCCAGTGCGCCCAAAGGGGTGAGCTGGGAGGGATGAGCCGGTGTGGCGAAGACTTACTGATGCCATCTAAGTAGAAACACGCTGGCCGCGACGATGACCGACACGGACTATTGAGCACCACCGTCGTCGGAGAAGTGCATGGCCAGCTCATCCGCAAAGAAGAAGCCCAGTTCATCCGCAAAGAAGCCCAACATCCTTGTCATCTGGGGGGACGATATCGGCATCTCCAACCTGAGCTGTTACTCGCACGGGTTGATGGGTTATCAGACCCCGAACATCGGCCGCATCGCCAAGGAGGGGGTGATGTTCACGGATTCGTACGGTGAGCAATCCTGCACGGCGGGGCGCTCATCGTTCATCACTGGCCAGAGCGTGCTGCGCACGGGCCTGTCCAAGGTGGGTATCCCTGGCGCGCCGGTCGGCATGAACGAAAAGATCGTGACCATTGCAGCCTTGTTGAAGAACGAGGGCTACACCACCGGGCAGTTCGGCAAGAACCACCTGGGCGACCTCAACCACATGCTGCCCACCAACCATGGGTTCGATGAGTTCTACGGCAATCTGTACCACCTCAATGCCGAGGAAGAGCCGGAGATGTACGACTACTTCCCCAAGGACGAATTCGGCGACTTCATCGAGACGATCAAGCCGCGGGGCGTGATCCACAGCTTTGCCTCCGATACCGATGACAGCACCGAGCAGAAGCGCTGGGGCAGGGTCGGCCGGCAGAAGATCGAAGACACCGGCCCGCTGGACAAAAAGCGCATGCTGACCTGCGATGACGACTTCGCCGAGCGCGCCAAGGGCTTCATCAAGAAAGCGACGGACGATGACACGCCGTTCTTCGTCTGGGTCAACTTCACCCACATGCACCTGATCACACATACCAAGGAAGAGAGCCTGGGGCAGGCCGGGCGCTGGCAGTCGCCGTATCACGACACCATGATCGACCACGACAAGAACGTGGGCTCGCTGCTGGACTATCTGGACGAGCTGGGTATCGCTGACGACACGATGGTGGTCTATTCCACGGATAACGGACCGCACCGCAACTCGTGGCCGGATGGCGGCATGACCCCGTTCCGCAGCGAAAAGGACACCAACTGGGAAGGCGCCTTCCGGATTCCGCTGGTTGCCCGTTACCCCGGCAAGATCAAGCCGGGCACGATCTCCAATGAGATCGTCCAGCACCATGACTGGTTGCCCACCTTCCTGGAACTGGCGGGCAACAAGGAAGTGGTCAACGACCTCAAGAAGGGCGTTCAGGCGATCGGGCGGACCTACAAGAACCACATCGACGGTGTCAGCCTGCTGCCGTACCTCACCGGCAAGGAAGAAAAATCGCCGCGCAAGCTGTTCGTCTACATCTCCGACGACGGCGACACGCTCGGTATCCGCTACGACAACTGGAAGATCACCTTCATCGAGCAGCGCTGCAAAGGCACCATGCAGATCTGGGGGGAGCCGTTCACGGTGATGCGGACACCCAAGATCTACAACCTGCGTACCGATCCGTACGAGTTCGCGGACGTGACGTCCAATACCTATTGGGACTGGTACATCAACCACGTCTACATCGTGTACGGCGCGATCGCACTGCTCACCAAGTTCAATGAGACCTTCGTGGAGTTCCCGAAGATCCAGAAGCCGAACACGTTCACGGCCGACCAGGCGGTGGAGAAGCTGCAGGACGCGGTGACAGGCAAGTAGCGGCTGCGGCCATTGCGCAGACGGATGCACAAACGGGGGGACGGATGTCCCCCCGTTCGCGTGTCCGTTCCGTCAGGCGGCCTCGGAGGCTGCCTGTTCGTGGGTCGTGGCGTATGCCGGGTAATCGATATACCCGGTGGCGCCACCTCCATAGAACGTGTCCCGATCGGCGGGCGCCAGCGGCCAGCCGTTCTGCAGGCGCGCCACCAGATCCGGGTTGCTGATGAACGGGGTGCCGAAGGCCGCCAGGTCGATCAGGCCCGCACCAATCAGCTGCTCGGCCCGCTCACGGGTCATGCCGCCGGCAAGGATGAGGGCGGTCCCGGGCAGATGCGGCTTCAACGTGCGCAACAGACCACCGAAGCCCGAATCGCCAGCGCCATCGACCGATTTCTGGCCGACCTTGAAACCGGACTGGTCCATGAGGTGCACGTAGGCCAGGCCACGCTGCCCGATCGCCTGGATCAGTGCGGTATAGGTGGCGTCAATTTCCGGGTAGTGCGGCATGTCGAACAACTGGCCATAGGGCGAGAGCCGGATGGCGGTCCGTGCGGCGCCGATACGCGCGACCACGGCGTCGATCACCTCCAGCGTGAAGCGCAGGCGATTGTCCAGCGACTGCGGGCCGTACTGGTCGGTGCGGTCATTCACCTGTGGATTGATGAACTGCTCGTGGAGGTAGCCGTTGGCGCCGTGGATTTCCACGCCGTCGAAGCCGGACTCGATGGCATTGGCGGCTGCCTGCGCGAACTCCGCCACGATGCGCGGAATCTCTTCGGTCTCCAGCTGGCGCGGCACCGGGGCGGCGACCAGCGCGGGTTGGCCCTGCTCGTTGTAGCCGAATGCCTGGGCGCCGACCGGCAGCTTCGAACTGGCACTGACCGGACGCGCATCGTTGGCCTGGATGGTGGGGTGCGAGACGCGACCGACATGCCAGATCTGCGCGAACATCCGGCTGCCCAGCGCATGGACCGAATCGGTGGTCAGGCGCCAGCCGGCGATCTGCTCGGCCGTGAAGATGCCGGGATTGAACAGATAGCCCTGGCCCTCGCGGGAAATGGGCGTGCCTTCGCTGACGATCAGGCCGGCGGTGGCACGCTGGGCGTAGTACAGGGCGGTTCGCTCATCAGCGGCATCCTGCGGGGCGCGTGCACGGGTCAGCGGGGCCATGACCACGCGGTTGCGCAGCGGCATGCCTGCGAGGTCGAACGTATTGAAAAGAGAGCTCATGGGGATTCCTGAGGGGGCGACGGGGGAGGGCGTGGCGGGTCCGCCATGCGCTTCACCTCATCGTATGGGCGTGCGATATCGGCCACAATGCGGTGATTCGGCAAATGACTATTGCGGAACAAGCAATCAGGATTCCAAGGCGTCCCCATGCAGCTCAAAGCCCTCCGCTATTTCCTCACCGTCGCCGCCACCGGCAGCTTCCTGGCCACGGCGCGCCAATACCGGGTGCCAGCCTCATCGGTGTCGCGCTTCATCGCGGCGCTTGAACAGGACGTGGGGCACCAGCTGTTCTACCGAAGCACCCGGGCGGTCCGGTTGACCGAGGCGGGGGAGCAGTTCCATCAGCAGGTGCGGGACGCTGTGGACCTGCTCGATGACGCGGTCGGGCAGTTGGAAGGCCGCGACGCCGAGCTGCGCGGCCTGATCCGCATCAACGCTCCCGAGTCGCTGGGGCGGCTGCACATCGCACACATCGTCAACACGTTGCAGGCGAAATATCCCGAGTTGATCGTCGAGCTGACCCTGACCGACACGCTGATCGATCCTGTCCAGGAAGGCGTGGATATCATCATCCGGGTCGGGCTGCTGATGGATTCGGGCCTGATCGGCAAGGTCATCGCGCCCCACCGCAACATCCTCGCCGCCAGCCCGGCCTATCTTGCCGCGCATGGCACGCCGGTGGTGCCGGAGGATCTGCTGCAGCATCAATGCCTGGTCTACAAAGGCCAGCTCGGCATCCAGAAGTGGTATTTCCGTTCCTCGCCGGAGGTGCCGTTCAAGGCGGTGAACGTGACCGGCCCCCTGCGCAGCAACAATGCCGAAGCGCTGCTGGCGGCGGCCATTGCAGGGCGTGGCGTGGTGCTGTTTCCCACCTGGCTGTTCAACGCGGAAACGCTGCGGGGCGGCAGCATGGTCACGCTGCTCGGCGACTGGGAGTTCTCCCCGCAGTCCGAACGGGTGTATCTGCAGCTGCTCTCGCCGGAAAACAGACTGCGCTCACGCAAGGTCCGCGAGGTGTCGGCCTTCCTCACCGAGGCGATCGGATCGCCGCCGTACTGGGATCGAGCTGATCGATGAGTCATGGGCACCCCCATCACGCCGGGGATGGCAGCATCAGGTGAGATTCGCCCCCTCATCAGGAGACCACCATGGCTTCGACCGTTGTCCTGACCCGATCATGGGTCATCCATCCCTTCCACGCTGCTGTATTGGGCGGGGTGCTGCCGTTGTTCCTGGCGGCGCTGCTGGCCGACTACGCGTACTGGAGCACGTACGAGATCCAGTGGGCGAACTTTGCCTCCTGGCTGCTGATCGGCGCGATGGTGATGACAACGCTCGCCTTGCTGTGCGGGATCGTCGGCCTGGTCCGTCGCAGCCGCAACCTGGCCTATGTCGTGATTCTGGCGGTGACGTGGGGCGTGGGTTTCATCAACTGCCTGCACCATGCGCGCGACGCGTGGGCAGTGATGCCGGCGGGCCTGGTGCTCTCGGTGATCCTGACGGTGCTGGCGCTGATCGCCACGTGGGTGGGGCTGTCCAGCCTGCGCGTGGGAGGTGTGCGATGAGCCGCCAGACCACGTTCCGGATGCTCTCGGTGTCCGCCTTGGCGGTCGCTCTGGCGGCCTGCAGTGGCAAGGCGCCCCAGCTTGATCAATATGGTGGCAGCCCGGAGATGCCCGAGCCGCATCGTGGCCTGATGCCGGACATGACCATCGCCAAGCCGGCGCAGTGGGGCGATATGCTTCCCACGGTGCCCAAGGGCTATCGCATTTCGGCGATTGCCACCGATCTGAACATCCCGCGGCAGACCCTCATGCTGCCCAATGGCGACATCCTGGTGGCTGAAGGTCGTGGCGGCAGCGCGCCCGCGCTCAAGCCGAAGGATGTGATTGCCGGCAAGATCAAGGCCAAGGGCAATACCTCGGTCAAGAGTGGCAACCGCCTGACCCTGCTGCGCGATGCCGATGGGGATGGCGTTTATGAGTTGAAGACGGTTTTCGCCGACAAGCTCAACGCGCCCTATGGCCTGGCGCTGATAGGCAATGCGATCTACGTGGCCAACCAGGACGCGGTGGTGCGCTTCGATTATCAGGAAGGGCAGACCAAGGCCAGCGCGGCGCCGGTCAAGCTGACCGACCTGCCGTCCGCCATCAACCATCACTGGACCAAGGCGATGACCGCCAGTGCCGATGGCCGCTATCTGTACGTGGGTATCGGCTCCAACAGCAACATCACCGAACGCGGCATGGCGGTGGAGATCGATCGCGCGCGGATCTGGCAGATCGATGTGGCCACTGGCGCGCACAAGGATTACGCCACCGGCATCCGCAATCCCACGGCGCTGGCGATCCAGCCGGGCAGCGGCACGCTGTGGGCCGTGGTGAACGAACGCGATGAGATCGGCCCGAACCTCGTGCCCGATTACCTCACCTCGGTGAAGGAGGGCGGCTTCTATGGCTGGCCTTACAGCTACTGGGGCAAGAATGTGGATCGCCGCGTGATGCCGCAGAACCCGGAGAAGGTCGCCTCGGCGATTGCCCCGGATTACGCACTGGGCTCGCATGTGGCCGCACTGGGCGTGGCCTTCTCGTCCGAGGTGATGGGGACGCAGTTCGCCGATGGTGTATTCGTGGGCGAGCACGGCAGCTGGAACCGCAATCCCCCGGTCGGCTACAAAGTCGTGTTCGTGCCCTTCAGCAACGGCCGTCCGGCCGGCGAGCCGATCGATTTCGTGAGCGGCTTCTTCGGCGAAGACGGCAAGACCCGCGGCCGCCCGGTGGGCGTCACGGTCGATCCGCGCGGCGCGCTGATCGTCGCCGATGACCTCTCCAACACGATCTGGCGAGTCACCCGCGACGGCGCCCAGTAACCTCTTAACGGGGACGGAGGTAATTAATAACTACCTCCGTCCCTGTTATTTCAGCCCAGCTGCTTGAGCAGGACCTGAGCCGCTTCTTCAGACGAGGCGGGGTTCTGGCCGGTGATCAGCAGGCCATCGGTGACGACATACGAGCCCCAGTCCGGGCCCTTGGTGTAAATGCCGCCTGCGGCCTTGAGCATGTCTTCGACCAGGAAGGGCACCACGTCGGTGAGGCCCACGCCTTCTTCTTCGGTGTTGGTGAAGCCCGTGACGTTCTTGCCCTGGACCAGCGGCGCACCGTCGGCAGTCTTGACGTCACGCAGCACGCCCGGGGCATGGCAGACCAGCGCGACCGGCTTGCCGGCGGCGATGAACGCCTCGATCAGAGCGATGGAATGGGCGTCTTCGGCCAGGTCCCACAGCGGGCCATGGCCGCCGGGATAGAACACGGTATCGAAGTCGGCCTGCAAGACGCTGTCCAGGCGGACGGTGTTGGCCAGCTGTGCGTTGGCATCGGCGTCGGCTTCAAAGCGACGGGTCGCGTCGGTCTTGAAGTCCGGCTCGTTGCTCTTGGGATCCAGCGGCGGCTGCCCACCCTTGGGTGAGGCCAGCACGATCTCTGCGCCCGCATCCTTGAAGGTGTAGTAGGGGGCCGCCAGCTCTTCCAGCCAGAAACCGGTTTTCTTGCCGGTGGTGCCAAGTTCGTCGTGCGAGGTCAGAACGATGAGGACTTTCATGGGTCATGCTCCTGTGGGTGCTTGATTAGACTGGTCGTCTAGTGATGGGGCCGAGAAAAACACGTCGGTAAGAACGTGTATGAAAACCTCCCCGTGTCAGGGGGTGCTGTGCAGCATACGGGTGGTCAACGCCACCGCGTCGTCGAAAGGGCGCGGCGTGCGGGCGATCTTGACCATGATGCTGGTGCCCAACCACAGCTGATACAGGCTTCGGGCGACCGCGTCGGGCGGGCCCTGGACCGTCACTGAGCCGTCGGCGACGCCCGCTGCCACCGCGCGCGCCAGCCGATCGGTGATCCCGGTGGTGCCGCGCTGAAGGGCGGCGCGCATGGATTCGGACAGGTCCGCTACTTCGGCGCCAAGCTTCACAGCCAGGCACTTGCCCTGGCAGTCCTCGAAAGACTGGCTGTCCTGCCAGGCGCGGAAGTAGGCCTCAAGCTGCTCGGCCTTGGTCTGGCCGGGTTGGCGGAAGATACGGTCCATATCGGCCAGATAGGCGGTGAAGTAGTCCTCCAGCATCGCCTCGCCGAAGGCTTCCTTCGAGGCGAAGTAATGGTAGAACGAGCCCTTGGGCACGCCGGCCGCGGCGAGGACCTCGTTGAGGCCGACCGCGGAAAAACCCTTGGCGCTCATGATCCGCTGGCCAGTGGCCAGGATCGTGTCGCGGGCGGGGGAGCTGGCGGTGGTCGAGTTCATGGGGCGTACTGTACGCCTGATTAGACCGGTCGTCTAGTAATTTGTTGTCTACGGTCTACCAGGAGCCGGCCAGCGGCTGGCACTACCGCCGGTCCGGGCAGATAGTGCCGACCGGGGGTGGCGGATCACGGTATATTCCCCGGCCCCATTTTCATTGCCAGATATCGCCCCGCCATGAACACGCCCCGGAAACACTACAAACATCCCGCCGAATCCGAGATCGGCAACGGCACGATCTACCTCGAGGCGCAGGGCGATGTGATCGTGCGGCAGGTGGAGAGCTACCGCAGCGTGCTGGTCTGGGCCGACAAATCCGGGCAGGCCGATGAGCGCTTCCCGTTGTCCGATCAGCCGCTGTCCTGGCTGGATCTGGATTCGGATGACGCCATCACCGCCAGTCAGTTTGAAGCCGTGTGGAAGCAGGCCAAAGCCGTTTCGGGCTGAGTGGGCCGGTAGGCGGGCGTCATACCGTCCAACCCGTGCTTTCCGCCGCCGCCACATGCATCAGCTGATCCAGCTGGCGCAGCGCCCGGTGCAGTTCCTGCCGGTTGGCGGCGGCGCCCAATGAAATCCGCACCGCATCGTTGATCGCCACGCCCTCCGGGGTGAACGCCGATGACGGTGCGATCCCCAGGCCCTGCAGGCGTGCGGCGTGGGTCAGGCTGGCAGCGGTCCAGTGCGCCGGCAGACGGCACCAGGCATGCACGCCGGCGCAGTGCTGCAGGAACCGTGGCGACAGCGCGGACTGCGCCAGATAGCGGCGCTCGGCCGCTTCTTCCTGAACCAGTTTCAGCATCGCCTGTGCGGAGCCATCCAGGATCAGCTGCGTCACCAGTGCGTTCATCAGCGGTGGTGCCATCAGGTTGACGGCGCGCAGCGCATCCAGCACGCCTTGGCGTGAGACGCCGTCGGGCAGCTGCACAAAGCCGGTGTGCAAGCCCGGGCTCAGGCATTTGGAGAGCGTGGAGATGTAGCAGGTGTGCTGCGGCGCCAGCAGCGCGAGCGGGGCAGGCGCCTCGTTCTCCAGCAGCCAGTAAGGGTCGTCTTCGATCAGCCGCAGGTTCTGCGTGCGCACCACGTCGGCCAGCGCTTCACGGCGTTCCGGCGGCAACGTGTGGCCGGTGGGGTTCTGTGCGGTCGGGTTGAGATAGACCACCCGCGCGCTGTGCTTCTTCGCCGCGCGCGCCAGCGCATCCGGGCGCATGCCCTGCGCGTCGCACTCCACCACCTGCAGGCGCCGCTGCAGCACGCGCGCAGCATGCAGCAGGCCGGGGTAGACCAACGGCTCGCACAGAATCGTGTCACCGGCATCGGTCAGCGCCAGCACCAGGGCGGACAGGGCAGCCTGTGCGCCTTCGGTGACCACCAGTGCCTCGGCATCCACTTTGCCGAGGATCGGCTTGAGCCACTGCTGCGCCGCCAGCTGATCGGCTCGGCTGCCACCACCAACGTGATACGTCATCAGATTGCCTGCATCGCTGCGGGTCAGCACCGTGGACAGGCCACGCCGCAGCATGTCCGCCACCTGGCCGCCGCCGGGACTCGGCGGCAGGTTCATGCTCAGGTCCACCCGCTGCGCCAGTTCCACCTTGGGCGGTGCCACGAACGACCCCAGCGGGCCGCGTGCATCGATCAACCCGCGCGTGCGCGCCTCGTTGAACGCGCGGGTCACGGTGGTGAGATCCACGCCCAGCTCGGTCGCCAGCGCGCGCTGTGCAGGCAGGCGTTGGCCGGGGCGCAGCGCACCGGACCAGACCGCACGTTCCAGCGCCTGCACGATGCGCAGGTAGACCGGCCCGTGGCCATCGGCGATGAGGGGGCTCCATTCCATGCGCGCATGGTACGCGCGCCGGGGAGAGCGGCTGCGACAGTGTGTCGCATCATGTATGGATCATGTCGTTGCCTAACGTACGCGGCTGCGGCGGGCACCCCCCATGCATATCGGTCATGCAGGGGGGTGTTCGCCACTTTTCATGATCCGGGCCGCCCGGCCCGGCACTGCGTTGGAAGGGCCGTCACGCATGAACCCCGCTACACATCCCGCTCGCCGCGCCGCGTTGGCCGCTCGAGCCCGCGCCGGACGCTGGTTCGGCCTGGCAGCACTGCTGCCACTGCTCACCGGGTGCAAGAACCTGGAGCTGTTCAACCCCATGGGCAGCATCGCCGAGCAGGAAATGCAGCTGATCCTGGTCTGCACCGGCCTGATGCTGCTGGTGGTGATCCCGGTGATCATCCTCACGCTGTACTTCGCGTGGCACTACCGCGAGTCGAACAAGGAGGCCACGTACGCACCGACCTGGTCGCATTCCACCGCGATCGAACTGGTGGTGTGGACGATTCCGTGCCTGATCGTGGTCGTCCTCGGCGTGTTGATCTGGAAGAGTACCCACGCACTGGACCCGTACCGCCCGATCGAATCGGACAAGGCGCCGCTGCGCGTGGAAGTGGTGTCGCTCAACTGGAAATGGCTCTTCATCTATCCGGACCACAACGTGGCCACGGTCAACGAGCTGGTGATGCCGGTCGATACGCCGGTCGCGTTCAAGCTGACCTCCGAGTCGATGATGAACGCCTTTTTCGTACCGCAACTGGGCAGCATGGTCTACACCATGCCGGCCATGCAGAGCCGGCTGCACCTGATCGGGCACACGCCCGGTACCTATGCCGGCATGTCCTCGGCCTACAGCGGCGCGGGCTTCTCGGACATGAAGTTCGATGCGCGGGTCATGACCGAAGCCGACTTCGAGCAATGGCTGGCGCAGTCGCGCGGCACCGCCGAACACCTGGGCCAGGCCCGTCTGGCCGAACTTGAAAAGCCCACCCATGGCGCGCCGATGCAGCGTTTCGCCAGCGTGGACACCGGACTGTTCGACAGCATCCTGCGCCGCTACGGCGGCATGCCTGACGACGAAATCTGCCTGCCCGGTGAAGCGCCCGGCGCGAAAACCCAACTCGTGAGCCTGGCCGCACCTGCCAGCCGTACCGCGGAGAACTGATTGTGCTTGGAAAGTTGAACCTCGAGGCGATTCCCTACCACGATCCGATCATCATGTCGGCGCTGGCGGGTTCGCTGCTGCTGGGGGCGGCGATCATCGCGGCCATCACGTATTACAAGAAGTGGGGCTATATCTGGACCGAGTGGATCACCTCGGTGGACCACAAGAAGATCGGCGTGATGTACATCATCCTGGCCCTGGTCATGCTGGTGCGCGGCTTCGCCGATGCACTGATGATGCGCGCCCAGCAGGCCATCGCCGCCAACGACAGCGCCGGCTACCTGCCGCCGGAGCACTACGACCAGATCTTCACCGCGCATGGCGTGATCATGATCTTCTTTGTGGCGACGCCGCTGATCGTGGGCCTGATGAACATCGTGGTGCCGCTGCAGATCGGCGCGCGCGACGTCGCCTTCCCGTTCGTCAACTCGCTCAGCTTCTGGTTGTCGGCGGTGGGCGCGGTGCTGGTGATGCTGTCGATGTTCGTCGGCGATTTCGCCGCGACCGGCTGGGTGGCGTACCCGCCGTTGTCCGGGATCGACTACAGCCCCACGGTGGGCGTGGACTACTACATCTGGTCATTGCAGGTGTCCGGCATCGGCACCACCCTGACCGGTCTGAACTTCATCGTCACCATCCTCAAGATGCGTGCGCCGGGCATGGACCTGATGAAGATGCCGGTGTTCACCTGGACCGCGCTGATCACCAACATCCTGATCGTGGCGATCTTCCCGGTGCTGACCGCGACCCTGGCGCTGCTGACCATGGACCGCTACTTCGGGATGCATTTTTTCACCAATGATGCTGGCGGCAACGCCATGATGTACGTCAACCTGATTTGGATCTGGGGCCACCCGGAAGTCTACGTCCTGATCCTGCCGTGCTTCGGTGCGTTCTCGGAGATCATCGCCACGTTCTCGGGCAAGCCGCTGTTCGGCTACCGCTCGATGGTCTATGCGACCTCGTCGATTGGCATCCTGTCGTTCTTCGTGTGGCTGCACCACTTCTTCACCATGGGCTCGGGCGCGAACGTGAATGCCTTCTTCGGCATCATGACCTCGATCATCTCGATCCCCACCGGCGTGAAGCTGTTCAACTGGCTGTTCACCATGTATCGCGGCCGGATCCGCTACCACTCCTCGACCTTGTGGACGATCGGCTTCATGGTCACCTTCGCCCTGGGCGGCATGACCGGCGTGATGCTGGCGATTCCGGGTGCGGATTTCGTGCTGCACAACAGCCTGTTCCTGATCGCGCACTTCCATAACGTCATCATCGGCGGCGTGGTGTTCGGCTGCCTGGCGGGCATCAGCTTCTGGTTCCCGAAGGCGTTTGGCTTCACCCTCAACGAGCGCTGGGGCAAGATCTCGTTCTGGTGCTGGCTGGTCGGCTTCTATCTGGCCTTCATGCCGCTGTACGTGCTGGGCTTCAAGGGCATGACCCGCCGCATGAACCACTACGGCGTGGAGGGCTACCAGCCGTGGCTGATCGTGGCCGCCATCGGTGCACTGGTGATTGCCGCCGGTGTCGCTGCGATGTTCATACAGTTCTACGTCAGCGTGCGTGACCGCAAGGCCAATATGGATCTCACGGGCGACCCGTGGAATGCGCGCAGCCTGGAGTGGGCCACGTCTTCGCCACCGCCGTTCTACAACTTCGCCAAGCTGCCGGCGATCACCTCGCTGGAGCAGCATTGGGACGACAAGCAGCACGGCCGTGCCTGGCAGCGCCAGGACAGCTACGAGGACATCCACATGCCACGCAACACCGCGTCGGGTGTGGTGATCTCGGTGTTCAGCCTGATCCTGTGCTTCGCCCTGGTCTGGCATATGTGGGTGCTGGCAGGCATCGGCCTGATCGGCGTGATCGCGACCTTTGTGCTGCGTTCGTACGACCGAGATGTGGACTATTACGTGCCCGCCGCCGAGGTGAAGCGCATCGAAGAGGCGCACTTCGCGCAGATGGAAGGAGCCAAGGCATGAGCGGCGATACCCTGACCGCTGCCGCGCAGCCCGGGCAGCTCGCGGCTGGTCATCACGACCACGCCCATGAGCACCACGACGACGGCAACAAGACCGTCGTCGGGTTCTGGATGTACCTGATGGGCGACTGCCTGATCTTCGCGGTGCTGTTCGCCACCTTTGGCGTGCTGCTCAACGGGACGGCCGATGGTCCCAGCAGCAAGGAACTGTTCAAGCTCGGTTTCGTGCTCTCCGAAACGGTGGTGCTGCTGCTCAGCAGCTTCACCTTCGGCGTGGCGATGCTCGGCATGCAGGCCGGCAAGCGCAACCAGGTGGTGGGCTGGCTGGCCGTGACCGGTGTGCTCGGTGCGGTCTTCATCGGCATGGAGCTGTATGAGTTCGCCGAGCTGATCCATGAAGGCGCCACCCCGGACGTGAGTGCGTATCTGTCGGCGTACTTCACGCTGGTGGCCACCCACGGCCTGCACGTCACCTTCGGCCTGCTGTGGCTGGCGATCATGATCCACCAGGTGCTCAAGTTCGGCCTGGACGGCATCGTCCGCCGCCGCCTGGCCTGCCTGAGCCTGTTCTGGCACTTCCTGGATCTGATCTGGATCTGTGTGTTCACCTTCGTCTATTTGCGGGAGTTCGTATGAGCGCGAGCGCTTCTGAGACCGATCACGGTGGCGGCCACGCCACCCTGAAGGGCTACATCCTCGGCCTGCTGCTGTGCCTGCTGCTGACCGGTGCCTCGTTTGGCGTGGTCATGACCGATCTGGTGCCGCAGCCGCTGCGGTTGACCGCCATCGTGGTGCTGTGCGTGGTGCAGCTGATCGCGCAGCTGGTGCTGTTCCTGCATATCGGGGCAGGGCGCAGCCAGCGCGAGAACACGGGCATCTTCCTGTGCACCGCGTTCCTGATCGCCATCGTGGTGGCCGGCTCGCTGTGGGTGATGCACAACGCCAACCTCAACATGATGCCGATGCAGATGTCGGCCGCGCCATGAGCCGGTCACGCTGCGGTGCCATGCTGATCGCACTGGTCCTGTCCGTTTCCGTGATGCCGGTGGTGGCCGCGGCGCCGCAGACCCGCACCGCGGCAACGGTGTCGGTCAGCGAACCGTGGATCCGTCTGCCACCGCCGGCCGCGAACGTGGCGGCCGGCTACGTGCAGCTGCATAACGGCGGCGGGTCCGACCGGCTGCTGTCGGCCTCGTCCTCGGCGTTTGCCGAGGTGCAGATCCATGCCATGCGCATGGACGGTGAAGTGATGCGCATGGAGGCGCTGCCTGATGGTCTGGCCCTGCCCGGAGGCCGTGTAACGACGCTGCAGCCTGGCGGTTACCACCTGATGCTGCTGACCCCCAAGCGGCCGCTGTCGGTGGGGCAGACGGTACCGATCCGGCTGCAGTTCGCATGCAGCGCAGCGCAGGTGGTGGCGTTCACCGTGCGCGATGGCCTGGTCGCCCACGGGGCGGCCAAGTGAAGCGCTGGTTGGCGGCAGGTATCGTGACGCTGGCGATGCTGGCAGGCTGTGCCGACGGCCAGGCACCGGTGATGGGTCAGGCCGCGCTCGGCGCGGTCAAGCTGGAGAGCAGTGACGGACGCACGCTCACGATCCGTGATCTGAAAGGGAGGCCGACGCTGCTGTTCTTCGGCTTTACCCATTGTCCCGAAGTGTGCCCGCTGAGCCTGGTCAAGGCGGTGCAGATCAAGCGGTTGCTGGGGCCGGCAGCCGACGACCTGCAGGTCGCCTTCGTCACGGTGGATCCGCAGCGTGATACGCCGGCACATCTGCGCGACTACCTGTCTGCCTTCGATACCACCTTCCTGGGCCTTGCGGGCGACGAGGCAGGCACCCGCGCCATCGCCGAGAGCCTGGGGGTCAGCTATCGCCGGGTCGGCGAAGGCGAGACGGCAACCTTCGAGCACACGGCATCGTGGTTCCTGCTTGGCGCCGACGGGCAACTCCAGGACGTGTACGGTTACGCGATGAGCGAGCAGGCGATCGTGGAGAAGCTGCGCATGCGGATGCCATGACGCGCGGGGTGCCGGCAGTGGGTCGGTGCCCGGGGAACGGCTCACCACGCCCGCGCACGCACCTCCCAACAGGCCGCGGTAAAGGTCACCACATCGCCTTCGATGAAGGGGGCGAACGCGGCCATGACCACCTCCAGCACCTGTGTGCGGGTTGCTCCATCAAGGTCCGGCGCCCTCAGCGCGCTTCCGACCGGCCCCAGCAACGCCACATACGTAGCCAGATCGGCACGGTCGATATGGCATACCACGTCCAGCGGGAGCACCTCGATGTCCTCCCAGCCGCTGTCTCTCAGTATCGCCTCGACCCGTGCAGGGTCGGCGAACGCAAACTGTCCTGGCGCGCCGGGCTGGCGGGGCGGCAACGGCAGCCAGGATGCGGCGGCGCGCTCGGCGGTGGTCATGAACGCGTTCTCGTCCGGCCCGCGCCAGGCCAGCGCCTGAAGCACGCCGCCGCGTTTGGCGGCGCGCTGCAACTGACCGAAGGCCTGCACCGGGTCATCGAAGAACATCACCCCGAAGCGCGACACGATGCGGTCAAGCCTGCCCGGTAAGAACGCGTGTTGCTGCGCGTCGGCGACGATGAAGTCCACGTCCACCGCCAGCCCGGCCTGCTGCGCGCGGGCGCGCGCCAGCGTGATCATCGGCGCCGAGATATCGACCCCGGTGACGTGCCCCTGCGGCCCCAGCTGCCCGGCAATGGCCAGCGCCACCGCGCCGGTCCCACAGCCGACATCGAGTACGTGCAGATCCTCGCCCGGCGGGATCGCCTCCAGCAGGTGGCTGGCGAGCGGTGCGAACATCTGATCGAGGATGCGCTGTGCCTCCACCCAGGCCTCACCGGCGGGGCCATTCCATAGCGCGTGTTGCGAGGTGTCGGTCACTGCAGGGCTCGATCTGGCATTGCCAGTGGGATGAGGAGGCTGCACTGTGCCACCTCAACCAACGTTGAGGTCAAGTGGCCAGGCCTCAGCCCCGCCACACATCCACGAGAAGTTTCACGTTCAAGACGATGATCAGGCCGCCGATCAGCCACGACAGCGCGATCAGCCAGCGTGGCGCCACCAGCGCCCCCATCTTGGCCTTGTCCGAGACGAACCGCACCAGTGGCACCACCGCGAATGGCAGCTGCATCGACAGCAGCACCTGGCTAAGCACCAGCAAGCGCGCGGTGCCTTGCTCGCCGTAGATGGCCGTGACCACCACCACCGGTACGATCGCGATGCCGCGGGTGATCAGCCGGCGCGCCCAAGGCGCGATCCGCAGGCGCAGAAATCCTTCCATCACGATCTGCCCGGCCAGCGTCGCGGTCACGGTGGAGTTGATGCCCGAGGCGAGCAGGGCGACCGCGAACAAGGTCGAGGCGAGCCCGACACCGAGCATCGGCGCCAGCAGTTCATATGCCTGCTCGATCTCCTGCACGTCGGTGCGGCCGTGCGCATGGAACACCGCGGCGGCCAGGATCAGGATCGAGGCGTTGATGAACAGGGCGAGCATCAACGCGATGGTGCTGTCCGTTACCGCCCAGCGCAGCGCACTGCGGCGCCCGGCATCGGTGCGCGGATAGGCACGGGTCTGCACGATGGACGAGTGCAGGTACAGATTGTGTGGCATCACGGTGGCACCGATGATGCCGATCGCCAGATACAGCGCCTTGGGGTCGGTCACCACCTGCGTGTGGGGGATGAAGCCCGCAAGCACCGCCTGCAGCGGCGGCGCCGCGATGACCATCTGGATCGCAAAGCAACCGAAGATCACCAGCAGCAACGCGATCACGAACGCTTCCAACGCGCGGAAGCCACGGTTCATCAGCAGCAGCACCAGCACCACGTCCACCGCGGTGATGATCGCGCCGGCCAGCAGCGGGATGCCGAACAACAGCTTCAGGGCGATCGCGGTGCCGATCACCTCGGCCAGGTCGCAGGCGATGATCGCGATCTCGCACAGCAGCCACAGGCCCAGGTTGACCGGACGCGAGTAATGGTCTCGGCAGGCCTGTGCCAGATCACGGCCGGTCGCGATACCCAGACGTGCCGACAGCCCCTGCAGCACGATCGCCATCAGGTTGGAGAGCAGGATCACCGAGAGCAGCAGGTAGCCGAACTGCGCGCCACCGGCGATGTCGGTGGCCCAGTTGCCGGGGTCCATGTAGCCGACCGAGATCATGTAGCCCGGGCCGAGGAAGGCCAGCAGGCGGAACCACCAATGGCCGTCGCTCGGCACCGCGACGCTGGCGTTCATCTCGCCCAGGCTGGGTGTATGCCCGGCAGAGGAGGGCCAGGCGGGGGGAGACTCGGGGCGGCGCGGGATGTCCACGGCCGCAATATAGCAGAGGCTATGTTAGTAAGTATTTGCAATTTTGGGCATCCCAACGCCTTAACCCTGAACCGCGTATCGTCACCGCTCTTTTCAGCTGGAGTGGATGCATGCGTTGGATCGTGTTGTTGGCCGCATTGGCCATGCCCGTGGTGGCGTGGTTCTCACAGACCGGCATGTTCGGCCCGACCAACGGTGCAGTGTCCGACCAGTACCCGACCCTGCTGGTCGCGGCCGGGTACGCCTTCGCCATCTGGGGCGTGATCTTCCTGTGGGACGTGCTGTTCGGGTTCTGGCAGCTGCGCCTGCGCAAGCCGGACATCACCGGAGTTCGCCCGTGGGCCGCAGCCGGCTTCGCGTTGACCGCTGCCTGGATGCCGGTCTTCTCCAACCAGTGGTTTCTGCCCGCGCTGGCGATCATCTGGGCCGCCTTGCTCTGCCTGATCGTGGCGGCGTACCGCGCCTCGCCAGTCACCGCACCGGGCGGTCAGCGCGCCTGGGCCGCCTATCCACTCGGCCTGCACGCTGGCTGGCTGTCACTGGCCGCGTTCCTCAATACCGCACAGGTGATCGTCGCCTACGGCTGGCTGCCGACCGACAACATGCTCGGCTGGAGCCTCGTGCTGCTGGTTGCGGCCACGCTGCTGGTGCTGGTGGTCAACCAACTGCTGCGCGGCCACTTCGCTTACCCGGCCGCCGTCATCTGGGCGCTGGCCGGCATGTACGTCAAGCAGTCCGGCTGGGACCTGCCGGGCGCGGCCAACATCGCCACCCTGGCGCTGGTGCTGATCATCATCGTGGTGATCCAGACCGTGTGGCTGCGCGTACGCGCGTACCGCCAGCCGCGCGCGATCGCCGCCGCCCACCGTCATCGTCGTTGATTTTTTCTGCAGGAGACCCCCCATGAACATCGTGATGAAGGAGCGCCACTGATGCGCGCTGCGATCCATACCACTTTTGGCGATCCTACCCAGGTTCTGCACGGCGGTGATGTGCCGCAGCCGGCCCCCGCTGCCGGTGAGGTGCGCATCCGCACCGTGCTCACCCCCATCCACAACCACGACCTGTGGACCGTGCGTGGCCAGTACGGCTACAAGCCCGAGCTTCCCGCCATCGGTGGCAGCGAAGGCACCGGCGTGATCGACGCGCTGGGCGAGGGCGTCGACGGCCTGAAGGTCGGCCAGCGGGTCAGCGCTGCCTCCGTACATGGCACCTGGGCCGAGTACTTCGTCGCGCCGGCGCGCATGGTCATCCCCATGCCGGACAGCATCGACGACAACACCGCCGCGCAGCTGATCGCCATGCCGCTCAGTGCGCTGATGCTGCTGGAATTCCTGCAGGTGAAGGAAGGCCAGTGGATTCTCCAGAACGCCGCCAATGGCGCGGTCGGCAAGGCCCTGGCGATGTTGGCCAAGGCGCGTGGCGTGCATTGCATCAACCTGGTGCGGCGCGATGCCGGCGTGGCAGAAATGGCTGAGCTGGGCATCGACCACACGATCTCCACGGCGCAGTCCGACTGGATGGCGCAGGTGCAGGCCAAGCTCGGCAAGGCGTCAATCGCAGCGGCCGTGGATTCGGTCGGCGGGCGCGCCAGCAGCGAGTTGATGACGCTGCTGGGTGATGGCGGCACGCTGGTCTCGTTCGGCTCGATGACCGGCGAGCCGATGCAGCTCAGCTCGGGCGATGTGATCTTCAAACAGGCCACGGTGAAGGGTTTCTGGGGCAGCAAGGTCAGTCAGGCGATGGCGCCGGATGACAAGCGTCGCCTCGTCGGCGAGCTGCTGCAGCTGGCCGCGCGCGGTGGATTGAGCCTGCCGGTGGACGGTGTGTTCGGGCTGGATGAGGTGGCCGCTGCCGCCAAGGCCAGTCTGGAGCCCGGCCGCAACGGCAAGGTGCTGCTGCGCCCCTGATGTGCACCGTAGAGCCGACCGTTGGTCGGCTCTAACGGCCTGCGCGTAGTGCCTCGATCACGACCTTCATCGCGCTGGAGGATTGCCGGCGGCTGGGGTAGTAGGCGTAGTACCCGTCGAACGGATCGCACCAGTCTTCCATGACACGCCGCAGTGCACCGGCGGCGATGTCTTCGAGCACCATGTCCTCGGGCAGATAGGCCAGGCCGGCACCGGCCAGCGCGGCGCGACGGATCGCGCTGCTGCCGTTGAAGGTCCATTGGCCGTCAACGCGCACGTTCACCTCCTCGCCGTCCTTCTCCAGGTCCCACACCATCAGCCCACCGTGGGTAGGCAGACGGAGCCCGATACAGTTGTGCGCGGCCAGGTCGGCCGGTAGCTGTGGCGCGGTATTCGTCAGGAAATAGGCCGGACTGGCCACGATCGCCATGCGCAGCGGCGGGCTGATCGGGACCGCGATCATGTCCTTGGCCACGCGGCCGCCCAGGCGGATGCCGATGTCATAACGCTGGGCGACGATGTCGGCCAGGCCGTAGTCGATGGTCAGTTCCACATGCAGATCGGGATAGGCCGGGAGCACCGCCGACAGCCGCGGCCAGACGATGGCGTTGGCCGCATGCTCGGCCGTGGTGATGCGGATCGTCCCGGCCGGGCGGTCGCGGTACTCGCTGATCGCGGCGACCTCGGCCTCGATCTCCTGCATGCGCGGGGCGACGGTGTCATACAGCCGCTCGCCCGCCTCGGTCATCGAGACACTGCGCGTGGTACGGGTCAGCAGGCGCACGCCGAGGCGCTCTTCCAGGCCGCGCACGGTGTGGCTGAGCGCGGACTGCGAGACGCCCAGCTGCGCTGCCGCGCGGGTGAAGCTGCGCTCGCGCGCGACGGTGACGAACACCTGCAGATCGTTGAAATTTTCGCGGGCCACGGGGCAGGGCCAAGGGCGCATGGCAGTCATGCCAGCCCATGATGAGCGCGGCCGACTGATGAACTCAAGTGGCGTTGTTTCTCGATTGATGAGCTGTGGTTATGGCTGCATGCTGATTGCGGCGGCTAGTACCGGTGCGGGGGCAGGCCTACAGTGGGTATTCCCGGCGGGCGCCGCCGTTGCTTCAGGAGATGCCTCCATGGACCTGTTCACCGCCGCACTGTCGCTTTCGATGGCCGCCGTCGTGCCCGCCGAAACGGCGCCGATCCGCATCACCAGCGCGGGAACCGCCGCCTCCGCCGCCGGCCCGGCGGACTACTTCACCGGTCGTGTCCGCATCGATGCACCGTTCCAGACCGATGCGCCCGCGCGTGTCGGCGGTGCCACGGTCACCTTCGAGGCCGGTGCACGTACCGCCTGGCATACCCATCCGCTGGGCCAGACCCTGATCGTCACCGCGGGCGTGGGCAGCGTGCAGGAATGGGGCAAGCCCGCCCGTGAGATCCGCCCGGGCGACATCGTCTGGATCCCGCCGGGCGTCAAGCACTGGCATGGCGCGAAGGCCGCCACCGCGATGACGCACATCGCGATCGCCGAAGCGGTCGATGGCTCGCCGGTGACGTGGATGGAGCAGGTCAGCGACGCGCAGTACAGCGGTAGCTGAACCACGCTCCGTGACGGGGACGGTCATGTCACATCCGCCTGCGTACGCTTGCAGGCGGATCGAAACAGGAGAACCCTCTTGAGCAATGTGTTCATCATCGGCGCGGCCGGCAAGGTCGGCCGCCACCTGGTCACACAGTTGGCCGACAAGCAGCATCGTGTGTATGCGCTGCATCGCCGCGCCGAGCAGGGCGCTGAGTTGAGCGACCTCGGCGCTATGCCGGTCAGCGGTGATCTCACCGCGATCGACGTGGAGACACTGGCCGGCAAGATGGCCGGCTGCGACGTCGTCGTCTTTACCGCGGGGGCTGGCGGTGCGGGTATCGAAGTCACCAACGCCATCGACGGCCGCGGCCTGGAACTTGCCGTGGATGCCGCCCGGCAGGCGGGCGTGCGCCGTTTCCTGCTGGTCTCGGCATTCCCGGAGGCGGGCCGCAACAAGGACATGGGCGAGGGCTTCGAGAATTACATGACGGTCAAGAAGCGCGCCGATGTGTATCTGGCCGTGACGGATCTGGATTGGGTGATCCTGCGCCCGGGGACCTTGAGCGATGCGCCGGGCACCGGCCGCGTCACCGCCGGCCCGGCGATCGCGTACGGCGATGTGCCGCGCGCCGATGTGGCCGCCACGCTGGTGGCGCTGGTGGAACATCCTGAGGTGCGGCAGACGATCATCGAGTTGACCGAAGGCGACCAGCCTGTCGATGAGGCGATCGCGCAGCTTGCCCGGGCGTAAGCAGGGCCGCCTGTGCCGCAGTGATAAAATCACGGCCCACGCCGCAGCACAGCCCGAGCACGCCATGACCAACGCCCCCTTCTATCCCATCGGCACCCCCGGCCAGCCCTGGGGCGCAGCGGAGAAGGCGCAGTGGCGCGCCTGTCAGGTGCCGCAGCGGCGCTACGCCGACGACGTGCTGCCAGCGGTGGACGCGCTGCGGGATGGGTTCGATGTGACCCAGTACGGTACGCTCGATTACGCCCCGGACCAGTACCCGTTGTTTGCCGTACGCAGCCGCGACTGGAACCCGGCGTTGCCGACAATGCTGGTCACTGGCGGTATCCACGGTTACGAAACCAGCGGCGTGCAGGGCGCGCTGCAGTTCCTGCAGACCCGGGCAGCGGACTACGCCGGGCGCGCCAACCTGCTGGTCGTGCCCTGCGTCAGCCCGTGGGGCTATGAGCGCATCCAGCGCTGGAACGCCGATGCGATCGATCCGAACCGCTCGTTCATCGCCAACAGCCCGGCGGCTGAATCGGCCGCGCTGATCGCGCTGGTCGCGCCGCTGCGCGGCAGCATCGTGATGCATATCGACCTGCACGAAACCACGGACACCGATGAAACCGAGTTCCGGCCGGCCTTGGCCGCGCGCGATGGCAAGCCATTCGAGCCGGGTCTGATTCCGGATGGTTTCTATCTGGTCGATGACTCTGAAAACCCGCAGCCGGCCTTCCAGACCGCAGTGAACGCAGCGGTCGAGCAGGTCACTCACATCGCCCCGGCCGACGAAAAGGGCGAGATCATCGGCTCCCCGGTGGTCGCCCCGGGGGTGATCGAATACCCGCTGGAAAAGCTGGGCCTGTGCGCCAGCGTCAGCGGCGCGAAATACACCACCACCACCGAGGTCTACCCGGACAGCCCGCGCGCCACCCCGCAGCAGTGCAACGACGCCCAGGTGGCGGCGATCTGCGCGGCGATCGATTACGCGCTGGCGCATCCCTGACCGCAGTCGGCAACGCTGCCGCCGGACCTTCCCAATTCATTGGGGGTCCCGGCCCCTTCGATGGCCATGCCGGCGGTGCAACTCGGAGAATGACGCATTCTCCATCCCAAGTTACACACAAGTTTCACACCGTCCAGAAGCAGTCTAGACACCCGCTGATGTGAGTATGACCGCAAAGTGAATGCGGGTAGATGCAGGCGCGCTTTCGGATAAGTTGCATAGAAGTGCCATATTGAAACCCGGACCATCTCGGCAGTTGGGCCTATCGGGAGATCGGCCCCCACTGATCATCTCGAGGATTTCATGATGTCGCATCGCAGTCTTGCGCAATCCCGTGTGCCCAACAGGCTCGCCGGCGCTGTAGCGTTGGCCCTGCTGGTGAGTTCACCTGCTGCCTTCGCAGGGACCCTCAACGGCGGCAGCGCGACGGTCAACCCGGGCGATACGCCGGAAACCTGGACGCTGACCAACGGCGCGACCCTGACCGTGAACCCGGGCGGCGGCTGGCTCAATACGAACGCCACCAATTCCACGGTGATCTTCGATAACGCCGCAGACAATGTGTCTTCATCGCTTAACGCAGCCGGGTCGGTGGTCACCGTCACTGCCTCCAATCTCCATTCGACGAGGCTTAATCGGGATTCGGTACTAACGGCGGTCAATGCGAGCTTCATAGCCCCCTCGGCACTGCGGATCACAAATGCGCAGGCTAGCCTCAGCGGATCTGTGGTGACGAGTACCGGCGACCGGGGCGTGTACCTGAACGAGGAGATTGGCCCGGCGGCCGGCACGAGTACATCGTCATTGACCGCCACCAACGGTTCGACCATCTCCGGTGCCGGCATCGGCGTCAGCCTCGGCGGGCGGGGTCAGTTCACCCTGGATGGATCCAGCGTCAGCGCCACGCGCAGCGGTACGAATCCCGTCACCCAGGCGGGTCATGGCATCGCAGTGTTGCTGGGCCAGGGCAACATCCGCAATGGGTCCACCGTGACCGGTGACGCCAACGCGGTGTATTTCTACCGCATCGACAGTCCCGTGGAGCCGACCAACAGCATCACCTCGCTGGTGGTGGATGGCTCGCATCTGGTGGGCACCACCGGTGCGGGGATTGTGGTCGACGGGGCGGCAGCGTTGCCCACGGCGGCCGAGATCGCCTTGTACAACGGCGCCACGGTAACCGGCGGCAACGGCAACATCCTTGAAGTACAGGGCGTTAACAGCGCTACGCTGCTGGTGGATGCATCCAATCTGGTTGGCAATATCCAGGCAGCCACCACCGCCACCACCGACGTCGATCTGACCAATGGCGCCAGCCTGACCGGCAACTTGACCAACGTCACCACGCTGGATCTCACCGATACCGCCCGCGTGACCGGGGAGCTGGACAGCGTGGGTGCCGTCCGCTTGGTCGGCAGCGCCAACATCACAGGCACGCTGACAGATGTCGCAACGTTGAGCCTCGCCGATACTGCCAGCGTGGTAGGCGATGTTACACGCAGCACATCGGTAACGTTGGCCGATGGGGCCGAGTTGCAGGGGCTGTTGACCGACGTAGCTGCGCTGGCGTTGTCAGGAACATCCATCGTGACCGGTGCATTTTCCAATGTAGCTGCGGTGACACTTGCCGACGCCGCCCGCTGGGATGTCACCTCCGATTCCACGGTGGGGGCGTTTGATCTGGGCTCGGGCACGCTGGCCTTTGCCGCACCGTCGCCGGGCTACAAGACGGTCACTGTCGCAGGCGACTTTGCCGTCAATGGCGGCACGCTCATCTTCAACAGCCCGCTGGGCGATGACACATCGCCGTCGGACAAGCTGGTGGTGGGCGGCAACACCTCGGGCAGCGGCAACATCGTGGTCAACAACATCGGGGGAGCTGGCGCACAGACGGTGGAAGGCATCCAGTTGATTTCGGTTGCCGGTACGTCGGATGCAGCGTTTGCCCTGTCTGGCCGTGCGGTGGGGGGCGCCTACGAGTACTTCCTCTACAAAGGCGGTGTCAGCACCCCCAGTGACGGTGGCTGGTACCTGCGTTCCCTGTACACCGGAGATCCGTGCGATCTCGATCCGACGCTGCCTGCCTGCACGCCGGTTGATCCGGGTCCTGGCCCTGATCCGAATCCGGACCCCAATCCGGAACCCGGTCCGGGTCCGGGTCCGGTCGATCCGGTCGATCCGGTCGACCCGGTACCAGTGCTGCGCCCGGAACCCGGCGCGTACCTGGCCAATCAGGGGATCGCCACACGCATGTTCCAGCAGCGCGCCCACGACCGCGGCGAGCGGGCCTTCGATGGCGAGCGTGCCGGTGCCTGGGTGCGGGTGTCCCGCGATCAGGTCCATGGCGATGTTCTCGGCCAGATCGATGCGCGCAGCCAGAGCAACGTGCTGCAGATCGGCAGTGATGTGGCCCGTTGGGGCACCACCAGCAGTGGCCAGATCGGTGTGATGTTGGCCAGTGGCCGCGCGGATACGCAGGCGGTTTCCAACGTGACCGGCTACAGCACGCGCGGCAAGGTGAAGGGCGATGCCGTGGGTGTCTATGGCACCTGGGTGCAGCGCGCCAGCGAAAGCACCGGTGCCTATGTGGACGGTTGGCTGCAATACGCGCGCTTCGACAACGAAGTGCAGGGCGAGGCACTGGCGAAAGAGAAATACGACGCCACCACCCGTGCTGCGTCGTTGGAAGCCGGCTACAGCTGGACGCTGGTCAACCGCGAGCGCAGCGCGTGGTTCATCCAGCCGCAGGTGCAGCTGACCTACACCGACTACGAGGGTGACACCCTGCAGGAAGCCAACGGCACGATCGTCCAGGACGGCCGTGCGGGTGGGCTTGAATCACGCGTCGGCGTACGCCTGTTCGGGCACGACAACGCCACCGGCAACCGCGTGCAGCCCTTCTTTGCGGTGAACTGGCTGCGCGGCGACCATGGCAACTCGTTGCTGTTCGATGGCGAGCGGATCAGTGCGACCCTGCCGACCAACCGCTATGAAGCACAGGCCGGTGCCCAGCTGAAGTTGGGCCTGAAGTGGTCGGCGTGGGGCGACATGCGCGTGCAGCGTGGCGACGGCGGCTACAAGCAAGTTGCAGGCCAGATCGGTCTGCGTCGCGCCTGGTAATCGATGCAGGGCGCGCAGGGCACGGTTGGTGCCCTGCTGGCCCGATCAGCGCGTGTCTGCAAGCCGTGCGCTCATACGGGGTACCATGCAGACTGCGTGGCATGTGCTGTTCTGACCGGTATCAAGGTGCCGGCAGTTGAAACTGATCCAGCAACCACAGCGCCGCTGGCCCCAGCGGCGCATCCTTGCGCCACACCGCATCGGTAGAGACCAGTCGCGGCCAGCCGGGCAAGGGCAGTTCGACCAGCATGCCCCTGCCGTATCGCGCCACCAGCGCACGCGGTAGTTCGGCCCATCCGAAGCCATCCTCGGCCATCTCCAGCACCATCAGATAATCCGAGGCCGACCACATGCGCCCGCGCGCGTGGCCCTCGCGCGCCGCATCGCCACTCAGGCAGATCTGGCGATGGGTGGCCAGGTGGGATTCTTCCGGCGCGTGCAGTGCGGCCAGCGGATGACCGGCGGCAACAAACACCGCCATCTCCGCGCGCACGGGCAGGACGCGCACCGCCAGTTCGGTCGGGTAGGCCGGCTGATGCGGCATCAGCCCGAGATGGGCACGCCCACGCTGCACCACATCGAGCACGTCACTGCCTTCAGCATCCAGCCACTCCAGTTCGATATCCGGAAAACGCTGCTCGAACCGGCGCAGCAGATGCTGGTCCGGATTGAGCTGATAGATGTCTGAAAACACCAGGCTCAGGCGTGGCTCTACGTCGTCGGCCAGGCGGATGCTGAGCTGTTCGAGACGGTCGGCCGCGGCCAGGATTTCGTGTGCATGGCCGAGCACCTTGCGCCCGTCCTCGGTCAGGACCGGGTAGCGGCAGCTACGGTCGAACAGGGTCAAGCCCAGGTCCGCCTCCAGCGTGGCGACGGCGGTGCTGATGGTCGACTGGGTCTTTTTCAGGCGGCGCGCGGCGGCGGAGAACGAGCCAAGTGCGGCCGCTTCCACGAAGGCGTGCAGGGATTCGGGGCTGTAACGCATGGATGTATCGCCTTTGCCGATGGGTTCCATCTTCGGTCTGATGGAAAAGGCGATGATAATGGGCGCGCCGCTGGGGCGTCATGCCGCGGCCGCAATCAAGGAGCTTTCCATGCACACACAGGTGCATTCGCAACCCCGTGCCCGGGGCGGTCTGATCGCCTGGGCCTGCCTGACCGTCGCGATCGTCGCTGAAGTGGTCGGCACCTCGTTCATGGCCGATGCCGCCCGTCATGGGGGCTATGCCGGCTATGTCGTCATGGCCGTGGCGTTGGCCATTTCCTATTACTTCCTGGCGTTGTCGGTGCGCGGCATCGCGGTGGGCGTGGCTTATGCCGTGTGGGAAGGTCTGGGCCTGACCCTGCTGACGCTGGTCGGCATGTTCGTGTTCAAGGACAGCTTGTCCGTGCAGCAGATGATCGGGCTGGTGATGGCGGCGGTCGGCATCGTCTGCGTCACCCTCGGCGAGGCGCACACGTCATGAACCTCACCGCCTTCCTGTTTGTGCTGTGTTCGGCACTGATCGACATCGCCGCCAACATGATGGTGGCCAAATCCGACGGCTTCCGTAAGCCAGCGTGGGGTTTCGCCGCGATCGTGCTGGTCTGGATCGCCTTCGCGCTGCTTGGCCAGGCGGTCAAGACGATGGACTTGGCCACGGCCTATGCGATGTGGGGTGCCATCGGGGTGATCGGTACGGCCCTCTGCGGGCGGGTGCTGTTCGGCAACCGCCTGCGCCCGATCGGCTGGGTGGGGATCGCGCTGGTCACCGGTGCGGTGGTGGTGCTGTCGAGCCACTGATTCCCGAAACTGTGCAGATAACGCTCGCTGCCTCAGGCCCGCACCCAGCGTGCCGCCAGGCCGATGCAGACCAGCGTCACCGCCACCGCACTGAAGGCGAACACCAGGCTGCTCGCCTGCGCGACGAAGCCGATCAATGCCGGGCCGGCCAGGACGCCGGCATACCCGAGCGTGGTGATGGCCGGGATGGCCAGACTCTCGGGCATGACCTTCTGGTTGCCCGCCATCGAGAACAGCGCGGGCACAATGTTCGCGCAGCCCAGGCCCACCAGCGCATAGCCGCTCAACGCCAAGGGCAGCCAGGAGGCGAAGGTGGCCAGCGCGAACCCGCCGGCGGCGATGAGGCTGCCGATCAGGATCGAACGGTGTCGGCCCAGCCTGGCCACCACGCCATCGCCGACCAGGCGGGTCAGGGTCATCGCGATGGCGAAGGCCAGATAGCCCAGCCCGGCGCGGGAGGGATCCACCTGCTGCACTTCATGCAGGAACACCGCACTCCAGTCGAGCACCGAGCCTTCGGCCAGGAACGCCACGAAACACAGCACGCCGATCGGCAGCACTACCCCGTGCGGCACCGCGAACAGCGGCGCATCACTGGGCGCCTTGTCGGTACGCCAGTGCGGCAGCGAGATGGCGAGCAGGGCCGCCATCACCGCCGAGGCGAGCAGGCACACCACCCACGGTGACAAGTGAAGGGCCAACAGTGCGGTCATCGCGCCGGCACCGACTGCGCCGCCGATACTGTAGAACGCGTGGAACCCGGACATCATCGGTCGGCCGCTGTCGCGCTCGACCATGATCGCCTGCATGTTCATCACACAGTCGCACGCACCCACGCCGGCGCCGAACACGAACAAGGTCAACCCCAGCGTCCAAGGCGAGGGGGCGATGGCCAACAAGGGCACGCTGGCGATCACCATCATCAGCGTGGCGACCATGACGGCGCGACAGCCGTGGCGTGCGGCGAGCATCCCGGCAATCGGCATCGCCAGCAGGGAACCTGCACCCAGGCACAGCAGGACCAGACCGAGCGAGCCCTCATCCAGGGCCGTGCGGAGTTTGGCGAAGGGGACCAGCGGTGCCCAGGCAGCGGTGGCAAAGCCCGGCAGAAAGAACGCCGCGCGCGTGGCGTACTGCTGCGCGCGCGCGATGCGCGTCGGAATGGAGGTCATGGGTCGCGGAGGTTGAAGGAAAAGGTCAGCGTCGCGGGGCGAGCTGGATATCGACGCCGCGCTGGGCGAACGCGTCGATCTGCGGCTGAGGGGTATCGGCCTCGAGCACCAGCACGTCGATGTCCTCCACCGCGCCGATGCGATGGTTGGCCTGTGCGCCGAGCTTGTCGCGCGTGGCGACCACGATGCAGCGGCTGCTCGCGGCAAGCATCGCCCGTTTCAGCGCGGCTTCTTCGCCATCGACCGCCCACAGGCCGTGCTGCGCATCCACCGCGCAGGTGCCCACGAAGAAGAGATCAACGCGCAATCCGCTGACGGCCTCCAGCGCCTGTGCGCCAACGCTGGCACCGATACGCGGGTCGAGCCGGCCGCCGAGCAGGGTGACGTCGATGCCGGCACGCCCCATCAAGGTCAACGCGATGTCCGGGGCGTTGGTGATGACGCGGAGGTTCTGATGTTCCGGCAGACAGGCGGCGATGGCGCTGTTGGTGGAGCCGGCATCGAGCAGGATGCTGTCGCCGGCGCGGACCTGCTCGGCGGCATGGCGGGCCAGTGCCTGTTTTTGCCGTGTCTGCACGGTTTGCCGCTCGCTCAGGGGTGGGAACGCCGGCGTGGCAGGCAGCGCACCGCCATACACTTTTCGGCACAGACCCTGCTGGGCGAGTTCGCGCAGATCGCGGCGGATCGAGTCTTCGGAGATATGCATGTCCAGCGCCAGCTGCGCCGACAGGACCCGACCGTGCTGCTGAAGGAGAGACAGAATGCGCTGCTGGCGCTCGCTGGGGAGAGTGTCCGGGGAGTCGATCATGGGAAGGCGCGAAGGTCGCAAGATTGCGTGATGCTGCCAACTCTACTTAAACGTGCAAAAACGTGCAACGGCTGTCTGCGGGCGGATGGCAGGCGCGTAGCGCTTCGAGTCTCGGCCCGAACCGAAGCGCATGACGATATGAAATCGTGACATGGCATCTGGAGTCGTCATCCGGCATGTCTACCTTAACCACGCCCGCAAAAGGCGCTGGAAGTGCGCGGAACGCAACATCTTTTCTTGAATCTGAAAGATTCATCATCCACGCCGCGTGTTGCTGCGCGTGGCGTACCGGACATTCTTCGCGCCGCGATATCGCGGTCGGTCAACAAATCGTCGCAGCGGATTCACAGCGTATTGATTCAGGCGGGGTGTAGATTCGAATCACAGGTCGAGGTTGTTTCTCCGACCACATCGTCTCAATCAGCGCTTCTGCCGCCTTGCGCATCCACCGCGCGATGGGAGGAGCGGTTGTGCCCTGTCTCCCCCCGTTGAGTTCTCCCCCATGTCTGCTCGCACTCGCACCCGTGAGGTCTCCGCCGCCAAGGCCGAGGCCCTGGTCAAAACCGATGCCCTGCGTGCGCGTCGCCGCCGCATCACGCAGACCGTCGTGCCTGGCGATCACATCGAACGAGCCAGCGGCCGCGATCATCGCGTGCTGTTTGTCGTCTCGGAGATGGCCGACTACATCAAGGCCGGCGGGCTAGGTGATGTCGCCGCGTCGCTGCCACGTGCGCTGCGTGACCGTGCGGACATGCGGGTGCTGATTCCCGGCTATCGCGAAGTACTGGAGCGTACCGGGCCGATCCAGGTGATCGGACAGACGCCCGCACACGCCGCACTCCCTGCCTGCGTGATCGCACACACGGTGCTGGACGATGGCTTGCCGGTCTATGTGCTGATCTGCCCGGAGCTGTACGAGCGCGAAGGCTCGCCCTATGTCGACGCGGACGGGGAGCCGTGGGCCGACAACGCGGTGCGCTTTGCCACGCTGTCGCGGGCCGCTGCCGTCATCGCGGCGGGCGAGGCAGGCATGGACTGGACACCGGGCTTGCTGCATCTCAATGACTGGCCGTGTGCGCTGGCCGCGGCCTACGTGCGCTGGTCTGGCAGCAAGGCCTCGTGCCTGCTCACCATCCACAATCTGGCTTACCAAGGCCTGTTCCCGGCCAGCCTCGCGGCGGACCTGGGCATCGGCGAGGCGCAGCGGGAAGCATTGGATTTCCACGGGCAGCTGTCGTTCCTGCGCGGGGGCATCGTGCACGCCGACCAGGTCAACACCGTCAGTGTGAGCTACGCGGCGCAGATCACCGCGCCTGCCGAGGGCTGCGGGCTGGACCGGCTGCTCTCGCGCCGCGCCGCACTGGGTCACCTCAGTGGCATCGTCAACGGTATCGACAGCAGCTGGGACCCCCGTACCGACCATCACCTGCCGGTGCACTTCAGCGTGCAGTCCTGCGAAGGCCGCGATCACAACGCGCGGCATGTGCGCCGTGCGTTCGGCCTGCCCGAGAGCCGTGGCCCGCTGTTCGCCGTGGTCTCGCGCCTGGTCCATCAGAAGGGCCTGGACCTGACCTGCGATGTGGCACCGCAGATCGTGGCTGCGGGCGGCCAGCTGGTCATCATTGGCGGCGGCGAGCCGCAGATCGAAGCACAGGTGCGCGAGCTGGCGCGCCGCTATCCCGGCAGCGTCTCGGCCTATATCGGCTTCGATGAAACCCTGGCGCGCTGCATGTTCGCCGGCGCCGACTTCCTGCTGATGCCGTCGCGCTTCGAACCGTGCGGCCTGAGCCAGATGTACGCCCAGCGCTTTGGCTGCCTGCCGATCGCACATGCCACCGGGGGCCTGATCGACACCGTGGACGATGGCGTTACCGGGTTCCTGTTCAACGCGGCCGAAGCCGATGCGCTGCGCCGCTGCGTGCAGCGCGCCTTCCGCACCTTCCGCCAATCCGGCCTGATGGCGGCCATGCGGCGCGCGGCGATGCTGCGCCCGAGTGGCTGGGACATCGCCGGCACGCACTACCTCGATCTCTATCAACGCACCACGGAAGCACGCGCATGAGCACGCAATGGGAACTGGACGCCGGTATCGAGCCCGGCAGTGAGAGCGTGTCCGCGCCATCGTTGACAGAGGCCGGCCTCTCGCCGGAGCTTGCAGCGCTCGCCGCCGGCGCGCCCGGTGATGCGTTCGCGCTGCTTGGGCCGCACCGCCACCCTGCGCACGGCTGGCGCCTGTCCGTGCTGTTTCCGGCAGCGCTGACCGTACTGCGCCGGGACGCGGGCGGTCGTTGGCAGCCAATGGCTCCGATGGGCGAGGGCATTTTCGAGGCCCCCATCGATGGTCCGTCGGTGAGTGTGCTGCGGGTCGACTGGGGCACAGTGCAGCAGGAGATCGAAGACGTCTACGCGTTTGGTCCTTTGTTGGACGACGACGCGCTGGCCGCCATCGCCGCGGGTGATCCCGGCAGCATCCGCGCCGCTCTCGGTGCGCATCCGCTGCAGCAGCAGGGGGTGGACGGCGTGCGTTTTGCGGTCTGGGCCCCGAATGCGCGGCGCGTTTCGGTGGTGGGTGACTTCAATGGCTGGGACGGTCGGCGTCACCCGATGCGGCTGCGGCATGGTGCCGGCGTTTGGGAGATATTCCTGCCGCGCGTCGACGCGGGTGCCCGCTACAAGTTCGAGATCACCGCCGCCGATGGGACGCGTCTGACCCACAAGGCCGACCCGATGGCGCGCCAGTCCGAGTTGCTGCCGGGCACGGCTTCCGTGGTTGCCGATGGCACGGCGCGCACGTGGCAGGATCAGGCCTGGATGTCCGCCCGTGCTTCGATGGATGACCGCGCGATCTCCATCTATGAAGTGCACGCCGGCTCCTGGCGGCGCGGCGACAACGCGGCCGTGCTCGACTGGGACCAGCTGGGCGACCGTCTCATCCCTTACGTGACGGCGCTTGGCTTCACCCATATCGAGCTGTTGCCGGTCAGCGAGCATCCGTTTGGTGGCTCGTGGGGCTACCAGCCGCTGGGCCTGTATGCACCGACCGCCCGTCACGGGGAACCAGACCGCTTCGCGCGGTTCGTTGACCGCTGTCACCAGGCCGGGCTGGGGGTCATCGTGGATTGGGTCGGCGCCCATTTCCCCTCCGATGCCCACGGCATGCAGCGCTTCGACGGCACCGCACTGTATGAGCACGAGGATCCGCGACAGGGCCTGCACCCGGATTGGGACACGCTCATCTACAACTTCGGCCGCAGTGAAGTGACCGGCTTTCTGATCGGCAGCGCGCTGGAGTGGATTGAGCGGTTTCATATCGATGGCCTGCGCGTGGATGCTGTCGCCTCGATGCTCTACCGCGACTACAGCCGCGAGGATGGTCAATGGATCCCCAACGCGCACGGCGGCCGCGAGAACCTGGAGGCGATCGCCTTCCTGCGCGATCTCAACGACGCCATTGCGCGGCAGGCACGCGGTGTACTGGTGATCGCCGAGGAATCCACGGCATGGCCCGGTGTGACCGCACCGGCCGGCGAGGGTGGCCTGGGCTTCACCCATAAATGGAACATGGGCTGGATGCACGACACGCTCAGTTATCTGGGACGCGACCCGATCCACCGCTCGCACCATCACAGCCAGATGACCTTCAGCGCGATGTATGCGTTCTCCGAGCAGTTCGTGCTGCCGCTTTCGCATGATGAAGTGGTGCACGGCAAAGGATCGCTGCTGGGCAAGATGCCCGGCGACCGGTGGCAGCAGCTGGCCAACCTGCGCGCCTACCTCGGTTTCATGTGGGCGCACCCGGGCAGCAAACTGCTGTTCATGGGCGGCGAGTTCGGCCAATGCACGGAATGGAACCATGACGCCGAGCTGGACTGGGCGCAGGCTGCTCAGCCCGCCCACGCCGGCGTGGCGCGGATGGTCGGCGATCTCAACCGGCTGCTGCGCGAGCTGCCGGCACTGCAGCACGGCAACCGTACCGAGCACGGGTTTGAATGGAGTGTCGGCGACGATCACGTCAACAGCGTGCTTGCCTTCATCCGCCATGACCCGCGTGGCAAGGCCGGCCCATTGCTGGCGGTGAGCAACTTCACCCCGATGGTGCGCCATGGCTACCGTGTCGGCGTGCCGCATGCAGGGCGCTGGCACGAGGTCTTCAACAGCGACAGCCGCTTCTACGGTGGCAGCGACATCGGCAACCACGGCCAGGTCGATACCCTGCCGATCGCGATGCACGGGCATGCCCAGTCAGTGGCGGTGACGCTGCCGCCCCTGTCCACGGTGTTCCTGCAGGTGGAGGCGTGACGGCGGGCGAACGGCTCGGTGCCTGGCGACAGCCTGAGGGTGACTACCGCTTCCGGCTCTGGGCGCCCGCGGCACAGCGCGTGGAGCTGCTGCTGGACGGCGAGGCGTTGCCGATGCAGGCAGAAGGCGATGGCTGCCATGCCACGCGGGTTGCCTGCGCGGCGGGAGCGCGCTATCGCTTTCGGATCGACGGCACGCTGAGCATCCCTGACCCGGCCTCGCGCTGGCAGCCGGAAGGCCTCAACGGGGCCAGTGCGGTGCACGATGCCGACGCGTACGCCTGGCAGACCACGGGGTGGGCAGGGCGGCCGTGGGAAGAAGCGGTCATCTATGAGCTCCACGTGGGTGCGGTGGGCGGCTACGCTGCGGTGCAGGATCAGCTGCCGGCGCTCGCGGCGATGGGCATCACTGCGATCGAGCTGATGCCGCTGGCCACGTTTCCGGGCACCCGCAACTGGGGTTATGACGGTGCGCTGCCCTATGCGCCCGCCGCAGCCTATGGCACTCCCGAGGAACTGAAGGCACTGATCGACCACGCCCATGCTCTGGGCGTGATGGTCCTGCTGGATGTGGTCTACAACCACTTCGGGCCGGAAGGGAATTACCTGCCGCAGTACGCGCCGGCGTTTTTCCGTGACGATGTGGCGACGCCGTGGGGCGCGGCGATCGACTTCCGCCAGCCGCACGTGCAGCGCTTCTTCATCGACAACGCGCTGATGTGGCTGGCCGAGTACCGGTTCGATGGGCTGCGGCTTGATGCGGTACACGCCATCCAGCCACAGGCCTTTCTGACCCAGCTGCGTGAGGCGATCCACACCGAAGGGCCGCCGCACCGCGTGCACCTGGTGCTGGAGAACGAAAACAATGCGGCCTCGCTGCTGGCGCAGGGCTACACCGCACAGTGGAACGACGACTTCCACAATGCGCTGCATGTACTGCTGACCGGTGAGACCGAGGGTTACTACGCCGATTTCGCGGCAACGCCCGACGTGCAGCTGGCGCGAGTACTCGGCGAAGGGTTTGCGTGGCAGGGTGAAACCAACCGGCTGGGCCACCCTCGGGGTGAACCGAGTGCGGCGCTGTCGCCCGCGCAGTTCGTGATTTTCGCGCAGAACCACGACCAGATCGGCAACCGCGCTTTTGGTGATCGGCTGCAGACGCTGGTGGCACCGGAGCGGCTCCAGCTCGCGCTGGCGTTGACCGCGCTCACTCCCATGATTCCACTGTTCTTCATGGGCGAGCCGTGGGGCGCGCGCGCGCCGTTCCAGTTCTTCACCGATTTCGATGCGCCACTGGATCAGGCGGTGCGCGAAGGCCGGCGCGCGGAGTTTGGCCAGTTCAAGGCGTTCGCTGATCCCGCAGCGCAGGCCACAATTCCTGATCCCAACGCCGTCACCACCTTCCAGGCGTCGCAGTCACCGCTGCCGTCACCCGAGGCACGGCAACAGAACACCTGGTTGGCCGCATTCCGCAGTGTCCTTGCGCTGCGCTGGAAGTATCTGGTGCCACAGCTGCGGCACGCCCGCAGTCTAGGCGCCGAGGTCATCGGCAACGGCGCCATCCGCGCAGGCTGGCAGTTGGGTGAGGGCCAGTGGTGGCTGGCCTTCAACCTGGGAGATACCGAGGTGCTGGCCGATCTTCCCTACGGCGAGACCGTGCTGCAACTGGGGGAAGTAGGGCATGGCCGGTTGCTGGCGCCGGCCGCGCTGCTGGTCCGCCGGGTGCAGGCATGAGTGCGGGTTCGCTGGCGGCGCTGGCGGAGGCTGCCGGGCTGCTGATCGACTGGGAAGACGTCCACGGCACACCGCGTACGGTGGGCCACAACACCCTGCAGAGTGTGCTGGCAGCGTTGGGTTGGCCAGCGGCGACGCCGGGTCAACGGGAGGACAGCCTCAAGCGCTGTCTGCATCAGCGCGCGCAACCCGCGTTGCGCACCGTGCAGGTGGGCGAGTTGCTGGCTTTGGCGGCGGACGGTGCCGGCGAGTGGAGTGATGAGCAGGGTCTGGCGCGGCCCGCCAGGCAGATTCGGCCTGGCGCCTGGGAAGTACCGGCGCAGCCAGGCTACTGGCGACTGCGGACCGGGCAGACCGAACACTCCGTTGCGGTGGCACCTGCACGGTGTTTCGGCGTGGCCGACGCCACCGGCACGGCCACGCCGCGCAGGTGGGGGGCCATGCTGCAGGTGTATGCCGCGCGCAGTCCGGGCGATGGCGGTATCGGCGACAGCGCTGGCGCGCAGGCGTGGTGCGAGCGGGTTGCGGCAGCGGGCGGCGATGCCCTCGCGTTGAGCCCATTGCACGCGGCCGGGCATATCGATGCAGCGTTCAGCCCTTACTCTCCGAGTGATCGACGCTTCCTGGAACCGGTCTACGCCGGTGCGCTCGACGGTCTGGAGACGGGCCGTGCGCTGGAGGCCGATCCCACGCCCGCAGACGGCCTGATCGACTGGCCAGGTGCAGCGGCGGTGAAATGGCAAACGCTGCGGCAGTCCTTTCAACAGTTCGGCCAGGCACCCGCGGGACAGCAGGAGGAGCTGCGGCGCTTTGAGCAGGACGGCGGCACGGCGTTGGCGGCCTTTGCGCGTTTCAACGCCAGCGCGTCGGGGCAGCGCGATCCCGCGTTTCAGATCTACGCGCAATGGCGCACTGCGCGCAGCTGGGCGCAGGTGCAGGAGCGCGCCGGCGACGCCGGCATGTCGCTGGGCCTGATTGCCGATCTCGCCGTGGGCTTTACACCGGACGGTGCCGAAGCGGCCGACGCCGGGAACACCGCATTGCAGGGCCTGGTACTGGGCGCGCCGCCGGATGCCTTCGCGCCGGGTGGGCAGGTATGGGGCGTGAGCAGCTATTCGCCCGATGGATTGCGGCGCGCCGGCTTTGCGCCCTTCATTGCCCTGCTGCGCGCGGTAATGCGCCACCGGGGCGGTGTGCGCATCGACCACATTCTCGGCCTGCAGCGGCTGTGGGTGGTGCCGGACGGTGCGGACTCGGGGCAGGGCGTGTACCTGCGCTATCCACTCACCGATCTGCTCAACCTGCTGGCATTGGAGTCGTGGCGCCACCGCTGCATCGTTATCGGTGAGGACCTCGGCGTGGTACCGCCTGGCATTCGGGACACGCTGGCCGCACGCGGTGTGCTCGGCATGGACGTGCTCGCGTTCACCCGTTCCCCGGCCGGGGAATTCCTGACGCCCCCGCAGTGGCGGCACACCGCAGTCGCCATGACCGGCACGCACGATCTGCCGACCCTGGAAGGCTGGCAGCACGGTGACGATCTGGGCTGGCGCGCACGGCTGGAGGCGCAGCCTGCTGCCGATCAGGCACAGGCAATGGCAGAGCGTCATGCCGATGTCGCGCGGCTCGCGCGGGCCGTAGGCAGCGATGGTGCGAGCCCGGCCGCGCTGCGGCTGGCAGCGCTGCGGCATGTGGCTGCCGCTCCGGCACCGCTGGCACTGCTGCCGGTCGAAGACGCCCTTGGCCTGCGCGGGCAGGTGAACCTGCCCGGCACCGTCGCTGTCCATCCGAACTGGCGTCAGCGCCTGCCATCGCCATTACCGCTGCGGACGCTGGATCGTTCGCTGCAGCAGTTCGCCGCGGCACGCCGCGCCCAGGAGTATTGAGATGGTGCCGTTCCGCGCCACCGCACGTCTGCAGTTGCATGCCGGATTCGATTTCGACGCGGCCTGTGCACAGGTGGATTACTACGCCGCGTTGGGCGTCAGTCACCTGTACCTCTCGCCCATTGCCAGCGCAGTGCCTGGCTCAATGCACGGCTACGATGTGATCGACCCGACCACGGTCAATCCCGAGCTGGGCGGCGAGGCGGGGCTGCAGCGCCTGTCCGATGCGGTGCGCGCACAGGGCATGGGCCTGATCCTGGATATCGTGCCGAACCATATGGCGGCGCACCCGCTGAACCCCTATTGGGCCGATGTGCTCGCGCACGGACGCGAGAGCCGCCATGCCACATGGTTCGACATCGCCTGGCGCGCCCCTGGGCGCGACGGCAAGCTGTGGTTGCCGGTACTGGATCGTCCGCTGTCCACCGCGATTGCCGACGGCATGCTGGCCGTGCGTCGGGATGGCGAGGGCGTGGCGGGCATTGCGCATCACGATGCGGTGTATCCGCTGGCGCCGTCGAGCTTGCCTGCGGGGTCAACAGCGTTGCCCGCCCAGGCGCTGGCCGACCTGTTGGCCGCGCAGCCGTATCGTCTGGCGTGGTGGCGCAGCGGCGATGACCGGCTCAACTACCGCCGGTTCTTCACCATTGCCTCGCTGGCCGCGCTGCAGATGCATCGCGACGATGTCTTCGAGACGGTTCATGCCCTGCCGCTGCGTCTGGTTGCGGAAGGACGCGTGGATGGCCTGCGTGTGGACCATGTGGATGGGCTGCGTGATCCGGCGGGCTACCTGCAGCGGCTGCGCGCCGCACTGGACGCGGCGGGCGCCACGCGCGGTCTTGCTCCCGGGTCGCTGGGCCTGTGGGTCGAGAAGATCCTCGCCCCGGACGAAGTGCTTCGCGCACAGTGGCCGTGCGATGGCAGCACCGGTTACGACTTCATGGACCAGGTGGGCGCGCTGCTGCACGCCGGCGAGGGTAGCAAGGCCCTGACACGGCACTGGCAACAGATCAGCGGCGACCCACGCAGCTTCGGCGAGGTCGAGCTGGAGGCCCGGCGCGATGTCCTCGAGCATGGCCTGCGCGCGGAGTTCGACGCCTTCGTCCTTCGGCTTGTCCGCCTCGCGCGCTTGGCCGGTGGCACGGCTGCCGAGTTTGGCAGGCCGCTGCTCGCTCGCGCCGCACTGGCGCTGCTGAGCCATTTTCCCGCCTACCGCAGCTATCTCACCGATGCACCGGCCACCGCGGAGGACCTCCGTCTGTGGCGACAGGCGATCGATGCGGGAACCGCAGGCGCTGCGCCGGATCTGGTCGCCGCGATCCATCAGATTGCAGCGTGGGTGCTGGCGCCGCCCGCAGAGGATGCTTCCCCGAGGCTGCGCCGCTGCTGTCGGTCTGTGCGGCAGCGCTTCCAACTGCTCAGCGCGCCGCTCAATGCCAAGGCAGTGGAGGACAGCAGCTTCTATCGATACGCGCCGGTCCTGTCCCGCAACGAAGTCGGCAGCCACCCCACGGTCCAGAGCCTGTCGGCACCGCGGTTCCACGGTCTCGCGCGCGCCCGGCACGACCAGCACCCGCGCAGCCTGCTCGCTACGGCCACGCATGACCACAAGCGTGGCGAGGACGCACGCATGCGCATCGCCGTGCTGTCCGCCTGGCCTGAGTGGTGGATGCGCCAGTTGCGCCGGGTCGAACGGCTCGCTGCCCCCCTCGGTGCGGCTGCGCTGCATCCGGCTGACCGCGACATGCTCTGGCAGACACTGGTCGCGTCCTGGCCGGCCGACGCCGAGGTGGACGCGGAGTTCGGCGCGCGCGTGGTCCAGTGGCAAGGCAAGGCGCTGCGTGAAGGGGGGCTGCGCAGTAGTTGGGGTCATCCAGACGAGGCTTACGAAGCGCAGGCCGCCGCCGTGGTTGAAGCGCTGCTCGACGCTGACGTGGGGCGGCCGTTCCGGATCGCGCTGCAGGACATCGTGGACCTGGTTGCACCGGCGGGCGCACGTCTGAGCCTGGCCCAGGCGGCGCTGCGGATGACCGTGCCGGGCGTGCCGGACCTGTACCAGGGTACCGAGGGCTGGGACCTGTCGCTGGTGGATCCAGACAATCGCCGTCCAGTGGATTACGCACTGCGCCAGCGCTGGCTCGGCGACGACCGGTCCTGGTCGGCACTGCTGCAGGGCTGGGGTGACGGCCAGCTGAAGGCGCGTCTTGTACGCACCTTGCTCCATGCCCGCCGCAGTGCCCCGGACCTGTTCGCCCACGGCAGCTACCTGCCGCTGCCGACCAGTCAGCCCGATCAGGTGCTGGCCTTTGCCAGAGCGCACGGACAGCAACGCCTGGTCGTCATCGCCGCGATCGCTCCCACGCTGCGTCCGGTGCAGCACGCATCGCCCGCCGTGCCGGCACGTTTCTGGATCAACGGGCACGTGACGATCCCGCAGGGGCGTTATCGCAATCTGCTCACCGACGCGACGGTAGAAATCAACGACACCGCTATTTCCCTGCGGGCGCTGTCCGATGGCAGCCCCGTGACCCTGCTGATCAATGAGTGAAGCCAGAGCAATGGACGATAAAGAACGACGCGAGCGAATCGGGGCACTGGCCCGGCAGATATGGGAAGCAGAAGGTCGGCCGGATGGCCAGGACCAGCGCCACTGGCTGATGGCCGAGCGCCTGGTGGAGGCCGAGCTTCAAGCGGCCGACACCACCGAAGAGATGCGCCGATGAGCGCCCGCCAGTTTGCACAGTCCTCGCGCCTGCGCGGGGGGCGGCCGTTCCCGCTGGGCGCTACCTGGGATGGCCTGGGCGTCAACTTCGCGCTGTACAGCCGCCACGCGACCAAGGTTGAGCTGTGCCTGTTCAACGAGCGCGGCCGTGAGATCGAGCGCATCGTGCTGCCCGAGTACACCGATGAAATCTGGCATGGCTACCTGCCGGACGCACGGCCGGGACAGCGGTACGGCTACCGCGTGCATGGTCCATACGCGCCGGAAGCCGGTCACCGATTCAACCCCAACAAGCTGCTGCTGGATCCGTACGCCAAGCAGCTCGTCGGCCAGTTGAAGTGGGCGCCGGCATTGTTCGGGTACACGATCGGGCACAAAGACAAAGACCTCAGCTTCGACAAGCGTGACAGCGCACCGTACATGCCGCGCTGCGCGGTGGTGGATCCAGCGTTCACCTGGGGGCGCGACACCGCGCCAGCCACGCCGTGGGAGGACACGGTCATCTACGAAGCGCATCTACGTGGTCTGTCGATGCTGCACCCCCAGGTGCCCGAACAGGCGCGCGGCTCGTTCTCGGCGCTGAAGCAGGACGCGCTGCTGGATCATCTGCGCCAGCTCGGCGTGACGGCGCTGGAGCTGCTGCCGATCCATGCGCATGTGGATGACCAGCATCTGCTCGAGCGGGGCCTGCGCAATTACTGGGGCTACAACACGCTCGCCTTCTTCGCGCCCGAGCCGCGCTTCATGTCCACCTCCACTATCGCCGAGTTCAAGCAGATGGTGGCCTGCGTGCACGACGCCGGCCTGGAAGTGATCCTGGACGTGGTCTACAACCACACCGCCGAAGGCAACGAGCTTGGTCCCACGCTGTCGTTCAAGGGCATCGACAACGCCAGCTACTATCGCCTCGCCGATGATCCGCGTTATTACATCAACGATACCGGCACCGGCAACACGTTCGATCTGACCAATGCCGGCGCGCTGCGGATGGTGATGGACTCGCTGCGTTACTGGGTGCAGGACATGCACGTGGATGGCTTCCGCTTCGATCTGGCCACCATCCTCGGGCGGGAACGTGCAGGCTTCGATCCGTCCGGCAGCTTCATGGATGCGGTGCGGCAGGACCCGGTGCTGAGCCAGGTCAAGTTGATCGCCGAGCCGTGGGATATCGGGCCCGGTGGCTACCAGCTGGGGCAGTTCGCGCCGGGCTGGGCCGAATGGAACGACCGGTTCCGTGACAACGTGCGGGCGCTGTGGCGCGGGGATGGTGGCCAGCTGGCCGAGTTCGCCACACGCCTGATGGGCTCGGCGGATCTGTTCAACCACAAGGGACGACGCCCGGCGGCCTCGGTGAATTTCGTCACCGCGCACGATGGCTTCACCCTCAATGACCTGGTCAGCTACAACGACAAGCACAACGAGGCCAACGGCGAGGACGGGCGCGACGGCAGCGACCACAACATCGCCTTCAACCATGGCGCTGAAGGGCCCACCGACGACGAGGGCATCAACACTGTCCGCGCGCGGCAGATGCGCAACATGCTCGCCAGCCTGCTGCTGGCGCAGGGCACACCCATGCTGTTGGCCGGCGATGAGTTCGCGCGCAGCCAGGGCGGCAACAACAACGCCTATTGCCAGGACAATCCATTGACCTGGATCGACTGGCAGCAGGCCGCCAGCCCGGCAGGGCGCCAGCAATCGCTGTTCGTGCGTCGGTTGCTGTCATTGCGTCGTCGCTATCCGCAGCTGCGCCGTGGCCGCTTCCTGGACGCCCGCGACGAGCAGGGCGAAGGCTACGACGTGCGTTGGCTGCGTGCGGACGGCCAGCCGATGGAAGATGGCGACTGGCACGATGGCGAAGCCCGCAGCCTGGCGCTGCACCTGGGGGCTGCACGCCAGGAAGATACGCCACGCGGCCCGGAACATGCGCACCTGCTGCTGATGTTCAATGCCTCGCACCAGCCGCAGGCCTTCGTGCCGCCGTTGATCGACGACGAGCATTGGCGCCTGTTGATCAGCACCATCGATGGTGCGCCGCTGCAGGCGGATGCGGAAGGCCACTGGCAATTGCCGGACCGCGCGATCGTGGTGCTCAGCAGCCGCCGTAACCGGCATTCGGATACCGACGCGTGATCCACCGGCGTGCGCGCCCGGCACGTCACTGCGCCGGGCGGGCGTGCGTTACCGGTCGTGGTCCAGCTCGCGCCGGACCACGCCGGCCACCCAGTCCATGAATGCCGCCACCCGTCTCGGCAGGTGGCGGCGTTGGGCGTAGAGCAGGGTGACCGGCATCGGTTCGGCTTTCACGTTGGCCAGAATTTCGACCAACGTGCCCGAGGCCAGTGCCTGCCGAACGCCCAGCAGCGGGACCTGGATGATGCCCAGCCCCGCCAGCGCCGCCGCGGTATAACCCTCACCGCTGTTGACCGTCACCGCACCGCCCATCGGCATGCTTTGATAGCGCTGTCCATCGAAGTACTCGAACCCCGGTGAACGCTGGCCCAGGGTGCCGACGTAGTGGACCAGCGCGTGGCCGGCCAGATCGCCCAGCATGGTCGGTGTGCCACGAGCGGCGAGATAGGCAGGGCTGGCGCAGTTGACGATCGGCAGCTGTCCCAACGGGCGGGCCACCAGCGTGTTGTCATCCAGCGGCCCGACCCGCAGCACGCAGTCGAAGCCCTCGCGGATCAGATCGACCCGGCGATCGGTACCGCTCACTTCCATCTCCAGCCCCGGATGCTGGGCCAGGAAGGCGGGCAACTGCGGAATCACCAGTTGCCGGGCCAGTCCGCTGGACATGTCCACACGCAGGCGCCCCTTGAGCTGGGCGGTATCAATGCGGAACATGCCCTGGAGGTCGTCCATGTCATGCAGCAGGTCATGCGCACGCGCCTGGAACTGGGCGCCGTCAGCGGTCAGCTGCACCCGGCGCGTGGTCCGGTGCAGCAACTGCACACCCACGTCTGCTTCCAGGCGCTGCACGGCCAGCGACACGCTGGCCTTGGGCAGGCCAAGGCTGTCGGCCGCGCCGGTGAACGAGCCGAGTTCGGCGACCCGAAGAAAGCACCGCAGATGATCGAGGCGATCCATGGATTGTTCGCGATTTGTGGATAGTCAAATCAGCATCCGCCGATTTATCCGGCCGCGCAACACCAATAGGCTGGCAACCATTCCCCAAGCGCAGGTGCACTGACATGAGCAACGCAACCCGAGTCGTCCTGATCACCGGCGGCAGCCGTGGCCTCGGCCGCAACGCCGCCCTCGCGCTGGCGGCCGACGGCGCCGACATCGTGCTGACCTACCGCAGCCAGGCCGAGGCCGCCCAGGACGTGGTCGCTCAGATCAGGGCGCTCGGTCGCCGTGCTGAGGCGATTCCACTGGACGTGGCCGACAGCAGTGGCTTTGCCGACTTTGCTGCCCACGTCCGCATGGTATTGGACGGATGGGGCGCAACGCAGTTGCAGGGCCTGCTCAACAATGCCGGCGAAGGCCTGCACGCCATGATCGCCGACACCACCGTCGATCAGTTCGATGCAGTGGTCGCGGTGCATCTGAAGGGCCCGTATTTCCTGACCCAGGCGTTGTTGCCGCTCATCGCCGATGGCGGCCGCATTCTCAATGTGTCCAGTGGGCTGGCGCGTTTCTCGCTGCCGGGCAGTTCGGCGTACGCGATGATGAAGGGCGGCATCGAAGTGTTCACCCGCTACCTGGCCAAAGAGCTGGGGGCACGCGGGATCAGTGCCAACACCCTCGCGCCGGGCGCGATCGAAACCGACTTCGGCGGCGGCCGTGTGCGCGACGATGCGCAGGTCAACGCGATGGTGGCCTCGGTCACCGCGATGGGCCGGCCGGGCAAGCCGGACGACATCGGTCCTGTCGCCGTGGCGCTGCTGTCGCCGCAGACCGCGTGGATCAACGCGCAGCGGGTGGAAGCGTCGGGCGGCATGTTCGTCTGAGGCCAGCGTGGGCGGATGTTCGGCCGAACACGTTCGGCTGAGAATGGTTCGCATCAAGGCGTATCACTGGCTATGATGCGGCTCCTTTTCCGTTACGACCTCGAGCCCACCTTGAAGACTGCTTCGCCGATCAGCCCCATGGGCCGCGTGTTCGCCACGGTCGCCTTCATCGAAGCCCTGACCTGGGCAGGCCTGTTGATCGGCATGTACCTCAAGTACCACGCGGCAGACCCGACGCCTGTCGGCGTCAAGATCTTCGGGCCGGTGCACGGCGTGGCCTTCATGGTCTACGTGGTCGTCTCCGTCTTGGCGGCGATCCGTCTGCGTTGGCCGTGGTGGGCAGCGCTGCTTGCATTGGCTGCTGCGGTGCCGCCGCTGGTCACGCTTCCGTTGGAATGGTGGTTCAAGCGCCGTGGGTTGTTGTCTTCGCCAGTGCGGCGACACGGGTGACGCCCGCCGTCGTGACCTGTGGATCAGGTGATGCGGGGCGACCGGAGCTGCGGTAGACATGGGGTCGTACACGTCACCTGAAACCCGCGGTTCAAGATGTGGCAGCGCAGCAGCGTGGTCCACAACACTGCCAGGCATCCCACTCTCAATGAGTAGCGTGTCACGCGCGGCGCGTGCAAACGCGATGATTTAAAGACCACCATCACAGCATCACACCTATCAATCGAACTAGAGCACCCAGACGAGTCAGACAGGACTACGTTCATGCCCCCTTAACCAGTTTCGGCTGGCCACTCTGGAGGCGCATCGATGCAACGTACTTCTGCTGTCCCCGATCATGTTGTTCGCAGGAAAGGTCTGCGCATGCTGTTGCTCACATCTTCCCTGCTCAGTGCGCAGGCACTCGCTCAGAGCACCGTTGGTGACATCAATGGTGTCGCGGCTGAGTTCACCGGCGGTGAGGTAAGGGTCCGCAATCTGGATTCCGGGGTGACGCGCGAGAGCACGATCAGTGCTGATGGGCGGTTCCGTGTCGGTGCGCTGGGTGCGGGCCGTTACGAAGTCGAGGCGAAAGGTGCCGGTGGCGAAGCTCGAACCATCGTCGTCACGGTAATCGCGGGCCAGACAAGCAGCGTTGACATGAGTCGTGCGGCAACGCTGGACACAGTCAACGTCCGCGCCCAGCTGGGGGCAACCATCGACCTTGGCAGCGTCGAGTCGCGAACCACGTTCACCGCGGAACAGCTGAACGCCCTCCCTGTGGGACGGGACATCACCAGCGTATCGCTGCTGACACCAGGTACGGTTGCCAGCAGTGGCTACTTTGGCCCGGCATCTTTCGGCGGCGCGTCGGCTGCTGAGAACAGCTACTACGTCAACGGCTTCAATGTGACCAATCTGTTCGACAGCCTCAGCTTCTCGGAGGTGCCGTTCCAGGCGATTGACCAGTTGGACGTCCAGACCGGTGGATACGGCGCTCGCTACGGCTTCTCCACGGGCGGTGTTACAAGCGTCAACGTCAAACGCGGCACCAACGAATGGAAGGGCGGGTTCAGCTGGACTACGGCGCCGAACGCCTGGCGCAGTACCGAGCCCGACACGCTGCGTACCGATGGCACCTTGCTCCGTTCGTACGACAACAATACCCGAAGCAGTGACGTTGCTTCGGCGTGGATCGGTGGCCCGCTGATCGAGGACAGGCTGTTTATCTTCGCGCTGGGCAGCATGAGTCGGTCGAAACGGGAGACCTATGGCGGGCGAACCGGCGACGCTGCGCGTTCGCCTAAGGATCCCGGCAAGCCAAGGCCACCAACCTCACTGTCGACCACGGCAGAGCAATACACGTCCAAAGATCCTTACTGGCTGGTGAAGCTGGATTGGTACCTCAACGACAACAATCACATCGAGTACACGGGCTTCGGCAATCAACGGCGCTATCACTATGACAACTACACGGCGGCCTACGACAGCGACAAGCCCAACGCGGAAGCCAGCAAGAAGGACTACCTCGGCAGGCTCTACCGCGAGAGAGACGGCCAGACGCATATCCTGCAGTGGACGAGCTACCTCAGCGACGCGTTGACCGCCAGCTTCCGGTACGGTCAGATGCGCAACAAGAACGCGGACTACACGATCAACCCGGACGGCAAGCGCTCCGACTATGACGGCAACATCCAGAGCCCCGACGGCGATTGTCCGTATGTGTTCGATGCCGTTCTCGGCAAGAGGGTAGGGTGCGCCGTCACCAGCCAGATCGACGTCAAGGACGGCAGCAACGAACGTACCAGCGCGATGGTGGACTTCACCTGGCAGCTTGCCGAACATCAGCTTGGCTTCGGCTACAGCGATGACGAGTGGAAATCGCGTCAGGGCACCGCGTACTCCAGCGGTGCTTACTGGCGCCTCCACGAGAACTATGCGCGCAGGATCAACTTCCGCACGGGCGGCACCATCGGGATCAAGCAGCGCTCCTGGTATCTCGAAGACCACTGGCAGGTCAATGATGCCTTCATGCTGTATGCCGGACTCCGCAATGATTCCTTCGACAACCGAAACAGCGATGGCGTGTCGTTCGTCAAGCAGGACAACATCTGGCAGCCCCGCGGTGGCTTTGCGTGGGACGTAATGGGCAATGGGAACAGCAAGCTGTTCGGCTCGCTGGGCCGCTACTCCCTTCCCATCGCCGCCAATGTGTCGCTGCGCGCCGCGTCGGCATCGTATTACACCAATGAGTACTTCACCTACGATGGCTACGATCCGGTCACCGGCAAGCCGAACATCACCGGCTCCTACCGCGGCGGTAGTGCGGACAGCGTCTATAACGGTGCGGATGGTTCAGCGCCCGATCCCAAGGCGGTAGCGTCCAAGGGCCTGAAGCCCTACACACAGGACGAGGCGATCCTGGGTTATGAACACCGCATCCAGTCCTCCAGCGCCTGGGCAGATGGCTGGACATTGGGGGCGAAGGTGACCTACCGAAGGATCAACAACGTCATCGACGACACCTGCGATGCCCGCTCGCTGTACAACGCGGCAAAGAAGGCCGGCTATGACCTGTCCAACTGGGACAGCGCCTGGGACGTGCCGTCCGGCATCCCGGGGTGCTGGATATACAACCCGGGCGAGGATCTGAGGCTGAGCATCGATGTGGACGGCGATGGCAAACCGGATGACATCACGGTGCCAGGCGACGAACTCGGTCCGAAGGCAAAACGCAGCTATCGTGCGTTGTCACTATCCGCTGACCGTCAGGGTGAGCGCTGGTATGCAAGCCTGAACTACACCTGGGCCAAGCTGTACGGCAATTACGAAGGACTGGTGAAGAGCACCAACGGCCAGGACGACACCGGCACCACGTCGGACTTCGACTTCAAGGAGCTGATGTACGGCGCGGATGGCTATCTGTTCAATGACCGTCGCCACAGCTTCAAGCTGTATGGATCGTACGACCTGACGGACGAGTGGCAGGTGGGCGCCAATCTGCTGATCCAGTCGGGTACGCCCATCACCTGCCTGGGCGGCGGCTATGGCACGTTCGGGACCGAGTACGGCTATGCCGGGGTCTTCCACACCTGTAATGCAGACATGGAGGATGTGGTCGGCCTGGGGAGCAGCGGCCGCACGCCTTGGGTAGCCAGCCTCGACCCGACGGTCATCTACCGGCCGTCGGCCTTTAAGGGATTGAGCTTGCAGTTCTCCGTGCTCAATCTCTTCAACTCGGTCAAGCCCCTCCAGGTGTATGAGACCAAGTACAGCGTCGACTCGGCAGGCACGATCACCGACTTCTTCAACCATGAGAAGGCCAAGTACTACACCAATCCCCGCTACGCGCGGCTGCAGGTGCAGTACGACTGGTAGCCGGTTTGCTGCGCTCGGCCCTGCGATCGCGCAGGGTCGAGTCAGCATTGATTGTTCATCCAACCCCCAACACCGCCAGAATCTGCTTTGGCGACTGAAACCCGGCCAGGCGCGCGGTTTCGTGACCGTCCCGGACCACCAGCAATGTGGGGGTCTGTCGCAATCCCAGCTTCCGGAACAATTCCTCACCGACCGTCTCCAGTTTGACCTTCAACACCGTCATCCCCGCGTCCGAGACGGCGCCAGCGACACTGGCCAACGACATCTCCAGCATCCGGCACCCCGGGCAGTCGTCTTTGTGGAAGTCCACCAGAAGCGCTGGGTGTTCGCGCAGGGCGGCGTGGTAGTCCTCAGCGGTCTGGGCGTGCAAGGTCAGCATGGTGTCGGGATCTCGGTAAGGGCCAACACGGTGTCGGCCCAATGGTGAATGGTGTGGGTGTCGTTGGCGCCGTGCGGCATCTGCTCGATCTCCAGTACCGGGTACGGGGAGTCGAAGAACCGCGCCAGCCGATGGGCGGCGCCGCAGTAATACTCTTCACCCCATTGGGTCTCGCCGGTACCGAATACCGCCACCGGGAACGGCAGTGGCAGCCCGAAGCGATCACGCAGCGCGGCCACGCAGTCCTTCATTTCCGTTGGGGTGCGGCCGGCGTTGTCGGTCCAGGAACCGAGCAGGCATAGGGTGGGCGCTGCGTCCGCCAGTACGGCGGCCACGTCATCGGCATCGACGTCGAGCCAGTCCACGCCATGCCCCATCGCTTCGCAGCGCGCCCGGATCAGCGCCGCCACCTCGCGGGTGTTGCCGCTCAGCGAGGCAAAGGCCAGCAGAATGTGCATCGCCATGCCTCCTTACAGATCGTCAAACCCATTGTCCGAATTGGTCTTCTTGTAGCTGGCGTTGCGCATCTCGAAGAAGTCGGTCTTGGTCTCAGTGAAGTTGTCCGCGTAAGCCTTGATCCACGGCATCACGTTGACGTTGGTCTCGCTGTAGAGCTTTTCGATGCCGAGCATCCCGGCCATCTTGTTGGCGCGGTACTTCACGTAGCGGATCATTTCGTCCACGTCGATGCCGTCGATGCCATCGAGCACTTCGCCGGTCCAGCGGGTTTCCAGTTCGATGGCATGCTCGAACGCCTCGTGCACATAAGCGGTCAGCTGGTCGCCCTGCAGGGCCTGGTTTTCACCGATGATGGCGCGGATGAGTTCGCTGATGAACTTGGTGTGGGCCAGCTCGTCGCGGTTGATGAAGCTGATGATCTTGCCGGTGCCGGTCATCCGGTTCTGGCGGACCAGGTTGTAGAAGAACGCGAAGCCGGAGTAGAAGTTGATCCCTTCCAGGATAGAGGACTGGATCAGCGAACGGATCAGCGTCTCGGCGGTCTTCTCGCGCATGAAGTCGTCGTAGGACTGCATGATCGGCGCATTGCGGGCCAGGATGGTCGGGTGGGTGCGGGCGATCTCGAACACGCGGTTCTGGTCGGCCAGGCCGGCGATCGAGGCGAGCACGTAGCTGTAGCTTTCGTTGTGGATCACTTCCTGCTGGCCGATGATCGCGGCATTGGCATGCGCGGCCGGGTCGGTGACGTACTCGGCGACGTTGTAAATGAAACGCGTCTGCGGCGAATCCAGCGTGGCGAGCAGGCCGATGATGGAGTCATAGGCGTTCTTCTCACGGGCATTGAGTTCGCCGTACTGGCGTGCGTCGCCCTTCATGTCGACTTCGTCGGGGATCCAGAAGTTGGTCGAGAGCTCCTTGTATGCCCGGTAGAAGGACGGGTAGGGGATGTCGTTCCAGTTGAGGATGCCGCTCGTGCGGCCGTTGATGATGCCGGTGGAGCGGTTGGGGTGGCGCGGTTCGAGGATCTTGATGCGTTCGAGGGGGATGGCCATCGGCGTGTGTCCTTAATTCTCTTCGGGCAGTGCGAGTTGCCGGCCAGCGGCCGGCACTACCAGGGCATGTGTGGGGTTGCCGGCCAGCGGCCGGCACTACCGGTCAATGGGTTGACGAGCAACGGTCGTCAGCTGCTGTGCTGGTGGTCAGCTGCTGCACCAGTCGCATTCGGCGATGTCGATGTCGTTGGAACGGACGTAGTAGGTGGTCTTCAATCCTTCGCGCCAGGCACTCATGTGCAGCGCGAGCAGGGTGCTGGCGCGGATGGTGCTGGGCACGTACAGGTTGAAGCTGATCGACTGGTCCACGTGGCGCTGGCGGCGGGCGTTCTGGCGGATGCTGGCGAACTGGTCCACCCGGTAGGCGCCTTTCTCGTAGTACGGGTAGGTCTCCAGCGAGAGCCCCGGTGCGGCGACCGGGCGGCGGAAGTCCTTCTTCTCTTCGTAGTAGAACGCGCCGTAGACCGGGTCGATCGAGGCGGTGGAGCCGGCGATCTGCGCGGTGCTCATGTTCGGGGCGACCGCCATCAGCCACCCATTGCGCAGGCCGTTGACACCCACCTGAGCGGCCAGTTCCCGCCAGGCCGGGCTGTCATAGCCACGCGCGCGGAAGTACTCGCCGTTCTGCCAGTCGCTGCCGACAAAGGCGCTATAGCGCCCCTTTTCCTTGGCCAGGGTCATGCTGGCCTGGATGGTCAGGTAGTTGATGCGTTCGTACAGACTGTCCGCGTAGTCCTCGGCCTGGGTGGAATTCCACTCGACCTGCTGCAGGGCCAGCAGGTGATGCCAGCCGAACGTGCCCAGCCCGATCGCGCGGTACTTGCGGTTGGTGATGGTCGCCTGCGGCACCGGCAGCTGGTTGAGGTCGATCACGTTGTCCAGCATCCGCACCTGGATCGGCACCAGCCGCTCCAGCACGTCGCTGGTCAGCAGGTCCGGGGCGGCCGTCACCGCGCGCCCCAGGTTGATCGAGGACAGATTGCAGACCACGAAATCGCCGGCCTGCCTGGTCGTCACGATCTGGTCGCCGCTGATCATCTCCTGGATCATGCGGGTGGGGCTCATGTTCTGCAGGATCTCCGTGCACAGGTTGCTGGAGTAGATGCTGCCGGCATGCTTGTTCGGGTTCATCCGGTTTACTTCGTCCCGGTAGAACATGAAGGGATTGCCGGTCTCCAGCTGGCTGACCATGATCCGCTTGAACAGGTCGATGGCCTTGATCGTGCGTCGGCTGATGCGCTCGTCGGCCACGACCTCTTCGTACTTCTCACGGAAGCTGCCTTGGCCGCGTTGTTCATCGTAGAAGTCCTGCAGGTACCAGCCCTTGATCCGCTTCACCTCATACGGATCGAACAGATACCAGTCACCCCGCCGCTCGACCGCCTCCATGAACAGGTCCGGCAGGCACACCGAGGTGAACACATCGTGCGCGCGCAGGCGCTGGTCACCGTTGTTCAGGCGCAGGTCGAGGAAGGCCTCGATGTCGCGGTGCCAGACATCCAGATACACCGCGATCGCACCCTTGCGCTGGCCCAGCTGATCTACGCTGACGGCCGTGTTGTTGAGCTGCTTGATCCACGGCACCACGCCGCCGGAAGAATTGGCCACGCCGCGGATCGAGGAACCGGCCGAGCGGACATAGCCGAGATAGGCGCCCACGCCGCCGCCGTGCTTGGAGACCCGCGCCACGTCGGTGTTGGAGTCGTAGATGCCCTGCAGGCTGTCGTCGACCGTGTCGATGAAGCACGAGGACAGCTGGCCGCCGACCTTGCCGGCATTGGCAAGTGTCGGCGTCGCCACCGTCATGTACAGGTTGGACAGCGCCCAGTACGCCTCACGTACCAGCAGCATGCGACGGCGTCGCGAGCGCTCGCCGTGCTCGTGTTCGTGCTGCATCAGGTACAGCGCGATCGTCAGCCAGCGCTCCTGCGGCAGTTCGTACACCGCACGCGACTGATCGGTAGCGAGGTAGCGGGTGGCCAGCAGGTACAGCCCGTTGTAGGCGAACAAGGTGTCGCGCTCGGGCTCGATCATCTGCCCGGCTTCCTCCAGTTCGTCCTTGGAATAGGCCTTGAGGATGTCGATCGAATACACGTTGCGGTCCGCCAGGCTCTCCTGCAGGCCCACATAGGAGCCGTACTTCAGCGTGGCATCGTAGAACCGGTTCTTGCTGGCGCGCTTGTACAGGCGCCTCAGGTAAAGGCGGGCGGCGAAGTGCTCCCAGTCCGGCGCGATCAGATCGATGCGCGATTCCGCTTCGCGGATCAGCAGGTCCACCATCTCATCAGCGCTGAGCTGCTGCCGCCTGGCGATCTGCCCCAGCACGCTGCGCAGGTAGTCCGCCACATCCAACTGCGGGAACTCGGCATGCACGCTGTGCACCGTGCGCTCCAGCCGCGTCTGGTCGAAGGGCATGCGTCGATTGCCGCCTTCCTTGGTGATCCAGAGCGTTTCAGTGCCGGTGGCCGCCTCAAAGGCGGTGTCGATGGGCGGGGTGATGGTCGAAGCGACGGTGTCGTCGGTGTTCATGCGTTCTCCATGCAGGGCGCAGAGACCAGCAGGCAGCGCGGCAGAGCCGTGCGGCAGCCGGACAGAAGGCGTGATTGGTGGGCAGGCCCTGCGTGTGCAGGAATACGTCGCCGCTGGCTCACATCGGTGGCGACGGGCCGTGCTTCCAGGCGCCGGTCGGGTGGGCGCAACGGGGCGTTGAAGACCAACGCGGCGTGGCGACGGTGCACCGGGCCTGGCGGAAGCGGGGAGCCGATGGGCACAACATAGTGGGGTGCGGCTGGCGCGTCAACCGAAGATGTAGTGCTTTTTTGTCGCAGGGGGAGGGCGGCAAGTACATGAACATCCCGTACAGCCTGCACTATCAAACGCAAATGCGAGCCGTTATCATTTGATGGATCACAGGGCGGTGATGCGTTCGCAACCGGATGGCAGAGCCGCGCGCGCGTCGGCGCACCGCGTGGTTCAACTTCTTATTGGCTGTGGTGTCCATGTCTTCACGTCCCGTCGTCTCCGGTTTGCCCGCCCTCGTTTCCGCCGCGTTGCTCGGCACCATGGCGATGATGGCGTTCGTGTCCGTGATCGGGCCGGTGGTGCGGGTGCTGGGCCTGGCCGAATGGCACGCCGGCCTGTCGGTCACCGCGGCGGGCGTGTTGTGGATGCTGTCGGCCCGCCGCTGGGGCGCGCTCAGCGATCGCATTGGCCGCAAGCGCGTGCTGCTGATCGCACTGGCGGCTTACGCCGTGATCTACGTGGCGCTGGCGGTGTTCGTGGACGTGGCGCTGACCTCACCCCCGGCGATCTGGATCTCCGTGCTGGTCCTGGTCGGCACGCGCGCCCTGGTCGGGTTGTTCTACGCCGCCGTGCCGCCGACCGCCGCGGCCATCATTGCCGACCAGGCCGCCCCGGGGCAGCGCGGCAGCGTAATGGCCAAGCTCGGCACCGCCAACGCGTTGGGCATGGTGATGGGGCCGGCCGCCGCCGGTTGGATCGCCTACCAGAATCTCTCGCTCACCCTGTATGTGGCCGCGCTGTTGCCGCTGCTGTCGCTGCTGATGATCTGGTGGCGCTTGCCGAACACGCCGCCCGTCGCACCCACGCACACCGGCCCCAAGCCGACACTCGGCCTGGGCGATGCACGCCTGCGCCTGCCGCTGCTGGCGGTGTTCGCTGCGATGATCTCGGTGACCATCGCGCAGGTGACGGTCGGCTTCTTCGCGATTGATCGCCTGCAGCTCTCCCCGGCAGACGGCGCACGCATGGCCGGGCTGGCCCTGACCGCCGTCGGCGTCGGTCTGATCTTCGCGCAGGGGCTGGTGATGAAGCTCAAGGACATCCGCCCGACCCGCTGGATTCTTGTGGGCGCACTGATTTCCGGGCTCGGCTTCGCGTCGGTCGCACTGGTGAGCGTGCCGTGGCAGCTGCTGGCCAGCTATGCGATTGCCGCGTTCGGCATGGGCTTCGTGTTCCCCAACTTCCAGGCGCTGGCCGCCGATTCGGTGGCGGCACACGAACAGGGCGCTGCTGCCGGCACCGTCGCGTCGGTACAGGGCATGGGCATGGTGGTCGGGCCGATGATCGGCACGTTGCTGTATCGATGGTCGCCGAACGCGCCGTACCTGCTGGTCGGCGTGGTGTTGCTGATCCTGTCGATGTGCGCCGCCCTGCATCGCCAGCGGAGTGCCGCATGAACGACGTGCTCGCTACCCGCGTGGCCGACGAGATGACCGACACCACCGCGGTCGATGCGGCCGACGCGCCGTATTTCCTGCTGCGCAGCCCCCAGCAGGCGATGGAGGCGCAGGGTGTACGCGCGCGGCTGCCTTCAGGTGCCACCGCCACGCTGGCCGAGCGCGTGGCCGCGTTCTTTGCTGCGCCGCGCTCCGGACCGCGCCTGCTGGTCGGCGCGGTGCCGTTCGATCCCGAGCAGGGCGATGCGCTCTATCAGCCGGATCGGGTCTCCGGCCAGCCCACCGTGGTTCGTGTGGAAACGCCGACACTGGTCCGTGAGGTCTGTGCCGAACCGCCCGCGGATGCGTACGCACAGGCCGTAGCCGCCGCAGTCACGGAACTGCAGCGCACCGACAGCCCGCTCGAAAAAGTCGTATTGGCACGCAGCCTGCGCGTCACCACCGCGCAACCGCTGCATCCGCGTGTTCTGGCTGCGCGCCTTGGCAAGGACCCGAGTGTGGCCACCTATGTCGTCCCTGTGCCCACGGCCGATCCGACCGATCCGGCCTGGCTGGTGGGTGCCACCCCCGAGCTGCTGGTCTCCAGACGGGGCGACCGCGTGCTGTCCCATCCCTTGGCAGGTTCAGCCCGTCGTTCTGCCGACCCCGCCGAAGATGCACGCGCCGCTGAGGCTCTGCTGGCCTCGGCCAAGGACCACGACGAGCATCGGCATGTGGTCGAGGCCATCGTGGCGGCGCTGGCACCGCTGTGCCACCACGTTGAAGCACAGCCGCGCCCGACACTGCACGCCACCGCCACCATGTGGCATCTCGGTACCCGCATCCACGGTACGCTGAAAGACGCCTCGGTGTCCGCGGCCGCCCTGGTCGCGCTGCTGCATCCGACCCCGGCGGTCTGCGGCACACCGCGCCAGCAGGCGCTGGCGCTGATCCGTCAGGCCGAGCCGGTCGCACGGGGCTTCTATGCCGGCGCCGTTGGCTGGACCGATGCGCAGGGCGATGGCGACTGGTATGTGGCGATCCGCTGCGCACGCGTGCAGGGAACCGAAGTGCGCCTGTATGCCGGGGCCGGCGTCGTCGCCGAGTCCCAACCCGAACTCGAGGTGGCCGAAACGGCTGCCAAGTTCATGGCCCTGCTGACCGCGCTCGGCGTCCGTGACGTTCGTCCTTTCTGATGTGCGGGAGCTGTCCATGAACGCATCCTTCTCTTCCTCCCGGGTGCCGCTGCGCCAGGTCTGGCCGCCGGCCCTGGTTGCGCGTTACCGCGTTGCGGGCCATTGGCGCGGCGAGACGTTCCCGGGCTTCCTGCGTGAGCGCGCTGAGCGCTTCGCCGGCGATATCGCGGTGGTCGGCGGCGATACGCGCCTGACCTATGCCCAGCTGTGGCAGGAAGCCGGCCGCATCGGCGCTGGCCTGCTCACGCAGGGCCTGATGCCGGGTGACCGGGTGGTGGTCCAGCTCGGTAACGTGCCGGAGTTCGTGACCGTGGTGTGCGGATTGTTCCGCGCCGGGCTGATTCCGGTCTATGCCTTGCCCGCGCACCGCATCACCGAGGTCGTGCATTTCGCCCGCAAGGCCGAGGCCAGCGCCTATGTCGCTGCCTCCAGCTACGAGGGGTTCGATTACCGCACCTTGGCCCGCGAGCTGCAGGCGCAGCTGCCCGATATGCAGCACATCATCATCGCCGGTGACGCCGCGGAGTTCACCGCGCTGGCGTCGCTGGCCGGGGGTCTTGAACAGTTGCCACCCGACCCGGATCCGCAGTCGGTCGCGTTCCTGCAGATCTCCGGGGGCAGCACTGGCCTGTCCAAGCTCATTCCCCGCACGCATGACGACTACCTGTATTCGTTCCGCGCCAGCAACGCGATCTGCGGCATCACCCAGGACAGCGTGTACCTGGTGGCACTGCCCGCCGCGCATAACTTCCCGATGAGCTCGCCGGGGTTCTTCGGCACGCTGTACGCCGGCGGCCGTGTGGTGCTGAGCCCGGGCGCGGGCCCGGAGACCGCGTTCGGCCTGATCGCGCGCGAGCGGGTCACCTGTGTCGGCCTGGTGCCGCCGCTGGCGCTGCTGTGGGCGCAGGCGGCCGCGACGACACCGCACGATCTCTCCAGCCTGCAGGTGGTGCAGGTCGGCGGCGCCAAGCTGGTGCCGGAAGCGGCGCGCCGTGTGATCGCCGGGCTGGGCTGCACCCTGCAGCAGGTGTTCGGCATGGCCGAGGGCCTGGTCAACTACACGCGCCTGCACGACAGCGAGGAGATCATCGTTTCCACCCAGGGCCGTCCGATCAGCGAAGACGACGAGGTGCTGGTGGTCGATGACCACGGCAACCCCGTCGCAGAAGGCGAGACCGGGCATCTGCTCACCCGCGGCCCGTACACCATCCGCTGCTATCACAATGATCCCGCCGCCAACGCGCGCGCGTTCACCGAGGACGGTTTCTACCGTACCGGCGACAGAGTGCAGCGTCTGCCCGGTGGCTATCTGGTGGTGCAGGGCAGGGCCACCGACCACATCAACCGTGCCGGCGAGAAAATCTCCGCCGAAGAGATCGAAGACCATCTGCTCGCGCATCCGAGCGTGTTTGATGCGGCCGTGGTCTCCATTCCCGATCCCTACCTTGGCGAGCGCAGCTGCGCCTTCATCATTGCCCAAGGTGAGCCGACCAAGGCCGCCAGCCTGAAGGCCTGGGTGCGTAGCCGCGGCCTGGCCGCGTTCAAAGTGCCGGACCAGATCGTGTTCGTCGATGCCTTTGGCACCACCGCGGTCGGCAAGATCAGCCGCCGCGAACTGCGTGCCCAGCTGCGCGAACGTTTCATGCAACAGACAGGAGAAACGCGCTGATGGCGCTGCCCAAGATTCAACCGTATCCGCTGCCCACCCAGGTCGATCTGCCCACCCCGCGCGGCGCCTGGCAGCCGCAGACCGAGCGCCTGGCGCTGCTGGTGCATGACATGCAGCGCTACTTCCTGGCCGCCTTCGCGCCGGATGCCGCGCCGCTGGCACCGGCCGTAGCCAACATCGCACGCCTGCTCACGCATTGCCGCGCGCGTGGCATTCCGGTGTTCTATACCGCCCAGCGGGGCAATCAGGACCGCCGCGATCGGGGCCTGCAGGCCGATCTGTGGGGTCCTGGCATGTCGGCCACCGACGAACACGAGGCCATCCTCAAGGCCGTGGCCCCGGCGGAGGGCGACCATGTGCTGGTCAAGCACCGCTACAGCGCCTTCCAGCGCAGCAATCTGGAGACGATGATGCGCGCCCGTGGCCGCGACCAGCTGCTGGTCACCGGCGTGTACGCACACATCGGCTGCACCGCCACCGTTGCCGAGGGCTTCCAGCGTGACATCGAGAGTTTCATCGCCGCCGATGCCGTCGCCGATTTCTCGCGTGCCGACCACGACCTCGCCCTGCATTGGATCGCGCGCACCTGCGGCGTACCAATGACCACCGATCACCTGCTGGAGACCCTCGCATGACCGCACTGACCCTGGAGCGCATGCGCGCCGATGTCGCCGAGATGCTCGGCGAAGCACCGGAGGACATCAGCAACGATGAGAACCTGATGGACCTCGGGTTGGATTCGATGCGGGTGCTCGGCCTGGTGCTGGCCTGGGGCAACACCGGCATCCCGCTGGAGTTCGGCCATCTGGCCGAGCACGCCACCCTCGGCGGATGGTGGAGTGTGGTGCAGCGCCTGCAGAACCGGGGCGCAGCCGGCGCATGAAGGCCGCTGCGCTGCCCGACGCGACGTGGCCGCAGGCGCGCGGCCTGACCGAGGCTCAGGCAGGGCTGTGGTATGCGCAGCGGCTTGCGCCGGACAATCCGGCCTTCAATACCGCTCATGCGGTCTGGATCGAAGGGGTGCTGGATGTCGCCGCCTTCGGGCGCGCGGCTGACCGGGCTGCGCTGGAGGCGCACGCGCTGTCGCTGCGCATTGCCGAGGATGGGCAGGGTACGCCGGTGCAGTGGATCGACCCGCAGCACCGTCCGCTGCTGGACGTGGTCGACTTGTCCGCACATGAAGACCCCAGGCAGGCGGCGCAGACCGCGATGCGGCGCGACCACCTCACGCCGGTCGACCCCTCACGTGATCGACTGAGCCAGCAGCGGCTGTTCGTGCTCGGCCCTTCGCATTACGTCTGGTACCTGCGCGTGCATCACCTTGCCGCCGATGGCTATGGCATGGCGCTGTTCTCCGAACGGGTCTGCGCGCTGTATGCCGCGCAGCACGACGATGCCGCGCTGGCACCTCTGCTGCCGGTGCTGGGGGAGGACGCGCAGTATCGTGACGGCGAGCGCCGGGTGCGCGACGCCGCGTACTGGCTTGCAACCATGGCGGATGCACCGGCGGCCGCCGGCCTCGGCGCGGGCATCGCACCACCGGCAGCGCAGGCACTGCGTGTCGTGCAGTCCATCGGACCCGCCCTGCGCCAGCGCATCCTCGAGGCGGCCACACGCATCGGCCAGCCATGGCCGGACGTGTTGACCGCCTTGTCCGCCGAGTACTGCCGCCGCATCAGTGGCGAAGCCGAGGCCATCATCGGCGTGCCCTTCATGGGCCGCCTGGGCAGCGTCTCCGCCCGGGTGCCCGCAATGGTGATGAACGTGCTGCCGCTGCGTATGGGGCCCCCACAGGGCACTGTCGATGAGCGGGTTCGTGACGTGGGACTGGGCTTGATGCGCAGCCGCCGCCATGGCCGCTACCGCGGCGAGCAGCTGCGCCGTGACCTCGGCCTGATCGGCGGTCACCGGCGCCTGCACGGCCCGCTGGTCAATGTGCAGCCGTTGTACCGGCCGCTGCAGCTGGAAGGTGTGGAGGCCACGCTGGAGGTGCTGTGCACCGGTCCGGTAGACGATGTGACGCTTGGCTTCCGGGGCGATGGCACAACCGTGCTGGATCTGGAGATCGAGGCCAACCCAACGCTGTACACGCAGGCCCGGATCGAGGCGCACGCCACGCGCCTGCTGCACTTCATCGCGGCCGCGCTGGAGGCACAGGCCGCTGGCGCCATGCTCGCCACCGTGCCACTGGCCACCCCGGCCGAGCAGCAGCGTTATCTCCATGGCGTCAACGCTACCGATCATCCGGTCCCGGACGTCACCCTGGTCGAGCTGATCACCGCGCGCATGGCGCAGAGACCGGACGCCATTGCCGTGGTGTTCGGCGCGGAATCGCTCACCTTTGCACAGCTCGAACGCCGCAGCCGTGCGCTGGCAGTGCAACTGCGGGCGCAGGGCGTGGGCCGGGAGTCGCGCGTGGTCGTCGCGTTGCCCAGGTCGCTGGCGCTCATCGTCGCCCTGGTCGCCATCCAGCGTGCTGGCGGTGCCTACCTGCCGGTGGATCTGGCGCACCCCGATGCGCGCATCGCCCGCATCCTGCACTCGGCGCAGCCAGCCTGCGTACTGGCGCTGCCGGAAGACCGCCAGCGTTTCGCTCCGGTCCCCGTCCTGACTCCCTCGGAATGGGTGCCGGCGACCGAGGCAACGCTGGACACTCTGCCGCAGCCAGCGGACGCGGCCTATGTGATCTACACCTCCGGCTCCACCGGCGAACCCAAGGGCGTGCTGATCGAGCACCGCGCCATCGTCAACCGGTTGGAATGGATGCGGGTGCACTACGGCATCCAACCGGACGATCGTATCCTGCAGAAGACGCCGGCCACCTTCGATGTCTCCGTCTGGGAGTTCTTCCTGCCGCTGATCAGCGGTGCCACCCTGGTGGTGGCGCCGCCGGAGGCACATCGCGACCCACTGGCGCTGGCCGGGCTGATCCGCGCGCATGGCGTTACCACCCTGCATTTCGTGCCGTCCATGCTGGAGGCCTTCCTCGCAGCACCGGCCTGCCATGGCCTGCAGTTGCGCCGCGTGTTCACCAGTGGCGAAGCGCTGGATGCCGATCTGCGCGACCGCTTCCACGCGACCGTCCACGCCGAGTTGCACAACCTGTATGGCCCCGCCGAAGCCGCCGTGGATGTCAGTTTCTGGCCAGCCAGCGCCCAGGACGCATCTCGGCCGGTCCCGATCGGCTACCCGGTCTGGAATACGCGCTTGTACATCCTTGATGCGGGCATGCAGCCGTTGCCGCCGGGCGTGGCCGGTGACCTCTATCTGGGCGGCGTGCAGCTGGCGCGCGGCTACCTGGGGCGCGACGATCTCACCGCCGAGCGTTTTCTTCCCGATCCGTTCGTCACCGGCGGACGCCTGTACCGCACCGGCGATGTCGCCCGGTGGCGCGACGATGGCGCGGCGGAGTATCTGGGCCGCAGCGATCACCAGATCAAATTGCGTGGCCTGCGCATCGAGCTGGGCGACATCGATGCCGCGTTGCGCACCGCACCGGGCGTCACCCGCGGTGAGGTGCTGATGCGCGAAGACCGCCCCGGCGAGCGCCGGCTGGTGGCCTACGTATCGCCCGGTGCGCCCGATGCAGGGGTGCTGCGCGCGCACCTTGCCAGAATGCTGCCGGATTACATGGTGCCGTCCGCGTTCGTGGCCATCGATCACTGGCCGGTCACCGCCAACGGCAAGCTGGACCGTAACACCCTGCCGGCGCCTGCGCAGACGAACAGTGCGGGGATAGCCGCCCGGACCGACACCGAGCATGACCTTGCTGCGTTGTTTGCGCGGACGCTCGGCATCCAGGGCCCCATCGGCATCGAGGCGGACTTCTTCACGCTTGGCGGCGATTCGCTGAGCGCGGTGCACCTGCTGCTGGCGATCCAGCAGCGCTGGCGGTGCGACCTCGGCCTGGGTGCGGTGTTTGCTGCACCGACCGTCGCCGGTCTGGCGGCGCGCATCGACGCGCCACCAGCAGCGACCGATCACGGTCTGGGGCCATTGATCCAGCTCGCCACCGGTGACGCCAGGCTGCCGCCGCTGTTCGTGATCCATCCTGCTGGCGGCATCGCCTGGAACTATCGCGACCTGGCCCGTGCGCTGGCACCCGCCCGCGACGTGCATGGGCTGCAATCGCCGGCGCTGGACGCGGAGCAGCCCATGCCAGCGACGATTGATGCGTTGGCCGCCCACTACGTGGCGCGGATCCTGGCCCTGAATACCCCGGGGCCGGTGCATCTGCTGGGCTGGTCGGTCGGTGGCATTCTGGCGCAGGCCATGGCAGTGCGCCTGCGCGAGCTCGGCCATGACGTCGGTTTGCTGGCCCTGCTGGATGCCTACCCCAGTGAATGCTGGCGGGCCGAGCCCGAGCCGGACCCGATCGCAGCGCTGCGGGCACTGCTCGCCATCGCCGGGCACGATCCCGATGCGCACCCGGCGCTGGACACCCGCGAGCGCATCCTCGCCTTCCTGCGGCGTGGCGACAGCGCACTGGGCAATCTGCCCGACGCGGTGCTCGATGGTGTGGTGCGCGCGGTCACCGGCACCAACCGGTTGATCCGTGCCCATCATCATCGCCGTTACGAGGGCATACTGCTGCACGTCCGCGCTGGTCGCGATCACGCCGCGCGCCCGCAGCTCCAATCCCTGCTCTGGCAGCCCCATGCCGCTCAGGTGGACACGCTTGAGCTGCCGTTCCTGCATGCCGAACTGACCGGCCGCGACGCCGTCGCCCAGCTCATCCCTCACCTCAACACACGGCTCCAGCAGTGGGACCGCCGTCACAGGACGTCCGCATGAATCTCACCGGCTTCAGCAATACCATCGCGCTGGTGACCGGCGCCGGCGGCGGCATCGGCGTGGCGCTGGTGGAGCACCTGCGCCAGAGTGGTTGCATCGTGATCGCCACCGACGTCGCTGCGCCGGATGTCGGCAACGGGGCAGGGCAGTCAACCGTCCACGCCAAAGCACTGGACGTGACCGACGCCCTGGCCGTGGATGCGCTGGTGGCCTGGGTGGAAGCGGAGATTGGTCCGATCGGTTTCGGCATCAATGTGGCCGGTGTGCTGCAGACCGGCACGGTCGCCGAGACGGACGATGCGCAATGGCGCCGGGTGTTCGCGGTCAATGCCGATGGCGTATTCCATGTTTCCCGGGCACTGGCGCGGGTGATGTCGCCGCGGCGCAAGGGCGCGATCGTGACGGTCAGCTCCAACGCCGCCGGCGTGCCGCGACATGGCATGGCGGCCTATGCGGCATCCAAGGCGGCCTCCACCATGTTCACGCGATGCCTGGGTCTGGAGCTGGCCCCGCTGGGCATCCGCTGCAACATCGTGGCACCTGGTTCGACGCTGACTCCGATGCAGACCGGCATGTGGGTAGACGACCAGGGCGCGCAGCGTGTGATTGAAGGAAGTCTGGAGACCTTCAAGGCCGGCATTCCCCTACAGAAACTCGCCCGGCCGGAAGACATCGCGCACGCGGTCATGTTTCTGCTTTCCGACCAGGCGGGCCACATCGCCCTGAGTGACCTCTACGTGGATGGCGGCGCCACCCAGCGCGGCTGATCACCCTCGCCGCGCCAGCGAGTCAATTGGAACGTGCACCACAGAATCCACTTTATGCAAGTTGGTTCATAGTTTGCCGTGCGCCTGTTCGCCTAAGGTACAGCCGAACCGCCCGCCCGGTAACTGAATCTGCCTGAGTGCATTCGTCGTCGCGAAGTGCGGCGTCGCTGTGCCTCGCGTGCGTGCAACTTCCACACACGAGGCCACGCATGAAGAACATTCTGGTTGCGGACGATCATCCGGTCGTGCGCATTGGCATTCAGTGCCTGCTCGCCCAGAACCCAACGCTCCACGTCGTCGGTGAGGCGGCCGATCCGGAGGAGCTGGAAACACTCCTGAGCAAGGTGCATTGCGATCTTCTCATCACCGATCTCTCCATGCCGTGGGGACGGCGCCCGGATGGCATCCGCATGCTTACCGGCATCCGCCGTGACTACCCCGAGGTGCCCCTGCTCGTCGTCACTACCTTCACCAATATGCAGGTGCTGCGGGCGATGACCAAGCTGGGTGTGGAGGGCATTCTCGAAAAAACCACGGGCCTGCCCGCGCTGCTGGATGCCGTTGATTGCATCCTCGGTGGCTGCCAGTACGTCTCCGATGATCTGGCACAGCGCCTGGCATCCTCCGCACACAGGGGAGGGTTGAGCGCCCGCGAGTGTGAGGTCGTACGGCTTCTGGCGCACGGCCTTGGCGTCAAGGAAATCGCCGATATCCATCGGCGCACTGTCAGCACCATCAGCCGGCAGAAGGGTGCCGCGATGCGTCGGCTCGGTCTTCGCTCGGATTACGAACTGCTTGATTACGCCAAGTCGGTAGGTCTCTCGCCGGGAGGTGGTTGAGTGCCCCGCGCGCGTCGCGCACGTGTACCACGTCAGTGCTGCAGACGCGCCACGTGGGAACACTGCACGCATTTAGTTTTTATCAAGTTGTTGCATGGTGCGTCGCAGCTTGCATCTCTACTGTTGCGCCCTGTCCACGAGGGTCGAAACCCGGCACCCCACGCCTCGTGGTCAGACCTTACCCATCACCTCGCAAGGATAGAACGCAATGAACATCATCAAGAAGCTCTTCGTCGCTGCCGCACTGGCATCGGCGTCCCTGTCGGCCCACGCCATCGAGGCGCATATCAAGGTGTGGGCTGACGTCGATCCGACGCTCTCCCTGCTCAAGGCCGATGGCAGCGCACTGGATGACATGGTGGAAATGTCCTACCGCGCAGGCGCGGCCACCGGCAGCTCTGCCGGCCTGACCCCGTGGACGCAGATGGTCCGCATCTTCTCCAACGACGTCACCAAGGACGTGCGTGTGCGCGTTGGTTCGGCCGCTGCGCTGGCGCCGGAGATCGCCGGTCCTGGTGCGACCTCGGTGCCGCTGACCGTCAGCCTCAAAGGTGTCGATCTGACCGTCGCCGCCAAGGATTTCACCAAGGATGAGCTGTACGCCGGCGGCCTGCCGGGTGCCTCCATCGAAATGCCGCTGACCATCCGCCAGACCACGCAGGGCGCCATCGCTGCGGCCGGCAAGTACGTCGGTATCGTCAGCGTGATCCTCGAGCAGAAGCCGTAACAGCGACCCTTCGAGCACCCGCTGTTCCACGCAGCGGGTGCTTGGCAGGCCCACGCCATGCACACTCACTCCTTCATGCTCTCCCGCCTCACGGTTGCCTTGGCCGCCGTGCTCGCCTGCGGCTCGGTGATCGCAGCCCCAGCGCCCGCCCCGGCCGGCTTTGAAGACCTGGTGGCCGGCCAGACCGAGCAGCTGGACATACGCCTGATGGGCATATCCGCAGGCTTGTGGCCGGTATTCGTCACGCCGGAGGGCGTGCGTCTGCTGGAGCCGGCGCGGGTACTGGCCTCACTGGAGCTCAGTGCGCCTGCGCGTGCCGCGCTGCTGCCGGTGCTCTCAACCACATTGCCGCGCAACAGCCATCTTGCCTGTCGCCATGGTGACGAGAATCCGGGCTGCGGCTATCTGCCCGCGCCGGAGCAGCCTACCGATGCCGGCGTCATCTACGACGAAAGCGACAGCGCCATCCATCTGTTCGTGGCGCGCCAATGGCTTCCGGATGTCAGTCCCGTGCGCGAGCGCTTCCATCAACCCACCGAACGGGCCGAGAACGCCTGGCTGCATCAGCAGAGCGTGAACCTCAGCGGCGGGCGCGGCTATCAGAGCCTGTCCGCACAGGGCAGTGGGCGGCTCGGCGTGCTGACCGACACCCATCTGGGCATGGATTGGTACTACAACCGCCAGCGCAGCCGCGGCGGCTATGGATATCAGGACTTCACAATCAGCGATGCATACCTGCGCCATGACCTGGCGCGCCAACACTACATACAGGCAGGTCGCATGGACCGACGCAACCTCTCCAGCGCGCTCGGCGGCAACTTCGCCTTGAGCATGATGCCGCTGGATCGCTTTGAAGGCCTCCGCTTCGGCACCACACAGGCCTACGTCGATCAGGTGGCGGTTGGGCAGGGCAGTCCGTTGACCGTATTGCTCAGCCGCAACGCACGCGTGGATGCCTTCGATGGCGAGCGCCTGCTGCAGACCTTTTACCTCGACAGCGGCATCAATGACGTGGACACCACGCGCTTCCCCAATGGCAGCTACGTGGTAACCCTGCGCATCTTCGAAGACGGTGTGTTTGTTCGCAGCGAGGACATGCCCTTCGCCAAATTCGGCACCAACTGGGCCGACCAGAGCCTGCAGTGGTTCGTGCAGGGTGGGCGGCTCATCGCGCGCGGTGAGATGCATCACGATTCCGCGCTGCAGGCCGGCATGCGCCTGCCGCTGCACCGGAACCTGGCATTCACGCTGGGCGCGGCCACGGTCGACAACGTCGCCTACGGCGAGGCGCGCGTGGAAGCGCGGCACAGCCTGGGCAAACACGAATTCAGTGGCAGCAGCGCCGTGCTCCACGGTGCTGACGGCAGCCGCGGCCTGCAGCAGCAGGCCAGCTACCGCCGCCACATCTCTGCCAGTGTCTACCACCAGCGCATGCGCGGTGGCTCCTGCGTGGGGCGCTATCTCAACGCGGAATCGCTGGGCTGCCAGGACTCCATCAACGGCTCGGTATCCGTCCCCATGTTCAAGGGCAATCTGTATCTCGGGTATACCCGCCGCACGAGCTACACGCCGCGCCGTGGGCAGCCGGAGTTGCCGTGGCTGGATGACAGCCTGCTGCCGGAGCCCGTCGCACCGGATCTCGGCCGCCTGCCGCTGGTTACCCGCACGCTGCAGGCCACCTTCAGCCGCAGCCATCAAACGCGAAGCTTCAACATCACCACGCGGGCAGGCCTGTTCGGCCAGACCACCCATTCGGACGAAATCTACACCCGCGACCACGGTGTCAGCCTCAACGTTGCCGTCTCGCGGTTGGTGCGTACGCCGGCGGTAAGCCGCCAGGACCGCGTAGCGGTGGATCTGCAGCGTGGCCAGCATGACCAGGCCGAGCTGGGTTACCGCATCGGGCAGATCCGGCGCTGGGAGACCCTCAGCGGCTCGCGCGAGATCGGTGGCGAGATCAGCGGGCGCAGCGACGATCGCCAAGGTGCGGTCATCAGTGCGCGCCAGCAGGATACCTACGGCAACGGCAGCGTGACCGTATCGCAGTACCGCAACGCCGGCCGCTCGGATACTTCCTACAGCGCCTCGCACAGCTCCTCGTTCGCCTGGAGCCGCTCCGGCATCTTCTGGGGCCCGGACATGGGCGGCGGTGCCGGCCTGGCCATCAAGGTGGACAGCCCTGACGACATCGGGCTGCACGGCCAGGCCGCGGAAGTGCGCCTCAGCGGCGCCCGCAAGCAGACCGTCCGCTTCGGCGAGCGCCGCTTGCTGCCGCTCAGCAGCTACACCATCACCCGCGCCGAAGTGCAGGACGTCAGCGCCCATGACGTAGCCGCTGCCGTGCGCGTGGAAGGGCAGGGCACCGGCACCTCGCTGTTCTTGCCGCCGGGCCGGCTGATGATGATGCCGATTGCACTGGACCTCACCTATACCTTCATCGGCAGCGCCCATGACGCCGATGGGCTGGCACTGAAAGGGGCCCGCATTCTCAACGCACCGCTGCCATCGTTGGGCAAGGACGGCGGCTTCATTGCCGATTTCCCGCAGCGCGAGAAGACCCTGTACCTGCTGCAGGCCAACCGCCTGCTGGAGTGCCCATTGCAGGTGCGCGAACAACGCAGCGTGGTGTTCCTGGTCGGCCCGGTGCGCTGCCAGCCACTTGCGGTGGAGCGACTGCCGGCGCAGATCCAGCAGCAGGCGCGGGTGCAGCGGATGTTGCATGAGCAGGCGCTGGTGGAGCAGGTGCCTTCGGTTGCGGGGGCTGGGCGATGAGCGTATTGATCCGGTGTTTAGTACTGCTGACGTTAGTGCTTGGATTTAGCAATCAGGCGCTGGCCCAGAGACCGCCTGAGACTCACCCCGCATCTGCCGAGCGACGAATAGTGCTTGCGTACGACAGGTCCGCGCTTCCTGGAGACGAGATTATCTGGGCACCTCGAACGATCATCGGATACAGCCGTGATGCTGGCTTGCAGTACGGTCAGCTCTACTTCGTCTGCGAATCGGATACGGATGCCGCAAGAGGCCGCTGCCCAACTTCTGACACTGGTGAGTTAAGCGGTGAGGAAAGCCGGATTGCACTGCTTTTTACAGAGAGAAGAAGCGGACTGAGAACAGAAGTTCAGGCATCCGGATATCTCCAACGCGCTGATTCAACGATTGCCTGCAACACTAACTATTGGGGTGGATCAAGTCCAATCTGGACGAGCAAGGGAAAAGAATGCAACGGCGATCTTCCCGTTGGGACGGGCGCAAGTCTCGTCTTGCCGTCTTCGGAACTGGAAAAGATGGTGGCAGGAAGGTGGGATGCAACGCTTAAGCTGGAGCTTCGAAATCCGTCGAGCGGCGCGTTGGCCGAATACAAATTTGTGTTTGACCTGACAATCACAGATCAAGACAGAGCCAGCATCTACTTTCCGGCCTCAGACAACGTCACGCCGCTGGTCAATCTCAACATCAATTACATGCCCGTACCTTCGCCAGCCCATATCGAAGGCGGCACCTCGCTGGATATGTGTCTTTACGACGGTCTCGGCTCCCAGATTCCGTATCTGGAGGTCTCGATTCGCGATGACGGCTCCTCAGCATCTGGCCGCGCACGCGGCATGCACTCGGTCTGGCATCGTGATGGCGGGCGGGGCAACGAGTCGCGCCTGGATTACGAGGTGACGCTTGATTATGGAGGCGTCCCCCTGCGCATGGAGAACAACGTCATGCAGCGGCTGAATGGCATCGACACCACCCAGCTCCGCCTGGTGGTGCTGCCGGGCATGTCCCAGCCGGTGTATTGCGTGCCCACACCGCTGAAATTGAGGGTGCCTCGCGTATTGGCGGCTGACAAGCTCGCCGGCTACTACGAAGGCCAGATGATCATCCAGATGATCGTCCCCTCTGCAACTCCCTGAATCTCCTGACGAGACGTCGCAATGAACAGTACGGTCGCCCGTGTAGGCGCGTTAACCCTCCTGGCCTTGGGCGCATGGGCCAGCCCGGCGCTTGCCAACCTGAGCGTGCATCCGATGCGCCTGCCCATCCAGGACAAGCGAGGCGGGCAGATCCGTGTGTACTCCCAGACGCCCCGCGTGCAGTACGTGCAGGTAAAGGTGCAGAAGGTTCTGCACCCGGCAACGCCGCAGGAAGAACAGGTGGACGTGGCGCCCGGCCTTTTGGAAGGCATCGCAGTCACGCCGGGCAAATTCGTGCTCGGCGGCGGGGGCAACCGGCTGGTGCGGGTCATTCCGTTGGCCAGCGTGACCGAAGAAACCGCGTACCGCGTCTACTTCGAGGGCGTGCGCCCGCCGAGTGAGATGGGCACGGAAGAAGAGCCAAAGACGGCGACCGCCAACGTCGGTGTCAGTCTGGTCTGGGGGGCGCTGGTGCATCTCATTCCACCGCAGCCTGTGCCCGATATGCGGATCGAAGGCCGTGACCTGGTCAATATCGGCAACGTGCGGCTGGGCGTTACCACCATTCAGGCGTGCACCGCCGGCAAGGAATGCGCCGATCACACGCTGGACCACAGCGTCTACCCCGGCGAACGGGTGGCCTTGCCCTTCGATCCCACCGCCCAGCGCCTAACCGTGACCTACAAATTGAGCTATGCCGGCTACCGCGATCACCAACTGGTGCTGGCCCCATGAGCAATCAAATCACCTCGTAGTACGGCCTCGTCGCCCTAGCCGGCCGACCACCCCATTACACCGCAACGCGGCCATCCAGGCCGCGGCGGGCGCGCTTTGTCTTGATCTCCCCCACTGACCTCTTGGAGAAACCCTGCCGTGAATCGAATTTACCGATTGATATGGAATACCGCCCTCAACTGCTTGATGGTGGCCAGTGAACATACGAAGGGCCGTAGCAAGCGGGCGAAAACAGTGGGCTCGGCGGCCGTTGCTGCTGCTCTCGTTTTGGCGATGCCTGCGTACGCGAGCGAGCCATTGGAAGAGCTGACTGAAGATGAGTCTAGACAGCAGCTGTTCCAGGCACCTATGGCGCCTGCGCCATTTGCTTTTGCGAGCCGGGCGGTATCCGAGGCGATCGGGATTCTCGGCTTGCACCAACAGAGTGCCCTGGTCACCGATGATAGCTATCGGAACTCCACGATAGCGGGAAACAACTCCATCATCCTGGGCTCCCGAGGGACGATGAACGGATACCAAAGCGTGGCGTATGGCAACGTGGTCAACGTCCAGGGTAATCAGGCAGCGGCCGTTGGGGCGTACGCAAAAGCCATGGCGACGGGCGCTTCAGCCTTCGGCTACGATGCGCAGGCGCTTGCGATCGACGCGACCGCGCTTGGGCGGAACTCGCACGCCGCAGAACATGATGCAACGGCGATTGGCTACAGTGCGAGGGCGACGGGCCGCTATGCCGCCGCGCTTGGCTCTTCTTCGGCTGCATCAGGCCTGAAAGCAGCAGCGCTGGGGTCGGGTGCGCTGGCTACTGCGGACTACGGCGTTGGCGTGGGCAGTGCGTCTCATGCGTCAGGCCACAGCTCTGTTGCGGTCGGAACCAGCGCGAAATCCATGGGGGCTTATGCCGTCACCGTCGGACACGAGAGCAACGTCGCCTACAACGCCCACAGTGGCATGGCCTTGGGGATGGGAGCGCAAGTTAAGGAGCTGGCCAGCGGCGCGGTCGCGCTTGGCTCGGGATCTGTCGCAACCGTCGGCAACACGGTGTCGGTGGGCAATACGAATCTCAAACGAAAGATCGTCAATCTTGGCGATGGCGAGGTCAGCGCCACCAGCACTGATGCAGTGACGGGCAAGCAACTGCATGCCATCGCTCAGGTCGGCAGCGAGACCGCGAAATTCTTCAAGGTGAGTACTGCGTCGTCGGACGTCGCTGCGCACGCATCAGGTATTGGCTCTGTCTCCATTGGTGGCACCTCCAGCGCACAATCCGCTGGTAGCGTCGCCATTGGTGCCAGCGCCGTCGCAGGCGCCAGCAGCGGTGGCAACGGGAGCATCGCCGTCGGCTGGCGCGCGAACGCCGCGGCGGGGGGGGACATCGCCTTCGGCAGCAACAGCGTAGCGAACAGCAAGAATGCGCCAGGCACGACCAACAAGGACTTCTCTGCCTCCATCGGTTCAGGTGCCTCTGTCACCGGCGGCCGATCTCTGGCGGTGGGCAACGGGGCAAGTGTGCAGGGGGCGGCAAGCACAGCCGACATGCGCGGCCTGGCCGTTGGTAACGGGGCTGCCGTCAGGGCAATGACAGGTACTGCGCTTGGCTACGAGGCAAGCGCGACGGCGCAGGGAGCTGTGGCACTGGGCGCGAACTCGCAGGCCGGCACGGCCAACACTGTGTCGGTAGGCAACGCCTCCTTGAAGCGTAAGATCGTCAACGTGGCCGACGGTGAGGTCAGTGCTGGCAGTTCGGACGCAGTGACCGGCAAGCAGCTGCATGCGATCACTAGTGGCCCCAACGTCATTCTTGGCCAGAGTGCGGCCACTGCGGGCGGTTACGCGATCGCCATCGGCGCGCGCTCCTCGGTGAACACGGGGGGCGGCGTGGGCGGAATAGCGCTTGGTGCCGATGCGCGTGCCGGGACGCCGGGCTACTCCGGCGCCATGGCACTCGGCGGTGGGGCTGACGCCAGCTATGACGGCGTGGCGGTCGGCCATGACGCCAAGGCACAGGCAGGCGCATCGGTTGCCCTTGGTCGTGGCTCGGTCGCCAACGTAGGTAGTACCGTATCTGTGGGTAATGACACTCTCAAGCGACGTATCGTCAATGTTGCTGCTGGCACGGTGGCCAGCGACAGCAACGATGCCATCACGGGTGGCCAGTTGTACCGGACCAACCAAGCGGTGACTGCTGCGGACAGTAAGGCGACTGCAGCCTCCAACGTGGCCGCGACTGCTTCGACGACGGCACAGACGGCCGAACGCGTCGCCAATGCCGCAACGGCTCGTCTGAACAGCGAAAGCATGCAGTTGGGCAACGGGGCTACGGCCGGCTCGAATGCCTCGGCCATGGGCAAGCAGGCAGCGGCCGCTGGCTCGCACAGCAATGCGATCGGTGCTTATGCGGCCAGCGCAGGCGCAAACGCTATCGCCATGGGCACGTATGCGGCGGGTGCCTCGGATTCCGCCGTCGCCGTGGGCAACCGCGCGGGGGTAGACGCCACTGCCGCAAACAGCGTCGCGCTGGGCGCGAATGCGAAGGTCAATGCCAACGCCAACAATGCCATTGCACTTGGTGCTGGCTCGGTTGCCCCCGCCAAGGACACTGTCTCCGTCGGCAGTACGTCGCTGCAGCGCAAGGTGGTGAACGTTGCAGACGGTGCCCTGACCAGCACCAGCACTGACGCGGTCACCGGCAAGCAGCTGTTCGCTGCGACCCAGAAGCTGGATGCTACCGACAGCAAGCTGACCGTTACGACGGCCACTGCCGACACGGCCAAGACCACTGCGGAAAGGGCAGGCACGACGGCTACTGATGCGCTGACGAAGGCGAATGCCCTGGGCGGCCTGCTGAGCCAGGCCTCTGCTACTGCAAGCGTTCGGCTGGGCGCTAACAACGCGGGCACGGTCCTGGATGTGCGGAACAAGTCCAATGCGGGGCGCGTGGTTACGGGGTTGGCCAATGGTGCCGTGACGAACACCAGTACCGACGCGGTTACCGGTAAGCAGCTCTTTGACCAGCAGCAGTCCGTCAATGCCAATGCGTCGAAGATCGGTGCCAATGAGAGTGGCATTGTGGTAAACGAGACCGCCATCGGCAAGAACCGGGACGACATTGCGGCCAACCGCACCAGTATCGGTGACAACCGGATCGCTATCGAGGCGCTGAGGAGTGACTTCAACGACTACGTGCCTGAGCTGGAGGATGTGGTCATGTTCAATGCGGATCGGACGCGTGTCGACATGGAGGGCGCGCGTGTTACTGGGCTCCTTGATGGTGATGTCAGCGTAGGGAGCAAGGATGCGGTGACCGGTGGGCAGCTATTTGCCACGAATCATCGACTAGGAGAGCTTGAAGTGACTGGAAGGCACCTAGCTATCGGCGATACGCTCGGAAGTGACTCGGCCTCAGCAGGTGTGCTTGGGGTTGCACTCGGTGCATCTTCAGAAGCTTCTCTTGACTCTGAAGGTGCAGTTGCGCTCGGTAGTTTCGCAGTTGCTCGCGGCATCAACTCGGTCGCTTTGGGCCGCGCATCACACGTTCGGGTGGATGCCGAGGAGGGGTTCGCGCTTGGCACGCGATCATTGGTTGCAGCCAAGGGAAGTATTGCAGCTGGTGCTGGCTCTCAAGTTCTGGCGGGGGCTACCAATAGTGTCGCACTGGGTTACGCAGCCGTAGCGTCCGAGGCCAACACGATTTCGGTCGGTGACGATATTCTTAAACGGCGCATCGTGAATGTTGGTCGCGGTACCAAGGATAACGATGCCACCACCGTGGCTCAGTTGAAGGGTGTGCTAGACGGTCTGGGCGGCGGGGCTGCCATTGATGCTGCGGGCACTATCATCAACCCACGGTATCTCATTGCTGGAAGCCCTTACTCCAACGTGGGGGACGCGCTCTCCGCTCTGGACTCTTCCGTATTGGGGGCGAAAGATGCCGTTGAGTCGATAAACAGCCGCCTCAACCGCATGTTCCAGGAAGAAGCCACCGCCCGTACTGATGGCCCCGGCCGCCTGAACTTGGGCGGTGCCAGCGGCATGGTCCTCGGCAACGTCGCCAACGGCATAATCTCGGCCGGCAGCCGCGATGCGGTCAACGGCGGGCAGCTGTACGAGGTGCGCAAGGACCTGCAGGGCCAGATCGACAACCTCGCCGACGGTGAGAAGCGCGTGGCGGTGCGTGGCCGGATGGCCGCACCGGCCCCGATGTCGGCCGAGGGCGGCGGTGACGCGGTTGCCAGTGCCGATGCCCCGGCGTCGACCCTAACCCCGACACCCACTCCCACCCCGGTAGCCAGCGAAGCCAGCACTCCGGAGCCGATAGTCAAGGCCGAGGGCGATACCGCCGTGGCCGTGGGCAGTGAGGGCAAGGAGCGCAGCGTGAAGCACGTGGCCAAGGGCACGACGGATACCGATGCGGTCAACGTGGCCCAGCTCAACGATGTGCTGGTGCGCTCCAACGAGTACACCGATCAGGCCGTGGAAGGCCTGAACAAGCGCCTCGATGGCATGGACAAGCGCTTCAACCGCATGGCGGCGATGAGCAGTGCGCAGAGTGCGATGGCCATGAACACGGCCGGCCTGAACACCTACAACCGTCTCGGTGCGGGTATGGGCCATTCCGATGGCGAGTCGGCCTTGGCGGTGGGCTACCAGCGGGTGATGAACGAGCGCGGCTCGGCCACCTTCAGCCTCAATGGTGCGTTCACCAACAGCGGTGAGAAGACCGTCGGCGTGGGTGTGGGTATCGGCTGGTAAGCCGGCCAGGGAAGGCCGCGGCTCCAGTGTGTCGTCCGGGTCGGTTTGACCGGGCGGCAGGCGAGGGCTCTTGACCCGCACGGCCCCTTTGCTGGTGCAGTGCTTTTTTGGAGGAAATACCCATGTCCCACCCTACACCCGGCGCCCCCGCGTCGGCCGGCGCCACGTCGCCCTCGCGCCCGTCCCGATGGACGCTGCTGCTCTGGTTCGCGGTCATCGTCATTGTCGCGTTGCTTGCGTGGGCGCTGTTCACCGCGCCGATCCTGCGGGTCACCCCCGATGCTGCCCAGACGTGGATGTCCGCGCTGGACGCACGCATCACCCAACGCATCGACACGGCCGTACGCTCCGATGAGCGTGCCGCGATCAACATCGATTTCGGGCAGAAAACGGTCGATTCCGTGTACCTGGCCAACCTCAATCACGCCGCCGACCAGGTCAAGCAGTTCCGTGTGGTGCTGCTGGAGCGGGCGGCCATCCGGCTGCAGGCCGATCTGCTGCGTGACATCGCCGAACTGACGCGTGCCATGGAGAGCTGCAGCCCGCATCTCTGCGAGGACGTGACAGAACGCGTGCACGCGCTGACCAACGCGCGCGTCAGCAGCATCGGGGCGCTGCACCGCCTGGATGGCGTGATGACCCGCAGCTACGACCTGGCACGGCCCGGCGCGGTCTCCTTCGACAACCCGGACAGCGTTCTCGCCCTGCACACCTTGGTGCTGGACACCATGAATGACGCAAGCCTGCTGGCACGCCGCACCGACAACGCGGGCTTCGACGACGTGATCGTGTACCAGGGCGCTCTCTGGGAGATCGTGGATCTCCATGCCGATCTCACGGCGGAGTATCAGCGCCGGCATCGTATGGTGGCGTTTCTGCACCTGCTGCTGGGCCGCCTGTCATGACTGGGCCAGCATCATGGCCTGCAAGACCGCAGACGCCGCGCTGCCGCCCATCGTCCGTTATCAGATGCTGCCCAGCACCTATGACATGGAATGGGCCGACCTGCATAACGTGGTGAGGATGCAAGCGAACCTCAAGTTTGAGGTGGGAGATGGGCACTGCGATGGCCGTCACGCGTCCGCGCGCCAAGGCTGGCTGGACACGACATGGCGCTCGCATGCGTCGAACCTGTGCGGCACACTCCGCAGTGAGCACATCCAATAGGCGCGAGCCAGTTCAGAGGGCCATTATGGAAAAGCTTTCCGTCGGGCTGACACCTCCCACTGCTGAGAACGTGGCTGCGGTGGCCGCGCTGCTTCAGGCGAATCAAGCGAGTAGCGGAGGCGCGCTCACCGGCGACTTTCCGAACGAAAAGGTGACACAGATGCTGCAGCAGGAATCCCCGGTAATCAGTGCCTGGGAGGGCGAGGAGCTGCAGGGCGTGCTGTTCACCGCGCCTGCCTCTACTGCCGCTCACGTATCGGTGCTGGCGGCGATGCGTGCGGCGTGGCCGGGGCGGGAAGATGACTACCTCTATGGTCCGGTCTGCATCGCACAAAGCGCCCGTGGCAAGGCCGTGCTGCCGCAGCTCTATGCAGCGTTGCAGCGGCAGCTGCCCGGTAGGGCGGCGGTGCTGTTCATCACGGATGACAACGTCACATCGCGTCGTGCGCATGAGCGGCTGGGGATGCGTGCGGTTGCGTCGTTTGATTGGAACGGCCAAGCGTGCTGGGTGTATACCGACGCCTGAGGGCATCCCTTCTGCAACGGGGCGTTCCGCCATCGTGCAACCCGGGACTGCGCGGGCGAGTGCGGAACCGGCAACTAATCCCCAACTGAACAGTGATAGGCGTCACGCGCGATTTTGCAACTAGTTGTATTGGATGGTCGCGTCGTATCCGGATGATGCCCGGATAAGTAGCCGAGGACTGTTCCCGCGCCTGCTTCCTCCCTTGGCCTGTGGCGCTGTCATGACTCTGCGTACTGTCTTCAACACCCCTGCTGTCATGCGGATACACCGCCTGTGGCGCCAATTGCGCGAGCGCATGGAACAGGATGTGAATCATCCGGCCGTGCTGTCCAATGTCACCGAAGGGGGTGGGCTCACGCCTCGCTTCGCGTTCATGGCGGTGATGTCCTGCGGAATCGCGATTCTCGGGTTGCTGCAATCCTCGGCGGCCGTGGTGATCGGCGCGATGCTGATCTCACCGTTGATGGGCCCGATCGTGCAATTGGGGTTTTCGCTGTGCGTGGTCGATTTCCGGATGATGGGGCGGTCGCTGCTGGCGCTGCTGGGGGGTATCGGCCTGGCGCTGGCCACGGCGATGCTGATCGTGTGGCTGTCGCCACTACGCGAGGCGACGGGCGAGATTCTGGCCCGTACGCATCCGAACCTGTTTGATCTGCTGGTGGCGCTGTTGTCCGGCTTGGCCGGGGGGTATGCGGTGATCACCCGCAAGGGCGAGGCCATCGTGGGTGTCGCCATTGCCACCGCATTGATGCCACCGCTGGCGGTAGTCGCCTTCGGCCTGGCCACCGGCGACACGGCCATTGCGGGCGGCGCCTTCTTTCTGTTCATGACCAACCTGCTCGCCATTGCGCTGAGCGTGACCCTGATCGCCAAGTGGTACGGGTCGGGACAGACAATGTGCCCAAGCACGCCTTGTGGCAGGGCGGGGTGATTGCAGCGACGTTCCTGCTCCTCGCCTTCCCGTTGGGGGTGGCACTGCGCGATATCGGGCGACAGGCCTGGGTGGCCAATCAGACCCGCGCCGTGGTGCAGGAGTATCTGCAGGAACAGGGCGGCTCCATCGAGCGGCTGGAGGTGGTCCGCCGCGATGCTGGGCTCAGCGTGGACCTGGTGGTGATCGTCCCGAACTACCTGCCACACGTGCAGCAGGACCTGGCTGCCCAGCTCGAACGCAGGCTGGCGCAGTCCCCCGAGCTGCGGGTGCGCCAGACGCTGGAAGCCAATGACAATGGCCGCCGTGACCGCGCCGATCTGGACGGCCTGAGCCTGAGCGTCAACGCGCTGGCCCAGCAGGCGGCGCAGCTGCGGGCGGAAGCCAACGCAGCGATTCTCCAGGGGGTGCGGCAGCACGTGGAGGATATGGATGCCCAGGTGCAGGTGGATGACAGCCAATTGCTGTTGTCCGTGGGCGTGGCGGCCGACGAGGGCCTGGACGACAGCGCGCTGGGCGCATTGCGCGACGCCCTCAGTCGCGGCGTGCCCGGCTGGACCGTGATCGTCTGGAATCGTGACGCGCTTCCACTGGACCCGGCGCTGATACCGATCACTGCGAACACGGCTGCACACGGCGCGCAGCACTGACGGCCGCGCCCCTCAGGCCGGTGGCACCGGAGGCGAACCGGCGCCGGCAGCGTCACGCAACCGCCTGAGCAGCGTTACCAGTTCCCACACCTCCTGGGCGGCAGGATCGCCATTGATGGCGTGACCCTTCAGGCAGGTCTGCAGGGCGCAGATCGCGACTACGGTGGCGGTATCACCGACCATCGAGGCGGCGCCCTGGATGCGATGCGCCATCGCCAGGGCGCGCCGCCAGTTCTGTGCATCGATCACCGCTTCCAGGTCGGCGATGTCCACCTGCATCTGGGCGGCATAGATGGCCATGACCGGTTGCCCTGGCCCACTTGGCGCCTGCTCGCGAGGCACAGCGGGGCTGCGTTGGGCGGGCTGGATTGCCACGTCGAACACGGGCCACTCCACCGGTTTGGTGAGAAAGGCCTCCACCCCGGCGCGGGCATACGCGTTCACATCCCGGGTTTCCCCGGCGCCGGAAAGGGACAGCAGCCGCGCCGCGGGCCAGCCGTGTCGATCCTCGATCTCCCGGATTGCCAGGGCCACATCGCTGCCCCGTGCATCCAGCAGATCGCCATCCAGAGTAATCAAGGCAAACGGCCCCTCCTGGTCGGTCAAAAGGAGGGCATCCGATCCCGTGTGGGCAACCGTAACCCGGAAGTGCTGCGCTTCCAGCCGCCGCCGGATCAATGCGGCGACAGTGGGCTGGTCTTCCACCACCAGCGCACGCGCAGCCGGTGTATCGGCCGGATCCGAAACGATTGCCTCGCCGGCCACTGAGGGTATCTCCCGGCGGCCACGCAGCGTCGCCAGGAAGGTCGACCCGACGCCCATGCGGGTCTCCACCGTGATGTCGCCGCCCTGGCTGATGGCAATCCTGCGGCACAGGCTCAGCCCGATACCCGCACCGAGCCGGCGGCGCCCCTCGGCCGTGCTGCTGAACGCCTCGAAGATACGTTCGATATCCTCTGCCTCGATGCCTGGGCCGGTATCGCTTACCCGTAGGGTCACCCGCCCCAGCTCGCCCACCCCGGCCTGGAAACCCAGCCGGACGCCGACGGCGCCAGCGTCGGAGAACTTGATCGCATTGGAAACCAGGTTGCTGGCGATGTGGTGGAGTGCACGGGCATCGCAGTGCGCCAGGGCTGCGTCGGGTCCCTCCAGCGCAAGGCTCAGGCCGAGCCCTTTGGACAAGGCCAGTGGCCGCATCCCGGAGAGGCATTCTTCCAGTACCGCCTGTGCGCTGTGGCTGGCGCGCGCGCAACTGCGCTGCGAAGCCTCGTGGAACATGAACTCCAGGGCATTGGTCAGCGTATGCCGCAGGGCGTCGGCCGCCGAGCGTGCAGATGCCACGTGCTGCTCGCGCTGGGCCATGTCCGGCTCGCCCTCCGCCAGATCGATCGCCGAAATGACAGAAGAGGCACTGTTGCGAACCTCATGATTGACCAGCGTCAACACGCGTGCGGCGGCCGCCTGGCGGGCCGCGGCGCGCCGGGCCTTGCGGTACGCGCGCGAGATGCCCAGCAGGAAGGCCAGCATCACCAGGCAGAGCAGGATGATCGGGATGCGGTAGTAAGTGGCCACCGCGCGGACCGTCGGCGGGGCGCGATACACCGCATTGAGGGTGCGCTCGAGGATGTCCTTGTGGATGTCCAACGGCAGCGCCAGCAACGCCTGATGCGCCATGCTGACCTCGACCGCCCGCTCTGGCACGGAGGCAACGCGCAGCTCCACCGGGGGACCATCGTGCGCGGCATGCACCTCCAGGATGGCGTTGTGATCCCGCCGTGCCAGCGGTACCAGAATGCCATCGGCACCGAGTGCCGCATCGGCGGCGCCGCTGTCCAGTGCGGCCAGCATGTCGGCGGGCGAGGCGAGGGGAAGGACGTTGATATCCGGAAAGTGCTGCGCCAGATACGCGCGATATTCGCCATTGTCGATCACTGCCACCCGCCGGCCGGCCAGGGATGCCAGCGAGCGGTAGGCCGATGTGCGGCGGCTGACGAGGACCGAGCTGCCCGTGTAGAACGGCGCCGAGACGACCGCCGAGCCAGGCAGCATGGGGCGGGTCGACGGCAGCGAGAAGGCCACGCCATCCACGGCGCCCGAACTCAGCAGCGCGATGGCGCTCTCGATCGAAGAGGATCGCCGCAGCTCCAGGCGCACCCCGGCGATGGCCTCCAGTGCTTCCATGTACGCGCGGGGGCCACCTTGCGCGGCCGAGCCGCCCAGGCCCTGCGAGATCGCCATCTGCGGCCCGATGGCGAGCCGGAACGTGGCATGTCGCTGCGGCGGGGACACCAGTGTCAGCAGGACCAGGCAGGTCACGGTGACGACGATACCGACAAGCAACAGGACTCTGCCGAGGGTAGTACGGGATGCAACGGTGTTCACATGGGTGTCTCAAGTAGGCCCGTGGCTGCCGCCGCAGCGGCGGGTGAGTCGCCTCGCCGCCACGCGCGGGCCGCGCCTCGGCACATTTCAGATGTTTGAAGAAAACATGCTCGACAGAGATACACGCGCCACCGCTGCGGCGGTATGCAACAAATACGAAACCGCCAACGGACCTTGAGAACTGAGGCATGGAGCAGCTTTGGGCACTGTGGCAGCGGGAAACGCACGCGCCGAAGACGCCAAAACGACGGACCACACTGACTGGCTCGCCTATACAATAGAGGCCGCCTATGGATAAAGTCGGGTAGGACTAGGGCACCGTGCCGGTGAAACGCCGCAACGATGCGTGACTGCCTCCATCAGCTGGATAGGGAAGATGCCGGAGAGAGATGTGGTGACAGCAGCGAGGCAGAAGCTGGCCATCGCGCGTGAGCGCGTAGAGCGGGGGCAGGGTATGGAGGGGCGTTTCAGGTGTTTTCATCGGTTTGACACCGGTAGGTCGAATGCTGTGGTCCCCCGGGTCTGCGCGCACGCCTGCGCCCGTCGCAGCGCCTCCCATTGACACCGTTCCTGCTGGAGCTCGACGTTGCCACGACCCTCGATTGCCCACCGCTACCGCATTGCGCTGGAAGGACGAGCGCCTTTCGTCACCCTGACGGCGATCGCGGTGCTGGGCGTTACCCTGCTGAGCGCACAGGCGATGCTGGTGCAGCGCGACCGCGCGTTGCTGGATGCGTACGCCGACCGCCTCCTGCTCCAGGCCGAATCCGTGGCGGCCGCCTCCTCACTGACGTTGGAGCAGGCGGCCGCGCTGACGACCGCACCGTGCACGCGGGAGGATCTGTCCGAACTGCGGTTGCTGGCCTTCAAGTCGCGCTATGTGCGTGATGTGGGCCGGCTGCATGAGGATCGGCTGATCTGCTCGGCGGCATGGGGAATCCTGGCCGCTCCGGCGCAGATGCCCGAACCGGACCGCCGCGTCCGCGGTTACCGGCTGTGGGGCGGCGTCTCGGGCATTGTCGATGCGCGGGTGGCCGCCGATATGTCAGCCAAGGGCGATGTCATCGTCACCACGTCGCCGAGTGCGTTCGATCGTGTGGACCAGGTGGGGCCGGGCATGGGCGCCTTGGTGCTTACCCGTGACGCGCGGCATATCTTCCAGCGCTTCGGCGATGTGACCGCGCTGGATCCATTCCGCGAGGAAAGCTGGGTCGATCTTGGCAGTACACGGCATTCGCGCCGTTGCAGCCACACGTTCGATATCTGTGTGGCAGCGCGGGCGCAGCAGTCGAGCCTGTTCTCCGAGTCGCCGTGGATACTGATCGGCCTGTGCCTGCTGGGTGGCTTCGCCGGCAGTGGACTTGGGCTGCTGATCAGCGCTTACCAGCGTCACCGCCGCTCATTGCCCAAGCAGTTGGAGCGGGCGATTCTGGGCGACGGCCTGACGCTGGTGTATCAGCCGCTTCGGGCACTGGCAGACCGGCGGCTGGTCGGCGTGGAAACGCTGTCGCGCTGGCGCAATGAGCAGGGCGAGCAGGTGCCGCCGGATACGTTCGTGCCGATGGCCGAACACCAGCGGCTGGGTGGTGCACTGGCGCGCCAGGTGGTGCGCAAGGCGCTGGCCGAGCTGGGCGACCGGCTGCGCGCGGACCCTGCGTTCTATGTCAGCTTCAACGTTTCGGCGACCGATGTGGTCGATGCGGGGTTCCGGGCCTACTTGAACGCCGCCACGGCGCAGAACCGGGTGGCGCGTGAACAGGTGGTACTGGAGATCACCGAGCGCTCGACAACGCGGCATAGCGATCTGGCCGATGGCATGGCGCGGCTTCGCGAGGACGGCTATCCGTTCTACATCGACGACTTCGGTACCGGCTACTCCAACTTCGCCTACCTGGCCGAGCTGCCGCTGGATGCGATCAAGATGGATCAGCGCTTCACCCGTGCGATCGGTACAGGGTCTGCCATCAGCCAGATCATCGAAGCGATCTGCGCGATGACGCGTACGCTGGAGATCGGCCTGGTGGTGGAAGGGGTGGAAACCGAAGAACAGGCACAGGCGATGCTGGAGCTGATGCCCTCCGCGGTGGCGCAGGGCTGGCTGCTAGGCCGCCCGGTGGCGGCGGACGCGCTGCCGGTGGCGTGACGGACAGCGGTATGGCGCTCTCGCCATCGTCACGATGATTCCACGCAGCGCTGCCTGGCGAGAACCTAAGCTCGAGTCTCCCCAACACGATGTTCCCGCGACCATGACTACTGCACTGCATGATCTCGACGCGCTTGAACCCATCGACATCGATGGGCTGAAGGCACAGGGCGTGCCACCGGTCGCTCAATACCTGGTGGACCAGGACAAATTTGTACTGCTTGGCGGCAAGCGCGGCATCTACCGTCTGGCGGGTACGGAGACGGTTTGCTATTTCACCAGCCTGGACCAGCTTCGCCTGCACCTGCTGGGGCAATCGCTGACGCGGTTGACGGTGGAGTTGGCCTGACCGCAGCGTGCTTTCGCGCGCTTAGATACCGCCCTGCCTGGGCAACGGGGCGGGCACGTTCAACTGCCCGCCAGCCGCAACATACGCAGCCAGCGCTTCACCCTGACTGAGCAGGTGACGATTCATCATCTGCTCGGCGGCTTCGGCATCGCGGTTGCGGATGCACGCCATCAGCGCGCGATGCTCGGCCAGGGACTGCGCCATGCGCCCGGGGGTCAACAGCTGACGCCCGCGATGCATCTTCAGGATGCGATGCAGATCATGCGTGACCCGGATCAACCACGGATTACCGGCATGCGTCTGCAGGCTTTCGTGGATCAGATAATTGTTGCGGTAATACTCGGCCAGATCGCCGGCCGCCGCGGCCACTTCCATCGCGTCATGCAGGGCCTGCAGCTGCACCACCCCTTCATCGTCGACGCGCTTGACCGCTTCATGCACGCAGCGACCTTCCAGCATGGCCATCACCGGGAACAGCTGGTTGAGATCTTCCAGCGTGAGCCGGGTGACGCGGCTGCCGCGGCCTGCATCCAGCTGCACCAGGCCTTCGGCCGCCAGCAGCTTCAGGCTCTCGCGCAGTGGCGTCCGGCTGATGCCGAGTTCTTCGGCGAGCATCGGCTCATCGATCCATTCACCCGGCGGCAGCTCATAGTCATAGATCTTCTGGCGCAGGCGTTCGGCCACTTCTTCATAGAGCGGCACGCGTTTCTTCGACAGACGGGGACCAGGAGCCAGCGGCATGGCAGGAGTTCTTGTGCAGGTGTGCAGCATTCTAACGGGTCACGGCGGGCCTGCCTGAGCAGGCCCGCCGTGGGTTCACATCCATCCAGGCACCACGAACAGCAGCCATGCCAGCAGCGGACCGAAGGCAACGACCAGACCGCTGTAGACCAGGAAGCGGCGGAACAGGGCTTCGCGCTCTTCCTTCGCCGCCGAGGCCACGACCAGCGCACCGTTGGTCGAGAACGGACTCACGTCCACCACGGTGGAGGAGATCGCCAGGGCGCAGATCACACCCGCAGCGCTCAGATGCCCCTGCATCAGGAACGGCACTGCCAGCGGAATCGTGGCGCCCAGCACGGCGGCCGAGGAAGCGAACGCCGACACGATGCCACCGACATAGCAGACCAGCAGCGCGCCCAGCAGCGGAATGCCGATCGCACCCACGCCGTGGCCGATGTAATCCACCGCGCCGGCCTGCTGCAGCACGGCCACGTAGGTGACCACGCCGCTGATCAGCAGCACGGTCGACCAGCTGATGCCATCCACCGCGCCCTTCTGCGAGTTGGGCGAGAGCAGGGCCAGCACCACCGCGACGGTGATCGAGACCAGGCCGACGTTGAGGTTGTAGACCAGTGCGGCGATCCCCAGGCCGAGCAGGCCGATCAGGGTGAACACACGCTCGCGGTTGATGCGCACGTCATCCAGCGCACCCGGATCGTTGGAGAGCGTGCCGCCACCGGCCGAGACCAGGGCACCGTGACCTTCGATCGCGAACTGGCGCGAGGAGGCCTGGCTGCCGGCCACCAGCGGCTCGGTCGCGGTCGGCGCACGACGCATCAACGCCACGCCGCCGAAGGCGAAGAAACAGATGATGCCCATCAGCAGGTTGAAGCCCAGGCTGGTCAGGAACACGGCCATTTCCGTGACTTCCAGGCCGGCCTTCTGCACCACCTGGTTGGTGATGCCGCCATACACGCTGATCGGCGAGAAGCCACCGGCCTGCGCGCCATGGATCACCAGCAGGCCCATCATCAGCGGGTTGATCCTGTACTGCTTGGCAAACCGCAGTGCGACCGGACCGATGATGGCCACTGCGGCCGGGCCGAGCGCACCGAAGGCGGTCAGCACTGCAGTCACCACGAACATCACCCACGGAATGGCCACGATGTGTCCGCGCACGGCCTTGACCGCCCAATGCACGAGCAGGTCGATGGTGCCGTTCTTCTGCGCGATGGCGAACAGATAGGTGATGCCGACCAGGGTCAGGAACAGGTCGCCCGGGAACCCGGCCAAGACCTCCTTGCCCTCCATGCCGACGAACAGGCCGCCGATGATGAAGGCCAGCGCGAAGGCGACTGCACCCATGTTGATGGGTAGCGCAGTGGCCACGATGAACATGATCACCAAGCCGATGATCGTTGCGATTTGCGGACTCATGCGCCCTCCCGAGACACTTGATACGCGTGCAGCATGATGGCGACCCGCCACCTGGGGTTTACGTGATCCAACCCTTACCGGCGACCCCTCATGCGCGTGCGCATGCGCGGTCCACCCACTCCAGTACGCCCTCCAGCGTCTGGAAATCCTCCACGGAACGAGCCTCGAGCTGCGGATGCAGCTCCCGTGCGCGACGACTCAACGCCGCGCCCGGCCCTAGTTCCAGAAATACCCGGCCACCGCGCTCGACCGCCTGCTGCAGCACGGTCTGCCATTGCAGCGGCTGGGAAATCTGCGCCGACAGGGTCGCCACCACCCGATCGACATCGCCGACCACACGACCATCGATGCCCGCCAGCAGCCGCAGCCCGGGCGGGCGCAGCGTGACCGAGTGCAGCGCATCTTCGAATCCCTGCGCGGCAACCGTCAGCAGCGGGGTGTGCGCCGGCACGCAGACCGGCAGCGATACCACCCGCGCACGACTTGCCGAGGCCTCCGCCGAGGCGGCCTCGAGTGCGCTGCGTTCGCCGCCCAGGACCACATGGTCCGGACCGTTGACGATGGCCAAGAAAATGCCGTGCGCCGCGCACAGGCGTGCGATGCGGACATCGTCCAGCCCGATTACCGCCAAGAGCCCGGCATCGTCCGGGGTTGCCGCATCCATCAACCGCGCACGTTTGCGTGCCAGCTGCAGGCAGGTGGCGGTATCGACACTGCCGGCCACCGCGTGCGCGGCCAGTTCGCCCGCGCTGTAGCCGGCGACCGCGGTGATGGTGGGCAGCGCATTGCGCAGCGCAACCCAGTGCGCGAGCGTGGCGGTGCAGACCAACGGTTGTGCCAATGCATTGCGGAAACGCGTCGTGTCGGCAGCGATCTCTTCCACCGGCGTGCCGAGTAATTCACCGGCCAGGTCCATTACTGGCTGGGCCAGCGGATTACCGCGCACGCGTTCGAACATGGCCGGGTGCTGGCCGCCTTGGCCGGGGCAGAGCAGGACCAGGCTCATGCACCCTCCTGCTGGTGCAGGAACCACGCGCAGGCCAGCAGATCGGCGCTGCCACCCGGGCTCAGGCGCTTGGCCTCAAAGGCGTCGCATACCGGCCCGAGCCGTGCCCGCCAGCCGGACTGCAGAGCGCCACCCTCGGCGAGAAAGCGGCGTGCCTGCTGCTGTGCGAAGGCCAACCCGCGCTCGCCACCGCGATGGAGCAGATTGAGATCGGTGGTGACCGCGACGAGTGACATCAGGGTCTGAATCATGGCGGCCTGCCGATCATCCGTCGCATGCAGCGCGGCCTGCAACGTGGGCAGGGCGACCTCATGTAGCAGCGGAAAGCCCTGCGCGGCCTGCTCGCGGACACCGGCAACGCCATGGCGCTGCCGGGCACGCTGGCCGGGGCTGTCGCTGTTCAACGGTGCAGTGAGCAGCGCGGGCGCCCAGGAATTCCGTACGGCCTGGCATACCTCGATGCCTCGGGGGCGCGCTCCTCCGGCGTGACGAAGCCGCGCGGACGCTGCGACCAGCAGCCCCAGACTGAAAATGGCACCGCGGTGCGTATTGACGCCGCCGGTGGCGCGCAGCATGGCCGCTTCGGCAGCCATGCCGTACGAGCGCAACTGTTCGAAAGGCGTCTCCTGCGCGCCTGCCGTGGCGACAGCCACGAAGTAGCCGCGCAGGGCGAACAGGCTGCGCAGGAAGGTGCCGGCGTCCATGTCCTGGTGGCTGCCCCGGCTCCATGGCGTCACCAGGCCCGGTTTGGGGGCGCAGGCCAGCTCGGCGTGCAGGCTCGCTATCGCCAGCCGGCCCAGATGATGCGCCGCCGCCGTGGGGGAGGGCGGTGGCGCCGGAACCGGGTGCAGGGCAGCATTCATGCGACGGCCTGCAGCGACAGCAGTGCGTCGCGCGGGGACAGCCAGCAGGCATCCCCGGTTTTGACCATCACCCGCGCGGCGCCACTGGCGTATTCCCGCCAGCTGACGGCACGCTCCCCCGGAAAGCGCAGTTCGCCGTCGATGCGCAGGCGATGCTCACGCTCCCAGCGCTGCATGCGGGCGGCCTGTCGATCCGCGTGAGCGTGATCCTCCACCTCCCAGAGCAGGTCCAGATCCGAGCTGGCCCGCAGATAGAGAAGGCCGGTCAGGTGTTGCCAGGCGAAACTGCCGAACACGCGCGGGGTCACGTCCAGATCGCGGGTATCGGCCAAGAGCAGGCGTACCTCGTCGCGCCAGGGCGCAGCGAGCCCTTCGGCGACCTCGGCCAAGGCCGGCGGCGGCGTCGTGCGCAGCACATGGCGCGCTTCGATGCGCAGCGACAGCCGCCGGCGTTGCTCGGCCAAAGGCAGTGGCACGCCCAGCCGCAGCTGATCGCCATCACTGGCCGGATCGCGTCGCGCCACGACGAAGGGTAGGCGTGCTTCGGCCCACGCCCTCAGGCGCGCGTCCGCGCCCGGGGTCAGCACCTGCCACGGTGCCTGCGGATCGATCCAGACCAGGTCGTGGCGGCGCATGGTTCAGGCCTCGCCCGCGGCCACGGCAGCGGCGACATCGCGTGCCAACGGGCGGCCACCGCGCTCGGCGCCACGGTCGCGGCGTTGATCGCCGGTGATGGGTGCGGTGAGCGCATCCACCAGCGCCTGCGCGAGGTCGCCCTCCCAGACGGCCTCCACGGCGCCCATGCGGACGTAGTTCTCCACGCCCGGCGCGAACACCGGCGAGCTTTGGCTCAGTACCTGCAGTTTCTCCAGCGGTTGTTTGGTCACGCGGGCCATCGCGCGCAGATCCATCACCCGCACCTGTGCTTCGGGCAAGGCGAAGATGCGGTCGGCCATCAGCCCGAACGACAGGAAGCCGCCGCTCACCGACTCGCCATAGACCAGGCTGACCAGTGGCGCGCCGCGGCGACGGGCCAGATCCAGCGTGCGCGCCAGGTGCGCGAAGTAACTGTTGATGCCGAGCATTTCATCGCGGCGCGCCAGGCGCTGGCCGGCGGTATCGACCAGCATCACGATCGGCCGCCGCGGATGTGCGCGGGTGCTGGCGAGCACGGTGTCGGCCAGCGCCAATGCGTGGTCGACCCCCACCTCCAGCTTGTTGGCGGTGCCGATGATGGTGACATCGCCGATGGCGGTGGTGGCGGTACCGCCCAGCACATCGTCCTCGCGGGTGACCGCATGGCCTAGCGGGAACAGGGCATCGAGCAGGGGCCTCAGTTCCATGGCAGGCTCCGGTCCTTGACGGCGTCAAGGAAGTCAGCAGTGTCCAGCAATGGCAGCTGCTCGGGATCGGCAATGCTCTGCAGGCGCCAGACCTCCAGGCCATCACGGCAGCCGCCGTAGGCGGTGATTCGCGAGGCAAGCCGGGTGTGCGCCTGATCGAGGGCCTGCAATGGGTCTTCGGCGTCGGTATGAGCATCGATCAGCGAGGCTGCGGCATCACCGAATGCCTCGATGCTGTCGGGCACCAGCTGCACGGCATCGCCGATCAGGTAGCGGTGTTTGCCACCGGTCACGCGCCAGACCAGGGCGCGGTCGCGCGAGTCGAACTCCTCCACGCCGCGCACGGTCTCGATCACTTCCGGACCGGACAGCGACAGACGACCCTCTTCGGACATCACCACGGCCGTGCAGCAGCGGGCGACGATGCCCATGCCACCGAAGGCACCGTTGCCGCTGCCGATCAGCGAGAACACCGGAATGCCGGCGGCGCGTGTGGCCAGTACCGCACGCATGATTTCGGAAATGGCGATCAAGCCCGCGTTGGCTTCATGCAGGCGCACGCCGCCACTGTCGAGCAGCAGCAGCACCGCATCGGGACGCACCTCAACAGCACGCTCCAGCAGGCCGGTGAGCTTGGCCCCGTGTACTTCGCCCACGCCGCCGCCCATGAACTGGCCCTGCTGCGCGGCGATCAGCACGCTGCGGCCGTTCAAGCTGCCCGCACCGACCACGATGCCGTCATCGAACGCACCCGGCTGATCCAGCTGGGCCAGATGTGGGCTGATGATGCGGCGGGCCGGGCCGACAAATTCCTTGAAGCTGCCGTCATCGAGCAGGCCGTGGATACGCTCGCGGGCATCGGCCTCGTAGAAACTGTGACTGCTCACGGGGCGCCTCCTTCCTGCAGGGTTTCCAGCGCCTGCTGCAGGCGCAGGCTGACCACCGCCGGTGTCGCGCCGGCGTCGTTGATCGACAAACGCACGTTGCGCAGCGGGTGGCGCGCGGCGAAGTCGGCCAGCACCGCCTGCCAGACGGTGTCAAATCCCGTGGCCGAGGTGATCACCTCGATTTCCATCGCACCGTCCAGCGGGGTAGGTTCGATCAGTACTTCCAGATTGCCCGAGGCGACCACGCCGACCAGCGCGTGATGATCGCGTTCGGTGAGGTCGTGCTGCCCGGGGAAGCGATAACGCAGGGTTTCCATGGCGTGCCCCTTACCAGTTGCGGAAGCGTTTGGGCGGGTTGTACAACCCACCGGACCAACGCACGAGATCCTTGACCGAGCGCGCGGCAAGCAGGTCGCGGCTGGCATCGCGGGTGCGGATGCCGAGGTCTTCGGCGCGGCGGATGATGCCGCGATCGCGCAGGTTCTCGACCATCGCGCGGTCGCGGCCCAGACCCACCGCGGTGTAGCCGGCGACGCCGCGGATCGCCTGTTCGCGTTCCTCCGGGCTGCGGCACAGCAGCAGGTTGGCGATGCCTTCCTCGGTCAGCACGTGGGTGACGTCATCGCCATAGATCATCACCGGCGGCAGCGGCATCTTCGCGCGCTCGGCCAGCTCCCAGGCATCCAGGCGATCGACGAAGGCCGGCGCCATGTGCTCGCGGAAGGTCTCCACCATCTGCACGACCAGCTTGCGTCCGCGTGGCATCTGCCCGGGCAGCGCCGCTTCCTGGCCGGCCTTGAGCCAGGCCGGGCTGGCATGACGGCGGCCGCGGGCATCCGAGCCCATGTTGGGCGCGCCACCGAAGCCGGCGATGCGATCGCGGGTGGCCGTGGAACTGTTGCCCTGCAGATCGATCTGCAGGGTGGAGCCGATGAACATATCGCAGGCATACAGACCGGCGGTCTGCGAGAACGCGCGGTTGGAGCGCATGCTGCCGTCGCTGCCGGTGAAGAACACATCCGAGCGCGCCTCGATGTAGCGCTCCATGCCCAGCTCCGAGCCGAACGAATGCACGGACTGCACGAAGCCCGATTCGATCGCCGGGATCAGCGCCGGGTGCGGATTGAGCGCCCAGTGCGTGCCGATCTTGCCCTTCAGCCCCAGTGATTCGGCATACGTGGGCAGCAGCAGCTCAATCGCCGCGGTATCGAAACCGATGCCGTGGTTGAGGCGCTGCACGCCGTACTCGGCGTAGATGCCCTTGATGGCCATCATCGCCATCAGCACCTGGATTTCGGAGATCTGCGCCGGGTCGCGGGTGAACAGCGGCTCGATGTAATTGGGGCGCGGCGCCTCGGTGACGAAGTTGACCCAATCGGCCGGGATATCGACGCGGGGGAGGGTGTCGACGATTTCGTTGACCTGCGCGATCACGATGCCGCCCCGGAACGCGGTGGCTTCGACGATCACGGGGGTGTCTTCGGTATTCGGGCCTGTATAGAGATTGCCGTGGCGGTCGGCGGCCTGCGCCGCGATCAGCGCGACCTGTGGAGTCAGATCAATGAAGTAGCGGCCGAACAGTTCCAGATAGGTGTGGATCGCCCCGATGTCGATCCGGCCTTCGGCGACCAGATTGGCGAGGCGGCCGCTCTGCGGGCCGGAGAAGGAGAAGTCCAGGCGCTGGGCGATGCCGCGCTCGAAGACATCCAGGTGCGAGGGCAGGGACAGCACGGACTGCACCATGTGCAGGCCGTGGACCTGCGCGGGATCGAGCTGGGCCAGGCACTCAGCGAGGAAATCAGCCTGCTTCTGGTTGTTGCCCTCCAAGCAGACCCGGTCGCCCGGTTCGAGCACGGTGTGCAGGAGCTGGGTGATCCCGGCGTGGGGCACCAGGCGCCCAAAGCCGGCATCGGTGGCCCGCTGCAGCCTTGCCTGGCGGCGATCCGCAAGCGTGTTCCAGTCTCGAGCCATCTGGTGCCTCTTCATAATTACGCTGTAATTACAAAGCTACCACCGGGATTTGGTGGGGGCAAGCGGCAGCGCGGCATTGGAAGGAGCGCGCGTGGCTACTCGACGTCGCAAGGTTGCTGGTGGGGTGTCGGTGGCGACACCACGTTGGCTTCACGGTTGTTATGTGCAAGTCGCGCGTAGCGGGTGTGCTTACTCACACATAAACGGTGATCTACGTCCCGGAACTTTGAAGAAAGTTGCATGGCTTCCCGTTCAAGGATCGGGATCATTGCCGGCTCTCCAGCACTGCCGCTGGCCTGCGGCGAACTTCCCCCTGATGAGGATTTTCACCATGTCGCACCGCATCGCGCATCGGGCAACGGCCCGGAAGCATTCCCCCCACGCATTGGCCCTGGGCATCGCATTGGGACTGCTGTGTCTCTCCCCTCCCGTGATGGCCCGGGAGCTCATCGGCGGTAGCGCCACCGTGAACCCGGGTGACCCGGCCGAGGCTTGGAACGTCCGAGGTGCAACATTTGGCATTGCTCCGGGCGGGCAGGTGATCAATGTGATCGCCACCGGTTCCACGCTGAACTTCAATGCTGGTGATGTCGGCGTTGCACCAGGGAGTTCGGCGTCGATCTCGCTCGACGTCGCTAACAGCGATGCAATTATCGTGGATACGACGGTCGCCGGCCGCACGGTGTTCAACCCTGGCAGTACGGTGGCCATCTCGGGAAGCACGTTCACCAGTACCGCGCCGTCCGGCAGCCCGGCCATGGTTGTCAATGGCGCTACCGTTACGATGACAAATTCAACGATCGACTCCGCGGCCGGCCGTGGCTTGGCGGTGGGTGGCGTGGAGCCAGGCAGTTCAACCGGCAGTTCGGCCGGGGGTCCTGCTCAGGTGACGGTGATCGACAGCCTGATCCGAGGAGGTCAAGTGGCCGCTGTCGCCGTGAGTAACGCGTCCACGTTGACGTTGGTGGGCTCGGAGGTGATCGGTACCGTTACCAATGGTGCCGGTGTCTTTCATGGATCACTGGAGGCAACGGCTGGAACCACCATTTCCGGCCAGGTCAACGGTGTGTTGCTGGCGAGTGACTCACGCGGATCAACCACACCCGGGAACCAGATATCGCTTACCCTGGACAACACCGCCGTGTCCGGCGGTTCGGGCTCCGGAATTCTGGTGAATCGCGTGATTCCAACCCAGCCTACCGTCGCAGAGATCGATATCCGCAACGGGTCGACAGTGAGAGGAGGGAATGGAAATCTTCTGGAAGTAATCCGGACCGCTACTGCGAATATGCGTATTGACGGAGCTGACCTGGTCGGCAACGTCCTGGTGGATGCGGTCAGTGCCGGTAATCTCAGCTTGCTGGGCAACGCCAGCCTTACGGGGGCGATGACCAACGCAACATCGGTGGCACTCGCTGACACGTCGCGTTGGAACGTGACCGGCGATTCCACGGTCGGCACGCTGGATATCGGCTCGGGCACGTTGGCCTTCGCCGCGCCGTCGCCCGGCTACAAGACCGTTACCGTGGGAGGCGACTTCAGCATCAATGGTGGCACGCTGATCTTCAACAGCGTTCTGGCCGGCGATGATGCGCCGTCGGACACGCTGGTCATCAACGGCAACACCGCCGGCACCGGCAGCATCGCGGTCAACAACATCGGCGGCGCCGGTGCGCAGACCACCAACGGCATCCAGCTGATCTCGGTGGCCGGCACGTCCGGTGCGTCTTTCACACTGGCGGGCCGCGCGACGGCCGGCGTCTACGAGTACCTGCTGTACAAGGGCGGCGTCACCAACCCTGCCGATGGCGGCTGGTACCTGCGCTCGGCGTATACCGGCAATCCGTGCGACCTGAATCCATCGCTGCCGATCTGCGGCCCGGTGACGCCGATCGATCCGGTGGATCCGGTCAACCCCGTTGACCCGGTGAATCCGGTGGATCCAGTGAACCCGGTCGATCCGGTTGCCCCCGTCGACCCCATCATTCCCGATCCGGTCAACCCGATCCCGATCCTGCGCCCCGAGCCGGGTGCGTATCTTGCCAACCAAGCGGCCGCCGTGCGCATGTTCCAGCAACGGCGCCATGACCGAGGCGAGCCGGCCTTCGAGCACGACCGCGCCGGCGCATGGGCACGGGTGTCGCGCGATCAGCTGCACACCACGATTGCCGGGCAGGTGGACGCGCGCGGTCATACCAATGCGCTTCAGATCGGCAGCGACGTGGTGCGTTGGGGGCAGGCGGGCCGTGGCCAGATCGGCGTGATGCTGGCCACCGGCGAAGCCACGACACAGGCGATCTCGCGGATCACCGGGTATGGCACCCAGGGCAAGGTGAAGGGCGACGCCGTTGGCCTATACGGCGCGTGGGTGCAGCAGCCGGATCAAAGCAGCGGCCTGTATGTGGACGGCTGGGTGCAATACGGCCGCTACGAGAGCGAAGTGAAGGGCAACGGCCTGCTGGCGGAGAAGTATGACGCCACCACGCGCGCCGCCTCGCTGGAAGCCGGTTACGGATTCGCACTGAGTGCCACGGAACGCCGTGCACTGTATCTGCAGCCGCAGGTGCAGGTGACCTACACCGATTACAAGGGCGATACCGTGCAGGAGGGCAACGGCACGGTCGTGCAGGACGACCGCGCTGGTGGACTGGAGTCGCGGGTGGGCCTGCGGCTGTTCGGGCAGGATCTGACCACGGCCAACCGCGTGCAGCCGTTCTTTGCGGTCAACTGGCTCTACAGCGAGCGCGGCGATGCGATGCGCTTTGATGGTCAACGGCTGGAAGCACAGCTGCCGACCAATCGTTACGAGGCGCAGGCCGGCGCGCAGCTGCGGCTGGGCGAGCGCTGGTCGGCGTGGGGTGACCTGCGCGTGCAGCGTGGCGACAGTGGTTACCGGGACGCCGGTGCGCAGATCGGTCTGCGCAGGGCCTGGTAAGCAAAGGAAAACGGGGCGCCCATTGGGCGCCCCGTCTACATTGGGTTCCTGAAAACGGGCATTGATGAGCTCCTGAGATGGGCGGCTGATCGCGACCGCGCGTGACGCGCCGAGTGCGATCAGCCCGCCGTCTTGGTCGCTCGCGGCCGACGTGGCTTTGCCCCGCGAGCGGCAACCTTCGGCGTCGCAACCAGTACACCCCACTGATGCAGATGCTCCATGCCGGACAGCGCATCCAGGTACGCCATGAAGTGCGTCAAATAACCCGGCGAGGTCTCTTTCATCAACGTCAGGGCGCGATGGACCAGCACGCCGGAGTTCAGCGGCCCGCCATTGGTGGGCATCTGGGCCAGCGATTCCTTGAGCTGGCTTGCATTGCGCAGCCTGGCCCACGTCGCACGGACCTCAGCGAGCACGGGCAGCTCTGGATAGGCCGCGTTGTGCTGGCCGCTCAATTCCGTGATCAGTGCCTGCAGATCAATGCGTCCGGCTGACGGGACGGGCGCGGACGGCGCCACTACGGATGCCTGGGCAATCTGCTCGCCGTAGCTCGCCATCAACGCATCCAGCTTCGCCTGCAGCAGCGCCCGCACCTCGCCGTCATGCGCCTGCGCGCGGGCATGCAGTGCCTCGATCACGGTAAAGCGCGTGCGGTCGAGCTGGTCGAGCTTGTCCGCCCGCCAGTTCTGGAGGATCTCAGCCGTTGCGACAGAACTACGGGGCATCCGGTGCCTTGCTGGTCTTGGGCTTGGGAATCGGCGCAATCTCCACACGGCGATTCTTCGCGCGGCCGTCTTCGTCGGCGTTGGAACTCACCGGCTGCTCCGAGCCAAACGCCGCGGCAAACACCGCATCCGACGGCACGCCCTCGGCAATCAGGGTGCGGGTGACGGTCAACGCACGCTCGGCGGAGAGTTCCCAGTTGTCGGCGAAGCGCCAGTTGCCATCGCGCACCTGCTGGTCGTCGGTGAAGCCGCTGACCATGAGGATCTCCTCGCGCGAGGCCAGGTAGCCCTTCAGCGGCCCGGCCAGGCTCTTGAGGACGTCGGCACCTTCCGGTTGCAGCTGATCCGAGTTCAACGCGAACAACACATTGCCGCGGATGCCGATGCGGCCATCCACCAGCGTCACGCGCCCGGCCGCGAGCGGGCCGGCCAATGCCTGCTCCAGCGTCTGGCGGCGCTGCACTTCGGCCTGGCGCTGCTTGACCTCTTCATCCAGTCGGTTGGTCAGCTCCAGCTGCAGCGCAACGACGCCGACCAGAATCAGGACGAACGCGCCAAGCAGCACCGACATCAGGTCGCCGAAGGCGGCCCAGATCGGAGCGCCTCCGTCGGCCTCGACTTCGATCTCGTCGCTCATGCCGAGGCGGCTCCGGCCTTGCTGCTGCGGCGGCCGGCCAGCTGCTGCAGCTCATCGATGATCTGCTTCTGCGAGAGCACGCTGAGGTCGATCACCTCACGCGCCTGGGCAACGTAGTAGGCGAGCTGCTCGTCGCTGCGCGCCAGCGAGCCGTCCAGCGAGGCAGCGATCTGGGCCAGCCGCTCGTTGAGACCGTCGCTGGCCGTCCCGAAGGACTGCACGGCGCTGCCGAGCGCGTCGGCCAGGCTCGCCACTTCCACCGCACTGCCGGTGACCTGCGCGGCCACGCTGCCGAGCTTGCCGGTCTCGGCTTCGATGTGATCGGTGAAGCGTGTGCCCACCCGGTCCAGCAGCTCGGCCGAGGTCGATACCAGTGCATCGACGGCGACGCGCTGCTCGTTGGCGGCGTGGTTGACCGCATCCAGCAGGGTCTCCACGGTGGCCAGCAGGCGGCTGCGTTCTTCCAGCGTGGCGGTGTCCCGGACCAGGCTGTCGGAGAGTTTGCTGCGCAGTTCGGCCACGACATCGGCCGCGGCCTTGGGCGCTTCCGAGGCGGCCTGGACGAGGCGCGAGATCTCGCTGATCGTCTCGCTGGCGTGCGCCTGGGCCTGCTGGGTGATGTCGTTGGCGGTGCGGGCGAGGGTGTCGCAGATCTCATGCTGACGGCTGGCGACGCTGGCGCCGGTCTGCTCCCAGCGTTCGCCGAGGCTGGCGCTCATGCCGGTGAAGGCATCGGTCCAGACGCTGAGGCGCTGCTGATCGCGCACTTCCAACGCGTCCTGGAGCTGTACATGGGACTGCTGCATCGTCTCGCCGAGCGACACCGCCTGCGCCTGCAGCGTCGCGGCGGCGGCATCGAGCGCGTGCTGGTGACGCTCGCTCACTGCAGTCGCGGCGGCATCCTGGCGGGCGAGCGCCTGCTGCCATGCCTCGGCGATCTGCGCGGTGGTGGCCTCCATGCGGCTGCCGACCGCGTCGATCAGGCCGGCAGCCCGGGCGTCATGTGTTTCGGTGAAGCTGGCCAGGGCCGTGCGCAGGTCGCCGGTGAGCGCAGCATGGGTCTGCTGCTGCGCAGCCTGAGCCTCCTGCCAGCGCTGCGCGGTCGCGTTGAGCTCGGTCGAGACGGCCTCAAGCAACGCGCTGGAGCGCTCGCCATGTTGCTCGGCGAACTGGGCAAGCGCACTGCGCAGCTCTGTCGCCATGGCGTTGTTGGTCTGCTGCTGTGCGGACTGGGCCGCCTGCCAACCGTCAGAGGTGCTGACCAGCTTCGTGGAGACCGCGTCGAGCAGGCCAAGTGCGCGCTTATCGTGCTGCGCGGCGAACCCCTCCAGCGTGGCGCGCAGGTCCGTGGTCAGTGCCGCGTTGGTCTGTTGCTGGCTCTCCAGCGCGGCCTGCCAGGACGCGGCGGTGGCGACACGGCTGGCGTCGAAGCCCTCGGTCAACCCGGTCAGTTGGCGCTGCACCGCTTGGGTCACCGTCTCATGCATGGCGGCGTTGGCGCGGGCGATGCCGGCCAGGGTGGTGTCCATCACCGGCTGCAAGGCCGCACCCACCGCGCGTGCGCTTTCGGCGACGCTGTCCTTGAGCGACTGTTCGATGGCGGCGGTCAGGCGGGCATATTCCTCGTCGGCCTTGGCATGGAAGCTCTGCTGGTTCGCCAGCAACCGCTCGCCCGAGACGTTGCTCTGCTGCTCGATCGCGGTGGTCATGGCCTGCAGCCGTTCCACCAGCGCCGGCATCCGTTCGGCCTGCTGCTGCAGCAACCGGAAGGCTTCATTGCGCTGCCAGGACTGCGAGTGCGTGTGCAGGGTGGTCGCGATCTCCACGTCCAGTCGCTGCACCGCTGCCAGGCGCTCACGCCGGCACAGGGCCGAGAGCAGGCCCAGCATCGCGGAGGTGGCGACACCGGCGATCGAGGTGCCGAACGCGACCGCAAGGCCTTCCACCGGTGCACCCAGTGAGCCGCGGATCGCCTGCAGGTCGGTCGCGCTTTCCAGCGCCAGTCCGGTCCCGCGCAACGTCGCCATCATGCCGAGCAGGGTGCCGAGCATGCCCAGCAGCACCAGCAGCCCGACCAGGTAAGGCGTCAGGACCGGACCGGGCAGGGCAACGCGCTCGCCTTCCACGCGCAGACGCACGGCATTGCGAAGGCTGGGATGCAGCTGGCCCAGCCAGGTGGCGAGCCCGGCGCTGGCGGTGCCAGCGCTGACCGTGGCCGCCGTGAGCGAGGCGGTCGCCTGCCGGTAGCGATACAGCTCGAGGCCACCGGCGAGGTAGCAGACGGCGATCAGCAGGGCGACAGCGAAACCGACCGGATTGGTGCTGGCATAGCCTGCCCCGATCCAGCACACCGCAACAAGGCCAAGCAGGAAAACAACGTAGTGAAGACTGGTTCTGAACATGACGTCCCGGTTAGTGGGTGCGAAGCGCTGCAAGCAGCCCTTCTATCGGTTGAAAACGAACATCCAGCTCGGCCAGCAGCAGGCTCTGCATGTCACGGCGGAACACCTCGAGCCACGCATCATCGCTGCCCGCATCGCGCAGGCGCTCGAAATGCACGCCGAGCAGCACCGGTACCTTGGCCAGCAGGCTGTACTCCCGCGCGCTCAGGGTCTGATCCATCAGCGCGTCGACTTCGGCGAGCCTGGCCATCTCAGGCGAGGTGCGGGTCAACATGTCGCGAAGCCGACCGCGCAGGCGGCTGGTGTCCCGGAGCATGGCCCGCTGCAACGCCAGATAGCGCTCGCGGAACGCGGTGTACTCAACAGTGCCGTTCGTACCGTCGGCCGCCACCTGGGAAGGGTGTTTGGCACCCTCAGGTTCCTGAACGATGGTCGCCTCCAACGCAGCGCGGAGCCGCCGGCACTCAGCGTCCTCGTCGGCATCGAAATCCGGGCCGTCCACGGCAGGTGGAAGCCGGCCATCGAGCGCCTTGGACAAGGTGACCGCCCGCGTCCAGTCCACCCACTCGCTGAGCCGGTCTGACAGGGCAGGGCCCGCCGAGGACAGGTTGCTCTCGGCAAGGCGGGCCAGCAGCCGGATGAAGGCCGGGCCGGGGACAGGCGTCCGTTGCGCGGTTTTGGCCATTGTTCCGGTTAAAACGGCGAATTTTACACCGTAATGACTGCAGCCCGCCGGGCCGGGAGGTTCAGGCTGGGCAGGCGCTCACTTGGCGAGCAGGTGCCAGTAGCCGTCCAGCTGCCTCTGCTGGCGGGCAGTCAGCTCTCGACGCAGTGCAACTCGACGCCGCTCGGCCTCGTCGGCTCGCCCGGCCAGCGTCGACTCGCGCGCAAGTTCCAGCAGGGCGCGCTGCCGCACGCTGAGGTTTCCGAAGGGGTCGAACCAGGAATCCAGGCGGCGGCTATCCTTCACGCCCGTCCAGGCAAACCGGGCATCACCCGCGGTGGCCGCGATCTGCCGGTAGCGCCGGGTTGCCTCGGCGCGGCTGATGCGCCCCTGCAGCAGGTCCAATCGCGCGGCCAGCAACTGCACGTCAGGGGTAGCGCCGCTGCCGATGAGCGCATCGACCGTGTCACGCAGGAATGCGTCGTCCCGATTGGCGGTGCTTGCCTGCATGCCGAGGAGGTTGAACGTGGCCACCGCTACGCGATACTCGCGTCGCTCAAAAGGATGTACCTCTGCGTCGGTTGGGGCACCCAGACGCGACGGCTGCACCAGCACGATGCCGGGTTCATCGGCCAGTACCTCATCGATGTCGCGCTTGTGGAACTCACCGACCACCACGACCACGGTGCCGCCGGGATGCGCACGCGCGGCGGCCGCAATGCGCTTGGCCTGCAGGAACGTGCGATACAGGAACAGGCGACGTGGCAGATCCTGTGCGGTGCGTGCCGCTGGAGTGAGACTCCATTGCGTGGAGCGCGCCACATTCGCGGCAACATCGGCATGGAAGAGGGTACGTTTGAGCTGCGCCGGCTCGGGGAAGGTCAGGAACTGCTGGAAACCGCGCGTGGGCCGGATTTCGGGGACCGCCTCCAGATCCATGCCGAAGCCCAGTTGCGCGTCTTCGCTCGAAGGGTGCCAATCGAAGGGGCACAGGGCGATGTTGCGCTCGCGCGCGAAGGGCACCACCACGTCCTGCACTTCGTAGGTGAACTCATAGAAATCGTTGCGTGCAAATGCTTCCGGCGAGCGCTCGATGCAGATCGCATCCGGGTCAGCGCGATCCAGGAACGCAGCCAGCACCGCCGGCCGATCTTCGCGCGCCACCAGTTGCGCCGCATGATCCACGCCCAGCACGATCACCTGCGTGGCAGGTTCAGGCACGCTGCTCTTTGCAGGCAGCGACAGCGTCCCCAGCAGCACCCCCACGATCCACATCCTGATCATCCAGCCTCCATGTGATACACGTTGTGGGGAGCAGAGTGGCAGGCTGCAGGGCAGAATGCGGGTGCCGAAAGTTGTAGTCAGGGCGCCGGCGAGCACGGATCCGGATGCTTCGGCGTGCCGTGACGGCGAGGCAGCGGCTATGCTGTGGGCCGATTTCGCATAGGGAGTACAGCAGATGGGATCGACCCGCACCTTCGGGTTGCTGGCGCTGTTGGTGGCGGCCAGCGGAACGGTTATCGCGGCTACGCCCGCTGCGTCGCTTGAGGACGGCGTCCGCAACGTGCCCCGGTTCGCTTTGCCGCTGTCGCCGTATCTGAGCCCGGAAGCACAGGCCGTGATGCGCAGTGCTGTCGCCCACGGCGACCCGGTCGCGAAGATGGACAACGCCACCGTGCTCAAGGAACTGGCGACTATCCGCAAGGGTGCCGATGACTGGGCGTATGGCGAGATCAAGGCGCTGCGCCAGCGCTATCCGGTGGAGCTGCACCACGAAACTTGGAATGGCGTACCGGTGGTACGTGTCGAGCCACGCAGTGCGCCAGCCGATTCGGCGCAGCGGCGCCTGTTGATCGAACTGCATGGCGGCGCGTTCGTGTTCGGCCGCGCTGACAGCCTCGGCCTGCTGGAGGCGATTCCGGTCGCGGCCATGACCGGGGCCACGGTCGTGGCGGTGGAGTACCGGCAAGGCCCGGAGCATCAGTTTCCGGCCGCGAGTGAGGATGTGGCCGCGGTCTACCGGGCGGCGCTGGAGAAGATGCCGGCACGGCACATCGGTCTGTTCGGCTGCTCGGCCGGCGGCGTGCTCACGGGCGAATCGCTGGCGTGGTTCGCCAAGGAGAAGCTGCCGATGCCGGCCGCGGCCGGCCTGTTCTGCGCCGGCGGCGATGCACGCTACGGCGGCGACTCCCGCTATGTGGCGGCGGCCGTCACCGATGCACTGCTGCCGCATGCTGACGGCACGTTGCCGATCATGGAGGACCTGTACTACGGGAAGGTGGATTTCCGTGATCCACTCGTGTCGCCGGTGTTCTCCGATGCAGTCCTCGCGCAGTTCCCACCGACCCTGTTCATCACCGCCACCCGTGCGGCGGAGCTGAGCAACGTGTCCTATACGCATTCCCGGCTGGTGGACCTGGGCCGCGAGTCGGATCTGCACGTCTGGGACGGGCTGGGCCACGCGTTTCATCTGGATGCCCGCCTGCCCGAGAGCCAGCAGGCTTACCGGGTGATGGCCCGGTTCTTCACCCGCCACCTGGACATGCCGCTACCGCCAGCGCCTGTGGAGTAGGGCGCACAGGCGTTGCATACGGAATGCATACATCCGTATGCACGGTGCTTACATGGGGTTGCCTACGGTGGAACCCGAGTGCACCCGCGCTCGGTTTTTCCCATAAGGAGTAGATGATGAGCCAGCAGATTCCCGAAGGTACCCTCGTTGTTGTCGCCGACGGCGGCTCGGCCCGCGTGTTCACCAACGTTGGCACCGCGCACAAGCTTCAACTCAAGCAGGAGGGGGAACTTCAGCTGCAGGCCGTCAGCGAAACCGGCGCCTCGGGGCAGGGCCCCTCCGGCTCGGTGCCACAGGACATGACGATCTCCCAGCTCAATGAAGCCACGTTTGCCAAGCAGGTCGCCGCGCAGTTGAACGAAGATGCGCTGAAGAACCGCTACGCGCACCTGATCCTGATCGCCGACCCGCAGACGCTGGGCCGCATCCGCCCGTTGCTGCACAAAGAAACCCAGGAGCGGCTGATCAAGGATCTGGCGAAGGATTACACCAACGCACCGCTGGAGGACATCCAGCGCGCACTGTCCTGAGAACCGCTCATGGCCTTCGTTCGTGAGTACAGCCCCTCCGACATCACCCGTGCCGACATCGATGCCGGCAGCGGATGGGTGATGCTGGAGTTCGGCACCGGTTGGTGCGGCCATTGCAGTGCCGCCCAGCCCCTGCTGCAGAAGTTTCTCGGCGGCTACGACGCTACGCACCTGAAGGTCGAAGATGGGAAGGGGCGGCCGTTGGGCCGCTCCTTTGCTGTGAAGCTGTGGCCGACGGTGATTCTGTTGCGCGATGGCCGCGAAATCGCGCGTGCAGTGCGGCCGCACGAGCGCGACGATCTCGCGCCATTGATCGACGCATTGGAGCGCGGGCAGTAACGAGCATCCCGCTCTCGAGCGACATTCGCCCTGCCAGATGAGTGTCAGCACAACACATTGCCGCATTCCCAGCGCTGCCGACGCGTGTATGCATCGCGTGAAAAGGAGTCAAAACAGCTTGAAACATGCTGTTCCACGCTGCCGACCGGAGCAGTACGGGGCTCGCGCTGGCCAAATGTAGTAACATGGCCCGCTTGATCACCCCCGGGCCATTGCCCGCTTCCTGGTCATCCATCCCGCAGCGTCGCTGAGTCCACGCGGCCGTCCGGGATCGTCTGTTGCAACCCCTCTTCGCGCATCGCGCTGTGTCATCAGAGGCGGTATTTCCTGTGCCGTGCGCGGGACCTCGGGCGCCGCGATGGCCTGCTTCCAGGAGAAAGCAGATGCAGGACCTGCCTGCCGCACACGCTCATTTTGGCTGGTTCAAACGCCGCCGCCAGATGCATGTCGACGAAGTCACCGTCGTTGATCGTCCGATGTTGAAGAAGGCCGTTGGCGCTGCCGCGCTCGGCAACGCGATGGAGTGGTTCGATTTCGGTGTCTACGGCTACCTGGCCGTGACCCTCGGCCACGTGTTCTTCCCCGACAGCAGCCCGACCGCGCAGCTGATCGCCACCTTCGCCACCTTCACCGTCGCCTTTCTGGTGCGCCCGCTGGGCGGGCTGGTGTTCGGCCCGCTGGGTGACAAGTACGGGCGGCAGAAGGTACTCGCGGCCACCATGATCCTGATGGCTGCAGGCACCTTCAGCATCGGCCTGATTCCCTCGTACGACCGCATCGGCATCTGGGCACCGGCGCTGTTGCTGCTTGCCCGCATCGTGCAGGGATTCTCCACCGGCGGTGAGTACGGCGGCGCGGCGACGTTCATCGCCGAGTATTCGACTGACCGAAATCGCGGCCTCATGGGCAGCTGGCTGGAGTTCGGTACGCTGGGTGGCTACATCGCCGGTGCCGGCACGGTCACCGCACTACACATGGCCCTGAGCAGCACGCACATGCTGGACTGGGGCTGGCGCATTCCGTTCCTGGTGGCCGGCCCGCTGGGTCTGCTTGGCCTGTACATGCGCATGAAGCTGGAAGAGACGCCGGCCTTCCGCGCGTATGCCGAAGAGGCCGAGAAGCGCGATCACGAGCGCCCGGGCCTGGGCGCGCTGTTCCGCGTGCATTGGGCACAGCTGCTGATCTGCGTCGGCCTGGTGCTGGTGTTCAACGTCACCGATTACATGCTGCTGACCTACATGCCCAGCTACCTCAGCGTCACCATGGGCTATGCCGAAAGCAAAGGCCTGCTGCTGATCATCATCGTGATGCTGGTGATGATGCCGCTCAATGTGGTGGGTGGATTGTTCAGCGATCGCCTGGGCCGTCGCCCGATGATCATCGGTGCCTGCATCGCGCTGTTCCTGCTGGCGATCCCGTGCCTGAAACTGGTGGGCAGCGGCAATGACTGGTTGATCTTTCTGGGGCTGATGCTGCTCGGGCTGGCGTTGGTGTGCTTCACCAGCTCGATGCCGTCCACGCTGCCGGCGCTGTTCTACACGCCGGTGCGCTACAGCGCGCTGTCGATCGCCTTCAACGTCTCGGTCTCGCTGTTCGGGGGTACCACGCCGCTGGTGACTGCCTGGCTGGTGGAGCGCACCGGTGATCCGCTGGTGCCCGCTTACTACCTGATGGGCGCGGCGGTGATCGGCGTGATCACCATGCTGTTCGTGCGCGAGACCGCCGGCATGCCGCTGCGTGGCTCCCCGCCGGCGGTGGCGAGCGAAGCCGAAGCGCGCGCGTTGATGCGCAGTGATGAGCCGGTCACGGTGGACGCGACCCAGCCCATGCTGCCCGAGGCGGCGGTACCGGACTCGGCACGGCCGGCGTAAGCCGGGACGGCATGCGCCCGCCTGGCGATGGACTACGGACGGGCGACCAAGCGGTAATGGTCGTCCAGCTCTGGTCCGCCGCCACGATCAGCGCTGCCCGCGACCACGTGCAGCGCACCGTTCAGCACCGCCGCCTGCATGCCGTGTCGCCCGACCGGCAGCGGCGGCAGCCGCTCCCAGCGCTGAAGGGCGGGGCTCCAGGCCTCCACCTCTGCGTGCGCGGCCGTGTGCGCATCGCTTTCGCCGCCGATCACAACGATCCTGTCATTCCAGGCAACCGTGGCCGTGCCTGAGCGTGGGGTCGGCAGGGGCGAGGGAAGGGTGGACCAGCGGCCCGATGCGATATCGAAGACGTCCACGGCTGCCACCGACTGCATCCCCGACGCATTGCTGCCATGGGCGCTGACCCGGCCACCGGCGGCGTAGAGCGCGCCGTCCAATACCGCCGCGTGGAAGTGGTCGCGCGCATGCGGTGCATCCGGCAGCGCTGTCCACTGCCCCGTCGCGGGATCGAAGACATCCAGCCATGGCACCACGCCACCGGTGTGCCCACGCGTTACACCACCGACCAGATAGAACTGGCCCGCGTGCAACGCAACGCCACTGGCACCGCGAGCGCGGCCTGCCGGCAGCGATGGCCCCTGTTGCCACGCATCCGCCGTCGGGTCGTAGATCCACAGCGCAGGAACGGCGGGCTCGGCTGGGAAGTCGCCGGTCAAGGCCCCCATCACCCAGATACGGCCGTCGTAGGCGAGTGCCTGAGTGTGGTGAAGCTGTTCCAGTGGAGGTCGTGCGCCGGAGGTCCAGCCTCCGCTGGCGGGATCGAAGACCTCCAGGGGGCGTTCACCACGTCCCCCCAGCAGATAGAGTTTGCCATCAAGCGCGACCAAGGCACTTTCGTGTCGCGCGGTGGGTGGATGTCCGCTCTGGTGCGCTGTCCATGTCAGCGCTGCCGCTGATGGTCCAGAGGCCCCGGTGGATGCAGCACCACCGTTGTGAGCGGTTCGCCCCGCACACGCGGCGAGCAGTGCAGCAGCGATGAGGGAGGTTGCCATGAGGCAGGTGCGGCGGCGTAACACCATGCAGGTCTTCCCGGAAACGAGCCAGGCGCCAGCGTAGCAAGCCGCGTCCCCCGCGTCCTCAACCGCACCGCAACATGCCGGTCTGCTGGGGCGGTGCTAGGATCACTCTTACCTGAATCGATCTAAATTCAACGCCATGACAAAAACGGGGACGTTGCGCTGGTTGGGGCTCGCAGTAGGGGCGATGTTGGTGGCCGGCACGGCCACGGCGGCACCGGCGAAGGTCGGCGAGCGTGCCTACGCGGCGGTTGATCCGTTCATCGGCACTGCAGGCGAGGGTCACACCTATCCCGGCGCCACGGTCCCGTTCGGCATGGTCCAGCTCAGCCCGGACACCCGCATCCAGCCGCGCGAGAAGGCCTATGGGTGGGCGGCAGGCTACCGGCACGTCGACACCAGCATCGTTGGCTTCTCGCACACGCATTTCTCGGGCAGCGGCCATTCCGATCTGGGTGATGTGCTGCTGATGCCGGTGCGCACCGATGCCAGCCTGGAGCGTGGCGACCCGGACAAACCTGGCAGCGGTTACACCTCGCGCTTCCGCCACGATGACGAGCGCGCCGAGCCGGGCTACTACGCGGTCACCCTGGATGACCCCAAGGTGCGCGCGGAACTCACCGCCAGCACCCGCGTGGGTGTGCACCGTTACACCTATCCGGCCAACCAGCCGGCGCGCGTGCTGCTGGACCTGCGCACCAGCCTCTACGACTATCCGGGCAAGATCCTATGGTCGCGTCTGCGTGCCCGCGAGGACGGCACCATCACCGGCTTCCGCGAGACCCGCGGATGGGCGCCAGGTCGCCAGCTGTATTTCGCGATGCGCTTCTCCCGCCCGCTGACCGGTCATGCGTTCCACAATACCGAGACCGACATCGCCTACAAGGGTTTCCCGCCGCCGGGGCACCAGAGCCCGGCCCAGCGTGCACAGATTGAAGGGCGCCAACTGGTGGGCACGTTTGATTTCGGCAAGCTCGATAAACCGCTGGTGGTGACGGTGGCGATCTCCTCGGTCAGCGAGGCCGGTGCGATCGCCAACCTGGAGAGTGAAGTGCCGGGCTTCGATTTCGATCGCGTCCGAGCCGGGGCGAGAGCGCAATGGACGCAGGCGCTGTCGGTGCTGGACATCGACGCGCCCGAGCATGACCGGCGCAGCGCCTACACCGCGCTGTACCACAGCCTGCTGGGGCCGACGGTCTTCATGGACAGCGATGGCCAGTACCGCGGCTCGGACAACGCGGTGCATCGTGCCGAGGGCTACACCAACTATTCAACGTTCTCGCTGTGGGACACCTACCGAGCCCTGCATCCACTGCTCACCCTGGTGCAACCGGAGAAACGTAACAGCGATTTCATCAATTCGCTGCTCGCGCACCAGCACAACAGCGCCTACGGGATGCTGCCGGTATGGGCGTTCCACGGCCAGGAAACCTGGTGCATGATCGGCTACCACGCCGTGCCGGTGATCGCCGATGCCTACCTCAAGGGCATCCGCGGTTTCGATGAGAACAAGGCATTGGCCGCCATGGTGGCCACCGCCAATTACGGACCGTACGACGGCATCGCGCAGTACCGCGAGCTGGGCTGGGTGCCGATCGATGAGGAAGGCGAAGCGGCCAGTAAGACGCTGGAATACGCCTTCGACGACTGGACCATCGCGCGCATGGCCAAGGCCATGGGCAACACGAAGGTCGCCGGTGAGTTCGAGAAGCGCGCCACCAACTGGCGCAACGCGTACGACAAGGACACCGGCTTCATGCGGGCGCGCAAGCGCGATGGCAGCTTCCGCACGCCGTTCGATCCGAGCGCCAGCGGCTACGGCACGGATTACACCGAAGGCAACGCCTGGCAGTACTCGTGGTATGTGCCGCACGATGTGGCGGGCCTGGCCGCCGCGCACGGGGGCAGCGACAGACTGCTGGCCCGGCTGGACGAGGTGTTCGAGGCCAAGGTCGACCCCTCGATCTTCGAACACATGGAAGACATCACCGGTCTGATCGGCTGGTACGCGCACGGCAACGAGCCCAGCCACCACGTGGCCTACCTGTATGCCCATGCCGGGCAGCCGTGGCGCACCCAGGCACGCCTGAAGCAGATCATGGACACCCAGTATGCCGACCGTCCCGATGGCCTGGCCGGCAATGACGACCTTGGCCAGATGTCGGCCTGGTACGTGTTCACCGCGCTGGGCTTCTACCCGGTGGCGCCGGGCAGCGGCGAGTACATCATCGGCCGCCCGTTCCTGCCCAAGGCAGCACTGCATCTGCCCAACGGCAGGACCTTCACCATCGTTACCGACGGGCTGGGCAAGGGCCACGACCATGTCGGTTCGGTGACCCTCAATGGCCAGCCGCTGCAGCGTACCTTCCTGCGCCACGAGGAAATCCTGGCCGGTGGCGAGCTGCGCTTCACCCTCCAGGCCGAGCCGAACAAGGCTTGGCCGGGGCAGGGCGCGGAACAGCCGTACTCGATGTCCCGCTGATCGGCTGCTGCGGCGTCTTTCTGGCCAAAATGGTATTTATGTCCAATTTGGCCAGAAGGGGTATAGTAGGGCCATCCCGTACTGGAGCGTGCCATGACCCTGCCACTGGATCTGCCCGGCCTTGAAAAGGCCACGGCGTCGTCGGTGAAAACCCGCGGCTGGCCCAGCCTGATGCGGACCGTTCGGGAGAAACAGGCCTTGGTGATCACCAACCACAATCACCCCGAAGCGGTGATCGTGGACATCAAGACCTACCAGGAGCTGCTGGCCAAGGCCGCTGGTGGCGACGCCGATGAGCGTCTGGGCGAGCTGGAACGGCTGCGTGCCGCGTTCGATACCACGCTGGCCAGCCTGGGCCGCGATGGCGGGCTGGGCAAGGTGCTGGGTCAGCCGATCCGCCGTGGCCGCAAGGTCGCCCTCGGCAGCCCCCTCTGACCGATGGGGCGCATTCTGGTCCTGGCCGGCGTCAATGGTGCCGGCAAGAGTTCGCTGCTGGGCATGTGGCTGGAAGAAGAAGGCCTGACTTGGTTCAACCCGGATACGTTCACCCGGCGTCTGGTGGAGACTGGTTGGTCGCTGGGCGAGGCCAATGCTGCGGCCTGGAACGAGGGCGCGCGTCGGCTGCGACAGGCGATCGACGAGGGCACCGACTTCGCGTTTGAAACCACTTTGGGCGGCAATACGATTCCGCGCCTGCTACGCGAAGCCTGCGACCGGCACGACGTGGCGATCTGGTTCTGCGGCCTGCAGAGCGTGGAACTCCATATGGAACGTGTCGCCGCACGGGTCAGCCGCGGCGGACATGACATTCCCGCCGACAAGATCCGCGCCCGCTACGATTCCTCCCGTGAGAACCTCTTGGCGCTGTTGCCGCATCTGGCCGAGCTGCATGTCTACGACAACAGTGCGCCGGCCGACGCCGATGGCGCCGAGCCGTTGCCGGTGCTGCAATTGGACCGCACCGGACTGCACTATCCGGCCTCGGCGATCGAGCTGCTGCAGACGCCTGACTGGGCCAAGCCGATCGTGATGCGCGCCATGGAGCTGCATGGCATCCGGTGAGGCAACACCTCGCGGCTGCGCCTGAAGGCGGCCTCAGCCCACCGGCTCGTGGATCGGACACCCATTGAACCGCGAGCGGAATTGACGTGAGGCAGCCATCACCACGCGGCGCGCGCGGTTCAACCCGCCGAGCGGACGATGCTCGGCCAACGCATGCCATGGTGCGAACGCCAGTGCATCCTCGATGCCGGGAGAGGTGTCAGGCTGCCACGCCTTCTGCTGCGCCACGCTCAGGCGTGCGACCGGCAGGAACGGGCTGTCCGCCTCGGGCCACACTACCGATGCGTCCTCGATCGGCATCTGCTCCACGTCGCGGCACAACTGCACGCGCAGTTCCCATTCCACTGGATTGGGAAGATCGGTGAAGAAGGTGACCACCGCCTCGCGCTGCGCGTCGGCGTCCGAGCCGATCTTGTCCCCGGTCAGCGCGAGCAGGTCGGGTGAGATCGGGGCCAGCGAGAACTTGGCCATGTACGGGCCGTAGAGGAACGGTACCTGACTGAAGAAGGTCTCGCCCAATGGATGATGCTGCGGCTCGCCGCCCATGCCCTTCAACGTGGCGCTTTGCCCGCCGACTGCCTCCAGCGCCGCTTCGGCGCCACGCAGCGTGGCCGAAATCATCCGCTTGGTGCGCGGCATCCGCTCGGTGGTGGCGGCCAGCAGCTTGGCTGAGCGCAGGAAGCCGGCCACGCCCGGCGTGTTGAACGCTGGTCCATTGACCATCAGGAAATCCTGCGTGTGTTCTTCCTCGGCGCCTTCCGCGCGGGGCCCGTCCACGCCAATGACTTTGAGCGCCATCGCCCGCGGGGTGGAGACCGAATCCGGAAGCTGCTCAGCGGGCGGCGACGACAGGCGAACCAGCGCGTCGTAGCTGCCAGGCCGCGCAAAAAGACCGTGGCGCAGCTCTGCAGGCAACCCATCCAACACCCGCAGCCGCCCCTTCAGCAGGCCCTGGCCTTTGGCATGCACCGCGCGGTGCGCATGACCTTCCTGCTCGGCAACGGTCAACGCCATCCGCGCGAATACCTCGGCCAGCTCATGGATGTGCGTCGTTTCCTCCGCGTCTGCATGTTCGAGGGAGGCGTGGTAGAGAACGGGTGGGCGCAGCGACATGGGGGCTCCTGTGGGGTCAAGGGCAACAACGAACGACGCGCTGCGCGGGGAGTCCGGCTCCCCGGCAGCGGCTTCCATCGAAATCAAGCTGCAGCAGCCTTTGCATTGCCACCACCGGCGAGGGCCAGCAGGGTGAGCTTTTCGTCGGTGGCCTTCTCTTCCTCCAACGTTTCCAGCAGCAACGGTACAGCCGCCTTGTAACCCAGTTGCTTGGCCATCGCGGCGATGGTGCCGTAGGAGGCGATTTCGTAGTGCTCCACTTTCTGCGCACCACCGATCAGCGCGGCATCGCGCACCGGGCCTTCCTCAATGCTGTCGATGGCCTCCTTGCCTTCTTCGACCAGGCCCTCCATCGCGGCACATTTGATCCGCTTGAGCCGGATACCCAGCAGTTCGACCACCTGATCGATGCGCTCGATCTGACCCTGGGTTTCTTCCAGGTGCAGGGTGAAGGCGGCGGCGAGGTCTGGATTGGACGCGGCGCGTGCGAGCTTCGGCAGCGCCTTGGTAAGCTGCTTTTCTGCGCTGTAGATATCCGAGAGCTCGTGGATGAACAGGTCTTCTGCGGTCTTGATCGCCATGGAGGTACTGCCGGTAGGTGGTGAGCCACCGACGCTAGGCGCATCGGTGTTAGTCCAGCGCGCGTTGTTGTGAAGGGGGCCTGCACGCCGCTCAGGGCGCATCCCGCCATGCCTTCAGGAGCGGCAGCGGATCGTAGGCGCCGTCGGTACCGTAGATACCCCAATGCAGATGCGGCGGCGTGCCCTTGGCATTGCCGGTGTCGCCGACATAGCCCAGCACCGTGCCTTGCTCGATGACCTGACCTCGTTCCAATCCTTCACGCCAGTCGTCCAGGTGGGCGTAGTAGTAGCGCTCGCGCGCCGGGCCCATCACCCACACCTGACGCCCACCCAGGCCACCCTCGCGAATATCCGTGACGATGCCCGGTGTAGCGCTGCGCACCTCGGTGCCACGTTTGGCGAAGATGTCCACGCCGGCATGCGTGCGGTCACGGCCACGGGGCGCGCCGAAGGTATCGGCCACCTGTCGTGCCGAAACCCCGGCCACGGGAACGGGCAGGGCGGTCGGGGCTGGCATCTGCGACAGGCGCCAGAGCGCCCGGGGCGATTCGGCGATGGGGCTGTTCCACAGCACGCCTGCCACCACGATGCAGACGACAAGAATGAACACGCGCACGAGCCAGCGTCGTACGCCGCGGGCCGGGGAGGTGGCCGAGAGCGGGGATTTCACGATAGGGTCCCGCCCGTCTTCTTCGCCCTGGTGCGTCCCGACACGTGCAGGTGCGCCGGCACGTGCCAGCGCCACGGAAAGTCGATTGCCTTGGTGATGCCGATCCGTGGCCCGACCGCCGGGGCCTCCGGTGGCGCCATGCCATCGGACACGAGGCGGATGCCACGGTCATTGCGCACCAGATCCGCGCCATCCAAGGCCTTGGTGATGCCCATCGCCTGCGACAACCGCCCCGGCCCGCTGGCTAGGTCACGCTCACGCTTGATTGCCGGGCGCGCCTCGCGGATCAGCTCCAGCCCGGCGACCGGCTCCAGGGCGCGCAGCAGTACACCCCAGCCCTGGCCGACGTCACCACACACTGCGTTCGAGCCCCAATGCATGCCGTAGCTGAAATACACGTACAGATGCCCGGCTTCACCGAACATCGTGGCGGTGCGCGCGGTCATGCCGCGATACGAATGCGCGGCCGGATCCTGCTCTCCTGCATACGCTTCCACCTCCACGATGCGGCCTGCGCGACCGTCATCGCGCACCAGCAGCTTGTTGAGCAGCTCGGGCGCCACCTCGGCTGGGTGGCGCTGGTAAAAGCGCCGCGGCAGCACCTTCCAGGTTTTCATGATCCTCCGCGCAATGGATGCACCGTACCGGTCCGAAACGAGGGCTTACTGTGACGCGGAAAGGGTCAATGCACGATCAACGCGACGCCATCGTCACGCCATGCTCGCCCGGCACTCGCGCCAGGTTGATTGATGCAGGGCAATCCTCAAGGTCTGTGACCGCCGCGATGAAGCGCGCCATGCCCACCAGAAAGCGCCTGAAAATCGTGACCTTCAATGTCAACGGCGTGCTGACCCGGCTGCCGCATCTGCTCGCATGGCTGGCGCGCGAACAACCGGACATCGTAGCGTTGCAGGAACTCAAGGCGACGCAGGAAGCCTTTCCGGAAGCGGCCATCCGCGACGCTGGATACGGCTGCATCTGGCAGGGGCAGCGCTCGTGGAACGGCGTTGCGCTGCTGGCCCGCGGGCAGGACCCGATCGAAAGCCGGCGCGGGTTGCCCGGGGATCCCAAAGATGATCAGAGTCGTTATCTGGAAGCGGCAGCGCATGGTGTGATCGTGGGCGGTCTGTACCTACCCAACGGCAATCCGCGGCCGGGGCCCAAGTTCGATTACAAGCTGACGTGGATGCAACGCCTGCATCGGCACGCGAAAAGCCTGGTCGCGCTGCCGCACCCGGTCGCGTTGATCGGCGATTTCAACGTCGTGCCCACGGATGCGGATATCTACGACCCCAAATCGTGGCGCAAGGACGCGCTGCTGCAGCCCGAGGTCCGCGAGGCCTACCGGGCGCTGCTCGACCAGGGCTGGACCGACAGCCTGCGCGCCGTGCATGGCGATGCCCAGATCTTCACCTTCTGGGACTACTTCCGTGAACACTTCGCCCGCGGCCGCGGGCTACGCATCGATCATCTGCTGCTCAATCCGGTGCTTGCGCCTCTCCTCAAGGACGCAGGCGTTGACAGTTGGGTGCGGGCGCTGGAAAAGCCCAGCGATCACGCGCCGACCTGGATCGAGGTACTGGCGCCGCCGAAGCCCCGATAGCCGTAGCGGACCGATATCGAAAACACCCCTGACGCGGTAGAGTCGTCCGGCAGGCCGTTTGCGAGGGTATTGCCATGCCATATCGGAAAAGAGACATCGCCGCGGGTGTCGGCGAAGGCAAGCGGCTGCCTGCCGGTCCAGAGACCCCCGTGTTCTGCCGAGCGCGTGAGTATCCCGCCGGAACGATCATCGCCCTGCATCATCATCCAGACCGCCATCAGCTGGTCTATGCCGAAACCGGCGTGCTGGTGGTCCAGGCCGGGGCAGGGCGCTGGGTCGTCCCGAGCACGCGCGCGATCTGGATCCCGGCCGGCATGGGGCACAAGGTCAGCTGTATCGGCGCGGTCGGCATGCGCAGCCTGTACATCCTGCCGGAGGCGATTGCCCAGCCGCCGGCCAGTGCGTCGACGGTGTCGGTCACGCCTTTGCTGGCCGCCCTGATCCACGCGGCGATGGACGTCGCTGCACCGTACCAGGCCGATTCGCGCGATGGCAGGCTGATGCAATTGATCCTGGATGAGCTGCAGCTGTTGCCGGTACTGCCACTGCACCTGCCGCAGCCGACCGACCCACGCCTGCAGCTCATCGGTCAGCAGCTGGAATCCACGCCTGACGACCCATCCACGCTTCAGGACTGGGCCCGGCGTCTGGGCGTGGATGTCAAAACCATCCAGCGTCTGTGTGCACGCGAGCTGGGCATGACCTTCGGACAATGGCGCCAACAGGCGCGTCTACTGCGTGCACTGGAACAGTTGGCACACGGCGAGAAGGTGATCGACGTGGCGCTCGCGCTGGGCTATGCCAGTCCGAGTGCCTTCACCGCGATGTTCAAAAAGCGCTTCGGGCAGCTGCCGAGTCAATTCTTCCACTGAGGCAGACGCCTCAGTGCATGTTCGTCTTCGGCAGGAACGCCGTCGCCAGCCCGAGCAGCGGCAGGTACGAGGTGAAGTGGTAGACCCACACGATCCCATGCACGTCCGCCAGGTTGCCCAACCCGGCCGCGCCGATACCACCGATGCCGAACATCAAGCCAAACATCAGCCCTGACACCATGCCTACACGGCCGGGCACCGCTTCCTGCGCGTACACCACCAGCGCCGCGAACGCCGAGGACATCACCAGTCCGATCACCACCGCCAGCACCGCCGTGCCCATCAGGTTGGCGTAGGGCAGGGCCAGCGCGAACGGCGCCACGCCCAGGAACGAGATCCAGATCACCGCCTTGCGCCCGATCCGGTCGCCGACCGGTCCGCCGATGAAGGTGCCCAGCGCGACCGAGGCCAGGAAGATGAAGAGGTACATCTGGCTCTGCTGCACGGTCAGGCCGAAGCGCTCGATCAGGTAGAACGTGAAGTAGTTGGTGAACGAGGCGATGTAGACGAACTTGGCGAACATCAGCACCGCGATGACGGCGATGGCCTGGATCACCTTGCCGCGACTCAGCCCGACACCGTGGCCCGTGGCCAGCCGTTTCATCTTGGCCTGGCCGTGCTGGATGGTCCAACCGGTAAGGCGGAACAGCACCCAGATCGCCAGCGCCGCAGCCAGCATGAACCACGCGATCGCGCGTTGCCCGTGCGGGATGACGATGGCCGCCGCCAGCAGCGGGCCGATTGCCGAGCCGGTATTGCCGCCAACCTGGAAGGTGGACTGCGCCGTGCCGAAGCGACCGCCCGAGGCCATCCGTGCCACGCGCGAGGCTTCCGGGTGGAAGGTGGCCGACCCGATGCCAACGATGGCCGCGGCGATGAGCAGCGTTTCGTAACGGGTCGCCATCGCCATCAGCGCAATGCCGGCAAAGGTAGCGACCATCCCGGACGGCAGCAGATAAGGCAGCGGCCGCTTGTCTGTGTACATGCCCACCCAAGGCTGCAGCAGCGAGGCAGTGACCTGGTAGACCAGGCCGATGATGCCGATCTGCCCGAAGGTGAGCGAGAACTGGCTCTTGAACATCGGATAGACCGCCGGCAGGACCGCCTGGATCATGTCGTTGAGCAGGTGGGCGAAGGCCGCGGCGCCGACGATGCGCACCGCGAAGCCCTGGTTCGGGGCGGGGCTGAGGGGTTCGGCCGGAATCACGGGCGGGGCAACGGTTTCAGGTGGCATGAGGGCACGATCAGGAACGGGGGAGCCCAGGCGCGCTGGCTACGCTGCAGCTGCGAGGGGAGGCAGGATGCGTAGCGTAGGCCCGAGTCCGGGTCCCGTCTCTCGCGAATTGGGCATCCGTCGTCGCGTTCAGGACATCGATGCGGCTGTGGATTTGCAACTAATTGCATATCCGCAGCAAGGCAGCGCTCCTAAAGTCGCCGGCTACATAGTGACCGGCTATTCCTGCATGACCTCTCGCGCCCCCCGCCCCCTGAACCGTCTGCGCCCCCTTTCGCTCGCCATCGCGGTGGCCTGTACGTGCAGCGCGCCCGTCCTGGCGCAGAGTCTGGGGCCGGTGGTCGCCGATGGTCACCAGCTCGACGTCATCGCCGGCAGCTATGCGTCGACCGATGACGGCGTTGCCGGACATGTCTTCCACGCCCTCAACGGGGGCAGCATCGGCTCCGGCGGGCCCGTATCGCTCAACGCCATCGGTGCCAATACGGCCGCGGCCCGCGCCGAAAGTGCAGGCACGCTCGTCTTCGCTGCGGGTGACATCACCACCTCGGGGGCCAGTGCGGTTGGGCTTTCTGTCGCCACAGGCGGCCGCATCGAGCTGCAGGCCGACGCCGCCGGGCAGGGCACGACAGTAACCACCCGCGGTCTGCGCAGCACCGCAGCCCAGATCGATGCGGGCACCCTGGTGATGCGCAATGCGACGCTGGAGACCTCCGGTGATGGCTCGCAAGGGCTGGTGGCCATCGGCAATGCGCAGGTGGACATGGTCGGCGGACGCATCCAGACCGGCGGCAACCAGTCTCATGCAGTGATGGCAGACACCGGGAAGGTGACGCTGCGTGACGCGAGCATCCGGACCGACGGCAACAACGCCGACGGCTTGTTTGCACTCAACGGTGGGCGCATCGAGGGCGACAATCTGGACGTGAGCACCGGGGGATATGGCAGTGCCGGCGCCCGGGCGTACGTCGGCTCCACGCTGACGCTCACCAACAGCCGCATCCGCACGGAAGGAGATGGCGCGAAGGGTATTGCTGGCGGCGGCACCGTGACGCTGATCGATGCCGACGTCCACGTCTCCGGCAGCCAATCCCGCGCCGTCGATCTCAGCGGTGGCACGTTGCGCATCGAGAACAGCGAACTGCGTTCAGACCACGATCGTGGTGATGGTGTGTTCCTCTGGGCCAACAACCAGGTCGACATCCTCGGGACGACGATCACCGCGGGCCACTACGGTATCAACATCAACGGCGATGGCAGCGATGTACGGCTGAGCGACGTGGACATCACCACGGACGGCTTCATCGGCACCGGCATCTGGCTGCCCAGTGAATCGACGTTGACCATGCAGGGTGGCAGCATCACCACCCGTAGCGATGCGGGCGTGGGCATCGACAACCGCGAAGGCCTTGCGACACTGGATGGGCTGACGATGCGAACGGCAGGCGCTTCGGCGCATGGTCTGTATGCATCCCAGGACACTGGCGGGCGGCGGCCGGTCTTCGAAGCCGATCGCGTCGACGTCACCACCACCGGCGCCGGCAGCATCGGCGCGATCGCACGTCTTGGTGGTGCCGTGCACGTGCGCGACAGCAGCCTCTTGACCACCGGCACCAAGGGGTACGGCGTGCTCAGTGGTGGCCCGGGAGAGTTGACACTTCGCAACACCCACGTGCGCACACAGGGCACGGATGCATATGCCGGCGTGGTCAATGCCAACGGCCGGCTCGACATCGATGGCGGCTCGCTGATCAGTGAGCGGCATGCCGCGTTGTGGGTGCGCACCGCACGCGAGGTGACGGTACGCAACGGCGCCCGGCTGATCGGCGGCAATGGCACGCTGATGGCGGTGGATGCGGCGTTTGCCAGCCCGTTCGAACTCCGCCTGGATCAGAATGCCCATGCGCAGGGCGATATCGTGATCACCCCGGAGGACATCGCCGCTGGCATCCCCGTCGTGGCCGACATCCGCGTGCGCCTCAACGGCCGCTCGCACTGGGTGGGTGCCAGCTCGGTAGTCAACCAGGTGGCACTGTCCGACGACAGCCGCTGGACCTTGACCGGTGACGCCAGCGTAGGCCAGCTGAGCCTGCACGACAGCACCCTGGCCTTGTCGGCAGCGGGCAGCACGACATTCAACCGACTCACTGTGTCCGGCGACGTTGATGCAAGCAACGCGCTGCTGATTTTCAATGGGGCGCTGGGCGATGACACCTCACGGGTCGACTTCCTGCACGTGCGTGGCGATACCCGTGGCAGCGCCGGCATCCAGGTCAACAATGTGCACGGGCTGGGCGCGCAGACGACCAACGGCATCCAGTTGATCCAGGTCGATGGCCAGTCCGATGCGGTCTACACCCTGAGTGGGCGCGCTGTGGCGGGCAGCTACGATTATTTCCTGCACAAGGGCGGTGTCACCACGCCTGGCGATGGCGGTTGGTACCTGCGTTCTGCGCTGTCGCCGACCCCGCCGGACCCGTGCGATCTCGACCCCAACGGCCCCGGCTGTGCCGAGCCGCCGCCGCCGGCGCCGTGTGAGCTCGACCCGGCCGGCCCTGGCTGCATCGGACCGGCACCAGAGCCCTGCGAGACCGATCCCGCGGGTCCGGGCTGCGGCATCATTCCACCCGATCCTTGCGAGGCCGAGGAAGGCGATGCCGACTGCAACCGTCCACGCCCGCCGCAGATCGTGCGGCCTGAGGCTGGTGCCTACCTGGCCAACCAGGCGGCCGCCGTGTCCCTGTTCCAGCACCGGCTGCAGGACCGCGATGGCGCTGACACCATGGCCGGCGCACGCGGTGACGGTTGGCTGCGCGTCAGCAGCAGCCACACGCGGCAGGATGTCGCCGGTCAGCTTGCGCTGACGGGGCGTGCGTCGGTACTGATGGGGGGTATGGATGTATTGCACTGGGGCGGAGCCAGCCAGGGCCGCGCCGGTGTATTGCTGGCCGCCGGGCAGTCCTCGAGCGATGTGCAGTCGCAGCTGAGTGGTTACACCGCGACGGGCACGGTAAAGGGCGCCGCTTTGGGAATCTACGCTACGTGGCTGCAGCGTCCGGACGAAGGAACGGGGGCCTATGCCGATGGCTGGATCCAGCATGGCCGCTACCGCAACACCGTGCAGGGGATCGGGCTGGCGAAGGAGCACCAGGATGCCCAGACGCAGGCCGCCTCGCTTGAGACGGGCTACACGTGGGCACTGCGTACGCGAAGCGGGGCCCAACTGATGGTGCAGCCGCAACTGCAGGTCATCCATACCGACTACCGCGCCGACCGTCTTACCGAGCTCAACGGCACCCAGGTGTCCACCGCTGCCGCCGGTGGGCTTTCCTCGCGGATGGGTATACGCCTGAGCGGCGACGTACGCAGCGAGGATCGTCGCGTGCAGCCGTTCATTGCTGCGCACTGGCTGCACGAAAGCGGCGGCAACCGCGTCTGGATGGACGATGCGCTGATCGAAGGCGCGGTGGCGAAGAACCGTTACGAAGTGCGTGGCGGCGCGATGCTGCAGCTTGGGAAGCGCTGGTCGGCATGGGGCGATCTTGGCCTGCAGCGTGGTGATGGCGGCTACCGCAGTGCGAGCGCACAGTTTGGCGTCAAAGCACGCTGGTGAGTAGCGGCTGTAAAACAGGGGAAGGAATCATGAGCCCAGCAGCGCCGGCAACGACGAGGCCAGCAACGCGATCCCGGACACGGTGAGCAGGCTGAGCACGATCTGCCGGAACCGCAGGTCGCTGATGCCGATGTAGAGGCGGGTGCCGAGCAGGGTTGGAACCAACATGGCTGGCGCGACGATGGCGAACATCGGCAGCATCTCGCGGGTCACGATGCCGGTACCGACATAGGTGCCCATGGTCACCAGCAGCATGGACAGGTTGAAGTTCTGGACCACCGAGCGCTGCACGTCACGCTCGTAACCGCGCAGCGTGCACCACAGCGTCGGCAGGGTGCCGGTGAAGCCGCCCAGCCCACCCATGATGCCGCCGGCAAACCCGACCACGCCATCCGCTGCGCGCCCGCCCGCGGTGACACGCGGCAGCTGACGTGACAGCAGCATCGCCGGGCACCACAGCACCAGCAAGGTGCCCAGGATCGCCTTGAGCCAGTTCATGTCGAGCATGGGCAGCAGGTAGACACCCAGCGGAATGCCAGCCAGCCCACCCATAACAAAGGGCAGCAGGGTCTTCAGATTGAAGCCGCGGCGCACGGTGAAGGCCGCCAGCAGCTGGCCGGTCAGGGCGCCAAACACCGAGAGCGTGGCCGCAAGCTTCGGATCCAGCACCCAGGCCCAGAAGGACAGCGCCACCAGCCCGAACGCGAAGCCCGACAGTCCCTGCACAAAGCCCGCCACGATGGCGCCCAACGCCACCACCAGGTAGATCGAATCCACGATGACTCCTTACTGCGCGTCCGCGAAAGCATCCGTCGCGCGCACCAGAGCATCGGCGGTCGCCGGTTCCGTTGCGCTGTGACCGGACACTACCATCTGCAGCGAGGCTTCGGGCCAGGCACAGGCCAGGTCCCACGCGCTGCGCGCCGGGCAGATGATGTCGTAGCGGCCCTGCACGATCACGCCCGGCAGATGCCGGATGCGGTCGATATCGCGCAGCAGCTGCGCATGATCGAGGAAGGCATGGTTGCGGAAGTAATGCGCTTCGATGCGCGCCTTGGCCAGGGTGTGTAGTGGATCATCACCCGACACGGCGTCGACGTCGTGTTCCAGCGTGGCCGCGTGATCTTCCCACCCCAGCCAGGCCTGCGCGGCGGCGATGCGGGTCGCTTCGTCCGGGCTGTCCAGACGACGCCAGTATGCGGCGATCATGTCGCCGCGTTCGTCTTCAGGGATATGCGCCTCGTAGGCCGCCCAGCGCTCAGGGAACACCCAGCGCGCACCGCCGTCGGCCTCGGCGAACCAGCGGTTCTCTTCGGCGCGGCCGAGATAGACGCCGCGCACGATGATGCCGGTGGCACGTTCTGGATGTGCCTGCGCGTACGCCAATGCCAGGGTCGAGCCCCAGGAACCGCCAAACACCAGCCAGCGCTCGATGCCGAGCAGGGTGCGGATCGTCTCGACATCCGCGACGAGGTGCTGCGTGGTGTTGTCGCGCAGTTCGCCGAACGGCATGGAGCGGCCGCTGCCGCGCTGGTCGATCAGGACGATGCGATAACGTGACGGGTCAAAGAAGCGCCGGTGGGTGGGCGATACGCCGGCACCCGGCCCGCCATGCAGGAACACCACCGGAATGCCGTCAGGAGCGCCGCACTCCTCGACAAACAAGGTGTGCAGGTCATCGACCGCCACCTGATGGGTGCGGAAGGGTGTGATCGCCGGGTAGAGCGTGCGCATGGTGGCGTCCTACGGAAAACTGACGCCACATGATACCGCCCGTGTTCGTCGAGCCGCGTCCGTGACGCGTCACAAAGGCGGCGGGCTTTCCCTGTCGCGCTGAACGCGTGTCCGGTACGCACGCACATTGTCGCCACGGATCCGCCGTTCCTGCGTGCCAGTGATGGTGTCGACCTTGCGATCCGCACCGGTCACCGGTTTGGCTTCGATGGTCGTTTCGTGCTCGAAGGCATGCGATTTGTCGGTATTCCGGTAATACCGATACAACGCCCAGTACAACGCCGTTGCACCGGCGGGGCCGGCGGCAAGCAACCAGAGTCCACTGTCATCACTCATGCGGCAGCTACCAGGAAGAAGAGAACGAGGGCTTCAATGATCGTGCCGGTGGTGAGCGCGGCCAGCAGCAGCTTCCACTGCTGCACGGGCACGCTGCCCATGGTTTCACCGGTGCGGCCATTCACCGCGATGTAGTGCAGCATGCCGCCGTTGCGGCCCGGCTGGTGATACGAGTACAGCCACACCGGCAGGTACATGGAGACCCAGCGGGTGCCGTGCACATCCACCCGCTCGCGCTCCCAGCGCACACCGCGGTCGTACCGGCGTACCGAGCCTTCCACCTGCGCGCGGGCGATCGACAGCAGCTGATCTTCCAGGCGCGGGCGCAGCGTCTCGACGTCCACGTTGCGCTTTTCCGAGGTGAAACCGGCCAGATAGGAGGCGTTCCACTTCAGCGCATTTTTGGTGTCGAACGGCAGGATCGCGTTGATGATGTTGTTGGTGTTGGTCTGCGTATCGAGGTTGCCACGCTCGGCCGAGGATTCCATGGTGAGATCGTCCACGGTGAAATCCACCTGCCGGTCCACCTGGTAGATATCGGCGTCGTAGTAGGTTTTCTTGTTCTTCTCGGTGCCGCGGGTGTACTGCCGTGTCTGGATCTCGCCTTTGCCGGACACGCTGGCGCTGACATTGCTGTCCACGATCATGTAAGGCAGATAGACGCCGGTGACATTCTCCGGCGTGAACTGATCCTTGAACGCCTTGAGCGCGAACAGGCGGCGCTTGTCCACGAACTGGCGGATCCGCGCGACCGCATCGTCCTTGCTGATATGGAACGGCAGTACCGCATCGGGCACCGCGCCGTTGGAGATCTGCTCGTTGACCCCGAACACATGGCGGCACCAGTGGCAGCGTGCGGTCATCGTACTTTCGGTGTTGATGGTGACTTCGGCGCCGCAACCGGTGCACTTGAAGCTCATCAGGCTGGCGGTATCGGCTTCGATGTCGCGTGCACCGGACGCAATGACCGTGCCGCGCAGCTGATCGATCCCTTCGCCAAACCCGAAGGCCTCCTCAACGCGGTCGCCATGCCATTCGTGACGGCAGAACTGGCAGATCAGCAGATCGCTACCCAGCTTGAGCCGGATATCGCTGGAGCCGCATTTCGGGCAGCGGTTGAGGCCATCCTTGAGCTCTGCCGCCGAGGTGTCCAGGGCCACCGGGTCCGGCGCCTGCACCTCATCACGGATGGGCTGGGGCAGGGTGGCTGGATCGACCGGGAAACTGCCCGGCAGTGGTGGCACACCCCGGGGCGAGCCCGGGCCGGTGACCGGCGCCGCCGGAGAGGGCGGCAACGGTGGCGGGACCGCCGGGATCGGCGGAGGCATCTTGGGGTCGGACATGGTGTCGGTGCGCTCGGTGTCTTACAGCCCCAGCGCCTTGGCCTTGAGCTTGTCGTAGTCGTCCTGGGTGATCAGACCGAGGTCCAGCATTTCCTTGGCCTTCTTCAGCTTCGCGACCGGATCATCCGCCGCCGGCGCGACCGGCTGCTGCATGCCGCCCACCCCGAGCATGCCCGAGGCCATGCCCACGCCGACCAGGCCGGCAGCACCGCCATTCTCGCCTGCCGACTGGATGCCTTGGGCGACACTGGCCTGCAGGTTGGAATTGCCACGTGAGCCGGCCAATGCATCGGCGCGCTGCACGGTCTTGAGCAGCTCGCGGGTGTTGGCGTCGTACTCGATCGAGACAATGGCGGTCTTGACGATGGCCAGGCCGCGGTCGGACTTCCACTGGTAACCCTGCTCGACGGCCGCGGACAGGCTCTGCGCAAAGCCGAGCGAATCCTGCTGCAGCTTGGTGATGCGGTTGCCCTTGCCCGGATCGTTCGTATATAGGCTGAAAGCAGGCGCGAGCGAGCCGACCACTTCATTGAACAGCTGGCTGGCGGCCGCGTTGTCCAAGTCGGTGAAATCGAACACCTGGCCGGGCTGCAGGTAGCTGGCCGGTACGAAGTTCTTCACGAACAGGATCGGGTCGATGATCTTCAGCGTGTACGAGCCACGCGTGACCGCGCCCACCTGCGTGCCGAGGAAGCCGTCGTCCCAGTAGATTTCGGACTGCGTGCCGAAGCGGTTGTCCGGCAGTTCCTTCAGTGAGACGAAGAACGCCGCCTGCTGCGACCCCGGCTGGCCACCGAACTTGAAGCGTTCCCAGCTCTGCTTGATCAGCGGGCTGACGAAACCGTCGCCGGCGAAGATCGACTGCGAATTCAGATCATCCGAGCGCCATTCATAGCCGCCCGGTTCGGCCACGAAGCCGGTGATGGCACCGTCCTGCAACAGCAGCAGGCCGTACCCTTCGGGCACGACGATCTTCGAGCCGTTGGTGATGATGTTGGAGGAGGCGCTGGTGTTGGAGCCGCGCCCGGCATTGGTGCCACGCGGCACCGCCGCGAACAGCGCTGCCGTGGAGGGCAGGCCCGTCGGCACGGTGTAGAAATCCTTCCACTGGTCGGCCAGAACACCACCGACTGCCCCTGCCACTGCCTGACGAAGACCCATGACCCACTCCCTGCGATTCGTGGACGGGCACCGTGCCCATCGTGCTCACCGCACTATATCAGCAGCCAGTGCGCCGGTAGTGACCCCGGGGCGGGCCAGGCAGCGTGTGCGGCTGCCCGGGGCCGATCAACCGGGCAGGTCGCACTTCAGCTTGCCGTCAACGTAGTACGGCTTGGGCACATTCGGGTTCTCGCTGGTCTTCTCGAAGACCACTTCGAACGAGTCCATATCCGGCGTGCCTTTGCGGTCAGTGCAGGCATCCTGCAGTTTCTTCTTCACCGCCGCGATACCTGCATCGCGATTGGCGCCGTCGGCGCTGTTGGTGAGGTTGGCCACTTCGGCAAACGCCACCGGACTGGCGGCGAGCAGGCAGCTTGCGAACATCGCGGCACACAGCGTCTTCATCAGCACTCCTTTCCATGATCGCGACCCATGACCGGTCGGGGAGGGTCAGCATAAAGAGCGTGGGTTAAGACCATGTCGCGTGGTGGATGTGCAGGCCATCGCGACGGCCTGCACGGTGTCTCTGCCCGATTCAGGCACTGGGGTGTGTGTGGTAGATCTTGCTGACGACCGTCCAGCGACCCTCCACTTTCAGCAGATTGAAGAAATCCGTGAAGTGGAAGCCGGAGATGTCGTCGGTATCGACCCGGGCACTTGCCGCTGTGCCGACGATGTCGATGCGCGCGATCGCCGCCCGCGCCTCAGGCGAGGGACGAAATGCCGTGTCGATCGTGTCGAACAGACCCTGGATGGGGCCGCCGACGAGTGCATTGTCTGCATCAACGCCGAAGATCGTGGCCTGCTCGCTGAAGGCAGGTTTCATGATGCTGCTCTGGGCCTGTTTGCCGCCCTCGTTGTACTGATTCAGTACGTCGACGATGGCGTTGTAGTCCTGCACGTAAGTCGGGTTGCTCATGGTGAATCCTCTTGGTGTTGGGTGAGGCGTGGGGGAGGGGGCGCGGCATCATTCGGTGGCAGTGGGCCAGTCGGTGTAGCCCTTGGCGCCGCCGCCGTAATAAGACTCACGCGGTGCGACGGTCAGCTCCGTACCGCGGCGAAGGCGTTCGACGAGGTCCGGGTTCGAGATGAACAGCCGACCGAATGCGACCGCATCGATGCGGCCCTCGGCACGCCGCGAGATGGCCATCTCCAGGTCGTAGTTGTTGTTGCCGATGAAGGCGCCGTTGAACGTGGCACTCAAGGCATCCAGGTCGACGCCCTCCGGAACGCTGCGCGTGGTTGCGGTCGCGCCCTCGACAAAATGCAGATAGGCCAGGTTGAAGCGGTTCAACTGCGTGATGAGGTAGCCGTAAGTCGCCATGACGTCGCTGTCCGGCGGCGTGTTGCCCGCGTCCGGGGTGACGGGTGACAGACGGATGCCAACGCGGTCACTGCCCCAGATGTTCACGACCGCCTCGGTCACCTCCAGCGTCAGCTTGGCGCGGTTCTTGATCGAGCCACCGTAGCCATCGGTACGATGATTGGTGGAATCACGCAGGAACTGGTCCAGCAGATAGCTGTTGGCCGCATGGACTTCCACACCATCGAAGCCGGCGCGCTGTGCATTGCGGGCAGCCAGCTCGAACTGGGCAACGATCCCGGGGATCTCATCGGTCTCCAACGCGCGCGGCATCGAAACCGGCACGAAGCCATCGGCGGTGTAGGTGTCGCCCTCGGCCTTGATCGCCGACGGCGCGACCGGTGCCTGACCATCGGGCTGCAAGGCCACGCTGGAGAACCGCCCGACGTGCCAGAGCTGGCTGACGATCTTTCCGCCGGCGGCATGCACCGCATCGGTGACCTGTTTCCAGCCGGCTACCTGCGCATCGCTCCAGAGGCCGGGTGTGGCGGCATACCCGCGCCCCTGGGGCGAGATGTTGGTCGCCTCGGCGACGATCAACCCGGCACTGGCGCGCTGGGCGTAATACGTGGCGTGTAGCGCATTGGGAACACCGTCTTCGCCGTAGCGGCTGCGGGTGATCGGCGCCATGACGATACGGTTGGCCAGCTGGAGTGCACCCATGTGCGTGGGTGCGAAGAGGTCGGTACGGGACGTGGTGTCCTTCATCAGAATGAGCCTTTTATATGTGACCGGTCGTCTAGTAATTGGGTAAAACCAGGTCACGACAGCAGGGTGCGTGACGCGGCCAGTGCGGTGTCGAACGGGGCCGTGGAGTCGTTGAGCTTGGCCAGCAGCGAGGCGCCCAGCCACAGCTGATACAGCGATTCGGCGAGCTCCTGGGCCGGGACGGCCGGGGAGATCGAGCCATCGGTCTGACCGCGTGCGGCGCAACGGGTGATGCGCTGAATGATCGCGTCGGTGCCTCTTCTGAGTACCGTGCGCATGTCCTCGGACAGATCGCACATCTCCGGGCCGAGTTTGACCACCAGACACTTGTCGTCGGGGAAATCCGAGCCCTGCGTATCTTTCCAATACTGGAAGTACGCTACCAGGCGCTCAGCGCCGGCGCCCTCTGCGGTCAACAACCGATCGACCGTGGCCAGGTATGCGGAGAAGTATTCGTCCAGCAGGGCCAGGCCGAACTCTTCCTTGGATTTGAAGTAATAGTAGAACGAGCCCTTCGGCACCCCCGCAGCCGCGACGACCTCGGCCAGGCCCACGGCCGTATACCCCTTTCGGGTCATCAGCGCCCGGGTGACGTCGAGAATGTGCTGGCGCGTTTCGTGGGCGGGCTTCTTCATGGCCGTGACGATACGCTCAATCTGACCGGTCGTCTAGTTTCGTGAATGACCTGGACGGGCAAGCGTTCAGGCCCGCTCCAGCCGCGCATGGATCCGGCAGGTCCGCAATCATGACTGGCAGCGAGTCTTGTCCAGCCGGCCTTGGGATCGCGTGAAGCTACCGCGTCCACACCTGGCGCCCGCACGGCACGCAGGGGTTGCATCCAAACCGCGTGGCCGTCCGTACACACGTCCATGAAGCCCATGTCCCCGATCTGCCGGAACTCGCCTACGATGGACACTGACCCGTCCACCGCCAGGATGACGCCCTTCGAGGCAGCCCGGATGATTGCCGTTCCCGCTCAACCCGGCCCGGAGCTGAAAACCTGGGCGGCCGACATGGCCGGCGTCGCCACGTCGCGCGATCGAGAGTGCTTCATGCGCATCTACGATCACTTCATGCCGCGCCTGTGCCGCTACCTGAGTGGGCTGGGGGCGCCCGATGGTGTGGCCGAGGATCTGGCCCAGGAAGTGCTGCTGAAACTGTGGAACCGGGCCGACCTCTATGACCCGGCGCGCAGCAGCCTGGGCACGTGGCTCTATCGGGTGGCGCGCAATCTGCATATCGACCGGGTGCGTCGCGAACATATCTGGGTGCATGCCCACGAGGTGGTGGAGCAGGCGGCCGAGGAAGAGGACGGCGGCGGCTCGCTGGCCGAACGGCATACCGAGCACGTCAGGCTCAAGCAGCGGCTGGACGAACTGTCCGCAACGCAGGCCCGATTGATCCGGATGTCCTACTTCGAAGCCAAGACACACGCCGAGATCGCCAACGAGCTGCATATGCCACTGGGCACCGTGAAATCCCATATCCGACGCGCGTTTCTTCAGCTGCAGTCCTTGATGGGAGAGCGGCAGTGAACCCTCGTCACCATCTGGATCCGGCCACCGTCCTGGGCTTTGCCACCGGGACCTTGGCCCCGGAAATGTCTGTGGTCGCCGCTGCGCACCTGGAAGCCTGCGCGCACTGCCGGCAGCACCTGCGCTCGGCCGAACGGGTGGGCGGACTGCTGCTCGAGCAGCAGTTGTCGCCGCCTTCCGCGGAGGATCGCCAGGCCGCACTGCGGCAGACCATGCTGGAGCGGCTGGATACTGACGTACCTGCGGGTGGCGTGCAGGACGAAATAGTGGCCCGCAGCGCCGCTGGTCACGACCCGGATCAACTCCCGGCCGCGCTGGCACCGCATTTCGGGACGTCCTACCGCTCGCTGAAATGGCGATGGATGGCGCCGGGTGTCCACTGCATCCGTGCACCCGCGCACCCGTCGTTGATCATGCTCAAGATCGCCCCCGGCAAATGCCTGCCCATGCACAGCCATGGCAACAGCGAGCTGACCCAGATTCTGCGCGGCGCCTATGACGATTCACTGGGACATTTTGCCCCCGGCGATGTGGCCGATCTGGACAGCGACGTCGAGCATCAGCCCGTGACCACCCCGGGTGTCGCGTGCATCTGTGTGTCAGCGCTGGATGCGCCGCTGGTCTTCAGTGGATGGTTCGCGCGCAAGCTGCAGCAGGTGTTCAAACTCTGACCGTGTCTGGCGCACGCTGCGGAGTCCGGCGGCTGATCAACGCACCGTCTGCGGCTACCCGTTAGTCGCGGCCTGCTGGAAAAGCTGCATGACCGCCGCCGGCGCCATGGGTCGGGCAAGCAGGTAGCCCTGGACTTCGTCGATCCCCATGTCTGCCAGCACGCCCATCTGCGCTTCCTGCTCAACCCCTTCGGCCACGGTCAGATAGCCCAGCTCATGCGCAAGATGATGGATGGCAGAGACCTTGGCGCGGGCGCGCGAGCTGCTGGCGATGCCATCGATCAGTGACTTGTCCAGTTTGACCGTGTGAATGGGAAGGTCGGACAGGTAGCTGAAATTGCTGTAGCCACTGCCGAAGTCATCGATCGCCACCGTGATGCCGGCCTGTGCCATCGCCGCAATGTGGGCGATGGCCGGAGACCCCGGACGCAGCCATTCGCCTTCGGTGATCTCCAGCTCGATCATCGAGAACGGCAGTGCCCTGTGCTCAAGCTTGCTGTGGATGTCCTGCCAGGCCGAGGCGTTGGACAGATAACTGCTGGACAGGTTGATCGAGACCGGAATGTCCTTCCCTTGGGCGCGCCACGCCCGGACCTGGTCCAGCGCCGTGTCCAGCACCCAGTTGGTCACCTCATCCATCAGTGCGGTCCGCTCGAAGACCGGAATGAACTCACCCGGGCTGATCGGCCCGAGAGTGGGGTGGCTCCACCGGATCAACGCTTCGGCCGAGACCGGGCGCCGACCGTCGAGAGTGAAGCGCGGCTGGTAGTCCAGATGGAAGTCGCCGTTCTGCAGGCCGCGTTCGGCATCCGAGGCCAAGCGGTACGCGCGGTGCATCGTGTCGTCGCGCTGTGCGGAGTACCAGCAGAGCGGCTGCCGCGCGTCGAAAGCGCCCTGCATGCTCACCAGCAGCCGCCGCAACAGGTCGTGGCTGTCTTCTTCATCCGGATCGATCGCACAGATGCCAGCATGGAAACGGGGGGACATCGGGACCGCGGCGGCCATCAGCGGACGCAGCATGCGCGTTCTCAACTCCAGGACCAGCGCCTCGACCTGTGTCGCGGTGGGCAGGTCCACCACGAAGGCGAACCGCGTCACCCCCACGTGGTAGACCGTTGCCATGCCCCCCAGCGCGGCGCGCAGGCGGACACCGGCGCGCCGGATCAGGGTCTCCAGTGGGCGCAGGCCCAGCACCTGGCCCACCTGGTTGGCCCGCGGAATGTCGAGGATGTCCACGGCAACGGCATACGCCGTTCCTTCGGCGCAACGCGCGATGATCCCGGGCAGATCCGCATGGAACTGGTGCCGGCTTGGCAGGCCGCTGACCGGGTCCAGCCGACCGGACATCGCCCGCAGCTCCAGCTGCGCGACCACCAGTTCGGCCAAGGTACTCAGTTGGTCCTGATCCCCCTTGTCGAACGTGCGCGGGCGCGTGTCCATGATGCACAAGGCCCCGATGGGTACGCCGTTCTTGGCCACCAGCGGGGCGCCGGCGTAGAAGCGCAGATATGGGCTGTGGGTGACCAGCGGATTCTCACGGAAGCGGGGGTCCTGCTGGAGATCCGGCACCACCAGCACGCCATCGGAAGTGACGGCGTGGGCGCATATCGAGGCGCGGATGTCGGTCTGCGCCATGGGCAGGCCGATCCGGGAAAGGAAGCGCTGCTCCACATCCCCGAGGATCGAGACGAATGCCACCGGGGCATCGAAGGTGTACCCGGCCAGTGCGGTGAGCCGGTCCAGCGCAGGCAAGGATGCCAGGCCATCGACCTGCATGGCACTGAGGACTGCACTGCGTTCGTCGCGTTGTGAGGTGGGGGGACTCATCGTGGGTCGACTTGGAAAGGGAAGCCATGGCCGAAGCCGGAAAAGTGGGCCTCCTGTCCCTTGCCCCTCGAAACGGCGGCGTTCCATCCACGGTATACGGACGGAACACGCCCCTGGATGCGCTTACCAGTCGGTCGGCGCGTAGTCCTTCAGGAACTGGCCCCAGACATGTTCGCCGGTGTTGAACCCGTGGATGATCGGATCGACGATGCGCGCGGCGCCGTCGACGATATCCAGCGGCGGATGGAAGCGTTCTTCTTTCACCTTCTTGGCCGCGATATCCGCCGGATCCTCGTCGGTCACCCAGCCGGTGTCGACACTGTTCATGTGGATGCCGTCGTTCTGGTAATCGGCCGCCGAGGTGCGCGTCATCATGTTCAACGCGGCCTTGGCCATGTTGGTATGCGGGTGGCGGGTGGTCTTGAAGTTGCGGTAGAACTGCCCCTCCATCGCCGAAACGTTCACGATGTGCTTGTCACGCTCCGGCGTGCGCAGCATCAGCGGCTTCAGGCGCGCATTGATGATGAACGGCGCGATGGCGTTGACCAGCTGGGTTTCCAACAGCTCCACCGACGGCACTTCGGCCATCAGCATGCGCCAGGAGTTGCGACCGCGCAGATCCACCTGCTGCAGGTCCTGATCCAGCCGTCCATCCGGGAACAGATGCTGCTGGGCCACCAGTTCGTCGTCCAGCAGCGGCACCTGTGACAGCTCGGCGGCGCGGGTCAGGCCGTTGGCGGCGTTGAAATCACGCCCCTGGACCACCGGCAGCGCGGCCGAGGCGGTGGTGCCGAGCAGTTCGGCACTGCGCAGGCCCTCGTAATCGCCGATCAGCTTGCGCAGCGTCTCGGGCACCTCATGCAGCGCGGCGGTTTCGCCGGCCATCATGTGCGCATAGAACTGCGGCGGGCGGCGGACCGTCTGGCAGGCGTTGTTGATGATGAAATCCAGGCGCGAACGGGTGGCCAGAAGTTCGTTGCAGAACGCTTCGACGCTGGGGGTGTGGCGCAGGTCCAGACCGTACACCTGCAGGCGGTGACCCCACTGCGCGAAATCGGGCTCTTCGGCGTAGCGCGCCGCGGAGTCACGCGGGAAACGCGTGGTCACGATCAGCTCGGCACCGGCGCGCAGCAGCTTCAGACCCGCCTGGTAGCCGATCTTGACCCGGCCGCCGGTGAGCAGTGCGACGCGACCGGTGAGGTCGGCCGTCTCGGTGCGCTTGAAGAAGTTCAGCTCGGCACAGGCCGGGCACATCTGGTCATAGAAGTGGTGCAGCTGGGTGAACTTCTGCTTGCATACGTAGCAGTGGCGCAGCTCGGGGGAATGCACTGGCGCCGGGGTGGCCTCCGCATTCTCTCCGTTGGAAGCGTCATGCAGGCCGGCGGCGTGCGGGGGGAAGTAGTTCGGGGTGCTGAACACTGGCTTGCGGCGCAGCGCACGGATACCGGTCTGCTCCAGCAGCGCCTCGGCCTTGGCCACTTTCTCCTGATGGCGGGCCTTGGCCTGCTGCTTCAGCTTCGCGCGGCGGGCCTTGGGCTCGGGGTGATACACCTTGGCCACCACCTGGTGCAGGCGGACGCGATCAGCCTCGGGCAGCGTATCGAGCACGCTGCGGTCGGCTTCGATGGCCTCCAGCAGGTCCAGCGCGGTGCGCAGGCGGTCGGTCAGGGGCAGGTCGTCATCGGCAAGGGGCAGGGCGGTGGTATTCAATTCGGATCCGGGAGGCAGCAGGAAAACGGGCATGGGGCGCCGCGCGATGGCCCCGACGGGGCATCCGCCAGCAGCCCGGGGCTTACGGTGGGCCGCTATTGTCCCTGATCCTGCGTCTGCTTGCTTTCCCGTTGCCACCAACCTGAATGGAGCGCCGTCACTCAGTGCCCGAGTGACGCCTGAAGCGCTGTCGCCAGCGCCGCGTCACCGTTGACCAGCTCCGCCCATTTCAGGGTCACACCGTTCCGCTTGCCCTTGGGAACCAGCTTCAGCCCCTCCGGATCGAGGGTGAGTGTGTAGCACTCGTCGCCGATCTGGACTTCCCGGCGAAGCGGCTTATCGAGTGGCGTCATGACGACCTACCGCTTCGGTGGCGAGTCGCGCGTGGGCTCTGCCGGGGTTTCTGTGCCATGCCCGGAATCCTGCGCCTCGGAGGCCGCCGTTCCACTGCCACCGCCGGGCACGTTGCGCGAGGACGCGTCGCCCGCCGGTGCAGGTGCAGGTGCAGGCTGCTCGATGGTATCGGCGTGCTTGCCCTGAGCGGTAGGCTCGGGCTGATTGCAGGCCGACAACGCCATCGCCACCAGGGCACTGAACAAGACGGTTCGCATGGCGACTCTCCGCAACTGAGACGAGCCAGCGTTGTAGCGCTGATGCCGTTCGTAGTACGTGAGTCTTCATTTATCACCCTGTGACGACACAAAAGGGGAGTACCCTTTCCGCCGTCGATGCTTAGCCGTTCCGTGGTCTGCGGGCGGGGAGCCGGCGTGTTACGGAGCAGAGTTGAGATCATGAGTATTCCCGAGGGAGTGGAAGAGAATCGGCAGCGGCAAGGCCTCACACGAAGGGGCTTTCTTCTTGCGGTCGGTTCGGTTTCGTTGCTCGCGGCGTGCCGTGACAAGCCGCCTGCCGCGGCCACTTCTGCTGCTGTTGCAACGCCGGCGGCCAAGGCTGATTCCGCGTTCCTTGGCCTCTCCCACGCCCTAACCGGCAAGAACGATCTGGACCCGGCCACGGCCGAGCGCATCGAGCAGGCGTTCGCCCATCTTCAGCCCGAACTGCATGCGCAGTTCCCGACCCTGGTCACACTGGCAGGGCAGGTGACTGGCGCGCAGGCGCTGATCGCGGCGGCGGGCGACGCAAAACCGGCCGCCCTGGCGATCATCACCGCGTGGTACACCGGTACCGTGGGCAAAGGCGTTCATGCCGTGACCGTCTCCTATCGCGATGCGCTGATGCAGCGATGCGTGGACGACGGCCTTTTCCCACCGACGTATGCCCAAGGCGGTCCTGCCTGGTGGACGGCGGCGCCTCCAGCCCCGATTCGAGCACGCGCCTAACGCCGCGCGGCCATCTCTCTTCTGTTCTAGATCTGGATTCCTCTCATGAAAGCTCCGGTTTTCCGTGATGGCGACGCCGATGCCGACGTCGTGATCGTCGGTTCTGGCGTCGTCGGTGCGTTGATCGCCCACCAGTTGGTGCGTGCTGGCAAATCCGTGCTTGTGCTCGAAGCCGGGCCGCGCCTGAATCGCTCCGACGTGGTTGAAAACTGGCGCAACGTCAGCTTCGAGCGGCGCATCGGCAGCGACTTCCAGGGGCCGTACCCGCAATCGAAGTTCGCCACCGCGCCGCTCTACTTCCCGGCCAACGATTACGTCGGCCTGACTGGCCCCGATGCCAGCAGCTTCCACCAGGGCTTCATCAAGGCGGTCGGTGGCACGACCTGGCACTGGGCGGCCTCCTGCTGGCGCCATCTGCCGGTCGACTTCAAGATGCAGTCCGCCTACGGGGTGGGACGCGATTGGCCGATCAGCTATGAGGACATCGAGCCTTACTACTGTCGCGCCGAGGAGGCCATGGGCGTGTCCGGGCCAAATGACCCGGCGCAGCAGAGCCCATCAGAACGGTCCAAGCCTTATCTGGCCGACATGATTCCGTGGGGCAACGGCGACAAGGTATTCGCCGACGTCGTCAATCCGCACGGGTACAACCTGGTGCCGATTCCGCAGGGGCGCATGATCAAGCCCTGGAATGATCGTCCCGCCTGCTGTGGCAACAACAACTGCCAGCCGATCTGCCCGATCGGCGCCATGTACAACGGCGTCCATACCGTCCAGGCCGCCGAGGCGCTGGGTGCCAAGGTGCTGGCCGAGTCGGTGGCCTACAAGGTCGACACCGATGCGCAGAACCGGGTGACCGCCATTCACTGGTATGACAGCGACAAGGTCAGCCACAAGGCCACCGGGCGCAGTTTCGTGATCGCCTGCAACGCGCTGGAAACGCCGCGTCTGCTGCTGCTTGCCGCCAACGAACAGAATCCCAACGGCATTGCCAATTCGTCCGATCAGGTCGGGCGCAACATGCTGGACCACTCCGGCTTCCATTGCTCCTTCATTGCGGACCGGCCGATCTGGCTGGGGCGTGGCCCGGCGCAATCCAGCTGCATGGTCGGGCCACGCGATGGCGCCTTCCGCTCCGAGTATTCGGCGACCAAGATCATCCTCAACAACATCAGCCGGGTGGCGATCGCCACCGACCAGGCGTTGAAGATGGGGCTGGCCGGTGAGGCGCTGGACGCGGAAATCCGACGCCGCGCGATCTACGGCGTGGACCTGTCGATCAGCCTGGAGCCGCTGCCCGATCCGACCAACCGGCTGACGCTGTCCAAAACCCGCGTCGATGGCCATGGTTTGGCCTGCCCGGACATCCATTACTCGCTGGGCGACTACGCGCGCAAGGGCTACGACAAGTCCTGCGAGCAGCTGCGGCACATCGGCAAACTGTTCAACGCCGAAGAATTTGTCATCACCACCGCGCTCAATGCCAACAACCACATCATGGGCTCGACCATCATGGGCGCGGATCCGCGCGACTCCGTGGTCGATGGCGATTGTCGCGCGCATGACCACCCCAACCTGTGGCTCCCGGGAGGCAGCGCGATGGTCTCGGCCAGCGTCGTCAACAGCACCCTGACCATGGCCGCACTGGCCCTGCGCGCGGCCGATGCCATCGAGCGTGCCGCATGAAGACGCTCCTGCTCATCGCAGTCGCCCTGCTGGCTGGCGCTACGCAGACCGCGCGCGCCGACGACACGCTTGAACGCGGGCGCTATCTCTCGGTCGCGGCGGACTGCGTGGCGTGTCATACCAATCCGAAACAGGGCAAGCCCTACGCCGGTGGCTACGCGATCGCCTCGCCGCTGGGCGAGATCTGGGCGAGCAACATCACCCCGTCCAAGACTCATGGCATTGGCACCTACAGTGAAGCCGATTTCGCCAAGGCGGTTCGCGAGGGCGTGCGCAAGGACGGCGCCCACCTGTATCCGGCCATGCCGTACACCTCCTACGCCAAGCTGACCGACGAGGACGTCCACGCGCTGTATGTCTACTTCATGCAGGGCGTAGCACCGGTTGACGAGGAAGCGCATACGACCGAGCTGCCGTTCCCCTTCAGCGTGCGCTCCTCCATGGCCGTCTGGAACCTTCTGTTCCTGGACAAGACGCCGTTCAAGCCGGATCCAGCGAAAAGCGCGCAGTGGAATCGCGGCGCTTACCTTGTCGAGGGGCTGGCCCACTGCTCCAGCTGCCACAGTCCTCGCGGGCTGATGATGCAGGAAGTGGGCGGCAAAGCGTTCGCCGGTGGTTCGCTGGGCGACTGGTACGCGCCCAACATCACGTCGCATCCGATCAGCGGGATCGGCGGCTGGACCGATGACGAACTGGCTACGTATCTGAAGACCGGCCGCGTTGAAGGCAAGGGCCAGGCCGGCGGCGGCATGGCCGAAGCGGTGAGCAACAGCCTCTCCAAGCTTCGCGATGAGGACATCAGCGCGATCGTGACCTACCTGCGGACGGTGCCGGCCGTGGCTGACAAAGACGCCACCCGTGCTGCATTCGCCTGGGGCGACGCCGCCACGGCACCGGGCGAGCCCGCGATTCGTGGCACGGGCGCGCCCATCGCCTCCGGTGCCGTGCTGTACTCCGGCCTCTGCGCCAGCTGCCATGGCTCGCGAGGCGAGGGCAGCAACGACGGTTACTACCCGTCGCTGGTGCACAACAGCACCGTCGGCATGGTCCGGCCACAGAACCTGGTGGCGACCATCATCGGCGGCATCGACCGCGAAGTGGACGGTGAGCACGTGGTGATGCCGCACTTTTCGGAAGGTTCGTACGTGCAGGCGCTGAGTGATGCCGACATCGCCGCGGTCGCCAGCTACGTGCGGAGCACCTTCGGCCCGGGCGACCAGGTCACCGAAGCGCAGGTCGCATTGATCCGCGACGGCGGCGAGAAGCCGCTGTTGGCCAAGATCGCGCGGCTTTGGCTACCGCTGCTCATCCTGGGGCTTGCGGCTTTCGTGGTCGTGATCCTGTTGGTGCGACGCGCGTGGACAAGGCGCAAGCAGCGGAGGGCTTCGGCATGAGGCGCACCTCCCTCGTTGCATGCCTCGGGCTGATGGCACTCGCGACCGGTTTGCCGGCATGGGCGGCTGACACAGAGACCCCCAAACCCAAGCCGGTGGACACGATTGCCCAGACCCCACTCAGCGCGGACTGGGCGGCCCGCGTCTGGCTGCAGGACCGTGGCGTGACCCCGAGCGCCCGCATCGTGATCTCCACCGGCGTCAACAGCGACGGCTACAAGGGCACCGGCTGGTCCACGGCCGAGCACGTTGATTTCGGCGCCATGATCGATACCGGCAAGGCCTTCGGCTTCGACGGCACGGTGCGGGTGGTGTTCTCCGACCGCTTCGGCAATGCGGTCAATGACCGCTCGACCGGTTCGTACGTGCAGAACCAGGCCTTCTATGGGCAGGGCCAGAACCTGCGCTTCAACGAGCTCTCCTATGAGCGTTGGCTGCTGGACAAGCGGCTGAGCCTGAAGGGTGGTTTCTATTCAATGGGCAATGACTTCGGCGGTCTGCCCTATACCTGCAACTTCAACAACAACGGCCAGTGCGGCCATCCGCTGGGCCCGATCTACAGCTCCGGGTGGCTGGACAACCCGACCGGCCAGTGGGGCCTGCGGGTGAAGTGGGCCGATCCCTCCGGCTGGTACGCGCAGACCGGCATTTACGATGTCGTGCCGATGCGCAAGCAAGCAGGCAGTGGCTTCCGGGTGTCCGACCGTGGCAAGACCGGCCTTTTCCTGCCTGTGGAAGTGGGCTACAGCCACGGCAACACCGGCGAGCATTACGGTGGCACCTACAAGGTCGGCTACTACCTGGACACCTCCAACGCGGACGACATCGGCAATCCGGCCGCACCGCGCGCGTCGCATCGCAGCGGTTCGTACATCCAGCTGGCGCAGCGCGTGCTGAAGCCCGAAGGCGACACCGTGCGCGGTCTGTCGGTATTCGGCGTGGCCACGCGTGCGGATGCCAAGACCGGACTCATGCGGTATTCGTGGGAAGCCGGCCTGAGTTGGCGCGGTGTGGTGGCCTCACGGGAGGATGATGTGCTGAGCCTGGCGTGGACCCGGCTGGACATCTCCGACCGCCTTGCACAGTACCAGCGCATCACCGGCAAGGACGTGCAGAGCAACGAGCAGTTCGTGGAACTCAACTACGGCGTGCAGGTCACTCCGTGGCTGATCCTGCGGCCTGCGGTGCAGTATGTGGCCCGGCCCGGGGCGTATGAAAGTCGCCCGGACAGCTGGGTGTTCACGCTGCAGGCGCAGGCCACGCTGTGATCACACGACACGGTCGTCCAGTGCACGCACGCTCCACATCAGGGTCAATACAGTGAGTGCCACTCCATCCAGGCTGGCACGCGTGAACCTGCAGACGACCGTTTCCCTTCCGTTTCCCCGTCGCGTGATGCCAGACAGCTGCCAGTTCGACCTGCTGGATGTAAACGCGCTGCAGGATCCCTGCAGCGGCCGCATCGTCCACCTGTATTCCATGGTGGCGCGCTGCCTGTCCTGTGAGGTGGTCTTCAAGGCGCAGGAAGGCGCGGGCTTTGTCAGCACTTCGGCCGCGCGGGTACTGCGTTGCCCGACCGGTTGCGGGCAGCAGTCGCTGAAAGCCGCCACGCTGCGCCAGTGGACGCCGAAGGCCGCCTGAGACGAGGGCATGCGTCACGGCAGCGCCGGGGTGACACGCGATCGTCAGAGCAGCAAGAGAGCCGCGATCAATGCCGGCGGCATCACCAGCACGCCCAGCTTGAAGAACTGCAGGGCACTGACGTTCTCGCCCTCCCGACGCAGCGCGACCAGCCACAGCATTGTGGCCAGTGAGCCGGTCACCGAGAGGTTCGGCCCCAGATCGACGCCGATCAGCAGCGCCGCGCGGGTGTGCACCGGCAGGTCCGCCATCTGACCCAGCGAGCCGGCCACCAGCCCGATGGGCAGGTTGTTGGCCAGATTGCTCGCCACCGCTGCCGCGATCCCTGCCACCCAACTGGCTTCCGAAGGCGAGGTCCGTGCCAGCACTTCCAATGCGTGTGCCGCCGTGCGGATCACCCCGGTCTGGGCAACGGCTTCGACCAGCACGAACAGGCCAGCCACCAGGGGCAGCACCCCCCAGGCGACGTGACGCAGTGTCGGCAGCGGGCTGCGACGCTGGCGCAGGCGAACCGCCGCCAACGTGAGCGCACCGGCGCAGAAGGTCGTCACGCCGAGCGGGCCGTTCATCGCTGAGGTCACCAGCAGCACGATCCCGGTGAGCGCCACGCCGATGGCACACAGGCGACCGCCCTCGGACAGGGCGCGGTGCTCGATCCGCTCTGCCAGCGGGTGTGCGATCTGACGGCGTTGCGCCAGGCGCAGCACCAGATACGTCATTGCGATCGCGGCCAGCGACGGCAGGCTGAACTGCCGCAGCCACTCTGGCAGCGAGGGCATGTGGCTGCCGAACACCACCAGGTTGGCGGGATTGGAAATGGGCAGCACGAAGCTGGCCGCGTTGGCAATGAACGCGCAAACGAACAAGTAGGGCAGGGGATTGGCGCGGGCCGCTTTGCAGGCGGCGTAAACCGCCGGCGTGAGTACCACGGCGGTGGCGTCGTTGGACAGGAAAATGGTCACCAGTGTGCCGACCAGGAAGACCAGGTCAAACAGTCGCCGCCCGGATCCCTTGGCATGCTGCACGGCATACATGGCCAGCCAGTCGAACAGACCTTCGTGACGCGCCAGCTCGGCCAGCACCATCATGCCGATCAGGAACAGGTAGACATCGCCGCCTTCAGCAACCGCCGCGAAGGCAGTGGGGACGGGCACCAGGCCGGTCGCCACCAGCAGCACGGCAGCGCCCAGTGCCCAGACATACTCGGGAATCCGCCAGGGACGGAAGATGACACCGCTGGTGGCAACGGCGGTCACCATCCAGATGATCAGGGAGGTTGTGGGGACGTGCATGAATGGCTCAGGAAAAACGCAGGGGCTGGCGTCAGGTCGCGTCCGTCGGTGCTGCCACCGTGGAAGCGCGGCCCGTGTGAGGTCGGGTCTCCGGCATGGCCATTGCCAGCACGAAGGCCAGGGCTGCAATCGCCGCCAGGGTCAGGAACGCGACATCATACCCAGCGAACTGCACGATCACCCCGGCCAAGCCCGGACTGAGCGCAGCGCCCAGCCCGAAGACCGTCGAAACCGCACCGAGCGTGACGTTGAATCGGCCGGTTCCCTGGGTCAGATCACTGACCATGACGGGGATCAGCGCCCCGAAGACACCGGCACCGATGCCATCCAGCAGTTGCACGCTCAGCAGCCATGCCGGCGCATCGGACAGTGGATAAAGCACGCCACGGATCGGCAGGATCACAAAGCCGGCCAACAGCAGTGGCTTGCGTCCCCACACATCGGCCCGTGTTCCGACCAGCATCGCGGCCGGCACCATGACCAGTTGTGCCGCGACGATGCACGCCGCCGTCAAGGTGGTGGCCAACGCAGGGCTGGTATGGGAGAGCTTCTGACCGACCAGCGGAAGCATCGCCGCATTGGCCAGGTGAAACAGCGCACAGCTCGCTGCCAGCAGCAGCAGGGTACGGTCGCGCAGGAGCATGCCAAAGGAGGATGGCCCCGGCTGTCGCTCCGGTGTGGCCGGCGATCCGCGCGCCTGCGCATGGTCGATGGCGGTGGATGGGACCATCAGCACCGCGGCCACGCTGGCCAGGGTCAGAGCGGCCATCAGATAGAACACCACGACCGGCCCCCCGATGTAGGCCAGACCACCGGCCAGCAGCGCCGCGACGGCGTTCCCTGCGTGATTGAACGTCTCATTGCGACCCATGCGCCGCGCGAAGGCTCGTGGCCCGACGATGCCCAGCGAGATGGCCGCGATCGCCGGGGCAAAGACGGTACCCGCGACGGCACTGACAGCCTGGGTCGCGGCCACGAGCGTGAACGAGGTGATCCACGGCAGCACGACGCAACTGCCGGTGACCAGAAGGGCGGCGATGACGACCGTGGCCCGCTTGGCGTTGACCCGGTCCATCAGCGCGCCCGCCGGCGTCTGCGCCAGCAGCGCAGCCAGCCCTGCGACGGTCATCACCCCGCCGATGCTGGCCGGCTCCCATTTGTGGACGGCCAACAGGTAGATCGCGAGATAGGGCCCCAACCCATCCCGCACATCGGCCAGGAAGAAGTTCACGCCATCGAGCGCGCGTTCCGCCGAGCGGACGGACAAGGGGGCAGGGGAAGGTGGGCTCACGTGCGTTGGCTCGATGCTCGCTGGGTCAGCCCCGATGCCGGTGGGGCGCGCATGTTATGCGCGTGCGCCTGTGATGGTTGTGTGGCGTCACACATGGAAGAGCCCCGGAATCTCCAGGGCTCTGGGTACCATGTGCTTCAGACCGACCGGGTTTTACAGCGCCCACTTCTCCGGATCTGCGTGCTTCTCTTTGTAGATCACACCCGAGAAGTCCACATGCAGCTCGGTCCACTCGCCACCCTTCCGGCGTGCCAGTACTTCGAAGTGCTTGGGCTTGCGCTCGGGTTCGCTGCGTGGCGTCCAGCCGTCCTTCTTCACTGCGGCCAACGCGACGCGAGGATCCGCCGGACCCTCAGAATGATGATGCTTGGGGCCGTGATGCGGCTTCTTGTGCTCCACCTCCACAAAGCTGCCGCCCTTCCTGGCGATACGGGCCACTTTGATTTCCGACGGACGTCGTTCTCCTTCCAGCCGGATGGCAGCACCTTCCTTGAGTGGAAATGCCTCTGCTCCCTTGGGGCCGAGGTCGGCCAGATATGCCTGATCGTTGCTGACCAAGGTGAAGCGGTGTGCAAACACGTGCTCGATGACGCCCGCGAGGGCGACCTTTTCATGGTGCGGCATGCATTTCTCCTGAGAGCGCCCAACCGCGGGCGCCCTTGTTCAATGCGGCTGTGTCTCAGCGATTCAACCTGCGCCGCCGCAGCGTTCAGGCTGCCGCAAGCCGACCACCGATTGCTGCGGCGTGAAGGCTGTGCCAACACGGTAAAATGGGCCTCCGACGACGCTGCTCCAAGGGCCATCGCAATGCCTTACGCCACCCGCGACGCCATCGAGCGTCTGCGCGAGCAGATCCCGACCTTCCGCTGCATCGTGGGATGCACGGACTGCTGTGGCCCGGTCACCGCCTCCAGCGAGGAAGTGGCTCGGCTGCCGGTCAAGAGCGATGCCGAGCACGCTGCCGCGCTGGCGGACCTGAGCTGTCCGTATCTGGGCAAGCAGGGCTGTGAGGTCTACGAAGAACGCCCCTTGATCTGCCGGATGTTCGGGACGACCCCCAGCCTGCGCTGCCCCAACGGCCAGCGGCCGGTCTACATGCTGGATGAGTCGGTCGAAAAGGAAATCCATCAATTTCTTCGCAGCACGCGGCAGGTGCTGATCTAGCGGGCGGCATATCCGCAGCAGCCTGAGTCAGTGCGGCCTGCGGGCACCCAGTCGCCATATCGCAAGACCACCGTACAGCGCCAGCAACGCGACCAGCGTCCAGAGCTCGTGGCTGACCTCAGCCAGGCTGGCATCCATCTGATTGAGCCGCACCATCAGATTGATCCCGGGTGTGGTGGGCAGCAGGTGGGCCAAGGCCACCAGCGCAGGCGGTGAAGTGACCGCCGGCCAGGACAGATTGGCCAGGAAGAACAGCGGGATCGAGCAGGCGACGACCACCTGGAAGGCACGTTCGCGGGTCCCGAAGAAGCTGCCGATGAACAGCCCGAACGCCACCGTGGCGGCGATGAACAACGTGCCGCCCAGCAACTGGCCGAGGGGATTGCCACCACGCGGGTAGTCCTGCACCCAGGCAGTGAACCCTGCGTAGTAAAACAGCCCGAGCAGACCGATGGCGCCGAAGCCCGCGGCCATGCCCGCCAGCGTTGGCAGATCGAATCGCGGGCGACGACCCAGGGCAAGCCGACGCGCACCGAGCAACACGCCGATGCCCATGAGCAGCGTCTGATGCACGATCAGCTCGGCCACGCCGGGCACGATGGCGCTGCCATAACCTTCCTGGGTATTGAACAGCGGGCGCTGCACCAGTGTGATCGGCGGTGGCTGCGGCGCCCCCATGAAGGCCGCCTGGGACACAGCGGCCTCTCGCGCGAACGCAGTCAGCGCCTCCGCTACGCCGCCCAATACCCAGCTGGCGCGGCCGAGGTAGGCGCCATTGCCCATCAACACCAGGTAGCCCTTGCTGCCGCGCAGAATGTCGCGTTCAAGGTTGGCAGGAATCAGCAGGATGCCCTCGGCCTTGCCGGCTTCCATCGCCTGGCGGGCCTGGTCGATGCTGGCCGGCTGATCGACGATGCGGACCGTGTGCAGCGCATCCACGCGCCGCAGCAGCTCACGGCTGGTCGCGCTCTGGTCGTGGTCCACCACCACGATGGGCAGGTTGCTGGCGACCTGATGGCGGTAGGCGGCAGGGTAGAAGAACGAATACAGCACCACCGCGCCGACCATCAGCACGACGGCATAGCGGTCGGTGAGCACCGCGCGCAGGGTCAGGCGAAGGCTGTCGACGAAACGGCTCATGTGCGGGTCTCGCGTGGTCTATCCGGCAGCACCGGATCGGCGCTGCGCGCGGCAGCAATCAATCGCCAGCCACCGATGCCACCGGCCACCACCACCATCAGCAGCAGCGTGCCCAGCGGCCACAGCGAGACACTCCACGGCGCGCCCACGAACTGCTGCTGGGTCTGCAGCTTCACGTAGGCGGTCAGTGGCAGCAGGAGATTCCAGACCCGGGTGAACAACGGCGCATCCACCACGGGGAAGGTGGCGCCGGAAAATGCCAGCGCGGTGCCGATGCTCAGGCCGATCGCCGACAGTGATGTGCCCATGTCGCGGGTGAGCCCGACAAACAGGAGCGCCACCGCCGCACAGGCCAGGTAGAACACCGGTTGCCCCAGCATCAGCAGCAGCATGCTGCCCGCGACGCCATCGCCACGGAGCAGGGCAAGGTAGAGCACCCCCAGTGCACCGTAGATCGTAAACAGCAGGACGTAGGGCACGACCTTGCCGGCAATCGCCGACCACGGCGTGTCGCCCAGCCAGTCGCGCAGCCGACCATCGCGGACCTCACGGCCCAGGCTGGCCGCAACCGCCAGTGCCAGCCCCAGTGAGAGGATCGCCGGGAAAAGCAAGGGCAGCAGAAACAACTCATAGCTGCGCGCGGGGTTGTGCAGGATGTCCGACTGCACCGCGATCGGCGGCGCGCGCAGCGTGGCCGGGCCCACCTGCTTGCCGATGCGCTCGCCCAGCAGCCGCGCATTCCAGGCGCTGACCGCTTCGACGATATCGCGCACGGCGGATTGGCCGGTGGTGAGGTAGGTGGCGTTGTAGTACGCGAACACCGTGCCCTGTTCGCCGCGCAGTGCCTGCCGCGTGGCATCACGCGGCACCAGTACGATCGCAAAGACGTCCAACCGGCGCAGCTGCGATTGCGCCTCGGCCAGGCTGGATGGCTGGCTGGCCACGCTCACGCCGGGGCTGGCATCGAGCATGCGCGCCAGTTGGCGGCTCTCGGCGCTGCGGTCCAGATCGACAATGGCGATGGGGATGTCGCGCATCACCGAGGCGGCAAACAACCATGCCATCAGCCCCAGCATAACGGCCGGCAGCAGCGTGATCAGCAGCAGATCGGCACGATCGCGGCGCAGGTGCTCAACCTCGCATTGGAACGAGGCCGTAGCGCTCGCCCACACCGGCCGGCTCATCCCTGCGGCCACCCGAACAGCACGCTCATCCCGGGGCGGAAGCCTTCGATCGGGGCGACCGGGCGCAGCCGGATCTCGAAGCTGCGCACGTCATACCCGGAGGATTGTCGGGTGGCACGCCACGTGGCGTAGTCACCGGCGGGATTGATGAAATACACCTCGAATTCGGCGTCACGATCCAGTGCGGGCACGTTGCCGCGCAGGCGGGTGCCGACCTTCAGGCCCCGCATCTGCGATTCGCGCAGGTTGACCGAGACCCACATGCGGTCGATGTCGACCAGGGTGAAGACCGGGTAGCCGGCCGGCACCAGCTCGCCGATATCCGACATGCGTTTGTTGATCTCGCCGGCCATGGGCGCCCGGCCATTGACCTCGTCGCGGGCCGCATCCACCTCGGCCACCGCACCCTGCGCCTGGCGGACCTGGCCCTGCGCGGCGCGCTTGTCCTGGTCGCGCGCGCCGGCCAGCGCCTGGTCGTACTGCGCCCGTGCGGCATTGGAGAGCTCGCGCGAACTGCGCGCCTGGGCCAACGCCTCGTCACGTTTCTGGCGGGTCATCACCCCTTCGTTGTACAGGTTCTGCACGCGCTGATAGGTGGCATCGGCCAGGGTGGCACCAGCCTCGGCGCGTTTCCAGTTGGCCTGGGCAGCACGAATGTCCTCGCTGCGCGCCCCTTCGTCGGCCTTGTCGGCCACCGCCCGCGCTGCCTCCAGCGCGCCTTGGGCCTGCTGCTCCTTGGCCGCCACTTCGGGGCTGTCCAGCACGAACAGCACCTGGCCGGCCGTGACCCGGTCGCCCTCGCGCACTTTCAGCTCGGCCAGCCGCGCGGTGATCTTCGCCGCCACGTTGATCGTGTCGGCGTCGGCCATGCCCTGCAACTGTTCGGCCGGCGTGCGCCAGGCCAGCCACAGGCCGATCACGACAACGATCGCCAGTACCAGCGCGATGAGGATGCCGGCCTTGCGTTTCTTCGGCGGCGGCGCGTCGTCCGGCGCCTGCAATGTGTCATTCATGCGCGATCACCTCGTCGCCCCGGCGGCGGAATTCTTCATATCGGTCCATCTGTCCACTGATCTCCAGCAGCTGTGCCAGCGCCACGTCGTACTGATACGCGGCCTGCGCGCGTTCCACCTGTGCGCCGCCCAGCCCAAGGCGCGCATCGATCACATCCAGCGAAGTGGCCTGGCCCTCGCGGAAGGCCAGCTCCTGCAGCCGCAGGTTCTCGCGGTTCTGCTCGATGCTGCTGTCCAGCAGCAGGAACTGTTGGCGGGCGGTATCCAGTTCGTACCAGGCCTTGCGCACGCCCAGCGTCACCTGGTTCTCGGCTTCGCGCAGGCCGGCCTCGGCCTGATCCTGTTGGGCGCGGGCAGCGCTGATCTGGGCAGGACGCGAGGTGGGCGACAGGAAGGTGTACTTCAGGCCGATGCCGAACGCCCAGTCCGGGTCGGTCAACATTTCGTCGCGACGGCGGAAATCGTACTGGCCGAACAGGAACACGGTGGGTTTGAGCTTGGCCTGCTGCACGCGCACGCCTTGTTCGGCCTGGGCCACCAAAGCGCGCAGCCGGGCGATCTGCGGTTGCCGGGCCTGTGCATCGCGTTCGAAGGTAGGCAGCGCACCGATCGGCGCGCGATGCACGAACAAGGGCGACAGCGGGCGGACGTCGCCACCGCTGCGGAGCAGGGTGGCCAAGGCGGCCTTCAGCGTCTGCAGATCATTCAGGGATTTCTGGTACTCGCGCTCGGCCTTGTCGCGGGCGACGTTGGCCTGCAGGCGCTGGGCGCGGGTGGCAAAGCCTTCGCGTTCCAGTTTCAGGGCATCGTCGAGGTGTTGCTGCAGCCCATCGCGCACCTCGCGGCGCACGTCCACGGCCTGCTCGGCGAGACGCTGGCCGAAGTAGGCCTGGACCAGCTGCACGCTCAGCGACTGACGCTGCGACTCGCGCTCGGCGCTGGCCTGGTCGGTCGCGCCTGCTGCGGCCTGCTGGGCGGCGGGGATCAACCCACCGGTGTACAGCGGCAACACCGCCGTGACCACCGGGCGGGTGCGCCAATCGCGTTCGGTGAACTGCAACGGCGAGTCGATGCCGAACGCCTCAGCGACTGGCGTCAAGGAGCCCAGGGGCAGGGTGAGGGTCTTCTGGAACTGCAGCCGGCGCACTTCACCGGTGATCTCGGGAAGCCGCAGCAGACGCGTGGCGTCCTGCAGGTCCTGCTTGTTGCGCACCGACGCATCCGCCGCGGCCAGCGAATCGGACACCTGCTCCAGCCGCTGCTGGGACTGCTGCCAATCCAAGGCGGGGACCGCGGCGCCGTCCGGCCCGGGCTGGGCGATGACAGCGCCACTCAACAGAATCAGGGAAAGACAGGCAAGTCCTTTTAACGCGCGCGTTGGCGGCCAATGCCGGCTCACGAGGGGCAGCTCCATGGGTCAAGACGGCAAGAGGGTAGTGTGCGCCGCGTGAAGTGCGGGTCTTCACATCAGTCGCCAGCCACGGGTGGCGATGCAATCCAGAACACCCACGACCAACAGCGACAGACCCACCAGCGGGAACACCACGCCACCGATGCATAGCAGCACGAAGACACCCGCCACGCTTCGCCCGTGCCTCGGCAGTGGCGGCACGCCGATCCCCCCGATGGGTCGCCGCTTCCACCACATCACCGCACCGCTGAGGCAGAGCAGGAGGATCGCTGCGCATGCGACGATCAGCACTACTCGGTTGACCGTGCCGTACTCGTTGCCGAGATGGACGTTGATGCCCCATTCCAATCCACGCCCAAGTGCACCGTAATCGGCGTAGCCCATGTCCAGCAGAACCCGGCCACTGTACTGGTCCAGATGCACCACCCGCTGACGCGACAGATCCTCAGGATAGACCGAGGCGGTGTAGACCCCCATGGGCCCACGCGGCAGCGCGATGCTGTAGCCCGGCGCAAGGCCGAGTGCGTTGAACCGGCGCAGGGCCGCGTCGATGCCGAGCGCGCCGGGCTGTGGCGACAGGTCGCCGAGTGGGCCGCCACCATGTGCGGCATGCCCGTCATCGGCAGCGGCGTGCTGGACATGCGGCACCGCTGAGACCGGCAGCTGTGCCTGCTCAATCGACCACGCTGGGGTGGTGGTGTCGGCAAGCCGATGCGCGGACATCGGCACGTCCACCCGCACGCCGGTTGGGTAACCATAGTCGTGACCGTTCGCCCAGGCATTGACCTGATGGCCCCAGACCACCGACCACGGCATGCCGGTGACGGCCAGGAACACGAGCACACCGCCCACCCAGACGCCGGTCACCGCATGCAGGTCGCGCCAGAACAGCCGCTGTCGCGGCTGCCCGCGGACCGTGGTGATCCCACCGTTCTGCCCGCGCGGCCACCACAGGTACACGCCGGTCGCCACCAGCAGGATGGCCCAGCCGGCGGCGATCTCGATCAGTGCACTGGCGTAATCACCGAGCAGATCGAGGCTGTGCAGCTGCCGCACCACGCCCGAGAACGTTCCCTTGTCCGGCAGGTGCCCGAGCACCTGCGCGGTGCCCGGGTCGACGTAGTAGACCTGCCGTCGACCGTCGGCCTCCTGTACGCCGATCTCGATGCTGCCGTCGGCGTACTCCGGCGTGGTGTAACGGAAGATCTCCCCGTGACTGACGGCGGTGACGCCCGCCAGCTGGGCGCTGGCAGGCGAGGGCGGCACCGCTGCGTTCTGCACTACCTTCAGATCGTGATGGATCCAGCGATCGATCGGCTTCTGGTAGACGTATACCGCGCCGGTCAACGCCAGCCAGGCGATGAAGGGCAGCACGAACAGGCCGGCATAGAAGTGCCACCGCCACACCGCGCGGTAGAAACGCCAGCGATCCGGTGCACGCGGGGTAGCGGGGGATGGCATGTCAGAGCTCCCGGGTCCAGCTCAGGTACACCGCCCGGCCGTCACCGGGTGAGTAACCCGAGGAACCGCTGTCGTACCAGGCATACACGTAGAAACGATCTGTCGCGTTTTTCAACTGCAGGGCCAGGCTGTTGCGCGCGTCCAGCCGATACGTGGCGCTCAGGTTCAACAGTGCATAGCCGCCATAGCGTCCCAGCGTATTGGTCCTTTCCACGAAGTAGTCGCCCTGGCCATTGCCCCAGGCGCTGAAGGCCCAGTCGGCCGTCGGGGCGTAGTCCACACCTGCGCTGGCCAGCCAGTTCGGCACGTTCTCGATCTGCCGCCCGCGGGTCTGCGGCGCACTGGGGTCGGGCACCTCGATCACCGCCTTCTGCCGCGAGTACGCGGCCCAGGCGCGCCACTGTGCGCTGGCCTGCCACGTCAGCTGGGCGTCCCAACCGCGGCGCAGCGTCTGGCCCACGTTGCCGACCTCATTGGCCCCGACCACGCCATTGACGCCCAGGACGGTGGCGACCTCATCGCTGGCCCGCTGCTCCCAGTACGCGATGCGGGTCTGCAGCCCCTGCACGGGCGCCCATTTCATCCCGGCTTCCCAGCCTTCGTTGAGGGAGGGGGCGAGATCGTTCAGCTGCGTTCGATACGCGCCATTGCCGCTGCCGATCTGGAACGTTCGCCCCCAGTTGGCGTATGCGACCGTGGTCGGGCTGAGATCGTAGGACACACTCAGCTTGGGCTGCTTGATCAGGCCATAGTCGTAGACCGGCGCACGCAGCCCGGTCGCCCCATTGTGGAAGTCGCCATACACGCGATCGACCCGGTAGGCGGGCACGATCTTCAGCGCGTCCATCGGCCGGATCACCGCCTGCACGTAGGCACCCCGGGTATCGAGGGTGTACTCCCAATCGCGCAGGGTCGCCTGGCGCTCGCGCGCGACGGTCCTGCAGCGGCGGGCCGTGTTGTCCTGCCACTGCCCATCCACGCCGGCATCGAGGACGAACTCGGCCAGCCGCGAGTCCGGGCGCCAGGTGGTGTTCAAGAGCAGGCCGCGATGGGTCTCATCGTTGAAACGTTCCTGTTGAGCGCCTCCCGCGGTGAACGTCACCCAGCGCTGGTTGCGATAGTCGTTCTGGTAGGCCTTGGCGTTCCAGCGCCAGTCGCTGCCCAGTGCGCCATCGATGTGCACGGCGGTCTGGACCGTCTCGCGCTCACTGCGGTCATCGCGTGCGTAGGCCGGCGATTGCGTCGGATTGGCCTGCACCTCCGGATAGCTGAGGTAGCCGGCTTCCAGTGCGGCGTTCTGGTAGTAGCGGCTGGTCAGCCCTGCGCGCCACCGGCCGTCAGGGTCGGTGTAGAACCACTTGCCGGCGAAGCTGCGCTGCGTGCCATTGGCATGGTCGCGCTCGCCGTCGGACGTGCGCCAGCCGACGAAATAGTTCTGTGACCAGGGGCCTCGCTCGAACCCTTTGGCCACCTGCACATCCTGCGTGCCAAAGCTGCCGGCAGTGATGCTCAGCTGGCCGTCAGTGCCGCCCTGGCGGGTCAACACATTCACGTCACCGGCAATCGCATGCAGCCCGTAGCGGGCATCGTTGGTGCCGCGCACGATCTCGAGCGCGGCGATGTCCAGCGGAAACACCGCATCCAGGTAGGGCATGCCGCCCGAATTGTCATTGCTCGGAATACCGTCGATCAGCAGCTTGACCGCATTGATGCGGCCCTCGCCGTTGAAACCCCGGAAGGAAAAGCGGCCGGCGTCGGTGCCCATCTTGAACTGGGTGACCTGGACGCCAGGCGCATTCATCAGCAGCTCCCAGCTATGGTCGACCTTCTGCGGTTGAAGGACGTCGCCGCCGATGAGATCCACCGAGGTGAAGACCGAACGGGCCGACAGCTCGCGCTCGGCGGCCGAGCGCGCCTGGACGGTGCCCAGGGTCAGCACGGTACCGTTCTGGGCGGCGACGGTGGCGGGAAGAAGAAGGGCAGCGGCAAGCACGGCCGTGATGGCCTTGGCCAAAGGTCGATACGAAAAAGACGTTGTCATGGTCCACAGCATTCGATGCCGCGGTCAGCGTGACCGGGGCAGGGACAAGGTCCGGCCGATGGGCCGGATGGCGCGGAGCGTTGGGCACGAGCCGGCAGGGCGCAGCAAGGCTGCACCGGATACTTGCCGGATCAGCAGACCAGAACAGGTGGGCCGCGGGCGCCGAGGGTGCCTTGAGCGGGAGCACGACGACGCTCGACCAGACCTGACAGTGATCGAAACACGGCCGGCCACTGCGTCAGCAGCAGGAGCAGCGCCACGAGCAGGCTGATGAGACGGGCCGCGATCAGGCAGTACTCGCAGTCCACGCCCATGTCATGGTTGGCGTGCGGATCGGCAGGCGCTTCGGCAGCGGGGCGGGTCTCGCCCTGATCCCTGTCGTGATGCGCGTGATGGCCCGCGCGCGCGTCGGCATCCGTCATAGCGTGATGCGCCGCATGGGGATGGGGTGCAGGCGAGGCCTCAATGACGGGGGCGGTCACCGGCGCCAATGCCCGGCTGACCATCGGCGCGACGATCACCAGCGCAATCGCAAGGAAGGCCCAGGCATGAAGCCAGCGGTGGAGGAGGGACGCACGCACCGGCCCGATGGTAAGCCATGGTCGTCGGGATTCCCGGCGAAAATGCCCCTTTTGTGCTCGATTGCGACGGTTTGTCGCAGTCTGGCGCTGGGCGGCGTGCACTCTGGAGCGGCTCATGGACCGGCCCCGTGCCCGCACTGCACATTGACAATTCTCCAAATAGGACGCTTATATCCTATATGGGCCAGAATCCATCCCCGGGTCGTTAGCGTTGGCCGGGAAGGCAGGCCACAGGATTCTCAACCGCCTGCGCCCCGACGCAGGCTTCAGCGCACCATTCAAGAGAGCACGACATGACAGCAGTAAAGGGGTGGCGGCGGTTTCGTCGGTGGGTGAAGTGGATCGTGCTCGGTCTGCTGGCGGTCGTGATCCTGCTCACCCTCATCGGGGTGGTCTACGAGGCCTTGGCGCGCCGGAGCGCGGCGACCGAGCATCCATTGCGCGGCCAGATGGTTGATGTCGGCGGACGCCAGATGCATATCGAGTGTCGCGGCAGTGGCACCCCGACCGTGATCTTCGAGTCCGGCCTCGGCACGGGCGGCACGATGGACTGGACCCGTGTGCACGACCGGATCGCCCGCTTCACCCGCGCCTGTGCCTACGACCGCGCCGGCATCATGCGCAGCGATGCCAAGGACACCCCGCAGCGTGCGTCAGCCGTGGCCGATGACCTGCACGCCCTGTTGAAAGGCGCGGGCATCACCGATCCGCTGGTGCTGGTCGGCCATTCCATCGGCGGGCCGTACACCCGGACCTATGTGGGGCGCTACGGCGAGCAGGTGGCCGGGCTGGTGATGGTCGACCCCTCGCACCCCGACCAGATCGCCCGGCTCGGCAGCGTGGTGAGCATCGATGTCCACCCGAAGAAGGTGTCGCTGTTGATGCATACCGCCACGGCACTGTCACGGACCGGCCTGGTGCGCTTCCTGTTCTCGCGCGCCGATCAGGGCCCACGCCCGAAGGACGAGGCCGCGGAGATCACCGCGTTCTCCAGTGCCTCGGTCACGGGCGCAACCGCCGAGCTCGACGGTTTCGACAGCACCATGGACGATGCCCGCGCGGTCACCTCGTTTGGCGACCGCCCGGTGATCGTGCTGACCGCATTGAAGCCGTTCCAGCCGGACGAACTGAAAAAGATGGGCCTGACGGCAGAGGAGGGCGCCCGGTTCAAGCAGGAATGGCGCACCCTGCATGCCGAGCAGGCCGCCCTGTCCAGCCGCGGGCAGCAACAGATCGTGAGCGATTCCGGTCACTACATCCAGATCGATCAGCCCGATCGCGTGGTGGATGCGGTTCGCCAGGTCGTGGGTGACGTGCGCGCGCAGGCGCGCACCAACAAGGAGATGCAATGATGAAGCGCACCCTGCTCTGGGCGGGCATGTCAATGCTGTTGGCCGCCAACGCGGCCGCCGCCGACTATGACCTGGTGATCCGCGGTGGACGCGTGCTCGACGGTGCCGGCAATCCGTGGGTCCGTGCCGATGTAGCGGTCAAGGAGGGGCGCGTGGTCCAGGTAGGCCAGGTCCCCGGACAGGGCACCCGCGAGATCGACGCGACGGGGCGCTATGTGTCGCCGGGCTTCATCGACATGATGGATCAGTCCGGCGCGGCGCTGCTCAAGGACGGCGCGGCCGAGAACAAACTGCGGATGGGCGTGACCACGCTGATCGGCGGCGAGGGCGGACCGCCGGTGCCTGCCGCGGGGATGCCGGACTACTTCAAGCAGCTCGAAACGCAGGGTATCGCGGTCAACTTCGGCACGTACTACTCCTCCACCCAGGCCCGCGTGCATGTCATGGGCGATGCCGCCGGTGCGCCGACCCGCAAGCAGCTCGATGCCATGGGCGAGCAGGTGAAGACTGCGATGGAGGCCGGCGCGTTCGGTATCTCCAGCGCCCTCATCTATGCACCCAGCAGCTTCCAGAGCACCTCGGATCTGATCTCGCTGGCCAAAGTGGCCGCGCAATGCGACGGCTTCTATGCCACGCATATGCGTGACGAGAGCGAAGGCGTGGTCAAGGCCATTGAAGAGGCCATCGAGATCGGCGAGAAGGGCGGCGTCAAAGTTGAGATTTTCCACCTCAAGGCAGCCTATGCACCGGAGTGGGGCAAGCTGATGCCACAGGCGCTGGCGACGATCAATGCCGCGCGCGACCGCGGGGTCGATGTAGCCGCCGATCTGTATCCGTACACCGCCGGCGGCACCGGGCTGGAAATCATCGCGCCGAGCTGGGTCTGGGCCGATGGCCTCGAGAAAGGCATCGAGCGCGTGCGCGACCCCAAGGTACGCGAGCGTATGAAGAAGGAGGTCGCCGCAGGATCGATGCCGGGCTGGTCGAACCTGGTGCACGCATCCGGTGGTTTCCAGAACGTGCGTCTGGCCAACAGCTTCAGTGAGAAGTACCGGCGCTTCCATGGCAAGACGCTGGCCGACATCGGTTCCGAGCTGAATCTGGATCCGGCCGATGCCGCCTGGGATATTGCGCTGGAAGGGTTGCCCAATCGCGCGGTGGCGCTGTATTTCATGATCAGCGAAGCGGATGTGCAGCTCGCGCTGCGCCAGCCCTGGGTCAGCATCGGCAGTGACGCGGCCGCCGCGGTGAATTACGGCAGCGACGGCGCCATCGGCCTGCCGCACCCGCGCGCGTACGGCACTTTCCCGCGCATCCTCGCCGAGTATGTGAAGCGACGCCAGGTGCTCACCCTGGAAGATGCAGTCCGCAAGATGACCAGCTGGCCCGCGCAGCGGATGGGATTGAGCGATCGCGGGCTGATCCGCGAGGGAATGCGCGCCGATATCGTCCTGTTCGATCTGGACACACTGGACGATGTGGCGAGCTGGGACGCACCCGCCGGCGCGCCGACCGGCATCGAGACCGTGATCGTCAACGGTGTGGTGAGCTTCGAGGGCGGCAAGCACACCGGCGCCCGGGCGGGCGCGGCGCTGCGCCACCAATGCCGCACGCGCTGATCCACGTGCGCGCCCCAACAACCACAGGACACATCTCATGATCCGACATTCCACCGGCCGTAGCCTCCTTGCCCTCGCGCTCGCCGCGTCCGCGCCGGCACTCGCCGCCGCACCACCGATCACCAGCGCGGACGATCTGGGCACGGCGGTCTCCGCACAGATCGCCTGCGCCGGCATTTTCGTGGCCAACCGTGCCGAGGCTGACGTACTGCGCGACGACATCCACGCGTTGGCGCCGTTCACCAAGGCGGTCGCGCTGTCGGTGGATCGCAAGGCCGGGACGGTCACCGCGTCCGCGCCTGGCGCTGCCACGCGTACCGCGCTGCACCGACCGGCCGTCGGCTGTACGTTGACCACCGGCGACATGCCGCTGAAGACGCTCGATGCCCAGGCCGCACGGCTCTCACCGCTGCGTCCGCTGTCGGCACGACCCTGGCCGCAGGGTGACCTGCCGGCTCCGGCGCTGCAGGCGGCCGCCGAGACGAAGCTCGACCGCGCCGCCCTGGATGCGGCCGTGAGTGCGGCGTTCGAGGAGCAGAACGTGGGCGGCTACCCGGACACCCGGGCGATCGTGGTGGTGCAGGGTGGGGCGATCGTCGCCGAGCGCTATGCGCCGGGGTTCAATCAGGACACCCGCATGCTCGGCTGGTCAGCCACCAAGAGCATCATGGGTACGCTGGTCGGCCTGCTGGTCGATGACGGCGTGCTTAAGTTGGATGACCCGGCACCGGTTCCCGAGTGGCAGGGCAAGGGCGACCCACGGGGCGCCATCACGCTGCGCCAGTTGCTGACGATGTCGAGCGGGCTCACCTTCGTGGAGAGTTACAAGCCCGGCAACGAGTCGATCAAGATGCTGTTCGAGGCGGGCGACATGGCCGCGCTGGCCGCCGCGATGCCGCTTGAACACGCCCCCGGCACGCACTGGAGCTATTCCTCGGGCACCACCAACATCCTCTCGCGCATTGTCTTCGACGCAACCGGCGGCACGCTGGAAGGCATGACCCGGTTCGCGCAGACCCGACTGTTCGAGCCGGCGGGCATGCGCAGCGCGCTGATCGAGCCGGACGAATCGGGCGTGCTGGTCGGCAGTTCCTATGGCTACGCCACGGCTCGCGATTGGGCGCGCTACGGGCTGCTGCATCTCAACCACGGCGAAGCGGGTGGCAAGCGCCTGCTGTCGAAACAATGGCTGGCGTTTGCTCTGACCCCCACCCCCGCATCACCGCGCCCCTCGTACGGCGCGCAGCTCTGGTTGAACCGGGCGGCGCCAGATGAAGAAGGGCGCAAGGTGCTGCAGGACGTTCCACCCGATGCCTTCATGGCAATGGGCCACAACCATCAGATCGTGGCCGTGATCCCGTCGCAGGATGCGGTAATCGTGCGGCTGGGCTGGACGCCGGAAGGGCAGAAGTTCGACTGGAACAAGCATGTCTCGCGGATCGCAGCTGCGCTCGCGCCGGCGGCCGCGCCAGCGAGTGAGGTCACCCTGACCCGCAGGGAGAGCGCCAACCGCGGCGCCCATTGACAGTTCTCTTTATGGAGAACTAATGTCTCAATGTGAGAAATGCTCACTTTGAGGCAGGGAATCCAGATGTGCTCGATCACGCTGTTGGCAACGCCCCCGTTGAGTCGTGACCCCGCTGCCACCGGGGTCAACGCCTGATGGCCCGCCTGAAACTCGGCATCGCGGTGGATGCGCTTCGTCTGGCCGCCCCCTTCCGCATTGCCAGTCACGTCTTCGACAGCCGGCTGGCCATCCTCGTCACCCTGGATGACGGCGTGCATATCGGTCGAGGCGAGGCCACCGGGGTGTACTACCTCGGCGAGGACCTGGACAGCATGCGCGCCCAGATCGAAGCGGCGCGCGATGCCATCCAGGCACATCCAACGCGCGAAGAACTGCGGTCGATCCTGCCGGCAGGCGGTGCACGCAATGCGGTCGATGCTGCCTTGTGGGAGCTGGAATCAAAGCAGTCGGGCAGGCCGGTCTGGGCGCTTGCAGGGCTCGAAGCGCCGCGGCCTTTGCCGACGACCTTCACCGTGGGCGCCGATGCGCCATCGGCAATGGCGGCCGCTGCGGTGGCATATCGGCAGGCGCGCTCGATCAAGGTCAAATTGAGCGGCGATCTGGATCTGGACACTGCCCGCGTCGAGGCCATCCGCGCGGTGCGTCCGGACGTGTGGCTCGGTGTGGATGCCAATCAGGGCTACCAGATCGACGATCTCGACCGTCTGGTGACCGCCATGCTCGCCGCTGACGTATCCCTCATCGAGCAGCCGCTTGCGCGCGGGCGCGAGTCCGATCTGGACGGGTTTGCATCGCCCATTCCCTTGGCCGCAGACGAAAGCGCGCTGACCCTGGCGGACGTCGAGGGACTCCAGGGTCGCTTCAATGTGTTCAACATCAAGTTGGACAAATGCGGCGGTCTCACCGAGGCGCTGCTGATTGCCGCGGCCGCGCGGGAGGCCGGGCTGGGGGTCATGGTCGGCTGCATGGTGTGCAGCAGCATGGGGGCCGCGCCCGGCTTCGTGGTCGGCCAACTGTGCGACCTGGTCGATCTGGATGGCCCGACCTTCCTCAAGCTGGACCGTACGCCCGGCGTGGTGTATCGGGACGGCACGATCTGGTGCGACGAGGCCGTCTGGGGCGGCTGACCGTGGGAGTGGGAGACGACCCGGCACACCGTTTCATGACGATGGTGCGACGCGGGATTGACAGTTCTCTGAACAGGACTATTGTGTCCTACATGGGCTCATAAGCATCCATCATTTCCCAGGAGCGTCACTGCCAGGCCGGCATGCCCCTGAACCCCGGGGCGCCCTGACTGCCGCACTTCGTGCCCATTGCCGTGGGCTTCCTGCTCGCTACCGAGGTCTCATCACATGAGTCACTGTTCGCCCCGAATCAACGCGTTGTCGCTGGCCTGCGCTGCAGGCATCCTCGCCCTGGGCTGCAGCGCCCCGGTCATGGCGCAGGTGGCCGCTGAAAAAACCAATCGTGACGACGTGCATACCCTGGGCACGGTCACCGCCACCGCGCAGAAACGCGTGGAAGTGGTGACCGATATCCCGATGTCGATCAGCGTCATCAGCGAAGAACAGCTGGACCGTCTGCAGGTCAACAACATGAACGACCTCGCCGGACTGGTGCCGGGCCTGCAGGTCAGCAGCCTGGGCGCGCCGGGCCGCTCGACGATCTCCATCCGTGGCATCACCCCGATGGGCAATACCGCCGCCACGTCGATCTATGTGGACGACGTGCCACTGACCGCAAACGGCTCGCTGTCCGGTGCCACCTCGGGCATGTTCGATCTGCTGCCCTACGACGTACAGAACGTGGAAGTGCTGCGCGGCCCGCAGGGCACGCTGTACGGCGCGAGTGCGCTGGGCGGCGTGGTCAAATACGTGACCAAGCGGCCGGACCTGGAGTACTTCGCTGGCCGTGCCGGCGCCACCATGCGCGTGGTGGACGACGGCGGTCGGGTCGGGCACTCCGAGCGCGCGGCGGTCAATGTGCCGCTGGTGAAGGGCACCCTGGCCCTGCGCGCCAGCTACGCCGAGCAGACCAGCCCCGGCTGGATCGACAACACCGTCCTGCATCGACGCGACACCAACGATGTGCACCAGAATGCCGGTCGCGTCTCGCTGCTGTGGAAGGCCTCGGACACCGTGGACGTGCTGTTGACCGCGATGCGCCAGGAAAACAAGGGCGACAACTTCGCGACTGTCGCGCTGGATCCGGTCACCTTCAAACCAAAGCTGCCGGGCTACGCCAACGAGTACCTGTTCCTGCAGCCAAGCACGATCAAGTACGACGTCTATGGCCTGACGGTGGACTGGGACCTTGGCTGGGCAGATTTCACTTCCGCCAGCAGCTGGATGAAGTCCAACTCGTGGCGCCTGCAGGACCAGTCCGTCGAGTACATTCCGTTGCTGGGCCAGCGCCCCGGCGTGGGCCCGGTGATGGCGTACGCCGCGCTCGACACCGACATCGAACTCAAGAAGTGGACCCAGGAACTGCGTCTGACCTCCAAGGGCGACAGCCGCCTGCAGTGGCAGGTGGGCGCGTTCTACACCGATGAGGACGCGGCGTACATCGAAGACGGCAGCGCACTGAGCCCGGCGTTCGCCCCGGTGCTCAATCTGTTCAAGGCCTCCGTGCTGACCAGCTATAAAGAGAAGGCGCTCTTCGGCAATACCACCTGGAAGTTCACCGATCGCTTCGATCTGGCCCTGGGCGTTCGCCATGCGCGCAACGATCAGGTCTTCCGCCAGACGCTGGGCGGCCCGCTGGGCGGCGATGGCGTGCAGCGCGTCACCGAGTCGTCGGAAAGCGTGACCACCTGGAGCGCCAGCCCGCGGCTGTTCCTGGGCGAGGACACCATGGCCTACCTGCGCGTGGCCACCGGCTACCGTGCCGGCAGCCCGAACCCCATCCTGCCGGCCGCGCCGGATGTCCCCTCGCAGGTCGAGTCCGATACGTTGATCAACTACGAAGCCGGCGTGAAAAGTCACTTCTGGGATCGTCGTGCGCTGATCGAAGTGGCCGCGTTCCGGATCGACTGGGACGACATCCGCCTGAATCTGCTGACACCGCAAGGCATTTCCTACGGCGTCAACGGCGGCAGCGCACGCAGCCAGGGCGTGGAATTCACCGGCGCGCTGATGCCCGTCGATGGCCTGCGCCTGAGTGCCAGCCTGGCCTATACCGATGCCCAGCTGACCTCGCCGATTCCGCCGGCGCGTCCGGGCGGCGCCAATCAGGCCGAATCCGGCGCACAGCTGCCGCAGGTACCGGAGTGGGCAGGCAGCCTGCAGGCCGACTACCAGTTCCCCACCAGTGGCGACTGGGGCTGGAGTGTCGGCGGCGCGCTGCGTTATTACGGCGAGCGCGAGGCTTCGGTGGCGTCTGCACAATCCTTCGAGCTGCCCAGCTACACCACGGTCGATCTGACCGCCGAAGTGAGCAGCCAGAACACGACCGTGCGGTTCTTCGTCACCAACCTCACCAACCGCGACATCTACGTGGCCGCCGGCCGGACCATTCCCGCTGGCTCGGCCCAGAGCTACCGCCGCTGGAATGCGGTGATGATGCAGCCGCGCACGGTGGGTGTATCGGTGGATTACAGCTTCTGATCAGCGTCTGATCCACCTGCGCGGCACCGCCAGGTGTCGCGCAGGGCGGGCTACTTGCTGAATTCCGCCGGCAGGAAGCCCAGCCACAGCAGCAGCAACACCAGCCACAGCCATCGCCAACGGCCCATGCCACGCCACGCGGCACGCCAGGGACCGGGCGTCTTCTGCAGGCTCATACCGCCGCCTTTCGCGCACGCGCACGCAAGGCATCGGCGGTGCGCAGGCCGTAGATGTACACGCCGGTGAAACACAACGAGGTGAGCAGGGCGCCCGCCAGGAACCACAGCAGCCGGATCGGCCAGCCACCGAAACTGCCGAAATGCAGTGGGTCAGCCATTTCCGCGATGCGTTGATGCACGCTCAGATCGCCGCCGTCATGGCGGCCCAGCACGGTGCCGTCCTGCAGATCCAGCGCGATGTTGTTGGCCCGTTCGCGCACCAGCCAGGCAGTGGCCTCACCCACCAGGACCAGTCCGCGACCATCGCGACTCACGAGTGCGCCGGTGGGCGTGAACGCTGGCCATTGCTCACGCACGTGACGCACGGCGGCATCGACCGCCGCGGGGTCCACCGGGCGCGCTGGTCCGTCGCCGTCCACCAGGTTCGTGACCGGGGCCGCCGGCGCATTGCCCCCCAGGGATTCGACCAGATACCACGCCCCGGTGATGCCGATCAGCAGCAGGAACCACATCGACCACACGCCGGCCAGGCGATGCAGATCACCCCAGAGGCGGCGCGGACGCGCGGTATCGGGACGCTTGAAGAAGCCACGCCACCATTTCTTGTAGATGTACAGGCTGCCCAGCCAGGACAGCAGCAACGGTACCGAGAGTGCCGTCACCAACGGCACCCCATAGATGACCGGCAGCATCAGATGGCGATGGGTGTTGCGCAGCAGGCGTTGCACATTGAACCAGCCGGTGTCGCCGGTGACCTGCGCGGTGTAGGGGTTGATCCACACGAAACGCCTGCGGCCATCGGACAGGCGCATCTGCGCGCGGGCCGCGAACAATCGTGTGTGCCCGGCACTGATGCCCTCCAGTTCCCAGTCCGGCCGGGCGGTCTGCACGGCGGAGATCATGCGCCCCCAACTGGCGGTGTCACCACCGTCGGCCACCCGCATCGGCTTGTGCAGCAGCCAGTCGATCTCCTGCGAGAACACCGCGAGCGTGCCGGTCAGGCAGACGAAGCCCATGAACAGGCACAGCTTCAGCCCGATCCAGCTGTGCAGCTCGAACCAGCGCCGACGCCCGCCACCGGTTGCGGGCGGGGCGGGCAGGCGCGCTGGCGAAGGCGGGCGCGTGGGTTGCATCAGAAGGTGTATGCCGCCTGGAGATACACACGACGCGGCTCGCCCGGGAAGTGCCCCGTGCGTCCGGTGAAGCCGCTGGCTGCGTAGACCTTGTCGAACACGTTCTTGAGGTTGGCCTGGAACTGCCACTGCTGCCACTGCGTTTTCCAGCTGACATCGAACGTGGTGTATGGCTTCACCGTCTGCCCATCCAGGCTGATGCGCTCGTCCACATGGTCGGCACCGAAGCCCACGGCCGACTGGATCGCCGGGAAGTCGTAACGGGTCCATAGACCCAGCTTGTTGCGTGGTGCGTTGGCAAAGCGATCGCCCGACGCATTGGTGATGCCACCGGTGCCGGCATCCTTCACCACGGCATCGTTATAGGCGTAGGTGAGATTGACCACCCAGCGGTCGGTCACGTCGGCCAGCAGGTCCAGTTCCATGCCCTTGCTGCGCACCAGGCCCAGCGTCGCCAGTTGGTTCACGCCATCGATCACCGCGCCGGTGGCCTGCACGATGTTGCTGCGCTCGATGCGGTATGCGGCCAGGTTCAGGGTGATGCGCTCGGCCAGCAGGCTCTTCATGCCCACTTCCCACTGCCGGCTGCGCTCGGGATCGAACGGACCACCGGCGTCGGCATTCTGGTTGGCCGCCGATTGCGGAACGAAGCCGCTGGCCACGTTGGCATACACGTTCACACCATCGCGGACCACCAAGGTGCTGCCCAGGCGCCAGCTGATGTCATCGCCATCCACGCTGCTGCCGGCGATGCGGTCGTCATCCTTGAAACCATCCCAGCGCAGCCCGGCCAGGATGTGCCAGCGCGGGGTCAGGGTGATCTCATCCTGCAGGTAGCCGCCGTAGCGCTTGCTGCGGGTGCTGGTCGCACGCCAGGGCAGGGCGGCCAGGTTGTACTCGTGATAGGAGGTCACGCCATACACCGGGTTGAACAGGTCGATGCCCGGGACAGGACCGGCGCCGCGGGCAAGATCCGCGCTGTTCGCGGTCTGGGCGTTGAAATCCGCGTCCATCTGGTACACATCTGCGCCGAACAGCACCTTGTGGTCCACGCCTCCGGTGCTGAGCCGCCAGACGGCGTTGCCGTTGGCTGCGAAGGCATCGTTGGCGCGGATCTGGTTGCGCAGCTGGCGCGTCATCCACTCGGCGGTGCCGTCACGATCGCGGTCGATCAGGCCCATCGGCTCGTGGTACATCTGGTGTTCGTTGTTCTCGAACCACCGCGCCGCGACGTCCAGGTCCAGGCTCGAGGTAGGCGAGAAACGGTACTGGGCCAGCACCACCTTGGCATCCATATCAAGGAAGTCCGTGGCCTCGTTGTGGTTCCAGCGGCGGTCGGTCAGGAAGGTGCCGGCATCGTTCACCGGCACCCCGCGCAGGCGATTGCCGCCGAGTTTCTGCGTGATGTCGGTGTACTGCAGCACCATCTCGCCGGTCTCGCCCACGTCGAACGCAATCGACGCATCGCCGATCACGCTTTCGCTGTCGGTGTTCCAGCGTACGCCGTCTTCGGTGTCGCTGTAGAGGCCAGCGCGGTAGCGCACGCTGCCGGTGGTGTTCAGTGCACCGGTGGCTTCGACGGAGGCGGCGCGGAAATCGTTGTTGCCGACCTGCACCTCCACCCGGCGCTCGGCCTTGGCCGACGGCTTGCGGGTGACATAGTTGATGACACCGCCCGCATCGCCGCCACCGTACAGCGCGCCGGCCGGACCCTTGAGCACTTCCAC
>DEVL01000002.1:287645-288093 GCA_002363385.1 Stenotrophomonas maltophilia
CTTGAGCACTTCCACGCGCTCGATGTTGAACAGCTGCGGCACCGAGAAGCCCGCGTAGGGATCACCACGCAGCCCGTCATACAGCACATTCTCCTGGCGGAAGCCGCGCAGGGTGACACCGGCATAGCTGAAGAAGCTGATGCCACTGATGCTGCGATACAGATCGGTGACCTGGCGTGCGGCCTGATCGTCGATCAACTCGCGGGGCAGCACCTGGATGGACTGCGGCACCAGCTCCAGCGGGGTATCCGTGCGGGTGCCCACCGCCGCGTCATTCACGCGATACAGGGTCTGTGCCCGCCCCAGCACCTGGACCTTGTCCAGTTCCTTCACATCGGAAGCGGGATCGGCGTCGGCCGCGTGGAGGGCCGGACTGATGGACAGCGCGACGGCTAGGCAAAGGGCGTGGCGGGGCAGGGGCGGCATGGGGGACCGGGGGGGGGGGGAA